>NZ_JAFCUC010000001.1:441211-1293539 GCF_049896345.1 Caulobacter sp. DWR2-3-1b2 | reverse complement strand
GCTCGATCCGAGCCCACTGATCGTCCCGAAGAACTTCGCCTTCCAACACCGCCTCCAAAAAGCAGCGTTGAATCAGAACCGCCTCTCGATGGGAATCCTAAATCGTCACTACGGCCTAGAGCATTAGCCGCAAAAGGCGATTATCCTGACCTCCGGTTATAGCGAGGCTCTATCCGACAGTAAGGAAAAGGGCTTTCCCCTGTTGCAGAAGCCGTATTCGGTCGAGGCGCTCTCACACATCGTCAGAAAGAGCGACAGGCGCCGGTAAGACGCTACGCGCCGCAGGACCCAGGCGCGAGAGATCACGACGTGCAAGCTCCCCCTCCCGCGACCTATCCCCTAATTCACGCTCGACCTGCCCAGCGAGCCCGGAGTAGAAAACATGCAAGGTCGGGGGACCTAACTGAAACTTGTTGCGTCGACCACGACGCGTCCAGTGTGAGGCCCCCGATGGCTATTGAGCCCAACCGCGCCACATTGGGTTCGACCGACGAATTTGCGGCTGCTCTCGAAGATTTCTTTGATAACGGCTCGATCGGGCTTCATCTGGTTGGGAGCGATGGCCTGATACTGCGGGCGAACCAGGCGGAACTGGATCTGCTCGGATATACTGCGAACGAGTATATCGGCCGGCCAATCGCCGCCTTGCGCGCCGATGCTGAAAGCAATGCCCTGAACAGCTATCACGGGGCGAGCACCGGCAAGCCGGCCGAGGTCTCGGGCGAGCTGTTCTTCAGGCTCGACGGGTCCAGCTTCCCGGTTGCCGGGGTAGAATTGATCGGCAAGCCGTTCACGTTTGAGCAGATGGCGGCCCGTGTTCGGGATGTCCTGGACACCCGAGCCAAGCCGTGAAGGCGTTCGCGAGCAGCGCGCACTCTCTCGCAAGGTGTGCCTTGTCAATGATGTCAGGCGACGCGTGTCGGACCCAACGGAGCTGGCCGATCATCGCCCTCAGTGGAACGACCCGGTCCCGTATCGCTTTCAACTTGGCCAGAGCCTATTTTGCTGGACCTGCGCCGGGGAAGATTTCCAGATGAGCGAACGGGAGCTCGCCGTGCTGGAGCCAAACAGGGCCTTCCTCGACGGCGAGGGCGATACGCGCCGGCGCCTGCGTGTTTTCGACTGGACGTCCACATTGCTTGGCGCACCAGCGGAGTGGCCACCCGTCTTGAAGGCTCTTGTCGAGCTCATGCTGAACTCGAAACAGCCCATGTTCGTCGGCTGGGGCAAGGACCGGATCTGGCTTTACAACGATGCGTTTAACGCCCTCGTCGGACCCGAAGCAGACCCCCCAGGTCTGGCGGACGAACAGCGTTGGCCCTATGCAGGGTCGCCGTTGCAGCCCGTATTCGAGCGCGTGTTCACCGGCGCTTCAGCGCGTATCACGGCCTCGACCCTCGGCCTGGACGTGCGAGGCCGGGTCGATGCGCACTTCGACATCACGCCTGTTCGCGGCGAACGTGGCGGCGTCACCGGGCTCCTGGGCGTCTGGGCAGAGACCCCTGCTCAAATCCACGAGGACCCAAAGCCACTGGCAAGCATTGAGGAAGAACGCGAGCAGCTTTTTGAGATGAGCCGCGATCTCCTAGCGGTGGCGACATACGACGGCTTTTTGCGGCGTATCAACCCGGCCTGGTCGCACCACCTCGGGAGGTCTGAAGAAGACCTCCTTGCGAGGCCGTTTTCTGAAATCATCCATCCTGATGACCTCCCCTTCGCGGCCCAGGTCGTTGGGGCCTTGCAAAAGGGGGAGCCCGTCCATAAATTTCGCATCAGGCTGCTGAGGTCGGACGGCCAAGCCATAGCGTTCTCATGGTCCGCCGTGCCCAATCCGCAGTCCGGCAGCCAAACCTTCTATACCGTTGGCCGTGACGTCACGGACGACGCGCCCGAACTGCGACGAAGCGAAGCCCGCCTCCGCTTCCTCGACACCCTCAACAGGGCCCTCTCAACCCTCGACAATGCCGACGCGATCCTGGCCATCACCACGCGGATGGTCGGCGAATATATGGGCGGTTCGAACTGCGCCTATGCTGACATGGACGCCGATCAGGACGGCTTTACGGTCCGAGGCGATTGGGCGGCGCCAGGTTCGCAGACCATTGTTGGCCACTACAGGCTTGCTGACTTCGGGAAGCTGGCGGTGGCCAACCTTGGCGCTGGCCGGCCGCTGATCGTCATGGATAATCTGGCCGAGCTTGCCCCCGAAGAGGCCGCGACCTTCCAGGCGATTGGGATCGCCGCCACGATCTGCATGCCCCTCGTCAAGGACGGTCGGCTGACAGCCTTGATGGCGATCCATGACGCGGCCCCGCGCTCATGGACCGAGGACGACCTGGCGCTGATCGGCGAAGTCACCCAGCGCTCGTGGGCTCATATTCAAAGGGTCGGCGCCGAAGCCGCCCTCAGGACGAGCCATGGGCGGTTCGAGGCCGCGGTCGCGGCGGTCGAAGGCCTGATTTGGACCAACGATCCCGAGGGACGCATGGTAGGAGAGCAGCCGGGCTGGGCGGGGCTCACCGGACAGTCTCGAGACGAATACCAAGGCTATGGTTGGGCCGCAGCCGTGCACCCGGAGGATGCTCAGCCTACCGTCGATGCGTGGGAAGAGGCCGTCCGCGAGCGCAAGCCGTTCTTGTTTGAGCACAGACTGCGCCGCGCCGACGGCGCTTGGCGCACCTTCTCGATTCGCGCGGTCCCGACCTTCGGCTCGGACGGCTCCATTGTTGAATGGGTCGGTGTCCACACCGATATCACGGCCCAGCGAGCGGCTGAAACCGAACTTAGAGACTTGGCCATTACCTTGGAAAAGCGCGTCGCGGCCGCGCTCGCCGAACGCAGGCTCCTGGCTGATATTGTGGAGGGCACAGACGCCTTCGTGCAGGTTGTTGACTTGGAGTTCCTCTGGATGGCCGTCAACCGGGCCGCCGCTGATGAGTTCGAACGGATTTATGGGGTGCGACCCAAGGCTGGCCTTTCGATGCTCGATCTCCTGGCGCCCCAGCCCGACCACCAGGCCGAGGTCCGCTCGGTCTGGGCGCGGGCCCTAGGAGGGGAAGAGTTCACGGAAGTCGGGGAATTCGGCGACGCCACGCGTGGCCGCAGGTCCTATGAGATGAAGTACAACGTGTTGCGCGACGCCTCCGGTGAGCAGATCGGGGCGTACCAATTTGCCTACGATGTGACCGATCGCGTTCGCGAGCAAAAGCGCCTGAGGTTCGCCGAAACCCAGTTGCGTCAGGTCCAGAAGATGGAGGCCATGGGCCAGCTGACTGGCGGCGTGGCGCACGACTTCAACAACCTGCTCACCCCGATCCTTGGGGCGTTGGACATGCTCGAACGCAAGGGCGCCAGGGGCGAGCGCGAACAGCGCTTGGTTTCCATGGCGATCCAGTCGGCCGAGCGCGCCAAGACCCTGGTGCAGCGCTTGCTCGCCTTCGCACGGCGCCAGCCCCTGCAATCGACGACCCTTGATGTGAGCGAATTGGTGGCTGGCATGGCGGATTTGGTCGCCAGCACGATCGGCCCCCATATCAAGGTGGTGGTCGAGCTAGAGGACCGGCTGCCGCCAGCTTTGGCCGACGCCAACCAGCTGGAAATGGCTCTGTTGAATCTCGCTGTCAACGCGCGCGATGCGATGGAGGACAATGGGACGCTGCGGCTGATGGCCCGGAGCGCAACCATCAAGCGCGGCGACCGCGCCGACCTCGAGCCTGGCCGCTATGTCATCGTCTCCATAGCCGATACTGGCGTGGGAATGGATCAGGCCACTCTGGCACGAGCCATCGAGCCCTTCTTCTCGACGAAGGGCGTCGGCAAGGGCACCGGGCTTGGGCTCTCAATGGTGCATGGCCTCGCGGAACAATTGGGCGGGAGCCTGACCATACAAAGCGGCCTTGGCGTCGGCACCACCGTAGAGCTTTGGCTTCCGCAAAGTGAAGAGGCGGTTCGCCCGACGACAGGGGATCCTGAGATATCGTTTTTGACCGAAGGCCCTAAGGGCACAGTTCTCCTGGTGGATGACGAAGAGTCGGTGCGGGCAATAACAGCTGAGATGCTGACGGACATGGGCTGGGCCGTCCAAGAGGCTAGTTCGGCTGAAACCGCCTTGGCCATGATCGAGGCCGGCCTTCGGCCCAGCCTGATTGTCACCGACCATTTGATGCCCGGAATGACGGGCGTGGAAATGGCCGCCGCCGTGAAGGTCGCTCTTCCGGAAGTCCCGATCCTGCTTGTTTCTGGTTTTGCGGAGCACTCCGGCGTATCGCCGGAGCTGCCTCTTCTCAGTAAGCCCTTCCGAAACACAGACCTTGCGCGAAGCGTCGCTTGCCTTACCGCGAGGCCGGCCGCCACGGCGATGACAGCGGGCACGAACCAGCCGGAGACCTGATCGGCCATCCGCTGGATCGGAGCGCGGCTGCGTTGCGCGTCGGCGACCATCTGCACAATGCGTGAGAGCAAGGTGTCGGCGCCCACCTTCTCCGCCCGCATCACCAAGGAGCCGGTCTTGTTGATCGAGCCGGCGATGACCTTGCCCCCTGGCTGCTTGGTGACCGGCATGGACTCGCCCGTCACCAGGGACTCGTCGATCGACACACCGCCTTCGACGATCTCGCCGTCCACCGGCGCCCTCTCGCCTGGTCGGACCCGCAGCCGGTCGGCTACGAGGACAAGGTCGAGCGTGACCTCCTCGTCGGTCCCGTCCTCGCGGAGGCGCCGCGCGGTCTTGGGAGCCAAGTTGAGCAGGGCCTTGATCGCCCCGCTGGTTCGTTCGCGGACCCACAGTTCGAGGACCTGCCCCAGGAGCACCAGCACGGTGATCACGGCGGCCGCCTCGAAACAGACCGGAACGGCGCCCGCCGCGTCGCGGAAAGCGGGCGACGCGCGCCCATATGCGCAGTGGAGACTGGGCGAGACGCCTTCGCGGGGTATCTGCCGCAACGGCAGAGATGGGGATTTGATCCAAGCCAAGCCAAGCCAAGCCAGGCCGTTCAATCGCCTAGACCCGCATCCAAGGCTCGGCGCGCGCTGCGGCCGGCCTTCAGGACGATCGCCGTGGAGACAACTTGCGGCGCCCCCATCAGATGACGAAAACCGGCGCGAAGCCGCCCCCCGGCGTCCTGAAGTTGGTGGTCTGTCCCTGGTAGACGGGGGCGGCCATCAGAAGTGGTGAACCAGCATAGGTGTAGAGGCGCATGTCCAGCTTCAGCGACTGGATCTTGCCGTCGACCCTGATCCGCCGTTCGCGGGGCGCGGCGAACGCCTGGGCGATGTAGCCGCCTTGCCGGATGTCCTGCCAAACGCCTCGGGTGATCTTGTCGCCGCGATAGACCGCCTTGCCCCCATGGCCCGCCGCCGGCTTGAAGAAGTAGCGCTTGCGCGCCGCCCAGAGCTGGTCCGCATTATCCGCGGTGACCATGACGGTGGCGGGCACGGCCGCCAGGCTCTGCCGCTGGCTGGATGTGATCGCCCATCGGCTCGCCGCGCCCGGGTCGGAGAGCAGGGTCAGGTTGCGCTTGTCGGCCAGGAGCGCGTGATTGCGAGGGTTGGGCGTGAGCACAACCGCGCCAGCCATATAGGCCTCTCGCAACGGCTCATGGCCGCTTTCGCTCAGGGCGAAGTCCACCAGGCGGTTGTAGACAAGATCGACCGCCTGGTCCTCGAACTCCAATCGGCCCTCGACGAAGCGCAGTTGCTCCGGATCGACCACCCAGGCCTTGAGGCCGTTGCGCTCGAAGAAGCGTTGCGCCAGCAGAAACTCGGGAAGCAGATATTGCTCCCGCAGCCGATCATCGACGATGGCGACTGTTCGCGGCTGTCCCACGCGACCTTGCGCCCGCCACTCCGCCAGGAACATCTTCCAGACGATCGCGTCGAATTCATCTGGACGCGCCCCCCGCATCGCGTCGCCCGCCTCGCGGCAGCAGGCCCTCTGCGCACGCGCCAGCATGGCGTTGAGGAAGGCGCCCCCGGCATTGGTATTGACCTCGATGAGCTTGGGCCCCTCAGCGCCGAGATGGAAGTCGTAGCCCATGAAGACCCCGCAGGGGCCAAAGTCCTCCATGAGGCGCGGATCATCGAAGCCTTCTTCGCCGACCTGCTGGACGAGCTGTTCGGTCCCATCCCCTGACACGCTGGAGACACCGCCATGGGCCGCCTAGTCCCACCGGAGCCGACCACCACCGCGCCGGACCACGGCGGTGATGCTGGATCTTCAGCATTTTGGCCCAGGGCCTTCCGTTAAAACACTGGTTCGAGACCCCTTTGCCCGCGTCAACGACGTAGAATTGATCTGGGATGTCCGCGCGAGCCCGACCTCCCGGTCCTGACCGTCTACAGGCGACAGGCCGCCGTTGTGCAGAAGCCTTCAGCGAAGAGTTGGCCTCGGCGTTTGACGTGAAAGCCGGGAGATAAGTCGCCAGTAGAAACGCGGCGAGCAGTAGGGGTACAGCATGCCCGACCCGAACAAGCCTCAACGTCTTCTCACTGTGCAGCAGCGTGGAAAAAAGGCTCTGACGCACATTTGGTGACGCGATCAGGTGGCATGGCCAATCAGCCGGGCCTGTAGGAGATCTAGCTTCCCCCGGCCGTACATCTGGCGCTGAGTAGGGCTGGGTTGATGGTCTTGGCGCCAATGGCGCCGCGGATCTGGCGCATCGACTTGCGCACCGCGTCGAGGAACGCGCGGCTGGCGTTCTCCATCAAGTGCCAGCAGTCGGCGACCTGGACCGCATGCGGAACCGCTTTGGCGGCCGCCAAAGCGTAGGCGCCGCCCCGATCGCGAGCGACGATGGCGATTTGCGGTTGCTGGCTCAGCCAAGCATGAGCCCTGGCGCGGCTCGCGGTCTGGAAGCAGGCTGATGGGCCGCCTCCGTTCCAGATCACCGATGATCGTCCCGTAGCGATGGTTGCGTCGCCAGACCCAGTCGTTGATGCCAACCACTGTGGGCGGCGTGGGCGCTGGAGAGCCGCGCCGGCGGACTACCCGCAGCAGCGTGTCGTTGCTGACCGGCAGCCTCATAAGAGCTCCTGGCGCACCATTTCGGCCGCCGCAGAGGGTGCAGGTTGAGCGCCGCCCAAGCCGCTTGCTCCCTCCGGAGAGCAAATGGCGCTGGACGTTCCGTTGCTGTGGCGTTGGCCCGAGGATCCGTTGCGTTTGCCGTGCGCGGGAGGCGTAGCCGGACGCGCGAAGGAGGAACTTCGCGGCGAAGGCGCGTCCTTATCCTGTACAGTGGAACTGTCGTTCTTATGGGACTTTTCCAGGCGCCGGGATCTAGGCGCCTGGGCGGCATATCTCTGCGCAAACCCCGCGGGCTCAAGATAATGGGCCCGGCGGGCTTGCGTCGCCTCGCGGAACGCAGCGTCAGCGGCCTCCATTTCGTCCAGGCGGGCCACCAGCGGGGCCAGGTTATTAGGGCCCCGTTCCCTGTCAAACTCCTCAGTGCTCGGGGGCCGGGGGTTTGACAGCGAACGGGGCCGCCGCGAAGATCGCGTTGCCTCCGACGAGCGTCAGCAGAGGTCGTGCGGCGTTCGCTGCGCGGCGGGCACGGCGAGATTCACGTCAGGGCGGCCGATCTGGTGTGAAGAAGGTGACTCACCAAGGGATCGCCGCGCCGTCCCAGGCGTAGAACCCACCGGTCGCCTCGGGGCTTAATCCGTCAAGGACACGCAGGATGTGGCCTGCCGCGACCTGCGGCGTGAAAAGCCGGGCCGGCGGGGTCTGCCCGATGAACGGCCGGCTGAGCGGCGTCGCCACCGTACCCGGATGGATCGCCACGCAAACACCAAGCGGATGGGTGCGTGCGTGCTCGATTGCAGCCGTGCGGATGATCATGTTGAGCGCGGCCTTCGAGGCCCGGTAGCCGTACCAGCCGCCCGCCGCATTGTCGGCGATGCTGCCCACCCGCGCCGACAAGGATGCAAATGCGCTGGCGCGGTCACGCGGCATCAAGGGCAGGAAATGCTGCGCGACGAGCGCCGGGCCGATTGCGTTGATCTGGAACTGCCGACCCAATGTGTCCGAGTTCAGGGTCCGAAGGGACTTCTCCGGGCCAAAGCCTGGACCGTGCAGCGCGCCGGTGGCCACGATGACGCGGGTTGGCATCCCCAGGGCCGCCACCCGCCGCGCTGCCGCCAAAAGGCTCGGCGCCTCCAGTATATCGGCTTCGATCCAGGTCTGATCCGCGTCATCGATCAGATCCGACGGGCGCTGCCGTGACAGGCCGACCACATGCCCGTACCGCGCATCGCGCCGAAGCGCCTCGAGGAGGGCTCGACCGATGCCGCCGCCTGCTCCGATCACCACCGCGATGTCGCCGTTCCCCTCGCTGGTCACTGCGGAACCTGCAGGACCCCGACGCACAGCCCGCCGACGGCGCCGATCGTGAGACCGGTCCTGAGCCGGGCGTACCAAGGCGGCAATCCCTTGGCGCTGACGTCCCAGGCCCAGTTCAGGGCCAAGGCGGCGGTTAGCACGGTCAACTGAAGGCGGGCTGCGTCAGGGAGGAAAACCAGGGCCGCGAGCCCCGCCAGGGTCGGCGTCATGGCCAGCCCCACGACGATGGGATCGGGCGCGGCGTCCCGCACCGCCAGCCCCCATCGCGCCCCGCCCAGGAATGAAAGGATCAGGGCGGCATAGACGGCTTCGATCGCCGCAGCGACGTCCACCCATTTCGGCGCCAGTACGCTCGCGACGGCCAGCGACCAGAAGGGAATGATCCCCAGAACGCCGTAGGCCAGGACGCCGCGCGGCGTATGTCCCGTTCGCCCTGTCATCGCTTCCTCGTCCGCCGCGCCAGGCCCCATCGCAAGATCGTCTGCAATCCCGGGCGCAATCTCAGAAAGAGGCCGTAGGCTCGTTCCAGGAGCCAAAGGACCGGCGGCGGCGAGGCCAGCACGGCGAGCGGGCGTAGGGCCGGCAGGACACCCCACATGGCCACGAAGGCCGCCGCCCCGGCGACCACCGGCCCGCCGCGAGGCTGGGCGTGCAACCGCGCCAACCGCGCCACGCGATCGTTCGGGCACGCACCCGGTAGGCTGAGATCGACGAACTCGATCGCCGAGCCGCGATCAAGCTGACTCATCAGCCCGATCTCCGCCCTGCAGATCGGGCAGTCGCCATCGTACCAGACGGTCAGCGAACGCGGGTCGGCCACGGCTACTGGGGGCCTGACAGCCATGCGAACGCTGAGTGATTGTGAATGGACTCGAAGTTTTCTGAGGAGACCTCATAGCGGGCCACGCGGGGATCGGCGGACAGCGACACAGCGATATCGCGCACGAGATCTTCCACGAACTTCGGGTTCTCGTAAGCGCGCTCGGTCACATACTTTTCGTCTGGTCGCTTCAGAAGCCCCCAGAGCTGGCAGGACGCGCTCGCCTCAGCGATATCGATGAGGTCCTGCAACGGCAACACGGCGCCCTGCGCCAGCGTCGCGGCAATGGTGATGTGCGAGCGCTGGTTATGGGCGCCGTAGAGCGAGATCTCTTTCGAGCACGGACAGAGGCTGGTGACCGGGGTCAGGATCTGCTGAGTGATCGACAGTTGGCCGTTGGCATGTTCGGCGCGGAGCGTCAGCTGGTGGTCGAGCAAGCTCTTGATCCCCGAAACGGGCGCGGTCTTGCGGACAAAGTAGGGCATCCGCATCTCGATGACGCCGCTCTCGGCGCCGAGGCGCGTCAGCATGGTCGCCATCAGGCTTAATAGGGTTTCCGCGGAAAGGGGCGCCTTGAAATCCTCCAGCACCTCCAGGAACCGCGACATGTGGGTTCCCTTGGCGTGGGCCGGCAGGGACACGTACATGTCGATGACCGCAACCGAAGGCTGGACGCCGTCGTGCGTGGCGATGAGCATCGGATAGGTAACCGATTTCACGCCCACCCGCTGTATGACGATGTTTCGAGAATCCTCGCTGGACTGCACATCTGGCATCAGCGCGGTGGTGATCATGTTCATGGCGGGCTCCGCGTATTTGTCCTGGACAAATACGCCTTGAAGCCCGATTGTCCAGAAAATAACTGATAGTTGTCCATGACAAATATAGATGCACCCGACAGCTCGCGCCTGATGAGCATCGCGGCGGTCGAGCGCGACTGCGGCTTGCCCAAAGACACGCTGCGCGTCTGGGAGCGACGCTACGGTTTCCCCAAACCGTTGAGGGACCACAATGACGAACGGCTGTACCCAGCCGATCAGGTGGCCACCCTCCGCCTGCTCCGCCGTTTGGTGGCTGCGGGCCATCGTCCCGGGAGAGTGGTCGGCCGCCCGGACGAGGACCTTTTCGCCCTGCTACGGCAGATCGACTCCCAGGCGCCGCGGTCCGTCGGGGGCGAGGGCCAGCAGGTTCTGAAGCTTCTGGAGGCTTATGACGCGGCCGGGCTGCGGGAGGTTTTGAACGCCATGGTCATGCGGGCCGGCTTGGGCGCGTTCGCAGCCGAAATCGGGCCTGGGCTAGCAGAGGCGGTCGGGGTCGCGTGGTCGCGGGGCGAGCTTGAGATCCATCAGGAACACCTGTTCACCGAGCAGTTCACGACCGTCCTGCGCAGCGCCATCAATGCAGCCCAGGGCGCAGGCGTGCCGCGTCGTCGCCCGCGGGTTTTGTTCAGCACCTTTCCGCAAGAACCGCATGCTCTCGGCCTGCTGATGGCCGAGGCGATGTTCACGCTCGAAGGCTGCCTCGGCATTTCCTTGGGCGTGCAGACACCGATCCCCGAAATTGCTGCTGCCGCCAGGGCGCACGAGGTCGACATCCTGGCGCTGTCGTTCTCGTCGATGATCCCGGTGACTCAGGCGGTCGCTGGCCTCTCTGAACTGCGCGCCCTCGTGCCCAGTACCGTAGAGATCTGGGCCGGCGGCGCCTGCGCCGGCCTACGACCGAAGCCCGGCGTCCGAGTGCTGCGAGCGCTAGCCGCCATCGGGCCCGCAGTTACGGCGTGGCGGGCTTGTGAAGATGGAAGGATCGCTCAAGTGTGATGCAACCGAGCCGATTAGACAGATATTCTCAACAGCAAAAGCAAGACCGCAACAATCAGAAGGAAAAGTCTCATGAAAAAGTTTGTAGTTCACATTTGGAGTTACGTATTCGACCATAATGTCAGCCCGCTGCGTCATATCCCGGACGTGCCCACTAGACATATGATACTGCAGATTCTGGCTTGGATGTGGGTTTCGGCCTTTTCTATTGCTATTGGTAGCTATACGTTCTTCGCCGTAAGTATGATTGGACACATAGCTCTAATAGCAGCTGCGGCCATAACTGTTGCGACCTACACAGCCGCAGAAAAGAAGCCAGCGTTGTTTGCATTTCAATCGGCACGTAGGCCCGACGGGGAGCACGAATAGAACTCGTCGGATGCGGGCTCTGGCGGCTTGAATTGCACCCGCTAGAACTTGCATGGCCTTCGACTCAATCGCAATCGGCCGCCGTACACCGCACCGGAGCACGCCACCAAAGAGCCGGCGGCGTGCTGACGGGTCGCAAGAGAGTAGGATGATTATGAGACGGAGAGTATTGGGCGCAGTACTGGGCGTCACCCTCATCGGAACCGTTGCGATGGCCGTCGAAGAACCACCCTTTAAGGCCGTCCTCCGCGAGGGCGCTTTCGAAGTCCGCGACTATCCGGCCCTGGTGGTTGCTGAGGTGACCGTCGGCGGGGACCAGAAAGCAGCGGCCGGCAAAGGCTTTCGCCTGCTCGCCGGCTATATATTTGGTGGCAACAAACGCCGCCAGAGCATCGCCATGACGGCGCCGGTGGCCCAGTCGTCGATGAGCGAGAAGATCGCCATGACCGCGCCGGTCACCCAGACCCAGAGTGCAAACGAATGGGTCGTGCGCTTCACGATGCCGAGCGCCTATTCCTTAGCGACGCTTCCCGAACCTAACGACCCTAAGGTGCACCTGCGCGTTCTTGCGCCCGCCCGCTTTGCGGTTCTCCGATTCTCTGGCCTGGCGCGGAAGGACGATGTGGCCGCCAAAACCTCCGAGCTCGAAAAGATTACTGGAACACACCACCTCCGCGCTGTCGGCCCGGCGTCGCTGGCCCAGTATGATCCCCCGTGGACCCCCTGGTTCTTGCGGCGCAACGAAGTGATGATCCCCGTCGCGCCCTGATTGCGCCTGATCGGCCAAACGGCGGCAGCGGCCTGCAGCTCTCACAGCGGCCAGGATCTGCGGTCGTGGCGCTCGTCGCGGGACGCTCTTGTCGATAGTGGCAGGCTTGGCGGGTCAACACCTCTGCGCGAATGACATGGGACCGCTCGCCGCACCATTCGCAGGGGAGACTTGCGATTTCCTGTTTCGAGCACAGGACCGATTGCGCGCTCTTTCCCGTGCATCGTGGCGAGGACGGCGACGGTGTTTTTGTAAGGACGATCATCAGCCGCCATGTTCAGAAGTAGCTCTCTTGTGAGGTGGCGCCGGAAATTCGGACAGTTGGCCAATACCAAAAGCCCCTAGCTCTGACTCCGACAGGACTCCGTGACTGGCCGAACGGTGATTCACTCTCGTGGTTGCAAGGGAGGTTGTGGATGTCGGCGATCAAGCTTCGAGACGATTATGACGCCGCCCAGACCCGTCGTCTGGCGGCCCGCGCCAAGAATGCCGATCAGGCGCGGCGACTGCTGGCGCTGGCGGCGGTTTATGAAGGCCGCAGTCGAGCCGAAGCGGCTGAGTTGGCCGGCATGGACCGGCAGACGCTGCGGGACTGGGCGCTGCGGGAGCCCATGGCGTGGTCGTCCTCGACCAGGCCGGATGGCACACCACCCAAAAGCTCAGACCGCCCGACAACCTCACCCCGTTGCCCCTGCCGCCACGCTCACCCGAGCTCAATCCCGCCGAGAACGTCTGGCAGCACCTGCGACAGCGCTTCCTCTCCAACCGGGTGTTCGACGACGACGACGCCATCGTCCAAGCCATCTGCGAGGCCTGGAACAAATTGATGGCAGAGCCAGACCGCATCAAATCCATCGGCCACCGCCAATGGGCCAAAGGTTCACGCTAGGGGCGATGGGTATTAGACTACCGGAATTCCGATAAGCCATTGTTTTGGAGCCGCTTTGTGCCAACCAAGTCAGAAAATCCACCGGCAACCCCAGCGTCGTTACAGCTGTTACAGCCAAACGCCGCCGCTGCTCCGTGACAGCGAAGCTCACAACCCATTGAGATTGTTCGGAGAAAATGGCGCGCCCGGAACGATTCGAACGTCCGACCCTCAGATTCGTAGTCTGATGCTCTATCCAGCTGAGCTACGGGCGCGCATTGCCTTTCGGCGAGGCGGGGGAGATAGCCCGTTCACCGGTGGGGCGCAAGCGGGTTTTCATGCAGATGGGGGGAAGTTTGTGGAGAACCAGGGCGGGGGCTTGACCCGCAAGGCCGCGCTCCCCTTTTGAAAGACCTGGACGACCTTGGCCGCGCGTGGATCCGCGCTGGTGCGGGCGCCATTCGCTTACCGACCTTTCGACGGAAGTCCGCCCATGCGCTTGATCGCCCCCCTGGTTCTCGCCTTGCTCGCCGGTTGCGCGCCCCTGGCGGCCGTGACGCCGGAACCGGCGATGGCCGCGACGCCGATCGCCGCGACGCCCGTCTATTCGCCGCGGGGCATGGTCGCCGCCGCCAATCCGCTGGCGGTCGCGGCGGGGCTGCGGGTGCTGCGCGATGGCGGGTCGGCCGTGGATGCGGCGGTGGCGGTGCAATCGGTGCTCGGTCTGGTCGAGCCGCAAAGCTCGGGCCTGGGCGGCGGATCGTTCATGGTGTTCTACGACGCCAAGACCGGCAAGGTGACCGCCTATGACGGTCGTGAGAAGGCTCCGCGGGCGGCCACGCCGCAGCTTTTCATGGGACCGGACGGCAAGCCGCTGGACTTCGTCACCGCCCTGCTTTCCGGCCGCTCGACGGGCGTGCCGGGGGCTGTGGCCATGCTGGCCCAGGCCCAGAAGGAGCACGGCAAGGCGGCCTGGGGCACGCTGTTCAAGGACGCCGAGGCCCTGGCCGATGGCGGCTTTACCGTCAGTCCACGCCTGGCCGGGATGATCAACAGCCCGCGCATTCCGGAGAACGTCGCGCCCGATGTCATCACCTATTTCACCAAGCCGAACGGCCAGCGCTACCAGGCCGGCGACACGCTGAAGAACCCGGCCTACGCCGTCACCCTGCGCAGCCTGGCCGCCAAGGGGCCCAGCGCGCTCTATGACGGCCCGCTGGCCCAGGCGATCGTCGATCGACTGCATCAGGGTGAGCTGTCGTCGAGCATGACACTGGCCGATCTGAAGGCCTACAGGCCGCGCTCGGCCGACGCCCTGTGCCGGCCGTGGAAGGTCTATACGGTCTGCGTGCCCAACCCGTCGTCGAGCGGCGCGTCGCTGCTGCAGGCCTTGATGATGCTGGAACACACCGACATCGCCACGCGTGGGCCGACCGATCCGACAGCCTGGACGCAGATGGCCGAGGCCGAACGGGTGATGTACGCCGACCGCGACCGCTATATCGGCGATCCGTCCTTCGTGAAGGTTCCGGTCGAAGGCCTGCTGGACCCCGCCTATGTGGCGGAGCGCGCGAAGCTGATCGGCACGAGCGCGGGTCCGGCGCCCACCTTTGGCCTGCCCAGGGGCGCCCCGGTCGTGGGCGCGGACTCGACGCGTGAGCCGGCCGGCACGACCCACATGGTCATCGTCGATCCGCAGGGCAATGTGGTGTCAATGACCACCACGGTCGAGAGCGTCTTCGGCTCTGGCCGGATGGTCGGCGGCTTCTTCCTCAACAACCAGCTGACCGACTTCAACTTCGACCCGAAGGACCCCGACGGCGCCCCCGGGGCCAACGCCGTGGCCGGCGGCAAGCGGCCGCGCTCGTCGATGGTTCCGGTCATCGTGCTCGACAAGGACGGCAAGTTCCTGGCGGCCCTGGGTTCGCCAGGCGGCTCGGCGATCCTGTCCTATAATCTCAAGGCCATGGTCGGGGTGTTCGACTGGGGCCTGTCCATGCAGCAGGCGATCAACCTGCCCAATATCGTGGCGCGCGGCGACAGCTTCTCGGCCGATGTCGAGAAGTTCGGGCCGGAGATGACGGCGGCTCTGCAGGCGCGGGGCGTGGCCATCCGTACCGGCCAGAACGAGACCTCCGGCCTGCATGGCGTGATCGTCCGGCCGGGTGGCGTGCTGGAAGGCGGGGCGGATCCTCGGCGCGAGGGCGTGGCCAAGGGGCTGTAGGGGGGGCTGTAGGGGCGCTCTGCGTTCTTCGAGGCTTGCCTAGAGCATTTTTCGAGCGAAGTGGTTCCGGTTCGCGTGAAGAAAAATGCTCTAGGGTTTGGAGTTCGCCTTGGGCTTCGCCGGGGCCAGCGCCGGCTCGAGCACGCCTGCCAAGGTCAGGTCGAACACCGAGCCGCCCGGTCCTGTCTCGACGAGCGCCAGATCGCCGCCATGGCCTTGGGCCAGCTCACGAGCGATCGCCAGGCCCAGGCCCGTGCCGCCCCGCCGCACCGAGCCGACGAACGGCTGGAAGAGGTTGTTGCGAGCCCTTTCCGGCACGCCCGGACCATCGTCCGACAGGCGCAGCACGCTCATGCCGTCGACGCGGCGCAATTCGACAAAGACCTTGCCCTTGCCCCCGCGATCGGGGGAGCCCTCGATGGCCTCGCGAGCGTTGCGCAGCAGGTTGGTCAGGATGCGATGCAATTGATCGGGATCGGCCAGCACCTGCTCGCGGGTCTCGATGACGGTCTCCAAAGCCACCCCGGTCGGCAGCAGGCCCGAGTCCTCGGCGGCCATGTCGAGGGCGGCGCGGAGCGGCAGCGGTCGGGCCAGCGGCGCGGGCTCCTTGGACTTGCCATAGGCCATGACATCGGTGGCCAGGGTGATGGCGCGGTCGAGGGCGCGTTCGAGACGCGGCAAGGCCTGGGCGACCTTGGGATCGCCGAGCGCGGCCAGGCGGTCCGACGCCATCTGGGCGCTGGTCAGCATGTTGCGCAGGTCGTGATTGATCTTGGCCACCGCCTCGCCCAGGGCGGCCAGGCGGGCCTTGGCCTGCAGGGCGGTGATCAGGTCGGTCTGCATCAGGTCGAGCTCGCGCTCGGCGCGGCCGATCTCGTCGCGGCGGCGCGAGACCACGACGCGGGCGCGGGCGTCCTCGGGGTCGGCGCGAAACCGCTCCATGGCCTGGGTGATGCGCTGCATCGGGCGCACCAGCAGGAAGTTCAACGATAGATAGATCAGCCCTCCCGCCAGCAAGGCGACGAACAGGGTCACCGCCGCCAGCCGGCCGAAATAGCCGATCAGCTGGGCCTTCAGCGGGCCGTCGGGCAGCACGATCTCGACGAACTCGGCTTCCTGGCGGAAACGCGGCTCGGCCATCACCCGCACCATGCTGCCCGGCGCGCTCTTCAAGGTGAAGAACGGGGCGGCGAGCCACGAGCCGGAGTTCTGGCGGCGCAGGTCCACGAGATAGGGCGGCTTGATCTTGAGGCCGCGCGGCTCGGTGGGCAGGACCAGGCGGCGGGCGCCATCGACCTCTAGGGCGACGATCACCACACCAGCCTGGTCCAGCAATTGCTGGGAGACCTTGTCGGTGATCCGGCGCTCGGGGTCGGCGTCGGCGATGGTCGAGGCCAGCTCGGCGGCGCGGACCCGATCCAGCAGCCACTGCTTCTCGAAGTCGGCCAGGGCCGGTGGCAGGATGAAGGCGCCGGCGATCGCCACGAACAGGGCGGTCAGCAGCAGCAGGCGCGCCGACAGGCCGCCGGGCCACGGGAAGCGACGCCCTGGCTTTCCCCCTGACGAGGGCGGTTCGGTCTCTGACGACGTGACCGGCTCGGCCATCTGTCTGGGTTACTTCACGTCTGAGGCTTCGGCAACGCGCCGGTTACGCCAATAGCGCCAGAGCGGCGGCAACAAGGCCAGGGCGCCCATGGCCAAGATCGGCAGATAGATGCGCGGCGAGAACAGGCTGTGCATCGTCACCGGCTCGCCGCTCGCGAAGAAGTGGCCCAGGCCCGCGCCGATCCCAGCATAGACGAACGAGCTGGGAATCATGCCCAGGAACGAGGCCAGCAGATAGGTGCGCAGGGGGATGTTCATCAGCCCGGAGGCGACATTGACCAGCAGCAGCGGAAAGGCCGGGATCAGCCGCAGGGTCAACAGGTAGGAGAAGGCGTCGGCCTTGAACCCTTCCTCGACCCGCGCCAGCAGAGCCCCGGGCTTACGGCGCAGGAAGTCGCCGAAAGCCGTGCGACAGACCAGATAGACCACGGTCGAACCGCCGGTGGCGCCGGTCACCGCCACGCAGCCGCCGCCGATCGGCCCGAACAGAAAGCCGCCGGTCAGCGAGAGGATCAGCGCGCCCGGAAGCGAGATCGAGACGGTGGCGACATAGATGAGGATATAGATCGCCGCACACTTCAGCGGATTGGCGTGGGCGTAGGCCTGCAGCGCCGTACCTTGGGCCTGCAGGGTCTCTAGCGACAGCCTGCCGGCCAGGCCCGTGCCCAGGGCAAGGGCCAGCAGGACCAGAAGGGCCGCCAGGGGTCCGAAGCGACGTAGCCACGTCAGGGCGGCGTCGGGGGTCATGCAGTCCCGATCGCGTCGGTGACCGAGGCGAAGCCCTCGGCCCGGAGCCGGGCGGCCAGGTCGCGCTTGATGCGGCTGACCAGTCCCGGGCCGCCATAGACCAGGGCCGAATAGAGCTGTATCGCGCAGGCCCCGGCCTTGATCTTGGCCAGGGCGTCGGCGCCGCTGGCGACTCCGCCGGCCCCGATCAGCGCCAGGTGACCGCTGTTGACGGCGTGGAAGCGGGCGATCATGGCGTTGGAGGCGGCCAGCAGGGGCTGTCCCGACAGGCCGCCGCTTTCGGTGGCGTGCGGCGACCTCAGACCGCCGGGGCGGGCGATGGTGGTGTTGCTGACGATGATTCCGTTCAGGCCATTGGCCTTCACCGTCTCGACAATGGCCTCGACCTCGCCGTCCTCCAGGTCGGGCGCGACCTTCAGGAAGATCGGATAGTCCACCGTCCCTGCCGCCTTCAGCAGGCCGCGCGCCTCGGCCAGCTTGCCCAACAGGTCCTGGAGCGCCGCCTTGGTCTGCAGAGCCCGCAGGCCGGGCGTGTTGGGCGACGAGATGTTGACGGTGAAATAGTCCGACAAACCCCACAGGCGGGTCAGGCCGGTGACATAGTCGGCGATGCGGTCGGTCGCGTCCTTGTTGGCCCCGATATTGGCCCCGACGATACCGCGCGTCCGCTGCGCCTTCAGCGTCGACAGGCGGGCGGCGAACGGCTCCAGGCCTTCGTTATTGAAGCCCATGCGGTTGATCACCGCCTGGTCCTGCGTCAGGCGAAAGAGCCGCGGGCGCGGATTGCCAGCCTGGGCCAGGGGCGTGACCGTGCCGCATTCGACGAAGCCGAAGCCGGCTCTCGACATCGCGGCCGGGACCTCGGCGTTCTTGTCGAAGCCCGCGGCCAAACCCACGCAGTTGGACAGCGGCAGGCCGGCGACGGTCAGCGACAGGATCGGGTCGTCCACGTCCGACTGGCGCGGACCCAGACCCATCTTCAGGCCCTTGATCGCCCAGCCGTGGGCGTCCTCGGGATCGAGCCCATGCAGGGCGCGCGCGGCGATGTCGTGCAGGCTCATGCGGAGAGCTCGCCGATGATCGGCGCGCCAACGGCGTCGAGGGCCAGCGGCCGCTCGGCGGTGACCTCATCGGTCCGCAGCGGGCGATAGAGGTGGGGAAACAGCGCCCCGCCGCGCGAGGCCTCCCACCTCAGGGCCGGGTCGGCGTCGTCGATCTCGACCGTGAGCAGCAGCAGGTCATCCTGACCCGCGAACCATTTGGCGGCGGTTTCCTGGGCTTGCTCGCCCGACGAGAAGTGGATGAAGCCGTCGGCCAGATCGACGGCCGAGCCCTCGAATGCGCCGGCCGCGCGCGCGGCGGCCCAGCTATCGGCCGACAGCAGCTTGTAGATCGTGCTCATTCGCCGCCTTGTCCGCCATTTTCCGAAGCATAGAACAGGTGGCTCAAGGTCGGGGCTCCATCCGTGTCGATCGAAAACACCGCGACCGTCGAGGTCGGGAACTTGCCGCGCAGCTTGGCCAGCAGAGCCGGATCGGCCGCTGCGCCCATCGCCATTCGCAGCGCCAGTTCGTGCAGGCCAGGATTGTGGCCGACGACCATGACGGTTCCGCTGTCGGGCGCCCCCTCGCGAATCGCCGCCAGCACGTCCTGAGCCTCGGCGTGATAGAGGTCGCGGCGGGGCTCGGCCCTGGCCTTGGGAAAGGCCGGGCCGGCGGCGTCCCAGGTTTCGCGCGTGCGGCGGGCCGAGGACACCAGCGCCAGATCCGGCGCTAGTCCGGCCTTGGCCAGCACCTTGCCCATCAGGGCGGCGTCGCTCTGCCCGCGGGGGGCCAGGGCGCGTTCGAAATCACCACCCGAGGCGGCGTGCTGCTCGGCCTTGCCGTGGCGCATGAGGATCAGTCGGTCCATGACCCTCCATAGCCTTCGCCGCCGCGCATCGGAAGCGCGGTTGCGAGCCCAGTTGACACAGGGGGCGCCAAGCGGTCCAAGGCGGCATGGCAAATCTCGATTTCGCCGGGGCTGTGCTGTCCGAGGGCGGAACCTGGCGGTTCCCGTCCAACCAGCCCCTGCGTCTCGACTCCGGCGCCAAGCTGGAAAATCTCGAGGTCGCCTATCGCACCTGGGGGACGCTGAACGCGGACGGCACGAACGCCATCCTGATCTGCCACGCCCTGACGCTGGACCAGCACGTCGCGGGGACCCATCCCACCACCGGCAAGCCCGGCTGGTGGACGCGGCTGATCGGTCCGGGCAAACCCATCGATCCGGCCCGGCACTTCGTCATCTGCTCGAACGTCATCGGCGGCTGCATGGGCTCGACCGGGCCCGCCTCGGTCAACCCCGCCACGGCCGAGGTCTACGGCCTGACCTTCCCGGTGATCACCATCGCCGACATGGTGCGGGCCCAGGCCATGCTGATCGACGCCTTGGGTGTCGAAAGCCTGTTGGCCGTCGTCGGCGGCTCGATGGGCGGCATGCAGGTCCAGCAATGGGCCGCCGACTATCCAGAGCGCCTGTTCAGCGCCGTGATCGTGGCCTCGGCGTCACGCCACTCGGCCCAGAACATCGCCTTCCACGAGGTGGGTCGCCAGGCGATCATGGCCGACCCTGATTGGAAAGCCGGCGCCTACGCCAAGGGCAAGTCGCGGCCCGAGAAGGGCCTGGCCGTCGCGCGGATGGCCGCCCACATCACCTATCTGTCCGAGCCGGCCCTGCAGCGGAAGTTTGGCCGCGAGTTGCAGCGCGACGGCCTGTCCTGGGGCTTCGACGCCGATTTCCAGGTGGAGAGCTATCTGCGCCACCAGGGCGCCAGCTTCGTCGATCGCTTCGACGCCAATTCCTACCTCTACATCACCCGGGCCATGGACTATTTCGACCTGGCGGCCGGCCATGGCGGGGTGCTGGCCCAGGCCTTCGCCGGCGCTCGCCACGTGCGGTTCTGCGTGCTGTCCTTCACCAGCGACTGGCTCTATCCGACCGCCGAGAACCGCCACATCGTCCGCGCCCTGACCGCCGCCGGCTGCCGCGCGGCCTTCGTCGAGATCGAGAGCGACAAGGGCCACGACGCCTTCCTGCTGGATGAGCCGGTGATGGACGCGGCCCTGCAGGGGTTCATGAGTTCGGTGGACCGGGAGCGGGGGCTGTGAGGGTTCGCATGACCAAGGCCCTCCCCCTGTGGGGGAGGCGGCGCGAAGCGCCGGTGGGGGCAGTCGTCGGGCGCTTGAGCACTCCCCCCTCCGTCGGCTTCGCCGACACCTCCCCCATAGGGGGAGGACTATGATCCGGGAAGACTTCAAGGAGATCCTGCGCCTGGTTCGGCCGGGATCGCGGGTGCTGGACGTCGGGTGTGGCGAGGGCGTGCTGCTGGATCTGCTGACCCGCGAAAAGCAGGTCGATGGCCGGGGTCTGGAGATCAGCGCTGCCGGCGTGGCCGCCTGCATGTCGCGCGGCTTGTCGGTGGTGCAGGGCGACGCTGACCTGGATCTCGACCACTTCCCCGACCGCTCGTTCGACTATGCGGTGCTGTCCCAGACCCTGCAGGCAACGCGCCGGCCGCGCCATGTGCTGGCCGAGTTGCTGCGCATCGCCGACCGCGCGGTGGTGTCGTTCCCCAATTTCGGTCACTGGAAGGTGCGCTGGTCGCTGCTGCATCGCGGCCGCATGCCCGAGACCGAGGCCCTGCCCCTGCCCTGGTGGGCGACGCCGAACATCCACCTGTGCACCCTGGCCGACTTCCTGGCCCTGACCGAAGACCTCGAAGTCCGCATCGACACCTGCGCCGCCTTCGCTGGCCAAGGGCCCGCTCGGCAGATCGACCCGACCAGGGCCCTGGAGAATTGGCGCGCCGAGAGCTGCCTGTTCATGCTCAGTCGCAACCCATCCCCGCTCGCGGCGGAACCTCCAGCGGCCTCAGGCGATCTCTTCGACGGATGAAACTTCGCCTCATGACCTACAATGTCCACCGCTGCGTGGGCACGGACCGCCGGCTCGACGTCGAACGCGTGGCCGAGGTCATCGCCGCCGAAAAACCCGACGTGGTGGCGCTGCAGGAACTGGACGTCCGCCGCGCTCGAACCAAGGGCGTGGACCAAGCCCACCGCCTGGCTGAACTGCTGAAGATGAAGTCGCACTTCCATCCCGCCATGGCGGTGGAAGAGGAGCTGTACGGCGACGCCATCCTGACCGCCCTGCCCGAAAGGAAGGTCAAGGCCGAGGGGCTGCCGCTCTACACGCGTATCCCCGGCCTGGAGCCGCGTGGCGCGCTATGGGTCACCGTCGAGGTCGGCGGCGTTCCGGTGCAGATCATCAACACCCACCTTGGCCTGGTGCCCCAGGAACAAAAGCGCCAGGCCGCAGCGTTACTCGGCGATAAGTGGATGACGCACGAGGCCTGGACGGCGCCCGGCATCCTGCTGGGCGACTTCAACGCCTCGCCCTATTCGGCCACCTACCGGATGCTGAAGGCGGTGCTGCGCGACGCCCAGACCCGGAGCGCTGGCTGGGACAAGACGCCGACCGCGACCTTCCCCTCCAAGTTCCCGTTCATGCGGATCGACCACGTCTTTCTGACCAAGGGTCTGAAGACGGTCGGCATACGTTCGCCGTACGGCGCCCTGGCCCGGGTGGCGTCGGACCATTTGCCGTTGGTCGTCGATCTGGAGATCAGTCCCGTTGCAGGTGACCCGGCAATGTCAGCTTCAAGCCCTCGTGGTTCATCAGGCGATGCAGATCGCGCTTGAGCCGCTTGCGGCGGCCCCAAGGACGCCAGGCGTCGTCCGGGGTGATGGCGTCCCCCAGGCTCCAGTCGGCGATGAACTTCTGAACGCCGGTCAGCTCGCGGACCGGCACCGGCGCCAGGCGACGCGGCTGGCCGCCCCGGCGATCGAGCAGGTTGATGGTCACCGCCAGGCTGCCTTCGCGATCATAGGTTTCGAGCACATGCTCGGTCTCGTGATCGATGAAGTGGCCGATCAGCCTTCCTAGAAAGGCGCGCACGGCCGCCCGGCTGGCGTCGTCCCGACCTTCGAAGGCGATGTCGCATTCCGTGTCGAGACCGATCGAGCGGTTGTTCAGATTGGCCGAACCGAGCCGCAGCATCTTGTCGTCCATGATCGCCACCTTGGAGTGGACGATGATCGCCGCGCCCTTGGGCGTCTTGGCGCTGAAGGCCGAGAACCGGCCGTGAACGTCGATTTCGCGCAGGCGGTTGATCGCCGCCGTGCGGGCGCTGTCCATGGTCATCTGGTCGAAATAGCTTGGACTGTGGGCCGGACCGATGGTGACCACCTCGGGACCGCCCGCCTCGGCCAGGCGCTCGGCCAGGGCTTCGACGATGATCGGCGAGGTGATGTACTGGTTCTCCAGATAGATCAGCCGCTTGGCCGACTTGATGCTGGCCAGGTGCATCAACATCGTTTCATTGATCTCGGGATCGCCCTTCCAGGCGGGCTGGGTGCGGCAGATGCCCAGGCCGACCTTGCGCAGGTCGGGCAACAGATCGTCGGGCCACGGGCTCTCGGCGGGCTTGTCGGACCGCTCGATCATCTCGCCCGTGGATTTGCGCCAGCGCTCGATGAACAGGTCGCCGAGCGCCTCGGCGGCCTTGCCCTCGACCATCGCCGCCACCTCGTGCCGGGCCGGATAGTGATGGCCGGTCGGCAGACGCCGACGAGGGTCGTTGTCGAGGTGCCGGGTGGTGTCCCAGCGATCGATGCCGATGTCCCCGCCGCTGACGAGGGCCACTGTGCCGTCGACCACGACAACCTTCTGGTGGTGGCAGGCGCTGGCCGGCAGGGTGTTGTCCAGGTGATACTTCACCCGCGAGCCGGCGAAGAACACCTTACCCCGGTGGGGTCCGAACAGCTGCGAGGCCGCGATCGGAAATGGCATGTCCCAGACCAGGATACGGACGTCCAGCACCGGATTCAGCGCCGCCTGGCGACGCAGCAGCAGGCCGATGCGATCGACGCGCTCCGGGTCGCGGCTCTTCTTAACCCGGTCAGGGTCAAGGCGCGTCAAGGGATCGAACACCCAGGCCAGGATCCAGATCGACTTGCGGGCCGATAAAAGGACGGTCTTCAGGGCGTCGAACGCCTCATCATTGTCGATGAACAGCGCCAGCCGTTCGGCGGTCTCGAGCCGCCAACAGGTCGAACCCGGCTGCAGCAACGTGGCGGGGTTCGGCAGAGATGCGTCGTCGGCCATGTCGCCCCTTTGACGTGAACGCTCCCAACGCATCGACCGGCGTTATGGCTGCGCTTGCCCGGCCGCTGGCCGTCATTTTTTGTTGGCGAGGCTAGCCGGCGATCGCTGCGGCGTCGCGTTCGCCGGTGCGGATGCGCAGGGCCTGTTCCAGGTCCATGACGAACACCTTGCCGTCGCCGATCTTGCCGGTGTTGGCGGTCCGCTGCAGGGCCTCGACCACCGACTCGACCACATCGGTGGGCACGGCGATCTCCAGCTTGACCTTCGGCAGCAGCTTCACCTCGTATTCGGCGCCGCGATACACCTCGGTCTTGCCCTTCTGTCGGCCATAGCCACGCACCTCGGTGACCGTCAGGCCCGACGCGCCCGCCTCGGTGACCGCTTCAAGCACGGCGTCCAGACGGCTGGGCTTGATAATGGCGACGATCATCTTCATGGCGCGGCTCTCGCTGGCGACGGTGTTTGCGACTCAAGGCTAGGCCCGGAAATCGAAGGCTCCAAGGGCCTTGCGGCATTTAGATTGCCCGGCGCCTTCCGAACAGGCGCCGGACCGGTGGGTGACGGGGCCAGCACGCCGGGCGCGAAGACCCGCACACGCTGGCGGCTGCCGCGCGGCTTGACCGCGAAGGTCTGCTTGACCGCCTCCATCAGGATCAGGCCGGCGAAGCGCGGCCACAGGCGGGCGCCAACCTGCTCGAACCCCTCGGCCCAGCGCGACATCACCGCCGTCGGCGGCACATAGAGCGCCCGCGTCCAGCCGGCGGGCTCCAGGTCGGCTTCGCGCAGCAGGTTTTCCAGTTGGTGGCGGCTGAACGGCCGGCCGTGCCCGAACGGCGTGCTCTCCGCCCCGGCCCACAGCCCGTCGCGCGAGGCCACGGCGACGATCAGTCGGCCCGAGGGGGCCATGACCCGCCAGATTTCGCGCAGGACGGCGGCCGGGTCGGCGGCCTCCTCCAGGGCATGAACGGCCAGGATGCGGTCGAACATGGCGTTGGGAAACGGCAGGGCTGTCTCCTCGACCAAGGTGGCCTGGTTGGGTTCGCCGCGGGGCCAGACCTCGACGCCCTGCGTCGCCGGCATGGCCGCCACCACGCGCCGGGCCTTGGCGCGGGCGGTGTCGAGGAAGGGCGTGGCGTAGCCCAGGCCCAGCACGTCCAGGCCCCGCGCATCGCCCCAGGCCTCCTCGACCTTGCGCCCCAGCATCTCGCGCGCCGACCGACCGAGGGGGGTGGCGTAGAAGGCTCTAAGATCGAGGACGTCGCGACGCATTGAGTCTCCTGGCAGGCGGCCTCATCTATGTAGGCGGGCGAACACCGCGCGTCACCGTTCCGTCGCCCCCAGGAGAGCCGAAGCATGTCGCTGACCGTCCACCAGTTCCCCTGCCTGTCGGACAATTACGGCTTTCTGGTGCGCGATGACGCCACCGGCAAGGTCGCGACCATCGATACGCCCGACGCCGACGCCATACTGGCGGCGCTGAAAACCCTGGGCTGGAGCCTGGACCTGATCCTCAACACCCACTGGCACCCGGACCACGCCGGCGGCAACGCGGCGATCCAGGCAGCGACCGGGGCGACGATCGTCGGACCACAGGAAGTGACCCGCATCGCGCCGCTGGACCGGCCGGTGGGCCAGGGCGACACGGTCGCTCTTGGCGAGACGACCCTATCGGTGATCGACACCGGCGGCCACACCCTGGGGCATATCGCCTATTACGATGCGGCGGACCGCATCGCCTTTGTTGGCGACACGCTGTTCGCCCTCGGCTGCGGGCGACTTTTCGAGGGCACCGCCGAGCAGATGTGGGGGTCGCTGGCCAAGCTGACCGCGCTGCCGGACGACACCACCGTCTATTGCGCCCACGAATATACCGCGTCCAACGCCCGCTTCGCCCTGTCGGTGGACGACGAACCGGCGCTCAAGATCCGGGCCGACCAGGTGTTCGCCGCCCGTGAGCGCGGCGAAGCCACCGTGCCGACCACCATCGGCCTGGAGAAGGCCACCAACCCTTTCCTGCGCGCGCCGCTGCTGCGCCCCCATCTGTCGCCCGCCGAGGCGTTCGGCGAAATCCGCGCCGCCAAGGACGGTTTCAAGGGATGAGCACGCCGCCGCTCGGCCTTTCCGGCGACCTGGGCGCCAAGGAGATCATCCGCCTGCTCGACCTGGCGCCGCACCCCGAGGGCGGCTGGTACAGGCGCACCTTCGAGGACGAAGCGCCGGCAGACGGCCGCTCGGCCTCGACGGCGATCTACTATCTGCTGCAGGCGCAGGAGCTGTCGGCCTGGCATCGCATCGACGCGGTCGAGACCTGGCACTACTACGCCGGCGCCCCGATCGCTCTGACCCTGTCGCCGCCCGACGGTGTCGGCCTCACGGCCTATACGCTCGGCCCCGACCTGCGGGCCGGCTGTCGTCCGCAGGTCATCGTGCCGGTCGGCTGGTGGCAGACCGCCGTCAGCCTGGGGGCGTGGACGCTCGTCGGCTGCACCGTCGCGCCAGGGTTTCGGTTTGAGGGCTTCGAACTGGCGCCGGAGGGGTGGCGGCCGAGCGCGTGACAGGCTAGGTGACAGGCCAAATGACAGGCGTTATTGTAAGAGCACAGGAGCGCCCCATGGCTCAAAGCGACGACATCGCGACCTCCACAGCCTCGCTGGAGGACTTGGAGATAGCCAAGGTGCTGGAGCAATCGAGACAGGACTCGGAGGCAGGTCTTTCGCTGCGGGGCGACGGCGCCCTAACCTATCTCCAGAAGCTCTTGGACCAGGCGCGCGCTCAAGTGTTACGCCAGACGGGCTGATCTCGCCTTGCCGCGCGACCTCGAACTCACGCCGCGTGCCAGGCGAGACCTCCAGGCCGCGAAAGATCGGTTCTTTGCCTCTGCCGGCCCCACGCCTCAGGCTCTCGAGCGCATGGAAGTCCTCGTGGGCGCCATCGCGAATCTCGTGAACACGCCCGTCACCTGGCCATTGAGCGAGACATTTCCGGGTGTGCGCTGTCGCCTGGCCAGTGGCTGCCGGATTTTCTACGAAGTTCGCCCGGACATGCACGACAATCACAGGGCAGGTGATGTGCCATACTGCACGTGCGCCTGCCCGGCCAGAACGAGCCCAGCAGGGTCTGATCGTGAGAGCAGGAAGGCCCCGGATCGCTCCGGGGCCTTCTTATCAGACGGTGGTGGACGCCGGCTCCGCCGCCGGCATGGTCGTGGTGTCGTCCGAGCCGTGTGACCACTTCTTGAGGATCGGCGACAGGACCAGGAACAGCACCCCGATACCGATCGACACCAGGCCGATGATCTTGAACACCAGCAACGACTGGGTCATGGCCGCCGCCGGGTCCAGCACCTGGCCGCCAACGGTTTCGGTCGCGGCAATGCCGGCGATCTTGCTGGCCAGCCAGTTGGCCATGGCCAGGGCCATGTACCAGACGGCCATCACGAACGAGACGATCGACAGCGGCGACAGCTTGGTCATCTGAGACAGACCGACCGGCGACATGAACATCTCGCCCGAGGTGTGCAGCATGTACATGATGACCAAGAAGACCAGCGGCATGCGGAAGGCGCCATCGGCGAAATGAGCGCCGATCAGCAGCACCAGGAAGCCCGCCCCGACCTGGATCAGCGATAGGCCAAACTTGATCATCGGGCCCGGATTGCGGCCTCGGAAGCCGAGGAAGGTCCACATCGCGGCGAACACCGGCGCGAAGATCAGGATCCAGCCGGCGTTGATCGCCTGGGTCTGGGCGGCGTTGAACGAAGTATTGACCCAGAAGCCGCTCTTGGGATCGATCCCCGCCGCCGCCAGTTGCTCGGGCGCGCCCAGGATCACCGCCCCATTGAACCAGGTCACCGGCTTGTGCAGCAGCACCAGATCGACATTACTGGCCGCGAACAGGTTCAGGGACGAACCGGCCTGTTCGAACAGGGTCCAGAACACCACCGCGCCCAGCACCAGCACGGTGGCCAGCAGCAGCCGCTCGCGTTCGACCTTCTCGCATTTGACGAAGGCGAACCACAGGATATAGCCCAGCGAACCGAACATCCCGGCCACCAGCGTGAAGTCAACGACGGGCGTATACTGCACCACGAAGAAGACGATCCCCACCATGGCCAGCGCGCCGACATAGATCAGGCCTTCGCGGTTGATCGGGCCAACGACCGGCGCCTTGAGCGTCTTGGGTTCGGGTGGCTCGCCCTTGCCCAACAACAGGGGCTTGCCCAGCACGAAGACGATGAAGCCGGCCAGCATGCCGATGCCGGCCATGCCGAAGCCCGCGTTCCAGCCGACATTGACGCCCAGCAGACCACAGAGGATGGCCGCCCAGAACGAGCCCAGGTTGATGCCGTAGTAGTAGAGGGTGAAACCGGGATCGCGACGCGGATCGCCTTGGGGATAGAGCTGGCCCACCAGGGTGGCGACATTGGCCTTCATGAAGCCCACGCCGACGATGATCAGCGACAGGGCCAGCCAGAAGATGTTCAGATAGAGCGGATCACGGTCTTCAACGCCCAGCTGATACTGCCCCTTGGGCAGCACCGAGGGGATGATCGAATTGGCCGGCAGGTTCTTGATCTCGAAGTCGCCCTGGTCATTGGCCGCCACGTCATAGGGCTTGTCGGCGATCATCATCTTGGCGACGCGTTCCTCGCCCCGGCCCGTGGCCTGGAACTCGTAGGCGTGGCCGCCATAGGTCAGGGTCTGGGTGGCCGGATGGCCCTCGACCGCCATGGTCAGGTGGCCCGCCACCAACAGGATGGCGCCGAACGCCACGGCCTTGCGGGTGCCCAGATAGCGGTCGGCCAGGAAGCCGCCGAGCAGCGGCACGATATAGACCAGCGACGTGTAGGAGCCGTAATGGCCGCTGGCAGTCTTCGAATCGAACAGGAAATGCTGGGTGAGGTAGAAGATCAGCAGGCCGCGCATGCCGTAGTAGGAGAAACGCTCCCACATCTCGGCCATGAAACAGATGATCAGCCCGCGCGGATGGCCTCGCAAGATCTGGATAAGCACGGGTATGCCGGTCACCAGCGTGACCAGGATGCCCATGGCGACAACGATATTCATTCACTAACCTTGAGATATTCAAGCGGCAGGGGCGTCGAACAGGTCGTTTCGCCCTCGCCCTCCCCATTCGGCGGGGAGAAGATCACGGGAGTCGGCGTTTCACAAGCAATGGCTTGCCGCTTTGGACCCCCCTCAGGGCCCCGCGCGTTCTCTATATCGCCGCCTTCGCGCGATACGGGAGAAACACCATGAAAACGCCAGACCAGGATCATCCGATCACCTGCTCGCGCGAGCCGGGCCGGGTCGCGGTGCTGTTTGAAGGTCACGAGATCGCCGACAGCGAAGACGTGCTGCGACTGGCCGAAGCCGACTATCCGGTGGTGCGCTATTTCCCTCGGTCCGACGTGGCCATGGACTTCCTGCAGAAGACCGACAAGGTCACCCATTGCCCCTATAAGGGGGACGCGACCTATTACACGATCTACCGCGACCGGCAGCTGATCGAGAACGCCGTCTGGTCTTACGAGACCCCGTTTCCGGCCGTGAGCCAGATCGCCGGACGCCTGGCCTTCTATCCACAGCACGTGGAATTCAAGTCCGCTGGCCAGACCCCAGCCCAGACCGCGGCCTTGGATGACGATGTTCATGTCGATGTCGATGACGTCGTCCGCCATACCGACAGCGGTTCCGGCGCCAGCCAGGCCGAGCATTGGCAGGCCAATGTCGATATGCCCGAGGACGAAGCGCGAAAGGGCGACGACATCAAGAACGACGACGGTCGCGCGGTCGTCAGCCGCCCGTACGACGGAACCGGATCAATCTGAGCCGCACTGATTTTTCGCGAATTACCAAGGCTTCGTTAACTATTTAGGCGCTGCAATACGGCAGCGCTTAAGCGCGAGGCCTCCAGAGAGAGGCATGGGAAGGAACGCCATGGCCTACACTGGTTATGACTCTCGTCTTAACGCCGCCCCGCGTTCGTCGGTGCGTCAGCCGCTCCTGCCGCCCATCGCCTGGGGGCGCCTGATCGTCTTGGGCGCCAGCGTGGCCGCCTGGGTCGGGATCATCGCGGCGATGCGCGCCCTTTTTTGAGGCGCAAGCGTTTCGAGGTCCGCTTGGAGCTTTTCCCGACCTGACTGCGTCAGGCCGTGAGCTCTAATCTGTTGTTTTGACGCATTTATCTTCACGCGAACCGGAACCACTTCGCTCGAAAAATCCCCTAGTAGGCGAAATCCTCGAACACCCGATTGATGTCGCCCTTCCAGGCGCCGTGGTACAGCGCCAGCAGGCGCTCGGCGGGCGTTATCCCGCTGTCGGCGATCTCTTCAAGTTCGCCCAGATAGATCGTCTCATCCAGAAAGCCGCCGTTGACGTGGGCGCGCGCCTTCAGCCCTTGCCGGGCGATAGCGACGAAGTCCTTGGCCACGTCTTGGGCAGAGCGGCCGGCGACCTGAGCCTTCAGGCCTAGTTTCGGCACGTCGCGACGCAGGCCAGCGCGATCCTCGGCCGTCCAGTCCTTGCAAATGTCCCACGCCGCAGCCAGCGCCGCGTCGTCATAAAACACGCCGGTCCATAGGGCTGGCAGAGCGCAGAGGCGGCTCCAAGGTCCGGCATCGGCGCCGCGCATCTCCAGATAGGTCTTCAGCCGCACCTCGGGAAACAGGGTGGTGGTGTGGTCGGCCCAGTCCTTGATCGAGGCGCGCTCGCCCGGAAGTTCGCCGATCTTGCCGTCGATGAAGTCGCTGAAGCTGCGGCCGGCCAGGTCGATATAGCGGTCGCCGCGCTTGGCGAAATACATCGGCACGTCCAGGGCGTAGCGGGCGTAGCGCTCGAAGTCGAACCCGTCCTCGAACACGAAGTCCAGCAGGCCGGTGCGGTCGGGGTCGGTGTCGTTCCAGACATCGGCGCGGGCCGAGAGAAAGCCGTTGGGCTTGCCCTCGGTGAACGGCGAATTGGCGAACAGGGCGGTGACGATCGGCTGCAGGGCCAGGCTCATCCGGAACTTGGCGACCATGTCGGCTTCGCTGGAGAAGTCGAGATTGGCCTGCACCGTGCAGGTGCGCAGCATCATGTCCAGGCCCAGGCCGCCGACCTTGGGCATGTAGTTGCGCATGATCACGTAGCGGCCCTTGGGCATGATCGGCACCTGCTCGCGCTTCCATAGCGGCGAGAAGCCCAAGCCGAGAAAGCCCAGGCCAAGCTCGTCGGCCACGGTCTTGACCTCGTCCAGGTGCTGGCCGGTCTCCTCGCAGATGTCGTGCATGGTCAGCAGCGGCGCGCCGCTCAGCTCGAACTGGCCGCCGGGCTCCAGGCTGACATTGGCGCCGTTGCGCTCCAGCCCGATGATCACCTCGCCTTCCATCACCGGCTTCCAGCCAAAACGCTGCAGGCCGGTGAGCAGGGCGTGCACGCCCTTGTCGCCCTCATAGGGCACGGGCGTATGGTCCTTGAGGTAGAAGCCGAACTTCTCGTGCTCGGCGCCGACCCGGAAAGCCTCCTTGGGCTTGGAGCCCGAGGCGAAATAGGCGGTCAGATCGTCGAGCGTCAGCGGACGCTCCTGGCTCGCGGCTTGCGCCATCGGTCATCCCTCCCAAAACACGCATCAAGAAGGGAGGGCAAACCCTCCGACCCGCCCGCGAACTGTCGTGCAGCGCAGTAGGGCGTTTTCTTAGCGAACCTCAAGAGGGCGCGCACAGCCTTTCGCGACAGGCGGCGCTAGCGCCAATCCCCTGCCGCCGCCTGCCACAGGGTCATGGCGGCGATCGCCGCCGTATCCGCGCGCAGGATGCGGGGGCCCAGAGACACCGGGATGACGAAGGGCAGCGACCGCAAGCGTTCGCGCTCCTCCGGCGCGAAGCCGCCTTCGGGGCCGATCAGGATGGCGGCCGGCGGGGCCGTAGCGGCCAAGGCCTCGATCATCGGCCGGGCGTCGCCGCCCTCGTCGCAGAAGATCAGCCGGCGCGCCGGGTCCCAGTCATCGAGAATCTTTTCCAGCTTCATGGGGTCGTCGATCACCGGCACATCCAGCCGTCCGGTCTGCTCGGCGGCCTCGATGGCGATGGCGTCCAGCCGCCCCAATTTCAGGAAATCCACATTGGTCCGCCGGGTCTGGGTCAGGCGCACGCGGCGCGCGCCCAGTTCCGCGGCCTTCTCGACGATGGTCTCGACCCGGCCGCGCTTGACCATGGCCACCACCAGGTCGAGGTCCGGCGCATGGTCCTGCTCGCGGGTCTGTTCCTCGCAGCGCAACAGGCAGCCGCGCTTGCCGGCCTCGGTCAGGCTGGCGCGCCACTCGCCATCTTGGCCGTTGAACACCAGGATCTCGGCGCCGACCTCCAGCCGCATCACGGCGGTCAGGTAGCGCGACTGATCGACGGAGGGCGCGACGCCCGCGCCGAGCTTCAGGGGATGGGGAACGAAGAGACGGATCATGGCGCTCTTCTAGAGCGTTTTGGAGCGAAGTGGATATCGGTTCGCGTGAAGAAAACGCGTAAAAACAACGACTCTAGCGCAACTGCACGTTCCGGGGGTAGGCTCTGCGCCATGAGCAAGACCGACGACTACGAAGCCGAACTTCGCGACCTGCAACTGGCCCTGGTCGGCCTGCAGCGACAGGCGATGAAAGAGGGCTGGAAAACCGTCGCGATCTTCGAAGGCCGCGACGCCGCCGGCAAGGACGGGGCCATCGCCCGGCTGACCGAGCACGCCCACCGCCGCGCCACCCAGGTGATCTCCCTGCCCGCCCCCAGCGATCGCGAGCGTAGCGAGTGGTACTTCCAGCGCTATGTCGCCCACCTGCCCGGCGCCGGCGAGGCCGTGGTGTTCAACCGCTCCTGGTACAACCGGGCCGGGGTCGAGCGGGTCATGGGCTTTTCCAAGCCCGACGAGCAGGAGCAGTTTTTGCGTGACGTGCCGGCCTTCGAGCTGATGCTGGTGCAGAACGGCGTGCGCCTGACCAAGTTCTGGCTCGACATCGACCGCGAGACCCAGGCCGAACGGCTGGAAGCGCGGCGCGAGGAGCCGCTGAAGGCCTTCAAGGTCAGCGATCTGGACGCCGTGGCCCAGGCCAAGTGGGAAGACTACAGCGCCGCCCGCGACGAGATGCTGATGCGCACCCACTCGACCCCGGCGCCCTGGGTCTGCGTGCGCGCCAACCACAAGAAGGCCGCCCGGCTGAACATCCTGCGCTACATGCTGCACGCCTCGGCCCCGAAAAAGCTGCTGAAGGGGATAGAGCGGCCGGATTCCGAGGTGATCTTCAAGTTCGAGCCGGCGGCGCTGACGGATGGGCGGCTGGCGCGCTGAGGGCTCGGCAACCCCGCATTTCGGGGCTTGCCCTCCCGGCCGGGCCGCATAGCATCGCGGTCATGAAAGCTCTGGCCTGTCTCACCGTCATCGGGGCTCTGCTCCTGGCCGCGCCCGCCAGCGCCCAAATACATGAGCGCATCTATCCCGCCCCAACGGCCCCGCTCGACCTGGCGGGTCTGCCGACCGGCGCCGTGATCGACACCGTCCGGACCGCCGACGGACTGACCCTCAAGGGGCTGGAGATCGCGCCGCGAGACGGCAAGCCGACCTTGCTGATGTTCCACGGCAACGGCTCGAGCGCGGCGACCTCGATGCGCTGGCTCGCGCCGTTGCTCACCGAGGGCTATGGCTTGGTGGCGGCGGAATACCGCGAATACAGCGGCAATCCGGGTCGGGCCAGCGAGGCAGGACTGGCCGCCGACGCGGACGCGTTCTTCGCGCGAGCCCGTGTCGTGTCGGGGGGCGGAAAACTGATCGTGGTGGGACACAGCCTGGGTGGCGGCGTCGCCTTTGGTCTGGCTCGGCGGCAAAAGCTCGACGCACTGGTGACCATCGGCACGTTCACCGATCTTCGAACCATGGCCCCGGCGGCGGCCCGATGGATGATCTCCGACCGCTATGACAACGCCGGCGCGATCGTCACGCTCGACGAGCCTTGTTACCTCGTGCACGGCACGGCGGACCAGGTCGTACCCTACGCCCATGGCCAAGCGATGCGCGCCGCCGGGTCGAAGGCTCGCAAGGACGGCGCGCTGTTCACCGTCGGTGGCGCGGGCCATGGTCCCGACGGCGCGGTCCTGGCGATGATCCTGCGCGCCGTCGCGGCCAAGACCCAGGGCGGCGGCGTGATTAAGGTTCAGCTGCCGCCAGGGGTTCAGTTGACGCCGTTCGGCTCCTGACGGTGCGAATGGTCGGTGACATAGAAGGTCTCCGGCTCGGCCTCGATCAGCATCTCGCGCTGGTCGAAGGTGATTCCCGGACAGACCGGGGCGTCGCCGTCGTCCCACAGCCGGGTCAGACCTTCCCGTGGGCCTTCAGTCAGGCATGGCCGCAGGACGTGCCGTCGGCGACGCCGGGCAGGCTGAAGGCGAAGGCGCGCACCGCGTCGAAGGTCATGGCCAAAGATCCCGTGGGCTGACGTATCGCCGCAGACTATAGGGACAAGATGGACGCTGAAAACACCCTCTTGCAGCCTGGCGCTCCCTCCGGCCTTCCCTCGCCTGTGCTCGTGCTGGGGGCCACCAGCCTGATCGGGCGGTTCCTGCTGGCGCGGCTGAGCGCGGCGGGGATCGAACCCATGGCGCTGAGCCGTCGGCCGCCCAGCGACGATATCTGCTGGGTGGACGCGGATCTCGGCGATCCGGACCTGGCCAAGGCGCTGCCACAGGTGGGCACGGTGTTCTCGCTGTCGCCGATCTGGCTGCTGCCCCGGGCCTTGCCGGCCCTGAAGGCGCGCGGCCTGAGCCGACTGGTGGCCTTTTCCTCGACCAGCCGCTTCACCAAGCAAGACTCGCCCGAGGCCTCCGAACGGGCGGTCGCCAAGGCGCTGGCCGATGCGGAAGCTGAGGTGGAGGCGTTCTGCGCCGCCCAAGGCGTCAGCTGGACCATCCTTCGCCCGACCCTGATCTATGTCGAAGGTCGCGACGGCAATGTCAGCCGGCTGGCCAGCCTGATCCGGCGGTTCAAGGTGCTGCCGCTTTCAGGAGCGGGGGCGGGTCGGCGCCAACCCGTCCACGCCGAGGACCTGGCGATCGGCGCCTTGGAGGCGGCCCAGGCGCCGGCGGCCTCGAACAGAGCCTATGACCTGACCGGCGGCGAGATCCTGACCTACCGGGTCATGGCTGAGCGGGTTTTCCAGGGGCTGGGCCGTCGCCCGGCGATCCTGACCCTGCCGCCGTGGCTGTTTCGCGGGCTGCTGACCCTGCTGAAGCCCTTCTATCCCGGCGCGACGGCGGCCATGGGCGACCGCATGGCCCAGGACTTGACCTTCGACGACGGCCCGGCGCGGGCCGACTTCGGGTGGTCGCCGCGAGATTTTCATCCACGGTTCTGACGCGCGGATACCGGATGGGGACACACATTCGTCCCACGGTCAGAGGCAGCGGGATCAGGGCGGCGGGGCGAGTGTGTGTCCCCGGCTAGACCCCGGCCCCTTCCACGTCGCTCAGCACCATGGCGAACGGCGCCTGGGCGCCGTCGCGCTCGACATAGCCGCTGACCAGCTTGTGGTCGGGATTGAGGACGCCCAGATCAACGTCCTCGGTCGGGAACATCACCACGCGCCGGTCGCCGATGCAGACCAGCAGCTCGTAACCGTCATGGGCCCGCCGCGACATGGCCTTCAGCCGTGAATAGTAGGGCTCGCGCTTCCAGGCGACCGGCTTGCCCGGATCGACCACGACGTTCAGCCGCTTGCCGTCCCGGTCCGAATACATCAGGAAGCCCGCCTTGTCGGGTCGCCAGGCAGCGTCCAATCGCTCCGAGCTCAGCCACAGGCAATGGAAGCTTTGGCAGGCCGAGGGCCGGCCGTGATAGTCGCCGCAGCCCGACCCCTTGCGGAACACGCTGCACCAGCGGCCTGCCGGTTTGTCGAGCTCGCTGATGTGCAGCACCTTGCAGCACATGCCGCAGTCGCCGCAGGACTTGGAGAGGGCCACATCGGTCATGCGGGCATCTCGCGCACCAGGCCATGATCGATGTCGCGATCGGCGAGGATCTCGAAGCCGCGGCGGCCCACCAGGACGTAGAGGGTCCCGCCCTTGGCCGCGCCGCGTGCCGCCCAATCGCGGAACGTGCCGTGGAACGGGGCCCTTCGCCAGGCCTCGGGCGAGGCCGGATCGACCTCGACGATCAGGCCCTGACCGGCGTTCTCGCGATGCACCACGAACCTGGCCCGGTCCGGCCGCCAGCGGTCATCGAGGTTGGGCGCCCGCAGCCAGTAGCAGGAGAAGCTGGCGCAGGCCGTGGGCCGGGTGTCATAGATCGCGCAGCCGGCGCCCTTGCGGTAGTGGCCGCACCAGGCGTGCGGCGCCTTGTCGATGGCCTTGACGCCCATCAGCTTGCAGCACATCCCGCAGTCGCCGCAGGTCCTGCTGGCGTCGCCTCGCCCACTGTCGTCATCCCCTGGATCGTCAGGAGACGGATTTATCGCGGTTTCATGACGGTTTTTCCGTCGGACCAAATACCGCTCGCCCCGGCGAACGCCGGGACGAGCGGCGCAGGCCTAGAGCAAGCCGCGCGATATAGGAATCGCACGGCTTGCTCTAGACTTTTGTTTTCGCATCGCTTTTGCGGAAAACCGGTGGCCACTTTTCCGCGCGATGCTCTAGGTCTCGCTCCAGACCCCCAGCTCGTTTCCCGACGGATCGGTGAAATGGAACCGCCGGCCGCCCGGAAAGGCGAAGATCGGCTTGGTGATGGTTGCGCCGGCCGCCGCCACCTTGGCCAGCATGGCCTCGATGTCGTGGGCGTAAAGCACCACCAGCGGCCGGTCGGTCGCGCCTTCTTGCGGCGTCGTGAAGCCGCCGTCCGCGCCCTGGCCCTCGAAGGCTGCGTAGTCGGGACCGTAATCGACGAACGACCAGCCGAAGGCGGCGGTGTAAAAGGCCTTGGTGGCCGGCAGGTCGCTGGCGAGCCATTCGATATAGTCGATCTTGCCGTCTTCGCGCATGACTTCTCCTAACGATGTTCTTGGATTGTTCTGGTCCAGGCTCAAGGCAGAGTCCAGACGCTGGTGCGCTTGACCGCCGTGTCCTCCAGCTCCCGGGTCGTCGCCACCTGATATTCGGCCAGTTTCACCAGGCCCTCCTTGGGAAAGTAGGTGCGGCCAGGATCGCCGATCAGCACCATCGCGCCCGCCGCCCGTCCTAGCGCCAGCCAGGCCATGACCGCCTCGGCCATGGGGCGCTCGTAGCAGATGTCGCCGGCCAGCAGCACGTCAGCTGCCGGCGGCGGGGCGTTCAACAGATCGACCCGGGTGAAGGCCACGGCGACGCCGTTGACCTCGGCGTTGAGGCCGACGGCGGCCTCGCAGAACACGTCGATATCGGCAGCCAGAACGCTGACCGCCCCGGCTTTCATGGCGGCGATGGCCACCAGGCCCGAGCCGCTGGCGAAGTCGATGACGCGTTTGCCCGCCACGGTCTCGGGATGGTCGAGGATGTAGCGCGCCAGGGCCTGACCGCCCGCCCAGGCGAACGCCCAGAACGGCGGCGGCAGGCCGAGCTCGGCCAGGGCCTGTTCGGTCAGCTGCCAGATCGGCGTGATCTCGTCAGCCAGATAAAGCTGGAGCTCGGGCGTGTGAGGCGGGGCTTGGAGGCGGGTGTTCTCGACGATAAAGGCCCGGCGGCCGGCGAGGGTCTGGTCGATGGTGAGAACTTTCATGTCGACTTTGCGACAACCGAAATTTGCGACAACCGAAAGGTGCTTGACGAACCACCGCAACCGTTTAGCGGTTGATCACGGCTAGGCTTCTGGCTGTTGTTAGTGCTCCTGGGGGAATATCATGAAGTTCAATAGCCCGCTCGCCTCTACGGCGATCATTTTTGCATGTCTGTCGCTCGGCCTCAGCGCGTGCGCCACCAATCAGAAGATCTCGACCAATCAGCTGTCGGACAGCTCCCTGACCTGCGCCCAGATCGCGTCGCAGGACAAGGAGCTCGACGTCATTCTGGAAAAGGCCAAGCACAACAAGGGTGTGAGCGGGGCCAATGTCGCCGCCGTGCTGCTGTTTTGGCCCGCCGCCGTGGGCAACTACATGGACGCCGACAAGGCCGAGGAACTGGTCGTGAAGCGCAAGGCCATCTTGGCCGAGCTGCACAAGGCCAAGAGCTGCAGCTAAGCAAAGGCCCGCCCGTTGGCGTCGCCAACGGGCGGGTATTAATGAGCTCCTAAGCCGGCGCCTTGCCGGACGCAGCCTTCAGCACCGACAGATAGCCTGGCGCGGTGAGCATGTTTCCCGTCAGGCCCTTCGCCACAAGCAGGCGATGCGCCTTGGGCAGGTTCCAGCACGGCATGTGCATGAACAGATGATGCTCGGCGTGGAAATTGACGTAATAGGGCGCGATCAGGGCTCGCTCGATCCAGCTGGCCTGGGTGGTCCGCGCATGACGGAACGGGTCGGGCTCGTCCTTGGCCACCAGGGCGTGCTCGGCGATGTTGCGCAGCCGGGTGACCAGCGGAAACCAGGTCGCCATCGGCACGATCCATAGCGCCAGCCACGCCCACCACAGGCCCGCCGCGCTGAGCACGACCAGCAGCCCCAGGTTCCACAGCAGGAACGGCCTCTGCCGCGCCGCCTCGCCGGCGAACACGCTGCCGGCGGGCTGGCCATCGGCGCGGCCCTTGAGCTTGGCCATTAGCGGCCCGAACCGCTGCTTGAAGAAGGTCTGGCCGGTCAGGTCACGGACGATCTTGCGACGCAGGGATTTCCGGGTCGTGGGGAATGGGGCTGACAGGATCAGGTCTGGATCCTCGGCCTGCTGGGCGAACTTGTGGTGGGTCAGGTGATAGGGCCGGTAGCTGGCGAGACTGGCCCCGGTCGGCGCCGCGCACAGCCATTGGCCCACCCAGTCATTGACCTTGAGGTCGGGGTGCAGACCGCCATGCGCCGCCTCGTGCATCAGGATCGCCAGGCCCAGCTGCCGCGCCCCGATCAGCATCACCGCCAGGATGTAGGTCAGCGGGTTGGGCCAGAGCACGAACACCGCCCCGGCCGCGACGATCACCGCCCAGGCGTGGGCGACCAGCGCGACGCCCTTCCACCGCGAGCGCGCCGACAGCGGCGCCCATTCGGCGGGGGTGAACAGTTCCTGCGGCTTGATACGGGTCGCGACGGCCATGGAATGACCATGCCACAGTCAGCTTCTGGCTTACAGAATGACGCTACGTCACAGCTCGGAGACCTTCATGCGCCTTGTCCTCACCGCCCTCGCCCTGACCTTGGTCGCGGGGACCGCCCTCCCTTCTGTAGCGGGGGCCGCCAGTTTCAACTGCGCCAAGGCTCGCACCGCCGATGAAAAAGCGATCTGCGCCAACCTGGCCCTGAACGACAAGGATGTGAGGATGTCGGTGCTGTACGACATCAACCGCAAGACCCTGGCCATGGGGGGGCGCGGTTCGCTGGAGGACGCCCAACGCCAGTGGCTGCGCGACCGCAGGACCTGCGGCGCCAACCGCGCCTGCCTGAACCGGGCCTATGACCGCCGCCTGAGCGACCTGGATCGCAGCATGGAGCGCATTTACACCAACGGCCCGTTCTAGCTGTCATCCCGGACAAGCGCGCAGCGCGAAGATCCAGGACCGAGGCGTGGACGCCGGCGCTTCCGGCGGTCCGGGATCTGCGGCTCTACGGGCCTTGTCCGGGATGACAACCGTAGTGGGTGTGGCGCCTAAAACCCCGCCGGCTTCCACGCCCCCGCCACCAGGGCCAGGAACAGCACGAAGCCGGCATGGGTGTTGGACTTGAACAGGGCCAGCGCCCCGACCGGATCGTCCATCCGCAGGGCCGCCGCCTGGCGTGACAGGTGCACAGCGAACAGCGCCGCCAGCGGCAGGAACACGGGTCCCACCCCGCCGACCCAGGCCGCGGCGATCACCAGCACGAAACAGGCGATATAGAAGACCAGCACCCCGCGGGGCGCGGCCTCGCCCAGCCGGCGGGCCGAGGATTTCACCCCGGCCAAGGCGTCGTCTTCGAGGTCCTGCACCGCGTAGATCGTGTCGTAGCCCAGGGTCCAGAAGATGCCCGAGGCATAGAGCAGGGCGGCGGCCCAGGTCAGGCTGTGGGTGGCCGCAGCGAAGCCCAGCAGCGCGCCCCAATTGAAGGTCAGGCCCAGCCAGGCCTGCGGCCACCAGGTGATGCGCTTCATGAAGGGATAGGCCGCGACCAAGGCCAGGGAAGCGATCCCCAGGCCGATCGCTAGCCAGCCGAGTGTGATCAGGATCAGGAAGCTGACCGCGCAGCAGCCGATCACGAAGGCCCAGGCCTGCTTGACGCTGATCAGTCCCGCCGGGATCGGCCGCATCGCCGTGCGGCTGACCTGGGCGTCGAAGTCGCGGTCGATAATGTCATTGAAGGCGCAGCCGGCCGCCCGCATCAAAGCCGCGCCGAGGAAGAAGGCGATCAGCAGCCACGGATTGGGCCATTGCCCCTTGCCCGCCGCCGCCAGGGCGATGCCCTGCCAGCCGGGCAGCATCAGCAGCCAGATTCCCGCCGGACGGTCAAACCGTCCCAGCTTCAACCAGGGCCGCAGGGCCGGCGGCGCATGGCGATCGACCCAGTTGCCGGCGGCGGCGTCGGGCAGGATGGCGGTGTCGGGTTCGCTCATGGGCAAGGCTTAGCGCGACGCCCGCCGCCCGACCACCTCATAGAATTTTCCGATGACTTCGCAAGAAACGATCAATTGGATTAATCTCTGCGCCGCGGTCAAGGTCAATCATCAAACACGGCGAGGCGACCATGACCAAGACCACCTTGACCACCACGGCCGGCGCACCGATCGCCGATAACCAGAATTCGATCAGCGCCGGTCCGCGCGGTCCCCTGCTGATGCAGGACTATCAGCTGATGGAAAAGCTGGCCCACCAGAACCGCGAACGGATCCCCGAGCGGGTGGTCCACGCCAAGGGCTCGGGCGCCTACGGGACCCTGACCGTGACGCAGGACGTCACCCGCTACACCAAGGCCGCCTTCCTGTCGGAGGTGGGCAAGCAGACACAGGTCCTGATGCGCTTCTCCACCGTGGCCGGCGAGCGCGGCGCCGCCGACGCCGAGCGCGACGTGCGCGGCTTCTCGATCAAGGCCTACACCGAGCAGGGCAACTGGGACATGGTGGGCAACAACACCCCGGTGTTCTTCGTCCGCGACCCGCTGAAGTTCCCGGACTTCATCCGCACCCAGAAGCGCCACCCGGTGACCAATCTGCGCTCGCCGACGGCGATGTGGGACTATTGGTCGCTGAGCCCCGAGAGCCTGCACCAGGTGACGACGCTGTTCAGCGATCGTGGCCTTCCTCAGGGCTACCGGTTCATCCACGGCTTCGGCAGCCACACCTACAGCTTCCTCAACGAGGCCAATGAGCGGGTTTGGGTGAAGTTTCACTTCAAGTCGATGCAGGGCATCAAGAACTGGACCAACGCCGAGGGTAACGCCATCATCGCCAACGACCGGGAAAGCGCCCAGCGCGACCTGTTCGAGGCCGTCGAGACCGGCGACTTCCCGCGCTGGCGCTTCTGCATCCAGGTGATGACCCAGGCCCAGGCCGAAACCTTCCGCTGGAACCCCTTCGACCTGACCAAGGTCTGGCCGCACGCCGAATATCCGCTGATCGAGGTCGGGATTGTCGAGCTGAACCGCAATCCGGACAACTATTTCGCCGAGATCGAACAGGCCTCGTTCAGCCCCTCGAACGTGGTGCCCGGCATCGGCTTCTCGCCCGACAAGGTGCTGCAGGCGCGGATCTTCGCCTATGCCGACGCCCACCGCTATCGGATCGGGACCCACTACGAGGCCCTGCCGGTCAACCGTCCGATCGCCCCGGTTCACACCCAGCACGCCGACGGCGCGATGCGCCTGGACAGTCCGCCGCGCACCAACGCCTGGTACGAGCCCAACAGCTTCGGCGGACCGGTCGAGGACAAGGCCTTCGTCGAACCAGCCCTGCCGCTGGAGGGCGACGCCGACCGTTTCGACCATCGGGGGATCAGTGACGACTATACTCAGCCTGGCGACCTGTTCCGCCTGATGAACGCCGACCAGCAGCGCCAGTTGTTCGACAATATCGCGGCGGCCATGCACGGCGTGCCGGTCGAGATCCAGCAGCGCCAACTGGTCCACTTCCACCGCGCCGATCCGGCCTACGCGGCCGGCGTCGCCCACCGCCTGGGGCTGACGATCGAGAGCCTCGTCGCCGCGCAATAGCGATCGCCGCTGTTTCGCAGGCCCGAGACGGGCCGTCACGCATTCACCCAGCGTGGCGGCCCGCCTCCACAGTCTTGAAAGTTCCATTTGATGTCTTCCGCCGTCAATCGTTTCGAAGCCTGGACCTTACTGGTCCTCGGCCTCGCCGCCGGGATCGTCCTGCCCCATCCCGTGACCACCGCCCTGTGGACCGCCGCCGCGCGAGCCTTTGACCGCGCCGGCGACGCCGGGATGGTCACGCGCCTGACCTCCGGCACGAAGTTTGGCTCGCGGATCCGGGCGGCGCTGCTGGGAAACACATCGCCGCACCTGCGCTTTGCCTGACGGCGAATTCACCCACGGGCGGGGACACACACTCGTTCCACGGCCCTTGCACACTTGGCGCAGGCGGCGGGATGAGTGTGTGTCCCCAGCTGATCCGCCGCGCTTCAGGGCTACCGCGCAAGCCAGGCCCTATCCCCCAAACCGCTCAAACGTCTGCTCAATCACCGCCCGCGTCACATCCCACTCCACCGCCGCCAGCGCCTCGGCCAGCGTGAAGAACCGCGCCTCGGCCGCGTCGTCGCCGGCTACAGGATCGCCCGCCACCCACCGCGCGGCATAGTCGATCATCAGGTAATGCCGCGTCGTCTCGCCGCTCGTCCGCGACGTGAACAGCCCGTCCACCACGTCGACAAGCCCCAGCAGCACGGCCTCGACGCCCGTCTCCTCGGCCAGTTCGCGCAGGGCCCCGGCGCGAGTGGTCTCACCCCGTTCCAGCCGGCCGCCTGGTAGGCTCCACTGGCCCAGTCGGGGCGCGGTGCCGCGCTTGATCAGCAGGACCTGGTCATCACGCAGGCAGATGACGCCGACGGTGGGTACGGGGAGGAGTTCGGACATAGGGGTAGAAGCCATGGCGGGCCTGATAGGCTCCGTGCTCGTCGCTGTCATCCCTGGTCAGGCCGTTACGGAAACCCGTTCTTCAGGTCCAGGCTCGAACTCACCCCCACCTTGGTCAGGTGGTTCCCCAACCAGGCGTCGGCCGCCTTGCGGCCCCGGTCGCGCAGGTCGGTCAGGAAGCTCCACTCGGTGTCGAACTTGCTGCCCAGCGACAGGTCGGCCAAGGCCTTGTCGGCGGTGATGGCGTGCATCAGCATCCTGCGGTAGCGGCCGCGGGCGGTGTCCTTGAGCAGCCCCTCGTCGAGAAGCTTCTGCACGAAGCCGATGGCCCTCAGCTCGCTGGCGAGCGCCGCGTTGAAAGTGATCTCGTTCAGCCGATCCATGATCTCGCCCGGCGTCTTGGGCGTCTCGTCGCGGACGAAGGGGTTGAGGCTGACCAGCAAAATATCATCGGGCGTGTCGTCGTAGAACAGCGGCCATAGCGGCGGATTGGCCAGAAAGCCGCCGTCCCAATAGGGCTCGCCGTCGATCTCGACCGCCTGGAACACCTGGGGCAGGCAGGCGCTGGCCATGATGTGGCGGGCGGTCAGCTCGGTCTCGCGGAAGACCTTTAACTTGCTGGTGCGCACGGCCGTGGCGGCGATGTAGAGCTTGATCGGCGAGCGCTCGCGCAGCGCCTTGAAGTCGATCTCGCCCTCCAGGGCGTCGTGCAGCGGATTGAGGTTGAACGGGTTAAACTCGTAGGGGCTCATCGACAGGGCGAAGGTCTCGGCCATCCGCCAGCCGGGGGTGTTTTTCAGCCAGTCGGTCCCGCCGGAAAAGGCGTTGGTCCAGATGCTGGTGTCGCCAAACACGTTGCGCCCGCCGTTGCGGTTGACCTGTTTCCAGAAGCGTTCGAGCCGGGTCTTGGCGGCTTCTCGTCCATTGGCGCGGCCTCCGTCGATCAGGCCCTGGGCTAGGCAGACGGCGTTCATCGCGCCGGCCGAGGCGGCCGTCACCGCATGGATCTCGATGTCTTCCTCCTCGAGCAGGCGGTCGATCACCCCCCACTCGAAAGCCCCGTGCGAGCCCCCGCCCTGCAGGGCGAGGCTGATGGGCTTGGGGCCCGAGGGCTTTTTCTTGAACGGACCGATGGGCATGGAGAAGCTCCGAGTTCAGACGGTCCCGACGCTCCCCCCACTCCATCTTCCCGGCGAAGGCCGGGAAGATGGAAGAAAAGTCTGGACCTACGCCGCCGTCCAGCCGCCATCGATGCTGAAGGCCGCGCCATTGGCCGAGGCCCCGGCGTCGGACACCAGATACAGCAGCAGACCGTTCAATTGGTCGAAGGTGACGAACTGCTTGGTCGGCTGGGCGGCCAGGATCACGTCCTTCATCACCGCCTCCTCCGAGATCCCGCGCGCCTTGGCCTGATCGACGATCTGGGCCTCGACCAGCGAGGTCTTCACGAAGCCCGGGCAGATGGCGTTGCAGGTGATACCGAAAGTGGCCAGTTCCAGGGCGGCGGTCTTGGTCAGGCCGAGGATGCCGTGCTTGGCGGCCACATAGGCGCTCTTGAACGGCGAGGCGACCAGGCCGTGGGCCGAGGCGATGTTGACGATCCGTCCGCGCCCCTGCTCCTTCATGATCGGGATCGCCGCCTTGGTGGCGTGGAAGGCCGACGACAGGTTGATGGCGATGATCAGGTCCCACTGGTCGGCGGGGAAGTCCTCGATTGGCGCCACGTGCTGGACGCCGGCGTTGTTGATCAGGATGTCCAGCTCGCCGAACTCGGCCTTGGCGGCGGCGATCATCTCGGCGATCTGGCCGGGCTTGGTCATGTCGGCGCCGTTGTAGAGCACCTCGACGCCGTGCTTTTCGGCCAGGTCGGCGCGGGTTTTCTCAATAGCGGTCATCTCGCCCAGGCCATTCAGGACGATATTGACGCCCTGGGCCGCGAGCGCGTCGGCCATGGCATGGCCGATGCCGCTGGTCGAACCGGTCACAATCGCGACCTGACCTTGCAAACCGAAATCCACGGCCATCGGCAACTCCTTGCGCATCCCGCTCATGCTGCAACGCAACATATAGCTCGCTGTTGCGATCAGCGAGCGTTTATAACTCACCGGTGGATAAATTCAGGGCTGGAGCCGAGCGAAAACCCAGTCGGCCTGTGTCGAGAGATCCTTGCGGTACCTGTAGCCGTCCAGGTCGAAGCCCTTGAGATCTTCCGCCCGCTCGACGCGGTTGTCGATGGCGAAGCGGGCCATGCGGCCGCGGGCCTTCTTGGCGAAGAAGCCCAGCACGCGCAGCGTGTTGCCCTTTTCTTCCTTGAAGTGGCAGTTGACGATGGGCAACTTGAGCGCCTTGGCGTCGACGGCGCCGAAATATTCCTGGCTGGCCAGGTTCACCAGGGTGGGATCGGCTTGGTCCTGGGCCGCCGCGTTCAGGGTCTTGGAGATTGTTTCGCCCCAGAAGTCGTAGAGGTTGGAGCCCTTCTTGGTCTTCAACCGCACGCCCATCTCCAGGCGATAGGCCTGCAGGGCGTCGAGCGGTCGCAGCACGCCATACAGGCCCGACAGGATGCGCAGGTGGTCCTGGGCCCACTCCAGGGCCGGGCGGTCCAGCTCGCGCGCGGCGAGACCCGCATAGACGTCGCCGTTGAAGGCGATCACGGCCTGGAGCCCCTCCTCGACCTGCGGGTCGAAGACTTGAAAGCGCTCGTAGTTCAGTTCGGCCAGCTTTTCGGAGATGTGCATCAGCCGGCGCAGGTCGGTCGCCTTCAGCTTGTGCGTCAGCTTGGCCAGTTCGGCGATCTGCGGTTTCAACTCGGGCGTGGTGAGCGGCAGCACCTGGTCAGGGGCGGTGAAGTCCAGCGATTTGGCGGGGGAGATGACCATCAACATGGGCGGGGAGATAGAGGCTCCGGAGGGCCACGGCTAGTGCGAGGCTGGACAATGGGCCGGCGCGCCGCGATGTTACGCGTAGGGTGGGGACAGCATGATTGATTTCGGACCGACTTTGAGAAGGGTCGCGGCGCTGCTCGTCTGCGCCGGGTTCGCTGGACTTGCCAGCTGTCAGGCGCCGGCCCTGGATCCCGAGGCCGACGCCGTGGCGCGTGCGGTCTATTCGGAGATCCGCACTCAGTCACCGAGCCTGCAAGCCCGCCTGTCGCCGGAAATTCGCACGCCGCAGACCGCCGAGGAATTGGTCAAGGTCCGGGCCTATATTCCCGCGGGCGAACCGAGCCTGGGCAAGGCCGTGGGCTGGAATTATCTCTCCATGGTCGGCAAGGGCAAGACGGCGACGCTCGCCCACGAATACGACTATCCCGGCAAGGTGGTTCTGGCCCGGGTGGCGCTAGCGCGGCCGGAGGGCGCAAAGGCTTGGCTGATGACCGGGTTCAATGCCCAGGTCGCCACCACGGAGGAACTCCAGGCGCTGAAATTCTCCCTGGCTGGCAAGCATTACACCCAATACGTTTTTCTAGCCGGTCTGGCGGCCAGCCTTGGCCTGATGCTGGCCGCCTTGATAAAGGTAATCCGAATCAAGGGCCTGAAGCGCAAATGGCTATGGGGGATCGCCGCGTTCGCGGGGGTCGGCAGCCTGCAGATGAACTGGTTCAACGCCGTGTTCAGCTGGAAGCTGGTGAACATCGCCCTGCTCGGCGCCGGTGTGGTCCGCGGGGGCTCACGGTTCGACCCCTGGATCCTGACCTTCATCGTTCCGCTGGGCGCGGTCTTGATCCTAACCGGGGTATGGGCCAAGCCGAAGGCTGAGCCCGTAGTGGAGGAGGCGTTCTGATCGTACCCCAGACCTTGGGCCTGCTGGCCGCCCTGACCTGCCCGCTGGTGATGTTCGGCGCCCTGTTCCTGGTGCTGCGCACCCAGGGCCTGAAGTACCGCATCCTGTGGGCGGTGCTGTGTTTCGTCGGGATCGGGGCGTTCTGGATGCGCGCTTCGGACGGCGTGTGGGGCTTCGTGCCGGCGGCCATCAACATCCTCGGGCCGGGCCAGCAGGCCGGCTATTACAAGGCGACGGTTCCGCTCGGCGCCCTGGCGTCGATGTTCGTCTGTCTGGGCGTCCGGAGAGCCCGCGCCAACGCCCTGGCGAAGGCGGCGGACAGGACTGCCTAGAACAGCACGCGCGGGTTCATGATCCGCTGGGGGTCCAGCGCGGCGCGGATGGCGCGCAGGGCCTCGACCTCTACGGCGCTCTTGTAGCGCAGGGCCTCGACCGACTTCATCGCCCCCAGGCCGTGCTCGGCGCTGATCGAGCCGTCCATCGACGCCACGATGTCATGGACGATGCGGGCGCCCGTATCGCGCAGGGCGTCGTGCGGGTCGTCGCCCTTCTCGTTCATGGGCGCGCCGTCGGCCCGCAGGACGTCGTAATGGACATTGCCGTCGCCAACATGGCCGAAGGCGACCACCCGGACGCCGGGCGACAGCTTTTCCACCGCCGCCGTGGCCTGGTCGATGAAGGCGGCGACCTTGGAGACCGGCACGGAGACGTCATGCTTCCAGGCCGCGCCTTCGGGCTTCTGGCCGCCGGACTGGTTCTCGCGCACGGCCCAGAAGGCGTGGGCCTGGGTCTGGGATTGTGCGACGGCCGCGTCCTGGATCAGGCCGGTCTCCAGCGCGTCCGACAGCAACCGCTGCATGGCCGCTTCGGCGGCGCCCGGTTCGCCCGAGGCGGTCTCGATCAGCACGTACCAGGGATGGACGGCCTCCAGCGGCTCGCGCAGGCCGGGGATGTTCTTGATCGCGAACGCCACGCCCAGCCGGCTCATCAGCTCGAAGGCCTCGATCGCGCCCCCGGTCTCGTCCTTGGCCCTGGCTAGCAGGGCGATGGCGGCGTGGGGGGTAGCGACGGCGGCGATGGCCACGCAGCGTGAAGCCAGCAGCGGATAGAGCTTGAGGCTGGCGGCGGTGATCACCCCCAGCGTGCCCTCGGCCCCGATCAGCAGGTGCTTGAGGTCATAGCCGGTATTGTCCTTGCGCAGCCGCTTCAGGCCGTTCCAAACCTCGCCATTGGGCAGCACCGCCTCGATCCCCAGGACCTGGTCGCGCATCGTGCCATAGCGCAGCACCGCCGTGCCGCCGGCATTGGTCGAGGCCAGGCCGCCGATGGTGCAAGAGCCTTCCGAGGCCAGGCTCAGGGGAAAGCGGCGGCTGACCGAGAGCGCGGCCTCATGGGCCGTCGCCAAGGTGACCCCGGCCTCCAGCACCATGACGTCGTCGAAGGCGTCGATGTCGCGCACCCTCGTCAGCTTCTCGGTGGAGAGCAGGATCTCGCCCTGCGGGATCTGGCCGGCGACCAGGCCGGTATTGCCGCCCTGCGGGGTGATGGCCACGCCGTCGGCCGCGCAGATGCCGACCACTGCGGCCACCGCGGCCGTGGAGCGTGGCAGGGCCAGCAGTGGGGTCTGGCCGGACCACCGCCCGCGCCATTCGACCAGTTTGGGGGCCAGACGATCAGGGTCCTGGCTCCACCCGCCCTCGCCGAGCACGGCCTTCAGGCGGGACAGGGTGTCGGCGGGGAGGGGCTTGGTCATGGTGGCGGAGGATACGCTTCCGGGAGCGAGGCTGTCAGTATATACTGCGGTCTATACGGAGATCGCCATGGGCATCCTGATCAAGAATCCAGAGGCCGAGCGCGCCGTGCGCGAACTCGCCGGACTGACGGGCGAAAGCTTGACAACCGCCGTAGAGGTCGCGGTGCGCGAACGCTTGGCCAAGCAACACGAAGCCCGACCGCATCGAGCGCGGACGATCGAGGAAATGCGCGAAGCGACCGATCGCTTCAGGCGCGCCGTCGGCCTGGACAAGGTCAAGCTGAACGTCACCAAGGCCGACTTCGATGAGCTTAACGAAATCCCCGGCCTCGACACAACCGATCCTGAATGATTGTCGTCGATACCTCGGCGTTGGTCGCCGTCGCCACCAGCGAGCCTGACCACATTCTGATCATGCAAGCCTTGTTATCCTCGGATCGGACCGTAATCTCCGCATTCAACTATGTTGAAACCGGCGTCGTCTTGATCAGTCGGGGCCATCTCGAAGACCGGGCTGAACTGGACGTTTGGCTTGCTCAACTCGGAGTCGCCGTCCACCCCGACCCCGAGGACTCCGCCAAGGCTCTAGACGCCTACCTCACCTACGGCAAAGGACACCACCCCGCCCGCCTGAACCTCGCCGACTGCTTCGCCTACGCCTTGGCCAAGCAACTCGGCGCGCCACTGCTCTACAAGGGCGACGACTTTCCGATGACCGACGTCCGCTCGGCGCTGGACGCCTAGCCCGCCACGTCCGGATCCGGCAGGCCCCGAACGTCGCGCCAATAGTCCTCGCGCACGTCGTCGTCGATCACCGGCGGATCGCCCGCGCCCTTGAAGAGCCGGTCGCCGCCATCCTTGCGCGCCTTGGCGATCCAGAAGGGGTGGCCCGTGTCGACGTCGGTGAAATTGGCCTTCAGGCCTGAATTGCGCAGCGCCTCAAAGGCCCGGCCGGCGTAGTAGAGCGTCTCGCCGGTCTTCGACAGCCGGACGCGCCCGATCCGCGCCGGACCGTTCAGCCCCTTGGACTTGTCCTCGATATACATGATGCGGAATTTCATCGGCTCTATCCTATGAAACCGGCCGCGCGCCGCAGCCGGTCATTGATCGCTTCGCCCAGGCCCTCGCCCGGGATCGGCGCGACGGCGATGGCTGTCGGCTGGGTGCGGTCGGCGGCGCGAAGGAACGCGAACAGGTTTGCCGCCGCCTCCGCCAGATCGCCCGAGGGGCTGAGATTGAACACCCTATCCCCTTGCGGCCATGGCCCAAAGGCCAGGAACGCCTCGCCCGCCGCCGGGGTCTCGGCATTGATCCGCACCGGCGCGTCGGGGGCATAGTGCAGGGCCAGCCTGCCGGGCGAGCGCTTGGCGTCATTCTGCGCCTCGGCCAGCGGGCCGACCACGGCCTCCAGCTGGGCGCGAGTCACGGCGCCGGGGCGCAGCAGGCTCACCGGACCGTCGAGCACCGCCACAACCGTGCTTTCCAGCCCGACGTCGCAGGGCCCGCCGTCCAGGGCGGCGGCGGTCTTGTCGCCGGTCTCGGCGAAGGCGTCGGCAAAGGTGGTGGGGCTCGGCCGGCCCGAGCGATTGGCCGAAGGCGCAACGACCGGACCGCCGAACGCCGCCAGCACGGCGCGCGACAGGGGGTGGCCGGGCACCCGGATGGCCACGGTGTCGAGACCCGCCCGGGCCAGATCGCAGACGGCGGCGGTGTCGCGGATCGGGGCGACGATCGTCAGCGGGCCGGGCCAAAAGGCTCGCGCCAGAGCCAGGGCGCGATCGTCGAAGGTGGCAATGCGGGCGGCGGCTTCGATGCTGGCGACATGGGCGATCAGCGGGTTGAAGCGCGGGCGGCCCTTGGCCTCGAAGATCGCCGCCACGGCGGTCGGGTTCGAGGCGTCGGCCCCCAGGCCATAGACCGTCTCGGTCGGCAGGAGCACCAGGCCGCCGGCGGCGAGCGCCCGCGCGGCCCCAACAACTTGCGGGTCTATTTCCGCTTGGCCGCGATGGCGAAGCTGACCTTCACCTTCGCCCCGATCTCGCTCGTCGACGCCCATTCACCCTGTCCTACCCCGAACACCGTCCGGTCCAGGGTGGTTACACCGCGCGCCGTGGCCGTGTCGCCGTCGATCTTCAGCGAGAACGGCAGGCTGACGGGCTTCTTGACTCCGCGCAGATCCAGCACGCCGTCGGCGACGAACCGGCCCTCGCCGGTCTGGCGGAACTTGCTGGCGGTGAAGACAGCCTTGGGATGGGTCGCCGCCGCGAAGAAGTCCTCGCTGGGCAGGCTGGCGTCGCGCTGGTCGTCGCCGGTGGCGGCCGACGCCATGTCGATGCTGACCGTCAGCTTCGAGCGGTCGAGGGCGTCGGGCGAGAACAGGATGTCGGCGGTCCAGCGCTTGAACTGACCCTGGATGGTGTTGTCTTCCCAGGCGGCGGAGAAGCCCAGGGTCGAGCTCTTGGCCACGGTCCAGGCGACGGGGTCCTTCAGCGCCTTGTCCAACTCGGCGGGCGCGGCGGGGGCGGTGGCGGCTTCGGCGGACGGTGTTTGCTCGGCGGGCGCGGCGTTTTGAACCAAGGCCGGCTTGCCTCGCCATTGCACTTCAGGCGCAGGAACGGGCGCCGCCGGCGTCTTGGCCTTCACCGACGGCATGTAGAGATAGCCGGCGGCGACCACCGCGATGAGTCCCGCGGCGGCCAGCCAGGCGCGCGGCTCTTTCCAACCCGGCTTGGCGCCAGCCGCCATGTGGCCGAAAACGGCGTCGCGGTCGAGAATCTGGTGCTTGGCCACCGCCCCCAGGTGCAGGGCCAGCAGCAGATAGGTGGTCTTGACCAGCAGGCCGTGACCCAGCTCGCCGACCTGATTCCACAGGTGTTTGGGACCGGCCGCCAGCTCGGGCAGGAACGGCAGGTGCGGCCAGGGGATCGCGCCAAACAGCACGGTCGGGATCGGCAGCCGGCTGGTCGAGACGATGATCCAGCCGGTGACCGGCAGTCCGATCATGATCACGTAGAAGGCCACGTGGACCACTTGCGAGGCGATCGTCTCCCAGCGGGGTTGCCCCACCGGGTGCGGCGGCGGCCTGTGGGTCAGCCGCCAGGCCAGCCGGCCCAAGCTGAGCAGCAGGATGGTGATGCCGATCGACTTGTGCAGTTGAAAGATCGCGTAGGTGGTCGGCCCCTTGGGACCGTCCCCCATCCGCCAGCCCAGGATGATCTGGAAGATGATGGCGGCGGCGATCAGCCAGTGCAGGATGATCGCCACCGTCGTGTAGCGAGAAGGGGGCGTGTATCGCGTGCGTCCCGCCACCGAGGCGGTCTCAACGGTCGACTCGGTGGTCATGGCGTACCTCGTCAGAAATCGCGGGTTTCGAATCCAACCCTACTTCTTCGGATTGAACTCGGCTTCGATTTCCAGATCGACGTCGTCGCCGACCAGGCCCTTCAGGTGGGTGAAGCCGAAGTCCGAGCGCTTGATCGTGCCGGTGGCCGAGAAGCCCATGATCTGCGAGCCGAACGGGGTCTTGGCGTAGCCGTTATATTTGACGTCCAGGGTCACCGGCTTGGTCACGCCGCGAAAGGTCAGGTCGCCCGTCAGCTTGCCGGGTTCGACCTTGGTCGAGACGAAGGTGATCTTGGGATATTGGCCGGCGTTGAAGAACTTGGGGTCCGTGCCGATTTCCTTGTTGAAGTCCGGCAGGCCAGTATCGACGGCGGCGGCGTCGATGGTGATCGACACCTTGGTGGCCAGCGGCTTGGCCGGGTCATAGACGTAAGAACCGTCGATGGCTTCGCGCGCGAAGCGGAAGGTGTAGTGCGACGTGCCGAAGTGCGAGACCTTCATCTCGAGGCTGGCGTGCTTCTTGTCGATCGTCCAATTGCCGGCCGGAGCCTGGGCCGGGTCGGTGGCGACGGCCTGCGCCGAGGCGACGGCGGGGAGGGCCGCCGGAGCGAGCAGAAGAGCGCCGGCCAGGAGGGCGGAGGCGAAACGGCGGTTCATGGGCAGTCTCCAAACTGTAATAGAAATAGTTGCTGAACCCCAACTTGGGAAGCTTGGCCCAGCGATAAAGGGTCAGCGCTTCACGAAGCCGTGATCCCTTCGGCTTTGCACACGCGGCGGCCGTCTCTAAACAGGGTTCACCTCGCCGTCCCCTGGATCGGACCTCCCTCATGACCTACCGCGCGCCCGTTCGCGACCTCGCCTTCGCCCTGCGCCATGTGGCCGGCTTCGACCGCCTGGCCGCGGCCTTTCCCGAGGCCGACGCCGACACGGTGGACGCGGTTCTCGACGCGGCCGGCGTCTTCGCCAGCGAGATTCTGGCCCCGATCAACCGGGCCGGCGACCTGACGCCCGCGCAGCTGGACAATGGCGTGGTCCGCACCTCGCCAGGCTTCCCCGCCGCCTACAAGGCCTTCGCCCAGGCCGGCTGGAACAGCCTGGCGGCCGATCCGAAGCACGGCGGCCAGGGCTTGCCCAAGACGCTGGAAATCGCCGTCTTCGAGATGGTCCACGCCGCCAACATGGCGTTCGGCCTGTGCCCGATGCTGACCCTGGCGGCGATCGAGGCCCTGGCCAGCCATGGTTCGGAAAGCCAGCAGCGGCTCTATCTGCCCCGGCTGGTCTCCGGCGAATGGACCGGCACCATGAACCTCACCGAGCCCCAGGCCGGCTCGGACCTGGCGGCCCTGACGACGATGGCCACGCCCGATGGCGAGGGCGGGTACGCCCTGGTCGGCCAGAAGATCTACATCACCTGGGGCGACCACGACGTGGCCGACAATGTCTGCCACCTCGTTTTGGCCCGCACGCCCGACGCGCCGCCCGGCGTCAAGGGCATCTCGCTGTTCCTGGCGCCGAAGGTTCTGGTCGGCGAGGATGGCGTGCTGGGCGTGGCCAACGCCCTGCGGGTGGGCGGGCTGGAGCACAAGCTGGGCATCCACGGCTCGCCCACCTGCGTGATGCTGTACGAGGGGGCCAAGGCCACCCTGGTGGGCGAGTTGGGCAAGGGCCTGGCCCACATGTTCACGATGATGAACGCCGCGCGGCTGCAGGTCGGAACCCAGGGCGTGGCCATCGCCGAGCGGGCCTATCAGCAGGCCCTGGCCTTCTCGCTGGAACGCACGCAAGGCCGCTCGGCCTGGACGGGCGCCTATCCCGCCCGGCTGTTCGACCATCCCGACATCCGCCGCACCTTGCTGCTGATGAAGGCCCGTATCGAGGCGGCGCGCGGGATCTGCCTCTCCACGGCCGTGGCCGCCGACCTGTCGCGCCACGCCGAAACGGAAGAGGCTCGCGCGAGCGCCAAGCTGCGCGAGGAGCTGCTGACCCCGATCGCCAAGGCCTGGTCCACCGACATGGGCGTCGAGGTGGCCTCCCAGGGCGTGCAGATCCACGGCGGCATGGGCTTCATCGAGGAGACCGGCGCGGCCCAGCACTATCGCGACGCCCGGATCAATCCGATCTACGAGGGCGCCAACGGCATCCAGGCCATCGACCTGATCGGCCGCAAGCTGATGCTGGGCGAGGGCCGGGCGATTGGCGATCTGATGGACGACATGCACGATACGCTGGAGGCAATAGCCGCGATCGAGACCTTGGCCGGCGTGGCCCTGCGCTTTGACGCCGCCCTCAACGCGGCCAGTTCGGCCACGGCCTGGCTGATCGAACGCCGGGCCCGGGCCATGCCGGACGCGTTGTCGGGGGCCACGGCCTATCTGAAGCTGCTAGGCGACGTGTTGGGCGGCTGGATGCTGATCAAAGGCGCGCTGGCCGAGCCGCACGGCGTGCGGCTGGCGCTGGCGCGTGTCTATGGGGAGAACGTTTTGGCGAGCGTGCCGGGCCAGGTGGCGGGGGTGACGGCGGGGGCTGCGGATCTGGAAGGCGTGACGGCGGAGATGCTGGGCGTTTAATGATCTGACCGGGCACATGCACTTGTGCGTGTCCCCATCAAACGCACAGAAGTCGGACCTTGAGGTCAAGACCGCCCGCACTTCCGGCTGGGGACACGCACAAGTGCATGTCCCCGATCGAAAACCCTACAGCTGACCCAGCATGTAGTCCGCCGACGACACCTTGAAGTCCCCGCCCTCTTCCACGTTCAGCGTCTCGACCACGCCGTCCTTGGCGATCAGCGAATAGCGCTGCGAGCGCAGGCCCATGCCGAACTTGCTGCCGTCGAAGTCCAGGCCGACCGCCTGGGTGAAGGCGCCATTGCCGTCGGCCAGCAGCAGGACCTCGTCGGTGATGCCCTGGTCGGCGGCCCAGGCCTTCATCACGAAGACGTCGTTGACCGAGACGCAGGCGATCGTGTCGACGCCCTTGGCCTTGAAGTCAGCGACATGGTCCTTGAAGCCCGGCAGGTGCTTGGCCGAGCAGGTGGGGGTGAAGGCGCCGGGTACGGCGAACAGGGCGACGGTCTTGCCCTTGAACAGTTCGTCGGTGGTCACCGGGGCCGGGCCCTCGGCGGTGAAAGTCATGAAAGTCGCCGAAGGAAGCGTGTCGCCAACCTTGATCGCCATGTGCGGAGTTCCTGTTCGTTGAGGGAGCGGATCGGAGATAAAGCCGCCAAGGCCGATCGCCAAGGAAAGGTTGGACTTGAAACTGCCGCCGTCCGCCCCGATCCTCTGATCATGGACCACCCGCACATCGATCTCGGCAAATCCGAGCCCGCGTTTCTCGCCGGCCAGATGCTGGTCGCCATGCCTGGCATCGAGGATCCACGCTTCGAGCGCGCGGTGCTGTACCTGTGCGCCCACGACGCCGAACAGGCCATGGGGCTGGCGGTCAATCGCCCGGCCGAGGGGCTGACCCTGTACGAACTGCTCAACAATCTCGGCGTCGAGCCCGAGGCTCACGCCCTGTCGCATCTGGTGATGCTGGGCGGGCCCGTGGAGCGCGAGCGGGGCTTTGTCCTGCACACCGACGACTTCGTCTCACCCGATTCGACGGTGTCCGTGGCCGATGGCCTGGCTCTGACCGTCACCCGTGACGTGCTGGACGCCCTGGGCAGCCGCGCCCACCGACCGCGCCAGGCCATACTGGCCCTTGGCTATTCCGGCTGGGGCCCCGGCCAGCTGGAGCAGGAGCTGCGCGACAATGTCTGGCTGATCTGCGAGGCCGACGAAGCGCTGCTGTTTGGCGACGATTACGATAACAAATGGACCATGGCCCTGGCCAAGATCGGCATAACCGCCGACCAGCTGTCAGCCCAGGCGGGACGGGCGTAGACGGTCCAGGGGTGGGGGACTTGCCCCCACCTGGCGACTGCGTCGCCTGTCCGCCCCCATAGGGGGCGGAGCTCAGGTGCGCGAGGCTCCGCCCCCTCGCCGCGACAGACCGCGAAGTGGGCGGAGGGGCAAGTGAGTAACCCTACCCCCGCGCCTTCACCGGCGCGGCGCCGTCCACATAGGCCTCGTTCAGATAGACCTCGGCCTCCTGCGGCGACAGGGCCGGCGCGTAGCCGAAGCCCTGGCCGTAGTCGCAGCCCAGGGCCTGAAGCGCGCGCGCCATCTCGGCGTTCTCGACGCCTTCGGCCACGACTTCCAGCTCCAGGTCCTGGCCCAGCTTGATCACCGAGCGGACGATCTTGGCCGAGCCGGCGTTGCTGCCCATGGTGCGGACGAAATAGCGATCGACCTTGAGCGTGTCGAACGGCAGGCGGGTCAGGTACTGCAGCGACGAGAAGCCGGTGCCGAAATCGTCCAGGGCCAGGCCGGCGCCCGCCTCGCGCAGGCTGCGCAGGATCACGGCGGCCCGCTCGGGATCGCGCATGATGTCGCTCTCGGTGACTTCCAGCTTCAGCGCGCCGCGCGGCAGGTTGTGTTCCTTCAGCACCTGGCGGACGTCGTGCACCAGGCCCGGACGGTCGATCTCGCCGGTTGACAGGTTGACGCTGACGGTTAGGGCGCCGACCGCCGGATGGGTGTCGCGCCAGGCGGCCAACTGCTTGGCCGAGGTGCGCATCATGTGCTCGCCCAGCTCGCTCATCAGGCCCATCTCCTCCACCAGCGGGAGGAACTCGTCGGGCGGCAGCATGCCCCGGCGCGGATGGATCCAGCGGGCCAGGGCCTCGAAGCCCGACAGGGCGCCGGTCGAGAGGCGCACCACGGGCTGGAAATAGGGACGAATCTCGCCACGGGCGATGGCGCCGCGCAGGTCGGCCTCCAGGGCCAGTCGCGACAGGCCGTCGGTCTCCATAGAGCGACCATAGGCGGCGGCCCCGCCACGTCCGCCCGAAGCGGCGGCCTCGACGGCCAGCTCGGCGCGGCGCAGCAGTTCGGCCGCTTCGGGGGCGTCCTCGCCGCCCTCGGCCGACACGGCCCCGATCGACAGGGTGGGATGGATGTCGAAGCCGGCCACCCGCAAAGGCTGCTCCAGGGCGGTGCGCAGCAACTCGGCGGGCTCGAAGCCGGTTGGATCGCACAGCACCGCGAACTCGTCCTCGCCGATCCGGCCCAGGATCGAACAGGTCGGGAAGGCGGCGGCCAGGCGTGAGCCCAGGGCGGCCAAGACAAGGTCGGCGCGCTCGTGGCCCAAAGCCTCGTTCAGACGGCGCAGGCGATCGACGTCGGCCACCACCAGCTCGTAGGCGCCCGGCTTGGACAGGCGCTCGCGGGCCTGGACGATGAAGCTCTTGCGGTCCAGCAGGCCGGTCAGGCTGTCGCGTTCGGAGGCGGCGAACTTGACCTCCGGGGCGATGACGCCGGCGGCGCGCACCCCGTCCTCCAACCACTGGCCACGCCAGATGCAGACCTCGCCGCCCCGCATGCGCAGGCGGGCCACGATCTCGCTGCCCGGCTCGCGAACCTTGAGGATGTCTTCGGCCTGCGCGCGGTCTTGAGGCAAGGTCAGGGCGCGGAAGGCGACGGAGGAGCAATCCGGAGCCAGCGGCCCCAGGCCCAAGGCGCGCGCCGCGCCATTGACGCGCAGCCGGTCAAGCTCGGGCTCCCAGAGCCATAGGGCGACCTCGGCGGCGCCAAGCGCCTCGAGCATGGCCGTGGCGTCCCAAACGCGGCGCTGACTGATCTTGAAAGACATGCCCTATCCCAGCGTCCGGGGCTCGCTAGGAATCCCTCCCCGAAAGGTAGACCGGCCTAAACGGCCGGAGGGGGCGCGACCATCCCGAACAGACGATGATCTCGCCATTCGCCGTTAATTTTCAGATAAGCAGGCGCATATCCCTCTTCCAGAAATCCCGATTTCAGCAGCACCGAGGCCGAGGCGGCGTTCTCCGGCATGCAGGCCGCTTCCAGGCGGTGAAGGCCCATCTCGCCGAACGCGAAGTCCACGGCGGCCCTGACGCCGTCCAGCATGTAGCCACGTCGGGCGTAGGGCTGACCGATCCAATAGCCCAGCACGGCGCTCTGGGCGACGCCGCGACGGATATGGAACAGCCGCACCCCGCCGATCAGCGTCGCATCGTCGCGGCGGAACAGGAAGAACGGAAAGGCCTCGCCGGTCTCCAGTTCGCGGGCATAGGCCCCTAGCCGGTTGCGAAAGGCGGCGCGGGTCAGGTCGTCCTTCGGCCAGGTCGGCTCCCACGGCTCGAGGAAGGCCGCCGACTGGGTCCGCAGCGCCGACCAGGCCTTATAGTCCGACAGGCGCGGCAGGCGCAGCACCACCTTGCCGCCCTCAAGGCGCGGGCCGGGATCGGTCTGGAAAAGGCGAAGAAAGGCGGACAAGCGTGGGTTCTCGTTGAGCGGGCGCATTTTCGAGGGTCAACGCGCCGGAGGCAAGAGGGGCGCAGTCGTGCAAGAGTTATCCACAGGCTGACGGGGTCGAAACCCGGTCCCCGTTTGGGGACAGGCCCATGGGCCTGTCCCCAGCCGTCGCACCGCGCTCTATCCCCATGACTGGGGGAATGAACCTAAGCGAATCCAGTAGCTTAAACAAAAACGCAGGTTTCCGATGCTCACCCCTCCGGGCCGGCCGCATCATGGGGCCATGACCCAAACCGACATCCCCGCCTGGCGCGACGCCCTGCAACTCAAGCTCATGGCCGCCCTTGATGCGGCCTGGGCGATCCTCGACTCCAGCGACGACCCGGCGGAAATCCGCCGGGTCCGCGAAAGAGCCAAGGCCCTGGGCGACCTGGCCACCCTGGCCCGCAAGGTGGCGCTGATCGTGCCTCTGCCCCGCGCCAAGCCGGTCGCGGCGAGCCTGGGACCCGTCTGGGAAGAGGCGCAAACCGCCCTCGCCCCGGTCGCGGCCCAGGCCGAGATCGCCCGCCGGGCGCTGGACAAGCTCAAGGGTGGACGGCGCGGGCGGTTGTAAGCCTAAACCCTTTCTCCTCCCCCGCGTCGCGGGGGAGGAGAAAGCCCGCCACGGCGAGGCCGCGCCTTAAAACCTTGATGGCGAGCTTGCGCCGGAATCCGCCATTCCGCAGGGCCGAGAAGGGTGGAAAACAGACAGATTCGTCCCGACTAGCGGACATCCACCTAAAGCGGCCAGCCCCCTACCCCAGCGCCCGCTCGAACACGTCCCCCGCCTTCAGGGCCCCCTTCGCCCCCAGGATCGCGCTGGCCGTCTTGCGCGGCCCGAGGATCAGCCCCGCCAGCCGCGTCAGGTCGGCCACCGTCACCGCGTCTACCGCCTGCGCCAGTTCGGCGGGGGCGTATAACCGGTCGAACATCAGCGCCTGGCCGGCCGCCTGCTCCGCCCGTGACAAAGGCTGTTCGCGGGCCATGAACATGTGGGCCTTAAGCTGGGCCTTGGCGCGGGCCAGTTCGGCGTCCTCGATCTTGTCGGCCAGGGCCACGATCTGTTCGGCGCAGACCTTGGCGGTCTCGGCCGCGTCGCCGGCCGAGCAGCCGGCGTAAACGCCCAGCGCCCCGCAGTCGGCATAGGTGTCGGCATAGGCGTCGATATTATAGGCCAGGCCGCGCTTCTCGCGGGCCTCCTGGAACAGCCGCGACGACATGCCGCCGCCCAGGGCCTCGGCGAAGATCCGCAGGGCGAAATAGTCGTCCTGGCGGGCGCTGACGGCGGGCAGCATGAACACCAGGTGGGCCTGCTCCAGCTTGCGGGCCTGGCTCTTGCGGCCGCCGATGAAGGGGGCGGCGGCGAAGTCGGCGGCGCCCTTGGCCGACGGCAGGGCGCCGAACTGGCGGCGGGCCAGGTCCAGCACCTCGTCAACCTCGACCGCGCCGGTGGCGCTGACGATCAGCCGGTCGGCGGCGTAAAGCCGTCCGCGCCAGTCCGACAGGCCCTCGACCGTGGCCGCGTTGACGCTGTCGACCGTGCCCAGGATCGGCCGGGCCAGGGGATGGTCGCCCCAGGCGGCGGCCTGGACCAGGTCGAACACATAGTCGTCGGGCGCGTCGGCGGCCTCGGCGATCTCCTGGGCCACCACCTGCTTCTCGCGGGTCAGGTCGGCCTCGTCGAGCGTGGGGCGCAGGACGAGGTCGCTGAGCACGCTCATGCCCAGGTCCAGCCCGCCCTTCAGGGCGCGGACCTGGAAACTGGTGCGCTCATAGCCGGTGGCGGCGTTGATCGACCCGCCCTGGGCCTCGATCACCTCGACGATGTCGCGCGCGCTGCGACCGCCCGCGCCCTTGAACACCATGTGCTCAAGCAGGTGCGACCAGCCCGACCGTGCCGGGTCCTCATAGGCCGCGCCGCGCCCGGCGACGACCGACAGGGCCACGGTCTCGAGACCGGGCATGGGATCACAGACGACGCGGACGCCGTTTTCGAGGGTGTGCAGGGTGGCGGAGGTTGTCATGTCCCCCTCGCATAGCGACCCAGCGGCCAGGACGCCAGGATGATCCCTTCTGCCGCAAGGGGAGAAGGAAGGATCAGGCGTTCGCGAACACCCGGACGAACGCCTTCACTGTCTCCGCGTCAGCCGGCAGCCGCTCAAACTTTTCCGGCTTCTTCGAGTGGTCCGGCGTGGCGCGCGGGGTCACCGGGCTGACGCCGGCGGCGGCCAGCACGGCTTGCGGGAACTTGGCCGGGTGGGCGGTGGCGAGGATCACCACCGGGGTCGCCGGGTCGGCCAGGCGCAGGACATTGGCGGCGGCCACGGCGACGGCGGTGTGGGGGTCCAGAAGCTCGCCGGTCTCGTTGAGGGTGGAGAGGATGGTCTTGGCGGTGTCGGCCTCGCTGACCGACGCGCCTTGGAACAGGTCGCGCATCTTGGCATGGGCGCTGGGCGGGATATCGAGCGCGCCCGCGCCGGCGAAGGCGCGGAAGGCGCGGCCGGTCTCGACCCCGTCGCGGCCTACGGCCTCGAAATACAGCCGCTCGAAATTGCTGGCCACCTGGATGTCCATGGCCGGGCTCTGGGTGGCGTGGACGCCGCCGCTGGCGTAGCGGCCATCCTCGAAGGCTCTTGCGAGAATGTCATTGGAGTTGGTGGCGGCGATGATCCGGGCGATCGGCAGGCCCATGCGGCTGGCCACATAGGCGGCGTAGGCGTCGCCGAAATTCCCCGTCGGCACCACGAAGGCCACCTTGCGGGCAGGGGCCCCCAGGGCGACGGCGGCGGTGAAGAAATAGACGGTCTGGGCGGCGATCCGCGCCCAGTTGATCGAGTTGACGCCCGACAGGTCCACTGCGTGGCGGAACTGGTCGTCCTGGAAGGCCTGCTTGACGATGGCCTGGCAGTCATCGAACGAGCCGAGGATCGAGACGCAGGCCACATTGCTGTCGGTCGCCGTGGTCATGAACCGGCGCTGGACCTCGCTGATCCGGCCCTCGGGGAACAGGGCCACGATGCGGGCATGGCTGCGGCCGCGGAAGGCCTCGACCGCCGCGCCGCCGGTATCTCCGGAGGTGGCGCAGATGATGGTCATGGTCCGCGACTGGCGCGACAGCACATGGTCATAGAGCCGCCCCAGCAGCTGCATCGCCACGTCCTTGAAGGCCAGGGTCGGGCCATGGAACAGCTCCAGCAGGTGGCGGCCGGGGGTCAGCTGTTTCAGCGGCGCGACGGCGGTGTGGGCGAAGCTGGCATAGGCCTCGTCGCACAGATCGCGCAGGTCCTGGGCCGGCAGGTCGTCGCCGACGAACTTGCCGATCACCGTGGCGGCGACCTGGGCGTAGGGCTGGCCGGCGAAGGCGGCGATCTCGTCAGGCGTAAAGGTGGGCCAGCGCTCTGGCACATAGAGGCCGCCGTCGGGGGCGAGGCCGGCCAGCACCGCTTCGAGGAAGCCGATCGACGGGGCCTGGCCCCGTGTGGAGACGTAACGCATCAGGATCTCATCTTCCGCCAGAGCATGGCGGCATAGATAAACAGCAAGGTCACGGCAAGACCGAACCACGTCAGGGCGTATTCCAGGTGCCGATTGGAAATTTCTGCCGGCAAGGGCGCGGGGGTGATTCCGGGCGGCGCGGGCGTGGCGGTCTCGACCATCAGGATGAAAGGTGCGGGCTTGTCGGCGGCGAAGCGCTGCAAAGTTGCTTGGCGGTCACCGCCCAGGGTCTTGGGGGCCATCAGCACCCCGACGGCGTGGGCCGGAGCGGCCAGGGTGACGGGGCCCGGCGCCGTCTGGCCGGTCATGGCCTTGATCACCCCCAGGTCCAGCAGGATAAGGCCGTAGGAACGGGTCGTGGTCGGGCACGGGACGGTGGCGCGCCAGACGATGTCGCCGTCGCGGACGCCATAGACGGGGGGCAGGGTCTCAGAGCGGCCGGCGGCGCAATCGACCGAGACGCGGGTCCAGGCGACGTCCTCGCCTTTATCGGCCCGAGCCAGCACCGTCGCCAGGGGCTGGGCGGGCGCGGTCTTCAGCACCTCAATCCGGGCCAGCAGGTCTTCCTTCCAGGCCAGGCGCTTGATCTGCCAGCCGCCCAGGGCGCAGAGGATGGCGAAGGCGATCAGGGTGGCGATCGTCAGGCCGATCGGGAAGCGGCGGTCGGGCGCGACGGCGGGAGCGGTCTCAGACATCGTGGCGGCCGGCCTCCGAGGCCTTGTTGGCGATCTGGGCGGCGACGATCAGGCCCTTGGCCGGGCGCATCAGGGCCAGGCTGGCGATCACCGTGACCGGCAGCCAGAACACCAGCAGCAGCCAGGTCGGCCAGTGCCAGGCGAACATCGAAAACAGCGCCCCGAACGCGCACAGGAAGCCGGCGATCAGGATCACGAAGGTCGAGGCTCCGTCCCCCGGCTCGTGGGCCCCAAGGTCGAAGCCGCAGGCGTCGCAGGTCTTGGCCACCTTCAGGAACCCGTCGAACAGCATCCCCTCGCCGCAGTGCGGACAGCGGCCGGTCGCGCCGGCGAGGTAGGGGTTCACGCGGTTGGGGTGGGGGGCGGTCATGGGACTACTCCTTACACCGCAACGCGCGGACAGGCACATGGGCTTGTCCCCAATCAGACCCCAGAAACCAAAAAGGCCCGGAACGCCTTGCGACGGTCCGGGCCCTTTGGAGGCGCGAGCGCTAGTGCTGGGCGCCGAAGATCACATAGACGAAGGCGAACAGAAACAGCCAGACCACGTCCACGAAGTGCCAGTACCAGGCGGCGGCTTCGAAACCGAAGTGCTGCTTGGGCGTGAAGGCGCCGTTCATCAGACGGATCAGGCAGACGATCAGGAACAGGGTGCCGACGAACACGTGGAAGCCGTGGAAGCCGGTGGCCAGGAAGAAGGTCGAGCCGTAGAGGCCGGCATTGGCGGCGGCTTCCGAGTAGAACAGGTGCTCGCTATTGATATGGCTGTATTCATAAATCTGGATGGTGGTGAACAGCGCGCCCAGCAGGATGGTCAGGATCAGGCCCCACTTGGCGCCGTTGCGGTCGCCTTGCTGCAGGGCGTGGTGCGACCAGGTGATGGTGGTGCCTGACAGAAGCAAGGTGAGCGTGTTGACCAGCGGCAGCTGCCAGGGCGAGACGGCCTCGACGCCCGTCGGCGGCCAGGTGGCCCAGGCGGCGCGGACTTCCTCGATGCCCGACAGGGTGCGGTGGTGATGGAAGAGCGCCATCTCGAAGAAGATCCAGAACCAGGCGACGAAGAACATCACTTCCGAGGCGATGAACAACACCATGCCGTAGCGCAGGCCAATCGAGACGACGGGGGTGTGGTCGCCGGCGTTGGCTTCCTTGATGACGTCGCTCCACCAGCCGAAGAAGGTGTAGAGCACGCCCGAAATGCCTAGGGCGAACAGCCACCACTGGCCCTTGTCGATGCCGAAGACCCCGCCCTTGATCCAGGCGATCAGGCCGATAGCCATCATGGTGGCCGACAGCGAACCGACGAACGGCCAGGCGCTGGGGGGCAGGATGTGATAGTCGTGTTTGACGGCGCCTTGGGCCATGTGCGTGCTAACCCTATAATCCCTATAAGCGCGCCGGCCGGTTTTCCCCCTGCCGAAACGCCATGTGTGAAACGCTATAGCCCTGTCGGCGGCCTGCCGCCAAGGGGTTCGACGATGCGCGGCGTCGCCGCCGCCTGTTTCGCCCCCGCCGCGTCAGGCACGGCCGGGAAGAAGGTATAGGAGAGCGTGATTTCCGACTTTCCCTTGGTGTCGACGTCATCGACGAAACCGGGATCGACGAAATAGACCACCGGGAACTCGACCGTCTGGCCGGGCGCGATGGTTTGATTCGAAAAGCAGAAGCATTCCAGCTTCTGGAAATAGGGGCCGGCCTGCTCGGGCACGACATTGTAGATCGCCCGACCGGTCATGGGCTTGTCGCCGCGGTTGGTCACCTTGAAGAAGGCCAAGCCCGTATCGCCGATCCGGACGGTCTGGCTGGTCTGCAGGGCGGTGAAGTCCCAAGGCAGATTGCGGACATTGGCGTCGAAGCGGATCTCGATCTTGCGGTCGAGCACCTTGGTCGGCTTGGCCACGGCCTTGCGCACCGTGCCGTCAAAGCCCGTGGCCTGGCAGAACAGCTTGTACAGCGGCACGGCGGCATAGGCCGCGCCGACCATGCCGAAGAAGGCCACGCCGCAGATCGCGGCGACCTTGAGGTGGTTGCGCTTGGCCGGACGCTCGGCCGTGCCGACCTTGTTGTCCTGCTCGATCTTGCGCCGGTCTTCGGGCTTGAGGCCGTCGTCAGAAGTGGGGCCCAACATTGCCTCCCAGCTTCACGAGGGTGACGACGAAGACCAGGATCACGAAGGCAACCAGGCCCAGGCCCAGGGCGATGTTACGGCCGCTGCGCGCCTTGGTGGCGGGATCGACGGGCTTGCGTGTCATGACAGCAGCTCCAGAGCTTTGAGGCCCAGCACGGCCTCGGCCAGCAGGGCGGCGAACAGGGCGAACAGATAGAGGATCGAGAAGGCGAACAGGTTCCGGGCGTGCTTGGCGTCGCCGACCACCACGCGTTGGCCAGGTTTGCCGCGCTTGGCCTCGGCCTCGCCGACCTCATAGAGGTCGCGGTCGGCGGGACGCGGATCAGCGGCGTCGCCGGCCGTGCTGCGGAAGACGCGCAGGGCCAGGGTCAGGAACACCAGGCCGCCCAGGCCCGAGACTGCCAGGTACAGCCACCCGCCCAGGCCCGTGAACACCGGGGCCAGGCACACCGGGATCAGCACCAGCGTGTAGAGCAGGATCTGCTTGCGGGTTTCGCGTGCGCCCTTGACGACGGGCAGCATCGGCACGCCGGCCTTGGCGTAGTCGGTGCTGATATAGAGCGACAGCGCCCAGAAGTGCGGCGGGGTCCACAGGAAGATGATCAGCACCATCAGCCAGGCGTTCAGCGGCGCGTGACCGGTCGCCGCCGCCCAGCCGATCACCGGCGGCAGGGCCCCGGCCAGGCCGCCGATGACGATGTTCTGGGCCGTCCAGCGCTTGAGCCACATGGTGTAGACCACGGCGTAGAAGACGATGGTGAAGGCCAACAGGCCGGCGGCCAGCCAGTTGATCGCCATGCCCATCAGCATCACCGAGAGCAGGCTGAGCACCACGCCAAGCGTGGCGGCTTCCTCGCCCTTGACCAGGCCCATGGGCACCGGCCGGCCGCGCGTGCGGCGCATCTTGGCGTCGATGTCGGCGTCGTACCACATGTTCAGCGCGCCCGAGGCGCCCGCCCCGATGGCGATGCACAGCACCGCCACGGCGCCCAATAACGGGTGGATCGGCGTTCGGGCGGCCAGCATTCCGGTCAGGGCGGTAAACACCACCAGCGACATCACCCGCGGCTTCATCAGCTGGAAATAGTCCTGCCAACGGGCGTGGCGGACCGTATCGGTCGCCTCGTCGTCGGGGATCAGGACAGTGGGCTGGGCCATTTTACGAAAGGGTCGCTTGTCTACTTAAGGGTCGCGGGTTCTGGATGGGCGAAGGGCGCGGGCTGGATTTTCATCCGGCCCGCGCCCCCGCGTTTGCGTCTCTAGTCTATCAGGTTCAGTGGCTGTCGGCCTTGATCACCGGCGGGTCGCTGAACTGGTGGAAGGGCGGCGGCGACGACAGGGTCCATTCCAGGGTGGTGGCGCCTTCGCCCCACGGATTGGCCTCGGCCGGGCGACGACGGATGGCGGCCTCGATCAGGATGACCAGGAACACCAGCACGCCCACCGCGGTGATCGCGTAGCCCACCGACGAGACGTAGTTCCAGTGCGCGAAGGCGACTGGATAGTCCACATAGCGGCGCGGCATGCCCTGCAGGCCCAGGAAGTGTTGCGGGAAGAAGATCACGTTGACGCCGACGAACATGATCCAGAACTGAAGGCAGCCCAAGAACTCGTTGTACTTCACGCCCCACATCTTCTCGAACCAGTAGAAGAAGCCGGCGAAGATGGCGAACACCGCGCCCAGCGACAGCACGTAGTGGAAGTGGGCGACGACGTAATAGGTGTCGTGCAGGCTGTAGTCGATGCCGGCGTTGGACAGCACGACGCCGGTCACGCCGCCGACGGTGAACAGGAAGATGAAGCCGATCGCCCACAGCATGGGGGTCTTGAAGCTGATCGAGCCGCCCCACATCGTGGCGATCCACGAGAAGATCTTCACGCCGGTGGGCACCGCGATGACCATGGTGGCGGCCACGAAATAGGCCCGCAGGTTGATGCTCATGCCGACGGTGTACATGTGGTGAGCCCACACGATGAAGCCGACGAAGCCGATGGCGACCATGGCGTAGGCCATCGCCAGATAGCCGAAGATCGGCTTCTTGGAGAAGGTCGAGACGATGTGGCTGATGATGCCGAAGCCTGGCAGGATCAGAATGTACACTTCCGGGTGACCGAAGAACCAGAACAGGTGCTGGAACATGACGGGGTCGCCGCCGGCGGCCGGGTCGAAGAAGTGGGTGCCGAAGTTGCGGTCGGTCAGCAGCATGGTGATGGCGCCGGCCAGCACGGGCAGCGACAGCAGCAGCAGGAAGGCGGTAATCAGCACCGACCAGGCGAACAGCGGCATGCGGTGCAGGGTCATGCCCGGGGCCCGCATGTTGAAGATCGTGGTGATGAAGTTGATCGCGCCGAGGATCGACGAGGCGCCGGCCAGGTGGAGCGCCAGGATCGCCAGGTCCATCGACGGGCCGGTGTGGCCGGTGGTCGACAGTGGCGGATAGATCGTCCAGCCGCCGCCAAAGCCCTTGCCCGGGCCGCCGTCGACGAACATCGAGGTCAGCAGCAGGCACCAGGCGGCGACCAGCAGCCAGAACGACACGTTGTTCATCCGCGGGAAGGCCATGTCCGGCGCGCCGATCATGATCGGCACGAACCAGTTGCCGAAACCGCCGATCATCGCCGGCATGACCATGAAGAAGATCATGATCAGGGCGTGGGCGGTGACGACCGCGTTGTAGCCGTGCTTGGACGATTCAACGATCCCGATGTTTTGGAAACGACCACCGCTGACCGTTTGCATGAAGACATCGAGCGAACCGCCCGGCCTGAAAACTTGGATGCCCGGCTCGGCCAGCTCCCAGCGGATCAGGCCCGACAGCAGACCGCCCACCAGGCCCGCCATGATGGCGAAGATGATGTAAAGCGTGCCAATGTCCTTGTGGTTCGTCGACCCGAACCAGCGGGCGATGAAGGGCGGCTTGTGATCAGCGTCGTCGTGCGCATCGTGCGCGTCGTGATGATCGATGTCAGCGGCGTGAGCCATCGGACTTAATCCTGCAATCGTATCTTAGACCGCCGGCGCGGCGGGAGCCGCGGCCGGAGCGGATGCGGGGGCGGTCGCGACCGGGGTCACCGTGGCGGTCGCCGGAGCGGCTGCGGTGGCGGGTGCGGCGGGCGGCGCGGTCTTGGACTTCACCCAGACGTCAAAGTCGGCCTGGCTGACGACATGAATCTCGATCGGCATGTTCGAGTGTTCGACGCCGCAGAGTTCCGAGCACTGACCGTAATAGACGCCGATGGTGTCTGCCTTGAACCAGGTTTCGTTCAGGCGGCCGGGGATGGCGTCGGTCTTCAGGCCGAAGGCCGGCAGGGCGAAGGCGTGGATCACGTCGGCGCCGGTGACCTGAACCCGGATGACCTGGTTTACCGGAACGACCAGCGGCTTGTCGGCGGCCAGCAGGTAAGGCACGCCCTTGGCGGCGGCCTCTTCCTTCTTCAGCGGCACCGAGGTGATCTCGCTGATCTTCTGGTCGGGATATTCGTAGCCCCAGTACCACTGGTAGCCAGTGGCCTTCACCGTCATGTACGGCTTGGGCATGTCGTTATAGGCGAAAAGCAGCCGGAACGAGAAGATCGCGATCACCATCAGGATGACCACCGGGACGATTGTCCAGATGATCTCGACCGTGGTGTTGTGGCTGAACTTGGCCGGAACCGGGTTCGCCTTCTTGTTGTAGCGGATGCAGACCCAGATGATCAGGCCCAGCACCAGCAAGGTGATGGCCGTGATGATCGGCATCAAGATGACATTGTGGAACCAGATCGCCTCGAACTTCAGCGGCGACGCGGCGCGCTGCAGATCGATCGCGCCAGGCGTCGGCTGTCCCAGCAGTTCGGTGCTCTTGGCCAGCGCCTGCCCCGCGAATACGCCCGAAAGCGCCATCGTCGTGGCGGCGACGGCTGCTACGCCCGCCAACATCCGCCGCATCCCCAAAATTGCCTTCATATCCCTCACGGCCCGTTTCGGCGGCGATTTGGCGTCCATCGAACCCACGCCGCGCCGACTTGCACAATACGACCAGTGACATGGAACAATGGCAATCGACTTTGTGGAATCGACGGCCCTGCCCCGGCGTCTCTGGCCGGTCGTCGGCGTGCATACGCGCTCAAATCCCCCTTGCCAAGCGCCAGAGGTGTTCGCCGAACACCGTGCTGTAAAGGCGGGCGCGTTAGCTGAGAACAGCTCTCAACAGCGGCCAATCGGTGACCTACGTGTCATTACTAACATGTAATGACAGCTACCTTGCATTAGGCACTACCTTGCGTCACAAGGATGCAGCAACGGGAAACCAACGCCGTGACGGAAGCCATCGAAATTCAACTGAAAAAGGGCGTGCTGGCGCTGTGCGTGCTGGCCCTGCTGTCACGCGCCGACAGCTACGCCTACGAAATCGCCAGCAAGCTCGCCAAGGACATCGATATGGGGGAAGGGACAATCTACCCGCTCATGCGCCGCATGCAGTCGGACGGCCTGGTCGAGACCTATTTGGTCGAGAGCCAGAGCGGCCCGCCGCGCAAATATTATCGCCTGACCGATGCCGGGCGAAACAGCTTCACGGCCCAGAAGGCCGAATGGGCGGCGTTCACCACGGCCGTCGAAGACATCTTGGGAGCCGCCGCATGACGCGCGCCGAATTCCTCACCCGCCTCAAGCGCGGCCTGGCCGGCATGCCCGCCTCCGCGATCGCCGACATCGTCGCCGATTACGAGGCGCACTTCGCCGACGCCCAGGCGGCCGGACGCAGCGAGGCCGAGGTGGCCGCCGCCCTGGGCGACCCAGAACGGCTGGCTCGCGAACAGCGCGCCGAGCAGGGCGTCAAGCGCTGGGAAGAGGTCAAGAACCCCTCGGCCGCCGCCGGCGCCGTCTTCGCGGTGTTGGGTCTGGGCGCGATCGACATTCTGTTCCTGCTGCCCTTGCTGATGGGCGTGTTGGGGACGTTGTTCGCCTTCTTCATGGCGGCGATCGGCGTGTTCGTGGGCGGCGGCTTCGTCGCCACGGTCGGGCCGTTCGCCGGACCGCCCGGCGGCCCCGCCGTCGCCTTCCTGATGGGCATCGGACTGATGGCCGTCGCCACCGCCCTGGCCGCCGTCACCACCCTGCTGACCATCTGGCTCGTCAACGGCCTGGTCTGGTACGGGCGTCTTCACTACCGGCTGCTGAAGCCGGCCATCGAAACCCAGGTCTGAGGGGACCGCCATGATCCGTAACCTGACCATCGTCGCCGTCGCCAGCTTCGTCCTCGCCCTCGGCTGCTTCGGCGGCGCGGCGGCACTGGGCGGCCGCGAGCTGCTGACCCGCGGCTGGACCATTCCGATGAACGACTGGCACATCGACGTCAGCGACGACGACGACCATGTCTCGATCACGCCGGGCGGCGTGAACGCCGGCGACCGCGAGGAAACCACGCGCCAGATCGCCTGGGCCGGCGCCGAGGCCCTGCAGATCGACCTGCCCGCCGACGTCACCTACACCCAGGCGGCCCCGGGCGCCGGCGCGTCGATCAAGGTCTCCGGGCCCAGGTTCCTGGTCGATCGGGTGGAGGTCGAGAACGGCCGCATCCGCCTGAAGGGCGACGACGACTCCGGCGACATCAATGTCACCGGCCACGGCATCCAGATCTCGCGCGGCCGCGACGCGCTGGTCATCGAGGTGACCGCCCCGGCCGTCCGCAGCTTCACCCTGAACGGCAGCGGCGACCTGGACGTACGGGCCTATGACCAGCCCACCCTGGACCTGGAGATCAACGGCAGCGGCGCCATCAGCGCCCACGGCAAGACCGCCAAGCTCGACCTGCAGGTCTCCGGCTCGGGCGAAGCCGACCTCGGGGGCCTGGACGCCGGCGACACCAAGGTCGCCGTGGCCGGCAGCGGCGAGGCCAAGATCGCCCCGCACGGCGCGACGGAGGTCGAGGTGGCCGGCAGCGGCGAGGTCGAGGTGATCACCAAGCCGACCAGCCTGGTCTCCAACGTCGCCGGCTCCGGCGAAGTGCACCAGAACTGGTAGGACTCACGGACGGGGACATGCCCATGGGCATGTCCCCGATCGCATCCGCCACGAGCCCCCGGCGTCGAATCGTCGCCCGGGTGATGACGTGGGCGGAAGAAACCCCTACCTCTAGGGGCATGACAGCTCTCATGACCGCCCCGTCCCTGCTGGCCGCCGCCGGCGTCGATCCCGAACGGGCCCGCCAGATTCTCGGCGAAGCCCTGGCCGGCGCCGATGACGGGGAACTGTTCGTCGAACGCTCCGAAAGCGAGTCCTTCGTGTTCGACGACGGGCGGCTGAAGAGCGCCTCCTATGATTCGGGCGAAGGTTTCGGCCTGCGCGTGGTGGCGGGCGAGACCGCTGGCTACGCCCACTCCGCCGAGATTTCCGAAGCCTCGCTCGGCCGCGCCGCCGATTCGGCCAAGCTGGCCCGCCGCGGCTATGCCGGGATCCACGCCGACGCCCCGCGCGCCACCAATGAAAAACTCTATGGCGACGACGACCCCGTCTCGGCGCCAGCCTTTTCCGACAAGGTCGCCCTGCTGCAGGAGATCGACGCCTTCGCCCGGGCCCGCGATCCGCGCGTGGTCCAGGTGATGGCCTCGATGGCCGGCGAGCGCCGCGTCGTCGAGATCCTGCGCGCCGACGGCCGCCTGCTGCGCGACGTGCGGCCCCTGGTCCGCGTCAATGTGCAGGTCACGGTCGAGAAGGACGGCAAGCGCGAGGCCGGCTCCTCGGGGGCCGGTGGCCGCGCCGGCTTCGCCGCCTGGATCAGCCCCGACAAGTGGCAGGAGCAGGTCGACGAGGCCCTGCGCCAGGCCTTGGTCAATCTCGACGCCGTGGCCTGCCCGGCCGGCGAGATGGACGTGGTGCTCGGCCCAGGCTGGAACGGCGTGCTGCTGCACGAGGCCGTCGGCCATGGCCTGGAAGGCGATTTCAACCGCAAGGGCATCAGCGCCTTCTCGGGCCGGATCGGCGAGCGCGTCGCCGCCAAGGGCGTCACGGTGTTCGACGACGGCTCCCTGCCCGGCCGTCGCGGCTCGCTGACCATCGACGACGAGGGCACCCCCACCGAGCGCACCGTGCTGATCGAGGACGGCATCCTCGTGGGCTACATGCACGACCGGATGAGCGCCCGGCTGATGGGCATGGCCCCGACCGGCAACGGACGTCGCCAGTCCTACGCCCACATGCCCATGCCGCGCATGACCAATACCGGCATGCTGGCCGGTAACGACGACCCGGCCGAGATGATCGCCTCGATGAAGCGCGGGCTCTACTGCGCCAATTTCGGCGGCGGCCAGGTCGACATCACCAACGGAAAGTTCGTTTTCCAGTGCACCGAGGCCTATCTGGTCGAGGACGGCAAGATCACCGCGCCCGTCAAGGGCGCCACCCTGATCGGTGATGGCCCCAACGCCTTGACCAAGGTGACGATGATCGGCCACGACTTCGACTTCGACCCCGGAATCGGCGTCTGCGGCAAGTCCGGCCAGGGCGTGCCGGTCGGCGTCGGCCAGCCGTCGCTGAAGATAACGGGACTGACGGTTGGGGGCACTGCGGTTTAGGCGCGGCGTCCGAATAGGAATGGCGTAAATGGCCCTCGAAAGCGGCCTTCGCCGCGCCGTTCTGCTCGTCGCGGCGCTGAACCTTGCCTATTTCGGCGTTGAGCTCACCGTCGCGCTGCACATCGGTTCGGTGTCGCTACTGGCCGACAGCGTCGATTTCCTCGAGGACGCCGCCGTCAATTTTCTGATCTTCGTGGCGCTTGGCTGGAGCCTCCAGCGACGCGCATGGGTCGGATCAGCCCTGGCGGGCGTCTTGTTGATCCCTGCGGCGGCCTTCTTCTGGGCAGTGTGGCGAAAGTACGCGGACCCGGTTCCGCCCGAGGCGCTGCCCTTGGCCATCACCGGGGCCGGAGCCTTGGTGGTCAACCTGTTCTGCGCCTTCACCCTGGCGCGTTTTCGCCGTCACGCCGGCAGCCTGACCAAGGCGGCCTTCCTGTCCGCGCGCAACGATGCGCTGGCTAATGTGGCGATCATCCTCGCCGCGGTCATCACCCTGTTCACGCGCTCGTTCTGGCCGGATGTGGTCGTGGGCCTCGTCATCGCCTGCATGAACATCGACGCGGCCAAGGCCGTGTGGATCGCCGCGCGCGCCGAACATCAGGCGGCGCGACCCGTGCCCTGATCCTCGCTCAGTCCCATCGGGGCCGGGCCGACACCGATGACCGGGCGCAACCGGGAAGCACCGCTCGCCGCTGAAGCCCGATCCGTCCATCCGGCGCGCGGCGGCGGGGTCCACGACGGCGGCCGCTACCGGTTGACGATCTTGATGATCCGCTTGGACGACGGTCGGCCAGACAGCCCCTTGTCCGGCGCGTAGGTGACGATCAGGTCGCTGCCCTTCAGGTTGACGCCGGGCTTGCGACCCTCGGCCAGTAGCACGCGGACGACGCGGGCCAGCAGGTTGCGGTCGCCGTTGCGGGCCATCTTCTCGAAGGCCTCGGCGGTGACCGTGGCGGTGTCGGCCACCAGCACCGAGGTGGCGGGAGTGGCGTCATCGACGGTTTCGAAGGCGATGCGGTGCTGGGCGGCGCGGCTGGCGCGGGCGCTGGCCTGCAGCAGGCGCTGGAACAGCAGGTTGACGGAGATCACGGTCGGCGGTTGGATCGAGGTGGCCTTGCCGGTCAGGGCGGCGGCGTCGCCGGCCGGCCGCTCGGCGGTGAACAGCGTCATCCCGCCCAGCTTGCTGGCTCGCAGGACGGGCTCGCCCATCTCGTTCTTGTAGATGGTGTCGCCGCGCGGCGCGGGCTGGGCGGACAGCACCCAGACCTCGGAGCTGTTTTCGAACTTCATCAGCGGCTGGGACGCGCCGCGATCCAGAATAAAGGCGCTGCCGGTTTCGGAGACGTAGCGGGCGACGGCGGGCGGGGCCGCCCTGCGGGTGTCCGACGCCCCGCGACTGCCAAACAGCGCGTCGCGAAGGCTGTGCCCGTTCTGTGCGTGCGCGGCGCCGGCGCTGGCCACCAGGGCGAGCGCCAACAGGATCGCCCGGCCCCCTGGCCTCCCGCCTGGCCTCCCCCCTGGCCTCGTCGTCGCCGCCGATAGACTCTTCATGCCCATGGTCATGATCGTCGACTGGGGCGAATCTTGGACGCCAAAGACCTTGTTCCCGCCACGCCTTACCCCGAAGCCCCCAGTGTCGCTTGCGAGCAACACCTCCGTCGGTCGGTCAGTCGAGCGGGCGGGAGGACGGTCGTCAAGGGTGGTGTCGCCTTGGCCTCATCGCCAAAACAAACGCTGCCATCCCGGACAAGCGCGTAGCGCGCCGATCCGGGATGGCAGCGTGAACGCCGCGCTTCCGGCGGTCCCGGATCTGCGGCCCTGCGGGCCTTCTCCGGGATGACACGCCTTTTTCAGCTCTAGAATCGCTGGCTTAAGCCGCCATGTACTGCCCGCCGTTCAGGGTCAGCGTCGCGCCGGTGACGAAACCGGCGCGCTCGCCGGCCAGGAACGAAACCATGTCGGCGATCTCCTCGCCCTTGCCCAGGCGGCCGACGGGGATGCCGGCGATGATCGAGGCCAGCACGGCTTCCGGCACGGCGGCGACCATCTCGGTGTCGATATAGCCCGGGCAGATGACGTTGACGGTCACGCCCTTCTTGGCGTTCTCCAGGGCCAGGGCCTTGGTGAAACCGATCAGCCCGGCCTTGGCGGCCGAATAGTTGGTCTGGCCCATCTGGCCCTTCTGGCCGTTGATCGAGCTGATATTGACGATCCGGCCCCAGTTGCGTTCGCGCATCCCCTCAATGACCGGACGGGTCATGTTGAAGGCGCTGTCCATGTTGACGCGGATGACTTCGGACCACTGCTCGTAGGTCATCTTGTGCAGCATGCCATCGCGGGTGATGCCGGCGTTGTTGACCAGCACGTCGATCGGGCCCAGTTCGGCCTCGACCTTTTTGACGGCGGCGGCGCAGTCGTCGAACGAGCCGACATTGCCCTTTACCACCATCACGCCCAGGTCCTTGGCGCAGGCTGCGGCGGCCTCCTCATTGCCGGAATAACCGGCCGCCACCTTCATTCCGTCGGCCACCAGCCGCTCGCAGATCGCCCGACCAATGCCCCGGGTGCCGCCGGTCACGAAAGCCACTCTCGCCATCAAATTCTCTCCCTGAAGTTTCTTATGGTTGCACGCGGCCGGCGGCGCGGGACAAGCCCTAGCCGCCGGCCGTCATGGAAATTCATCGCGGCGACGTTTGTCGGTTCGGGATCGTCAGACCGCCTCGACGCACATGGCCACGCCCATGCCGCCGCCGATGCACAACGTGGCCAGGCCCTTCTTGGCTCCGGAACGCTTCATCTCATGGACCAGGGTGGTGAGGATGCGCGCGCCCGAGGCGCCGATCGGGTGGCCGATGGCGATGGCCCCGCCGTTGACATTGACCTTGGCCGGATCGAGGCCCAGCTCCTGCACCACGCACAGCGACTGGGCGGCGAAGGCCTCGTTGCTCTCGATCAGGTCGAGATCGGCGACGGTCCAGCCGGCCTTTTCCAGAGCCTTCTTGGACGCCGGGATCGGGCCGGTGCCCATGATCTCGGGCTCGACGCCGGCATTGGCCCACGAGGCGATCCGGGCCAAGGGGGTCAGGCCGCGCTTCTTGGCCTCGTCGGCGCTCATCAGCACCAGGGCGGCGGCGCCATCATTGAGGCCCGAGGCGTTGGCGGCGGTGACCGAGCCGTCCTTGGTGAAGGCCGGCTTGAGCCCGGAAATGCCTTCATAGGTCGCGCCGTGGCGGATGAACTCGTCGTCCTTAACCACCGTGTCGCCCTTGCGACCCTTGATGGTCACCGGGACGATCTCGCAGTCGAACTTGCCGGCCTTCTGGGCGGCCTCGGCCTTGTTCTGGCTGGCGACGGCGAAGCGGTCCTGGGCTTCGCGGGTGATCTGCCAGCGCGAGGCGATGTTCTCGGCGGTCTGGCCCATGTGGTAGCCGTGGAAGGCGTCCCACAGGCCGTCCTTGATCATGGTGTCGACGAAGCTGAGGTCGCCCATCTTCTGGCCGTTTCGTAAGCCTTGCGCGTGCGGCGCCTGGCTCATGCTCTCCTGGCCGCCCACGACCACGATATTGGCGTCGCCGGCGGCAATCTGCTGGGCGCCCAGAGCCACGGCGCGCAGGCCCGAGCCGCATAGCTGGTTGAGGCTCCAGGCCGGGCTTTCGACTGGGATACCGGCATTGACCGAGGCCTGGCGGGCCGGACCCTGGCCGGCGGCGGCCTGCAGCACCTGGCCCAGGATCACTTCGTCGACATCGGCGGCGCTGATGCCCGCGCGCTCAACGGCGGCCTGGATGGCGATCTTGCCCAGCTCGTGGGCCGGCAGGCTGGACAGGGCGCCGAGGAACGAGCCGACCGGCGTGCGGGCGGCGGAAACGATGACGATGTCGCTCATGGCGAAGAAGCTCCCAACGTATTTCCGGGCGCTTCTCGCAGTTGCGGCGCCCATGATTTTGCAGTGCGGCGCCACCATGCCTAAACCGGCACGGTTCGTCACCGTCACATTTTCACGGGATGTTGCGCGCGCCAAGCGTCAGCGGCACTGGCGTCATGCCTTTGCATTCGCGATAGTGCAGTGCGAAAAGGCGGAGACAACGCTGTCCTAGGGAACGAAATGTCCGAGAACAACGAAAACGGCGAAACGCCATCGGCCCGCGCGCCCGGCGAAAAAGCCGCCGGCCCCAAGGTCGTCATCAAGAAATACGCCAACCGTCGCCTCTACAATACAGCGTCTTCCTCTTACGTCACGCTGGAACACCTGTCGGACATGGTGAAGGAGGGCGTGGATTTCGTGGTCTATGACGCCAAGACCAATGACGACATCACCCGCTCGGTGCTGACCCAGATCATCTTCGAAGAGGAAAATCGCGGCGGCGGCCAGAACCTGCTGCCGATCCAGTTCCTCCGCCAGTTGATCGGTTTCTACGGCAATTCCATGCAGGCCTTCGTGCCCAGCTATCTGGAAATGTCGCTGGAGAGCTTCACCAAGCAGCAGGAGCGGATGCGCACCCAATTCGCCGGCCTGACGCCCGTCAAGGGCATCCCCGCCGTCGGCATGCCCACGATCGGCGTCTACGAAGACCAGATTCGTCAGAACATGGCGCTGTTCGACCGGGCCATGAAGATGTTCTCGCCCTTCGCCTATGCCCGCCCCGAGGATGCGCCCGCCGCCACGCCGGCCGAACCGCCGCCGCCCGCCACGCCGGCCTCGGCGCCCAGCGAGGACTCGCTGGCCGACCTCAAGCGCCAGCTTGAGGCCATGCAGCAGCAGATCGAGAAGCTGGCGACCAAGCCCTAGGGGGCGTGTTGCGTCCTTCGAGGCTCGGCTTCGCCTCGCACCTCAGGATGAGGAATTCAGAGCAAAAGATCCTCATCCTGAGGCGCCCGCGAAGCGGGCCTCGAAGGACGCAGCCTTGCCACGATCCCTTAACCACGCCGACTGATCCGTTCTTAACGCTCGCGGCGTTATCTCTTCACCATGAATGGTCCGATCGACCCTATCCGCCGCGTCCAAGCCGCGCGCCGGGCGTTGCCCGCGCCTCGCGACACCGACCGCCCCGAAGCGGACGGCGAGGACGTGACGTTCGTGCGTGACGAGGCGCCCGCTCCCCAGCCGCCCCCTCCCAAAAATACCAATAGGGGCCGAGGCGCCTTCGCCACCTTCGCCGCCCACGTGATGGGCCAGAGCGGCCAGAAGCGCGGGCTGCGCGGTGGGCAGGAAGTGCTCGACGCGGCGCGTTCGACCTATCTCGGCACGGAATATTCCGGCCCGGCCGACCGTCGCCCCCGGGCAGGCCTGATCAAGAAGACCGAGATCTAGGACTTTCGCCGAGCCAGTTCGGCTTCCAAAGCCGCGACCCGTTGCTCCAGCGACGCCACCTTTTGGTCCAGCGACAGCCCCGCCGGCGGCGAGGCCGCATGCGCGCCTACGCCCGCCCGGCGCGCCGCCTCGGCCAGCGAAACACCCAGAACCTCGGCGAAGGCGGCGATCTGGGCGGCGGTCAGCTCGCGCTGGTCCTTGTAGGCCAGGGCCAGCTCCTCGCCGCTCATGCCGGCCACGGCGGCCAGCACCGCGCGGGCGAGGCCGCGCTCGGCCAGCCGTTCATCATACCAGGCCTGATCGAAGAAGAGCGCCATGGGCGGAAGCTAGCGCGCCGGAACGGGTTGGCGCCAGTCTTGCTTAACTCGTGGGTAACCGTCTCGCGAGTTTCCCATGCTGCTCACCCTGGCCACCCGCTTCTTCGACATCGCCGTCGTGACGCTGATCTTCACGGCGCTGACCTAGAGCATTTCCCGACCTGACTGCGTCAGGCCGTGAGCTCTAATCTTTTGTTCTGACGCATTTTTCTTCACGCGAACCGGAACCACTTCGCTCGAAAAATGCTCGAGCTCAAATTCGAGGGCACGATTGGGGACATGCCCTTGGCGTGTCCCTACCGGCGGGTGTGTCGCTTGAACACGGGGACACGCCCAAGGGCATGTCCCCGGCCGTGAAACTAATGCGCGTCGCTGAAGTCGACGTCGCGGCGGGCCGAGACGATGGTGACGATGAAGCCGGCCAGCACGTCCAGCAGCACCATCACTGTCAGCAGGAAGAAGACCGAGGTTCCGAAGGCGGGCGCCAGCAGGAACTCGACCAGGCAGAGGATGAACAGCACCATCGACAGCGAGTGGTTGATGATCGCGATCTTGCGGCTGGTCGTCGACTTCAGCAGCTCGACGAACAGCACCACCAAGGATGCCGCCAGCAACAGGTCGCCCAGGCTGACCACCCAGTCGGCCTTGGAGGTCATGTGGATGGTGAACAGCTGCTCGGCCAGGCGGTATTGAGCGGCGTTCGAGCCGAAGCCGCCCGCGAAGGTCAGGACGATCAGGTTGTAGATCAACACCGGCAAGGCCAGCAGCGGAAACGCGGCGAACATGTTTGGCTCTCCCCCAGGATGGCGCGACTTCAAGGTTAACCGGTTTCGGGCGCGCGGTGAAGCTGCGACCGCTTGGAAGGCGAGCGCTAGGCGCGAAGCGCCTAGAGCATCGCGCGGAAAAGTGGCCACCGGTTTTCCGCAAAAGCGATGCGAAAACAGAAGTCTAGAGCAAGCCGTGCGATTCCTATATCGCGCGGCTTGCTCTAGACTTCGTCCACGCCCCGCGGGTTGCGCAGCCGCGTCTGCAGCCACATCACGCCCAGCAGGTCGGACACCGAGGCCTTGAGCCGGCCGAAATTGGTGTATTTCGACACCCCGCTCTCGCGATGGCGATGGTTCACGGGCTGGAAATCGACGCGGTAGCCCTCGCGCAGCATCAGGGCCGGGATGTAGCGGTGGATGTGGTCGAAATAGGGGAGCCGCAGGAAGGCCTCGCGGCGGAAGGCCTTGAGCCCGCAGCCGGTGTCGTTGGCAGTGTCCTTCAGCAGGCGCTTGCGCACCCCGTTGCCGAACTTCGAGGCGAAGCGCTTGGCCGAGCTGTCCTGGCGCTTGACCCGCTCGCCGCCGACCAGGGCCAGGTCGTCCGGCGCCGCCTTCAAGGCTTTCGCGAGACGAGGCGCGTCGGCGGGATCGTTCTGGCCGTCGCCGTCCAGGGTGACGATGATCGGCGCGCGGGCCGCCAGCACGCCGCTGCGCACGGCGCGGCTTTGGCCGGAATTCTTGCGGTGGCTCAGCACCCGCAACTGCGGGATCTCGGTCTTCAGGGCGACCAGCAGCGCGCGGGTGTCGTCGCGGCTGGCGTCGTCAATGAAGATGATCTCGTGGCTTTCTCCCGCGAAGGCCGCCGCGATCTCGCGGGCGAGGGCCGGCGCCGCGCCGCCCTCGTCGAAGACGGGGACGACGATGGAATAGTCGGGCGCTGCGGCGGCGGTCGAGGCGGTCATCGCCCTCTAATACCGCAAAAGTCGCCAGGATAAAGGATCGTGCTATTCCAGAACCATGACACTCGAATCTCGCCTGGATGACTGGAGCCGCGGGTGGCGGGGACCGCTGCTGGCGGCCCTGGTGGCGCTGATCGCCGGCCTGCCTGGCGTCTTCGCCATGCCGCCGCTCGACCGAGACGAATCACGCTTCGCCCAGGCCACCGCCCAGATGCTGGAAACCGACGACCTGGTGGTCATCAGGTTCCAGGACCAGCCGCGCTTCAAGAAGCCGGTGGGCATCCACTGGCTGCAGGCCGCCAGCGTCGCCGCCTTTTCCGCGCCCGAGGACCGGGGCGTCTGGGCCTATCGCCTTCCCTCGCTGCTGGGGGCCATGCTGGCGGCGGCGGCCTGCGCCTGGGGAGCGGCGGCGCTGCTGGGCCCCAAGACCGGCCTGCTGTCGGGCGCGATCCTCGGCGCGACGATCCTGCTGTCGACCGAGGCCTTCATCGCCAAGACCGACGCGGCCCTGTGCGGCTTCACCACCCTGGCCATGGCCGCCGTGGCGCAGATCTACGCCGCCCATCTGAACGGTGAGCGCGTCAACCGCTGGACCAAGCTGGCCTTCTGGATCGGCTTGGCGATGGGCGTTCTGATCAAGGGTCCGGTCGGGTTAATGGTGGTGATGCTGAGCATCGCGGCCCTGTGGGCCTGGGACCGCAAGGCCCCGTGGCTGAAGGACCTCGGCTGGGGCTGGGGAATGATCCTGCTGGCCGCCATCGTCCTGCCCTGGGCGACCATGATCACCATCGCCACCGACGGGGCGTTCTGGTCCACCGCGGTGGCCAGCGACCTGGCGCCCAAGCTGGCGGGCGGTCAGGAGAGCCACGGCGCGCCGTTCGGCAGCTACGCCCTGGCCGCCTTCCTGCTGATGTTCCCCGCCACCCTGCTGCTGCCCTCGGGCGTGGCCCTGGGCTGGACGGGGCGCAAGGAGGCCGGGGTGCGCTTCGCTTTGTGCTGGCTGATCCCGACCTGGCTGGTGTTCGAACTGCTGCCCACCAAGCTCGCCCATTACACCCTGCCCGCTGTACCGGCCCTGGCCATGCTGATGGCGGCGACCTTGCGCGCGCCCTCGGGGGGCATTTCGCGGCTGATCGGCGCGGTGTTGAGCGCGCTCGCTGGCCTGGTCTTCGCGGCGGGGGCGATCTATCTGCAGGCCGAATATGGCGACCGGTCCGACATCGCCTGGACGGCGGTCACCGCCCTGCTGTTCGCCGCCGCCGGGATCGTCGGGGGCGTGTTGCTGATGCGCAAGACCGCCGCCATCGCCCTGTTCACGGCCGGGGCCTTGGGCATTCTGGCCCATGCCGCCCTGGTCGCCGGGCTCGTGCCGCGCCTGGAGCCGCTGCTGCTGGCCCCGCGCCTCGAGGCGGCGCTGGAGAAGGCCGACATGGCCCCGCGCGCCGGCGCGCCCGGCCCGGTGGCTGTCACCGGCTATGCCGAGCCAAGCATGGTCTTTCTGCTGGGCACCACCACCGAACTGACCGACCCGGCCGGCGCCGCCAAGGCCGTGGCCCAGGGCCGTCCGGCCGTGGTCGAGGGCCGGCAGGAGGCCGCTTTCCGCGCAGCCCTGATGGCGCTGGGAGAGGTCGCGCGACCAGCGGGCGTGGTCGAGGGCTTCGACTATTCCGACGGCGACAAGGAGCGCTTGACCCTCTATCGCGGCGCGCCCCAGCCCGAGACCGAGATCGACGGCGGCGTCCCGCTTCCCGAACCGGAGAGCGCCCCATGAGCCGCTTCATTCAGATCGTCGAGGTCGGTCCGCGCGACGGGCTACAGAACGAGAAACTGTCGCTGACCGTCGATGACAAGCTGGCGATGATCCGTCGGCTTGAGGCGGCGGGCGCCAAGCGGATCGAGACGGTGTCCTTCGTCAATCCCAACCGCGTGCCGCAGATGGCCGGCGCGGAGGAGATCATGGCCGCCCTACCGGCCGACCTCGTCCATTCGCGCATCGGCCTGGTGCTGAACATGCGCGGCTGGGAGCGCTGCGTGGCCGCCCAGTGCGACGAGGCCAATGTGGTGGTCTGCGCCACCGACGGCTTCGGCGTCGCCAACCAGGGCGCCACCTGCGCCCAGCAGATGGACGCCCTGGCCGCCATCGTCGAGCGCCAGGCGGTCGAGGGCGGCCCGCCGATCACTGCGACCATCTCGGTGGCCTTCGGCTGCCCGTTCGACGGCGAGGTGCCTGAGGACCAGGTCGTGGCCATCGCCCGCGAGGCCGCGTCCCTGGGCGTGGCCGAGATCGCCATCGCCGACACCATCGGCGTCGCCGACCCCTGGACCGTCCGCGCCCGGATCGAGGCCGTGCGCGCCGCCGCGCCCGACGTGCGCCTGCGGATGCACTTCCACGACACCCGCAATACCGGCCTGGCCAACGCCTATGCCAGCGTCGAAGCCGGGATCGACGTGCTTGACGCCTCGGTCGGCGGCCTGGGCGGCTGCCCCTTCGCGCCCAACGCCACCGGCAATATCGGGACGGAGGATCTGGTCTACATGCTCGAGCGGGCCGGGTTCGAGACCGGGTACGACCTCTCGGCCCTGATCGGGATTGGCCGCGACATCAGCGAGCGCCTGGGCAAGGCCCCGGCGTCTTCGCTTGCGCGGGCGGGCGGATTTCCGAGCTAAGATCCTTCTCCCCTTGCGGGAGAAGGTGGCGGCCGAAGGGCGTCGGATGAGGGGTCTCTCAAACGATGACCAGCCAAACGATGACCAGCGCGACCGGCCTTCCGGCTGATCGCGGCGGACAGGTCTTTCGACCCCTCACCCGACCCCACTCCTTGGGGCCACCCTCTCCCGCAAGGGGAGAGGGAAGACCTCAGATCGGCCGGCCCGTCAGCTTCCAGATCAGCGGGCGCGAGACGCTCATCAGCAGGATGGCCGGGGCCAGGATCACCGCGATGATGTAGCGCTGCACCGTGTCGGCGCGCTTGATGAAGTAGCGCGACAGGCCCACGCCCTTGTGGAACTCGACCTTCATCGGGTGTTCCAGGCTGGTGTGGCCCAGATGGATGACCCTGGCGTTAGGCTGAAAAAGCACCTGGCCGCCGGCCTGGCGGGCGCGCCAGCACAGGTCGATGTCCTCGACGTGCAGGAAATAGCCCTCGTCGAAGCCGCCCAGCAGGTCAAAATCGCCGCGCCGCAGGGCGAAACAGGCGCCGGAGATGGTCGGCATCGGGATCGGCGCGTGCGGCACCGGCTCGTTTTCCCGATGGATCTCGAACTTGCTCAAGCCGGGGAAACGCCCGGTCAGGTGGCTAAAACTCAGCAGGGTGGTCACCGGGGTGACTTCGCCGCGACGTCCGCCGCGCTGCTCGGTGCCGTCGGTGTTCATCACCCGAGCGCCGACCAGGGTGGGCGCCGGCTGGCCCTCGAAGGCGGCGACCAGGGCCTCCACGCAATCGGCCTGCAGGTTGGCGTCGGGATTGAGGAAGATGATGTATTCGCCGCGCGCGGTCTCGGCGCCCATGTTGGCGCCCCGCGCGAAGCCGACATTGCCGTGGCCCTGCTGCAGCACGATGCGCGGTTCGGCCAGGCCCAGCGACCGCAGCATCTCGGCCTCGGACGGGGGCGAGCCGTTGTCGATGATGACGAACTCATCGACCAGCGGCTCCTCCAGAACGTACCGGATGCTGTCGGTCAGGGCCTCCCCCGTCTGGTAGACGACCATGACCACGGAGACACGCGGCCCGATCGGCCGCGCACCCGAGACAAAGGTCGACCGGGAAGCAAGAATGCTGTTCATCAGGCCTTAGCCAACTCCGCTGGGCGGGTCACGGCGGCGCGCTGGCGAGCCAGATCGGGCGGGGTGGCCTCTTCGGTCAGCACCGAGACAGCCTCGGCCAGCGACAGCACCCGCTGCCCCTCGCCGCCCAGGCGACGCAGGGCGACCTCTCCATTCTCAGCTTCCTTACGCCCGACCACAGCAATCACCGGAACCTTGGCGAGGCTGTGCTCGCGAATCTTGTAGTTGATCTTCTCGTTACGAAGATCGACCTCTGCGCGAATGCCCATTGAAGTCAACCGATCAGCGACGCCCTGGGCGTAGTCGTCAGCATCCGACGTAATGGTGGCCACGACAACCTGGACCGGCGCCAGCCACAGCGGCAGGTTGCCGGCGTAGTTTTCCAGCAGAATGCCGATAAAACGCTCAAACGAGCCCAGGATCGCTCGGTGCAGCATGACCGGTCGCTGCTTGGAGCCGTCCTCGGCCACGTATTCGGCGTCGAGCCGCTCCGGCAGCACGAAGTCCAGCTGCAGCGTGCCGCACTGCCAGACCCGGCCGATGGCGTCCTTCAGCGAGAACTCCAGCTTGGGGCCGTAGAAGGCGCCTTCGCCCTCTTGCAGCACCAGGGTTTCACCGGCGGCCTCGGCGGCGGCCGAGAGGGCGGCTTCGGCCTTGTCCCAGACCGCGTCGTCACCTGCGCGAAGCTCCGGGCGCGTCGAAAACTTGGTGTCGGCCAGATGCATGCCGAGGTCGCTATAGACGCTGCGCAACAGTTCGATGAAGCGCGCGCTTTCCTCCGTGACCTGCTCTTCGCGGCAGAAGATGTGGGCGTCGTCCTGGGTGAAGGCCCGCACCCGCATGATGCCGTGCATGGCGCCCGACGGCTCGTAGCGGTGGCAGGCCCCGAACTCGGCCATGCGCAGCGGCAGCTCGCGATAGCTCTTCTGGCCGACATTGAAGATCTGGATGTGGCCCGGGCAGTTCATCGGCTTGACGGCCAAGACCTCGCCCTCGGCGGTTTCGCACATGAACATGGCGTGGCCGAACTTCTCGGCGTGGCCCGAACGCTCCCACAGGCTCTTGTCGAGGATCTGCGGCGTCTTGACCTCGCGATAGCCCGCCGCGTCCAGCCGGCGGCGCATATAGGCCTCCAGCGCCAGGTACAGCGTCCAGCCCTTGGGGTGCCAGAACACCATGCCCTTGCCCTCTTCCTGGATGTGGAAAAGGTCCATGGTGCGGCCCAGCTTGCGGTGGTCGCGCCGCTCGGCTTCCTCGATGCGCAGCAGATAGGCCGCCAGATCGGCGTCGGAGGCCCACGAGGTGCCGTAGATGCGCTGCAGCTGGGCGTTGTTCTGATCGCCGCGCCAATAGGCGCCGGCCAGCTTGGTCAGTTTGAAGGCCTTGCCGACATGCTTGGTCGACGGCAGGTGGGGACCGCGGCACAGGTCTTTCCAGGTGGGGCCCTGGTGATAGACCGTGATCGTGTCGCTGGCCGGCAGGTCGCGGATGATCTGGGCCTTGTAGGTCTCGCCCTTGGACTCGAAGTCGGCGATGGCCACGTCGCGATCGACCTCCTCGCGGCGAATCTTCTCGTCGCGATCGACGATCTGGCGCATGCGGGCCTCGATCGTCGCCAGGTCGTCCAGGCTGAACGGCTCGTCGCGGGCAAAATCGTAGAAGAACCCGTCCTCGATATTGGGGCCGATCGTCACCTGGGTGCCGGGGAACAGCTCCTGCACGGCCTCGGCCATCACGTGGGCGGTGTCATGGCGGATGATCTCAAGCGCCTCGGGCGACTCGCGCGTGATGATCTCAAAGCGGTTTCCGCCGCCCAGCAGATCGGGCGTCAGCGGACGATCCAGGTCCAGCAGCACGCCGTCCAGCTTTATAACGAGAGCCTTCTTCTCCAGCGACTTGGAGATCGAGGCGGCCACGTCGCGGCCCGTCGATCCGTCAGCATATTGGCGGGCCGAGCCGTCGGGGAAAATCAGGTCGATCATTCTTCACATTTCCACTTGCGCGGCTGCGTCGGCGGAGGCGGCGGGTCGAACCCCGAGCCGCCAAACGGATTGCATCGGCAAATCCGTCCCACCGCGAGCCAGGACCCCTTGAAGGGTCCGTGATCCTTGAGCGCCTGGGCCGCGTATTCCGAGCAGGTCGGCAGATACCGGCACTGACGCCCGATGAAGGGCGAGAGCGTCGTCTTGTAGGCCTTCAGGCCCAGGTCGACGGTGCGTTCGTAGAAGGTCATGCCGGCGGTTTCGCGAACGGAGTCGGGTCCTTATCGACTAGCGAAAAGACCCGATCAAGCGGCGCCGGCGCGGCGAGTTCGGGTTTGGTCGGCGGCTGTGGCTGTACGGACAGCCTCGACTGCGGCTTCGAACGCCAAAAGCGTCGAGGCGTGACGGGCGGGATAGTCCTTGACCGGCTCCAGCACGGCGAGCTCCGAAAATCGGCCTGCGGGGGGCGAACCGTTCGACTTCAGCATAGCGCGCAAGGCGTCGCGGGCCAACTCGATCTCGGAAAGATCCGCGCCGACCACCTGGGCGCCCAGGATCGCTGCCGAGGCCTGGCCCAGGGCGCAGGCGGTGACATCCTGGGCGAAGTCGGACACGCGACCGTCTGCCACCGTCACATCGACGATGATTCGGCTGCCGCACAGCTTGGCGGTCTTTTCGCTGCTGGCGTCCGGCGCGGCCAGGCGGCCGGCGCGCGGCATGTTGGCCACCAGGCCCAGGATTCGCGCCGAATAGAGGTCGTCGATCATGACGCTGAGATGGGGGTCTTCTGGCGTTCCGACCAGAGGGCCTCGACATGATCGCGCAAGGCCTCGCCCATGATCGTGAACGCCGCCCGCAGCCGCCTGCGCTCGTCCCGGCTGACGAAGCGGACCAGCGGGCCGATGAACAGCTCGCCGTTGGAGAAGATGGCGTTTTCCTCGCCCTTCTTGTCGATCTCGATATAGCGGATCGCGGTGACGAAGCCCTTCAGCCGCTTGGTGCGCCAGTGGAGCTGCTCGTAGGGCACCCAGTCCTGGACGATCGGCGTCAGGATGTCGGTCCCGCTCTCGGTGACGAACGCCGTGGTCAGGGTCGTGCCGATCCGCATCTCGCCCTCGATGCGCGGATGGACGGGGTTCCAGGCGCCCCAGGTCGCGAAGTCGGAAATCACTTCCCAGACCAGGTCGGCGGGGGCTTGCACCCCGATGCGATGTTCTACGGCGCGTTGCATGGGTCGAAATCCGGCTCTCTGGTCATTCTCATTTTCCGCTCATCCCGGCGAATGCCGGGACCCAGATCCCAGAGCGGGGTGGATGATTGGAGGAGCTCAACGTTTTTGGCGTCAGCCCCAAAGCCATTCCATCTGGGTCCCGGCATTCGCCGGGATGAGCGGTTTATTATGAGTGTAATCTAGTCCCGCACCAGTCCCCCATCCACCACCAGGTTCTGGCCGGTGATCGCGCGGCTCCAGGGCGAGGCGAAGAACAGCACGGCGTCGGCGAACTCGGCGGGCGTGGTCACCCGGCGCAGCGGCGTGCTCTGGGCGATCAGGTCGAAGATCGCCTCGGGCGTGGCGGCGCTGGCGTCGGTGGTGCGCAGCAGGCCGCCCGACAGCATGTTGACGGTGATCCCGCCGGGGCCGAGGTCGGCGGCCGCCGTGCGGGTCAGCGACAGCAGGGCGGCCTTGGCGGCGGTGTAGTCGTGATAGGGCACCACCGGGTTCTGGAACAGGTTGGTGCCGATATTGATCACCCGGCCAAAGCCGGCGTTCTCCATGGCCGGGGCGGTGGCCTGGATGAGGTTCAGCGAGCCGCGCAGCGAGACGTTCAGCTGGCTCTGGAAATCCTCCCACGGGATCGTCTGCAGGGTGTGGCGGCCATCGCCATTGAAGCTGAAGTCGCCCAGGGCATTGTTGATCACCGTGGTGACGTGGCTTCCGAAGTGCTCGGCGGCGTCATTGACCAGGCGGCGAACCGCGTCGCGGTCGCTGACGTCGGCCTGGAGAGCCAAGGCCCCGTCGCCAAGTTCCTCGGCGAGCGCCAGGGCCGCAGCCTCGCTGCGGCGATAGTTGATGACCACCGAGGCGCCCTGATCCGCGAAGGCCCGGGCGATGGCGGCGCCCAGGCCCCGGCCGCCGCCGGAGACCAGGACGATCTGTTCGTCGATGTTCACGCCGATCAGTCCTTCATCCGCCACGTCGCCCCGGCCGGACCGTCCATGACCACCACGCCCAGGGCGTCGATCTCGGCGCGGATGGCGTCGGCGGCGGTCCAGTCCTTGGCGGTGCGGGCGGCGATGCGGCGGGCCAGCAGGTCCTCGACCTTGGCCTTGAGGTCATCGTCGGCGTCGCCCTCGAACCAGGCGTCGGGGTCGGCCTGCAGGAAGCCCAGCATGCCTCCAGCTTGGACTAACGTGTCGCGATGAATGCCGATCAATGTACGCTTGTCAAAATCATGATCGGCCATCAGTACCCCGCGCAGCTCAGAGCTTAGCCCGAACAGCCCTGAGATTGCTCCAGGGGTGTTGAGATCGTCGTAAAGAGACGCGTTGAACCGATCCAGCTTTGGCCGAACTTGCGGGTCTTGCCAGACGTCAGAAAGGTAATCGAAATCACCGATTGCCGCCTTGGCGTCCTGAAGCGTCTTGTACAGCCGGTCCAGGGCCTTGCGGCTCTGCTCGATCAACTCCGGCGTCCAGTCCAGCGGCTGGCGATAGTGGCCCGACAGCAGCGCCCAGCGGATCACCTCGCCCGGGGTGGTCTTCAGCAGTTCGTGCGGGATGATCACATTGCCCAGGCTCTTGGACATCTTCTCGCCGCTCATATCCAGGAAGCCGTTGTGCAGCCAGTAGTTCGCCAACACTGGCAGGTCGTGGGCGCAGCGGCTCTGGGCCAGCTCATTCTCGTGGTGCGGGAAGGCCAGGTCGATGCCGCCGCCATGGATGTCGATGGTCTGGCCCAGGGCCTTGTCGATCATCGCCGAGCATTCGATGTGCCAGCCGGGGCGACCGGGGCCGAAGACGCTGTCCCAGACCGGCTCGTTTTCCTTCGAGGGCTTCCACAGCACGAAGTCGGCCGGGTGGCGCTTGTAGGGCGCGACCTCGACCCGGGCGCCGGCGATCATGTCGTCCATGTTCCGGCCCGAAAGCTGGCCGTAGTCGGGGAAGGCCTGGGTGTCGAACAGCACGTGGTCCTCGGCGGCGTAGGCCGCTCCCTTGGCCACCAGCTGGCCGATCATCTCGAGGATTGCGGCCATGTGCTCGGTGGCCTTGGGCTCAAGCGTCGGCGGCAGGGTCAGCAGGCCGGCGGCGTCGGCGTGGTAGGAGGCCAGGTAGCGGTCGGTGATGACCTTGATATCCACGCCCTCGGCCGTGGCCTTGGCGTTGATCTTGTCGTCCACGTCGGTGACGTTGCGGGCATAGACCACCGCCTCGTCGCCATAGACATGGCGCAGCAGACGGAACAGCACATCGAACACCACGACGGGCCGGAAATTGCCGATATGGGCGTGGTTATAGACCGTGGGCCCGCAGACATACATCGTCACCCGGCTCGGATCGGCGGGGACGAAGTCGCGCTTTTCGCGCGTCATGGTGTCGTGGAGCTTGAGAGTCATGGGAAAGAAGGTCGCCTGACGTAACGGGAGGGTGTTGCCGGAGTTTGTGTGCGTCCCATATAGCTATCTGAGCGTTTTGGAACCACGCCCTTGATGGGCGCCGACACGCCTTCATACGGGTGGCACGCGTAATTCCGGGGCGAAGGGCGCTCCGGCGCAACTCAGCCCGTGGAAAGAAACCTTCCGAACATGGATGCCGTGACCCCCACAAAGACCCTCCTCGAACAGTGCAGCTGCGCTGCGGACGATCTCGCCCGGATAGAGGGGCGCCCCTCCCGCGAACAGGCCATGGCGGCCGTCCGCACCCTGCTGGCCTGGGCCGGCGACAATCCCGACCGCGAAGGCCTGCTTGATACGCCGCAACGCGTGGTCGACGCCTATGGCGAATGGTTCGCCGGCTATCAGGGCGATCCCGCCAAGGCGCTGAGCCGCACCTTCGAGGACGTGCAGGGCTATGACGACATGGTCATGCTGCGCGGCATCGAGGTGCAGAGCCATTGCGAACACCACATGGCCCCGTTCCTGGGCAAGGCCTGGGTGGCCTATATGCCGACTGGCAAGGTCGTGGGCCTGTCCAAGCTGGCCCGGCTGGTCGAGATCTTCGCCAAGCGCCTCCAGACTCAGGAGACCATGACCATGCAGATCACCGACGCCATCGAGGACCACCTGTCGGCCGCTGGCGTGGCCGTGCTGATCGACGCCGAGCACCAGTGCATGAGCACCCGCGGCGTCCACCACCACGACGTCTCGACCATCACCACCCAGTTTCGCGGCGTGTTCAAGACCGACAAGGTGTTGCAGCAGCGGTTCATGGACCTGGTGACGCGGAAATAGGGTTGGGGACATGCACTTGTGCGTGTCCCCATGAAGCCCTGCGTCGGTTGGGGACACGCACAAGTGCATGTCCCCGCATCGGCTCGGGCAGCGGCGCCCGAAGGGGGAATAATGTGGAAAACAGGTCTGGCGGCGGTCGCCGTCGCGATGACGGCGGGCGTGACGATGGCTGAAACTCCAAAAGCCCCCTGGGAGTCCGATATCCTCCCGCCCGCCCTAGCCTGGCATGGGGCCAGCGAGACGCTGATCGCCAAGCCGTCCGACCCGTGGATCACGCCCTCGGAGCTGACCGGCCTGACCGCCTCTCCCAACTATGCCGAGACCCGCGCCTGGCTGGAAAAGCTCGACACGGCCTCGCCGCTGATCCGCATGGAAAGCTTTGGCCAGTCGCCGGAAGGTCGTGACCTGCTGGTGGTGTTCGTCAGCAAGGACGGCGCGGCCTTCGATCCCGAGAAGCCGGTGCTGCTGGTCCAGGCTGGCATCCATCCGGGCGAGATCGACGGCAAGGACGCCGGCATGATGCTGCTGCGCGACATCGCCTTCGGAAGGGGGGCCTTCCCCGCCAAGGACGCCCTGCTCGATAAGGTCAACCTGGTCTTCGTGCCAATTTTCAGCGTCGATGGCCATGAGCGCGCGTCGCCCTACAGCCGTCCCAACCAGCGCGGCCCGGTGGTTCAGGGCTGGCGCCACACCGCCCAGAACCTCAATCTCAACCGCGACTACGGCAAGCTCGACTCGCCGGAGATGCGGGCGATGATCACGCTGATCGGCAAGGTGAAGCCCGATCTCTACATGGACATCCACGTCACCGACGGCGAGGACTACCAGTACGACATCACCTATGGCTGGGCCGGCTACAGGGGCGACTTCGCACGCTCGAAGGCGACCTCGGCCTGGCTCGACAACAGCTTCCTGCCGGCTACGGCGGCGGGTCTGAAGGCGGCGGGCCACATCCCCGGCCAACTGGTCTTCGCGCTCGATGAGCGGGATCCGAAGAAGGGCCTGGGCGCCTCGCCGGCGTCGCTTCGCTATTCCAACGGCTATGGCGACGCCGCCCACATCGCCACTGTGCTGGTCGAGAACCATTCGCTCAAGCCCTACCGCCAGCGGGTGCTGGGGACCTATGTGCTGCTGGAGGAGGCCCTGAAACTGCTGGCCCGCGACGGCGCCGCCTTGCGGGCCGCCGAGCTTGCGGACCGCGCCGCGCGCCCCGCCGTGGTCAAGGCCAATTTCGGGGCCGATTTTGGGGGCGGCGGCAAGCCGCTGCGCATCGAGAGCTTCCTGGGCGTGCAGTTCGAGACCTATGTCTCGCCCGCCTCGGGCCACCAGGAGGTGCGGTGGCTGGGCAAGCCCGATCCCGTACCCTGGTCATTGCCGCTCTACACCAGCCAGCCGGCCCTCGACCTGACCCCGGCCAAGGCCTACTGGATTTCCTCGGCCAAGCCCGAGATCATCGAACGCCTGCGCATCCACGGCGTGGCGATGGAGGCCCTGGCGGCGCCCCGGACGGTGTCGGTGGACATGATCCGCTTCACCGCCCCCAAGCTCGCGACCCGCGCCAATGAGGGCCATGTCGAGCTCACCGCCGGCCCGGTCACCCACGAGACTCGCACCGTCACCTTTCCGACCGGCTCGGTCCGCGTCTCGACCGACCAGCCGCTCGGCGAGATGGTCACCCTGCTGCTTGAGCCGGAAAGCGATGAGAGCTTCTTCGCCTGGGGCATGTTCCCCGAAGTGCTGCAGCGCGTCGAATATATCGAGGGCTACGCCATCGCCCCGCTCGCCGAGAAGATGCTGACCGCCGATCCGGCGCTGAAGGCGCAGTTCGAGGCCAAGCTGGCCGCCGACCCAAAGTTCGCCGCCGATCCCGACGCCCGGCTGGGGTGGTTCTACGCGCGGACGCCCTATTACGACGACCACTACCGGCTCTATCCAGTCGGGCGAGAACTCTAGCCGGGGACACGCCGCAAAGGCATGTCCCCGTCTTGGACGGCCCTCGGTCGCCCGCCCGACGATCCGGCTTGCCAGCTTCGTCGAACGCTGGGCCTTATGCGGCCACGCTAGACCAAGTCTCACGAGTACGCCCGATGGACACCGTCGCTTCCGGTCACGCCGCCGCCCTGTGGGTCGGCCTGCATGTCTTCCTGCTGCTGACCCTGTCGCTGCTGGTCGTGCGGCTGCGCCAGAAACACAAGGTGGCCCTGGGCGACGAGGGCATTCCGGAGCTGGCCCGCGCCATCCGCGCCTTTGGCAACGCCAGCGAATATGTCCCCGTTGGCCTGGCGGCGATCATCACCCTGGCCCTGGTCGGCGCCCCGCCCCTGGCCATCCACGTGGTGGGACTGATGCTGTTCGCCGGCCGGCTGATCCATGCCGTGGGCCTGTCCAACAGTGGCGGCGCCTCGGTTCCGCGCGCCCTGGGCATGATCTGCACCTGGGTGGCCTATATCTTCGCCGCCGTGGCCCTGCTGTTCTACGCCATCGGATGAGCTATCGCGGGCCAGGCGCCAGCGCCCGGCCCGCAGCGCGCCTAGGCCAAGTGCTTGAGCAGCGCCAAGGCGGCCGGCCCCGATGAGGCGGGGTTCTGGCCGGTGATCAGCAGGCCGTCTTCCACCACGTAGGGCGCCCAGTCGTCGCCCTTGGTGTAGAGGCCGCCGTTTTGCTTGAGGCTGTCCTCGACCAGGAACGGCACGATCTTCGTCAATTGCACGGCGTCTTCCTCGGTATTGGTGAAGCCGGTGACGGTCTTGCCCTCGACCAGCGGCTTGCCGTCCGGCGTCTTGACGTCGCGCAGCACGCCTGGGGCGTGGCAGACCAGGGCCACCGGCTTACCGGCCTGAATCGCGGCCTCGATCAAGTCGATCGACACCTTGTCATTGGCCAGGTCCCACAGCGGGCCGTGGCCGCCCGGATAGAACACCGCGTCATGATCGGCGACGACGACCGTCGACAGCTTGACAGTGGCGGCCAGGGCCGCCGTGGCCTCGGCGTCGGCCTTGAACCGGCGGGTGTCGTCGGTCTGGGCGTCGGGCTCGTCGCTCTTGGGGTCGAGCGGCGGCTGGCCGCCCAGCGGCGAGGCCAGGGTCAGCTGGGCCCCGGCGTCCTTGAAGACATAATAGGGGGCGGCCAGTTCCTCGAGCCAGAAGCCCGTCTTCTTGCCGGTGTCGCCCAGCGTGTCGTGCGAGGTCAGGACGATCAGGATCTTCATGGCGTTTATCCGGGGTGCAATCCGCGAGGATCTAGGGTTGGGCGGGTCGGGGCATAATGGTGGGCGCGAGGACAGGGCCGCTCCGCGTCAACCGTCATATAATGCTCGCTCCCGGCCATCGAACCGCCGAGAGGGCAAATAAATCGCCGTCCCGAGCCCGACCGCATGCCGCGCGACGCCAGGTCGCGCTGACCAGGCCGCCAATGCCTTGCCCCCGCCCCGCCGCCTCGTCCATAAGACCCCATGGACGAAAACCTGTTGCAAGACGTGCTCGCCGACGCCCGCAAAGCCGGCGCCGACGCCGCCGAGGCTGTGTTCGCGCAGCGCCAATCCCTTTCCGTCGGCGTTCGCCTGGGCGAACTGGAAGAGGTGGAGCGCGAGGAATCCCGCGACATCGGGCTGCGGGTCTTCATCGGCCAGCAGAGCGCGACGGTGTCGGGCTCCGACATCTCTGCCGAGGGCCGCGCCAAGCTGATCGACCGGGCCGTGGCGATGGCCCGCCTGGCCCCCGAGGATCAATATGCCGCCCTGGCCCCGGCCGAGCGCCTGGCACGCGGGCCGTTCCGCGACCTGGACCTCTACGACCCGACCGAGCCTACGGCCGAGACCCTGGAGACCCAGGCCCGCGAGGCCGAGGCCGCCGCCCGCGCCGTGGCGGGCGTGACCAATTCCGACGGCGGCTCGTCATCCTGGAGCGCCTCGACCTGGCGGCTGGTGACCACCGAGGGCTTTTCCGGCCTGCACCAGGCCAGCGGCTTTGGCGTCAGCGCCTCGGCCATCGCCGGCGAGGGCGCGCTTATGGAGCGCGGCGGCGAAGGCCGCTCGACCCGACACGCCAGTGACCTGCCGACCCCGGAAAGCATCGGGACCAAGGCTGGCGAGTCGGCCGTCGCCAAGCTGAACCCGCGCAAGATCGCCTCGACCACCGCCCCGGTGATCTTCGAGAACCGCCTGGCCATCTCGCTGCTCAGCCCGCTGATCGGCGCGATCTCCGGCCCGTCGATCGCCCGCGGCACATCGTTCCTGAAGGACAGGCTGGGAAAGGCGGTCTTCGCCAAGGGCGTCAATCTGCTCGACGATCCGTTCCGGATGCGCGGCCTGGGCTCGGCCCCGTTCGACGACGAGGGGGTGGCCTGCGAGGCGCGCGCCCTGATCGACGACGGCGTGCTGACCACCTGGATCCTGAACATTGGCTCGGCCAAGCAACTGGGCCTGCAGAGCACCGGCCACGCCTCGCGCGGCCTGGCCGGCCCCTCGGGCGTCTCGACCCATAACCTGACCCTGCAGCCGGGAACCCGCGACATGGCCGGGCTGATGGCCGACGCCGGCACGGGCCTGCTGGTCACCTCGATGTTCGGCCCCTCGCTGAACGGCAATACCGGCGACTGGTCGGTGGGCTGCTCCGGCTTCTGGTTCGAGAACGGGGTCTCGACCGGCCCGGTCACCGAGATCACCGTGGCCGGCAACCTGATCGACATCTATGCCCGCCTGGTCGTCGGTTCCGACCTGGAGCTGCGCGGGGCCAGCAACAGCCCGTCGCTGCTGGTCGACGGCCTGGCGATCGCCGGCAAATGACGGATCTGGATCTGATCCTCGAGGCCGCGCGCGAAGCCGGAGCCCTGGCGGTTTCGGCCCGCGAGAAGGGCCTTAAGGTCTGGTCCAAGGCGGGCGGCTCGCCGGTCACCGACGCCGACCTGGCGGTGGACGCCCTATTGAAGGAGCGCCTGATGACGGCTCGGCCCGGCTACGGCTGGCTGTCGGAGGAAACCGCCGACGATCCGGCCCGCCTGGCGACGACGCGACAGTTCGTGGTCGATCCGATCGACGGCACGGCGGCCTATCTGAAGGGCAAGCCGTGGTTCTCGGTGTCGATCGCTGTCGTGGAGGGCGGTAAGCCCGTGGCCAGCGTCGTCCTGGCTCCGGCCCTGGACGAGACCTACGCCGCCGCCGTCAGCGAAGGGGCCACCCTGAACGGCGCGCCCATCAAGCCTAGCGCCGCCACGCAGCTCGACGGCGCGGCCATGCTGGGCGACGCCAAGATGTTCGCCTATCCCGGCTGGCCCGAGCCCTGGCCGCCCATGCGGATCGAGAGCCGCAACTCGATCGCCTATCGCATCTGCCTGGTGGCCTGCGGCGACTTCGACGCCGCCATCGCCCTGTCGTCCAAGAACGAGTGGGACCTGGCGGCCGGCGACCTGATCTGCGCCGAGGCTGGGGCGGTGCTGGTCGATCATAAGGGCCGCGGCTTCACCTATAACCGCCCCAATCCGCTGCTTCCGAGCGTGGTTTGCGCCAATAAGCCGCTTGCCCCGTTGATCCTGTCTCGCGTCGGGCATATCGACCTGCAACAACGATAACCTCCGCGCAGGACATTCCACCCCATGAGCGACAAGCAGCTTCTTCACCTGGTCATCGGCGGTGAACTGAAAGACGTTTCGGGCGCCGAGTTTCGCGACCTGTCCAAGGTCGAGTTCGTCGGCGCCTATGCCAGCTATGCCGACGCGCACGCCGCCTGGAAGGCCAAGGCCCAGGCGACCGTCGACAACGCCCACGCCCGGTACTTCATCATCCACGCCCACAAGTTGCTGGACCCGAGCCTGGGCTGATAATTCCTCCCCCTGTGGGGAGGCGATCGCGAAGCGATCGGTGGGGGGAGTTTAGGGTCGATCGACCCGAATGCGGCAGAGGTCGTATCACTCTCCCCGCCGCCGGCTTCGCCGACACCTCCCCCACAGGGGGAGGACTTACCTACTCCCGCCGCAAGATCCTCTCCGTGACGATCCCGCCGATCATCCCCGACCGGAAGTCGGCCTTCATCGCCACCGGGTCATATTCCGGGCTCTCCACCCACTGGGTGAAGGTCAGACCCTTCGGCGCTGCGTCCGTCAGATAGCGCTCGAACACATAGTCCAGCACCCCCGTCTTGCCCTGCTTGATGTGCAGGTACTTCAAGGAGAGCTGCTCGCGCGCCTCTTCGATCGGCAGGCCGAGGCGATAGTGGGCATAGAGCACGCTCATGATCCCCGCCCGGTCCGCGCCCGACTTGCAGTGCATCAGGGCCGGATATTCGATACTCTGGAACAGGTCGCGGGCGCCCAGCACCCGCTCCTTGATCGGCACTTCGCGCGAGGTGATGACGAAATCGACCATCTTCAGCCCAAGCTGCTCGCAGGCATATTTTTCGAGCGCGTAGAAGCTGCCGTCGAACCCGCCGCGCAGGTTGATGACGGTCTTGATCCCCTTGGCCTTCCATTCCGCCAGTTGGTGCGGCCAGGGCTGGTTGGTGCGCACCAGCTCGGGGCTGATCCAGTGGTCGTTCTTGAAGCCGAGACGCAGATAGGCGTGGTCGTTCCACAGATAGTGGAGATAGGTGCGAAACCGCCCCCAGCGGGTGGTCGTGTCGTAGCCGGGCAAACGGGCGATCCTTCGGTGAAGGCCCCTCATTAGGAGCAACAGCCCTGTAATGCAAAAGCCACAGGGACGCACGCCCGCCGCACTGGCCCGCCATGGTCACGCTTGACACCATGGCCACGAAATCCGACCCCTGCCCCATGACCGACCCCGTCGCGCCGCAAGCCAGCAACCGCGCCCTCGCCGCGCGGATCTGGCGCGAGTATCTCAAGCCCCGCCGCAATCGGCTGACGGTGGCCCTGGTCAGCGCCGCGATCATCGCCGGCCTGAGCGCCGCCCTGGTCGAGGTGCTCAAGCCCGCCGTCGATCAGCTGATCACCCACCCACAGCCCGGCGCCCTGGTGCGCATTCCGCTGCTGATCGCCGCGATCGCCATCGCCCGCGGCCTGTTCCAGGTGCTGCAGACCACCTCGATCAACCGTATCGGCAACGGCGTGGTCGGCGATATGCAGGTGCGATTGTTCGGTAGGCTGGTCCGCTCGGACCTGGCCCGGCTGCGCGGCGCCCATTCGGGCTCCTATGTCTCGTCGATGCTGTATGACGCCACCCTGATCCGCGAGGCGGCGACCAGCGGCGTGGTCAATTACACCCGCGAATTCCTGACCGTGATCGGCACCCTGGTGGTGATGTTCCGGCTGGACTGGATGTTGGCGGCCGGCGTGCTGATCATCGCCCCCGTCGCCAGCCTGTTCATCCGGCGGTTCTCCAGAAAGACCACCAAGGCCGCCAAGGGCGCCATGGGCGAGACCTCCAACCTGTCGACGGCGATCATGGAAAGCCTGGACGGCGTCAAGATCGTCAAGATGGAGAACCGCGAGGCCTATGAGGAAGGCCGCGTGGCCGCCGTGGTCGAGCGCCGCCAGCGTCATCTGATCAAGGGCTCCAACGCCAAGGCCATGGCGGCCCCGGCTACCGAGACGTTCGGCGCCCTGATCACCGCGGCGGTGTTCGCCTATGCCGGTTGGCGAGCGGCCACGGGCGGCATGACCGCCGGGGTGTTCACCGCCTTCATCGCGGCCCTGGCCATGGCCCTGCAGTCGCTGCGCCAGGTCGCCAACCTGCAGACTGTGTTCAGCGAAGGTCTCACCGCCGCCCGCCGGCTTTTCGAGTCTCTGGACGTCGAGCCCGCCATCATTGATCCATCCGACGCCAAGGCCTTGCCGGCCGGCGACGCGACCATCGTCTTCGACCAGGTCAGCTTCGCCTATGGCGCCAACGCCCCGGCCCTGCACGACGTGTCGATCAGCGCCAAGCGCGGAGAAACCGTCGCCTTGGTCGGCCCGTCGGGCGGCGGCAAGAGCTCGCTGCTCAACCTGATCCCGCGGTTCTACGACGTCACCGCCGGGACGGTGACCATCGACGGCCATGACGTGCGCGACGTGACCCTGGAGTCTCTGCGCGACCGCATCGCCCTGGTCACCCAGGAGCCGTTCCTGTTCGACGACACCATCCGCGCCAATATCGCCTATGCCCGGCCCAGCGCCGCCGAGGACGAGATCGAGGCCGCAGCCCGCCAGGCGGCGGCGCACGACTTCATCCTGGAACTGCCGCTGGGCTACGACACGATCGTCGGCGAGGCCGGGGCGCGGTTGTCGGGCGGCCAGCGCCAGCGCATCGCCATCGCCCGCGCCTTCCTGAAAGACGCCCCGATCCTGCTGCTGGACGAGGCGACCAGCGCGCTCGACACCGAGAGCGAGGCCCAAGTCCAGGCGGCGCTGGAGCGGCTGATGGCTGGCCGCACCACCATGCTGATCGCCCACCGCCTGTCGACCGTGAAGGGCGCCGACCGCATCTATGTCATCGACCGGGGCCGGGTGGTCGAGACCGGCGCCCACGCAGAGCTGGTGCGCCACAAGGGCCTCTATGCGCGCCTGGCCAAGGCCCAGGACCTGGACCATCTGCCGCCCGGCCCGGCAGAGGAAGCCTCCGCTTGAGGCCGCTGCGCTCACGCTGGGTCATGACGGCCATGACCAATCTGATGGTCGGCTATCTGCGGCTGACCTACGCCACCCTGCGTTGGACCCATGAGAACCGGCCGCTGGCCGAAAAGGTCTGGGCCGACAGCCTGGTCTCGAACACCGGCGCGATCCTGGCCCTGTGGCACTCGCGGGTGCCAGTGGGGCCGACCGCCTGGCCGCAGGGACCCGACAAGCCGGAAATCCGGGTGCTGGTCTCGCAGTCGCGCGACGGCGAGTTCATCGCCCGGGTGATCGCCAAGCTGGGCTTGCCCGCGATTCGCGGCTCATCGCTGAAGAAGACCGACACCGCCAAGAACAAGGGCGGCGAGCAAGCTTTCCGCGACATGGTCAAGTGGGTGCGCGACGGCGGGGCCATGGCCATCACCCCCGACGGTCCGCGCGGTCCGGTCGAGGACCTGCAGAAAGGCGCCGTCGCCCTGGCCCGGGTGACCGGCGCGCCGGTGCTGTTCGTCGGCATCGCCATGAAGCCCTGCATCCGGCTCAACACCTGGGACCGCACCATCATCCCCCTGCCGTTCGCCAAGGCCGCCATGGTCTGGGACGGCCCCGCAACGGCCGGCCGAGACGACGATCCCGACGCCCAGGCCGCGGCATGGGGCGCGCGGCTGTCGGCGGTGTCGCGCCGGGCGGAGGTGTTGGTGGGCGAGACCCGGGCGGTCTAGGCGCCGCACGCCCAGCGACCGGTGAAGACGCGGCTGGCGCCGTCGGCCCGCTGGAAAGTCAAGGTTGCCGGGCGGGGCGGAGATTCGCCGCCGCCGGTGGGCGGTCCGGTCAGCGCGATCCGGATCGTCTTGCCAGCGCCGTTGAACACCGCGCCCTTCAGCATTCCGTCGAAGCCGCCGGGGGCGGCGATTCGCTCGACCGAGTCGCCAACCTTGACCAGACCCAGGGCGGCGTCCTTCGAGGCGACATTGCCCTTGGCCACCACCAGGGGCGAGCCCGTCTCCGTGTAAAAGCCGCAGGCCAGTTCGCCGTCCAGAGGCTCGGCCTCCAGGTCGGCGTCCGACAGGGCCGACAGCTGGATCGCCGATCCGTCGCCGCCGACCGTGGCGCTCTCCGGCGCGGCGGCGGGCGTGACGGGCGTCGGGGCCGCTGGGGTCTCGACGGCGCTGGGCGCCCCCTTAGGCGCGGGGGTCGCGCTGTCCGCCGGCCCCGGATCAGAGCAAGCGCTCAGCGCGCAGGCCGAAAGGATGGCCGCCCAAAGCGGGGGCCGTACGCGAAGTCCTGCCATGGTCGAAGTCTCCGATAGACATCACTACGTGCCGCGCCCGCCGCGGTTCCGTGTCGACGGCAGGACGGGCAAAGCGCCGAACTGCAAGGCTGGCCGTTGATCCGCCCCGCCCTTGGTGGGAGAAGACCCCATGCCGAACCCTCACGATCACGATCACACTCACGATCATCACGACCATGATCACCACGATCATGACCAGGCTCATTCGAATGACTCACACCACGGCCACAGCCATGGCCCTGGCCCTGGCGGGCACAGCCATGCGCCCAAGGACTTTGGCATGGCCTTCGCGGTCGGCGCGACCCTGAACATCGGCTTCGTGATCGCCGAGACCGTCGCCGGCCTGATGACCCATTCCCTGGCCCTGCTGGCCGACGCCGGCCACAATCTGTCGGACGTGCTGGGCCTGTTCATGGCCTGGGGCGCGGTGATCCTGGCCAAGCGCGCTCCGTCGGGGCGCCGCACCTATGGCCTGCGCAAGGGCACGATCCTGGCGTCTCTGACCAACGCCGTCTTCCTGCTGGTGGCGGTGGGGGCCATTGCCTGGGAGGCCGCCCGCCGCTTCGCCGATCCGCAGCCGATCCAGGCTGGCCCGGTGATGATCGTCGCCGCCATCGGCATCGTCATCAACACCGCCACGGCCCTGATGTTCATGCGCGGCTCCAAGGACGACCTCAACATCCGCGGGGCCTTCCTGCACATGGCCGCCGACGCCGGGGTCTCGGCCGGAGTGGTTGTCGCCGCCCTGGTCATGTGGAAGACCGGCTGGCTGTGGTTGGACCCGGTGGTCAGCCTGGGCATCGTGGTGGTGATCGTGCTGGGCACCTGGAGCCTGCTGCGCGACAGCCTGGACCTGGCCCTGGACGCCGCCCCGCGCGGGATTGACGTGAGGGCGGTCAAGACCTGGCTGGCCGGCCGGCCCGGCGTCAGCGAGGTGCACGACCTGCACATCTGGGCGATGAGCACCACCGAGACCGCCATGACCGCCCATCTGGTCCGGCCGGAAAACCCCGACAACGACCAGTTCCTGCACGATGTCTGCGGCGAGATGGCGAGCCGCTTCAAGATCGGCCATGTCACGATCCAGGTGGAACAGGGCGGTGTCGCCACCTGCCATCTGGCCAGCGCAGACGCGGTGTGAGCCTTCCCCTCTCCCTGACCCTCTACCGCGCGGCCACCACCGCGCTGGAACCGCTCGCGCCTCTGCTGCTGGAGCGCCGCGCCAAGGCCGGCAAGGAAGACCGCGCCCGGCTGAACGAGCGCCTGGGACGGCCGACCAAGCCGCGCCCGGCTGGTCCGCTGGTCTGGCTGCACGGCGCCAGCGTCGGCGAGAGCCTGTCGATCCTGCCGCTGGTCGAGCGTCTCCGCGCCGAGCGGCCGGACGTCGCGGTGCTGGTGACCTCGGGCACCGTGACCTCGGCCGAACTCCTGGCCCGCCGCCTGCCGGCCGGCGCGGTCCACCAATATCTGCCGGTCGACACCCCTGGCGGCGCGCGGCGCTTCCTCGACCATTGGCGGCCCGACCTGGCGGTGTTCGTCGAGAGCGAGCTGTGGCCCAACCTGCTGCTTGCCGCCAAGGCGCGCGGCGTGACGCTGGCCCTGGTCTCGGCCAAGCTTTCGGACAAGAGTTACAAGCGCTGGCAGGCGCGGCCGTTCGCGGCCGGGCGGCTGCTGGGCGGCTTTGACTTGATCCTCGCCCAAGACGGCCGGGCCGCCGAGCGCCTGACCAGCCTGGGTGGCATGGTCGGCGGCGAGGCCGATCTGAAATTTGGCGCCGCGCCGCTACCGGCGGACAAGACCGTGCTGGCCGACCTGCGCGCCCGGCTGGGCGACCGGCCCCTGCTGCTGGCCGCCAGCACCCATCCGGGCGAGGACGAGATCGTGCTGGCGGCCTGGCGCGCCCTGTCGCCCCGTCCCCGGCTGGTGATCGCCCCGCGCCATGTCGAGCGGGGGCCGGCCATCCTCGAGATCGCCCGCCCCACCGGGGCCTCGGCCGCCCTGCTCAGCGCCGAGCCCGAGGCGACCGCCGACATCATCGTCGCCGACACCTTGGGCGAGTTGGGCCTGTGGTACCGCCTGGCCGACCTGGCCTTGGTGGCCGGCAGCCTGGTCCCCGGGATCGGCGGCCACAACCCGCTGGAGCCGGCGCGGCTGGACTGCCCGATCGTCTCCGGCCCCCATGTCGAGAACTGGCTGACCGCCTATGCCGACCTGCGGGCGGTGGACGGCGCGGCCTTCGCCGACGCCCCGGTGCTGGGCGAACGCCTGGGTCGGATGCTGGCCGAACCCGAGATCGTCAAGCTGCGGGCGACCCGCGCCCAGGCCTTCGTGAATGGCCGCGACGCCGAGGCCCGCGCTGGCCTCGACCGTATCCTGGCGCTGCTGCCCACGCGGGCCTCGGCATGAAGCTCTCCACCCCCCGCTGGTGGTACCTCCGCGAGGGCGCGCCCAGTCCGGTCACTCGTCTGCTGCTGACGCCGCTGTCATGGATCTGGGCCGCCCAGACCGCCAAGCGGATCGCCCGCGCCACGCCGCGCAGCGCCGACTGCGCGGTGATCTGCGTCGGCAATTTCACGGTCGGCGGGGTAGGCAAGACGCCCGTGGTTCGCGAGCTGCTGCTGACCCTGACGAAGCGCGGCCGCCGCGCCCACGGGCTGTCGCGCGGCTATGGCGGCAAGCTGAAGGGACCGGTCCAGGTCGATCGCGCCCGCCACACCGCCGTCGAGGTCGGGGACGAGCCGCTGATGCTGGCCCAGGACTTTCCCATCTGGGTGTCGCGCGACCGGGTGGCTGGAGCGCGCAAGGCCGCGGCCTCGGGGGCCGAGGTGGTGGTGATGGACGACGGCCACCAGAACCCCGATCTGCGCAAGACCCTGTCGCTGGTGGTGGTCGACGGCGAGACCCGCGAGGACGAATGGCCGTTCGGCGACGGCAAGGTGTTTCCCGCCGGGCCGATGCGCGAGCCGCTGAAGGTCAGTTTGGCGCGCACCGACGCGGTGATCGTGCTGCTGCCCGACGACCTGCCGGCCGCTGATCCGGACCTGCTGGCGCTGTTTGGCGACACTCCGGTGCTGATCGCCCGGCTCGAGCCGGCCGCCCCGCCGCCCACGGGCCGGCAGGTCGGTTTCGCGGGGATCGGCAAGCCGTGGAAGGTCGAGCGAGCGCTGAAGGCCGCCGGCTGCCACCTGGTGGATTTCGCGCCCTATCCCGATCACGGCAACTACGACGAGGCGACGCTGCAGTTCCTGGCCGAACGCGCGGCGACCTACAGCGCCGGGCTGGTGACGACCGAGAAGGACTGGGTGCGGTTGCCTCAGGCCTGGCGGGACCGGGTGACGCCCTGGCCGGTGCGGGCGCGGTTCGAGGATGAGGCGGCGTTGGGGCGGTTGCTGGAGAAGGCGGGGCTCTAGGTCCTCCCCCTGTGGGGGAGGTGTCGGCGAAGCCGACGGCGGGGGGAGTGATCGGATGATGGCCACAACCCGGATCGAAGACCCTAAAAATCCCCCCACCGATCCTGTTTTTAGGCCCCCGCCTTCTGCGCGAACGCCCACGCGCCGCGCGCCAGCACCGGCACCCGGGCCTCCATCAGTTCCGCATGGGCGCTGGCCGCCGTGCCGTCGCGCACCCGCCCGACGATGCCCTGGCAGATCCCCGCCAGCCGGAACAGATTGTAGCTGAAATACCAATCGAGGTTCGGCAGGCCGTCGCGGCCCGTGGCCTTGCAGTATTGGGCGACGGCCTCGTCGATGGTCGGCACGCCATAGGCGGTCAGGTCCTGGATCTCGGCCAGGCCGCCCCGCTGGTCGGACGGCATCACCCAGTTCATCAGGAAATAGCTGAAATCGGCCAGCGGGTTGCCCAGGGTCGACAGCTCCCAGTCCAACACCGCGATCACTCGGGGCTGCGTGGGGTGCAGGATCATGTTGTCGAGGCGATAATCGCCATGGACGATCGAGGTCATGTCGTCGGCCGGGGCGCTGGTCGGCAGGAAGGCGATCAGCCGGTCCATGTCCTCGATCGAACGGGTTTCGCTGGCCTTGTACTGCTTGGTCCAGCGGTCGATCTGGCGGGTGAAGTAGTTTCCCGGCTTGCCGTAGTCGGCCAGGCCGACGGCTGCGTAGTCGATAGTGTGCAAGGCGGCCAGGGTCTCGATCTGCGCCTCATAGATCGCCCGGCGCTCGGCGGGCTGGTAGTCGGGCAGCGTGCCGTCCCACAGGATCCGGCCTTCCACATTGTCCATCACGTAGAAGATCGTGCCGATCACCGCCTCGTCCATGCAGAGGGCGTAGGCCTTGGCGACCGGGAACTTGGCCTTGCCCAGGCCCGAGATCACCTTGAACTCGCGGTCGACGGCGTGGGCGCTGGGCAAGAGCTTGCCGGGCGGCTTGCGGCGCAGGACGTACTTCTTCGCAGGCGTGATCAACTGATAGGTCGGGTTGGATTGGCCGCCCTTGAACTGGCGGACCTCCAGCGGACCCTGATAGCCCGCGACATTGGCCTCCAGCCAGGTCGCCAGCCGGACCTCGTCGATGGCGTGGCGCGGATCGACGGGCTTGGTCCCCGAGTTCAGGTCCTGGGCGGTCTGTTCGGCCACGGCCATGCGCTAACTCCCCAACGCTTGTTTGAACCGGAGTTTAGAGGGTGGCGCCGTGGGTGCAAGCTTGGATAAGCGGCGTCTAGAGCATTTTTCGAGCGAAGTGGTTCCGGTTCGCGTGAAGAAAAATGCGTCAAAACAAAAGATTAGAGCTCACGGCATGACGCAGTCAGGTCGGGAAATGCTCTAGAGACGGGGACAGGCGCATGCGCCTGTCCCCGTCTGCAGGCTCGGCGGTCAGGAATGCTGGCTCAGCGCCCGCCAGCCGATGTCGGTGCGATAGAAACCGCCCTCCAGCGACACCGTGCCCAGCGCTGCATAGGCCACATCCCGCGCCTCATGCAGCGTCGCGCCCAAGGCGCAGACATTCAGCACCCGGCCGCCGGACGCCACCAGCCGGCCGTCCGCGTCGCGCGTCGTGCCGGCGTGGAAGATCACGGCCTCGCCGCCAAATTCGCTGTCGGCGCCCTGGATCAGACCGCCGGACACTGGCGCTTCGGGATAGCCCTCGGCGGCCAGCACTACGCAGATTGCCGCCTCCTCGCGCCAGACCGGCGGGGCGGCGCCCGCCAGCTCGCCCTTAGCGGCGGCCAGCAACAGCGGCACGAGGTCGCTTTCCAGCCGCAGCATCAGGGTCTGGCATTCGGGGTCGCCGAAGCGGGCGTTGTATTCGACCAGCTTGGGGCCCGTCTCGGTGAGCATCAGCCCGGCATAGAGAACGCCGACATAGGGACAGCCCTCTGCGGCCATGCCCTCGACGGTCGGGACGACCAACTCACGCCAGGCTTGCTCGACCAGGGCGTTGGTCAGCACGGGCGGTGGGGAATAGGTCCCCATGCCGCCGGTATTGGGGCCCGTATCGCCGTCATAGGCCCGCTTATGGTCCTGGGCCGCGCCGAACAACAGGGCGGTCCTGCCGTCGCAGATGGCGAACAGCGAGGCCTCCTCGCCGTGCATGAATTCCTCGATCACCACCCGCGTCCCGGCCGAGCCGAAGCGGCCGCCCAGCATGTCGAGCACGGCGGCGTCGGCCTCGGTACGATCGGCGGCGATCACCACGCCCTTGCCGGCCGCCAGGCCGTCGGCCTTGATGACGAACGGCGCGGTCAGGGTGTCGAGAAACGTCCCGGCCGAGACCGCGTCGGTGAACACCCCATAGGCCGCCGTGGGCAAGCCGTAGCGGGCGCAGAAATCCTTGGTGAAGGCCTTGGACGTCTCCAGCCGCGCCGCCTGGGCGCTACCGCCGAAACAGGGGACACCAATCTCGGCCAGCTGGTCGGCCAAACCGACCTCCAGCGCCGATTCCGGGCCCACGACCACCAGGTCGGCGGCGATCTCCTGGGCCAGGGCGACCAGGCCCTCGACATCGGTGACCTTGAAGTTTCGCAGCTCGGCGACGGCCTCGATCCCCGGATTGCCCGGCGCGGCCACCAGCCGTCCGCACAGCGGCGACTGAGCGATCTTCCAGGCCAGGGCGTGCTCGCGCCCGCCCGACCCGACGAGCAGAATGGTCAGCTTTTCCATGAGGCCGGGGTGTGGAACCAGAGGGCCACGAGGTCAAGGCCGCGCTGACTGCAGAGCCTGGAGGCGCGCCGCCCCTCCCGGGTCTGGCGGCTGGTGATGGAGAGCGGCGGCGAGGTGGTGACCAGCCGAACCTATCGGGACGACCTGTTGCGGCGGTTGCGGCGGTTGCGGCGGTTGCGGCGTAAGGGCGTATTGAGAATTTGGCGCTTCATCGCAGCAGAATGGCTATGGCGGCGGAAGTCCACAACCGCGGCGCCTGGCTGCCACGCCCAGCCGCCGCGCCGTCTCCCTAGGCGAACACCACCGTCTTCACCCCGGCGATCAGCACGCGGTGCTCGACGTGCCAGGTCACGGCGCGGGCCAGGACGGCGCACTCTACGTCACGGCCCAGCGTGACCAGGTCGTCGGGCGCGTGGCTGTGGTCTACACGGTGGACGCCCTGTTCGATTATCGGGCCTTCGTCCAGGTCGGTGGTCACATAGTGGGCCGTGGCCCCGATGATCTTCACGCCGCGCTCGAAGGCTTGGTGGTAGGGCTTGGCGCCCTTGAAGCTGGGGAGGAACGAGTGGTGAATGTTGATGCACCGCCCCGACAGCCTCGCACAAAGGGCGGGCGACAGGATCTGCATGTAGCGGGCCAGCACCACCAGATCGACGGCCAGGTCGTCGACGAGCTGGAGGAAGGCGTCTTCCTGTTCGGCCTTGTTGGTCTTGGTGGTCGGGAGGTGGAAATAGGGCAGTCCGCTCCACTCGGTGAACGAGCGCATGTCCTCGTGGTTGGAGACCACGCCGACGATCTCGACCGGCAGCAGGCCCGCTCGCCAGCGGTGCAGCAGGTCGAACAGGCAGTGGCCGAACTTGGAGACTGCGATCAGCACCTTGGGCTTGGCGCCCGTGTCGTGCAGGGCCCAGATCATGCCGAAGCGTTTGGCGATCAGCTCAAAGCCCTGGCGCAGCGCGCCGATCCCCGGCATGTCGCCGTCGGGACGGAACACCGTGCGCATGTAGAACTGGTCGGCCAAGCTGTCGTTGAAGTGGCTGCTCTCGACGATAGAGGCGTCGTTATCGGCCAAGAAGCCGGACACGGCCGCCACGACGCCCTTACGATCAGGGCATTGCAGGATCAGTATATAGCGGTCGGCGGCGGTCTGGTCGTTCATGACACGGTCCTAGAGCATCGCGCGGAAAAGTGGCCACCGGTTTTCCGCAAAAGCGATGCGAAAACAAAAGTCTAGAGCAAGCCGTGCGATTCCTATATCGCGCGGCTCGCTCTAGTCGACCTGGGTCGCGCGCGGCAACAACCATTGTCCTCATGGATCATACACCAGGAAAACGCGTCGCGATCCAGACAATGGCCAGGCGGCGCTCGAGGCCATTGGCCAGGAGCCCTTCGACCTGGTGCCTGGCGGTCGAGTTTAACGCGGCGTCTCGGTCGAGGTGTGGATCGAGAACAGCGGGCCGGTCGAGGTGCTGCCGCCCGCCGTCGCGGCCGAATATCTAGGCTTCGCCGAGGCGGTCGCGCTGACGGCCGACCCCGATAGGCCGCCGGACGCCCACCAGCCGCAGATCAAGACACTGGAACACGCGTGATGTGGAGGGGCGGCTGTAGCGGCCGCCCTTTTCACGGCTTCGACAAGTTGGTCATGGGATCGTCACCGGCTGTCGCGTAGTCTTCACCGGATCGCGACGCCGCCGACCTCGGGAAATCCATGAAGCCCCCCATCAAACGCCTGGCCGACCTCAAGCCCGCCTCCGCCCCGGCCAAGGCCTATGCCCGGCCCACGCCGATGGTGACCCGGCGCAAGAGCGGCAAGGTCCTGACCGACGCCGAGCGCGCGGCCTTCCTGGCCTCGCGGCAGGATCTGGTTTCGAAATAGCGACACGATCGGGGGGCCGAGACTTGAACCGCCCAGCCCCTTCCCGAACCGCCCGCGTCGGCGAGGCCGCGCCTTAAAACCTTGATGGCGAGCTTGCTCTGGCGTCTGGCCGTGTCAAGGACCGGCCTCCGGCCGGCCGCGCCGCGGCGACGCTCCGCGTCGTCCTTGACACGGCCAGACGCCAGAGCCCCGATCCACCAAGGCTTTAAGGCGTGGTGGCTTGCGGCAACCGAACGTTGGTGATGGGTAGGAAGTCCACTGGATACCGAAACGCGGGAAGCCCTGCAGATCGCTGGTGTTGTCTGAGTTTCCATCCTCATATTTAATCGGCCGTTCAGGCGCCGGCGGTGGCAATCCTGAGCTTCTTTGGCTCTGCAATTTGAGACGGGGACGGCATGGATCTTCATGAAGGTGTCTCCGAGAGACTTGTTCAACGGCTCACAGACGTACTTGCGGCAGGCAGCCTGATGAGCCGAAAGTATCTTTCGTTCGAGACCATGAAGGCCGTTGATGCACTGAACCAAATCCTTGATCGGAACGTGCTGGCCAAGCTCAAGTCCTACACCAGCGACAACCCCCTGATGGATGTGACGAGCATCGTCTTAGAGCAAACGCTTGTTCACACCGAATACAACGAGGTGGCAGTAGAGCGCCTAATTGACGTCCTCGGTACTGCTGCGCCCTTAGATATAGCGGTACAGGTCGTTGCACTAATTGAGAGCTTGCCCTGGCACTACGTCTACGCCCTCCCGCTGCCGGATAGCCTAGACGCTGCCTTCCCTGCTCATGGGTTTTGGAAATTGGGGGAAGACGCGAAGATCGCAAAGGGAGTTGGGCTGACGGAGAAGTTCGAGGTTGCGACTTCGCCTTCCAGCTTCATGAATGCCTTATCTGGGCAACGCTCTTTCTTCACAAATCCCGGACCGACAAGCGCTCACCTCCTCATCGACGCATACGGCACTATCGATCAGTATTCGTCCACATATCCACAGCTTCAGGCCTTTGAGGATATGAAGTCGATCATCGGTTTAATGATGGCACTTGGGCTTCTGCGGTATCGCAGCACATGGAAGAGAAACCACCCGCTCGTCGAAGTGCATATCAATCGTGAGGCGGCCGACGCCACATACTCGTTCGTACAATCGACCTCGCTGGCGGGGTCCACGAGCGAAGCTCTAAGCATGCTGCGTTTCAACGAGCCGCATGGGGAGCGGATCGAGGACAATTGGGCGGGGCTCGTTGGGAGCCACCTTGTTTCGATCCAGCGCGTGCTCGCCGATGAAGCGAACCGAAAGCGACTGCTGTTAGCGGCAAAGTGGTACTTCGACAGCTTCACTGGAGACAGTGAGTTGCTGCGCTTTGTGCAGGCAATGGTTTCCTTGGAAATCCTTCTCGGGGAGGAGAACAAGGAGGCCTACAACAACATCGGCGTCGGCGAACTAATGAGGAACCGCGTCGCCTATCTGATTGGGCAGGACATGAATGAGCGCGCCGAAATCCTCGGCACGTTCAACAAACTCTACGACGTTCGCTCGCGTATTGTGCATCGTGGCCACAGTCATCTGTCGCAAGAGGAGAGGCGCCACCTTGCTACGCTCCGAGGATACTGCGCTCGGGTCATTCAGGCTGAAGTAAAAATGCTCGTCTCTGGCGACGCCCTCACTGACCCGAATTGGCCCGAAGCCATTCTGCCAACACCGAAAGGCGTGGCATTGAGCCCCCTTCTTGAAGCTCTCGCCGGGTTCGATCCGAATGCCTTAGACACTGAAATTCCGCTTATCTCCGAGGCGGAGACAGGCCGGGGATAGACTTGCTCGCCGCAGCACGATCCGCCGCCGCCCTACGCCGCGTCCAGATCCAGCGAATAGCCTGCCGAGCGCACGGTCCGGATCGGGTCCCCGTCCACGTCGCCGTTCAGCGCCTTGCGCAGGCGGCCGATGTGGACGTCCACGGTGCGGGCCTCGACATAGACGTCCGAGCCCCAGACGGCGTCCAGCAGCTGTTCGCGGCTGAACACCCGGCCGGGGTGCTGCATCAGGTAGTCGAGCAAGCGGAATTCGGTGGGGCCCAGGTGGACTTCCTTGCCCTGGCGTTTCACGCGGTGGGCGACGCGGTCGATGATGATGTCGCCGACCGTGATGCGGTCGTCGGCCAGGCCGGGGCGGATACGGCGCAGCACGGCGCGCACGCGGGCGGTCAGCTCGATCATCGAGAACGGCTTGACCACATAGTCGTCGGCCCCGGTGTCGAGGCCGCGAATGCGGTCGCTCTCCTCGCCGCGCGCCGTCAGCATGATGATCGGCACGTTGCGGGTTTCGGAGCGGCCGCGCAGGCGGCGGCAGACCTCGATGCCCGAGACTTTGGGCAGCATCCAGTCGAGGATCACCAGGTCGGGGGCGCGCTCGGAGGCCATGGTCAGGGCCTCCTCGCCGTCGCAGGCCACGCCGACGAGATAGCCTTCCTTGTCGAGATTGTAGTGCAGCAGGGTGGCCAGGGCGTCTTCGTCTTCGACCACCAGAACGTACGGAGTCACTGGGCCTACCTCGACTTACTTCGACAGCTCGAGCTTGGGCCGCTGGGAGATGATCTCCTCGCCGGTCAGCTCGAAATGGATGATCTCGGCGATGTTGGTGGCGTGGTCGCCGATGCGCTCGAGGTTCTTGGCGACGAACAGCAGGTGAGCGCACGGATTGATCGTCCTGGGATCGCCCATCATGTAGGTCAGCAGTTCGCGGAAGATGGCGTTGTAGTGCTCGTCGACCTCTTCGTCGCGGCCCCAGACGCCGATGGCGCGCGGCAGGTCCGACGAGGTGTAGGCGTCCAGCACGTCCTTCAGCCGGCCCTGGACCAGGTGGCCCATGCGCTCGATCGAGCGGGTCAGGGCGGTCATCGGGTCGGCTTCGGTGAGGATCAGGGCGCGCTTGCCGATGTTCTTGGCCATGTCGCCGCAGCGTTCCAGGCTCATCGAGATCTTCAGGGCGGCGACGGCGTGGCGCAGATCGACCGCCATCGGCTGGCGCAGGGCGATCAGCTTGAAGGCCTTGCGCTCGATCTCGGCCTGCAGGATGTCGAGCCGCTCGTCGCGGGCCACCACCTGCTGGGCCAGGGGGCCGTCGCGGCGGGCGATGCAGTCGATGGCGTCGGCCACCTGGGCCTCGGCCAGGCCGCCCATGCGGGTGACCTCGGCCGTGAGGTGGTTCAGCTCTTCGCCGTAGGACTTGACGGTATGTTCGGTCATGGGATGCGTCCTCCGGTCAGCCGAAGCGGCCGGTGATGTAATCTTGCGTGCGGGTGTCACGAGGATTGGTGAACATCTCCTCGGTCGGACCGCTCTCGACCAGCTTGCCCAGGTGGAAGAAGGCCGTCTTCTGCGACACGCGAGCGGCCTGGGCCATCGAGTGGGTGACGATGACGATGCAGAACTGGTTGCGCAGGTCGTCGATCAGTTCCTCGATGCGGGCGGTGGCGATCGGGTCCAGGGCCGAGCAGGGCTCGTCCATCAGGATCACTTCCGGCGACACGGCGATGGCCCGGGCGATGACCAGGCGCTGCTGCTGACCGCCCGACAGGCCGGTGCCGGCCTGGTGCAGGCGGTCGGAGACCTCGGCCCACAGACCCGCCTTCTTCAGGCTGGCCTCGACGATGGCTTCCAGCTCGGCCTTGCTCGTGGCCAGGCCGTGAATCCTGGGACCGTAGGCGACGTTCTCGAAGATCGTCTTGGGGAAGGGGTTGGGCTTCTGGAAGACCATGCCGACCCGCGAGCGCAGCACCACCGGATCGACGCTCTTGGCGTTGACGTCATTGCCGTCGATCTCGATCGAGCCGGTGACCCTGGCCGACGGGATGGTGTCGTTCATCCGGTTGATGCAGCGCAGGAAGGTCGACTTACCGCAGCCCGACGGGCCGATGAAGGCGGTGACCGACTTGGCCGGCACGTCGAGGCTGACGTCGAACAGCGCCTGCTTGTCGCCGTAGAAGACATTGACGTCGCGGGCCCGGATCTTGAAGTCGCTGCTCATCGCATTGCCGGGGCCGGTGGGGATCACCGAGGCCAAGCTCGACGCCCCGCCTTGAGCCTGGGAAGCGGCAAGGGTGTCGTCGCGGTTTTCGGTCGGCATGGCGTGGCCCTTGGAAAGGGGAAAGGCGAGAGGGTTCAAGGTCATGGAAGCTACCACCGGCGTTCGAAGCGGCGACGCAGGATCACGGCGGCGGCGTTCATGACGATCATGAACACCAGCAGCACGATGATCGCCGCAGCGGTGCGTTCGTGGAAGGCGCGCTCCGAAGCGTTCTCCCAGATATAGACCTGCACTGGCAGGACTGTGGCCGAGCTGGTGAAGTTCTCCGGCGCGCCGGGCACGAAGGCGACCATGCCGATCATCAGCAGCGGCGCGGTCTCGCCCAGGGCATGGGCCAGCGACAGAATGGCGCCGGTCATCACGCCGGGCATGGCCAGCGGCAGCACATGGTGGAAGACGGTCTGGGCCTTGGAGGCGCCGACGCCAAGGGCGGCTTCGCGGATCGAGGGCGGCACAGCCTTCAGCGAGGAGCGGGTGGCGATGATCACGGTCGGCAGGGCCATCAGGGCCATCACCAGGCCGCCGACCAGCGGCGAACCCCGCGGCACGTGCAGCCAGTTGATGAACAGGGCCAGGCCCAGCAGGCCGTAGACGATCGACGGCACGGCGGCCAGGTTGTTGATGTTGACCTCGATGACGTCGGTCCAACGGTTTTTGGGCGCGAATTCCTCGAGATAGACCGCCGCCATCACGCCCACCGGGATGGCGATCATCGCGGTGATCACCAGCATCATGGCCGAGCCAATCACCGCCCCCCAGACCCCGGCCTGTTCAGGCTCGGTGGAGTCGGAATTGGTGAAGAACTTGGTGTTGAAGCCGGTCTTGACCGTGCCGTCGTTCTTCAGGCGGTCCAGCCAGTCCAGCTGTTGGTTGTCGAGCTTGCGGTCGCCTTCGGCGGTCGAACGCTTGATCTCGCCCTTGTAGTAGAGGTCGGCGTCGGCCTTGACCGAGCCGGTCACATTGACCGTCTTGCCGATCAGCGAATGATCCTTCCTGACCATCTGCAGCAGCTGGTTGCCGAAGTCGCGCGAGGTCAGGGCCATGATCTTGCCCGACGTCATGCCCAGGTCGTCGTCCTGCACGCCCAGCTTCTTCATCATCGCCTCGGCGACGATGTAGTCGTAGTTGACGCCTTCCAGCGCGTTCACGTCGATGCGCTCGGCGTTCAGATAGATCGGCACCGTCAGGGTGTGGGTCTCGAAGGTAGAATAGCCCTGGGCCACGATCCGGCCGACCAGCACCACCAGGAAGATCATGGCGATGACGATCGCCGCGATGCCCTGGACGCGGAAGATGGTTTCCGAGCGGTGGCGTTTCTTCAGCAGCGCGTCGCGCGCCGAGAGTGAGACCGCCCGGGGGGCTGGCGCGCCGGGGGAGATAACTGCGTCAGTCATATTGTTCCCGGTACTTCTGGACGATGCGCAGGGCGATGATGTTCAGGCACAGGGTGACCACGAACAGGGTCAGACCCAGGCCGAAGGCCGACAGGGTTTTCGGACTGTCGAACTCCTGGTCGCCGGTCAGCAAGGTGACGATCTGAACGGTCACGGTGGTGACGGTGTCCAGCGGATTGGCGGTCAGCTTGGCCTGCAGGCCGGCGGCCATGGTGACGATCATGGTTTCGCCGACAGCGCGCGACACGGCCAGCAGCATGGCGGCCATGATCCCCGGCAGGGCGGCGGGCAGGACCACCCGCTTGACGGTCTCGGACTTGGTCGCGCCCATGGCGTAGCTGCCGTCGCGAAGCGACTGGGGCACCGAATTGATGATGTCGTCCGAGAGAGAGGAGACAAAGGGGATCAGCATGATGCCCATCACCACCCCGGCCACCAGGGCCATCTGGTTCTGAACCTGCATCAGGTACTGGGCCAGGCCATCCATCGGACCGCCGGCGATGCTGGCGCCGATGCCGTTGAAGAAGGCGCGGAACAGCGGACCCACGGTCAGGGCGGCGAAGAAGCCGTAAACCACGGTCGGCACGCCGGCCAGGATCTCCAGCAGCGGCTTGATCGTCGAGCGCAGGCCGCGATTGGCGTATTCCGACAGGTAGATCGCCGAGTAGAGGCCGATCGGCGCGGCCACCAGCATGGCGATCATCATCACGAGGAAGGTGCCGGCGAACAGCGGGACGGCTCCGAAGGCGCCGGACGAGGCCACCTGGTCGGCGCGCATGGCGATCTGCGGGGCCCATTCGGTGCCGAACAGGAAGCTCAGCGGCGACACGCTCTCGAAGAACCGCCAGCTTTCGTAGATCAGCGACATGACGATGCCGAGCGTGGTCAGCACGGCGGCGACCGAGCAGGCGATCAGCACGCCGGAGATCCAGCCCTCGACCCGGTTTCGGGCGCGGAATTCGCTGTTGATCCGGGGGTGGGCCAGCAGGAAGCCGGCCAGGGCCAGCAGGCCGGCCAGGCCCAGGACCGAGTAGCTGACGATGCCGGTGATCCGCTTGGCCTCGACGATCTTGGCGTCCAGCGCAACCTTCAGCGGGCCCTCATAGGTCACTTCACTGGGCGTTATGCCGGCGGCGATGGCCGTGACATCGCTGAAGAACACGTCTTGACGATCGGGTGTGAGGGCCTGGACGACCGCGGGCCGCTGGGCCTGCAGCATGCTGTCCTCGACCCGGCCCCCGAAGGCGGCGCCCAGCAGCAGCAGCAGGGCGGCCGGCGCGCCGGCCCAGAGGGCGGCGTACATTCCGTAATAGTTGGGCAGCGAATGGAGACGGGCGGGCGAGCCGCCGGCGGACTTCAGCGCCCGGCTGCGGCCGGCCATGAAGGCCGCGCTGGAGAACAGGGCGAGGAAAAAGAGCGAGAGCCAGGTCAGCATGCGTGAAGAGGTCTTGCGCGAGGGTTGCGGTGCGGCGCCCAACGCGCCGTACCGCCCGGGGCGATCTATGCCGCGCGGGCACTGACCTTATGCGACGGTTGCGTGACGGTTTTGCGACAGCGCGGGGCCTTCAGGTTCAGTCCCCGAATCAAGACTTAGCCAGGCAGTCTTCGCGCGACCGCCCCGTCCCCGTTCAGTTCAATCCGCAACAGGCTTGGCGCCTTTCTTTTTGGCCCTTCGAAGGTCAACCACGCCTTCGGCCCGTCCACGAAGAACCGGTCCGTTGAGGAAACCGCCCAGAGCTCCACCATATAGGCGGCTTCCGCCCCGGTCTCGGCCGGCGCGTTGCGAATGAACGACAAACTGAACGGTCGGATCGCCGCGATGCAGCGCGCCCTTTCCCTCCGACACCACGCTGAGTGAAGGCGCAGGCTCCGCTGGTCAACCGCGACGACGAGACAGGGGCGTCGCATCCCGCCTCCGCCTCCGCGTCACATGCCGAGCGCGCTTCAAGCCGCCACTAAGCGCGACCAGCCCCCTTGGCCACCGGGAAATAGACCCCGAACGTCGCCCCCGCGCCATGGACGCTTTCGACGATCATCCCCCCGCGGTGGCGGTTCATGATGTGCTTGACGATGGCCAGGCCCAGGCCGGTGCCCGAGCGGTCGCCGCTCTTCTGGCCCTCGACGCGGTAGAAGCGCTCGGTCAGGCGCGGCAGGTGCTCGCGCAGCATGCCCGGCCCCTTGTCAGTGACCCTCAGCGAGGCGTAGCGCTCGCCTTCTGCGTGGTCGGGGGTCAGCAGCGACATCCGGGCGCCGGCCGGGTCGCGCGCCGCCGCCGCCATGTCGGCGGTCAGGCCCGAGTGGATCTCGACCCGCACCACGCCATCGCGCGGGGTATATTTGATGGCGTTGTCGACCAGGTTTTGGATCACCTGGACGATCTGGTCGCGGTCGCCCTCGACCACCGCCGCGCCGCGCGGCGGCAGAACGGGGTCAAAGCCCACGGCCTTGACCTTGGCCTGCGGACCCAGGGCGTCGAGCACGTCGATGGTGGCCATGGCCAGGTCGACCTGGCCATGCGGGGCGATGTGCTCGTTCAGCTCGATCCGCGACAGGCTCATCAGGTCGTCGATCAGCCGGGCCATCCGCTCGGCCTGGGCCTGCATGATGCCCAGGAACTTGTCGCGCGCCCCCACATCGTCCTTGGCGTGGCCGCGCAGGGTCTCGATGAAGCCCGACAGTGAGGCCAGGGGCGTGCGCAACTCGTGGCTGGCATTGGCCAGGAAGTCGGCGCGGGTGCGCTCGCTGCGGCGGGTGTCGGTCTCGTCGCTGAGCACCAGCAGGGCCAGGCGCGAGCCGCGTTCGTCCAGGCCCAGCGGCGCGCTATGGGCCACCCATTCGCGGCCCTGGGCTCCGCCGCCCACATAGTCGACCGAGCGCCGCAACCCGCCGAACAGGCTCTCGTCCACCGCCTCCAGCACCTGGGGATTTCGCACCGCCGAGACCAGCAGCCCGCCGCGCGGCTGCAGCTTGAAAAGCTCGCGGGCGGCGGCGTTGGCGAACACGAAGCGCCTGCCGGTCAGATCGTCGGCCTCCTCGGCGGCGATGACCATCAGCGGATCGGGCAAGGTTTCGAGAATCAGGGCGAAGGGCGGCGGGCGATCGACGACCGCCGGCGCCGGGGCGGGCGCGATCGGATCGGCGGCGTATCGGCGGGCTCGACGCGCCAGCAGAAGGCCGGCCCCACCGCTGGCCAGCCCGGCGACGATCGCGCCCGTGGCATTGGCGCCGCCGGTCAAGCCCAAGCCCAGCAAGGCCCCGGGACCGATCAGCACCGCCGCCCACAAACCCAGTGGCATAGGGGTGGACCCGCCCGAACGGGTCGGCGGTCGCGGCGAGGCCATCGGCATGCGGCAGTCTCGATTTCTGTGGAAAGACGGATTCGTCGAACCAGATATGGCGCCCTGGGGTGGCTTGCGATAGACCGTCAAACGCTCAAGAAGCACGACGTTGGCGGAAGCACCGCAATTTCGCCGCAACGTGCCGCAATCTGGGGTCTGGTTTCTCTCCGAGGTGTCGTTCGTAATGCAGCGCAAGGTCCTGGTCGCGACAGTCGCAACCGCTCCTCTCCTGGCCATGGCGTTCGGCGCTTATGCTGAGACCGTCGTCAACACGGCCCGTACGACGCCGATCGCCACGGCGACGGCGACGACGGCGGGCGCCCCCGACGACGTCAAGATCGACGCCGCCGGCTCGATCAAGACGACCGCCGGGACCGGCCCGCTCATCCTGCTGAACAGCAACAACAAGGTCACCAACGCCGGCACGCTGGCGACGGTCAATCTGGACGACACCACCGGGATCGAGATCCGCGGCGGCAATACCGGCACGGTGACCAACTCGCTGGCGATCAGCCTGACCGAGGACTACACCCCCACAGACGACGACAAGACGGCGGCCGGCGTCGCCGCGCCCGACGGCGACCTCGACGGCCCGTTCGCCAACGTCAAGCGCCACTACGGCATCCGCTTGATGGGTCCGGGCGTCTTTACCGGCAATATCGTCCAGGACGGCACCGGCTCGATCATCGTCGAGGGTAACAATTCGGCGGGCGTCTCGCTGGAGACCGGCCTGGTCGGCAACCTGAAGCTCGGCGGTTCCGTCGCGCTCACGGGCGATAACAGCTATGGCGTTCACGTCGCGGCGCCGGTGACGGGCAACGTCACGCTGAGCGGCTCGACCACCGTGTTGGGCGAAAACAGCACGGCGGTGGCGCTCGACGGCGCCGTCAGCGGCGCCTTCGTCGTGCAGGGCTCGATCAGCGCGACCGGCTATCGCTACACAAACCGCCCGACTGAAGCCGTCATCAGCAAGCTCGACACCGAAGACCTGCTTCAAGGCGGCTCCGCTGTTCGCGTCGCCGGCAACGTGACCGGCGGCGTGTTGTTGAACGGCCCAACCGGTTCGACCGTCGTCGACGGCACGACAACCACAACGAGCGTGATCTCGTCATCGACCGCGAGCACGGCCGCGCTCAACGTCTTCGGGCGCGCGCCGGCCCTGCTGATCGGCTCGGACACTCAGGCCATCACCCTCGGCGCGGTCGGCGCGGCCGACAACGCCTATGGCCTGGTCTCGAAGGGCTCGATCGCCGCCAGCGGCGTCTATGACAAGATCGCCGCCACCGGCGTCCAGATCGGCGGCGGAACCGGCCAGGCCACGACCCTGACCGGCGGCGCGCGTTTTGACGGCAGCGTCACCGTCGCCGCGCGCGAAGCCAACGCCACGGGCGTCAGCCTGACCGCCGGCGCCGCGGTCCCCTCGCTCTGGAACCGGGGTTCGATCACCGCCGCCAGTTCGTCCTATGCGGGCTCGGGAGTGACCGGTGACGCGCGGGGCCTGGTCATCGGCGCCGGGGCCAATCTGGCCAACCTGACCAACAACGGCGGCATCTCGGCGGTCCGCATCGGCGACGCCGGCGACACCGGCGACGCCATCGCTGTGCTCGACACCTCGGGCACGTTGAAGACCATCACCAATACCGGCTCGATCTCCGCCCAGGTTTCCGCCTCGACCGCGAAGAAGGACGGCACGACGGTGACGACGGTCGTCACGCCGACGGGCAAGGCGATCGCCTTTGACCTCAGCGCGTCCAACGGCGTCACCCTGACCCAGACCGCGCCGACGTCCTCCGCCACGACCACCACCTATGCCAGCACCGACACCGTCACCACGGCGAGCACCACCTCGACGACCACGACGCCCTCGATCGCCGGCGCGATCCGCTTCGGTTCGGGCGCGGACGTCCTCAACATCCAGAACGGCACGGTGTTCGGCGACATCTCGTTCGGCGCCGGCGCCGACGCTCTGAACATCAACGGCGGCGGCGTCGTGCTGGGCGCGCTCTCCGACACCGACGGCAATCTGGCGATCAAGATAACCAATGGCAGCCTGGGCCTGACCAATACCGGCCCGATCAGCGCCTCTAACCTGACTCTGGAAAAGGACAGCAAGGTTGTCTTTACCGTCGACCCCACCGCCAATGGCGGCCTTGGCGCCAACACCCACATCAACGTCTCGGGCGCGGTCAAAATCGACTCGGGCGCACAACTGGGCCTGCGGCTGACCAGCCTCCTGACGACGAAGAAGACCTATACAGTGATCACCGGCGGCTTGCTGACCGTCGGGGATATCGGGCTAGAATTGCTGGACAATACGCCCTATCTGTACGTTGCCACGCCCTCGAAGGATGGCAATAACGTCTATCTCACCGTTGACCGTAAGAGCGCCACAGACATCGGCATGAACAAGGCCCAGGCCTCGGCCTATGATGCGGTGTTCGCCGCCGTGGGCAAGGATACCGGCATCTCCGGCTCCTTCCTGGGCAAGGACACCAAGGACGGCTTCCTGAGCCTGTACAACCAGATGCTGCCCGACCAGGGCGAGGGCTTCTTCGCCGCGCTGCAGAACGCCAACCAATCGATCGCAGCCGCCACCGGCTACCGTCCCGATCCCGGCGACCGCTACGGTCCTGACAGCATCTGGATGCAGGAAATCAACACCCTGATCCGCCGCGACACCGGCGACACCCAGGGCTCCGACACCCAGGCCTTCGGCTTCGTTGGCGGCTATGAGGCCATGGGCGACGCCGGCGGCGCGCTGGGTCTGACCCTGGCCTATATCAGCGTCGAGGAACACGACATCACCGCCCAGGTCGGCGAGCAGACCACGGGCAACTTCGTGCAGCTCGGCTCCTACTGGCGCCGGTCGATCGGCGGCTGGCGGATGAATGTCGGCGGCGGCGGGGGCTATGGCTGGTACGATGGCGACCGGGTGTTCAACTCGGGCGACGCCAACGGCGACGGCGTCGCCGACGTGGTGCGGAAGAATACGGCCAAGTGGAACGGCGCGACGTTCAGCGCCTTTGCCGGCGCGGGTTACGAAACCAAGTTCGGGCGCTATTTCGTGCGTCCCGAGGCCCGCTTGGACTACCTGTACCTGCGAGAAGGCAAGCGAACGGAAAAGCTGGTCAGCGCCCAGAACGCGGGCGTGGCCACCACCGACAACGGCGATGGTTTCAACCTGACCGTCGAGCAGCGTAACTCCAGCAGCCTGTCCGCCGACGCCGGCCTGGCCTTTGGCGCCGATTTCGGCCGCGACGTCTGGTGGCGTCCGGAAGTGCGGGTCGGCTATCGCCAGACGCTGGCTGGCAGCGTCGGCGACACGGTCGCCCGCTTCAATGGCGGGAACCCTTTCCACATGGCCGCCATGGACGAAAAGCAGGGCGCCGTGACCGTGGGCTTGGCTCTGCGGGCCGGAACGCCGATGTCCTACTTGGCGCTCGAAGCCAACGCCGAATCCGCCAAGAAGCAGAAGCGCTACAATGTGAAGCTTACGGGCCGGGCGATGTTCTAGAGCATTTCCCGACCTGACTGCGTCAGGCCGTGAGCTGTAATCTTCTGTTTTGACGCATTTTTCTTCACGCGAACCGGAACCACTTCGCTCGAAAAATGCTCTAGCCCGTCCGGCGCCGGTTTCAAGCGCCTCCAGGGGCGGTTCGAAACGGCCTGAGCGAACACTGATCGAAAAGGCTCGCGCCCCGGCGCGGGCCTTTTTCGTTTGGATTTCAGCGGCTTGTGCGATGATCCGTACAAGGCCTGAAGGAAAACTCACAGCCCTCCGGCCTAATCTCTATTCAATGAATAGGAATATTCGTCTTTTGTGCTGATCAACAGCGGCGCCGGCCAAGGCGCCGAGAGGGGAAGACCATGACCAAAGCCCAGACCGCCTGGCGCGCCGCCCTGATCGCCGGCGCTTCGCTGGTCGCCATGACCGGCGCGGCCCACGCCCAGACCGCCACCCAGACACCCGAGCAGCAGCAGGCCCGCATCGAGGCCCTGGAAGCCCAGCTTCAGGCCCTGTCCGGCCAGATCGCCGACCTCAAGGCCGCGACCGCCGCCAGCCTCAAAGATGTCCGCACGATCCAATCGGCGACCGTCGTCAGCGTCGCCAACGGCAAGCCGACCATCGCCTCGGGCGACGGGGCCTTCAGCGCCAATATCCACGCCGTCATGCAGCTGGACGCGGCCTGGTACAACCAGGACAGCGGCCTGGGGGCCGGCGTCGTGGGCCGCGACCTGAACAGCGGCACCAACTTCCGCCGCGCCCGGCTGGGCGTCGATGGCAAGGCCTTCAAGAACTTCGACTACAGCGTCCTGCTGGACTTCGGCGGCGCCGGTACGGACGGCGCGGGCACGCTGCAAGAGCTGTGGCTGCAGTACAATTATGCGCCCTTCAAGGTGAAGGTCGGGGCCTTCGCCCCCAATGTCGGCCTGGAAGATGTCGCCTCGACCAACGGCTCGCTGTTCCCGGAACGTCCGACGGGCTCGGAACTGTCTCGCGGCCTGGCCGGCGCCGACAAGCGCATCGCCCTGCAGGCCCAGGCCCTGGGCGAGCGCTGGCTGATCTCGGGCGCCGTCACCGGCGCCAAGGCCGGCGATGGCGCCACCTTCGACGAGCAACTGGGCTATGTGGCCCGCGTCGTCTATGTGCCGCTCAAGGGCTATGACTGGCTAATCCACACCGGCGTCAACGCCAGCCTGGTGGCCCAGCCAGCCCAGACCACCGCAGGCGGCGCCTATCCCATCAATGTCACCGACCGCCCGGAACTGCGGGTGGACGGCACGCAGCTGATCAGTTCGGGCGCCATCGATTCCTCCGGCGCGCGCCACTACGGCTTCGAACTGGCCGCCCAGAAGCAGAACTTCCTGATCCAGGGCGAATATTTCGACATCGCCTTGGACCGTCGCAACCGCGCGGCCAATGTCAGCGATCCCAAGTTCCATGCCTGGTACGTCGAAGGCTCCTGGGTGCTGACCGGCGAGGCGCGCAAATATAACGCTGGAAACTTTGCCTTCGACGCCCCGGCCGTGACCAATCCGTTCGACCCCAAGGCCGGCAAGTGGGGCACCTGGGAACTGGCGGCCCGCTATTCGACCGCCGACCTCAACTATCATGAATACGCCACCGTGGCGGCCGACCGGGTTCGGGGCGGCAACCAGGATATCGTCAGCCTGGGCGTGAACTGGTTCCCCAACACGGTGACCAAGTTCTCGCTGGACTATCTGGATGTCGACGTCGATCGCCGCGACGCGGCCGGCGCGCAGATCGGCCAAGGCTACAAGGCCATCAACGTTCGCAGCCAGTACGCGTTCTAAGACTAGCGGACCCGCGTTCCCTCGATGGGGACGCGGGTCCGCGCCATCACGGCACCGCCAGCCTGGGCCGGGCTGGTCGATCAGCGTTCAAGATCCACCTTCTCAAGCGAGCCACATCGCCATGACCCACGATCCGAAGACCCCCACGCGTCGCGGCCTGCTCGGCACGGCCACGGCTGGCGCCGCGGCCCTGGCGGTTCCCGCCGCCTTCGTCGGCGCGGCCCAGGCGGCCGGCGTCAAGCCGTTGACCCTGCTGAACGTCAGCTACGACCCGACCCGCGAGCTCTACAAGGACATCAACGCCGCCTACGCCAAATACTGGAAGGACAAGGTCGGCCAGGACCTGACCATCAACCAGTCGCACGGCGGTTCGGGCAAACAGGCCCGCTCGGTGATCGACGGCCTGCAGGCCGATGTCGTCACCCTGGCCCTGGCCTATGACATCGACGAAATCGCCGCCAAGGCCAAGCTGCTACCGGCCAACTGGCAGTCGCGCCTGCCCAACAACTCGACCCCCTACACCTCGACGATCGTGTTCCTGGTCCGCAAGGGCAATCCCTGGAGGATCCGGGACTGGGGCGACCTGATCAAGCCGGGCATCGACGTGATCACCCCCAATCCCAAGACCTCGGGCGGGGCGCGCTGGAACTATCTGGCCGCCTGGGCCTGGGCCCTGAAGCAGCCGGGCGGTAGCCCCGCCAAGGCCGAAGCCTTCCTCAAGACCTTGTTCGAGCACGTGCCGGTGCTCGACACCGGCGCGCGCGGCGCGACCACCAGCTTCACCCAGCGCGGCCTGGGCGACGTGCTGCTGTCGTGGGAGAACGAAGCCTATCTGGCGCAGGAAGAACTGCCGGGCAAGTTCGACATCGTCTATCCGTCGATCTCGATCCTGGCCGAGCCCCCGGTGGCGATCATCGACAAGAACGTCGACCGTCACAAGACCCGCCTGGCGGCCGAGGGCTATCTGAACTTCCTGTACAGCCCGATCGCCCAGGACCTGATCGGCAAGAACCACTACCGTCCGCGCAACGCGGCCGCCGCGGCCAAGTACGCCGGCAAGTTCAAGAACATCCCCCTGGTCACCATCGACGACACTTTCGGCGGCTGGAAGAAGGCCCAGGCCACCCACTTCGCCGACGGCGGTTTCTTCGACAAGATCTTCAAGCCCAAATAGGGCGACCTTCGCACCTGCGGTCATGGCGGCGGGGACCTCAAGGGGTTTCCGCCGCCCTATATTTTGGTCCACTGTCGAGCGCCCGGCGCCCCGGAACCCGGCGCCACAGGGGACGTTTCGGGACACGGGGCGTCAAGACAGGTCGGGCACAGTGCGAATGACGGACTTTCTGCAGTCGGAACGCGCGGCGGACCTGCTCGCCGCCGAGCACGGCCCGGACGATCCCTTCGCCGCCGCGATCCGCGCCACGCCGATGGCAATGATCGTCACGGACGCCCGCCAGGCCGACAATCCGATCATCTTCGCCAACGACGCCTTCCTGGCCCTGACCGGCTATCGCCGCGACGAGGTGATCGGCCGCAACTGCCGCCTTCTGCAGGGCCCCGACTCCGATCCGGCCGCTGTCGCGCGCCTGCGCGACGCCGTCGCCGCCAGCGAGGCCATCGCCCTCGACATCCTCAACTATCGCAAGGATGGGTCGATGTTCTGGAACGCTCTCTATTTGTCGCCCGTGCGCGACAAGGCTAGCGAAGTCGCCTTCTTCTGCGCCTCGCTGGTGGATGTCAGCGACAAGAAGCAGGTCGAGTTCGAGCTGGGCGACACCCGTGAGCGGCTTGAGGCGGCGGTGGCCGATCGCACGCGCGAGCTGAGCCTGGCCCTCGAGCAAAAGACCGCCCTGCTCCACGAGGTCGATCACCGGGTCAAGAACAACCTCCAGCTCATCTCCTCGCTGCTGCTGCTGCAGAATCGCCGCGTCACCGACCCGGCGGTGAAAACCTCGTTGCGCGGCATGCTGGAGCGAGTCAGCGCCATCGCCACCGTCCACCGCCGCCTGTTCCAGAGCGACGACGTCGAGCGCTTCGATGTCTCAGCCTTCGTGCGTGATCTGGTCAGCGACATGATGGGCTCGGCGCGGCGCGATGACATCACGGTCCGGCTGGACCTGGAGCGGGTCGATGTCGCCGCCGCCAAGGCCGCCCCCCTGGCCCTGGTGATCAGCGAGCTGTTCTCCAACACCTTGCGCCACGCCTTCCCGGAAGCCCGCGGCGGCGAAATCTTTGTCGGAATCTCGCAGGCCGACGGCGAGTTCCGGATCGAAATTGCCGACAACGGCGTTGGGATGGAGAATTCCGCCGCGTCGGGCGGGTTCGGCCTGACCATCATCCAGTTGCTTTGCCAACAATTGAAGGCTCGATCCGAAACCACCTCCGCCGATCCCGGAACCCGTGTGGTGGTGCATTTGCCGGTCAACGGCCTGCATCACTGAAAAAGGTTGAAGCTGGTGATGACCGAGCGCCCGCTCGATGTCTTGATCGTGGAAGACGAGGTCCTGCTGGCCGCCGAGCTGGAATTCCTGCTCGACGAAGTCGGCTACAAGGCGGTCGGCCACGCCATGAGCTCCGGCGAGGCCGTCGCCATGGCCAACGCCCTGCACCCCGACCTCGCCTTGGTGGACGTTCATCTGCAGGACGGGCCGACCGGCGTCGACGTGGCGCGCACCATTCATGACAAGTGCGGCGGCGTGGCGCTGTTCATGACCGCCAACGTCAAGCGCCTGCCCGACGATTTCGCCGGGGCCTGCGGGGTGATTGGCAAGCCCTATTCCTCGCACGGCGTGAAATCGGCCCTCGCCTATCTGGCGGTCTGTCTGCGCAACGGCCAAGCGCCGGGGCCGCCGCCGATCGGGCTAGATCTGGCGCCGGCCTATGCCGAGCACTGGGGCCTGAACGACCTGCCCCGCGCCAGCTAGGTGAGCGCTCCCCTCATCGCCTCCGTCGTCGGCACGGCCGCCGCCCTGCTGTCGATCACCAGCTTCGCGCCGCAGATCTTCAAGATCTGGAAGGAGAGGGACGCCTCCTCGGTGTCGCTCCGCACCTACGCCATCACGGTCACCGGATTTGCCTGCTGGATCATCTACGCCGTGATGATCAAGGCCTGGCCGGTGATCGCGTCCAACACCGCCTGCCTGCTGATGTCCGGCGCCGTGCTGGCGCTGAAGTGGAAGTTCAGTCGGAAAGGGCGGTAAAAATCGCCCTCCCTTCATCCCTTCATCCCTTCATCCCGACGAAAGTCGGGATGAAGGGAGTTTGAGGGTGGACGCTAGCATGATCGCCGCGTTGAACGCGTGACAGCACCCACCGCGTCCGCTATCGAGGCGCGCCTTTCGCTTACAGGACCGCCGCCCTTGACCGACGTCGCCGAGGAAGCGGGCTGGGCCACCGCCAAGACCCTGGCCGAAGCCCTGCCCTATATCCAGATCTACGACCGCGAGACGGTGGTGATCAAATACGGCGGTCACGCCATGGGCCAGGAGCAGGTGGCCAAGCTGTTCGCGGCCGACGCCGTGCTGCTGAAGCTGCTGGGCGTCCACCCCGTGGTGGTGCACGGCGGCGGCCCGCAGATCAGCCGCATGCTCGAGCGAGCCGGGGTGAAGTCCACCTTCGTGGACGGCCTGCGTGTCACCGACGAGGCCACCATGGAAGTGGCCGAAATGGTGCTGTCGGGCGCCATCAACAAGGAAATCGCCAACTGGATCACGCTGGCCGGCGCCGAAGCCGACGTGCGCGGCGTGGGTCTTTCGGGAAAGGACGCCCGGATGATCACCGCCGAGAAGGTGACCCGCACCCGCAAGGACCCCGGCAGCAACATCGAGCAGGTCGTCGATCTGGGCTTCGTGGGCGAGCCGACCAAGGTCGATCCGCACATCATCCAGGCCCTGCTGACCTCCGAGACCGACTACATCCCCGTGATCGCCCCGATCGGCGTGTCGGAATCGGGCCAGACCTTCAACATCAACGCCGACACCGTGGCCGGCGCCCTGGCTGGGGCGTTGAAGGCCAAGCGGATGCTGATGCTGACCGACATCGCCGGCGTACTCGACGCCGACGGCCAACTGATCCGCCAGATGACCGTCGCCGAGGCCCGCGCCCTGATCGAGAGCGGCGTGGCCAGCGGCGGTATGATCCCCAAGCTGGAGAACGCCATCTCTGCCGTCGAAGCCGGCGTCGAGGCCGTGGTGATTCTCGATGGCCGCCGCCCCCACGCCATGCTGGTCGAACTGTTCAGCGAGCACGGCGCGGGTACGCTGATCTCGAAATGAGCGTACCCGACCTCACCGTCATCGACACCTGGCTGTTCGACCTCGACAACACCCTCTACCCGGCCGAGTCCGAATACATGGCCCTGATCGAGGGCAAGATGACCGACTTCATGGCCCGCGAGACCGGCCTGCCCCGTGAAGAGGCCCGAGCGATCCAGAAGCGCTATTACCACGAACACGGCACCACCCTGGCCGGGCTGATGGCCCATCACGGCGTCGAGCCCAAGGCCTTCCTCGACGAGGTGCACGATGTGGCCATGGACCGCCTGACGCCCGACCCTGTGCTGCGCGACGCCATCGACGCCCTGCCTGGTCGCCGCCTGGTCTTCACCAACGGCTCGCTGGGCCACGCCGCGCGGGTGCTCAAGCATCTGGGCCTCGACCATCTGTTCGAGGACACCTTCGCCATCGAGACGGCCGACTATCTGCCCAAGCCGGCCATGGCGACCTTCGAGAAGATCATCGCCCATCACGTCTTCGATCCCAAGACCACGGCCTTCTTCGAGGACAGCGAGAAGAACCTCGCTCCCGCCGCCCTGCTGGGCATGACCACCGTCCTGGTCGGCGGCCACGCGGCCGCCTCGACCGCCGACTTCGTCCAACACCGCACGAACGACCTCGCCGGGTTCCTGACCTCGGCGCGCCTGAAGGAAGCCTTGAGATGAGCGACACCCCCCCCTCTTCCATAAGCATGGCCGACTTGCGGACCGAAGTCGAAGCCGCCTGGGAGGCCCGCGACAGCGTCTCCACCGCCACCACCGGTCCGGTGCGCACGGCGGTCGAGGAGACGTTGGCGCTGATTGACGCCGGCAAGGCCCGGGTGTCAGAGAAGATCGACGGCGAATGGACCACCCATCAGTGGCTGAAGAAGGCCGTGCTGCTGTCGTTCCGCCTCAACCCCAACAAGGTGATGCACGCCGGCGCCCTTACTGGCTTGATTGGGGGCGGCGCGGTCGGACCCTGGTGGGACAAGGCGCCCAACAAGTTCGACGGCTGGGACGCCCCTCAGTTCGAAGCCGCTGGCTTCCGCGCCGTGCCCGGCTCGATCGTCCGCCGCGGGGCCTTCATCGGCCGGAATGTCATCCTGATGCCGTCGTTCGTCAACATCGGCGCCTATGTCGACGACAGCACCATGGTCGACACCTGGGTGACGGTCGGCTCCTGCGCCCAGATCGGCAAGCGCGTCCACCTGTCGGGCGGCGTCGGCATCGGCGGCGTGCTGGAGCCCCTGCAAGCCAATCCGACCATTATCGAGGACGACTGCTTCATCGGCGCCCGATCCGAAGTGGTCGAGGGCGTGGTGATCGGCGAAGGCTCCGTCCTGTCGATGGGCGTGTTCATCTCGATGTCGACCAAGATCGTCGACCGCAAGACGGGCCAGGTCCATATCGGCAAGGTGCCGCCCTACAGCGTCGTCGTGCCCGGCAGCCTGCCCGATCCCAAGGGCGGACCCAGCCTGTCCTGCGCGGTGATCGTCAAGACGGTCGACGCCCAGACCCGGTCGAAGACGAGCATCAACGACTTGCTGCGGGACTAGGCGCTCCTGGCCGCGGGGAATCCGATGACCGCGACCTTGACGGCGCTGCGCGACGGATCCCTGGCCGGCGCGCGCACGCTGACGCTGCGCTGTGGACTAACGGAATTTCCTCCGGAAATCTTTGGCCTGGCCGACACGCTCGAGGTGCTGGACCTTGGCGGCAACGCCTTGACGGCCCTGCCCGACGACATCGGGCGGCTGAAGGCGTTGCGGGTGTTGTTCTGCTCGGGCAATCATTTCGACCGCCTGCCGCCCGGGCTGGGCGACTGCCCGGCGCTCAGCCAGCTGGGCTTTCGCGCGACGGGCCTGCGCGACATCCCCGCCGAGTCGCTCCCCGCCAGCCTCCGTTGGCTGACCCTAACCGACAACCGGATCGAGGTCCTGCCCGCAACGCTGGGCGAACGTCCCGCCCTGCAGAAACTGATGCTGTCCGGCAATCGGTTGCGGGGGCTTCCCGCTAGCCTGGAGGGCGCGGACAAGCTGGAGCTCCTTCGCCTGTCGGCCAACCGCCTCGACGCCCTGCCGGCCTGGCTGACGGCCTTGCCGCGCCTGGCGTGGTTGGCCTGGGCGGGTAATCCATTGGATCGACACGCGGCGGGCGCCGCGCCCCTGGCCGACTGGGCGACGCTGCGGGCCGGCCGCCTGCTGGGCGAGGGCGCTTCCGGACAGGTTCACGAAGCGGTCTGGACCCCACCGGGCCACCAAGCCCGATCCGTCGCCCTCAAGCTCTTCAAGGGCGCCATGACCAGCGACGGCCTGCCCGAGCGCGAGATGGCCGCTTGCCTGACGGCCGGGGAGCATCCCCACCTGACGGGCGCCCTCGCTGGGTTGGTTGGACATCCCGACGGAGTCCAAGGCCTGCTGATGGACTTGCTGCCCGCGCAATGGCGCGTGCTGGCCGGACCGCCCAGCGCGGAAAGCTGCAGCCGGGACGTCTATGACCCGACCCTGGGCCTCGACCTCGATGTCGCCCTGCGCATCGCCCGCGGCATCGCCGCCGGGGCGACGCACCTGCACGACAAAGGCCTGACGCACGGCGATCTTTACGCGCACAACATCCTTTGGGACGGCTTGACCGGCCAAGCCGTGCTTAGCGATTTCGGCGCGGCGTCGTTCCTTCCGGTGAACGCCGACGGCGGGTTCAAGCGCCTGGAAGTCCGGGCCTGGGGCCTGCTGCTCGGCGAGCTGTTGGAGCGCTGCGATCTGGAAGCCTCGCCCCAGGACGCGCTGTGGACCCTCCAACGCGCCTGCGTGCAGCCCGACGTCGCCGCGCGGCCGTCCATGGCCACCCTCTTGGACGCGCTCAACACCCTTTAGAGCATTTCCCGACCTGACTGCGTCAGGCCGTGAGCTCTAATCTTTTGTTTTGAGGCATTTTTCTTCACGCGAACCGGAACCACTTCGCTCGAAAAATGCTCTAGGCCGCCCGCTGCACCTTGGCGTTCCGCGCCCAGTCCGGGCGCGTCATGCCGACAAAGGCCGGGCCGGGATCGGCGCCGTTGCGGACCAGCAGGTCGCGCATCGAGCCGGTCGCGGCGATGGCCTCCAGCCCCAGGTCGGTGAAAGCGGCGCGGCGGTTGGCCTCGTCGCCCCAGATATGGGCCGACAGCAGCGGATTGGTCAGGGCCTGGGAGAAGGCGTCCACCGCCACCATGCGCAGGATCAGCGACGGCAGCGGCGAGTTGTCGACCACATCCTCGGCGAACATGCCGACATAGAACTCCACGCTCTCGACGCCGGCGGGATAGGTCGCCTCAAGCCGCTCGGCGATGTCGGTCTTCGTGGTGATGTCGGCGAAGGTCTTGACCGGGGCCATGCCCATGGTCCGGCGATAGGCGTTGTAGGGCGCGATCTGGTTGACACGGGCCTGGTCGATGGCGTGGGCCTCAACGTCCTGCAGGAAGTCGGCGGTGTTGCCCATGCCCAGGCGCGCGGCGGGCTGGGCGCTCATCCAGGAAAAGGCCTGGGCCAGGCCGACCGAGGTGAACAGCGGGTTGGCGAAGCGCAGATTGCCGGTCGAGGTCTCGACCCCGTTCCAGTTCAGCCGGTCGGGCACCAGCGAGTGCCAGCGATAGAGCAGGCTGAACTCGGCAGTGATCCAGTTGGGCTTGTTCCAGGGCTTGTCCCAGCAGCCGCTGGGATCGGCCAGCAGCCGGATCCGCGACGGCGAGATGTGGTTGATGTATTCTTCGACCACCAGCTTGATGAACAGCACGATCATCACGTTGCGGGCGGTTTCGAACACCCGGTCGTCGTCCCAGTCGGTATGGTTGGCGGCGATCAGCCCGGCCAGGCGATTGTGCTCGCGCAGCAGCAGGGTGTTGATCATCGACACCCCGACCGTCGCATTGGCCCGGTCGCCGCCCACCGCGAACAGGGTCGGGCGCAACTGCGCCGGCACCTTGTCGATGCCTAAGGGCGGGTCGAGCACCGCGAACTCGTCCAGCACCACGCCGTTCAGGTCATACAGCGCGGGCGGATATTCCTCGTCCTGGATGCGCTGTGACTTCAGCCGGCCCCGCTCGGCGGAATTGGGCGAGCGCAGGCGCAGGGCGTGGGTCTGGGCCTCGGTCCGGCCATACAGCGGGCACAGATCGATCTCGTGGTTGGAGGTGTTGCGCCGCCGATCGGTCAGGGCGTCGTCATTCGACACCTTGGTGCGGATGAAGCCGTCGGTCAGATATTGGGCGAAGGCCGGAAACAGCATGGTCGACTTGGGGCACAGCACCTGCTCGCCCGTCGGCCGGGCAAACAGGGCGGTGGAGCGTTCGAGCGGCGGGTGCGGGCCGAAATCCGTCGCGGGCAAATGCCGGGCGCTATAGGTGCGATCCGTAAGCCCGATCCAGCTGATATAGTCGGTGCGGGTGCTCCACGGATGGGGCCGGCTGCGGGTCTGCTTGACGATGCCGTCGATCAGCACCCCGTTGACCAGCCTGGCGAAGGCCGGCCAGCGGTTGGCGAGCCAGGCCACGATCGGCTCGATGACAGCGATGATCCAGCCCCACATGTCTTTCCGCCCCAACCAAGTTGTGGTCGAATCATACCACAGCCTGGGCGCGATCGCGCGCGGGGAGAACACCGTTATGCGTCGGGATAGGGCGTCCCGTCCCGATGCCGGTAGAGATCCTCGCCGGCTCGCGCCACCAGGTCGATGTCAGGGTAGTCGCAACCGTCGATCTCCGGCCGTCGCGAGCCCATTTCCAGCAGCACGGCCACCCTGTCCGAGCGGTTCCGCAGGTGGTGGCCGTTGGCGACACCGGCCTTGAAGCCCGCGCAGTCGCCGGCCCGCAGGACAGTCTCGCCCTCGTTCTCGACCAGCACCACCTCGCCCTCGACCACCCAGACGAATTCATCCTCGGCCGAGTGCCAGTGGCGTTGGCTGGTCCACTGGCCGGGGGGCAGACGCATCAGATTGACGCCGAACTGGGTCAATCCGGCGGCGTCGCCCAGCGTCCAGCGTTGGCGGCCCTGGCAAGGAGCGTCATGCGGCGGCGGATAGGTCGTGCCGAAGCGGGTGGGCGCCGTGTCGATGTCGATCTTGGGCATGGGTGTCCGTGGAAGAAGCTTGCTTGGTTTGCGTCGCGCCAGAGGGAAGCCTAAAGGCAGGATGATGACCAGCCCCACACCCGATCCTGTCAGCATCGACCTCGACCCGGTCGCCCTGGCGCAGGCCCTGATCCGTCGTCCCTCGGTGACCCCGGCCGACGAGGGCGCGATGGACGTTCTGCAACGGCAATTGGAGGCCCTGGGTTTCGCCTGCCGTCGCATGCGGTTCGGCGAGATCGAGAACCTCTACGCCCGGCGCGGGACGGCGCGGCCCAACCTGTGCTTCGCCGGCCATACCGACGTGGTGCCGGTCGGCGACGACGCAGCCTGGACGCTGGGTCCCTTCGAGGCGCAGATCAAGGACGGCGTGCTCTATGGCCGCGGCGCGGTCGACATGAAGAGCGCCATCGCCGCCTTCGTCGCCGCCGTGGCCAACATGCCCCGGCAGGCCGGTTCGCTCAGCTTCCTGATCACCGGCGACGAGGAGGGCGTCGCCGAGGACGGCACCGTCCGCGTCGTCCAGGCCCTGGCGGCCGAGGGCGAGGTCATCGACCACTGCATCGTCGGCGAGCCCACCAGCGCCAGCCTGCTGGGCGACATGGTCAAGATCGGGCGACGCGGCAGTATCAACGCCTGGATCGCTGTCGACGGCAAGCAGGGCCATGTGGCCTATCCACAGCGCGCCGCCAACCCGATCCCGGTGCTGGTCGATATCCTCAGCCGCCTGCAGAGCCGGGTGCTGGACGAGGGCTATACCGGCTTTCAGCCGTCGAACCTGGAGGTGACCACGGTCGATGTCGGCAACACCGCCACCAATGTCATCCCCGCCAGCGCCAAGGCCCGGATCAATATCCGCTTCAATCCCGCCCACCAGGGTAAGGACCTGCAGGCCTGGATCGAGGCCGAATGCCGCGAGGCAGCCGAAGGTTTCTCCGGCCGCGTCGAGGCCCTGTGCAAGATCAGCGGCGAGGCCTTCCTGACCGAGCCGGGCCCCTTCACCGACGTGATCGTCGCCGCCGTCGGCGAGGCCACGGGCCGGACGCCCGAACTGTCCACGACCGGCGGCACCAGCGACGCGCGGTTCATCCGGTCAATTTGCCCGGTCGTCGAGTTCGGCCTGGTCGGCGCCACCATGCACGCCGTCGACGAGCGCGTGCCGGTGCAAGAGATCCGCGACCTGGCCGGCGCCTACACCGCCCTGATCCGCCGCTATTTCGAGACCTTCGCCTGATGCTCAAGGCCGCCGCCTCCAGCTGGCCGTTCTGGGCCCTGGCGTCGGCGGTGTTCGCGGCCCTGACGGCGATCCTGGCCAAGGTCGGGATCGACGGCGTCGGCTCCAACCTGGCCACCTTCATCCGCACCGTGGTGATCCTCGGTTTCGCGGGCCTGATCCTGACCGTGGCCGGCGAGTGGCGCGCGCCGGGCTCGATCAGTCCGCGCTCCTGGCTGTTCCTGGTGCTGTCGGGCCTGGCCACCGGCGCCTCGTGGCTGTGCTATTTCCGCGCCCTGAAGATCGGGGAAGCGGCCAAGGTGGCGCCGGTCGACAAGCTGTCGGTAGTGTTCGTGGCGATCCTCGCGGCCGTGTTCCTGGGCGAGAAGCTGTCACCGGTCAACTGGTTGGGCGTGGCGCTGATCGCCTGCGGCGCCGTGCTGGTCGCGGTGCGGATCTAGCCATGGACGACTTCTCGATCGCCGATGTCTTGGCCGAGGTGGCCGTGCTGGTGAAGCCGCACTTCGGCAAGGGCCAGCCCGCCGACTATATTCCGCAACTGGCCTGCGTGCCTCCCAGCAAGTTCGGCATGGCCGTGCGCACCGTGGCCGGCCAGGAGGCGGTGATCGGCGACGCCGACGAGGGCTTCTCGGTCCAGAGCATCACCAAGGTGTTCTCACTAGGGCTCGCCTTGAACCGCTTCGGCGACGAGGTCTGGACACGGGTCGGCAAGGAGCCGTCGGGCACGCCGTTCAACTATCTCTCACAGCTCGAATCCGAAGAGGGCGTGCCGCGCAATCCCTTCATCAACGCCGGCGCCATGGCGATCACCGACCTGCTGATGGATGTGTTCAAGGACCCGGCGGCCCTGGTGCGCGGCTTCGCGGGCTTTCTGGCTGGCGAGACGGTCGAGATCGACAAGACCGTCGCCGCCTCGGAGCTGGCCACCGCCCACCAGAACCGCGCCATCGCCCATCTGATGCGCGGCAAGGGCACGATCAGCCACGACCCGGAAGCCGTGGTCGCCGCCTATACCCGCCAGTGCGCCCTGACCATGAGCTGCCGCCAGCTGGCCCGCGCCATGCTGCCCCTGGCGGCTGGCGGCTTCTCGCCCCTGGCCCAGGAGACGATCTTCCCCGAGCGCCTGACCCGGCGGCTGAACGCCCTGCTGCTGACCTGCGGCATCTATGACAGCGTCGGCAGCTTCGCCTATCGCGTCGGTTTGCCGGCCAAGAGCGGGGTCGGCGGCGGCATCGTCGCCGTGGTCCCCGGCAAGGCCACCATCGCGGTGTGGTCGCCGGAACTCGACCGCTTTGGCACCTCGGTGGTCGGCACGGTGGCCTTGGAGCGGTTCACCCAGCTGACCAATTGTTCGGTGCTGTAGGGGGTAACGGCCCGTGGACCCAATCACGACTCCGGCGCGTTGACCCGGCTCATCTTCCAATCAGGAGCACGGCGACCATGGGCATCTTCAGCAACATCATGGACAAGATCTTCCATCACAAGCCCAAGGTGGCCCCCGCGCCGACCACCCCGACGCCCGCGCCGCAAGCCGCTCCGACCGCCGCCGCGCCCGCCCCGGCCCCGCAGGTCATCGACGTCACCGCCTCGCTCGACGACATGGCCGCCAATGCCGGGCAGCAGCTGGACTGGCGCCATTCGATCGTTGACCTGATGAAGCTGGTCGGCATGGAGAGTAGCCTGTCGGAGCGCAAGGAACTGGCCGACGAGCTGGGCTATAGCGGCGACAAGAACGACAGCGCGGCCATGAACATCTGGCTGCATAAGCAGGTGATCAAGAAGCTCTCGGAAAACGGCGGCAAGGTGCCGGCCGAGTTGATGGACTAAACGAGCACGCAAGACTCCCTCCAGCCCTCCGCGCCATCTCCCCCTCTGGGGAGCCGTCGCGAGCGCCCGAGGGGGTCTTCACTCCCCTTCGTACCCCACCCCCGTCAGATACAGTCCGTCGGCCGGCGCGACCGGCCCACAGGCCGTGCGATCCTTGGCTTCCAGCGCCTCGCGCACGTCCTGAGCACTCCACCGCCCGATCCCGACCTCGGCCAGGGTCCCGGTCATCGACCGCACCTGGCGATGCAGGAACGACCGCGCCTCGAACACCAGATGCACCTCGTCGCCGACGCGGGACACCCGCGCCACGTCCAGCGTCTTCAGCGGCGACTTGGCCTGGCAGGCCATGTCACGAAACGTGGTGAAGTCGTGCAGGCCCACCAAATGCCGGGCCGCCGCCTGCATGGCCTCGGCGTCGATCAGTTTCTTGACGTGCCAGACCTTGCCCGCCTCCAAGGCCGGCGGGGCGGGGCGGTTGAGAATGCGGTAGAGGTAGCGACGCTCGACCGCCGAGAAGCGGGCGTGCCAGTCGCCCGTCACCACCACCGCGTCGAGCACGCTGACCGCCTCGCGCGCCAGGTGGGCGTTGAGGGCGTTCACCACCGTCTGAGCGGGCCAGTCGCGCTCTAGATCCAGATGCACCACCTGGGCCGTGGCGTGGACGCCGGTGTCGGTACGGCCGGCCGCAGCGATGCGGATCTCCTGGCCGCAGAACGCCTTCACCGCCGTCTCGATCGCCCCCTGCACCGACGGCAGCGCGGCCTGGGCCTGGAATCCGTTATAGGGCCGGCCGTCATATTCGATCGTCAGGCGGTAACGAGGCATCAGGCCAGCGCCGTGCCGGCCGCCAGCGGGAAGCCTCGAACGAAGACCTCGGCGTCCTGGGCGCCCTTGCCCTCGCGCTGGGCCTTGAGCAGGCGCACCGCGCCGTCGCCACAGGCGATGAGCAGGGCGTCGTCGAGCACCGCGCCCGCCGCGCCGTCACCGTCCTCAACCCGCGACAGCAAGGCCTTGACCCGCACCGGCCCCTTGTCCGACGGCGCCTCGAACCAGGCCCCGGGAAAAGGCGAAAGCCCGCGGATGTGGCGGTCCACCTCGGCGGCCGAGCGGGTCCAGTCGATGCGAGCCTCGGCGGGCTTGATCTTCTTGGCGTAGGTCACGCCCTCGTCGCTCTGCGGCGTCTCGCGGGCCCCGCCGCGCTCGATGGCGGCCAGGGCGACGGGCAGGATGCGCGAACCGACGGCGGCCAGCTTGTCGTGCAGCGAGCCGGCGGTCTCCAAGGCGTCGATCCGCACCTGCTCGCCCATCAGCACAGGGCCTTCATCGAGGCCGACGCTCATCCGCATCACCTGGACCCCGGTCACCGCGTCGCCGGCCATGATCGCCCGCTGGATCGGCGCGGCGCCCCGCCAACGGGGCAGCAGGCTGGCGTGCAGGTTGAAACAGCCCAGGCGCGGGGCGTCGAGCACCTCGGCCACCAAGATCTGGCCAAAGGCGACCACCACGGCGGCGTCGAGGTCCAGGGCCTGAAAGGCTGCGATCTCCACGGGCGACTTCATCGACACCGGCGTGCGGACTGGCAGGCCCAGGCTGTCGGCGAAGGCGTGGACCGGCGAGGGCTTGAGGTCCTGCCCGCGACCGCGCGGCGCGGGGGGTTGGCTGTAAACACAGGCGATCTCGTGCCCGGCGGACATTAGTTCGGCCAGGCAGGCGACGGAGAATTCGGGCGTCCCGAGGAAGGCGATGCGCATGGCCGCCGGTTTAGACGGCTCGGCGTCCTGGGGAAAGCTTGAGAGTCGGAACCTTCACCATGGACCGCCGTTATAGGAAGCGACCTTTTCCAAGGAAGAACCGTCATGCGCTCCATCGCCCTCATCGCCGCCGCCGGCCTGGCCGCCCTCTCGCTGGCCGCCTGCTCGGACGAGCACGCCGCCCAGATCAAGGAAGGCGCCAAGGCCGCCGGCTCCGAGATCAAGCAGGCCGCCACCGACATCAAGAACGATCCCGACGTCAAGGAAGCCGGCACGGCCCTGAAGGAAAGCACCAAGGAAGCCGCCGCCGACGTCAAGGTCGCGGCGGGTGAAGCCGTCGATGCGACCAAACAAGCCGGCGCCAAGGCGGGCGACGCCACCAAGGAAGCGGCGGGCGACCTCAATCGCGAAGCCAAGGAAGCCGGCCAGGACGCCAAGCAAGAAGTCCATAAGGCGACGCGGTAAATCACGGACGGGGACACGTCCTCGGGCGTGTCCCCGATAGAGCTAAGCCGCGCGGCGGGCCTTCTTGACCTTGCTGATCGCCCGGTCGCGCTTCAGGCGCGACAGATGGTCGATAAACAGCACGCCGGCCAGATGGTCCATCTCGTGCTGGAAGCAGACGGCGGAGAGGCCCTCGGCCTCTTCCTCCACCGTCTCGCCCTGGTAGTTCAAATAGGTCAGCTTGACCTTGGCCGGACGCTCGACCTCGTCGTAGACCTCGGGCACCGACAGGCAGCCCTCTTCGTAGACATAGAGCTCTTCCGACGCCCAGGTGATCTTGGGATTGACGAAATATAGCGGAGCCGGCGGCTCGCCTTCGCGGGCCAGGTCCATGACGATCACGTTGAGCGGCTCGCCCACCTGCACGGCCGCCAGGCCGATGCCGGGGGCGTCGTACATCGTCTCCAGCATGTCATCCATCAGGGCGCGCAGACCGTCATCGACGGCGGGGACGTCCTTGGAGACCTGCTTGAGAACCGCCAGATCGGCGGCGTTATCGACGGTGAGGATGCGACGTATAGCCATGATGGTGCTCAGGTAAGGGCCGCGCCGCCCGGGGTCAAGACGACGGAAGGGCGCGGGGGAGCGTCACGCCTGTTTCAAAATCCGCTCATCCCGGCGAATGCCGGGACCCCGATCCCGTAGCGGTGTGGCCGATTGGAGGGGCTCAGCGCTCATGGCCTCAGCCTCAGAGCCATCCCATCTGGGTCCCGGCATTCGCCGGGATGAGCGGAGAAAAAAGCGCTAGAGGTTCGCTTGCAGCTTCGGCGTTTCGTCCACCGCCAGCTTGATCAGCGGCCGTACCGAGCCCTCGACCGGCGTCAGCTCGCCGATCTCCTTGCCCTCGTGGTCCACCGACAGGTCCTCGAAGCGGCGGGCCTGGGTCAGCACCTGGCTTTCCAGCGAGCCGACGAACTGGTTGTAGCGACCGACCGCCGCCTCCAGCGCCTTGCCCACCGAGCCGGCATGGGCCCCCATCACGGCGATCCGCTTGTAGAGCTCGCGACCGACAGCCACGATATTGGCGGCGTTCTTGGCCTGATCCTCGGCCCGCCAGCCATAGGCGACGGCCTTGCACAGGGCGAACAGGGTGGTGGGGGTGACCAGCAGCACCCGGCGGTCCATGGCCTCGGTCATCAGGTCGGGCAGGCGGTCCAGGGCGGCCGCGAGAAAGCCGTCGCCGGGCACGAACATCGCCACGAAGTCGGGCGAGCCTTCGGACGCGAACTGGTCCCAATAGGCCTTGGCCGACAAACCCTGCATGTGGTTCCGGACGCTGGCGGCGTGGCGGATCATGGCGGCTTCGCGCAGGGAATCCTCGGTGGCCTCCTGGGCCTCCAGAAAAGCGTTGAGCGAGCACTTGGCGTCGATGACGAACACCCCGCCGCCGGGCATCTTGACCTTGACGTCGGGCCGGCGACGGCCCTCGTCGCTCTCGACGCTGAACTGCTCCTCGAAGTCGAAGCGGTTCGTGAGGCCAGCGGCCTCAAGAACGTTACGTAAAGTCTGCTCGCCCCAGCGGCCTTGTACGCCGGCCCCGCGCCGAAGGGCGGCCGACAGCTTGCGGGCCTCGAACTGGGTGGCCACCGAGGCTTCCATCAGGGCGGTGATCTGGGCCTTGAGGCCGCCGGTCTCTTCGGCGCGGGCCTTTTCGACGGCGGTAACCTGGGCCTCGAACTTGGCCAGGGTCTCGGCCACCGGCTTCAGCTGAGCTTCAAGACGGGCCTGAGACAGTAGTTCGCGGCTTTTGAAGTTCTCCTCGGTGCGCTTGATCAGCGCCTCGGCGACGGTGTTGGCGGTCATGGTCGCCTGCTGGGCGGCCTGGGCGCGGATCAGTTCGCCTTGGGTGACGGCCTGGTCTTCCAGCAGCCGGGCCCGCTCGTCGGCCTGGACCAGCCGGGCGTTCAGCTCCCAGGCGCGGCCATCGGCGGTGGTCGCCCGCTTCTGGCTGTCCAGGGCCCACAGCACGGCGCCGGCCGCCAGCAGGGCGAAGACCAGGGTGAGGATCAGGAACGGATCGGAAAAGTTCATGCTCCGTTCCTATAGGGAGTCGGACGATCTAGGAAGCGGCGGACTTGCCCCCTACGGACCGCTTCGCGGTCGTCTTCCCCCACAGGGGGAAGAGCCTTTGGTTGAAGCCGCGCTGGAGGCTCCGCCCCCTATGGGGCGGACAGACGGCGCAGCCGTCGGGTGGGGGCAAGTGTGCGAGCTCTAAGCCGGCCGCCGGGCCCGCAACGCCTGGGCGATCGTCCCATCGTCGAGCCAGTCCAGGTCGCCGCCCACCGGCACCCCTCGCGCCAGCATGGTCACCGACACCCCCGACGGGATCAGCCGATCGGCCAGGTAATGCGCGGTCGTCTGGCCATCGACCGTGGCCGGCAGGGCCAGGATAACCTCGGAAATCTCGCTGCCGGTCGCCCGGCTCAGCAGCTCGCCCACCCGCAGGGCCTCGGGGCCGATGCCGTCCAGCGCCGACAGCAGCCCGCCCAGCACGTGGTAGCGGCCCTTGAACGACTGCCCGCGCTCCATGGCCCACAGCGACCCCACCTCCTCGACCACGCAGATCAGCCGCGGATCACGGGTCTGGTCGGCGCAGATCGCGCAGGGATCGGAGGTGTCCAGCGAGCCGCACACCGAGCAGGTGCGCACCTTGGCCTGGGCGTCGACCAGGGCGGCCGTCAAAGGCGCAAGCAGGGTGTCACGCTTCTTCAGCAAGGCCAGCGCCGCCCGCCGGCCCGAGCGCGGGCCCAGGCCCGGCAGTTTTGACAGCAGGGCGATCAGCCGCTCGATCTCGGGTCCGGCGGAGGCGGCCAAGGCCTAGAACTTCATCCCAGGCATGCCGCCCATCAGCCCCGCCATCGGGCCAGCGGCTTCCTGCATCATCTGGGCTTGCTGGGCGTCCAGCTTCTTCTTGGCGTCGGCATGGGCGGCGACGATCAGGTCGGCGATGACCTCGCCTTCGCCGGGCTCGATCAGGCTCTCGTCCAGCACCACCTTGAAGAGTTCGCCCGAGCCCTTCAGCGTGACGGTGACCATGCCGCCGCCCGAGGTGCCGTCCACGGTCAATTCCGCGAGCTTGGCTTGGGCGTCAGCCAGTTTCTGTTGCATGGCCTGGGCCTGCTTCATCAGGCCGCCGAGGTCTTTCATGGGTCTAGGCTCCGCTCTTATGCCCCCCTCCCCCTTGATGGGGGAGGGGCTGGGGGTGGGGGTGACAGCGTCGGCGGGCCTTGGCGCGGCAGGGCCACATCCTGAAACGCTTTCACCCCCATCCCCGACCCTTCCCCCATCAAGGGGGAAGGGAGATTTCTATTCTTCCAGCTCGTCCGGCTCGATCGGCGGCGCCTCGGGCGTCAGGATCTTGCGGATCTCGACGATCTCGGCGCCGGGGAAGGCGCTGAACACCGAGGCCACGAACGGGTCGGACTTGATCGAGGCCATCTCCTCGCGGTCTTCGCGCTTTTGGCGTTCGATCAGGCTCTCGGCCCCGCCGCCGCCCTCGGCCGCCACCAGCCAGGGCTGGCCGGTCCATTCCTTGAGCGCCCGCACCAGCCGGCCGGCCAGGTTGCCGGGCGCGCCGGGGGCGGGTTCGAAGGTGATCGCCCCGGGCCGGAAGCTGATCGGACGGACATATTGCTCGACATCCAGCCGCAGGCCGATGTCGCGTTTCTCGGCGATCAGCTTCACCACGTCGTCGAAGGACGACAACACCGGAAGAGCCGAGGCGGCCGGCGCGGCCATCATCCGGGGCTGAGCGCTGACCGCGCCGCCATTCCCGCCGCCGCCGACCGAGCCGCCGCCGCCGCCGCTAGGACCGCCACCAGCGGGCAGGCCGTCGCGCAGAGCCTTCAACGCCTCTTCCGGGCCCGGCAGGTCGGCGGCATAGCACAGTCGGATCAGCGCCATCTCTGCGGCGGCCCGGGCATCGGGCGCGCGGCGCACCTCGTCATGGGCCTTGAGCAGCATCTGCCACAGCCGCGACAGGGTCCCGGCCGAGGTCTGGGCCCCGATCGCGGTCAGGCGGGCCGCCTGTTCCTTGGGCAGGGTCAGGGCGTCCGGCCCCAGGGCCTTGGCCACCGAGGCGCCGTGGCAATGGTCCAGCAGGTCGAGCATGACCACCGCCGGATCGGCCCCGAAGCCCCACAGGGCGCGGAAGCCGGCCAGGGAGTCGCCGGGCTTGCCGCTCATCACGTTCTCGAACAGGGCGATGGTCTGGCCGCGGTCGGCCAGGCCCAGCATGTCGCGGACCACGGCGGCGGTGACGGTGGAGCCGCGCTCGCCTTGAACGATGGCCTGGTCCAGCAGCGAGAGGCCGTCGCGCACCGAACCCTCGGCGGCGCGGGCGATCAAGGCCAGGCCGTCTTCCTCGACCTTGGCGCCCTCATTGGCGGCGATCTTGGCGAAGTGCTTGACCAGCACGTCGGGCTCGACCCGGCGCAGGTCGAAGCGCTGGGTGCGCGACAGGATGGTCACCGGCACCTTGCGGATTTCAGTCGTCGCAAAAATGAATTTGGCGTGCGGCGGCGGCTCTTCCAGCGTCTTCAGCAGGGCGTTGAACGCCGCCGTCGACAGCATGTGCACTTCGTCGATGATATAGACCTTGTAGCGCGCCTCGACCGGGGCGTAGCGCACGCCGTCCAGCAGCTCGCGCATCTCGTCGACCTTGGTGCGGGACGCGGCGTCGAGCTCCAGCACGTCCATGTGCCGGCCCTCGATGATCGACTTGCAGTGCCGGCCCTCGACGGTCAGGTCGACCGAGGGCTGGTGCACGGTGTCGGTCTCGTAGTTGAGGGCCCGGGCCAGCAGGCGGGCGGTGGTGGTCTTGCCCACCCCCCGCACGCCGGTGAGCATGAAGGCGTGGGCGATGCGCCCGGTGGAGAAGGCGTTGGCCAGGGTGCGGACCATCGCCTCCTGGCCGATCAAATCCTCGAAGGTGCGCGGCCGGTACTTGCGGGCCAGCACGGTGTAGGCGGCAGCGGGATCGGACGCCTGGGAGGTCATGGGTGTGACGGCGGGCGCCGCTTCAGCCGGAAGCGTCGCCACGGGCGCGGCGATGGGCGCGGCCCCGAAGATGTCGGCGGTGTTCGCGTCGCGCTCGTGCTCTGCCCCAGGGGGAGCTTCATCCCACGGCGGCGCGGAATCGGTGAGGTCGTCGTGGTCGGCCATGTCTCGACTGTAGAGCGCGGAGAGGCGCAGCAAAAGGCTCGGCCCGCGCTTGCAGGCCAGATGCTGTCAGATTTCAGGGGGAAGGTGGAGACCGACAGCCGACCCGAAGGTTAACTCGTTGTGGCTGCTGCCTCTCGGCCCTGACCAGATTGGCGAGCGCTTCGCCCGTCGCCGATCTCCGAGGCCTATATCGCGACTCGTCGTGAAGGATGCAAGACATCAAGCGCCGGGCCGTGACGACTCTTCGTCGCGGATGCTACAGAAACGCCATGGCTCTTTCGATCATCACCAACATCTTCGCCGGCAACCCGCTGGACCGCGCCGGCGAGCGGCGCGGCGACGAGTCGTGGCTGGCCGAGAAGGCCGACGATCCGCATTCGCTGGCCGTGGCTCTCTGGAATGGCAAGCCGCTGGTCGAGGACGCGCCTGCGTCCCAAGACAAGGATGGCGAGGACAAGCCGGCCAGCGTCCAGATCGCCTATCTGCGGGCCGACATGGCCAAGGACTTGGCCGGCACGCCCGAGCGGCTGCTGTTCATGGGGCTGTGGAAGGACATCGCGGTGTTCGCGGTGGATCTCGAAGGCTCGGCCGATCCCGTCGAGGGCCCGCTGCAGGGCCTGGGCCGGTTCGAGGAGCTGCGAGGCGTCGCCCCGATGCTGCCGCCGCCCGACGCAGGCATATTGGCCACCGCCAAGTCGATGTTCGAATGGCGTCGCAAGCACCGGTGGTGCAGCGCCTGCGGCCAGGAGACCGCCGTCACCGATGGCGGCTGGAAGCGGCTCTGCCCGGCCTGCCACACCGAGCACTTCCCGCGCACCGACCCGGTGGCGATCATGCTGGCCCTGCACGACGGCAAATGCCTCCTGGGTCGCCAGGCCGCCTGGCCGGCCGGCATGTATTCCGCCCTGGCCGGCTTCATCGAGCCCGGCGAGACGATCGAGGAAGGCTGCGCCCGCGAGCTAAAGGAAGAGGCGGGCCTGACCGCAACCGCCGTTCGCTACCACTCCAGCCAGCCCTGGCCCTGGCCGTCGTCGCTGATGATGGGCCTGATGGCCGACGTCGACAGCGACCAGGCCGCCCCCGACCAGACCGAGCTGGAAGCGGTCAAGTGGTTCACCAAGGACGAGGCCAAGGCCCTGATCAGGGGCGAGATGGAGGGCTTCTTCGCCCCGCCGCCGCTGGCGATCGCCCACCAACTGATCAAGGCGTGGGCGGAGGACTAAGTCCTGCCCCTGTGGGGCAGGTGTCGGCGAAGGCGCCGGAGGGGGAGGATCCGGACAGTGTCCGCGCCCTAGATCGCAAGAGCCTAAAACTCCCCCCACCGATCGCCTTCGCGATCGCCTCCCCACAGGGGGAGGACCTTGTCCCATTCAGCCGCCGAACACCCTGACCAACTCCCGCACCACCATCACCGCCAGGGTGATCGTCGACAGCGAGAAGGCCAGGAACCGCAGCGCCACGACATTGGCGCTGACCTGGACCAAACTATGAACCACCCGCAGCGCCACATAGAGCCAGGCCAGACGCAGCGCCCAGCCGTCGAGGTGCCCCGCCACCTGGATCGCCAGGGCGGCGGCGTAGAAGATGGTCGGCTGCTCCATCAGGTGGTTGTAGTTGTTGGCCGCCTGCCGAACCCCGGCGGGCAGGAGGTCGAGACTGCCTGGAAATGCCGCGTCCTGCGGCTTGAGCCCCGCCTTGCTCATCGCCGGTAGGCGGCGGACATACATCCACAGCCAGATCAGCAGTGACCAGGCCACCAGCGCCATCACTGGCGCGATCATCGTATGCATAGCGTCCCTCCCAGGATCGTTTTCGGGAGGTTAGGCGCCGATTGCCCAATAGCGAAGCTTGCCGCGACGGCAGGGACGGTGCGTCCTTCGAGGCTCGGCTGCGCCTCGCACCTCAGGATGAGGAATTCAGCAACAGCGTTCCTCATCCTGAGGCGCCCGCGGAGCGCGCCTCGAAGGACGCACGGCGCTTAAACCCGATCCCGGAACGGATCGGCTGGGTATACGCCCAGGATTTCGAACTTGTCCGAGAAGAACTTCAGCTCATCGAAGGCCAGGGCCAGCGAGCGATCCTCGGGCCGGCCATCGACTTCGGCATAGAAGAAGGTCGCCGTGAAGGCGCCGCCCTCCATGTAGCTTTCCAGCTTGGTCATGTTGACGCCGTTGGTCGCAAAGCCGCCCAGCACCTTGTAGAGCGCGGCCGGCAGGTTGCGCACCTTGAACACGAAGCTGGTCACGCAGCGGTGGGTGAAGGCCGGCGCCTCCGGGGCCTTCTCCGCCGTCATCACCAGGAATCGCGTGGTGTTGTTGCGTTCGTCCTCGATGTCGCGGGCCAGGATGTCGAGGCCATAGATCTCGGCGGCCAGGGCGGGCGCGACGGCGGCTCGGGTCGGGTCGGGCTTGAGGGCCAGGGCCTTGGCGGCGCCGGCCGTGTCGCCGGCGCTCTCGTGAGCCAGGCCCAGCTTCTTGAGGCTGTGGCGGCACTGGCTGAGCGCGATCGGCATCGAGCAGGCGGTCGTCACCGTCTCCAGCGTCACGCCCTTATTGGCCATCAGCTGGAAGCGGATCGGCTTGAAACGCTCGCCGATGATCTTCAGGCCCGAAGCGGGCAGCAGATGGTGGACGTCGGCCACGCGGCCGGCGATCGAGTTCTCGATCGGGATCATACCCAGCTGGCAGGCGCCGGTCTTGATGGCCTCGAACGCCTCCTCGAAGGTGGCGCAGGGCACGGCCTCGTAGTCGGGGAAATAGGTGCGGCAGGCTTCGTGGCTGTTGGCGCCGGGCTCGCCCTGGAAGGCGATCTTCTTGAGGAGGCTCATGGGTGGTTCCCGGCGTGCAGGGTCAGGGCGAACTGGCGCGCCGCATCGAGGTCGGAAGGGTTGTCGACGGAGATCGGAGCCTCGGGCGCCACGGCGGCGTGCAGCACGAGGCCCAGCTCCATGGCCCGCAGTTGCTCCAGCTTCTCGCGCTTCTCCAGCGGCGAGGCCGGGGCGGCGTTGAAGGCCTGCAAGGCGGCGCGGCGATAGCCATAGATGCCGATGTGTCGCCAGATCGGCGCGTCGCCATAGAGGGTGGAGCGGGTGAAATAGAGGGCCCGGCCGGAAAAGCCGTCATGTTCCATGGCCAGAACGGCCTTGACCACGTCGGGATTGCTCCGGTCCTGCGGCGAGGCCTCCGGTGCGACGACCGTGGCGATGTCGCAATCGGGATAGGCGCCCAGCAGGTCGGCGCAGGCGGCCAGCATCGAGGGCTGCACGAACGGCATGTCGCCTTGCAGGTTGATCACCACGTCGTGGGCGCCGTCGGGATCCAGCACGTCCAGCGCCGCCAGGATGCGGTCGGAGCCCGAAGCCAGGTTCGGGTCGGTCAGAACGGCTTGGCCGCCCGCCGCCTGGACAGCCTCGAGGATCGCAATATCGCCCGCCGCCACGACCACCGGACCGATTCCCGCCGCCTGGGCTTGACGCAGAACCCGTACGATCATCGATACGCCGCCGATGTCGGCCAGGGGCTTGTTGGGCAGGCGGGTGGCCGCCATGCGGGCCGGAATGACGACGATGGGGTTCATGGAAACGCCGATGCTGGGCAAAACCGTTGCTGGCCGGTTGCGCCTGGGGCGGTAGCGTGTAAGAGACGCGAGCGCAACATGGAGCGTACGGGGGAACCTCCGGGCGCGAACTCGGGCCTGTCGTCAGACGGCCCCCAAGAGGCTGGTAAGGCTTTAGATGAGCGACCTGACGTTCAACAAGATCGCTGGCGGCGTACTGCTGACCGGCCTGGTCATTTTCGGTCTCAAGGAAGCGTCGGACATCGTTTTCGCCAAGCACGAAATCGAGAAGCCGGGCTATGAGATCGCGGTGGCTGAAGAAGCCGAAGCCGGCGGTCCCGCCGCCGAGGTCGCGCCTGACTGGGGTAGCGTCCTGCTGGTTTCGGCCAATATCGCGGCCGGCCAAGCGGTGACCGCCAAGTGCACCTCCTGTCACAGCTTCGCCCAAGGCGGCGCGACCATCGTCGGTCCCGACCTGTACGGCGTGGTGGGCCGCAAGCCGGGCGCGCACCCCGGCATGGCCTATTCGGCGAGCATGGTCGAGTTCGGAGCCAAGAACCCGGTCTGGGACTACGACCACCTCGACCAGTTCCTGAAGGGTCCGGGCAAGTACATCTCGGGCACCAAGATGTCGTTTGTCGGCCTGAAGAAGCAGGAAGACCGGATCGCGGTGATTTCCTATCTGCACAGCCTGGGCTCGACCCTGCCCGTGCCCGCCCCCAAGCCGGCCGGTCCGGCCCTGCCTGCCGCCGGGGCTCCGGCTGCCGCGGCGCCCGCCGCCGGCACGGCCGTGTCGGGCGGCGCTCCGGCGGCTCCGGGCGCTCCGACGACCCCGTCGCCGTCCGCCGACAAGGCCGCGACCGCGCCCGTCAAATAGGCCGACGCTTTCGCGACAAGCATCCAAGGCCGTGGGTTCGCCCACGGCCTTTTTGTTTGCGGGTCTTGCCAGGGCGCCTGTCTTGCAGGCGCCGTCGCAACGTCGTCAGCAAACCTGCCTTGCCGGCTTTTCCTATTTTGTGAGTAGGGTAACGGATCCTACAGCTTCACCGGATCCGCTCGCCCATGACGCTCGCCAAGTTCGCTCGCCCCTCCTTTGTACGGGTGTTCGCCCTCGCCGCCCTCGTCCTCGCCGCGCCGATCAGCGCCCAGGCCGCCAAGTCCCCGACCGTGAGACTGCAGTCGCTGGCCGAGTTGCCCACCCCCCTGCCCTATCCCTATGACGAGAAGGCCGACGCTGAGGCCGATGTCGCCAAGGCGATCAAGACCGCCAAGGCCAAGCACAAGCTGGTGCTGATCGACCTGGGCGGCAACTGGTGCGGCGACTGCCGGGTGTTCGCCGGCATGATCGAACAGCCCGACCTCAAGGCCTTCGTCGACAAGCATTACGAGGTCGTGGCCGTGAACGTCGGCCGCTACGACCACAACATGCAGATCCCGGCCCGCTACGGCATCGACAAGCTGAACGGCGTGCCGACCTTCCTGGTGGTCGACACCAAGGGCAAGCTGGTCAATCCCGACGCCCTGTTCGCCCTCACAGACGCCCGCCACATGACCCCCCAATCGCTGGCCGACTGGCTGGCGCAGTGGCCGAAGTAGGCCTGTAGGGACGCCCCCTCCGTCACACAGCTTCGCCGCGCGCCACCTCCCCCCGCTTCGCAAGGGAGGACGCTCGGATTTCTCCTCCCCTGCGAAGCGGGGGAGGTGGCACGAAGGGCCGGAGGGGGCGTCCCGCGCCTAAGGTCTCCTCCACCCCGTCACCGGCCCGCTTCCCGCAGCTTCGATCCGGGTGATGGCTTCGGCCAGAGGCTCGACGGCCACGGCCATGTGGTGGGCGTTGGCGTGGAGGACGGTGTCTGCGTCCAACAGGATGGCCACATGGCCTTTCCAGAACACCAGATCGCCGCGCCGACGATCCTCGGCCGCGATCGGCTTGAAGAAGGCCCGTTGCAGGTCGGTGTCGCGCGGGACCGCCCGGCCACAGGCCGCCAGGGCCTGCTGGACGAGGCCCGAACAGTCCAGACCCAGCGATTCGCGACCGCCCCACTGGTAGGGCGCGCCGAGATAGCCTTCCGCCACCGCCACATGGTCGGTCAGGGCCACGCCGACCGGCGCCAGATGGGCGGCGATGAACCAGCCCGTGCCCTCACCCTTGGCGAACCGGCCTTCGGTAGCCTCGATGGCGGTCAGGGCGTTGAGCGAATAGAGGCCCGCCGGCCGTGACTTGATGTTCGGCTCGGCGAAGGCATAGGTGCGCGGGACCGCCACCTGGTGGGTGGCCGGCGCGCCCAGGGCCGCCAGGTCGGCCTCGGCGACGAAACCGACATAGCCGTCGCGCGCCGCCTGGCCCCAGGCGAAGCCGTCCTTGATCTCCAGCACCCGGAAGTGCTCGCCGAACAGCAGTTGGTCCCACTGCTCGGCCATCGGATGGGCAGCTTTGCGCAGGGCGGCGGTCGGCATGGCGACCTGGCGCGGCTTGGGCGCCGCGTAGCGTTCGGCGGCGACCAGACCCTGCAGGTCGAGGTCGGCCAAGTCCGGGCGAGCCAGGGTGAGGCGCGGGTCGCTCATGCCGAAGCCTTCGGAAAACGCGACTTCAGCATGCCATACAGCCCGCGGATCACCTGAGCCTCGCCGCCGGCCGCGTAGCCGGGCCGGGCCTTGGGGTTCCAGGCGAAGATGTCGAAATGCACCCAAGCCCCGGTCGTCGGCGCGAAAGCCTGAAGAAACAGGGCGGCGGTGATCGAGCCGGCCTGGGCCCAGGCGTCGGGGTCGTTCTTCAGGTCGGCGATGTCGCTCTCGACCGCCTCGCGATAGCCGTCCCACAGCGGCATGCGCCAGACGGGATCGACGGCGTTGCGCGCACCCTCCTCGATCTCCAGGGCCAGGTCATCGTCTGGGGTGTAGAAGGGGATCACCTGCGGACCGAGCGCCGCGCGGGCGGCGCCGGTCAGGGTGGCGAGATCGATCGTCAACACCGGCTCCAGCTCGGCCGCCCGCGTCAGGGCGTCGGCCAGGATCAGGCGACCCTCGGCGTCGGTATTGCCCACCTCCACGCTCAACCCCGCGCGGGTGGCCAGCACGTCGCCCGGCCGCATGGCGTCGCCAGCGATGGCGTTCTCGACCACCGGGACCAGCACGCTCAGCGCCACCGGCAGGCCGGCGGCCATCACCATTCGGGCAAGCGCCAGGGCGTGCGCGGCGCCGCCCATGTCCTTCTTCATGTTGCGCATGCCGCTCGACGGCTTGATGTCCAGGCCGCCGGTGTCGAACACCACGCCCTTTCCCACGATCGCGACGCGAGGGTGGGCCGCGTCGCCCCAGCTGATCTCGATCATCCGGGGCGCGCGCGCCGGCACGGCGGCGCGGCCCACGGCGTGGATGGCGGGATAGTTCTGTTCCAGCAGGTCATCGCCGGTCACCACCGCGATGGTCGCCCCATGGTGCTCGGCGATCTCGCGGGCGATGGTCTCGATCTGCAGTGGGCCCAGGTCGTTGGCCGGGGTGTTGACCATGTCGCGGGCCAGGGCGCAGGCATGGGCCACGGCGCGGATTTCGGCAAGATCGACGCCGTCATCCGCGACCAGTCGTCGCGGGGTTTCACCGGCGCGCGGCTTGTAGCGATCGAACCTGTAGCTGCCGAGCGCGAAGGCCAGGGCGATCTGACCGGCGTCCAGGCCGTCGGGGACGGACGACAGCCGGTAGTCCCCGCCCGGCAGCTTGCCCGGCAAGGCGCGAAACAGCATGGCGTCGGCCTTGCCCTTTTCCCCCAGGCCCAGCAGCACGCGGTCCACAACCCCTTGCGGCGTCGGCAAAATCAGCACCTGGCCGGCGCTGGCCTTGAAGTCCTCCAGCGCCACGTAGCCTTTGACGAAACTGGGCCGGGCCTCGACGAAGGCCGCCAGCTCGGACTCGTACAGGCAGTGAATCGGCGTCGCCGCCCCGTCCCCGGCGGAGCGTTGCGAGGGGGCGATGATCGGTTCCGACATGGGCGCGCCTTGAAGGTGAAGACTTATGCTTAACGATTCCTTGAGGGCCGCGCGCGAGGATGCGCGAACCGTCGGGAGATCTGTCTTCATGTGTCGCAAGCGCGCGCTCCTCGCAACCGTTCTCGCCCCCCTCCTGGCATCGAGCCTGCTGATGGGCGCGATGGCCCATGCCGCCGACAAGCCGGCGCTCGGCGCCGCGACGGCCGCCGCCGCGTCGCCGCCGCGCAAGGCCAGCCCTGAACAGCGGCTCGAGATGCGCCGCGCCGATCCCCTGAGCCGCGCGGCCTTCTGGTCGAACGAACTGGAGCGGGACGGCCGCGACCTGGAGGCCGGCGTGGGCCTGTCCCAGGCGTTGCGCGCGCTGGGCCGCTACGACGAGGCCGCCGATGCGGCCAGCCGCGTGCTGATCGGCGCACCGGACAATTACGACGCCCTGATGGAACTGGCCCGGGCCAATATCGAGCGCGGCCAGGGCTTCTACGCCATCGACCCGGCTCGCAGAGCCGCCGTCCTGCAGCCGCGCGACTGGCGCCCCCAATCCCTGCTCGGCGTGGCCTATGAGCAGGCCAAGCGCGACGACGAGGCCATGGCGGCTCACCGCCAGGCCGTGGCCCTGGCCCCGGCCGAGGCTGCGGCCCTGGCCAACCTGGCCATGCATCTGGCCCAGGGCGGCGACCTGACCGGCGCCGAAGCCATGCTGCGCCGGGCCTCGGCCCTGCCCACCGCCACCATCCAGGTGCGCCAGAACCTGGCCCTGGTCGTCGGCTTGCAAGGCCGGCTGGACGAGGCCGAGCGCCTGGCCCGCCAGGACCTGCCGCCGGAGCTGGTGGACAACAACCTCGCCTGGCTCCGCGCCGCCGTCGGCCAGACCAGCCCCACCCGCTCGTGGGACGCGATGAAGGCCGGCGGGTAGGGGTTTCTCCTTCTCCCGCAAGGGAAGAAGGAAGATTCCGTCACCTTACTGTCAGGACCGACCCGTCAATGCCGACGACCATGACCCGCTGACCCGTCGCCGGCGGCAGGCCGTCCTGGACTACGGCGGCCCATTCCTTGCCGTCGGCGAACACCCGGCCGCGGCCGTGCTCGAACGCCGCGACCACCTCGCAGTCGCGGCCGATCAGCCGCAGGGTCGGGTCGTTGAGGTCGGGATGCTGGGGGCCTTCCAGCACCGGCTGCAGAAAGCGCCTCGCCAGATAGGTTGTGGCGATGGTCAGGGCCGCGAACAGGGCGATCTCGATCGGCGGACCGGGCGAGACGGCCAGGGTCAGCAGCCCGACCAGGCCAGCGCTGGCGGCCGGCCAAAGCAGCCAGCCGGTGCCGGTGGCCACCTCGACCGCCAGGAAGATCGCGCCCACCGCCAGCCAGACCCAGAACGGATGCGTCGCATAGAACAGCATCAGGCCGTGCATGGGCTCAGACTCCGCGCTTGGGCGTCGACGGCACGACGGTGCGCGCCGCGTCGCTGCCGCCCAGGGTCTTCAGCAGCTCGGCCACGCCCGCCACCGTGCCGGTCAGCCCGGCGAAGTCGGCCGGCACGATCACAGTCTTGGCGTTGGGCGACTTGGCCAGCTCGCCGAAGGCCTCGACATATTTCTGGGCGATGAAGTAGTTGATGGCGTTGACGTCGCCCTTGGCGATGGCTTCGGACACGAAGGCCGTCGCCTTGGCCTCGGCCTCGGCTTCCCGCTCGCGGGCCTCGGCGTCGCGGAAGGCGGCCTCGCGACGGCCCTCGGCCTGCAGGATGGCCGACTGCTTCTGACCCTCGGCGCGGGCGATCTGCGACTGCTTTTCGCCCTCGGCCTCGGTGATCACCGCCCGTTTCTCGCGCTCGGCCTTCATCTGGCGGGCCATGGCGTTGGTGATGTCCGGCGGCGGTGTCAGGTCCTTGATCTCGATCCGGGTGACCTTGACGCCCCAAGGGCCGGTGGCGTGGTCGATGGTGGTCAGCAGCCGGGTGTTGATCTGGTCGCGCTGGCTCAGCACCTCGTCCAGCTCCATCGAGCCGACCACGGTGCGCAGGTTGGTCTGGGCCAGCTGGGTGATGGCGTACATCAGGTTGTCGACGCGGTAGGCGGCCTGGGACGCGTCCATCACCTGGATGAACACGATGCCGTCGACCTTCACCGAGACATTGTCCTTGGTGATGACCTCCTGCTGGGGAACGTCGAGCACCTGCTCCATCATGTTGACCCGCCGGCCGATGGTCTCGGCGAAGGGGGTCAGGATGCTGATGCCGGGCTTGAGGGTTCGGGTGTAGCGTCCGAACCGCTCGACGGTGAACTCGCGCCCCTGCGGCACGATCTTGATCACATTGATCACCAGGAAGATGGCCAGGACCACCAGCACCAGCGGCACGATGAATGACATCACGACAAGCCCTCCCACAACCGTTGGAGGGAGACTAGCGCGCCGCTCCGTCGTCCGCCACGGAATCCGGCGCCGGAGCGCTGGCGGATGCGTTCCGCATCGACTGGGCCAACCGGGTCGAGAGCGCCTGGCCCTTGCGGGCCACGGTATGCTCGGCCTGGCGGCTGGCGTCGTCGCATTCGACGAACTGGCCCTGACGCGCGGCGAAGCCGGTGTTGAACTTGTCGCGCAATTGGGCGTCAAAGGCCTGGTCGGCCTTTTCCACCTGCGTCAGCCGCATCATCCGAGACCGCCAATATTGATCGCCGACTCCTTCGCAGACCTGCCGCAGGGCGTGGCTCTCGCCGATGGTGAAGGCCAGGTCCAGCAAACGTTGACGCTCGACCGCGCCGCGGTCTTGGGCCAGGACCGCACCCTCCGGGGCCAGCATGGCGAGCGCCAGGAGCGCGGAAATCAACGGACGGTTCATGGCCGCACTATCCTCATCGCCGGCGGCTTTGTCACCGTCACACGCGCGTTGAGTGAACTGCGTGGCCAAATCACGACTCACACAGGCCTTGCGAACGCCACGGATCGGAGCGACCCTGTGGATAAGTGAGGGAACGCACCGCAGGGAGGTCGACATGACTGAAGTGCATTACGGCGTGGTTCGCGTCGGAGAGACCTGGGCGATCATCGGCGATCAACTTCGGGTCGGCGCCTATTCGACGCGGCTTCAGGCCGAGACCGCAGCCCGCAGCCTGGCCGAACAGGCCACCGGCTTGGGCCTCCCCGTCCAGATGCATCTGCAGGACGACACCGGCGAACTGCTGCATCCAACGCTGCTGAGCTGATTTCCCTTCCGTTGTCATCCCGGACAAGGCCCGAAGGGCCGCCGATCCCAAATGACAAACGAGGAATGTTCAGGCCGCTTCGCCCTCCGCATCCTCGTCGCTGCCGCCGCCGAACAGCAGCCCTCGCAGTGTCTTGATTACCTGGGCCGCCGACGCCAGGAAGCCCACCACCGAGGCCGCTACCTGGAACATCGCCCAGACAGCGCCGGCCAAAGGGCTGTCGGTGAATAGCGCGATCAGCGGATAGATGATCTGGCTGACGACGATGCGGAATTGCGCGTAGGCCATCGAATACTCGATCACCACCCCGCCGATCGCCGCCACCACCAGAACCGCCAGCACCGGCGCCCACAGCAGGGGCAGCACCAGCAACAGGCCCAGAGCGACCACCAGGGTCTTGGTCGGCAGGGCCGCGCGCGACACCGCCGTGGCCCCGACCCCATAGAGCATCGCACCGCCCAGCAGCAGGAAACCGACAGGCAACACCAGGTCGGCGACGTCCACGAGATCCAGTCCGGCCACCAGACTGGTCGCCGCCGCGATGATCAGGACCAACAGGAAGGCGCCCAGCCACAGGGCGCTGTACTGGCTGAGCCGATGCCGGATAATGGCGCGATCGCGCATGGTGTCATCTCCCCCGAGAACCCGCTGTCAGGCGACCGGAAGCGTGACCGAGAAACCCGCGTTCGTCGACCGGAAACCAGTGGGCAGGAAACCCATTGCGCCGCCGCGCGCTTCTTATGCGCGAAAGTTTGACTGTCCTCCTGGGCAATCAAAGGGGAGCGACATGGCCGACACCGCCGAACTCACCACCTTGGGTCAAACCAGCCTGCTGGCCGGCTGTGAAGGCAACCGGTTGCTGGCCGCCCTGCGTCCTAGCGACCTGGCGCAACTGGCCCCGTACCTGAAGTCGATGAGCTTGACTGCCGGCGCGGTTCTGTTCGAGGCGGGCGAGGACATTCATACGACGATCTTTCCCTGCTATTCGACCATGGCCTCGCTGTTGGTGGTCACCCGCGACGGCGACGAGATCGAGGTCGCCTCCATCGGTCGCGAAGGGGCGATCGGCGGCATCGTCAGCGCCGGCTTCAAGCCCGCCTACGGACGCGCCATCATCCGCATTCCGGGCGCTGCGATAGCGATCCCGACCGTGCGGCTGGAGGAGGCCAAGATCCGCTCGCCCGCCTTGCACGACCTGTTTTCGCGCTATGCCGACGTGCTGTTGGCTCAGATGATGCAGTCCTCGGCCTGCAACGCCCTGCATAGCATCGACCAGCGCATGTGCCGCTGGCTGTTGTCGACCCACGACCGGGCCAACCAGTCGACGATCCGCCTGACCCAGGAAACCCTGGCCGACATGCTGGGCGTGCAACGCACCACCGTCACCGCCGTGGCCAAGGCCCTGCAGGATGAAGGCTTGATCCGCACCGGCCGCGGCAAGATCGAGATCCTCGACCGCGCCAAGCTGGAACGTCGGGCCTGTGAGTGCCACGGCCAGGTCGAGGCGCATTTCCAGCGGCTGCTGCCGGAAGTGAAGGTTTAATCCTTCTCCCCTTGCCGAAGAAGGTGGGCCGCGAAGCGGGTCGGATGAGGGGTCGCGCCGTCCTATCCACCGCCGTGCGCAGCTGATCTGGTCTTCGACCCCTCATCCGTCGGCTGCGCCGACACCTTACTCCCGCAAGGAGAGAAGGATCAGGATCTCAATCCCGCCACCCGCCCGATCGTCGCCTCCGCCTCGGCCATCACCCGCCGCACGATCTCGCCCGCCGGCAAGACCTCGCGGATGCCGCCGGCGCTCTGCCCCATGGCGAAGCAGGACTTGTCGGCGTCGAGTCCCTCGATCTGACCGGCTATGCCGCCCAAGGCCCCGGCCTGGATGCTGATCATGGCCTGGCGCGGAAAGGCCTGGATATCGCCGGGCCGCGCTTCCCAGTCCTCGACCCAGGCATTCTTGCGCACCCTCATCGGCTTGCCGGAATAGGACCGGGTGCGGACGGTGTCCTCGTCCGCCGCTTCCAGCACCGCCTGACGGTAGAGATCGCCGGCGTGCGCCTCGGCGGAGGCGATGAACCGGGTGCCCATCCAGACGCCCTGCGCCCCCAGGGCCAGCGCGGCGGCCAGGCCACGGCCATCGAAAATGCCGCCCGCCGCCACCACCGGAATCTCAACGGCGTCCACCGCCTGGGCGACCAGCGGCAGGGTCCCCACGAGGCCGGTGTGGCCCCCGCCCTCGCCGCCTTGGCAGATCACCGCGTCGCAGCCGGCCTGCTCGGCCTTGACCGCATGTTTCACCGCCCCGCAAACCACCATCACCTTCAGACCCGCCGCCTTCAGCCGGGCGATGATCGGGAGGGGCACCCCAAGTCCGGCGATGAAGGATGAGGCCCCGCCGGCGATGATGACCTCAACGGCGTCGGTCAGGGCGTCGGGGGTGGCGGCCAGCAGGTCGACGCCGAACGGCTTGTCGGTCAGGGCGCGGACCTCGCGCATCTGCTCGCGGATGAACTCGGGCGTGGTCCCGGCCATGCCGAGCACGCCGTATCCGCCGGCGTTGGAGACGGCCGCCGCCAGCGGGGCGTAGGAAACCCCGCCCATGCCAGCCAGCAGGATCGGATGCTCGACGCCGAGCAGGTCGCACAGCGGGGTGTGCAAGGTCATGAGAATCCTCCCGTTTTTTCGGAGGATGGGCGCTGGGGTCGTGACGGCAAGCGTGCCGCGAGGTCAGTCGCGGTTTCGTCTAGTCCCGCCGCAGGACGTCCGGCTGCGCCTCGGCTTCCGACGTCCAAAAGCAGGCGGCCATCGAGGTCAGGATCATGGCGATCAGGGCCAGCATGCCTCTGGGCGGCGCCAGGGCCACGACGTCTTGCGGGGTCATTTCTCGTTTCCTCCCGCCGACGCCCAAGTCTGATGCTCGATCTGCCGACGAGAGAAGCTTCCCACAGCCCTAAATTTTCGCAAGTGCCTTATTTATAAGGATATTTTATGGACCGCACCGTCCAGTTTTCCTTAGAAGATGGAATAGGCCCCGTCGATCACGAAGGTGTCGCCCGAGTGGTAGCTCGAAGCGTCCGAGGCCAGATAGACGGCGATGCCGCCGAAGTCCGCCGGTTGGCCCCAGCGCCGGGCGGGCACCCGGGGAATGACCTTTTCGGCGAAGGCGGGATTGTCCTGCGCGCCTTGGGTCATGTCGGTGGCGATCCAGCCGGGCAGGATGGCGTTGGCCCGCACCCCGTAGCGGGCGTGCTCGACGGCCACCGACTTCATCATCGAGATCACCCCGCCCTTGGTGGCGGCATAGGCCTGGTTGCGGGCCGCGCCCTCGATGGCGGCCAGCGAGGCCACCCCGACGATGGAGCCGCCAGCATCGCCCGATTTCGCCCGCTCTGCCATGTGGCGGCAGGCCTCGCGGAACGTGAAGAACACCCCGTCCAGATTAACCGCCAGGGTCTTGCGGTAGGTCTCGGTCTTCATCTCGATGAAGCTGGGCGCGCCATAGCCGACCCCGGCATTGGCGATCACGCTGTCGAGCCGGCCCATGGCGGCCACGGCTTCCTCCATGCCCTCGCGGACCTGGTCTTCCTGGCTGACATCCACCGTCTGGGCCTTCACCCGAACGCCGTGCTCGAGCAACTTAGCCTCGGCGGCCTGGTTGCGCTCGGCATTGCTGCCCCAGATCACGATGTCGGATCCCGCCTGGGCCAGGGCGCTGGCCATGCCCAGCCCGATGCCGCGATTGCCGCCGGTGACCAAGGCGACCTTGCCGGTCAGGTCGAAGGGTTGATAGGCCATGCGCGTTTCTCCCAAACGTTTGTTTGAGGAGAGCGGTTGTCGGCGGCGGCGTCAAGGACAGCGCGATTGACCCCATGCCGCCTCTCGCCTTAATCTGCGCCCAGGCTGATGCTGCCTGCCGCTCGCATCCTTCGGGAAGGGTGAAAGCATTGATCTTGCTGTCAGCGGATCCCTTTTGATCGGCGACCAAGTCGGCAATGCGAGCACCGATGAGGGATCGCCGAGTCGAAAAGGATCTCATGCCAACCATCGATCAGGCCAAGGCCCGCGAGTTCTATTGCGACTTCCTGGGCTTTTCGGTCGATTTCGAGCACCGGTTCGAAGCCGACATGCCGCTGTACATGGGCGTGTCGCGCACCGGAATGACCCTGCATCTGTCCGAGCACTATGGCGACGCCAGCCCCGGCGCGACCGTCTATGCGCCCATGCTGGGCGTCCATGCCCTGCACAAGGAACTCAGCGACAAGAAGTACGGCGATGGCCGTCCTGGGATCGTGCGCGAGCCCTGGGGCGACGTGCTGACGGTGCACGACCCGTTCGGCAACCGCATCCGGTTTTCGCAGGACATGGGGGGCGCGTAGGTCCTCCCCCTGTGGGGGAGACGATCGCGCATTGATCGGTGGGGGGAGTTTAATGGTCGAAGATCCGAGCGGTGATCGTCCTATCACGCCCCCCACCGCCGGCTACGCCGACACCTCCCCCACAGGGCGAGGAGCTCTGCCTGGCGGACCTTTACGCGACCCACCACATTCACCTTCAATGACCTCCCCGCCCCCCTCACCCCGAAAGCGCCTGTCCCGTCCCGTCCGCTGGGCGCTGGACGGGTTGGGCGGAAGCCTGCTGGCGATCGGCGCGGTGGGGATCGTCACGCCCGGCCTGCCGACCACGGTGTTCTGGATCGGCGCGGTGCTGTGCTTCCTGAAGACCCGACCCCACGCGGTGCGGCCGCTGCTGCGCACACCCGTGATCGGGCCGGCCATTCGCTGGTACCTGCGCTGGCGGCCGTTTGGTGGGTCGAAAAAGAAGCGCCGAGCGCCTATCTAGCCCCAACCATGACCGACGCCGCCGACAATAACACCGAGACCGAGCCTCGCCGCGCCCTGAGCAACCGCCGGGTGCTCGGCTTCATCATGCGCTTCTGGCTGCGCCGGAAAGGCCTGTTGCTGGCGGGCGTGGGCCTGACCTTGCTGGCCATCGGCTTCGATCTGGCGCTGCCCTGGGCGTCTGGTCAATTGATCGACACCGTGACCAAGGGCCCCTCGGCCGTCGACGCGGCCTGGGTGGCGTGGGCGATGTTCGTGGGCGTCTATCTGGGCTTCTCGCTGATCCGCAACCTGGCCATGCGGTTCTGGATCCCGCTGGCCGCCCGCAACATGGAAGAGATGACCAACGAGGGTTACGCCCGCGTCCAGGCCTTCTCGTCCGACTGGCACGCCGACAGCTTCGCCGGCGCCACGGTGCGCAAGCTGACCCGGGCGATGTGGGGCTATGACAGCGTGACCGACGCGGTGACCATCTGGCTGGCGCCCAGCGTCATCGTGCTGCTGGGCCTCTCCCTGATGCTGCTGGTCCGCCAGCCCCTGGCCGGCGCCGTCGCCCTGGTGGTGGTGATCGCCTATATCGTCGTCAATGTGGTGGTCACCACGCGCTATGTGCGGCCCGCCAACCTGAAGTCCAACGCCCTGGATTCGCTGATCGGGGCCAGCCTGGCCGACGCCGTGACCTCCAACCCCACGGTCAAGAGCTTCGGCGCCGAGACCCGCGAGGCCGCGCGCGTCGCCGTGGTGACCGCCGCCTGGCGCGACGCGGTGATGGTCACCTGGCACAAGTTCACCAATGTCTGGCTGGGCCAGAACCTGCTGCTGGTGCTGCTGCAAGCCGGGCTGACGGCGGCGATGATCCATGCCTGGTCGCGCGGGACGGCGACGCCCGGCGACGTGGCCTTCGCCATCACCGCCTTCATGCTGATGAGCGGCTATCTGCGCAACATGGGCGAGAACATCCGCATGCTGCAGAAGGGCCTGGACGACACCGAGGACCTGGCCGCCTGGGAAGGCCTGCCGCCGCAGATCGCCGACGTGCTGGACGCCCCGGACTTCAAGCCCAACACGGGGAAGGAGGGCCCGGGCGCCATCGCCTTCGAGAACGTGACCTTCCGCTACAAGGCGGCGGGTTCGCCGCTGTACGACCACTTCTCGCTGACCATCGCGCCGGGCGAGCGGGTGGCGCTGGTCGGGCCGACGGGCTCGGGCAAGTCGACCTTCGTCAAGCTGGTCCAGCGTCTGCACGACCTGCAGGGCGGCCGCATCGTCATCGACGGTCAGGACGTGGCCGAGGTGACCCAAGGCAGCCTGCGCCGCGCCATCGCCGTGGTGCCGCAGGACCCGGCCCTTTTCCACCGCTCCCTGCGCGACAACATCGCCTATGGCCGGCCCGGCGCCACCGACGAAGAGGTGATCGCTGCGGCGACCAAGGCGCGCGCCCACGACTTCATCCTCAAGCTGCCCCAGGGCTACGACACCCTGGTGGGCGAGCGCGGCATCAAGCTGTCGGGCGGCGAGCGCCAGCGCGTGGCCATCGCCCGCGCCTTCTTGACCGACGCCCCGATCCTGGTGATGGACGAGGCGACGTCCTCGCTCGACGTCGAGACCGAGGGCCAGGTGCAAGAAGCCGCCGAGGCCCTGATGGCCGGCCGCACCACCATCGTCATCGCCCACCGCCTCTCCACCGTTCGCGGCGCCGACCGCATCCTGGTCTTCCAGAACGGCCGGGTGGTCGAGGAGGGCCGGCACGGGGACCTGAAGGCGGCGGGCGGGGTGTATGCGCGGCTCAATGCGGTCTCGGAGGGGGTGGGTTAGAACCTTCGCCTACATCTACAACCCGCTCATCCCGGCGAATGCCGGGATGAGCGGAAATGGAGAAATGAAATGCGTTAGAACGCGTCCTCCAAAATCCACCCTTCGCAAGCCGGATCCCTCGGCGTGAGGTGCAGGCGGTGACCACCGATCTCGATATCGGTATGCGGCTTGGCTGGAACGACCCGGGCCGGCCCCGTCTTAAGCAGGCCCCGCAGTCCGTCGTTGCTGCAAGACGCCGAGGTGCGGGCAATTTCCTCCCATTCACCGGCGGGGTCGCTCTTGTATACGCCCATGCGATCGCTTGTTGAAAAGAGGACTTCATCCACGCCGTCGCCATCGACATCAATCAGCAGGGCGCTGCAGCCACGACCGCTGGAGAGGCAAAGCGCGTTGAGGTCTCTGCCAAAGGTCTTTTCGATAAAGCCTTCCGGCAGTTTCCGCCCTTGCGGATAGACTTGAACCTCAGCCACAGCCTGGGCGGAAGGCTTGTCATTACCTTTCGAAAGTTCATAGGGGCTGTTGGCCTCAAGCGCCTTGGCGGCGGGGGCGTTGACCGTAGCGTTCCTGTCCTTGCCCAAAGCTATCAGGGCGTCACGGCCAACACGACCGCCCTGGAAGCGTAGGAAGGCGTAGTCGAACGTCTCAGGTTTGACCTTCCCGACTCTAAGCCGCCCCACTTGGTCCTCCACCGACAACCGCCTCGGATCCGCCACCGGCGTGCAAAGCGCCAGCAGCACGGCGATCACCGCGAAGGCCATGGCGATGTTGGTGACCTCCAGCGTCCGCATCCAGTCGCCCGGCCGCACGGCGGCGATCGCGTAGCCGACCGCATGGCCGGCCGCGATCAGCAGGCAGGCCGCCGCGATGATCCGGTCGGGGCTCAGGCCGTATTGGCCGATGCGCAGGCTCAGGCCGTAGGCCGCCAGCACCGTGATCGGGACCAGCAGCACCCCGGCCAGTCGCGCCGCCCATTTCAGCACCAGGGCGGTCTTCTCGGTCCCGTCCTGATAGGCGGCGTTGGTCAGCAGGATCAGGAAGGCGTCGGCGGTGAGCAATATGGCGGTGGCGCTGCGGGTCTTCCACAGCGGCTCGAGGCCGGTGAAGGGCAGGGTCAGCAGGAAGGCCGCGGCGATCAGGGTCATCAGCGGCAGCAGCCAGGCCAGCAGGGTCAGGGCCACGGTGCGCACGCCGCGCACCAGATTGGCCCGCACGTCGGTCAGCTGCACGGCGGCGGCGAACATCACGGCGGTGGCGGGGAAGGCGAACCACTCGTGCCGGATCAGCTTGTCGATGGCGTCGACGCCGATCAGCTTGAACAGGGCCGAGGCCAGGAACAGCAGCAGCCAGAAGGCGCCGGTGAAGCCCAGCGACAGCACCGCCTGCACCCCGTGCTTCCAGGTCACGTCGAAATAGGCCTCGTAGCGCGCGATGCGCCTGCGCTCCAGGTCAGCGGGCTCGACGAGGTGATGGCCGATGAAGATCAAGGCGGCGATCGCGAAGACCGTCAGCGGTCCCAGGCCGTTAACCCCTTCGGCGGCGGGATCGCCGCTCCACACGCCATAGGCCCCAAGCCCGGCGGCGAGGATCGCGGCCACGGCCTTCCAGACGACCAGGGTCCGCCAGCGCAGGGCCGCGACCCCGGCCTGCACCACGAACGGCGCGAACAGGAAGACCATCAGCAGGGCGGCGAACAACTCGCGCTGGGTCGCCGGCCAGACCTTGGACTTGTCGGCTTGCCAGAGCCCGTACAGCAGCAGGCCCTGGGCCAGGCCCGTGGCCAGGCGGATGATCGTGGCTCGGCGGACGGCCCCAGGCTCGGGCGAGGGATCGGCGGGAGCGGCGTCGTGAAAGGCGTCGGTCATCTTGCTGCAACCTCGAATGTCGTGGGGCTAGAGATCACGCCGGGCGAGCGGCGCCTAGGGCCAAGCTTGTCGGCGCGTGCTTGCGACGACGCGGGGACGCCTCTAGGTTCTGCCGTTCAGGAGCGCCTCATGGCCTATCGCAGCTTGCGCGAATTCATCGCCGTCCTCGAGGCGCAGGGCGAGCTTGTCCGGGTGAGCGAGCCGGTCTCGACCGTGCTGGAGATGACCGAGATCCAGACGCGGCTGCTGGCCACCGGCGGGCCGGCGGTGCTGTTCGAACACGTCATCCTGCCCGACGGCACGCGCTCGCCGATGCCGGCGCTCGCCAACCTGTTCGGCACCGTCAAGCGGGTGGCCATGGGCGTCACCCTGGGCGGCGAGCCGCGCACCACGGCGGGCGAACTGCGCGAGGTCGGCGAGCTGCTGGCCTTCCTGCGCCAGCCCGCGCCGCCCAAGGGGTTGAAGGACGCGCTCGACATGCTGCCCCTGGCCCGCACCGTCATGGCCATGCGGCCAGGCACGGTGAAGAAGGCTCCGGTGCAGGAGGTGGTCCTGACCGGCGACCAGATCGACCTGTCCAAACTGCCCGTGCAGACCTGCTGGCCGGGCGAGCCGGCGCCGCTGATCACCTGGCCGCTGGTCGTCACCAAGGGCCCGGGCAAGGACCGCGAGGACGACTTCAACCTGGGCATCTACCGCATGCAGGTGATCGGCAAGGACCGCTGCATCATGCGCTGGCTGGCCCATCGCGGTGGAGCCCAGCACTATGCCCGCCACAAGAAGGCGGGGAAGCGCGAGCCCCTGCCCGCCTGCGCCGTGCTGGGCGCCGATCCCGGCACCATCCTGGCCGCCGTGACGCCGGTGCCCGACACCCTGTCGGAGTACCAGTTCGCCGGCTTGCTGCGCGGCGCCAAGGTCGATCTGGTGGCCGCCAAGACCGTGCCGCTGATGGTGCCCGCCCATGCGGAGATCGTGCTCGAGGGCCACGTCCTGCTCGATGAGTATGCGGACGAGGGTCCCTACGGCGACCACACCGGCTATTACAACAGCGTCGAGAAGTTCCCGGTCTTCCAGGTGACGGCCATCACCATGCGCAAGGACCCGATCTACCTGACCACCTTCACCGGCCGTCCGCCGGACGAACCGTCCGTGCTCGGAGAGGCGTTGAACGAGGTGTTCATCCCGCTGTTGCGCCAGCAGTTCCCGGAGATCGTCGACTTCTGGCTGCCGCCCGAGGGCTGTAGCTACCGCATCGCCGTGGTGTCGATGAAGAAGGCCTATCCCGGCCACGCCAAGCGGGTGATGCTGGGCGTCTGGAGCTATCTGCGCCAGTTCATGTACACCAAGTGGGTGATCGTCGTGGACCACGACATCAACGCCCGCGACTGGAAGGACGTGATGTGGGCCATCAGCACCAAGATGGATCCCGCCCGGGACATCACGGTGATCGAGAACACCCCCATCGACTATCTCGACTTCGCCAGCCCCGAGAGCGGCCTGGGCTCGAAGATCGGCCTCGACGCCACCGACAAGCTGCCCCCCGAAACCCACCGCGAGTGGGGCGAGGAGATCCGCATGGACCAGGCGGTGATCGACGCGGTGAGCGAGAAGTGGGCCCGGCTGGGCTTGCCGGGGGGCGGCAAGCCGATCTGGAAATAGGGGCAAATGGGTATCGAGAAACTCTGGGACGGGCTGCCTAAGGACGCACTGAAGCTGGCGTTGGCGCTGCATCCGTACACGCGGGTTCAAGTCTTGTGGCAACCCGCGAACACCGCGCAGTTCTTTTTCATCCGCATCAGCGTCGGCAAACCAACGACTTACCTCTTGCTTGAGGGTCGAGACGGCCAGACCGCGAGTTTGGCGAACTACGATCATGATTTCGACGTCGTCTGGGTCGGCGTTGATCGCGATGAATGGGACCTCTCGGATGCGTCTCACAGAGCTAAAGCTTTTCCGCTGGTAAGGGCCGAGGCCGTGCGCCGCGCCGCTGGGGACAGCGAGTAGGCGATGTTGTGATGTCCCTCCAACGGAGGCGGCGTCATGCGATGCTCGGTGCTAAAGATCGGCGGTTCAGCGGGCGTAATCCTGCCTGAGCCTTTTCTCGCCAGGATCGGCACCGAGGTTGGCGACTCCGTGGACGTGGTGATGGAAGACGGCCGGATCATCATCGCCGCCGGCGGGCGCGCGCCGAAAAAGCATCCGCGCGACGGTTGGGAGGAGGAAGCCAGGGCTGGCCAAGGCGGGCCTGACCGAAGAAGAACGCGAATGGCTTGAAGCGCCGCTCAGGACCGAGGCCGACGCCGAGCTCAAATGGTGACATGTGCCAAGACAGTCCTCCCCCTGTGGGGCATGGGAGGAATTGAGCTGGCCGGCCAACGGCGCCATAGGTCGGCCATGAGCACCCTCTTCCCGCCCCCCGCCGACCAGACCGCCCTCGAGCGCGGGGCCGCCATCACGCCGCGCTTCGACGCCCAGGGCCTGATCGCCGCCATCGCCCAGCATGCCGATACCGGCGAGATCCTGATGTTCGCCTGGATGAACGACGAGGCGCTGAAGCGCACCCTCGACACCGGCGTCGCCCATTATTTCAGCCGCTCGCGAAACACGTTGTGGAAGAAGGGCGAGACCAGCGGCCAGCTGCAGATCGTCACGGAGCTGCGCATCGACTGCGACCAGGACGCGGTGCTGATCAAGGTGCGCCCGCAAGGCGACGGCGGGGCCTGCCACGTGGGCTTCCGCTCGTGCTTCTACCGCGTCTGGGAGAACGGTGCCTTGGTCGAGCGCGAGGCTTAGGGCTCTCTTCATCCGAAGCAGCCTGGACCTCCGTCGTGCAGGTGGCGGCGGCCTGATGTGCAGACGCCGTCACTTTCGCCACGGCTAGGCTGAAGGGCAGGCCTGCGGCAAACGCTCCAGACGCAAGACCGTGTCGCCCGCCATGAAGACCCGGAAGTACTGCCCGTCCCGGATCGTGTCGCCGGCGTTGTGGAAACCGGAACGCCAAGGGCTGCTATTGAAGTGCAAAGCCCTGCCCGCCACCGAGAGGTAGGTGTCGGCCACGCCGTGGACGCGCTCATGCACCACGCGCTCCACGCCCCTCGTACAGCCCTCAAGTGTGACGACCCTGTCGAAATGGAAATCCAGGTCAGCCTTGGCGGCCAGAAGAAACGGCAGCATCGCGGCGCCCAGCAGGAGGGCCGCCACGCCCACCATGACTCCGCCCTCGACCCGCTGCATCGAATTGATTTCCGAAATCGGCGCGCGCCGATTCAGCCAAAAACGCACTAGCGCCGCGATGAGCGCCACCACACCGATCGCGGCAAACCCGACGGAGAATTGTTCGAACGGCGACCTTGCGTCGAAGAGCACTTGCTGAATTGCCATCGCCCATCCCCGTCACTGGAGATCGGACTATCGGCTTAGTCGCGTGTCATCAACGCTATTGACCGTGCGCCGCGCCTTCGGCCTTGCGTCGTGTGTGAAGGCCGCTGACAAAACACAATGACCACCCTCCAAGCCCTGCTCGCGTTCAGCGTCGCCGCCGGCCTGCTGACCATCACGCCCGGCCTCGACACCGCCCTGGTGCTGCGCACGGCCGCCGCCGAGGGCTGGCGGCGCGCGGCCGCGACGGCGGTGGGAATCGGGTTGGGCTGCCTGGCTTGGGGCGCGGCCGCGGCTTTTGGGGCGGGCGCGCTGCTGGTCGCCTCCCAAACCGCCTACACGATCCTGAAGTGGACCGGCGCGGCCTATCTGGTCTGGCTGGGCGTTAATCTACTGATCACACCCCGCGCCAGCTTCGACACCTCGGCGGACGAGGCCGCGACGGCCGGCGGGTTGCTCGCGGCCTTGGCCAAGGGGTTCTGGAACAACCTGCTGAACCCCAAGGTCGGGGTGTTCTACGTGTCGTTCCTACCACAGTTCATCCCGACCGGCGCCAGCCCCGCAGTCTTTGGCGTGCTGCTGGCGTCCCTGCACGTGGTGATGGGGCTGGTCTGGTCAGGTGGACTGATCCTGGCCACCGCGCCGATCGCTCGGGCGCTGCGCAAGCCGGGCGTGGTGAAGGGGCTGGACCGGGTGACAGGCGGGGTGTTCGTCGCGTTCGGGGTGCGGATCGCGCTCGAGCGGCGGTAGGCGCCGCTGACACCCCGTCCGTCGGCTTCGCCGCCACCTCCCCCGTGAAACGGGGGTAGGAGAAGAACGCTCTCACTCCTCACCCGCGAAGCGGGGAAGGTGGGCGATGCGAATACACATCGTGACGGAGGGGGTGTCCGGCGTTGGACGCCTACCCCTCGGCCAAACCCTTCACCCCGCCCTCGCCATCCGGCGTCACCACGAAGCGCTTCAGCACCTTAGTCTCGTAAGTTTCCGACAGAATCGTCGAGACCGCCATCAGCTCACCGGTCGCCCGGCCGTGCTCCAGGGTCAGTAGCAGATAGCCCTTGGCGGCGTGGTCGGTGAACTTGACCTCCTTGTTGCGGGCCACGAAGGCCTTGCCGATCGGGGCGCCGGGCAGGTAGTCGCTGTAGCCGGGGGAGGTCACCGAGGTGACCCCGAACTCGGCCGCCACCCGCGTCGTGCCCGCGTCGTCCCACAGCTCGTTGGCCCAGAAGGCGTGACTGTCGCCAGAGAGCACGATCGGGCGGGCCTGGCTGGCCTTGAAGATGTCGTAGACGCGCTGGCGGTCGGCCGGATAGCCGTCCCAGGCGTCAAGATTGGAGGGCGTGTCGATCGCCGCCAAGGCGCGGCTCTGCTCGACCGCCTTGGCGAGATAGGGCGGCAGCTTGGCCAGCAGGTCGGCAAAGGCCGGCTCGCCCATGGTCGCCTTGAGATCGGCGTTGGCTACCCGGGCCATCACCACCTGGTTGCCCAGCACCTGCCAGGCGGTTCCGCTCTTGACCGAACCATCGACCTCCCGAGCCAGCCACTGTTCCTGGCCCTGGCCCATCATCCGCCGGGCGGGGTCCTTCAGCTTGACGGCGAAGGCGGCGAAGTCCGGCTTGCCGTCGGCCCCGGCCAGATGGTGCGAATAGTCCAGCTGGTGGGTGCGGGCCGTCAGGCGGGTCTCGGTCATCAGCAAGGTGGCGACATCGCCGAACTGGAAGCCGCGCCACGAGGCCTCGGGCAGGGCGCCGGCCACCGGCTCGCGGATCGGCATCCATTCGTAATAGGCCTTGATGCCGGCGGCCTTGCGCTTGGCCCAATCGCCCTCCGTCGCCGGTTGATGGTTCTCGGCCCCGCCCACCCAGCTGTTGTCCGCGGTCTCGTGGTCGTCCCAGACCACGATCCAGGGCGCGCGGGCGTGGGCGGCCTGGGCGGCGCGATCACTCTTGTGCTGGGCGTGGCGCAGGCGATAGTCGGCCAGGCTGAGCAGCTCGTGCGGCGGGTTGGGGATCCGGGTCTTGGCGGTGGGCGAGGCCATGCCGTACTGATCGGGCGCCGCGCCATATTCGTAGATGTAGTCGCCTAGGTGCAGCACGGCGTCGACACGCGGCAGCTTGGCGATCGCGTCATAGGCGTTGAAATAGCCGGCCGGATAGAGGCTGCACGACACCACCGCCAGCACCACGTCCTTGGTCGGCCCAACCGGCAGGGTCCGGGTACGACCGACAACCGCCTCGCCCACGGCCTTGCCGTTCACCGCCTGGCGGAAGCGGTAGACATAGTCGGTGGCCGGCTTCAGGCCGATGACGTCGATTTTGACCGTGTTGTCGCGCGAGGCGTCGGCGGTGGCTTGGCCTTGCTTGACGATGTTTTTGAAGGCCGGGTCGGTCGCCACCTCCCAGCGCACGCCGACCGGGGCCTTGGCGTCCGGCGCGGTCACCCGCGTCCACAGGATGACCCGGTCAGACAGCGGGTCGCCCGAGGCGACACCATGGTCAAAGCGCGCCAGGCCTGCGTGCAAACCCTGGGGCGTGGCGGCCATCGCCTCGCCGGCCGCGCCCGCGCCGCCGAAACCGAAGAGGGTCAAGGCTCTGCGTCGATCGATATTCATGGTCGTGTTCCCCGGAAATCACGGCAGCGCTAGGTCTTGTTGTGCGTTAGCCTCAACACACAACAATCGGATGACGCACGCATGTCCAGTGAAGGCCTCCACGTTCCGCGCGAAAAGCTGCGCGGCAAGACCCTCAACCAGCACTACGCCATCACATCCTTGATCGAAGAGCTCGAGGCGGTGGATTGGTACCGTCAGCGCGCGGACGACTGTGACGACGAGGAGCTACGCAAGATCCTGCTGCACAACGCCCGCGAAGAGCTCGAGCACGCGGCCATGGTGCTGGAATGGCTGCGCCGCAGCGATCCGGAGACCGACGAGCAGTTAAAGAAATACCTGTTCAAGGACGGCTCGATCACTGGCCAAGAGGAAGAGGCCGAAAGCAAGTAGCCGCCGATGGGGACAGGCGCATGCGCCTGTCCCCAATCTCGTCCTAGTACCGCAGCGCGGCCGTCACGCCGTAATAGCGCGGGTTGCCGGCGATGAAGGTGGGAATGCCGAAGGCGTCACCGGTGTTGCCGGCGTCCTTGACGTATTTCTCGTCGGTGGCGTTGGTGACGAACGCCCCGACCTTCCAGCTGGCAAACGACGGCTGATATTCGAGCCGCAGGTCCAGCAAGCCGTAGCTGCTCTGGAATTCGTCGCGCGCCGTGTCGGGCAGCAGGTTGCTGACCTGCAGGGCGGCGATGTCGTTGTCGTCCGAGAAATAGACCTTCGACTGCCAGGTATAGGTCGGGGTGAAGGTGAAGCGCCCGCGCAGGGCGTCGGCGTGCAGGCTGGAGCCGATCGAGGCCTTGTAGTCGGGCGATAGCCGGAAGCGGTTGCCTTCGTAGATTCCGGTGTCGAACCGGCCGTGGGTGTAGCCGAAGGTCGCGAAGAGCTCGGCGAACGAGGCCGCCGCCCAGGTCGTCTGGCCCTCGAAGCCATAGGACTTGGCCTTGCCGGCATTGGTGGTCACCGGCTTGGCGTTGACCAGGATCGTGGTCTGGAAGTTGTCGTAGTCATAGGCGTAGACCGCGCCTTCCAGGGTCAGGCGACCGCCCATCGCGCGGGTCTTGGCCCCCACCTCGAAGGAATCCACGGTCTCAGCCGAGACCGGCGTGAACCGCGCCGGGCCGCCGGGCGCGGCGGGTTGGCCAACCGACAGCACATCGGGCCGCCGACCGCGGGCATAGGAGGCGTAGAGGCTGGTGCCCGTCGTCGGCTTGTAGCGGCCGACCAGGCGCCAGGTCAGGCCCTCGTCCGAGAAGTCCTGCGAGAAGATGTCGCCATTGTTGGTGGTCGGCTGCGAAACGATGCCGAACATCGGCACGGGATAGCCGGCCGAGGTCGGGATGGTCGCGGCGCCCGGCACGGCCATGGCTTGCAACAGGCCAGGACGCTGGGCTGCGGGGATCGACGACAGGGCGATCAGCCCGCCCAGGATCGAGCGATCCTCGACGCTGGAGGCGTAGCCGCTGGTCTTGTCGTCGTGGGTGTAGCGCAGGCCGGCCGAGATCTCGAACTGCTCGCTCAGCCGCCAGGTGGCGTCGCCATAGACGTCGAACGACTCGGTCTTGCCGTAGTTGGTGTAGCTTTCGCGGTGGACATGCAGGTTGTTGGCGATGCCGGGCAGCAGCGGGGCCAGCGGGCTGGTCGCGCCGATGCCGGTCAGACCGCCCACCAGCGCGGTCAGCACGGCGGGGTTGGTCAGCAAACCGGTCGGCTGGGCGTTGGGCTTGCTCAGATAGCCGGTGATCAAGGCCAGGGCGTAGCGCTCGTCGATCTGCGACGGCACGCTGGTCCGGGCGTCCTCGTTGAAATAGCTGACGCCCGCGAAGCCGCTGATCGGACCGCCGGCGTCGTAGTTGAGACGGAACTCCTGGCTGTATTGCTTGCCGCGTGCGTCTTCGGCGAAGGTCAGCATTGGCAGGGAGAAGCCGTCCGGATCGAAGGTCTCTGTGCTCTGGAACCGGCGAGCGGCGGTGATCGACGACAGCTTGAAGGCGTCGTTGAGGCTGTAGTCGACCAAGACCGTAGCGCCCGAGACGAAGCGCTTGAGGCCCAACTTCGCGCCACCGTTGAAGCCTGCGCCGGCCGACAGGGCCGCGCCATTGTTGGGGTCGCGATCGCCCAGCACCGCGCCGGTCGTCGGATCGGTGGGGTTGAAGCTGTTGGACTTGAACGAGGTCCCCGTCGGGTGGTCGGCCTCGTAATTGATGATCAGGTCGGCGTTCAGCCGGCTGGTCGGCGACCAATGGGCCGAGAACCGCAGGGCGCCCGTATCGGTCGAGCCCAAGGTCCGGCCGGTCAGCAGGTTCTCGATCGGCCCCTTGCGCTCCTTGTAGCGACCCGCCAGCCGCACGGCGAAGGTGTCGCTGAGCGGCACATTGGCCATGCCCTCGAACAACCCGTAGCCGTCATTGCCGACTTCCGCCGCCACGCGCCAGTCCAGGGCCTTGGGGTCGGCCTTGTTCTGGATGACATTGACCGCGCCGATCAGCGCCCCACGACCATAGAGGGTCGATTGCGGACCCTTGGCGATCTCGATGCGCTGGATGTCGAACAGCTCGATATAGGAGCCTCGCGACTTGGAGATCGACACGCCGTCCTGGAACACCGACACCCGCGGCTCGGTGGTGGCGTCACCGCTGTCGGAGGTGACGCCGCGCATCACGAAACCAGGGTTGTTGGGCGACTGGTTCTGGACCTGGAAGCCGGGCACGAAAAGCGACAGCTTGTCGAATTCCTGGACGCCCAGCCTGTCGAGCATGGCGCCCGAATAGGCGGTCAAGGCGATCGGCACGTCGAGCACCTTCTGCTCGCGCTTCTGGGCGGTGACCACCAGTTCCTCGACGACGCTGGGTTCAGCGGTGGCCGCAGGCGTAAGATCGGCGGCCCAGACTTGGCCGGCGGTCAGGGCCAGGCCGCTGGCGGCGGCCATGAGCAAGGTGGTGCGGATCGCGCGCATCGACTATCCCCTTCATACGCTGAACTTCGAACCTGAGCCGGTAGGCGCGGGCGATGTCGGCGCCGCGACAAACCCGTGACGGAGCCGTGAAGCCGCTGGTCCAGCCCCCCGATCCCCCGCTCGGAGACGAGATCGAGGACCCAGACGCCTTGGAAACGGGCATGCCGGCCGGTGAGACCCTGCGGATCGAGATCGGCCCCGACCTGGCCGGCCAGCGGCTGGACAAGGCCTTGGCCACCGCCGCTCCGACCCTTTCACGGGCTCGCCTGCAAGCCCTGATGGCGGAGGGCCAGGTGTCGCTGGCGATCCCCGGCAAGACGCCCGTCCCGCTGACCAGCGGCTCGGCCAAGGCCGTGGCCGGGACCTATGCGGTCAACATCCCGCCCCCGACCGCCGCCGAGCCCCTGCCCGAGAACATCCCGCTGAGCGTGCTCTATGAGGATGCTTATCTGATCGTCATCGACAAGCCCGCCGGCATGGCCGCCCACCCGGCGCCGGGCTGCGAGACCGGCACCCTGGTTAACGCCCTGCTGCACCACTGCGGCGACAGCCTGTCGGGGATCGGCGGCGTCGCCCGCCCCGGCATCGTCCACCGGCTGGACAAGGAAACCTCCGGCGTGATGGTCGCGGCCAAGACCGACGCCGCCCACCAGGGCCTGTCGGCCCTGTTTGCCGAGCACGACATAGACCGCATGTACCTGGCCCTGACCCGCGGCGCGCCTAGCCCCGCCGTCGGCACGATCCAGACCCAACTGGGCCGCTCGCCGGGCGACCGCAAGAAGATGGCCGTCCTCAAGTCCGGCGGCCGAGAGGCGACCACCCACTACCGGGTCGAGAAGACCTTTGGCGGCGGCGGCAAGCACGCGCCCCTGGCGGCCCGCGTCGCCTGCCGGCTGGAGACCGGCCGCACCCACCAGATCCGCGTCCATATGGCCAGCAAGGGCAGCCCCTGCCTGGGCGACCCGGTCTATGGGGCCGGAGCCCCCGCTGCGCCGGTCAAGGCGGCGATCACGGAGATCGGGTTCGCCCGCCAAGCCCTGCACGCCGCCGTGCTGGGCTTCGTCCACCCGATCACCGGCCAGACCCTGCGGTTCGAGACGCCCCTGCCGCCGGACATGGCGGCGCTGGAGGCCGCCCTTGAAGCGCTGTGACTCCGCCACCAGCTTCGCCTTGCGGCCACGCAACATTCAGGCCCTAATTCGGCTCACGGCCGGGTCCAGGATGGATAGGTCGGAGGTCTTGTCCATGCTCGCGTCCCGTTTCGCCCTGGCTGTCGCATTTCTGGCCGCGCCGCTGGCCCTGCCCAGCCTGGCCGTGGCAGCTACTCCTGACGACGAGGTCGTGGCCACCGCCTCGCGCGTCGCCAAGCCGCCCACCGAAGCCGAGATCGCCAAGGCCCAGGCCGACGCGAAAGCCAAGGCCGAGGCCGCCCGCAATGCTGAGCCCGTGAGCACCCAGGACCAGGTCGCCGCCTGGCTGGCCGACGCGCCGCCGATCGAACGCGGCGGCGGCGGCCCCCTCGACTATGCGGCGCCGCCGAAAGTGGACGTCAATGGCTACGCCCTGGGTCCCGACGGCAAACGCCAGATGCACGGCGAGGCCGGGGTCAGCGTCGGCACCGGCGGCTATCGCAGCGCCTATGTCTCCACCCTGATCCCGATCGGCGAAGCCAGCACCTTGGGCGTCGCCGTTTCCAAGACCGAATACGGCAAGAACGGCCGGGGCTACGGGGGCGGCTACGGCGGCGGCCACGGCTATGACGGCTTGGGCTATGGCGGCTTGGGCTATGGCGGCTACGGCCGAGGCGGCGGCTCGCAGTCCTTGGCCCTGTCACTCGACATGCGCGGCGGCGGACGGTCACGCGACGACACGCCCGAAGGCTGCGCGCCAGGCTTCCGCGACGGCGATCGCTATGTCGAACCCGTCTGGGTGACCCAGATGCGCGGCGACGCCCGGAGTTGCACGGCGGCGGCCGAACGGCCCTAGCCCCGCGCGACCAATCGCCCCAATCTTGTTTCGGCGCGGACGACCTGGATCGGCGTTCGCCTATACTTAAGAGCTTGCGGTCAAGGTGCCGGCCTGGACCAGGCTCCAGGGCACTGTCGAGCGTACGCATGCAGCCGGAAATCACCGCTTTCCACCACCCCGCCACCGGGCGGGTGACCTATCTGCTGGTCGATCCAGCCACCCAGTTGTGCGCCTTCATCGACCCCGTGCTCGACTATGATCCCCAGACCCAGGCCGTCGATACGACCTTCATGGACGCCATCATCGCCGATATTCGGGCCAAGGACCTGGGTCCGACCTGGATCCTGGAGACCGGCGTGCATACCGGCCACCTGTCCGCCGCCGGTCATCTCAAATACGAGACGGGCGCCTCGATCTGCACCGGCGCGGGTGTCCTGGAAAGCCTCAAGCGCCTGGTCCCGGTGCTGGGATCCGACGGCGTCGATCTTGACGGCTGGGACTTCGACAAGCTGGCCCAAGACGGCGAGGTCCTGCCGATGGGCGGGATCGAGATCACCGCCATCGCCCTGCCGGGCCGCCTGCCCGGCGCCACCGCCTACCAGATCGGCGACGTGGTGTTCACCGGTTCCGCTATCCTGCCGCCGGACCAGGGTCTGGACGACAGCGACGCCCCCGGCGCCGACGCGGCCGGTCTGCACGCCGCCGCTAGGCGGTTGCTGGATCTGCCGCCTCACACTCGCCTGCTGACCGGCCAGGTCGGCGCCGAGGCCGACGCCTGGGAGGCCACTGTCGCCGACCACAGGACCACAAATATCGACGCCGGCGATTCCGTCCCCGCCGAGGCCTTCGTCGCCCGCCGCGCCGCCGCACCGCCGTCGCCCGGCCCGTTGGCGGCGCCCGCCCTGCAGGTGGGAATCCGCGCCTTCCGCCTGCCCCCGCAAGGCGACGACGGCCTGCGCTTCCCGCCGATCGATATCAGTTCCATTTAAAAACCCACTTGCGTGTCGGCCAGGCGATCCCTTAGATGCTTCGTACACGAAGCAGTGAGGACGCCGCATGGCCGATCAAGATTTCAGCGCTGCCCTGACCACCGCCCAGGCCGACAACCTGCCCGGTCTGTTGGGCCTGGAATGGAGCCATGCGACCCGAGGCTTGGTTAGGGGACGCTTCACTGTGGCCAGCCGCCATATGGCCCCCAACGGCTTTCTTCACGCCGCCAGCGTCATCGCCCTGGCCGACAGCGCCAGCGGCTATGGTTGCGTGACCTCCCTGCCGGAGGGCGCGACAGGCTTCACGACCATCGAGTTGAAGTCCAACTTCCTCGGCACCGCTCGCCAAGGCGAGGGCGTGGCCTGCGAGGCCAAGCTGCTCCACGGCGGCCGCAACACTCAGGTCTGGGACGCCCTCGTCACCCACGAGACCACCGGCAAGACCCTGGCGCTTTTCCGCTGCACCCAGATGATCCTTTACCCTCGGGCCTAGTCCGGTCGGAAACCGCGCCGCGCGACACAAAAGCGTGTCACAAGCCCTTGCGCTCTTCCGGCGGCGCCGCTAGGTATCCCGCCCTCACTCAAGGCCGCCCCCGGGCGGCCCCTGAAGACCCCCTGGAGAGGTGGCAGAGTGGTCGAATGTACCGCACTCGAAATGCGGCGTGCCTGGAAGGGCACCGTGGGTTCGAATCCCACCCTCTCCGCCACCATCCCGACATCAAAATCCACCCGCGACGACCATGCTTCGGCGCGGTAGCGTTCCATCCGCACATTGAGACGGGGAGCGCTGCGTGAGCCTTGACGATGACGCGACGCCCGGCGCCACCCGCCCCTGGTGGAAGGACGCCGTTGTCTATCAGGTCTATCCACGCTCGTTCCTCGACACCAACGGCGACGGGATCGGCGATCTTCCTGGGGTCACCGCCCGGCTCGACTACCTGCAGGATCTCGGCGTCGATGTGGTGTGGCTCAGCCCGCACTTCGACAGCCCCAACGCCGACAACGGCTATGACATCCGCGACTATCGCCAGGTGATGGCGGACTTCGGGACCATGGCCGATTTCGACGCCATGCTGGCCGGGATGACGGCCCGTGGCATGCGGCTGATCATCGACCTGGTGGTCAATCACAGCAGCGACGAACACGCCTGGTTCGTCGAGAGCCGCAAGAGCCAGGACAACCCCTATCGCGACTACTACATCTGGCGCGACGGCAAGGATGGCGGTCCTCCCAACAACTATCACGCCTTCTTCGGAGGGCCAGCCTGGACGCTGGATCAGGCGACAGGCCAGTACTACCTGCACTATTTTGCCGCCAAGCAGCCGGACCTCAACTGGGAGAATCCCAAGGTCCGCGACGAGGTCCATGACCTGATGCGGTTCTGGCTCGACAAGGGGGTGTCGGGGTTCCGGATGGACGTCATCCCGTTCATCTCCAAGCAACCCGGCCTGCCCGACCTGACGCCCCAGGAGCGCCGCGCGCCGCAGTTCGTCTATGCCGCCGGGCCCAAGCTGCATGATTACCTGAGCGAGATGCGTCACGAGGTGTTGGCGCACTACGACACCCTGACGGTCGGCGAGGCGTTCGGGCTTACGCCCGACGCGGCCCAACACATGATGGACAGCCGCCGCAGCGAACTCGATCTGGTGTTCAATTTCGACATCGTGCGGATGGACATCGACGGCTGGCGCAAGACGTCCTGGACCCTGCCCCGACTCAAGGCGCTCTACAGCCAGCAGGACGCGGCGGCCGGGCCGTTCGGCTGGAACACGGTGTTCCTGTCCAACCACGACAATCCCCGAGCGGTTTCGCACTTCGGCGACGATGATCCCGAGTGGGTCGAGCGTTCGGCCAAGGTTCTGAACACCCTGATCCTCACCCAGCGCGGCACGCCGTTCCTCTATCAGGGCGACGAGCTGGGCATGACCAACTATCCGTTCCAGACCCTGGACGACTTCGACGACCTGGAGGTGTCCGGTCGCTGGCGCGACCTGCAGGGTCGGGTGTCGGAGGCGGAATATCTAGCCAATGCCCGGTCCATGGGCCGCGACAACGCCCGCACGCCTATGCAGTGGGCGGACGATCCACACGGCGGCTTCACGCTCGGGACGCCGTGGCTGGCGGTCAATCCCAACGCGGCGGCGATCAATGCGCGAGACCAGGCCGGGCGGGCAGACGCGGTGCTAAGCCACTGCCGCGACCTGATCGCGTTCCGGCGGGGGTCCGTCGATCTGCGGGAGGGGGATTATGAGGATCTGGATCCCGACCACGCGCAGGTCTTCGCCTATCGGCGCGGCGAAGGCTTGGTGGTGATGCTCAACTTCGGGCGGGCGGCGGTGGCTTACACGCTTCCCGACCACCTGACGGTGGAGGGCGTGGCGTTTGGCGAGGCGGTGGTCGAGGGTCGGATCGTGACGCTCGACGGGTGGACGTCGGTGATCCTGGCGATCCGGCTCTAATCACCAGACCTCCAAAAACGTTGTCATCCCGGACAAGCGCGTCGCGCGCCGATCCTGGATGACAACCGCCGAGAGGAAAAGGCGTCCGCCGGAGACCGACGCCTTTCAATCTTCAGTCCCGAATCCCCTACGCCTTGATGAAGGCCAGCATGTCCGGGTTGATCACCTCCGGATGGGTCGTGCACATGCCGTGCGGCAGGCCCGGATAGGTCTTCAGCGTGCCCTTCTTGAGCAGCTTGATGCCGATCAGGGCGGCGTCGGCGATCGGCACGATCTGGTCGTCCTCGCCGGTGGTGACGAAGTCGCTGCTCATGGTCTTGTCTCCTGAAGCTTGTGGCGACGCCTTGAGCGTGGCTGCGGACGATACTGCGGGCGCCCGTGACGGCAGGGCCGCCATCAGGGCCAAGCTGAAGCCGCTGGTGACGACGCAGCGGCGCGATGCGCCTCCCGGTCCGCCGGCGGCGTCGGTCTCGGGTTTGCTGCGGGAAATGGTCGTGCGCCATCCTTCGATGTCGGTTCAGCCGGTGCCTGCGGTGAACCCAGACGCAAGCCTAGGCGATCAGGTCCGGCGGCGATTGAATGGAATAGTCGTGACGTGCACGTCCTCTGGACGTTTGGCGACGGGCTGATCACAACGCTACCGCCGAGCCGGCGACGCGTTCAGGCCGCTTCGAAACGGAAGAAGCTGTTGACCGTCAGCCGGCCCGTTCGCGGGTCCAGGCTGGCCGGATGGTCTGGCAAGACGCCGGCATGCAGCAGGCGGCTGGCATAGACGATGACCCGGTTGAAGGCCGGTTCGACGACGGCGGTCTGCTCGAACAGGGCGTTGGAACCCGCGATGTAGCCGGCCGGAACCGAGGCGGTTTCGATCTCCCGGCGCAAGGCGGCGAAATAGGCCTTGCCGCGCTCGGGTCCTATGGATTCGAAACCGGTGGCGCGGTGACGGTAAAAGGCCGTGCCGCCGTGGGGCGGTCCGCACAGATAGTGCAGAATCGCCAGCTGGTCGGGATCGGTGGTGTCGATGTGCGGCAGGCGTTGGGGCAGGATGGCCTGGTCGGTCGGTAGGACCGCCATCGAAAGGGCGCTGGTGATGTGCGCCTTGCCCTCCGGCGGGGCGCCGAACACCGTCGCCAGATGGGGGCGAAGGGCGGTGACCAGAGCCTGAACATAGCCGCCCGGGGATGGCGCCCGGACGCCCGGATAGAAGTTGGCCGCCGCCTTCACGGGGGCCAGGATCGCCTGTTCGGCCGCGAAATCGACCAGATGCTCGGCGCCGGTCAGCAGGCCGTCGATCACCAGCACCGGATGGCGTTCGGCGCCGATGCGCAGGGTTTCGATGCGCGGGCCAGCGGCGGCGGCGAAGACCGGTCCGGCCGCCGGCTCGCTCATCGCCGCAGGCCCTCGGCGGCCTCGGCGCTGGCGGCGTCCCCAACCTTGGTGGTGAAGCCCTGGGTGTAGACCTGGTTTAGCAAGGCCCTGTGATCGGGCAGGCCGGCGGCGGCGCGCAAGCCGGCCTCGCGCACCTTGGCGAAATCGGCCCGGGCCAGGTCGCCATGCACGTGGGCGGCGGGATCGACGGTGGTCGCAAAGCCCATCCCGTACAGAACGTACTGATAGTTGAAGTACTTGAAGCTCTCATGGAGGCTGGGGAAATCGAAGGCGTTGGGCGGTCGGTGTTTCCACATCGCCAGGTGGTCTTGCAGGCTTTCGGGGATTGAGGCCGGATCGGCGTTGTCGGTCCAGAAGCTGTTGTCGGTGCGCTGGCTGAGGCAGTAGTGCAGCTTGATGAAGTCGATCGCCCTCAGATAGCGGTCGGTCATCGCCGCGTTGAACTGCTTGGCGGTCGCCTCCATGCCGCCCCGCCGCGGCAGGTTGCGGGCCAGCATGTAAGCGGCGGCCTCGATCAGCACGATGCCGGTGGATTCGAGGGGCTCCAGAAACCCGCCCGACAGGCCCACGGCGACGCAGTTCTTGACCCAGTGGCTGGCCCGGTGGCCCACCTTCAGCTTCAGCGGCCGAACCGTCAGCCCATCGCCGGCCTTGCCGACATAGCCGCGCAGGATCTGCTCGGCCCGATCGTCCGTGGTGTGACGACTGGAATAGACATAGCCCGTGCCGCGCCGGTCGGGCAGGCCGATATCCCAGGTCCAGCCGGCCTCGTGGGCGGTGGAGATGGTGGTGGTCGCCACCGGCCCGTCTGGGCGGTCATAGGGCGCCTGCAGGGCCAGGGCGCGATCGACGAACAGCACGTCGCTCTTGTCGATCCAGGCGCTGCCCATGGCCTCGCCGATCATCGCGCCGGCAAAGCCCGTGCAGTCGATATAGAGGTCGGCCGTCAGATCGCCGTGCTCGCGCGTGGTCACCGAGCCGATCGATCCGTCCTGCGCCTTGTTGACGCTCAGCACATTGCCCAGCAGGTGCTTGATCCCGGTTTCCTTGCCGACATCGCGAAGCAGGTTCGCCAGTTTTCCCGCGTCGAAGTGATAGGCATAGGTCATCGGCCCGCCATACTGCGGATCGTCGATACGCTTGGGACCCCGCCCAGCTTCGCAGACCTTGTCCTGCAGGGTGACAGCGCCGGAAAACGGGACGCCGCCCGCCTCGCCCATCAGCCAGTATGGCGCCAGGTCCAGGCCGCCGTTCAGCAACCGGGGCGAGGCGAAGGGGTGGTAGTAGTGGCTGTGCACACCATCCTTAGGCGCGGTCTTCCAGTCGACGAACCGGATACCCTGCTTGAAGGCCGCCCCGGCCTCGCGCATGAACCGCGCCTCGTCGACGCCGATCGTCCGCAGGGTGTTCTGGATGGTCGGAAAGGCGCCCTCGCCCACTCCGATGATGCCGATCTCGCTAGACTCGATCAGGGTGATGCGCACCCCGTCCGGTCGCATGGAGCCCAGGCGGCGAGCCAGATAGGCGGCGGTCATCCAGCCGGCCGTGCCGCCGCCGACGATCAGGATGTCATTGATCTCTGGCGTTTGGGTCATCGGCCGGCGGCAGCGCGCTGACGGAAACCGTTGCGGTAGATCTCGTCCAGCAGCGCCCGGTGATCGGGCATGGCCGCCGCCGCCCGATGGGCCGCCGACTTCAGCCGCGCGAACTCGGCCCGCGCCGCGTCGAGATGCGGATAGGCCGACAGATTGGCCGAGAGGTCGGTCTTGAAGCCCATGCCGTACAGCACATACTGGTAGTTGAAGACCTCGAAACTGTCATGGACGGTGCCGAAGTCGAACGGGTCCGGCCCACGGGTCTTCCACATCTCCAGCAGGGCCTGCAGCGAATCCGGGATCGATTCTGGCCGGGTGTTGTCGATCCAGAAGTCGCTGTCGGTGCGCTTGGTCAGGCAATAGTGCAGCTTGATGAAGTCCAGCACGCCCTTGTAGCGCAGGCCCATGGCTTCGTTGAACAGGGCGGCGGTCGGCTCCATGTCGCCCGCGCGCGGGAACAGCCGGCCCAGCATCCAGGCGGCGGCCTCGATCAGCATGATGCCTGTGGCCTCCAGCGGCTCCAGGAAACCGCCCGACAGACCGATCGACACGCAGTTCTTGACCCACGGCGTTTCGCGATGGCCGATGGGCAGCTTCAACACGCGAGCGTTCAGCCCGTCGGCCGACTTGCCGATATAGGCCCGCAGCACCTCTTCGGCCCGCTCGTCCGTGGTGTGATCATTGGAATAGACATAGCCGACGCCTCGGCGCTCGGGCAGGCCGATGTCCCAGGTCCAGCCGGCTTCGTGGGCGGTGGAGATGGTGGTGCTGGCCACTGGGGCCTCAGGGTCATCGTGCGGGACCTGGATGGCCACGGCGCGGTTGACGAACAGGGTGTCGCTGTCGTCGATGAACTTCACGCCCATAGCCTCACCGATCAGCTTGGCCGAGAAACCACTGCAGTCGACATAGAGGCCGGCGGCCAACTCGCCATGCTCACGGGTGACCACGGCGGCGATCGCGCCGGTCTCGTCCAGTCGCGCGCCCTGGACATTGCCGATCAGGTGGCGGACGCCCAGCTCCTTGCCGACGTCGCGCATCAGCACGGCCAGCTTGCCGGCGTCGAAATGGTAAGCGTAGCCAAGCGGACTGGAATATTGCGGATCGTCGATCAGCTTGGGGCCCTTGCCCGCCTCGCAGACCGTGTCCTGCAGCGTCACCGCCTCCGAGAACGGCGTATCCCCGGCGCAGCCCAGCAGCCAGTAAGGCGCCAGGTCCAGGCCCCGCAGCGTATGGGGCCGGCTGAACGAGTGGTAATAATGGCTGTGGGCGTCGCCGACGGGGGCGGTGGTCCAGTCGACGAACTTGATGCCCTGTTTGAACGAGGCCCCGGCCCCGCGCATGAACCGCGCCTCGTCGACGCCGATCTCGCGCATGGTGGTCTGGATGGTGGGGATCGTGCCCTCGCCCACCCCGATGATGCCGATCTGCGACGACTCGATCAGCGTGATCTTCACCCCATCGGGACGGTTGGCCCCCAACTTGCGGGCCAGATAGGCGGCGGTGATCCAGCCGGCCGTGCCGCCGCCGACGATCAGCACTTCATCGATCGGTTTCGTCACGTCGTTCCCCTTCCCGTCAGCCGGATCGTTTCCATCACCCAGGCAGCAGGCAGCGCACCGCCTCGCAGATCCGCTCGGCGTCAGGACCCAGCACGACGTGCACCGAGCGCTCGCCGACCCGGACCACGCCGCGTGAGTCCAGGGCTCTCAGCGCCGCCTCGTCGACGGCGGCGTTGTCGCGGACCACCAGGCGCAGGCGGCTGGAACAGGCGCCCACCGTCTCGACATTGGAGAAGCCGCCCAAGGCGCTGACCAGGCCCTCGGCCCGGCTGTCATCAATGGCGGTGGGTAGGGCGACCGCTGCCGCGGCCTTGGTCGCGGCAGGCTTGGGCGGCGCTGGCCTGCCCATGGCGGCGCGGATCTCACCGGCCACTTGGTCGGCGACCGGGCCGAGGACGACCTGTAGCGCCTTGTCCGACGGCCGGACCACACCCCGCGCTCCGAGGGCCTTCAAGGCGGGTTCGCGGACCACGGCCTGGTCGACAACGATCAGCCGCAGGCGGGTGGTGCAGGCGTCGACCGAGGTCAGGTTCCCCGCCCCGCCCAAAGCGGCGACGAAGTCGGCGCCGCGCCCGCCGGCGCTGGGCCCCACCGCCGCCTCGGCGGCCAGGTCCTCGGCCGGCTCGCGGCCAGGGGTCTTGAGATCGAACTTCAGGATGAAGAAGCGAAACAGCCCGTAATAGATCCCGCCATAGACCAAGCCGATCGGCACGAGCCACAGCGGGTGGGTGGCCTTGCTGAAGTTCAGCACATAGTCGAACAGACCGGCCGAAAAGCCGAAGCCCAGCTTGACGTCGAGCAGGTTCATCAGGGCCATCGCAACTCCGGTCAAAACGGCGTGCAGGGCGTAGAGCATCGGGGCCAGGAACATGAAGCTGAACTCGATCGGCTCAGTCACCCCGGTCAGGAACGACGTCAGGGCCAGCGAGGTCAGCATGCCGCCGACCGCCTTTTTCCGCTCGGGACGGGCCGTGTGGTACATGGCCAGGCAGGCGGCGGGCAGGCCGAACATCATTACCGGGAAGAAGCCGCTCATGAACGCCCCGGCGGTCGGGTCGCCGGCCGCGAAGCGGTTGAGGTCACCCGTCGCGCCATGGAAGTCGCCCAGGATGAACCAGACCACGTTGTTGAGGATGTGGTGCAGGCCGGTGACGATCAGTAGGCGGTTGAGGATGCCGTAGACGAACAGGCCCAGGTTTCCGGAGACGGTGACCATGTGGCTCAATCCATCGACGCCGGCCTCCAGCCAATGCCAGCCAAAGCCGAACACCAGGGCCAGCAGCACCCCGCCCAGGCCGGCGGCGATCGGCACGAAGCGGCGGCCGCCGAAGAAGGCCAGATATTCCGGGAGCTTGATGGTGCTGTAGCGGTTGTAGAGCACGCCAGACATCACGCCGGACAGGATGCCAACCGGGATCGACAGCTTGCTGATCGCCTTGGCCTTCCAGGCCGCCAGGGCCAGGTCGCCGCCCTTGGCGGCCGCCGCCGCGACCACGTCGGGCGGCACGACGATCAGGGCCTGGATGCCCTGGGTGGCCACCAGATAGGCCACGACGCCGGCCAGGCCCGCCGCGCCGTTGTTCTCGCGCGCCAGGCCCACGGCGACGCCGATGGCGAAGATCAGGCCCAGATTGGCGAAGATCGCCCCACCGGCGGCGGCGAAGACATTGGCGACCACCAGGGTCAGGCCGCCGGACATCGCCGCCAAGTGGGCGTGGCCCAGCAAGTCGGTCTGGCCGATCCGCAGCAGCAGCGCCGCGACCGGCAACACCGCGATCGGCAGCATCAGGGCGCGGCCTAGGGGCTGGAGGACTTCGAGCGGGGACTTCATCGCTTAGGCTCCAACCTTCAGGACTTGGGCCGCGAAGGCTTTGCAGAGATCTCGGACGGCCTCGGGTGAGGTCAGGTCCAGCGCCTGGCGCGCCAGGGCCTGGCAGGCCGAAATGTCCAGGATGCGGACCAGGGCCTTGACCTCGGGCACGGTCGCCGCCGTGGCGGAAAGCTCGGTGACGCCTAGGCCCAGAAGCACCGGCACGGCGACGAGGTCGGAGGCCAGGCCGCCGCAGACTCCGACCCAGCAATGATGCTTGGCGGCCCCGGCGCAGGTCTGGGCGATCATCCGTAGGACGGCCGGGTGGAGCGCGTCGATGCGGGCGGCCAGCTCCGGATTGCCCCGGTCCATGGCCAGCACATACTGGGTCAGGTCGTTGGTGCCGATCGACAGGAAATCGGCCTCGGCGGCCAGCAGGTCGGCGGTGATCGCTGCGGCGGGGGTCTCGATCATGACGCCCAACTGGACCCGCTCGGTGATCCCCATCTCGCGCTTGGTCTCGTCGAGCAGGGCGCGCACGGCGCGCAGCTCGTCGAGGCTAGCGATCATCGGGATCATGATCTTGCACTGGCCCAGCGGCTTGACCCGCAGTATGGCCCGCAGCTGGGTCTTGAGCAGATGCGGCCGCCACAGCGACACGCGCACGCCGCGCAAGCCCAGGGCCGGGTTCTCCTCGGCCGGGATCGGCAGGTAGGGCGCGGCCTTGTCGCCGCCGACGTCGAGGGTGCGGATGATCAGCGGGCGGCCGTCCAGGGCCGAGGCGATCGCCTGGTACTGGCGGGCCTGCTCGTCCTCGTCGGGGGGCGTTTCGCGCTCCAGGAACAGGAACTCGGTGCGCAGCAGGCCCGAGCCCTCCGCGCCATTGGCGGCGGCGGCCAGGGCGTCGTTCAGCGAGCCAACATTACCGAACACCTCGATGCGTACGCCGTCGGCGGTGCGGCTCTCTTGATGGGCGGCGGCCTTGGCGGCGGCCTTGCGCTCGTGGCGGGCGGCGATGGCGGTCTGGGCGGCGGCGAGCTGCGTGGCGTCGGGGGCGATGCGCAGGCTTCCGCTCTCGGCGTCAAGGATCAGACCCGTGCCCTCGGCGACATCGAGCACGCCGGCGCCCACGGCGACGATGGCCGGAATGCCCATGGCGGCGGCCAGGATGGCGACATGCGACGTCGGCCCTCCCTTGGCGGTGCAGAAGCCCGCGACCTGGCTGGCTTCGACGCCCATCAGTTGCGAGGGCAAAAGCTCGTCGGCCAGCAGGATGGCGCCGGGCGGCAGGACGCGGGCGTCGTCTTCCTCACCCGTCAGTGCCCGGAGCACTTGGCGCTCCAGGTCGATCAGGTCATCCACGCGTTCGGCCAGGCGGCGGTCGCCCAGGCCGCGCAGAGCCTCGACATAGCCGCCGACGGCGCGGCGCCAGGCGAAGCCCGCGCTCTTGCCCTCGGCGATCAGCCGATGGGCCGAAGCGCTCAGTTCGGGATCTTCCAGAAAGGCCAGGTGGGCGCCGAGGATTGCTTTGCGAGCGGTGTCGCCCTTGGATGCGGCCTTCTCGAGCTTGGCGCGGACCAAGGCCAGGGCGTCTTCCAGCGCGCGCCGTTCAAAGCCCATGCCGGCCCCGACCTCGGCGACGATGATGTCGGTTGAGACGAAGCGAACGGCTTGACCGATGGCCAAACCGGGGGCGGCCATGACGCCGCGCAACAAGCCGGGCTCGGCGGGGTGGGCGGGGCGTACGGCCTCGACCGAGACGGGCTCGGCGGTCGGCGGCAGGGCGGCGCTCTCGCCCATGCCGCCTTCGATCAGCTCGACGATAGCGATCACGGCATAATCGGCGTCCGGGCCGCTGGCGACGATGCTGATGCGGTCGCCATGGCGGATGGCCAGGGACATCATCCCGATCGGGCTCTTGGCGCTGGCCCTGCGGTTTACCGCGACGACGGCCACCTCGGCGGCGAACTTGCGGGCGCTCTCGGCGATGCGGGCTGCGGGCCGGGCATGGATCCCGTGCTGCAGGGGCACCACGACCTCGCGCGACACCTCGCCAACGGCGACCGTCGAGGTGACCACCGCGCCATTGACCGGGGCCAGCTCCATCAGGAAATCACCCACCAAAGCGGCATGGTCCTGCGCGCGGCGGATGATCTTGAAGGCGTCGGGATTGGTGATGACGATCGGGGTGATCAGGCTGCGGGCCCGCTGCGACAGCAGGTCGAGGTCAAAGCTGATCAACCGGTCGCCGGACTTCACCGCCTGACCGTCCGCGACGTGGACCTCGAAGCCCTCGCCGCCCAGGCCGACGGTGTCCAGCCCCACGTGCATCAGGATCTCGGCCCCATTGTCGGCCCGCAGGGTGACGGCGTGCCGCGTGCCGTGCACCGAGATCACCCGCGCGTCGCAGGGGGCGTGCAGGGTCGAGCCCAGGGGGTCGATGGCCAGGCCGTCGCCCAGCATGCGCTCGGCGAACACCGCGTCGGGCGTCTCGTCCAGCGGGGCGATCCAGCCCTTGAGCGGCGAGGACAGTACGAGATTGGACACGGACGCTTCCCTGCTTTCCGAAACTTTAGTTCTTGCCGCTCTTGCCGGCGGCCGTCAGCGTCACCTGGTCAAGCACCAGGGTCGGCTCCACGCTGCGTGCTGTAAAGCTCAGACACAGGTCGTGGACCCCGTCACGCCTGGGCAGCGCGCCCGAGACCGTGGCCAGGCCCGGTCCGCGCGCGGCGGCGCCCAGCGGGATGGCGGCGATCCGCTCGCCCGCGCAGCCGTCGATCCGGACTTCGAGCTCGCCGTCCGGCGTAGAGGGATCGCGCAGCGGGATCTTCCCGCGGTCGGCGCCGATCTGGAAGTTGAACGGGACCTGGCCGATGCGGGCGGACAGTTTGACGGCCTTGGACAGATCCGCGCCCTTCCACACCCAGCAGGCGTTCATCAGATTGACCGCGAACACGGCGCGGGGGCCGGCCCCGGAGCCGCTTGCTGGCGCGTCGTCCTCGAGCGAAAGGTTGATCCCGTCACCGCACAGCTCCAGCTGGTGGCTGGTGCGCGTCTGCGCCGCCAGCAGGCTGATCGGGTAGTCGCGAACGCGGCCGAGAGCCTGGCCATCGAGGAAGGTCCGAGCACGGAGCGTCTGGCCCGGCATCACGGCGAGGGGCGCGTCATAGGCCGTCGAGGTCGCCGTTGGCGCCTTGCCGTCGGTGCTGTACCGGACCTCGCCAAGCCCCAGACCGGAAGCCAGAGCGACCGAGACCTTTCCGTCGGCGGCCGGCCTCAGCGTCGCCTGCGGCTCGTAGGGCACGGTGTCGTGCGCCACGCCCAGTGCGTCGAGCCGCGCGGTCTCGGCCGGCAGTCGGCCTGCGAAATCGGCCCAGTCATGGCGGTCGCGCGGCGTCCAGCCGTTTTCTGCCAGGGCGACCAGGCGCGGGAAGCTCATGGCCTCCAGGCGCTCATCGGTGCGCATGTGCTCGGTGAAGGCCGTGGCTTCCAGCCCGAGAATGTGACCGCGCTGGGCGTCGGTCAGGGCGGCCGGCGCGGCGTCGAAATCGTAGATGTCCTTCAGGCTGGTGATCTTGATCCGGCCGGGCGGCTCGTCGGCGGAGGCGCTCTGGCGGCGGTCGAGATAGAGGGTGCTGTCGGGCGCCAGGACGGCGTCATGGCCCTGGGAGGCGGCGGCCACCGCGCCCTCCACGCCGCGCCAGGACATGACTGTGGCGTTGGGGGCAAGGCCGCCCTCGAGGATCTCGTCCCAGCCGATCATCCGCCGGCCTCGGCCGTTGATTTTCTTCTCGGCCCGCTGGATGAACCAGCTCTGCAGCCCGTGCTCGTCCTTGACGCCCAGGGCCTGGATCTGGGCCTGGACCTCGGGACTGGCCTTCCACTGGTCCTTGACCGCCTCGTCGCCGCCGACATGGATATAGGGCGAGGGAAACAGGTCCATCACCTCGTCGAGCACGTCGTTGAGGAAGGTGAACGTCGGTTCCGTGGGCTTGTAGAGATAGGGAAACACCCCCCAGTCGCCCATGGCCTCGCGCGGCGGGGTCTTGGTCATGCCAAATTGCGGATAGGCCACCAGCGGCGCCAGGGCGTGGCCCGGCATCTCGATCTCGGGGACGATGGTGATCCCGCGCGCGGCGGCATAGGCGACGAGGCCGCGCACCTGGTCCTGAGTATAGAAGCCGCCGTAGCGGGTGGCCTTGCCGGTCTTGGGATCGCGGCCCGCCGCGCCGGCCGGCACGCGCCAGGAGCCTTCCGAGGTCAGCTTCGGGTACTTCTTGATCTCCAGCCGCCAGCCCTGATCGTCGACCAGGTGCCAGTGCAGGACATTGAGCTTGTGGGCGGCCATGGCGTCGAGGATCGTCTTGATCGTCTCGACGCTCTGGAAGTGGCGGGCGCTATCAAGCATGAAGCCGCGCCAGGCAAAGCGGGGGGCGTCGTCGATGCTGACGGCAAGCAGCAGAGCCGGGCCCTTGGCCGCGTCGGTCACGGCCAACTGCCAGACGCTGACCGCGCCATAGAACAGGCCGGCGCGCTTGGGAGCGGTGATGATGACGCCGGTCGGGTCGATGTCGAGGTCGTAGGCCTCGGCCGTGTCGCCGGATGTGGCTCCCCGCGCCAGCACGATGGCGGCCTCGCCGGCGGCCGGCGCGCCCTCGGCGACGGCCAACTTCAGGCCTCGGGCCTTGAACAGCATGTCGGACAGCTGATCGGCCACCACCTTGGCCTCAGCATCGCCCTTGGCGACAAGGATCCGGGTCTTGGCGGTGAGGGCGAAGGTCCCCTGCCCCAGCTTCGCCTGGGCCGGCGCGGGGGTGAGGGTCATGGCCGGCCCCTTCACCGGCGAGGCGGCGAGGCCGGTCGAGGCAAAGGCCAGGACGGCGAGCGAACTCACGACGGCGGCGAAGGGCTTGGAGACGAGGATCATGCGAGGGCGCTCACGCTGACGGGCGGCAAAAAGCGGGCGGAGCGTGTGACCGCTCCGCCCCAGCTCCGTGCTTGCAGTCAGGAGGACTTGGATTGCGATCGGCGGCGAGCGGACAGGTCATGCGGTGATCCTGGACCATGGCGCCTCCGATGCAACGATCTTGGGAGGAAGGACGGGACCTTCGGCGCGAAGCCGAAGGTCCCGGTAAGCCACTAGAACTTGAAGCGGACGCCGCCGAAGACCATGCGACCGTTCTTGTAGATCCGGGCCGGACGGTTTTTGTCGTTGTCGTAGTTCTCGGCCATCTTCTCGTCGGTGAGGTTAATCGCATCGAGGCTCAGCGAGATGTTCTGCGTCAGGTTCACGCTGGCCGAGGCGTCCAGTGACTTGATCGAGTCCGACCACAGCTGCCGGAAGCCGCGCTCGGCGTCGTAGTCGACGAAGAACTTGGACCGGTAGTTGTAGGACAGGCGGGCGCTGAAGCGCTCGTTCTCGTAATAGCCGCTGATGTTGGCGATGGTCTTCGAGTTCGAAGGCACCGGCACGCCCGAGGCCGACGAGGCGTCGGAGTAGGTGTAGTTGGCCAGTACGCCGAAGCCATTCCACAGAGGTTTCTGCAGGCTGATTTCGATACCCTTGTTCTCGCCGCCAGCCACGTTGATCGGGCGACCGATACGGTAGTTACAGGTGTAGAGGTTGGCGCCGGTCAGAACGCACTGGTTGGCGGCGTTGGTGATCCGCGCATCGGTCGGGTCGTTCAGCTGAAGCGGCTGGCGCTCCGAGAACGCGCCCTGGACGATGTAGGTCGAGATGTCCTTGTAGTAGAGGCCGACCGCCAGGAGCGATTGCGGCGCGAAGTACCATTCCAGCGACACGTCGTACTGGTTGGCCCGGTAGGGATCCAGGTTAGGATTGCCGCCGCTGCCGGTCAGCAGAGACTCGGTCAGCGAGGTGAACGCGGCCATCTGGGCGTAGTCCGGACGCGACAGGGTGCGACCGGCGGCCAGACGCAGAACCAGGTCATCATTGATGTCGAACGAGAAGTTCGCGCTCGGCAGGATGTCCGTATAGTTCTGGCCGGCGTCGACCGGAGCGATCAGGCCGAACGGGTTGTTGACCGCGCCGGCGGTGCCAGCGGGTACGCCAACCTTCCAGGCCGAGGTCTCGACCTTGGTCTGCACGACGCGTAGCCCGACGTTACCGCGCCAGTTGTCGCCCTTGAGCTTGCCCAGGACGTAGCCGCCGAAGGTCTTCTCGTTGAACGTGAAGCTTTCCAGCGGGCCGAAGTGGTCGCAGTTCAACAAGCCGTTACAGCCGGCCGCCTGGGTGCCGCCGATCGCCGAGTTCCACACCGCCGCCTTGGGCAGGGCGGCGTAGATCGCCTCGATCTTGCTCTTGTCGGCGGTCAGATAGCCGCTGATGACGCCGGGACCCTTGATGCCGTCAAGATAGTCGCTGGGCGTCAGGCCGCCTTGCACATCGGCCAGCGTACATTTGTGGCCGCCGCAGGCAGTGGCGCCCGGAGCAGTCCAGGGCAGCAGAGCGCGGCGCTGACCGTAGGTCTGGTCAACTTCGCGATCGTGGTCGGTGTATTTCAGCCCGAACTTGACCGACGTGAAGGCGCCGGCGTCCATGAACTTCTCGCCGTCGACGAAGGTATAGAACTCGTTGTCGTCATTGGCGGTGGTGTTGGCCGAGGCCCAGCCCAGCTCCATCTCGTCATCGGCCGTGGCCGGATTGATGGTGGAGAACGACACCTTGGGCAGGCCGCCCGACAGGTCGTAGGTCAGGCCTGTGGCGGCGCTGGTTTCCCAAAACGGCTGCAGGTCGGTGGCGCCCTCGGCGTCGGTGTAGCCGATGCGGGCGTGGAACGTCCAATCGTCGGCGGGACGGTAGGTGGTGTCCAGGTCGACCGAGCGGACCTGGGTGTGGGCGATGCGGTCGATGGCGTCGAACACCACGCCCTGCCCGCCAATGGCGTTGAAGGTGCCCTTGGTCGCGGTGCCGTTGCTGAGTTGCTGGATGTTGAAATTGGCGCCGGGCGTGCCCAGGCCAGAGATCTTGTTGGTGATCCAGGCCATGTAGTTCTGGTTGATATTGTCGGCGTCCATCTTCGAATAGAGGCCGGTCAGGTTCACATCCAGCTTGTCGGTCGGTGACCACTGGACGCCGATGTTGGCGCCGCGGCGTTCGCGGGTCTGCTTGAAGAAAGACGAACCGATCAGGCTGGGGGTCACCGCCGTCTGGCCAGCGGGGAGGCCCGTGACATTGCCCGAGGCGTTGGTGACATTCTCGTAGCCCAGCACCTCGATACCGTCGCGGCGGATCTCGCGCTTGTCATAGATCAGGCCGCCCAGGACGCCGAAGGTCTTGGCGTCGTTGTGCCAGCTGAGCATGGCCGAGGCGGTTGGCGTCTTCTTGTCCGACTTCTCGTCCCACACGCCTTGCACCGAGCCCGAGATCGAGAGCGGCGCCAGGTCCAGCGGGTTGCGGGTGTGCACATTGACGGTCGCGCCCACGCCGCCTTCGTCGATATCGGCGACCGGGCTCTTGAAGACCTCGACCTTGCCGACGATTTCCGATGGCAGCATCAGGTAGTTGAAGCTGCGGCTGGCCTTGAACTGGTCGAGAATGAACCAGTCGGCGGTGGCGACCGCGTGGCCGTTCAGCAGGGTGCGATTGAGGGTCGGGGCGGTGCCGCGAACCGAAATCCGCTCGCCTTCCCCGAACTCGCGTTGAATGGTGACGCCGGGAACGCGCTGCAGCGACTCCGCCACGTTCTTGTCCGGGAACTTGCCGATGTCTTCTGCGGTGATCACGTCGATCACGGCGTCGGCGTTGCGCTTGGCGTCGACCGAAGCCTGGAGTGAAGCGCGAATGCCGGTGACCACGACCTGGTCTACGGTGGTGGTTGTATCCTGCGCGAAGGCGGGCGCTGCGACCATCACCGCCAGCACGCTGGCGGACGTGGTTAGAATTGATTTGTGGAAATTTCTCATACTCGGCCTCTCCCCTTTTTCCAGGCCCTCAGGCCTGGAGCCGAACCCCAAGCCCAATCCGATACCAATTATTCTGCAGACATCCGCAGAACGCGGTACTTCTCAGGCCTCGGAGGTGAACTGTGACGAAAATTTATCGGATGACAAGGCCAAAAAAGAACCAATTACAGACCATGTTCTTATTGGTACCAAAATGGTCATATGCTATCTCGGTGACCACGGGGTGGCGCGGTTTTGCGCGGGGGTGGCGAATTGACGATGTTTTCTGAAAGGATCGGGGGGCTGGACGGAAACGGCCAGGGTCACGCCCCGCTCTATAAGCAGTTGCAGCGCGCGCTCCGGGACGCCATCCAGAAGAAGATCCTGGGGCCCGACGACGCCCTGCCGGCCGAACGCGACATGGCCGAGGAATTCAGCATCTCGCGAATCACCGTTCGCAAGGCGCTGGACGGCCTGGTCAGCGAAGGCCTGCTAACCCGTCGCCAAGGGGCCGGCACCTTCGTCGCCGCCCGGGTGGAAAAGAGCTTCTCCAAGCTGTCGTCCTTTACCGAGGACATGATCTCGCGCGGGCGCACGCCACGCAGCGAATGGATCAGCAAGGCCCAGGGCACCGTCACGCCGGAAGAGTCCATGACCCTGGGCCTGTCGCCCGGCACGCCGGTCTATCGGTTCGCCCGTATCCGCTACGCCGACGGCGCGCCGATGGCGGTGGAATACACCACCGTCGCCGCCTTCGCCCTGCCCTCCGCCGAGGCGGTGGGCACATCGCTCTATGAAGCGCTGGAGGCCACCGGCCACCGGCCCGTTCGCGCCCTGCAGCGGCTGCGCGCGGTGCTGTTCAACGCCGAGCACGCAGAGCTGATGGGCGTGCCCGTCAAGGACGCCGGCCTGCTGATCGAGCGCCGCGGCTTCCTGAAGGATGGCCGGGCCGTCGAGGTCACCCAGTCCTACTACCGCGGCGACGCCTATGACTTCGTCGCCGAACTGAACGCCATCGCCTGATTGGAAGGGGCCCCAAGCGGGTCCTTTGCCAGCGCTCTGATCTAAAGGAACGCCTGCCTTGGAGGCTAACGTCTTGACCCGACCCGCACCCCCCGCCGAGCACTCCACCGGGCATGGGCGGCTGACGGCGGAATCCACCCGCATGTTCCTTGAGGCCGGCCAGGCCTCGCACGTTGTCGCCGCCCAGCTGGGGGCCAACGCCGCCCGGGCCGAGAAGATCGCCGCCCGCCTGCGCGCCAGCCCGCCGCGCGCCGTGGTGACCTGCGCCCGGGGCAGCTCGGACCACGCCGCCACCTTCGCCAAATATCTCGTCGAAACGCGCACCGGCGTCCTGACCTCGTCGGCCGCCCTTTCGGTCAGCTCGGTCTATGCCGCGCCCCAGGGCCTGGATAGCGCGCTCTACCTGGCCATTTCGCAGTCGGGGCAGAGCCCGGACCTGCTGTCGGCCGTGCAGGCCGCCAAGAAGGCCGGCGCCTTCACGATCGCCCTGGTCAATGACGTGAACTCGCCCCTGGCCGCGCTGGTCGACGAAGTGCTGCCGCTGCACGCCGGACCCGAACTGAGCGTCGCGGCCACCAAGTCCTATATCGCCGCCCTGGCCGCCATCGCCCAGCTGGTGGCTGCCTGGACCGAAGACGCCGAGCTGACCGCCGGGCTCGCCACCCTGCCCGCCTTGCTGGCCCAGGCCTGGACCCTGGACTGGACCCCCGCCGTCGAGCGCCTCAAGCTGGCCCGGAACCTCTATGTGCTGGGCCGGGGCGTGGGCTATGGCGTGGCGCAGGAAGCGGCCCTGAAGTTCAAGGAGACCTGCGGCCTGCACGCCGAGGCCTTCAGCGCCGCCGAGGTGCTACACGGCCCAATGGCCCTGGTGAAGCAGGGCTTTCCCGCCCTGGTGTTCGCCCAGAACGACGAGAGCCGGGGCAGCGTCGACGCCATGGCCAAGGGCCTGGCCGCGCGTGGAGCCGACGTGCTCCTGGCCGGCGCCGGTGAAACGGGCGCCGGGGTCCTGCCGGCGCTCGCCGCCCACCCGGTGATCGAGCCGATCCTGATGATCCAGAGCTTCTACCGAATGGCCAATGCGCTGTCGGTGGCGCGCGGCTACGATCCCGACAGTCCGCCCCACCTCAACAAGGTCACAGAAACCGTCTGATGCAGCTTGTTCTCGTTAATGGCCGCATCCTGACGGAAGACGGGATCGTCGATGGCAATGCCGTGACGATCCGCGACGGACGGATCGAAGGCGTCTTGGACAGCGCTGACACGCCAGTCGGCGTGACGCGCCACGACCTGGACGGCGGACTGCTGGTTCCCGGCTTCATCGATACCCAGGTCAATGGCGGCGGCGGGGTGCTGTTCAACGACCACACCACGGTCGAGGCGATCGAAGCGATCGGCGCGGCGCACAGGCCCTATGGCACCACCGGCTTCCTGCCGACCCTGATCAGCGACGACCTGGCCGTGGTCGACGCGGCCATGCGCGCCACTGAACAGGCGATCAAGGCGGGCGTGCCCGGCGTGCTGGGCATCCATATCGAGGGGCCGTTCCTCAATGTGAAGCGCAAGGGCATCCACGACGCCGGCAAGTTCCGGATCCTCGACGACGAGGCCGTGGCGCTGCTGAGCTCGCTCAAGCGCGGCAAGACCCTGGTCACCCTGGCGCCCGAGACCACCACGCCCGACATGGTCCGGCGCCTGGCGGCGGCCGGCGTCACCGTGGCCGCCGGCCACACCAACGCCGCCTATGGAACGGTGCGCAAGGCGCTGGACGCCGGCCTGACCGGCTTCACCCACCTGTTCAACGCCATGTCGCCTCTGACCAGCCGCGAGCCTGGCGTGGTCGGGGCGGCGCTGGAGAGTCTCCACGCCTGGTGCGGGATCATTGTCGATGGCCGCCACGTCGATCCCGTCGTGCTGCGCATCGCGCTGCGCACCCGTCCCTTGAACCGCTTCATGCTGGTGACCGACGCCATGCCGACGGTTGGCATGATCGACAAGAGTTTCGACCTTCAGGGCCGCCACATTCGCGTGGTCGATGGCGTCTGCGTCGATGATCATGGGACCCTGGCGGGCTCGGACCTCGACATGATCGGCGCGGTGCGCAACGCCATCTCGATGATGGGCCTGACCCTGGAAGAAGCGGTGATGATCGCCTCGCGCACTCCGGCCGACTTCCTGGGCCTGGCGGACGAGCGTGGGACCATCGCGGCCGGCATGGTCGCCGATCTCGTGTTGCTCGACGACGCCCTGAACGTGCGCGAAACCTGGATCGACGGGGTCTCCAGCCTCTAGTCCACTGTTCTGGACGGGCTCCCAAGTTTTCCACAAACGCAAAAAAAAAGGCGCCGGTTTTCACCGGCGCCCTTGGTCGTTTTCGGGGAGGAAAGGCGACCTAGAACTTGTAGCGCACGCCCAGATAATACTGGCGACCGAAGTGCACGTACTCTTCCGGGCTCATGCGCGTCGAGTCGTCGACCTTGCTGTCTTCCTGATCGGTCAGGTTGATGGCTTCCAGGGTCACCGTGAACTTGTCGAACGAGTAGCTCACCTGGCCGTCCAGGTTGAAGGTCTTTTCCTTGATCCGCACGTCGTTGTTGTTGGTCGCGGTAGGGGCGACCTGGATCAGGTAGGCGTCGCGATAGGAGCCCGAGATCCGAGCCTTGAAGCCGGCGTTTTCATAGTAGAGCGTGAGGTTGTAGGCGTCGGGCGACAGGTTGATCAGCGGCTGGGTGACCATCACCGCCGGCGTCAGCAGGGTCCGCGGCGTTCCAGCCGGAGATCCGGCGGGCACGCCATAGGTCGGAGCCCTGATGATGTAGGCGATGTCGCTCTTGACGTGGGTGTAGTTCGCGATCGCGCCAAACTTGTCGAACGGGGCCGGCAGGAAGGTGAACGGACGCTGGGCGCTGAGTTCGAAACCCTTCAACTTGCCGCCGGGGCTGTTGACATTGGTCGTCACGGTGAACGGGGTCGAGGTGGTGTTGCCGTTGGTCAGCAAGCTGGCCGGCAGCCCCGTTTCCGAGAACGGCATCACTTCGGCCGTCTGCTGGATGTACGACTTGATGTCCTTCTGGAAGAAGCCCGCCGACAGCAGGGTTTCCTTGTCCGGATACCATTCGAAGCTCAGGTCAAGATTGTTGGCCAACATCGGATCGAGGTCCGGATTGCCGCGGGTCAGGGTCTGGGCGGTCTGGCTCTGGGCGGTAAAGCCCGGCGTCAGGTTCTGCAGTTGCGGACGCGTCATCACCTTGGCGGCGGCGAAGCGGATGAAGAAGTTCTCCATCGGCTGAACCGAGACGTTCAAGGCCGGCAGGGTATTGTGGTATTCGCGGCTGACCGACTGGACGGCGTCCGTCGCGAGCTGTTCGGACAGGTTGCCGATCGGAGTGGCGACCGTGACGGGGACGTTCCCGGCGTTGTAGTGGCCGAGCGCGGCCTGGTCGGTCTTCACATAGCGGACGCCGAGATTGCCGCGCACCGGCATGTTGAAGAGGTCGTAGTCAAAGTCACCCTGGATGTAGAAGGCGGTGTCCTTCTCGGTGATTTCACGCAGCGCGCCCAACTGGTTCAGGACGCTGAGACGGAAGTCGCCGTTGGCGTTGATACAGTTGCAGTCGTAACCGATCACCTTCTTCAGCTTGTCGAGGTCGGGCGCGATCCAGGAGGTCGGAACGCCGGCCGGCACGTCGAGGCCACGGCCGAAGCCGGTGATCAGGCGTGAGACGTCGGCGACGGTGACGCCGGCGGGCAAGGCGAAGCCGGCTTCGGCCGTGAAGGTGTTGCCCACGCCCGGGGTCAGATTGCGCGAAAACAGGCGCTGCTCCGACGAGGAGAAGCCGTATTCCTTGTAGTCGCCGCCGTAGCGCAGCTTGAAGCCGTTGAAGATCTCGTAGTCGACGTCGGCGCGGAGGGTCTTGAAGGTATTGACCGCCTTGCTGGGACGCAGGCGCAGCAGCGAAACGTCGCCCCTGTCGGCGGTCGGACGATACTCGAAGTTGGCCGGGTTGGTCGGGTCGAAACCGTAGTTCAGGGTCGGGAGATTCTGATCGGCCGAATAGTCGTAGCTATAGCCGTCGGTGTTGTAGCGGTCGAATGAGAAGGTCGTTTGGACCGGGTTGTCCTGGATCGAACGCGACTGGCCGTAGACGACGTTCAAGTGGCCGGCGTCGCCGAACTTGGTGTCGTAGGTCAGGGTGAACTGGTTGAATTCGGTCTTCAGGTCGTCGTGGCGATATTCGACGCGCGCATCGACATCGTCAAACGTGCCCTTGATTAGCTGACCCTTGTCGTCGGCCTGGAAGCTGACCACGTCGGTCTGCGGCAGGCCTTGGCCGCTGCGGCTGAACGAGATGGTTTCCAGATAGGTCTCGTCGCGATTGTTGGTGAACTTGGCCAGCAAGGCGTCGAAGCTCAGGGTCGAGTTTTCGGTCGGGCGCCATTGCAGCGAACCGGTCACGCCCAGGCGCTTCTGGTCATATTGCAGGCGGCCATAGCGCGGGATGCGTGGATGCCAGAGGCCGTTGGCCTGCGCGGCCGTCGGCAGGGCACCTGTCGGGGTGGTGCCCCCCGTCACAGTGCCAATGGTGCCGCAGGCCGCAGAGGTGGCTGCCGTCGGGCCGCCGGGCACGAAGCCGGGGGTCTGGGGATTATAGCCCGAGGTGATCGGCGGCGCGCCCCCCGGCTGGGCCGTCGACACGGTCACGCAGGGGAACGACGTCGCGCTGTTGAAGGCGACGCTGGGGTTTTCCCAACGGCCGGTCGAGGAGCCTTCTTCCAGCGTCTTGCGCTCGGCATAGGCCACTGAGATCAGGGCGCCGATTTCGCCGATGCCGGTGTCCCAGCGCCTGCTGGCCAAGGCGGTGAAGCGCGGGTCTTGCTTGCGCGACAGGTCGTTCCAGCCAAGCTTGGCGCCCATGCTCAGGGCCGAGCCGCTGAAGTCGAACGGACGCGAGGCCTGCAGGTCGATGATCGCGCCCAGCGAGCCTTCTTCATTGATGGCCGAGGTCGACTTGCGCACGGTGATGCTGTTGAACAGTTCCGAGGCGAAGATGCTGAAGTCGAACTGGCGGCCGCGGTTGGCGCCGCCCGAGCTGTCCTTGCCGCCGGTGGTGGCCAGGGCCTCCAGGCCGTTCAGGCGCACGACGGTGAAATCCGGACCCAGGCCGCGAACGGTGATCGAGCGGCCTTCGCCGCCGTCACGATCGATTGACACGCCCGGCACGCGCTGCAGCGACTCGGCCAGGTTCAGGTCGGGGAAGTCGGCGATATCCTGGGCCTTGATGACATCGACGAGGTCGTTTTCACGACGCTTGATGTCGAGGGCGTTGGCCAGGCTGGCCCGGAAGCCGGTGACGACCACTTCCTCGACCGCCGTATCGTCGGCGGGGGCGGCGGCCGGAGCCGTTTGAGCGGCGGCCGCGCCGGCAATGGCCAGCACCAGGGCGATGGCGCTCGTCGAGACACCGAACTTGAGAGCGCGAGCGCGCCCCTTAAAAACCTGAGACAATGGTTCCTCCTCCCGTAACCACTTTTTTTAAACGACGCTTTCGCGTCGCCCGGCCGAAGTGTGCAATCGCGCTTCCTTCCAGCGCGGCTGCTTCCTCGAGCCGTCTAATTTTGACACCGGTGTCACATCAGCATGTGACGTTGTCCTGACACCGGTAGCAATGAAACCGGTACCAAATGAAACCACCCTCTACAAGATGGCTAGAAGGTGGCGCTGTGTCGCAGCGTGGAAACGTGTCGTTTCGGTCACACGACCCGTAAATGCCTAGTTCGCGTCGTCGAGGCGATGCTGGCTGACCTTGTTGAGTCCGGCGATCACCGCCTGTCTCTGATCGGCGGTCAATCCTGCCGTGCGCAGCAGACGCAGGGCGTTGATGTGGACGTCGATCGCGTCCCAACGCCAGGCGTTGGCCTCGATGCAATTGTCCACCAGCGCACAGAACGAGAGCGCCGCCTGATCGACGCAGGAACCCGGGAGAAAGCCCGAGACGTCGATGATGCGCAGCGCCAGGACATACAGATCCTGGAAGGTTTCGCCGGCGCGGGTGGCCGCGGCTGGCTTGCCGTAGCGGGCGTCGATCTCGGCCAGGGCGGCGTCGAGCACCGCCATGGACTCGGCCCGCAGGGGCTCGAGCGCCGTCTCGGCCGCCTTCAACGCGTCCTGAGCCATCGGACCGCCGGCGGCCTTGATCAGCATGGACAGGCGGTTGGGGGCGCGGAACTTTCGGACGACGCTCATGAAACGACCTTCGCGGCGGGCGCCGAACCATCGGTCGGGGCTTGGGATTCAGCGGGCGGGCGGCGAGCTTCGGGCGGGTCGTCGCGACGACGGCCCTTGGTGTCAGCAGGCGGTCCATCGTTCTTGAAGCGCCGGTCTGGCCCAAGATAGCTGTCGCATTCTATGAACTGGCGCTCTTCCTTGGCCGCCCAGAGGATGCGCTCAAGCAGCACCTTGGGCGCGATCGGCTTGGCGACCGTGAAATTGGCGCCGGCGTCGCGCGCCTTGAACACCTGGGAGGGCGGCGTGTGGCCCGAGACGAGGATGACCGGCAGGTAGCGGTTGGCCTCCAGCGCGCCGCGCCGCAGCCAACGGACCAGTTCGTAGCCGTCGATCGCGGCCATGTTGGTGGCGCTGATGATCAGGTCGAAGGTGCGCTCGCGCAGCAAGGCCTGAGCGGACTTGGCGTTGTCGGCCCGCTGCAGTTTCTTGATGCCGAACCCAAGGATGATCTGGGCCAGCAGGTTTAGCGACGCGGGGCTGTCGTCGACCAGCAGGACGCCGACCTTCTCCAGATTGATCCGGGCCGAGGCCTTAAGCGCTTCGGGCATGATTTTAGAAGAAATCGAGTTCGCCGGCTTCGGCGACCCAACCCTTGTGCGGCTCGGCGTTGCGCAGACGGACCACCAGGTCGGCCAGGCCCAGGCCTTCCAGCAGGGGCTCGATGGCCATGTTCCACTCCCCCGAGGCGTGCTGGCTGATCCGCGACAGCACGTCCGACAGACCGTGCAAGCGCTGGCTCAGCTCGTCGAGGGCCTGCAGGCGCGACAGGCTCTCGAGGGCCGCGCCGCCGCTGGCCAGGTCGCCGGCGATGTGTTCGCAGTCCCGGCAGATCGCCGCCGCCGCCTGCAGTTCCGCCGCCAGCCGACGCGAAAGCTCGCCCACCGGGAGCTGATGGTCCGGGGTGACAAGACTGTCGGATAGGGGCAGCGGCTGGGCGATCATGAGGTCAGAACAGCTCCAGGTCGCCGCCGCTCGCGGCGGGCGCGGGGGTGGGACGACGGACTTCGGTCGGGGCGTTGTCGACGGCGACCAAGCGCTGGCGAACCCGGCCGGACGCGGGCCAGAACTCGACCCGCCGGGCCGAAAGCCCGCCGGTGCTGGACGAGACGATCGGAATGCCTTCGTCGCGCAGGAAGCGCTCGGCGAATTCGGCGTTGCTGGCGCCGACGTCCGAGAGGCCGTCGAACAGCTTGCCGCCGCCGAAGATCTTGGCCTCAAGGCGGTCGCGGCGCGCGCCCTTCTTCAGCAGACCGTTGATCAGCAGTTCCATCGCATAGGCGCCGTAACGGACGGCGTCGCCGTTATCGTTATTGGCCCGGCCGCCGGTGTCGGGCAGCAGAAAGTGGTTCATGCCGCCGATACCCGTGGTCGGGTCGCGCAGGCAGGCGGCGATGCACGAGCCCAGCACGGTGGTCATCACCACCGACGGATCGGACGACACATGGCTTTCGCCCTGGGTGACATGGACCTTGATCGCGGGTCCGGAGTCTTCAGCGTGAGCCTGCGCCATCATGTCAGTTGCCCGAAGACTTGTTCGATCTTGTCCCGCAGGCCTTGGACCGTGAAGGGCTTGACGCAATAGTTGTTGACGCCGAACTGCACGGCGCGCTGGACCAACTCGCGGTCGGCCCGGCCGGTCAGCATGACGAAGGCGGTCTGGCGGATCGGCGGGTGCGAGCGGACCGCGCGCAGCAGGGCCAGGCCGTCCATCTTCGGCATGTTGAAGTCCGAGATGACCAGGTTGGCAGGCTTGGACAGGAGTTGCTTGAGCGCCTCCTCGCCATCCGGCGCTTCGCGGATGTCCTTGAATCCGATCTGCTGCAAGGCGTTGCGGATCAACGCCCGCATGGTCAGCTGGTCATCGACGACGAGAACGGAAATGGTGTTTGCTAGGGGCATGGGTTCATCGCCTCGCGGAGGCCAGATCGAGGATTGTTTGGCCCATGGAGGACAGGGAAACCTGCTTCTCCACCGAGCCGAGCTCAAAAGCCGTTCTGGGCATGCCGTAGACGACGCAACTTTGCTCGTCCTGGCCCAAGGTGCGGGCGCCGGCCTTGCGCATGGTCAGCAGGCCCTGCGCGCCGTCGCGGCCCATGCCGGTCAGGATCGCCCCGACCGCCTTCTCGCCGACGGCCTGGGCTACCGAGTTGAAGAGCACGTCGACCGAGGGCCGGTGACCTGTGACCGGGTCGCCCTGGGTCAGGCGGCAGCGCAGCCCGGCGGAACGGACGACTTCCAGATGGGTGGCGCCGCCCGGAGCGACATAGACCTTGCCCGGCTCCAGCAGGGCGCCGTCGACGGCTTCGGCCACCTTGGCGCCGCTGGCCCGGTCGAGCCGCGCGGCGAAGCTGGCGGTGAAGGTCGCCGGCATGTGCTGGGTGATCACTGTCGGGGGGCAGGTTTCGGGAAACAGGCTGAGGATCGACAGCAGGGCTTCCACCCCGCCGGTCGACGAGCCGATCGCCACGATGTCGCCAGAGGGCACGTAGTCCTTGCGCCGCACGGCCGGCTTGTCGTCGGGCTTGGTGCGGACCGAGGCCCGCGCCGCGGCCTTCACCTTGACGGCGACCTCGTTGAGGGCGTCGGCGGTGTTGGTCGCCAGCGTCGGCTTGGCCACGCAGTCGACCGCGCCGAGCTCCAGGGCCCGCAGGGTCATCTCGGCCCCAGCCTGGGTCAGGCTGGAGACCATGACCACCGGCATCGGGCGCAGGCGCATGATCTTCTCGAGGAACTCAATGCCGTTCATGTTCGGCATCTCGATGTCGAGGGTGACGACGTCAGGGTTCAAGGCCTTGATCATGCCGCGGGCCTCGAACGGGTCGCCGGCGGCGCCGACCACCTCGATGTCGGGGTCACGGTTGAGAGCGGCCGTGATCAGGCCCCGCATGGTGGCGGAGTCGTCGACGACGAGAACGCGAATCTTGGGCATCAGCGAGCTCCCGCCTTGCGATAGGCGGTCAGGCCGGCGCTTTCAAAGGCCGTGACCGAAGCGCCGACGCGCTCGGAATGGCCGACATAGAGCTTGCCATGCGGGGCGACCAGCGGCGCGAAGCGCTGCCAGACCCGCTCCTGGGTGGGCTCGTCGAAATAGATCACCACGTTGCGGCAGAAGATCGCGTCGAACTGACCCTTCATCGGCCAGCTCGGGCCATTGAGGTTCAGCTCGCGGAACGACACCATCTGGCGCGCAGCCTCGCAGACCCGGAAGCTGCGGCGGTCGCTGGCGTCGCGCTCGAAATACTGGTTGCGCATGTTGCCCGGAATGCCTTCGAGGAGTGTCTCCTCGTAGACTGCGGCCCGACCGGTCGCCAGGACGTTGGTGTCGATGTCGGTGCCCAGGATCCGGATGTCGAGGTCGGCCGCGTTCGGCCAGACCGACAGCACGGTAAAGGCCATCGAATACGGCTCCTGGCCCGACGAGCTGGCCGCCGACCACAGGCGCAGGCGGCCGCCGGCCCGCACCTTGTCGGCCATGGGCTCCAGGATGTTGGCGCGCAGGTCGTCGAAGTGGTGGGGCTCACGGAAGAACCGGGTGACGTTTGTCGTCAGAGCCCGCAGCATGTGCTGCTGCTCGTCCACATTGCCGTCCTGCGCCACGAAGCTGCAGTATTCGGTGAAGGTCTTCAGACCCAGGGTGCGCAAACGCTTGGCCAGGCGCGAATAGACCAGCGTCGCCTTGCTGTCGGGCAGGCTGATGCCCGCCTGATCATACAGCAGGGCCGCGATCCGCTTGAAGTCGGCGTTCGTAAAGGCGAACTCGCCATCGACGAGGGCCTCGCGGCGATCCGAAAAGGAGGTTGAAGGCGTGGTCATCTAGGCGGCCAGGGCCTCGCGTTCGGGGAGCAGGCGTTCCAGCGAGATTTCGCTGATCATCCGGCCCTCGATGGAAATGATGTTGCGCACGAAGTGGCGGACGTTCTCGCAGGCGATGTCGGGCGTCGGCTGGCACATCTCGTCGGTGATCGACAGGATGTCGGACACCGCATCGACCAGCAGGCCGACCGTGCGGTCGCCGGCCTGAACCACGATGAACACGCTGCGGACACTGGGCTCGGTGGTCGGCATGCCGATCCGGCAGGCCAGGTCCATGATCGGCAGCACCGCACCACGCAGGTTGATCACGCCGCGCATGTAGCTGGGCGATTGCGGCAGCGTGGTCGCCGGGCTCCAGCCGCGGATCTCGCGGACGGCCATGATGTCCACGCAGTATTCCTGCTCGCCCACGCGGAACGAGATCAGTTCGCGGGTCGCGGCGCTGGGGGTGGTGTGGTGCTCGTTCATCGGGCTCATTCTGCGGCGATGAGAGTGGGATCGGACGGCAGCGGCGGGCTGCGACGGCGCAGGTTGATCACCGCGTCGACGTCCAGGATCAAGGCCACGCGGCCGTCGCCCAGGATCGTCGCGGCGGCGACGCCCTCGACCTGCTGGTAGTTCTGCTCCAGCGACTTGATGACCACCTGGCGCTGACCGTGGATGGCGTCGGCCACCAGGGCGGCGCGCGAGCCGTCTTCACCTTCGACCAGCAGCACCACGCCCTCGGTCGGCGACGGCGACTTGCTACGGTAGTTCAGGGTCAGGCCCACATCGATCAGCGGTACGAAGCTGTCACGCACGGCCAGGACTGAGCCGGTCGGACCCAGGGGCCGGATTTCCTCGGCCTTGGGCCGCAGGCTCTCGACGATGCAGGCCAGCGGAATGACCAGGGTCTCGCCCGCCACGTCGACCACCATGCCGTCGAGGACGGCCAGGGTCAGGGGCAGACTGAGAGTGAAGGTCGAGCCCAGGCCGGGGCGCGAGGTGATCGAGATGCGGCCGCCCAGCGCCTGGACGCTGCGCTTGACCACGTCCATGCCGACGCCGCGACCCGAGACGTCCGAAATCTTGTCGGCGGTCGAGAAGCCCGGCAGGAAGATCAGGTTGTCGATCTCCTCGTCGGTCAGGGTGATGTCCGGAGAGATCAGGCCCTTCTTGACGGCGATCGACAGCACCCGCTCGCGGTTGATGCCCTTGCCGTCGTCCTGGACCTCGATGACGATCCGGCCGCTGCGGTGCAGGGCCGCCAGGCGCACGACGCCTTCGGGATTCTTGCCGGCCGCCTTGCGCTCCTCGGGGCTTTCCAGCCCGTGGTCTATGGCGTTGCGCAGCATGTGGGTGATGGGATCGGCCAGACGCTCGATGACCGTCTTGTCGACCTCGGTATTCTCGCCGTCCATCACCAGGCGGGCCTGCTTGCCCGTCATGTTGGCGACTTCGCGGACCAGGCGCGGCATGCGCTGGAATACCGACTTCACCGGTTGGGCGCGGATGGCCATCACGCTGTCCTGGATCTGGCGGGTGAGCTGTTCCAGCTCATCCAGACCCATGGCCAGGTTGGAGGATGGGGCGATGCCGTATTCGCCGACGCGTTGGGCCAGCATGGCCTGGTTGATCACCAACTCGCCGACCAGGTCGATCAGGTGGTCGATGCGCTCGGGATCGACGCGGATCACCGACTGGCCGGGACCGGGCACGTCGATCTGGGCCGGCTTCGCCGCCGAGGGGGCGGCCGCCGGGGCGTTGGCGGCCACGGGCGGCGCGGCGGGCGGCGGCGCGGAAACGGAGGCCGGGGCAACGACGGGGGGAGCGACCGCGACCGGCTCCGGGGCGATTGGCTCGAAAGCGGGCTCTTCAGCGATCGGCGCCGGGGCGTCGATGTCCAGCAGGCTGGCCAGCACGTCGGCGACCGGCGATTCGCCGCGGGTGATTTCCAGTTCGCAGTCGCCGTCGACGAATTCGAAGACTTCGCGGATCGCCTCTTCGCCCTGGTCGGTCTCGACCCGGACGCTCCAGGTGATGTAGGCGGCTTCGGCGTCGAGGAATTCCAGGGTCGGCAGGGCGCTGTCGTCCAGGGTCGCCTGGATCGGGCCGAGGCGCGCCAGCTCGCGCAGCAGCAGGCCGGTCTCGTTGGCCTTGCGATAGAGGTCGGACTTCGGGCGGATCGACACGGTCCAGACATTGTCCAGCACGGCGGCGTCCTCGGCCTGGGCGTCCAGGCTGATGGTCATCGGCTGAAAGCCGAAGTCCATGTCGTCGTCGTCCATCCCGTCGTCGGCGCCGACGACGAGGGGGGTGAAGGCGATGCCCATCTCGTCGTCGACCGGGGCGACCAGCGCGGCGACGACGGCGGGGGCCGCCGACGGATCGGTGACAGCCTTCAGCTCAGCGGCCATGGCGGCCGAGGCGTCCATGTCGACCACGCCCAGGCCGCGAGCGGCGTTGACATGGTCGGCCAGCACGTCCGAGGCGCGCAGCAGCAGGGCCGTGAGGTCAGGGCTGCTGGGAATCTCGTTGGAGCGCAGCGCGTCGAGAAGCGTCTCGAACACGTGGGCGAAGCGCACCAGCGGTTCAAGGCCGAAGGCTCCCGCCCCGCCCTTGATCGAGTGCACGGCGCGGAAGACGGCGTTGACGGTGTCGCTATCCTCGTTGCCGTCCTGCATGGTCAAGAGTCCGCCTTCAAGATCCGCGAGGAGTTCCTCGCATTCCTGAAAGAAGGTGACCTTGATGGCCTCTAGCTCGTCCATTCCCCGACTTCCTACAAAGCGTCTTTAGTACCTAGAGCTCGACGATCAGGCCGCGACGCGGCGGATGGCTTCGACCAGCTTCTCGGGGTTGAAGGGTTTGACGATCCAGCCGGTGGCGCCGGCTTCACGGGCCCGCTGCTTCTTGCTGGGGTCGCTTTCGGTGGTCAGGACCAGGATCGGGATGGCGCGATAGTCGTCATCGACCCGCACCGCCTCGATGAATCCGAAGCCGTCCAGCTTGGGCATGTTGATGTCGGTGATGATCACATCGGGTCGGTGGGCCGCGAGGACCTCCAACCCGTGCTCGCCGTCGACGGCTTCGACGACATTGAACCCGGCTCCGGCGAGAGCCATGCGCAGCATGTCCCGCATCGTGCGCGAATCATCGACCGTGAGGACAGTACGCGTCACGATGCAGCTCCTTGGAAATCGGCCTCGAACAACGCCCCTTGGGCGCCGAACAGGCGGGTGGTTTCGATAAAGACCTCCGAAGGGGCCGTGATCGAGAAGGGTTTTCCGTCTTCCGCCCAGGCTTTCCGGGCGGCGATCAGGACTTGTAGGCACAGGCCGCCGAGACGGCGAACCTGGTCGGCGTGGACTTCGATGTCCTGGCCGCGGCGTTCGACGAACGCCTGCTTGAGGGGGCCCGAGGCCTTGAGATCAAGGGTTTCGGGCAAGGCGATGGCTGTCGACATCAGAACTCCTCCCAGCCGTCTCTGGCCGGGGCCGCCGCGCTGGCGGCTCCGCCACGACCGGGTCGTGCGAAGGTGTTGAGGCGGGCCCGCTGCTCGGCCACCGGATTGGCGGCCGGCGCGTGGTAGGCGGGATCGGCCATCTGCGGACGGCCGGTCTGCTGGCGGCCGTCGCCGACCCGGAAGCGACCGATCAGCCGCACCAGCTCGCCGGTCTCGCCCTTGAGAGAGTGGGTGGCGGCGGTCGATTGCTCGACCATCGCGGCGTTCTGCTGAGTGACCTGGTCCATCTGGTTGACGGCCGTGTTCACTTCGTTGAGGCCGGTCGCCTGCTCGGCGGCCGAGGCGGCGATCTCGGTGACCAGGGCGTCGATTTCGCCGACCTTGGTGACAATGCGCTGCAGGGCCTCGCCGGTCTGGCCGACCAGGTTGACACCCGAGGCGACCTGCTGGGTCGAGGAGGAGATCAGGGTCTTGATCTCCTTGGCCGCTTCGGCGGAGCGCTGGGCCAGGGCCCGCACTTCCTGGGCCACGACCGCGAAGCCTCGGCCCGCGTCACCGGCTCGGGCGGCTTCGACGCCGGCGTTCAAGGCCAGAAGGTTGGTCTGGAAGGCGATCTCGTCAATCACACCGATGATCTGGCTGATCGACTGCGAGGACTTCTCGATGGCGCCCATGGCCGAGACGGCCTCGTGCACGACCTGGCCCGAATGGGTGGCTTCACCGCGGGTGCTGGAGACCACTTCCGAGGCCTGCTTGGCTCCGGCGGCGGTGCGGCGCACCGTGGAGGTCAGCTCGTCAAGGGCGGCGGCGGTCTCTTCCAGAGAGGCGGCTTGTTGCTCGGTGCGGCGCGACAGGTCGTCCGAGGCGTGGGCGATCTCGTCGGCGCCGGTGCGCAGGCCATCCGTCGAGGCCGCGATAACCTTGATGGTTTCCTGCAGCTGGGCGATGGCGGCGTTGAAGTCGTCCTTCAGCTTGCCATAGTCGCCCGGGAAGTCGGCGGCCACGCGGAAGGTCAGGTCGCCCTTGGCCAGGTGCTCCAGCGCCTCGGCCAGCGACGACACCACCAGGGCGGTCTCGCGGGAGGCGGCGGCCGTGGACTCTTCCTTGGCGCGACGCTCGTCGGCCGTCAGGGCGGCGTTCTTTTCCTGCTCGGCGCGCATCTGCTCCAGATGCAGCTGATTGTCGCGGAACACCTTCAGCGAGCGGACGATGGCGCCCAGCTCGTCGCCGCGGGTCATCTTGTCGAGGTCGATGCTGTTGTCGCCTTGCGAGAGCTTCTCGGTCGCGCCGGCGATGTCGCCGATCGACTTGCGGGTGGTCATGACGGTCAGGAAGGCCAGCGTGCCGACGGCGAGCAGGGTGATCAGCGACATGATGATCGTGGCGCTCATCGCGGCGGCGGCTTCGGCCTGGCGCTTGGTGGCCTGCTGGGTGGCGCGGCCGGCGGCGTCGTCGACGACCTTCTGCAGCTGCGCGGCCATCTTGACATAGGTATCTTCGAAGCTGCCGGCGAAGCTCATGGCCATGCCGGTGTCGACGTCGATCATGCCGCTGACGGTGTCGATGGCGCTGCGGCATTCGTCGAGCGACTTGACCAGCGAGGCGATCTTCGGGCGTTCGGAGGCGGGCAGCCGCGCCGAGAGGGCCTTCATTTCCTTGCTCAGGCCATCGAACTCGGCGAGCAAGGCGGTAATGCGCGGTCCGGCCGGCGGCGCCATCGGGTCGGCCTTCGAGGCCAGGATCTGGTAGAGCGTGCCGTGCGCCTTGGTGATGCGACGCGACAGCGACTGGATGTCGCTGTTGATCCGCATGTCCTGCTCGACGACCTGCTTGAGCGCTGCCGACTGGCTCTTCTGCACGACGATCGCGCCGCCGGCCATCAGGGCCAGCATCAACAGGGCGAACGCCGGCGCGAAGCCGATTTTGATGATCAATGGAAGATCGACGAGCCGGAAGCGCTTCATCGCAGTTGTCCCCTCTTGCGGTGATCCGTGCGCACGGATCACCAACATCTAGGGGGATCATCACGGTATAATCCTAACAGTTCCTGACTTTGGTTAAGCCTGATTAGCCGCAGGGGGTGTCGCACCCCCGAAAAACACCTCCGACGCCTTTTAAGGAATGGGACCCCACGCCCGCATGCGAGAGTCTTTTAGAGAGTTGTTTCAAGTGAAATCACAGTCGCTGTTGCATTAGACTTGGTTACCGAGAAGTAAAAGAAACATTCTTTCGATGACTCAGAATATTTTAACTCGCACCTGCGAAAAACCTAAGGCGTCCAGACGGACGCGACCGTCCGAAGGGCGTGACAACTCTATTAGGAGCAGCGGGATGAAATATCCGATCGCTTTTGCCGCAGGAATCGCTGGCAGCTTGTTCGTGGCTCAAGCGGCTTCCGCCGCCGGTGGCTTCGAAGACCAAATGGGCCGTTGCCTGCAACAATTCGCCAACACCCGCGACGCCGCCCAGGTGATGCTGGAATGCACCGCCGACGCCGGCAAGCTCTCGGCCTGCAAGGTCGTGGACAACAGCGCCGCGGGCAAGGGCTTCGACAAGGCCGCCATGTGCATCGCTGAAAAGCTGCCGATGGGCGCCAAGACGGGCACCGTGAAGGTTCCTTTCCGCTTCCCGGGCGGCGCGTAACTTCAAGTTCCCTCCCAGCTTTCCGGGGGGATCTGAAACACGCCTCTGCGGGCCCTGCGCGGAGCGTCCTTACCGGGGACGCTCCGCGCAGGGCCCGCAGAGGCGTTTCGCGTTTCTGGTGGGTGTTATCAGGCTCCGCCCCCGATGGGGGCGGACAGGCGGCGGGGCCGCCAGGTGGGAGCAAGTGTCTCTCACCGTGCAGCGAACACTTGCCCCCTCCGGGCCTACGGCCTTCCTCCCCCAGAGGGGGAAGAGCTAACCGCCCCGCTTGAGCGTCTCGCGGGCGACGATCAGCTGCTGGATCTGGCTGGTGCCTTCGTAGATCCGGAAGATCCGCACGTCGCGATACAGGCGCTCGATGCCGTAGTCGGCGACATAGCCGGCCCCGCCGAAGATCTGCACCGCGCGGTCGGCCACCCGTCCCACCATTTCAGAGGCGAACAGCTTGGCGGCTGCGGCCTCCAGGGTGACGTTGTCGCCGGCGTCGCGCTTGCGGGCTGTCTCGAGAACAAGAGCTCGAGCCGCCAGGGCTTCGGTCTTGCTGTCGGCGATCATCGCCTGGATCAGCTGGAAGCTGGAAATCGGCTGGCCGAACTGCTTGCGTTCGCTGGCATAGGCCACGCAATCAACCAGCAACCGCTCGGCCACGCCGACGCAGACCCCGGCGATGTGCAGCCGCCCGCGGTCCAGCACCTGCATGGCCACCTTGAACCCCTCGCCCTCCTCGCCCAGCCGGTTCCAGGCCGGGACGCGGACATTGTCAAAGGTGACGTCGTGGATATGGGCCCCCTGCTGGCCCATCTTCTTCTCGGGCTTGCTCACGGAAAGACCAGGCAGGCCGCTGGGCACCAGGAAGGCCGAGACGCCCGAACCGCCCTTGGCGTCAGGATTGGTGCGGGCCATCACCGTGAACAGCGACGCCTTGCCGGCATTGGTGATGTAGCGCTTGGAGCCGTTCAGGATGTAGTCGTCGCCGTCGCGAGTGGCGCGGGTCTGGACGGCGGCGCTGTCGGAGCCCGCCTCGGGCTCGGTGAGGGCGAACGAGGTGATGATCTCGCCCGACGCGATGCCCGGCAGCCACTTGGCCTTCTGTTCATCCGTGCCGAACATCACCAGCCCCTGGCTGCCGATGCCGACATTGGTGCCGAACACCGAGCGGAAGGCCGGCGAGGCGCGGCCCAGCTCGATCCCGACCAGGCATTCCTCTTCCATGTTGAGGCCCAGCCCGCCGAAGTCCTCGGGGATCGACAGGCCGAAGAGGCCGAGCCCCTTCATCTCCTCGACGATCTCGGGCGGAACAGCGTCGTCCTCGGCCACCTTGGCCTCGATCGGCCGCAGCCGCTCGGTCACGAAACGGCGGACCATGTCGATCAATTGGTCGCGGGTCTCGAGGTCCATGGCCATGGCGCTTCCTTCCGGCTTCAAACACTTGTTTTGAAGCGACTGTAGCGATGGCGGGGCGGAAGGGAAGAGGTGGGTGCTAACCCGCCCGCGCCAGCACACTCTTGCGCATGCCGTAGGCCACATAGACCAGCGCCCCGATGACATGGGCGCCGAGGAAATAGACCTGGGTCTTCTGAGGCAGGCTGTAGAACAGGTACAGGCAGCCCAGGATGCCCGCCGGCGCCACCACCTGCCACAGGGGCGTCGAGAACACCCGGGGCCGGTTGGGTTCGCGGCGGCGCAGGATGATCACCGAGGCGCCCACGGCGATGAAGGCCGCCAGGGTGCCGGCATTGGCCAGTTCGGCGATCTCCTTCAGCGACAGGAAGCCCGACAGCAGGGCCGACAGGGCGCCGGTCAGCAGGGTCATCAGCACCGGCGTGCCGGTCTTGGCGTTGACCTTGGCCAGGCCGGCGGGCAGCAGGCCGTCGCGGGCCATCACGAAGAAGATCCGGCTCTGGCCATACATGAAGGCCAGGATCACCGTGGGCAAAGCGACCACCGCAGCCAAGGCGACCAGTTGGGCCATCCTGGGATGGCTCAGGGTTTCGAGGATGAAGACCAGCGGGGCCTCGCTCTTGGAGAACACCTCGGCCCGCGACGCGCCGATCGCCACGCCGGCCACGACCATATAGATCAGCGTGCAGATCAGCATCGAACCGACGATGCCGATGGTCAGGTCGCGCTTGGGGTTCTTGGTCTCCTCGGCGGCGGTCGAGACAGCGTCGAAGCCGTAGAAGGCGAAGAAGATCAGGCTGGCGGCGGCCATCACCCCCACCTTGGCGCCGGCCGGCCCGGCGTCCGCCAGGGTGTGGGCGGCGAAGCCGTTGGGCATGAAGGGCGTGAAGTGGCTGGCGTCGAAGGCCGGCAGGGTCAGCACCACGAAGGCCGCCAGGGCCAGGATCTTGATGGCCACCAGCACCAGGTTGACTGTGGCGCTCTCCTTGGTCCCCAGGGCCAGCAGCCCCGCCACGGCGAAGGAAATGATCACCGCCGGCAGGTTGACGATCCCGCCCTGGTGCGGTCCGGCCAGCAGGGCGTGCGGAAAGCCGGCCGCCTGGAACAGGCCCTGGGCGTGGGCCGACCAGCCGACCGCCACGGCCGCGCAGACCAGGGTATATTCAAGGATCAGGCTCCAGCCGACGAACCAGGCCACCGGCTCGCCCATCGCCACATAGCTGTAGGTATAAGCGCTGCCCGAGGCGGGAATCATGGTCGACAGCTCGGCATAGCAGAGCGCCGCGCAGGCGCAGACCGCCCCGGCGATCAGGAAAGACAGGATCACCCCCGGTCCCGCCAGCCCCGCCCCGACGCCGGTCAGGGTGTAGATCCCGGTGCCGACGATGGCCCCGACGCCCAAGGCGATCAGGTGGTACCAGCTGAGCGTCTTCTTCAGGGCGTGGGCGGGATCGCCGGCGGCGGTGTCGATCGCCTTGCGGCGCGTCCAGATGCTCAAGGTGTTCTCCCGACTCTTGGCGGCGAGGATGGGTCAGCGCGGCGGGCTCGCCAAGGGGGAGATTTCGCCGCCGCCAGCGACGCTTTCTGACAGGCCCGTGCAGCGGAAGTCACAAGTCCTCCCCTCGTGGGGGAGGACGTCAGATCACCGCGTCGAAGGCGGCCCAGTTGGGGACCTGCACCTCGGCCCCCGCCTTGCGGCCCCGGTTGGCGATGCGGGTGTAGAGCAGCTTCACGCAGCGGCTGCCGGTGGTCTCGAACAGGAACGGGAAGATCCCGTGGGCGAAACAGGCCAGGCCGCCCAGCAGCATGGGGAAGGCGAAGCTCCAGGCCATGGCCATGTGCTCGCCATAGGTCTCGTCGACCGAGCGCGGATGGCGGGTGAAGGCGTCGAACATGGAAGGTCCCCGGATGAGTCGCCCCATGATCCTCGATTTGCCGAGAATGACATCGTCCCAGATCACTCGTCGTGGCACTAAAGGAGAATTTCGTTCTCCTGATAGGCATGTTTGAAGAATGACCTCACTAGATCAGATCGATCGCCGACTGCTTGCGATCCTGCAGCAGGACGCCACCGTCCCGATCGCCGAACTGGCCGAGCGGGTCGGGCTGTCCCAAACCCCGTGCTGGAAGCGGGTCAAGCGACTGCAGGACAGCGGGGTGATCACCGCCCGCGTCGCCCTGATCGACCGCGAGGCCCTGGACCTGTCGCTGACGGTGTTCGTGGCGGTGAAGACCGGCCGCCACGACGATGACTGGCTGGCGACCTTCGCGGCCGGGGCAAAGGCCCTGCCCGAGGTGGTCGAGTTCTACCGGATGAGCGGCGACGTCGACTATCTGCTGAAGGTCGTGGTCCGCGACATCGCCGCCTATGACCGCTTTTACCGCCGCCTGATCGCCACCGCGCCGCTGACCGACGTGTCGTCGAGCTTCGCCATGGAGCAGATCAAGTTCACGACGGCCCTGCCGATCGCGACGGGATAAGAGTTATCCACAGGGCTGGCGTTGTTCAGCCTCCGTCCCCGTTTGCGGACAGGCCCATGGGCCTGTCCGCCGCCGTCGCACGACACTCTATCCCCAGGCTTCGCGCAACAGACTGTAACGAATCCGGTTACTTACACAAAAACGCAGGTTTCCGATGCTCACCCCTGCGGGATGACCGCATTCTAGGGTCATGACCCAAACCGACATCCCCGCCTGGCGCCAAGCCCTGCAACTCAAGCTCATGGCCGCCCTCGACGCCGCCTGGGCGATCCTCGACTCCAGCGACGACCCGGCGGAAATCCGCCGGGTCCGCGAACGGGCCAAGGCCCTGGGCGACCTGGCCACCCTGGCCCGCAAGGTGGCGCTGATCGTGCCGACGCCCCGCGCCAAGCCGGCGGCGGCCGGCCTGGGATCCGTCTGGGAGGAGGCGAAAACCGTCCTCGCCCCGGTCGCGGCCCAGGCCGAGATCGCCCGGCGGGCGCTGGACAAGCTCAAGGGCGGGCGCCGCGGGCGGATTTAGGCGCGGCGGCTCACGCCCTTGCCCCCCTACGGATCGCTCCGCGATCGTCTTCCCCCATGGGGGGAAGAGCTCAGCCACCAGCGCTGGCGCGAGGCTCCGCCCCCAATGGGGGCGGACAGACCGCGAAGCGGTCAGGTGGGGGCAAGTGGGTGTGATCCCACGCTAAACTTCGCACCCCTCCACCTCCGCCCGCGTCGGCGAGGCCGAGCCTTAAAACCTTTATGGCGAGCTTGCTCTGGCGTCTGGCCGAGTCAAGGACGGCCCGAAGGGCCGCCGCGTGCGGCGACGCGAGAGCGTCGTCCTTGACTCGGCCAGACGCCAGAGCTCCGATCCACCAAGGGTTTAAGGCGCAGCCACATCCGGGGCGGATGGTGGGCTTGCGCCAGGAAGCGGGCGTTCCGAAGGGCTGAGAAGGGTGGGAAGCGGACATCAGCCCTCAAGCGAAGGCCAGTGGCCACGCTTCTGGGTCGTTTTGAGCACAGCTCTGACGCTTACGCTTCGGCCGATGCTGGCGAGTGCGCGAAGAGGGTCGGAACAGCCCGCTTGCGAGCTGTCTCGGCTGGCTCAATACAAATCGGCGCGCAACACCTGTCCAACTGCTGGCGCGGGCCACAAACACAAGGGCCGCAAGTTCAACAGCAAGCGCGAAATCGACTGCCGCCGCCAACGGAATGAGTTCGGGCGCCACGACCGCGAAACCAGCAAGCATCAATGCCGCGGCCACATACGCAGCCACGGCAATCGGACCCCGATTTAGGCTTTCCGCAGGCCTCTCCACCAAGGCCTTGTAAAGCGCATCGCCAAGCCACGTGCCCCTGCCGGACAGCACAAGGCCGAATGTCATCGCGAAAAGTAGGGTCAGGATGATCATGGTCGAGCTCCCTAAGCAGCAGGTGGTGATGAAGCTTTGCGTTGCAAGGGAGGCGTATTCCATTCCTAGCATTGACCATTGACGCCCGTCGCCGTGCCTTCAACCGGTTGAAGCGCGAAATGGCGACCTGTTTGGCGGCAGCCAAAGCGGCCTCATTCTCAGGTCCGCAAAGGGTCGAAAGCGGGAATTGGCTCCTAATCCGGCCACAGATCCTGCACATCCCCCTTGCGGTTCAGCATGTGCGTCGCCCGCTTGATCAGCATCAGCAGCCGCTCGCGCCGTCCGTCGCCGTCATAGGTCAGGGTGCTGCGCGCCAGTCCCTCCAGCATGAACCGCGCCAGATCCCGGCTGGCCTGGAAGCGCGGCCCCGCCCCGGCGTGGAGGATCTTCAGGAAGTGGTCCCCCGCCTGGGCGCGGTCGAACTCGGCCTGGGCCGGGGCCAGCAAGGCCTGGACGGCGGGGTCGGTGCGGCCGGCCAGTTCGAGCTCTGCGAAGGCCATGAACGGGATGCTGTGCAGCAGGTCCCAATAGGAGTCGATCGCGTGCTCGGTGACGTCGGCGCCGGACGGCAGGGTGTCGGCGGCGGCGCGGAACAGGGTCGAGCGCTCGGCCTGGACATGGGCGACGGCGGCCTCGACCAGGGCCTCGCGGGTGGGGAAGTGGTAGAGCATCGCCCCGCGCGTCAAGCCGGCCGCCTCGGCGATCACGGGATTGCTGGCCGCGTGGTAGCCCAGCTCAGCGATCAGCCGCATGGCGCAGTCGAGAATCCGCGCCCGGGTCTTCAACGACTTGGGCGTATCCTTGGCGAGGCGGGCGGCGTCCATGGCCATTGATCTAGTCAAACGGATGTTGCACCGCAACAGCCCATCGCCCCTAGGCTGGGCCTTGTCGCGGAAGATTTATCCGATGGTGAAATTCCAGGCGTTGCTGCGACGCGGCGTTACGCGGGCCCATGCATTCGGGTGGTTTCATCAAAGCGACATGCAATCAGCTTAATCGCCGCAGGTGCTCGCCTTGGTCGCGATCGGTCCGGGGGCGGACCGTTCGGTGAAGGCCATGGGCGCCGCTTGGGACCCCGCTTGGGGCAACCGCTTGAGGGGCAAGCCATGGTCACCGACACCGACATCGAAATTCGACGTTACCGCTCGATCTTCATCAGCGACGTGCACTTGGGCACCCGCGGCTGCCAGGCCGAGCTGTTGCTCGACTTCATCCGCCACGTGGAATGCGACCGGCTCTATCTGGTCGGCGACATCATCGACGGCTGGAAGCTGCGCAGCGGCTGGTACTGGCCGCAGAGCCACAATGACGTGGTCCAGAAGATCCTGCGCCTGGCCCGCAAGGGCGTCGAGGTGATCTACATCCCCGGCAACCACGACGACCGCATCCGCGACTTCTGCGGCACCCACTTCGGCGGGGTGGTGGTGGCCCGCGACGTGATCCACGAGGCCGCCGACGGCAAGCGCTATTTGGTGGTGCATGGCGACGAGTTCGACGGGGTGGTGCAGCACGCCAAGTGGCTCGCCTTCCTCGGGGATTGGTCCTATAGAACCGTCCTGATGCTGAACACCTTGCTGAACCGCGCGCGTCGCAGGATGGGTTTCGGCTATTGGAGCCTCTCGGCCTATCTGAAGGTTAAGGTAAAGAACGCCCTGCAATTCATCGAGAATTTCGAGGCCGCGGTCGCCGACGAGGCCCGCCGGCGCGGCGTCGACGGCGTCATCTGCGGACATATCCACAAGGCGGAGATGCGCGAGATCGACGGTGTGCTCTATGTCAATGACGGCGACTGGGTGGAAAGCTGCACCGCGCTCGTGGAACATATGGACGGACGGCTCGAAATATTGGAATGGTCCAAGCTTAGGTCCTGGTCGGTGATCGATCGGGCGCGGGCGCTCTCCTTCGAGCCCCCTCTTGCGGAGCCTGCCGCCGCCTGATGCGGATACTACTTGCCACCGATGCTTGGGAACCGCAGGTCAATGGCGTGGTTCGCACACTCACCAAGGTGATGGGCGAGCTGAAAGCCATGGGCCATGAGGTCGATGTCGTCAGTCCCGACCAGTTCCCCACCTTCCCGCTGCCGACCTATCCGGAGATCAAGCTGGCCATCGGCGCCTATGAGCCGGTGATGGAGCGCTTCAAGTCGTTCGAGCCCGAGGCGATCCACATCGCCACCGAGGGTCCGATCGGCCTGGCCGCCCGCCGCATCTGCCTGGAGTGGAAGCTGCCGTTCACCACCAGCTATCACACAAGATTCCCTGAGTATGTGTCGGCGCGCCTGCCGCTGCCATTGTCGGCCGGCTACACCTACATGCGCTGGTTCCACAAGCCGTCGGGCCGGCTGATGGTGGCCACCCCCACCATGCGCGACGAGCTGATCCGTCACGGCTTTCGCAACATCTCGCCCTGGACGCGCGGCGTCGACACCGAGGTGTTCAAGCCGCGCGAGCCCGGCGAGCCGGACGTGTTCGAAGGGATGCCGCGGCCGATCTTCCTCAATGTGGGCCGCGTGGCCGTCGAGAAGAACATCGAGGCCTTCGCCGGCCTGGATCTGCCCGGCACCACGGTGATCGTCGGCGATGGCCCGCAGCGCGAGGAGTTGGCCGATAAATATCCCGACGTGGTGTTCGCCGGGGCCAAGTTCGGCGAGGAGCTGGCCCGCTATTTCGCCTGCGCCGACGTGTTCTGCTTCCCGTCCCTGACCGACACCTTCGGCCTGGTGATCCTGGAGGCCATGGCCGCCGGCGTGCCGGTCGCGGCCTTCTCGGCCCCGGGGCCCATCGACATCATCCCCGGCTCGGGGGCCGGCATGCTGGCGCCGGGCCAGACCGACGGCCTGCGCGAGGCGTGCCTGGCGTGCCTGGACCTCGACCACGCGGTGGTGCGAAAGTTCGCCGAGGGCTTCTCGTGGCGGGCGTGCGCCGAGGAGTTCTTCAAGAACCTCCAGCCCTATCCGGAGCCGGAAAAGACCCGGTTCTGGCGGCGGCTGCGACGGCTGGCGCGGCTGCGGCGTAGGCCGGCGGCCTAGGCGGCTCACGCCCTTGCCCCCTACGGGTCGCTGCGCGACCGTCTTTCCCCATAGGGGGAAGAGCCTAACGCGCGGGGCTTCGCCCCCTATGGGGGCGGACAGACGGCGAAGCCGTCAGATGGGGGCAAGTGGGTGTGATCCCGCGCCCTCCCGCCAGCGCAGGATCAGCGTCCGATCCCGCACCTCGAACGACGCCAGCTCGTCCAGGAAACTCATCCCCAGCAGAGAGCCGCCCATCGGGGCCTTGTTGACCACCATCGGGAAGGCGCCGAGTTCAAGGCCTCCCACGGCCAGGCGATCGGCGGTCCAGGCCGCGCCAGAACCCAGGCCATTGGCCGTCTCGGCGGTCTGGTCGTAGTTCAGATGCTCGACATCGATCCCCACCCGCCTGGCGTCGGCCGGGCTGAGCACGGTGTCCGTAGCGCCGGTGTCGACCATGAACAGCACGGGCTGGCCATTGACCTGGCCCACGATCACGAAGGCCCCGCCCTCGGTCTGGGCCACGCGCAGCTCCCGCTCTCCCGTCGCCACCGGCGCCCCGACGTTCAGGGCCATGCGCAGGCGCAGCGGCGCCTCGGCCAGTTCGGCGCGGTAGAGGTAGCCGAAGGCCAGCAGGCCAACGACCGCCAGCCAGATCGCCGCATGGCTGACGCCCTTGAGGATGTCGCCCCGACGGGCGGTCATCAGGCCCAGCGACATCAGCAGCAGGAAACCGCCCCACATCACTACGAATGTCCAGTCGTATCCGGTGCGCAGCGCCCAGGGCGCGACGTGCAGCAGGATCGCCGCCAGCGCGCCGCCGCCGATCACGAAGACCAGCCACAGCAGCCGGCGGCGCCAGGAGGCGGGCGGCGCGTGCGCGGGCTTGGCCGGAGGCGGCGGGGCGCCCCAGGGGCCAGGATCGGTCATCGGGTTTTCCGTGGTGGATTTGCGGCGAAGCTAGGGGCGCGGCGGCGAGGGCGCAACTTGGGATCTTTGGTCAGCGGCTCACGCTCTTGCCCCTACGGATCGCTTCGCGATCGTCTTCCCCCATAGGGGGAAGAGTTCCAGGTGCGCGAGGCTCCGTCCCCTCGCCGCGCCAGACGGCGAAGCCGTCAGGTGGGGCAAGTGGATGTGATCCCACATCCGAAGCCGCGCCTTTTCACGAACTGCTCGCCTCGGCAAGGCCCCGCCCGGGAAACCTTGATGGCGAGCATGCTCTGGCGTCTGGCCGCGTCAAGGACCGCCTCCGGCGTCCGCGTCGCGGCGACGCTTCGCGTCGTCCCTGACCCGGCCAGACGCCAGAGCTCCGATCCACCAAGGGTTTAAGGTGCGGCCCCATCCGGGGCGGATGAACGGCCTGTCCAACTGCTCTACTTGCGATCCGGCAGCTTGGTGATCGCCAAGAGACATAGTCCACCAATCAGGAATACGGCTGCGAGCCGAAGCCAAATCGAAAGATCGACACCGGCTTCCTGCGCCCACTCCCACGCCATCTGATGCCGATTCCCGAAGGCCCATATGAACAGGCCGGCGCCTGCGCTCATCAAGATAACGGCTGCCCAACCGCCGATCTCTATCGTCAGGCTCTTCACCGACGTGAGACATCGTTGCTCAACGACATCCCCCTACTCCCCCTTCACCGGCACGCACCGCAGGATCACCTTGTCGATCCGCGAGCCGTCCATATCCACCACCTCGGCGTCGAAGCCGCCCAGCTCGACGATCTCGCCCTCGCGGGGGATCCGTCCCAGCCGGTCGAGCAGCAGGCCGGCCACCGTGTGATAGCCGCCCTCGGCCTCGAAGTTCTCGCCCAGGGCGTCGTTGAGCTCGAGAATGTCGACGCGGGCGTCGACCAGCCAGGTGCCATCCTCGCGGCGCAGGATGCGGGTCTCGGTCTCGTCGTGGTCCTCGGGGAAGTCGCCGGCGATCATTTCCAGCAGATCCAAAGGCGTGATCACCCCCTGGATCGAGCCGAACTCGTCGACCACCAAGGCCATGTGCAGCGGCGTCTGCTTGAACACCGCCATGGCCCGCAGCAGCGACATGGTCTCGGGAATGGCGATGGGCTGCTGGATGTGGCTGCGGATGTCGATCTCGGCGCCGCCCAGGCAGGCGTCCAGCAGGTCCTTCTTGAGGATCACGCCGATCTCGCCGTCCAGATCGTCCTCGCTGGCCACCACAATGCGCGAATAGGGGCAGGCGCGGATTTCGGCCAGGATCTCTTCCTGGGTGTCGGACAGCGAGATCCAGAACAGGTCGCGGCGCGGGGTCATGGCCACGCGGACCGGCCGGTCGCCCAGGCGCATGACCTCATTGATCATCGCCCGCTCCTCGGGCTCGATCAAGCCGGCGTCGGCGCCCTCGGCCAGCACAGTCTCGACCTCTTCGGCGGTCATGTCATTGGTCCGCTCGTCGCGCACGCCCATCAGCTTGAGGATGGCGGCGGTCGAGACGGTGAGCACGGTGACGAATGGGCGCAGCACCGTGGCCATCAAGGCCAGGAACGGCGACATGCGGCGGGCGATGACGTCCGGGAACAGCAGGGCCAGGCGCTTGGGCACCAGCTCGCCGAGGATCACCGAGACGTAGGTCAGGCCGATGACGACGAGGGTGGTGGCGATAGCCTCGGAATGGGGGCCGACGACGGGCTTGTCGTGTAGCCAGACGTCAAGCGCTCCGGCGATGGTGGCCTGGCCATAGGCGCCGGCCAGGATGCCGATCAAGGTGATGCCGACCTGCACGGCCGACAGGAACCGCGTGGGGTGCTCGGCCATGGCCAGGGCGAGCCTGGCGCCCTTGTCGCCCCTGTCGGCGAAGGTCTGGAGCCGTGCGCGGCGGGCCGACACCACCGCAAGTTCGGACATGGACAGAACCCCGTTCAACAGAACGAGGAAGAAGACGACGACGAGCGCGAGGAGGATCATGGTCCCTGGGCGGGTGAAGCGGCCGGGCAGGCCGCGATCCCCCCACTATACAAAAGAAAACGCCGCGGCCCACTGGGGACCGCGGCGCTGTCTTGTTTAAGCTCGGAGCGCCTGGTGACAGGCGCCTCGAAGCCCCGCTCATACAGAGCCGGCTTACAGAGCCGGCTTACAGAGCCGGACGCGGCATCGTCGTCTTGTTGTTGCCGACGGCCTTCTGGGCTTCGTGCTGGCCGGGGGGCAGCGGGATCAGGCCGCGGCCTTGCAGATAGCCGCCACGACCGGTGGCCGCATCCGAGGTGAACTCGGTCACGAACTCGGCCAGGCCCGGCGTCACGCCGATATTGGCCTTCTTGACGTAGATGTAGAGGCTACGCGACAGCGGGTAGGAGCCGTCGGCGATGGTCTGGGGCGAGGGACGCACGCCGTTGACCGAGGAGCCCTTGATCTTGTCCATGTTCTCTTCGAGATAGGACCAGCCGAAGACGCCCAGCGAGCCGGGGGTCTTGGTCAGGGTGCCAACGATGGCGTTGTCGTTCTCGCCAGCGTCGATCCAGCCGTCGTTCCGCAGCGGATCGACCAGCGACTTGAACTTCTTTTCGTTGTCCGAGCGCAGGGCGTCGGCGGTCGGGAACTTGCGGGCGCCGGCTTCGATGGCCAGTTCCACGAAGGCGTCGCGGGTGCCCGAGGTGGGCGGCGGGCCATAGACCTGGATACGGTTGCCGGGCAGGCCGGCCCCGACGTCATCCCAGTTGTGATAAGGGTTGGCGACGAACTGGCCACCCTTCAGCACGGTCTTGGCCAAGCCCATATACAGGTGCTCGGTCTTGAAATTGTAGTCGGCGCCGTCCTTGTCGGTGGCGATGACGATGCCGTCGAAGCCGACCTTGATGGCGACGATGTCCTTGACGCCCTTGGCGGCGCAGGCGTCGAATTCCGACTTCTTCATCGGACGCGACGCGTTGGCGATGTCGGGGAAGCCTTCGCCCGTGCCCGAGCAGAACAGCTTGATGCCGCCGCCGGTGCCCAGGCTTTCGACCTTCGGAGCCTTCTTGCCGGACTTCTTGGCGAAGTTTTCGGCGGTGCGGGTGGCGAACGGGAACACGGTCGACGAACCGGCGGCCCAGACATAGTCACGGGCGGCGAAGGCGGGGGCGGCGGCGAAGCCCGAGAGGGCGACGGCGGCGGCCGCGCAGGAAAGCAGCTTTTTCATGGAGGACTCCTGGAAGTCTCAAGTGCTGAAAAGGAAGACGGGCCGGCCTGGCGGCCGGCCCGTCGGTCTTAGAAGTCCAGCTGGGCGCGGAACTGCAGTTGCTTGATGTCCGAACCGCGGCCGACGACGACGGGGTCAACCGAGCCGTCGGTGTAGTTAGCCATGAAGCGCACATAGGCGGTCGGGTAGTAGTTCACGCCCAGGGTCCAGGCGGTGTACTTGCCGGCGTCTTGCGACAGGGTCCGACCGGCGGCGGTCGAAGCGGTGTCGTAGGCGTCGTTCAGGTCGGCATAGTCGTAGCGCAGGCCCAGTTCCACGCCGCCGAAGCCGCCAGCGGTGATCGGGTTGAGGATCTTCGGACGCTTCATTTCGCCAGCGGCCGGATCGTAGTTGCGGGTCTCGCCCGTCGGCCAGAAGCTGACGAAGGCGTAGCCGACCTTGATGTCCGCGTTCGAACCCGGAGCCACCGTGGCCAGACGCTTGACCTTGATGTCCGAGAATTCGCTCTGGATCGACAGGTTGTTGTGGATCCAGGCGCCTTCGGCGGCGAAGGTCTGGTCGGAGTCGCCGATCGCGCCCGTGCTGTAGTAACGGCCCGAGTTGCCGTAGTTGGTGTCGGTGCGGCCTTGATAGGCGAAGGCGGCTTCGTTGCCGTGGTTGCGGCTGCGGGCCGACAGGGCCAGGTGGACCTTGTCGGTGTCGGTCAGGATCGGGGCGTAATGGCCGCGAAGGGTGAAGCCCAGACGCTCGTTGGAGTTCTGGTTGGTGGTCAGGCTGGCGGCGGTGTTATTGATGTCAGCGTTGTTGATGCTGTCGCCCTGGACGGCGCCGGTGACGCTCCAGTTGGGACCATTGACCTTGCCGACGACGCTGAGCAGGTAGCTGTCGACGCCGAAGTCACCATAGGGACCGCGGTCCATGAAGGTGGTGAAACGGGTGGAGGTCAGGTTTTCGAGGCCGGCGGCCTTGATGTTACCAAACAGGATCGAGCTGAACTCGGTCGGCTTGAGCTCGATGACCACGTCGTCCCAGGACCAGCCGCCGCCGTTCACCGCACCGCCTTCGGCCTTGTAGGCGATGGCGTTGTTCAGCTTGCCTTCGACGCCGAGGAACACCTGGCGACCGCGAATGTTGCTGGTCTTGTAGTCGGTGGCCGCGCCGTTGCGATTGACGTCCTGGAACACGCCGTCGAGCAGGATCCGACCGCGGACCTTGAAATAGACGTCGTCATTGGTCCATTGCGGCGCGCCCTTCCAGGCGACCGTGGTGTCTTGCGCGTGAGCCGCGACGCCGAGGCCGCAGGCGAGCATGGCGCCCAGCGCCGCGCCACTGACCAGCGAGGTCTTGATCCGCATGTGAGAAATCCCCTTAGGCTTTGCCCCCTGTCCGTTGGTCCGGATCAGGTAGGAGCGCTTTACGGGGGACCCGTGACGGTTCCGCCACCCTTTGATGACAGCTGCGTGACACGGCTTTTCAAGGTGTTAACTGTTGCCAGAGGGCCACAGGATCGGACGCGGCATCGTCCGTTCACGGGCGGGTTTTCTGATCGCCCCGCCCTCCAAATTCCGCTCATCCCGGCGAATGTTGGGACCCAGATCCCAGCGCGGTGTGGATGATTGGAAGGACTCAGAGCGCCTGGCGTAAGCCCCAAAGCCATTCCAGCTGGGTCCCGACTTTTGTCGGGATGAAAGGATATAGAGGAAGCCTACAGCAGCCGTGTGCGGATGATCTGCGACAGCAGGTCGATCAAGGATACGGCCACCACGATGACCAGTACGATGCAGCCGGTCTGGTCGTACTGGAAGCCGTTGATCGAATCCAGCAGCACCTGGCCGACACCCCCGGCGCCGATCAGCCCCAGGACCGTCGCCGAACGGCTGGAGGACTCGAAGCGGTAGAGCGCATAGCTGGTCCACAGCGGCGCGACCTGCGGGATCACCCCCCAGACCACTTCCTGCAGCTTGCCCGCTCCGGTGGCGCGCACGCCCTCGACCGGGCCCTTGTCGATCGACTCGACCGCCTCGGCGAACAGCTTGGCCAGCACGCCGCCGGTATTGAACATCAGGGCCATGACGCCCGCGAAGGGACCAAGGCCCACGGCGGTGATGAAGATCAGCGCCACCACCAGGTCGGGCAACGAGCGGATGATGTCGAGCAGGCGGCGAACAGGCTGCTGGATCCACCATGGGCTGATGTTGCGCGCGCCCAGCAAACCGAGCGGGATGGCGACGATGATCGCCAGGGCCGTGCCCCACAGCGCCATCTGGATGGTCTGCCACATCTTGCCGATATAGAGGGGCCAGTCGGCGGCCAGAAACGCCTGGCGATCAACGAACGGCGAGAAGAAGCCACGCCCGAACTCCTGCATCTTGCCGGCTTCGATGAAGAGTTGCGGGAACTTGTCGATTTCGGCCGGCTTGAAACTGATCACCAGCAAGGCGATGACGCCGCCCCACAGCAGGACGTCGAAGGCCCGCGCCGAGATCGGCTTGCTCGGCGGCGGGGGAACGGCGCTCATCGCGGTGTTGGACATTGGGCGATCAGTTGGCCGGGGCGGAGACGCCGGCCTTGCCGTCGGCGATCACGCGCTCGGCCTTGATGCCTGCCAGCGTCTTCTCGGCGGCCGCCAGCTTGGCGGGATCGCCGGCTTCGCGGGCCAGGCCGACGTTTTCCAGGGCTTCCATTTCGCGCACCACAAGCAAGTGGCTGTCATCGGCGGCCTTGAAGCCGCCCATGCTAAGGCGCTTGAGATTGGCGCGTTGCTGGGCCGCGGCCGGAGTGTCGCCCTGGCCATAGGTCAGGAAAAACTGACGCAGCTTTTCCTTGATCACTGGGTCGAGGTCCTTGCGCCAGACGATGGGGTCTTCCGGCAAGGTGGGTGACTCCCAGATCACCTTGACCTTGTTGGCCTGGGCGCCGCCCTTGGCCAGGCGGTTGAGGCCCAGCGCGGTGGAGTTGTTTGTTGAGGCGTCCAGCTTGTGATTGGCCACCGCGAACAGATTGGCGTCATGGCTGGCGCTGAGCACGGTCTTGAAACAGGTCTCGGGCTTCTTGTTGGCCGGGATGAACAGATAGGTCATCGGGGCCAGGGTGCCCGAGGTCGATTTCTTGTCGCCGATCCCGAAGTTCAGGGTCTTGTCGCATTTAAGCAGCCCCTCGACGGTGAGATTGCTGTCGGCCGGCACGATGATCACCGACTTGTAGCCGTCGACGCCCGACGGGTCGAAGGTGCGGGCGAAGACCTCGCCGTTCGAGCGGCGCACGGCCTCCAGGCCCGACTGGTTGGAGAACCAGCCGACGTCGGTCTGTTTGGCGCCCATGGCGACGATCAGCGACGAATAGTTGGACGAGAAGAACGGCTTCACCTTCATGCCGGTCGACGTCTCCATGTCGGCCAGGATGGGCTTCCAGTAGCCCTCCATGTTCTGGGCCGACTCGGTGGACAGGATCGAGAAGGTGATGGTGTCCTTGGCCTTGGGGACCTCGGATTTCGGCGCGCAGCCGGCCAGGGCCAGGGTGGCGACAGCGGCGGCGAGGCCGGCCATAGCAGTGCGGCAGCGGATCATTGCGGAGCTCCTTCCCAGAATACGTCCTCGAATTCCGGGCCGTAAATGTCGATGAGTTTGGCGCGGTCAAGACCGTCGGTCGGGCCGTCATAGACCTTTTGGCCGGCCTTCAGCGCCACCACGCGGTCGCAATAGCGCAGGGCGTAATCGACCTGGTGCAGGGTGACCACGACGGTCAGGCCATCGGACTTGTTCAGATCACGGAGGATCTCCATGACCTTGCGGGCCGAGACGGGGTCGAGCGAGGCGACCGGTTCATCGGCGAGGATGATCTTGGCCTTCTGGACCAGGGCCCGGGCGATGGCGCCGCGCTGCTGCTGGCCGCCCGACAGGGTGTTGGCGCGCTGGGCGGCATAGTCGGCGACGCCGACCCGGTGCAGGGCCGCCATGGCCGCCAGCCGCGTCTCGGCCGGCCAGGCGCCGAAGAAACCGCGCACCGGACCAATCCGCCCCAGCGAGCCCAGGGCGACGTTGGTAAATAACGAGAGGCGTCCGACCAGATTGAACTGCTGGGCGATGAAGCCGATGCGAACCCGGGCCTTGCGGACATGGTCGCTGACCCGTCCCTTGGCCTGCACCGGGCCGCCGAACGCGGTGATCACGCCCTCGCCCTCCTTGCCGTTCAGAGGGGCATCCACCGTCTGCAACCCGTCGATCGAGCGCAAAAGCGTCGATTTGCCCGAACCCGACGGACCGATGAGCGCTATCATCTCGCCGCGACTCACATCGAGCGAAACGGCGTCCAGCGCCCTGCGCGACCCGAAGGTCTTGGAGGCGGCGCGGATCGAGAGAACGGGTTCCGACATCATGGTCGGGGCGAATCCTTAACGAGGTTTCTGGCGCAGGGAAGTGCGTTCGTCGGTTTGGGGCACGGACGCAATGGATTTGTGACGGCCCGTGGAACAATTCACCTGCCAACGGCCGGAACCCCCGCCTCCGAAACACTCTTTACATCAAGGAGCGATGACCCTATTTCGCTCCCTCCGGCGGACCCGAAGTCCTCATAAGCGCTGCTAACGCCGGCCTGGGTTTAACTTTTGCAGGGGTCTACGTGAATTGCACACGTACCATAACCCCCTGGACCTGGTCCGTGAGCGGTCACCGGAACGTCCCGTCGCACTCGTGCGACCCGACGCGGTGTCCGTAGCGGCGCGCTGGTTCCAGGCTGAATTCAAGGGCGACGTCTTTTACGCGGTGAAGGCCAATCCTTCACCGTGGGTTCTCCGCGAGCTCGTGGAGGCCGGCGTCCGCTCGTTCGACGTGGCCTCGCTCAACGAGATCGAGCTGGTGGGCGAACACGCCCCAGGCTCGCGCATGGCATTCATGCACCCGGTGAAAAGCCGCGTGGCGATCTCGGCGGCCTATTTCGATCACGGCGTGCGAACCTTCTCGTTCGACACCCATGAAGAGCTTGCCAAGATCCAGGACGCGACGGGCAACGCCAAGGACCTCAACCTGATCGTCCGCATGGGCGTCCAGGCCGAGGGCGCGGCCTACAGCCTGTCGGGCAAGTTCGGCGTCGAGCCGCACAATGCCCCCGAACTGCTGCTGGCCGCCCGCCGCGCGACCCAGGACCTGATGGGCGTTTCCTTCCATGTCGGCAGCCAGTGCATGCGCCCCACCGCCTACCAGGCGGCGATGGCCCAGGCCTCCCGCGCGCTGGTTCGCGCCGGCGTGCTGGCCGATGTCGTCGACGTGGGCGGCGGTTTTCCCTCGATCTATCCGGGCATGGTGCCGCCCGACATGTCGGAATATCTGGCCGCCATCGACCGCGGCTTCAACGACATGATGGTCCACGAGACCACGAAGCTGTGGTGCGAACCCGGTCGGGCCCTGGTGGCCGAGGCCTCGTCCCTGCTGGTCAAGGTCGAGCTGAAGAAGGGCGACGCGCTCTATCTGAACGACGGCTCCTACGGCTCGCTGTTCGACGCGGCGCACATGAAGTGGCCCTTTCCGGTCAAGCCCTACCGCAGGGACGGCGCCGAGGCGGCGGAGGAGGCCTTGCGCCCCTTCCGCTTCTACGGCCCCACCTGCGACAGCGTCGACCACATGCCGGGCCCCTTCTACCTGCCCGACAGCATCGACGAGGGCGACTATATCGAGATCGGCATGCTGGGCGCTTACGGCGTGGCGATGTCGACCCGCTTCAACGGCTTTGGCGAGATCGACACCGTCGAGGTACAGGACGCCCCGATGGCCTCGATGTACGGCTTGGCCAAGCGCTCGATCCCCACGCCCCGGCCCGAGGCCGAGGAACGCAAGATCGTCCGCTTCTCGCGGCCCAAGGGCGCGGCGGGCAAGAAGCGCCGTCGTCGCTGATCCGTCGCGGTTTTGTCCTAAACCCGCCCTGAGCTTTGTTGCTCGAGCTCTAACGCCGTCTCCCCGGCCCTCAGGTCGCGCGTAGCGCGCGCCTCAGGGCAAACTCCGGCCGGGCCCAGGTGAAGCCCAGAGCCTCTCTGGATGAATCTGGGTCGCGGCCTTCGCAGGGAAAACGGGGTTGGGTGTCTGGCGATAACAGATTAGAACCCCACCCGCTCGCCGGACGTTTGTCCGTCCGCGCCAATGCTATCGCCCCCACCGGTCGCTCCGTCCCGGTGGATGGCCACTTCTAACGACGGGCGTCCAAAGTCAGGGAAACCGAAGCGATGAACGCTCCCGTTCCGAACAACACCAAGGCCGAGCTACTCCAGAACGTCGTCGAGCACATCGACATCGCCAGCTTCGACGCGCGCCCGATCATCGACGCCATGCGCAAGATGAGCTTCTCCAGCCGCGACACCGCCCGCGCCGCCGACATCTTCAACATGGCCCTGGCCGACCGCGACTGCTCGCCATGGCTGATCCTGGCCGGTTCCACCTCGGCCGGCGGCTGCATGCATGTGTACCGCGACATGGTGCAGAACGGCATGATCGACGCCGTGGTCGCCACCGGCGCCTCGATCGTCGACATGGATTTCTTCGAGGCCCTGGGCTTCAAGCACTACCAGGCCGCCGGCCCGGTCGACGACAACGTGCTGCGCGACAACTATATCGACCGCATCTACGACACCTATATCGACGAGGAAGAGCTCCAGAACTGCGACCACACGATCCTGGAAATCTGCAACCGCCTGGAGCCGCGCGCCTATTCTTCGCGGGAATTCATCTGGGAAATGGGCAAGTGGCTCAGCGAAGGCAACGCCAAGAAGCCCGGCTCGCTGATCCAGACCGCCTATGAGGAAGGCGTGCCGATCTTCTGCCCGGCCTTCGTCGACAGCTCGGCCGGGTTTGGCCTGGTCAAGCACCAGAAGGAACGCATCGCGGCCAAGCAGCCCTATCTGATGATCGACGCGGTGGCGGACTTCCGCGAACTGACGGATATCAAGATCGCGGCTGGCACCACCGGCCTGTTCATGGTCGGCGGCGGCGTGCCCAAGAATTTCGCCCAGGACACCGTGGTCTGCGCCGAGATCCTCGGCGTCGAGGCCGAGATGCACAAGTACGCCATCCAGATCACCGTGGCCGACGTGCGCGACGGCGCCTGCTCGTCCTCGACGCTGAAGGAGGCCGCCTCCTGGGGCAAGGTCAACACCACCTATGAGCAGATGGTGTTCGCCGAAGCCACCACCGTGGTGCCGCTGATCGCCTCGGACGCCTATCACCGCGAGGCCTGGAAGGGCCGCGAAAAGCCCCGGTGGCAGAAGCTGTTCGCGAAATAGTTTTGGTTTCAGCTCTGGGTGACACCCCAACATCCGTCTTCCCGACCAAGGCCGGGGAGGCGGAAATGGGTTGAGTATTCAGGCTGGAAATTCGCTCGACTCCTCCAAGGTCCCGGCCCCGGCGGAAAAGGTTCTTCCCCTGTGGGATCGGTGGGGAGGAGTTGCGTCCAACGTCCCAGACCTCTACCTCTCGCCCCATGGCCCACGCCGCTTGCGACCACGATCATCATAACTACGGCGTCGCCGGCGACAGTCTGGCGGTGGAACTCGCCGCCGCCGAGGCGCGCTGCGCGACGGCCGACCAGCGACTGACCGCGCCGCGCCGCCGGGTGCTGGAACTTCTGCTCCAGGCCGGTCAGCCGGTGAAGGCCTATGACCTGATCGCCAGCTACGCCATTGATGGTCCACCTGCGAAGCCGCCGACCGTCTATCGGGCCCTGGACTTCCTCGAGAAACAGGGTTTCGCCCACCGCATCGAGAGCCTCAACGCCTATGTCGCCTGCCGCAAGGAGGCTGACGGCCACGCCGCCGCCTTCCTGATCTGCGACTGTTGCGGCGCCACCCGAGAGATCGAGCCCAGGGCTAGCGCCGAGATCATCGCCGCCGGGGCGAGCGCGGGCTACGCCCTGACGGCGGTGACGATCGAAGCGCACGGGCTATGCGGGGATTGTCGGGGTTAGACTTTCAGCCTCGGCGGATGGGTGTGTGTCCCCGTCCAATCCAAGGCGCCGTCCGTCCTGATTGCGAATAGGCCGCGAACCCCGCTAGGGTCCAGCCACCCGTTCCATCGCCGAGACTCCGCCCCATGACGTCCACCGAGACCTACCCCGGCGTCGAGATCTGGCGCGGCGGGGTCAATACCTGGGACTGCGACGAGATGGGGCACATGAACGTGCGCTTCTACGTCGCGCGGGCCATGGAGGGCCTGGCGGGACTCGCGGCCGAGCTGGCCCTGCCCCACGCCTTTTCGCCCTATGCCAACGCCACGATCTTGGTTCGCGAGCAGCACATCCGCTTCCTGCGCGAGGCCCATGCCGGCGCGACCCTGCATATGCTGGGCGGGGTGATCGAGATCACCGACACCGAGGCTCGGCTGTTGCAACTGTTGATCCACACCGCCACTGGCCAGCTCGCCGCCACGTTCCAGACCACGGTCGCCCACGTCACACCGCGCGAGGGCGAGGCCTTCCCGTGGCCGTCGGTGACCCGGGAACGCGCGCGGGTCCTGAAGGTCGAGGTTCCGGAGATGGCCCGGGCCCGCAGCCTGGAGCTGGGGCCGATCGAGACCACCGCCAGCCTGGCGCGCGCAGACGCGCTGGGCCTGCAACGCATCAGCCTGGGCGCCCTGGCCGCCACCGATTGCGACGTGTTCGGACGCATGCGCGCCGAGCAATTCATCGGCCGCGTGTCGGACGGCATCGGCAGCTTCATCGGCCCTTTCCGCGACACGGTGGTCGAACACGCCGAATCTCCACCCGCCCAGGTCGGCGGGGCCGTGCTGGAATACCGCATCGCCCAGCTGGCCTGGCCCCGGGCGGGCGACCGGGTAGAGATCCGTTCGGGCCTGGTCGGCACGACGGGCGCCGCCATGCGGGTGGTCCACTGGATGCTCGACCCGACGACGGGCCGCCCCTGGGGGACCTCCGAGGCGGTGGCGATCGCCTTCGACCTCGACGCGCGCAAGGTGGTGCCGATTTCGGACGCGGCGCGCGCGGCGCTGGGTGAGAAGTCTGTCGAGGGGCTGGCGCTGTGATTTCTGAGACCCTCTCCCGGAGGAGAAAGGGTTTTAAGAACTAGTGTCGCGTCGCGTTGATTATGACGGGTTGGTCTCTATGCCAAGGATCGGCAGATCCTGTGGGGGGACTAGCAACTGTATGCTGCGAGCGACACCGGGCTGTTTGTCGATCAAGCCCAGCCGGTCGAGTGTCTTGAGCATCTGGTGGACTGACGGGGCGGTGACCCTGAAGTAGTGCTGGAAGTCCGCCTCCGCCGGAGCGCGGCGATTGATCTGTGCGTAGGCCCAGATGAAGGCGAGGTACTGGCCCTGCTTGGCGGTGAACCGGGCTGGGGGCTCCAGCGCTTTTTGGTCAAGCAATTGATTCATTGTGGATTCACCCAGGGCTCTTCCACCAGGAAGGGCTTTGGGAATGAACTTAGGGTATCGGGTCGATCTCAGCCAAGCCGAACGAGACGAGCTGCAGGCCTTGGTGAGCCGAGGCAAACTGCCCATGCGGCGGCTCAAACGGATGCAGATCCTGTTGGCCGCCGACGCCGGCGTCACCGACGAGGCCATCGCCGCCTCGGTGCAGACCAGCGGCTCGACGATCTACCGCACCAAGAAGCGCTTTGTGGAGATCAGCCTGGAGGCCGCCCTCAGTGAAGAGCCGCGTCCGGGGGCTGCGCGCAAGCTGAGCGGCAAGCAGGAGGCGCAACTGGTGGCGCTGGCCTGTTCGGATCCGCCACAGGGATGCGCCCGCTGGACTTTGAAGCTTTTGGCCAACGCCCTGGTCGAAGTGATCGAACATCCAAGCGTCTCGCGCGACACCGTCCGCCGCCGGTTGAACGACAACGATCTGAAGCCTTGGCAAAAGAAGATGTGGTGCATCGCCAAGATCGACGGCGAATACATCGCCCGTATGGAAGATCTCCTCGAGCTCTATGCCGAGCCACATGATCCCAAGCGACCGGTGGTCTGCTTCGATGAAAGTCCGATCCAACTCATTGGCGAGGTCAGCGTGCCCATCGTGGCCAAACCAGGAAAGCGATACCGCTACGACTCCGAGTACAAGCGCAACGGCACGGCCAACCTCTTTGTCATGGTCGACGCCAACCGGTCGTGGCGCAAGGTCAAGGTCACCGATCGACGCGCCAATCAGGACTTCGCCATCTGCATGCGCGACCTGGTCGATGTGGACTATCCCGACGCCGACAAGGTCCGCGTCGTGATGGACAACCTATCAACCCACACCGCGTCGGCCGTCTATCAGACCTTCCCCGCCGCCGAAGCGCGTCGGATCTTGCGACGCTTGGCGTTCCACTACACGCCCAAGCACGCCAGCTGGCTCAACATGGCTGAGATCGAGATCGGCGTCATGCGCCGACAATGTCTTGACCGCCGGATCGACAACCGCGACCTGCTCGAAACCGAGGTCCGGGCCTGGGAGCGACGACGCACCGAAAGTGGAGCCCAAATCCGCTGGATGTTCTCCACCGATCAAGCCCGGGCGAAGATGGCCAAGGCCTATCCCACGCCCTCGCTCAACGAGTCATAATCACCGCGACGCAACACTAGGTCGCCATCTCGAAGATCGCTTCCCGCACCAGGTCGGGCCGTTCCATCGGCAGGAAGTGGCTCGCGCCTTCCACGGTCTCGACCGACACCTTCGGATAGCGCCGCGCCAGCCGTTCGGGGTCGCCGACCCGGCAGGTCGAGCCCCGCTCAGCCCGCAGGATCCGCGCTTGGCAGCGCAGCCGCGCCATTGCTCGCCAGGGATCATGCGCCTGGGCGCTGTAGTTGGAGGCCTCCCAGGCCGGGGCGCAGGCCAGTTCGACCGCGCCGTCGTCGCGATCCTTGAAGCCGCCGCCGACATAGTCGGTCAGCATGGCCTCGGGCCAGGTCTTGAAGGCGCCGCGGCCGCGATAGGCGCTGAACGCGGTCTCGCGATTGTCGAACACCGCCCGCCGGCGCAGGGCGCCTTGGACCATCGGCATGCGCTTCCACAGCGCGCCCGAGGTCCACGGCAGGTGGGCGTAGAGCGCCAGGAGCCGCGGCATGATCACGGGGTCGAGCAGCACCAGACCGCTGACCGCCTTGGGCGCCTCGGCGGCCGTCAGCAGGCTGACGGTGCCGCCCATCGAATGGCCGGCCAGCACCACCGGCGCCTGGTCGAGCACCACCAGCAGGGCCAGCAGGTCGTCGCGCAGGTCCAGCCAGTTTCGACGACGAGCGGGATCGGCGGCCAGCCGGCTGGAGCCGTGTCCGCGCTGGTCGACCGCCATCACCCGCAGGCCCGCCGACAGCGGCGCCAGCAGGGCGCGGTAGGTCTGGGCGTTGAAGCCGTTGGCGTGGACGAAGACCACGTCGACCGGGCGATCGGCCGGACCGAACTCCAGCACCGCCATCTCGCCAGCCCCGGCCCGGCTGTCGATCGGGATGAAACGTCGTCGGGGATCCCGAAACACGGCCGCGTCCATGGCGAAAAGCTCCCGTTGCGGCCACTGGAGCCTAAACTAGGCTCGCCGCGTTGCCTCGTCCATGGAGCCCGCCATGAAAAATCGCCTCGCGACCATCGGCTACCAGACTGACACCCAGGCCGGGATGATCGCCCGGCTCAAGGCGGCCGGGGTCGAGACGGTCGTCGACGTGCGGGCCGTGGCCTCGTCGCGCAAGGCGGGGTTCTCCAAGACCCTGCTGGGTAACAGCCTCAAGGCCGAGGGCATCGACTACGTGCACCTGCGCCCGCTGGGCACGCCCAAGGCCGGACGCGACGCGGCGCGGGCGGGGCGGACCGACGAGATGCGCGAGATTTTCCACGCCCATCTGGCCGAGCCGTCGGCCCAGGTCGCCTTGGGCGAGGCGATCGACCTGGCGGGACGCAAACGCATCGCCCTGCTCTGTTACGAGGACGACGCCCGCTGCTGTCACCGCGCCATCGTGGCCGACGAGATCCGCCAGCGGTTGAAGTGCGAGGTGGTGGACCTCTAGGTCATCACGCCACGTGGTGACTTTCACAGACCCGCTCATGGGTCTAGCCTCCCCGTAAGCCTGGGGAGGTCGCGATGAAATATCTACGCTGGCTATTGGCCGCAGCCGTGGCGTTGTACGCCCTCATGGTCGCCGTGCCGGCCACCTTCACCCTACTCTACAAACTTCGCCTGCTGGTCCTGACCGACATCGTCAAGTCGCACGAAGCCCTGATGGACACCCTGTCCTGGCCGCGCGTGATCCTGCTGTGCGCGGTGGTCATCCTCTACTTCGTCGCCGCCTGGCGGCTGGCCCTGGCCAAGGGGCGGGCCTGGCTGGTGTTCGCCATCGCCTACGTCGGCGACGCCCTGGGCTGGCTGTGGATGCAGGGACCGGTCTATGACGCCACCTTCCCGCCCGGCCAGCGCCAGTCGAACCTGACGATCATCGCCGTGATGGCGGTCGTCGGCCTGCTGATCGCCTGGGTGGACTTGAGCAAGACACGAGCAAACTGAGCCTTTAGCGCTCTGTGGGTTGATCCTTGGGACGAAGGCGCTAGGAAGTACGCGCGCGCGCCGCCCCTTGGGAAACCGGGGTGCAGGCCCCATTTTTTTGTCCGGCGCCATTCGCGGCGCGTCTCAAGGCGAAGATCCATGGCTCAATACGACGTCGTCATCATCGGGGGCGGCCCCGGCGGCTACAACGGCGCGATCCGCGCCGGGCAACTGGGTCTGAAGACCGCCATCGTCGAAGGTCGCGGCAAGCTGGGCGGCACCTGCCTGAACGTCGGCTGCATGCCGTCCAAGGCGCTGCTGCACGCTTCGGAAATGTTCGACGCCGCGACCAATGGCGAGTTCGCCAAGCTGGGCATCGAGGTGAAGCCCAAGCTGAACCTGCCGCAGATGATGGCCCAGAAGGCCGAGAGCGTCGAAGCCCTGACCAAGGGCGTCGAGTTCCTGATGAAGAAGAACAAGGTCGACTACATCAAGGGCTGGGGCCGCATCGACGGACACACTCCTGAAGGTTTGGGCAAGGTGGTCGTCAAGGCCGAGGACGGCAGCGAGACCGTGCTCGAGGCCAAGAACATCGTCATCGCCACGGGCTCGGAGCCCACCCCGCTGCCGGGCGTGACCATCGACAACAAACGGATCGTCGACTCGACCGGCGCGCTCAGCCTGCCGGAAGTGCCCAAGAGCCTGATCGTCGTGGGCGCCGGCGTCATCGGGCTGGAACTGGGCTCGGTGTGGAAGCGCCTGGGCGCCGAGGTCACCGTGGTCGAATATCTGGACCGCATCATTCCGGGCACCGACACCGAAGTGGCCACCGCCTTCCAGAAGATCCTCACCAAGCAGGGTTTCAAGTTCAAGCTGGGCTCGAAGATCACCGGCGCGACCTCGACCGACAAGCAGGTGCAGGTCACCGTCGAGCCCGCCGCCGGCGGCCTGGCCGAGACCCTGCAGGCCGACTATGTGCTGGTGGCCATTGGCCGCCGTCCGTTTACCCAAGGCCTGGGCCTGGAGACGGTGGGCATTACGCCCGACAAGCGCGGCGTGATCGCCAACGACCATTTCAAGACCTCGGCGCCGGGCGTCTGGGTGGTCGGTGACGTCACCAGCGGCCCGATGCTGGCTCACAAGGCCGAGGACGAGGCCATCGCCTGCATGGAGCTGATCGCCGGCAAGGCGGGTCACGTGAACTACGGCATCATCCCGGGTGTCATCTACACCAAGCCTGAGGTCGCCACCGTGGGTCAGACCGAGGACGAACTGAAGGCCGCGGGCGTCGCCTACAAGGTCGGCAAGTTCCCGTTCCTGGCCAACAGCCGGGCCAAGATCAACCACGAGACCGAGGGCTTCGTGAAGGTGCTGGCTGACGCCAAGACCGACCGCATCCTCGGCGCCCACATGGTGGGTCCGAGCGTCGGCGACATGATCGCCGAATATTGCCTGGCCATGGAGTTTGGCGGGTCGTCGGAAGACGTGGCCCGCACCTGCCATCCCCACCCCACCCGCTCCGAGGCCCTGCGCCAGGCGGCCATGGGCGTCGAGGGCTGGGTGACGCAAGCTTAGGCGGTCCAAATGTAGTGAGCACGCGAGCTAAAATGGGTGCATGGCGGGGTCCCGGAAACGGGCCCCGCCACTTTTCTGCTGGCTATCCTGCTGAAGGGCTTGGTGCTCAAGTCTTCTTCAACGCCGCGCAATGGTCATTAAGCGTGTGAGGGTTTCGGACGGCGGAACCACCGGCGCGGGCGACGCTTGTGGCGCCGAACGTGCTCCAGGTGGCCGTCACGGATGCGGTCGTAGTTCCGCACAGGCACAGTGTAGTCGGGTCCCATCGCGTTTTCTCCGCGGTAAATGGGGTTGAAAAACCGACCGAGACGTGCGACGATCTTGGCTCTTGGAGAGCTATGTCTATCGCCGTTTCTCGGTCGTAGTCATTGCACGAGCGGCCCTTAGTCCTTGCACGGACTTTGGGTCGTTTTCGTTTGTGCCATCAGCGCTTCGCTGGCGTTACAAACCCCCATAATCCTCCTCATCATCGTCATTTTCAGAGGCGGCCGAGGCACCTGCCTCCATCAACGATGCATTTTCCTCAGCGTTGTCGATTGCTCGCGTCCAGCCACTCCGTCCGTGGGTTTGGAAGAGTGGGGAATGGTGCAACATCGCGCTCAGATTACTTAGAGGTACGGTCCCGGCTACAGGAATGCCCAACTCGCCAAGGTGCGTGAGGATTTCCGCCGTCCGCGTTGGTAACGTGCGTTCTGCGATGTATTCGGCTGCAGCATTCAAGGCGCGCTCGCGGTCTGGGTTCGAGCGCCTCAAAACTAAGCGGGCGTTCTTGGGGTGTACCGGAGCCTCGGCATTTGCGTACGCTACAGGGCGAACTGGCGCCGGCGTTGCCGACACAGGTGTATGGCCTCCGTAAACAGCCAAGAGATCCTTGATAGCCTTTATTTTTTGGTAGCGCGGGTCTGACGCAAGCGAAAGCTCAAGCGCCGCCAATTCAGCTACAGCTGCCTCCCTCAAATCCGTCATCGACTCGCTCCGAATTTGCCACATCTCTCGCTTGCCACAATTCCAGTGTGGGTACAAGTGTGCGAGGCATCAAGCGACGATATAGGGTCGAGAAGCAGTGTGAGAGTTTGTGTGGGTAAATCCAAGCGAGGCTAGCTAGATGCCACATCTGGGGCGAGGTCGCCTTCCGTGGGAAGGTCGCCCCAGTGAAGCGAAGCCGGTGAGCGAACTCGCGGTGTGACGGGGGCCAACTTAAAAAGGCCCCGCCGGGGCGAACCGGCGGGGCCTTCCTAAAAGTCCTCGAGGGGAGGAGACGCCCTCAGTCACGCGAGGGCGGTACGCTTACTGAACCCTAGAATTCTTCCCAATCGTCCGAGGACGGCTGGGCCGAGCCGGCGAATGCGGCGACCTTGGCCTGGGCGGCGCGGACCGGATTGGCGCCCGGACGGCTGGCCGAGGAGGCCGGCGACAGCACCGGACGGGCCGGGGCGCGGGTCACCTGGGTGGGCGGGGCGGCGCGGCGCGTGGTGGTGGTGCGGGCCACCTGGGCGCCGCTGACCTGGAAACGGCCGATCATCTGCATCAGGCTGTTGGCCTCGCCCTTCAGGGCGTGGCTGGCCGCCGTCGACTGCTCGACCATGGCGGCGTTCTGCTGGACGGTCTGGTCCATCTGATTGACAGCGGCGTTGACCTCGTTGAGGCCGGTGGCCTGCTCGGCGCCGCCGGCGGCGATCTCGCTGACCAGGGCGTCGATCTCGCTGACCTTGCCGACGATGGCCTGCAGGGCCTCGCCGGTCTGGCCGACCAGGTTGACGCCCGAGGCGACCTGTTGGGTCGAGGACGAGATCAGGGTCTTGATCTCCTTGGCGGCGTCGGCCGAGCGTTGGGCCAGGGCGCGAACTTCCTGGGCGACGACCGCGAAGCCGCGGCCCGCGTCACCGGCCCGGGCGGCTTCGACGCCGGCGTTCAGGGCCAGCAGGTTGGTCTGGAAGGCGATCTCGTCGATGACGCCGATGATCTGGCTGATCGACTGCGACGACTTCTCGATCTGGTTCATGGCGTCGACGGCGCCGCGCACCACCACCGACGAGCGTTCGGCGTCGGAACGGGTCGAGGTGACGACGCGCGAGGCCTCGACGGCGCCGGCCGACGAGCGCTTCACCGTGGCGGTGATCTCGTCCAGGGCGGCGGCGGTTTCTTCCAGGCTGGCGGCCTGCTGCTCGCTGCGGCGCGACAGGTCGTCGGCGGCCGAGGCGATCTCGTCGGAGCCAGAGCCGATGCTATTGGCGGCCTGAACGATGGTGCGCATCGCCTCTTCCATCTGGGTGATGGCGCCGTTGAAATCGCTCTGCAGGCGCTGATAGGCCGGCGGGAACTGGGCGTCGACGCGATAGGTCAGGTCGCCTTCCGCCAGGCGGGTCAAGCCGGTGGCGATGTTTTCCATGACAAAGGCCTGTTCGCGGGCGGCGATCTCGGCGGCTTCCTGGTTGCGCTGACGTTCGGCTTCCGTCTCGGCGCTGACGCGCTGCTGCGCGGCCTCTGCGGTGCGCAGGGCCAGGGCGTTGTCCTTGAACACCTGGACCGAACGGGCCATGCCGCCGACCTCGTCCTTGCGCTGGGCGCCGACGACTTCGACATCGACGCTGCCCTGGGCGAGAACTTCCATGGTGCGTGACAGGTTGGTCAGCGGGGCCGAGATCTTCGAGCGGCCGATCCACAGGGCGAAGATCATGGCGGCGGCCGAGGCGATCACGCCGAACAGGATGCTCGCCAGCGAACCCGCGGCCGACGCCTTGGCGGCCTTGGCCACCATCGCCTTGGTATCGTCATTGTGGTGGTTATTGAAGGCGGTGACGTCCTTGTTGAGGCTGGCGATGTCGGGATCGATGACCCCCATCACCATCTTTGCGGCGTCATTGGCGTCCTGAAGACCCAGGTCGGCTCCTTGGCGGGCGCTGGAATAGATGGCGTCCAGGCGGGTTTGAAAGCCAGCGACCGCCTTGGTGGTCGAGGGATCGGCTTTCTTGATATTGGCCAGGTTGTCCTTGGCGTCTTTATAGGCCTTGTCGATCTCGCCGCTGGCCTCCTTGGCTTCGGCCGAGGCCCCGCTATTGGAAACGGTGCGATAGGCCGCATATCCGATACCGGTGATGCGGCGGTTGAACCGCGCGGCTTCCAACTCGGCCGGCGCGCGCTGCTCGACCAGCACCCTGGTGGTGGTTTCGGATTTCTTGGCCTGCCAGGCGCCCACGCCGGTGATGGACAGCGCCACCACGGTCAGGATGACGGCCGGCAGGGCCACCTTGGTCGAAATCTTCAGATCGTCGAACTTCATCACAAACCCCATGTCCGGGCGCGTCCGAGAAGGAGGACGATTTCCGGTCTTGAACCTACAAGCGCTGAACGCCGTAAAAACGCGGTTAATAGCAGCGCTGTGGGCGAGCTCGCGTGACGGAATGTCACATCGCCGCCACTCAGGCCCGCGGGTGGGCCTTGCCATAGGCGGCCAGCAGGCCGGCGGCGTCGACCTGGGTGTAGCGTTGGGTGGTCGAGAGCGAGGCGTGGCCCAGCAGGTCCTGGATCGAGCGCAGGTCGGCGCCGGCTCCCAGCAGGTGGGTGGCGAAGGAGTGGCGCAGGGCGTGCGGGGTGGCGCGGTCCGAGAGGCCCAGACGGCCGCGCAACGTCTGCATCGTGGCCTGGACGTGGCGCGGCGACAGCGGCCCGCCCCGCTTGGCGCGAAATAGCGGTTCGTCGGGCGTCAGGGCGAAGGGCAGGACGGCGACATAGGCTTCGATCCCGGCCCGCACGGCGTCGAGCACCGGCACGATGCGGGTCTTGCCGCCCTTGCCGGTGATCCGCAGTATCTCGCCCAGCGGCGCGTCCTTGCGCAGCAGAGACAGGGCCTCGGAAATCCGCAGGCCGCAGCCCCACAGCAGGGTCAGCACCGCCTGGTCGCGGACGACCTCCCAATCGTCGCGGTCGGGGTCGAGGCCGAGCTCGGCGATCAGGCCATGAGCCTGGTCCTCGGTCACGGGGCGCGGAGCCCCGACCTTAATACGCGGCCCGCGCACCAGGCCAATGGCGGCGTTGGGGGTGTCCAGCCGGTGGTCGAGATAGCGGTGGAAGGCGCGGATCGACGACAGGCTCTGCGACAGCGAGCGGGAGGAGAGGCCCTCCCCGTCTTGAGAGAGGGAACCGCCGCGTCGAAAGGCCAGATAGGCCCGCAGCTCGGCGGCGGTGACCGCGCCGAGGTCGGCGACCGACTGGGCCTCGCCGCGATGGCGCTCCATGAAATTCAGATAGGCTGTCACGTTGTCGCCATAGGCCCGCACGGTGCGCGGCGAGGCGCGGCGCTCGTGGGCCAGGTGCTCGAGCCAGGCGGCCAGGGCGGCGCGGGCGGTGTTGGGGGGGGTCACTTCCTCCCTCGCGCAGCGGGGGAGGTGGCGCGATGCGAATACGCATCGTGACGGAGGGCGCGTTGCGGCGGCGGGAACGCCCCCTCCGTCCACTTCGCGTCCACCTCCCCCGTTTTACGGGGGAGGAGAAGAGGACTCACAGCACCGGCCAACGCTCGGCCGTGCGTTCGACGACGCGGGCCAGGAACGAGACCAGCTCGGTTCCCATGTCGGCGGAGAAGCCGTCGGGGTCGGCCGAGCCGAAAGCCAGCAGGCCTTGGCGTGACGGCTCCCAGACGGCCAGGCGGACCAGGGCCATGCTCTTGATGGTGTCGAGGCGGTCGCCGAACAGGCCCAGGGCCGGGGCGTGGAAGCCCATGCGGGCGACGCCGTGGTCGCCCATGATCATGTCGATCTGGCCGTCGATCAGGGCGTGCCAGCCGGCCGGCACGCGGCCAGGGCCTTCCAGCACCACCACGCCGGCGGCCAGGCCAAAGCGCAGGGCGGCCATGTCGTCGACGCGCCGGGCGAGATCGGAATGGTTGCGAGCGTCAAGCAGGTCGATCACCGCCGCGTGGGTCTGGGCCTGGGCCGAGAAATTGGCGCGGGCCGTGGCCTCGATCTCGCGGCGGACGCCCGCCTCGCGCTGATGGGCGGCGGCGGCGCGGGCCAGGGCCAGGGGTCCGAAATCGACGACATTGCTGGCGTCGGCGCGAAGGCCCAGGTCGCTGAGCAGGTCGGGATCCCGATGCAGAAAGTCGGGCTCGGCGCGCAGGAAGTCGCGGACGGCGTCGGCGTGGACGGGATGAGGCGACATCGCCTGGGTCGCGTCGGTCATGGTCGCTCTACTCCATCCACACTGAGTCCCCATATGCTGGGCAGGCGGGGACAACCCTGATGAAGCCCCAGGTTCGGTTAACAGCCGCTTATGGGTGACGACGCGCCGTCTCGACCTGGGAACGTTTCCAAGGCAGAACCCGAACTCCGCCCATGTCAGGTCCCATGCCCCGCATCGCCTCCGTCCTGCTGCCCATGCCGCTGCCCGAGGCCTTCGACTATGCCGAGCCGGAGGGCCTGGGGTTGGTGGTCGGCGACCATGTGACCGTTCCGTTGGGTCCAAGAGTGATTCGCGGCGTGGTCACCGCCATGCGCGACGGCGCCGGTCAGAACCGGCCGCTCAAGCCGGTTCTGGAGCGGGTGGACGACCCGCCCCTGCCGCCCGGCGTGCTGACCTTCATCGACTGGGCGGCGCGCTATTCGGTCGATATCCCAGCCTGGCCCCTGGCCATGGCCCTGCGCGGCCTGCGTCATCCCGCCGCCAAGCCCGACAAGGCCCTGGTGTTGACCGGAACACAGCCCGCGCGCATGACGCCCGCCCGGCTGAAGGTGCTGGCCGCCGCCCAGGCTGGCCCTATCGCTTCGGGCGCCCTGGCCACGGCGGCGGGCGTCTCGACCGGCGTGGTCAAGGGGCTGGTCGACGAGGGCGCGCTGGCCGTGACCTGGATAGAGCCCGACCAAAGCTTTCCCCAGCCCGACCTCTCCCTGCCGGCCCAGACCCTCAATCCCAGCCAGCAGGCCTCGGCCGACGTACTGGCCCAGATGCTGGCGGCCGGCGGCTTCCAGGCGGCCCTGCTGGACGGGGTAACGGGCTCGGGCAAGACCGAGGTCTATCTGGAGGCCGTCGCCGCCGCCTTGGCCGCCGACCCGCAGAGCCAGGTGCTGATCCTACTGCCCGAGATCGCCCTGACCCAGGCGGTGATCGCCCGCTTCGAGCAGCGGTTCGGCGTCGCGCCGGTCGAGTGGCACTCGGGCGTCTCGCCGCCCAGGCGCCGACGGGCCTGGGAGGGCGTGGCCACCGGCCAGGCGCGGATCGTGGTCGGGGCCCGCTCGGCCCTGTTCCTGCCGTTCAAAAGCCTGCGCCTGGTGATCGTCGACGAGGAGCACGACGGCTCGTTCAAGCAGGAAGAGGGCTTCATCTACCAGGCCCGCGACCTGGCCGTAGCCCGCGCCAAGATCGAGGGGGCGCTGGTGGTGCTGGCCTCGGCGACGCCGTCACTGGAGAGCCTGTGGAACGCCCAGCAGGGTCGCTATCGCTGGCTGCGCCTCAGCGCCCGCCACGGCGCGGCGCAACTTCCGGACATTGACCTGATCGACATGCGCGAGACCCCGCCGGAGCCCGGCCGCTGGCTGTCGCCGCCGCTGGTCAAGGCCGTGTCGCTGGCCCTGTCGCGCGGCGAGCAATCCTTGCTGTTCCTCAATCGCCGGGGCTATGCGCCACTCGTTTTGTGCCGGGCTTGCGGCGAAAAGATGAAGTCGCCCGACACCGACAGCTGGCTGGTCGAGCATCGCTATACCGGCCGGCTGGTCTGCCACCTGACCGGCTTCTCGATGAAGAAGCCCGAGGCCTGCCCCCACTGCCATGCCAAGGACAGCCTGGTGTCGATCGGTCCGGGCGTCGAGCGGGTGGAGGAGGAGGCGCGCCACCTGTGGCCCGACGCGCGGGTGGCGGTGTTCTCGTCCGACACGGTGTTCGACGCGGCCGGGGCGCGGGCGCTGGTCGAGACCATGGCGGCGGGCGATATCGACATTCTCGTGGCCACCCAGGCCGCCGCCAAGGGTCACAACTTTCCCAACCTCACCCTGGTGGGCGTGGTCGACGCCGACCTGTCCCTGCGCGGCGGCGACCTGAGGGCCGGGGAACGGACGTTCCAACTGCTGGCCCAGGCGGCCGGGCGGGCGGGCCGCCACGAGAAGCCCGGTCGGGCGCTTCTCCAGACCTACGCGCCGGAGCATGGCGTGCTGCAGGCCCTGAAGGCCCAGGACCGCGACGCCTTCGTCGAGGCCGAGATGGCCATGCGCCAGGAGGCCGGCCTGCCGCCGTTCGGCCGCCTGGCGGCGGTGATCGCCTCGGGGCCGGACGCCGCCGCCCTGGAAGCCTATTGCCAGGCCCTGGCGGCGGCGACGCCCAATGCCGAAGGGGTGGAGGTGTTTGGCCCCGCCGACGCGCCCCTGGCCCTGGTGCGCGGCCGGCGGCGCAAGCGGTTCCTGGTCCGGGCGGATCGCTCAGTGGATCTGCAGGGCTTTCTGGCGGCCTGGCGGGCGCGGGCCAAGGTCCCGAACTCGGTGCGGGTGGTGTTCGACGTGGACCCGTACAGCTTCTTGTAGAGATCCGGGGCGCAAGTGCGGGTCCGGGCAGGATTGGGGACAGGCGCATGGGCCTGTCCCCAGCCGAGATGTTCCCAGCCAAGACGGGGGCTAGAGCATTTTTCGAGCGAAGCGGTTCTGGTTCGCGTGAAGAAAAATGCGTCAAAACAAAAGATTAGAGCTCACGGCCTGACGCAGTCAGGTCGGGAAATGCTCTAGTGGCCCTTTCCGCCGCCCTTCTTGCGCGACATCATGTTCAGCCCCTCGACCCCGCCCGAGAAGGCCATGGCCGCGTAGATGTAGCCCTTGGGCACATGGACGCCGAAGCCCTCGGCGATCAGCACGGCGCCGATCATCAGCAGGAAGCCCAGGGCCAGCATGACCACGGTGGGATTGTTGTTGATGAAATTGCCCAGCGGGTCGGCGGCCACCATCATCAGGCCCACGGCCACGACCACGGCGATGATCATGATCGGCAGGTGATCGGTCATGCCCACGGCGGTCAGGATCGAGTCGATCGAAAACACGATGTCCAGCAGGATGATCTGGAAGATCGCGCCGCCGACATTGGAGATCGCCGCCGTCTTCACGTCGGGCGCGGACTCGTCCTTGGCCGGATCGACGCTGTGGTGGATTTCCTTGGTGGCCTTCCAGATCAGGAACAGGCCGCCGGCCAGCAGGATCAGGTCGCGCCACGAGAAGGCGGTCTCGAAGCTGGGTTCGCCATGGGCGTTCAGCGGTCCGACGATCCCCAGGTCGATCACCGGGTGAACCAGGCCGACGATGAAGGCGATGGTCGACAGCAGGACCAGCCGCATGATCAAGGCCATAGAGATGCCGATCTTGCGCACCCGGCCACGGTCGGCCTCGGGCAACTTGTTGGACAGGATCGAGATGAACACCAGGTTGTCGATGCCGAGCACGACCTCCATGACGATCAGGGTGACCAGGGCGGCCCAGGCGGCCGGATCTGCGGCGAGGTCAAGGAGTTCGTTCATCGTACCGTTCTAACTTCGGTGTGGAAAACGCGTCTGCGCCTCCCCCACAAGAGGCGCCGTCCATGCAAGGGACGCGACGGAAGCCCCCAGGCTTCGCCAAACCAAGAGTCGAGATGATGCCCGACGCCGCCAATATCAAGCCCCTGACGGCCCTTCGGTTCTTCGCGGCCTTCTGGGTGGTGATGTATCACTACTGGCCAAACCTCTCGGCGGCCCTCCCGCCGGCGATTATTGGCAAGGGTTATCTGGGCGTCGAGGCCTTCTTCACCCTGTCGGGCTTCATCCTCTGCCACGTCTATCTGCAGGGCTTCGGCGCGGGAACGTTCCGCTATGGCGACTTCCTTTGGAACCGGATGGCGCGGGTCTATCCGCTGCATCTGGTTACCCTGGTCGGCGTGGGTCTGATGGCTGCCGCCGCCGGCCTGGCCGGCATCGCCGTCGATCACAACATGCTGGCCTGGAGCGCCCTGCCCGCCAATCTGCTGCTGGTCCAGGCCTGGGGCTTCGCGCCGTTGGCCGGCTGGAACCATCCGTCCTGGTCGATCTCGGCCGAGTGGTTCGCCTATCTCAGTTTCCCGATCTTCGCCCTGGCCGCCTGGCGGCTGCGGGATCGGCCGCGGGTCGCCGTTTGCCTGGCCCTGGCCCTGATCGCCGCGCTCTATCCGGCCTTCCAGGCCCTGGCCGGCTTTCCGCTGACCGAGGCCACCATCCGCTGGGGGTTCCTGCGCATCGTGCCGTGCTTCGCCTATGGCTGCGCCCTGCACGCCCTGTGGCGCTCCGGCGCCGTGACCGGACGATTCTCAGGGCTGGCTGCCTGTTTCGCGGGCGCCGCCGTGCTTCTGGCCGTGCATTTCGGCGCCCCGGACCAGATCATCGTCATGACCCTGGGGGGGCTGATCGTCACCCTCGCGGGCATGGCCGCCGCAGGGTCACGCTTTGCGACCCAAGCCCCGCTCGTGTACTTGGGCGAGATCAGCTACTCGACCTACATGATCTGCATCCCCTGGAAGATCCTGGCGGGCAATGCAGCGGCCAGGCTTTTGAAGATCGAGGGCGAGCAACTGCCCCTCTATGCTTGGCTGGCGATTGTTCTGGCGCTGGTCCCGCTGTCGGCGATGTCGTATCACCTCATCGAGAAACCGGCCCGCGAACGCATGAAAGCTTGGGCGCGAGGCTGGCGGTCGCGACGCCCTGCCACGATTAGCGCCGGATAAACAGACTTTTCATATCTGTCTGTCAGGGTTATCCCTTGGCTCAGTGACGCGGGGGAGCACCCAAAGCATGACGAAACGGACGAGAACCTTCTGGGGTTCCCTGGCCGCGGCCGCCATGATCAGCCTTGTGCCGATGACCGGCGCGCAGGCTGACGGGTATTGGCAGTGCGTCCCGTTCGCGCGTCTGATGTCGGGCATCCAAATCTTTGGCGACGCCCGCACCTGGTGGACCCAGGCGGTCGGCAAGTACGACACCGGCTTCATGCCCCGCTCCGGCGCCGTTCTCTGTTTCAAGCCCACCGCCCGCATGAACCTTGGCCACGTCGCCTTCGTCAGCCAGGTGCTGACCGACCGGGTGATCCAGGTGACCCACGCCAACTGGTCGATCATCGACGGCGGCCGCGGCCAAGTCGAAAAAGACGTCACCGTGGTCGACGTCTCGCCAGCCGGCGACTGGAGCGCCGTGAAGGTCTGGTACGACCCGATTCGAGATCTGGGCACCACCGTCTATCCGACCCACGGCTTCATTTACCAGAACGCCCAGGCCACCACGATCGCCGCCGCCACCTCGAAACTGGCCTTGGCCCAGAACGCCGCCGTCTCGCTGGCCAAGTCGGCCGCCAACCAGGTCGCCGCCTCGGTCCGCGCCAGCTCGCCGCTGGACATGATCAACCAGGCCGCCGATTCGACCGACCGCATCGCCGCCCTGATCGCCTCCTCGCAAGACAACGACAAGCCGCAAGCGCGTTGACCTGAGGCGCGCGCTGGGCCATGCCCGGCGCGTGAACAAAGCGACCCTTCCATGCTGAGAGTGCTGCGCCATGGCGCGCCGGGCTTCGAGTCGGGCGGCTTAAAGCCCGACTGGCGGCTGCCCGACGACGCGGTGTGGATCGAGTTGGTCGATCCTACCCGCGCCGAAGAAGTGGCGGTCGAGAAATCGATCGGCCTGCTGCTGCCCACCCGCGAGGAGATGGCCGAGATCGAGGCCTCCTCGCGCCTCTATCAGGAGGATGGCGGCACCTTCATGACCGCCACGGTTCTGGCCCACGCCGACAGCGACCTGCCCACCGCCGCCCCCGTGACCTTCGTGCTGACCGGCCAGCGGCTGGTCACGATCCGTTATGTCGAGCCGAAAGCCTTCGCGGTGTTCGCCGCCCAGGCCGAGCGCCAGCCCAGCCTGTGCCCCAGCGGCGCCCAGACCTTCCTGGGCCTGCTGGACGCGGTGATCGACCGCACCGCCGACATTCTCGAGCGCACGGCGGGCGAGGTCGAGGTCCAGTCGCGGATCATCTTCAGCCGCCCGCGCGGCGCGGCGTTCGAGGCGATCCTCAACCGCTTGGGCCGGGCCCAGATCATCAATTCTAAGGCTCGCGACAGCCTGGTCAGTCTGGCCCGCCTGCTCAGCTTCGCCAGCCTGGCCGACCAGTTCGAGGGCGACCGGGAACTGCGCGACCACCTCAAATCGCTGCAACGTGACGTCCAGTCGATCACCGACCATTCCAACTACCTGTCGGGCAACATCACCTTCCTGCTCGATGCGGCGCTAGGCTTTATCAACATCGAGCAGAACGCGATCTTCAAGATCTTCTCGGTCTTCTCGGTGATGTTCCTGCCGCCGACCCTGGTGGCGGGGATCTACGGCATGAACTTTCAGCACATGCCGGAGCTCGCCTGGCTGCACGGCTACCCGTTCGCCATCTTCTTGATGATCGCCGCCGCCGCCGGACCGCTGCTGTGGTTCAGACGTCGCGGATGGCTTTGACTTTTCTGGGCAAATCGAACCTTTCCTTAAAGCCGACATGACAGGGTTCGGCGAAAAGAGCCCACCAGAATGTCCGCCGCCGCCCCCTCCGCTCAAGCCGGCCTGATCCGAACCCTTCCGCTTCGGGCGTTGAAGGCCATGGTCGAGGCCCACGCGCGCTACCTGAAGGGCCAGCCGGGCGGGACCCGGGCCAACCTCTCCTATGTCGATCTCGACAACGTCAATCTGGAAGGCGTCAATCTTTCGGAAGCCGACCTGACGGGCGCACGGCTGTCGGGCGCCCTGATGGCCCGCGCCGTCCTGACCCGCGCCACCCTCTACGGAGCCGACCTGCGCGACGCCGACCTGCGCGAAACCGACCTGTCACGGTGCGACCTGCGCGGGGCCTGCCTGCGCGGGGCCAACCTGTCGGGGGCCGACCTGTCGGGCTGCGACCTGCGCGAGGGCGTCACCGCCACCCAGGACGCCGCCGAGGGCTTCAAGATCCTCCAGCACCGCGCGCGGCGCGGCGAGTTGGACCATGCGGTGGCCCGCGGCGCCAACCTGGCCGGCGCCCAGATGAGCGGCGATTTCGCCCGGGCCGCCGACCTGACCGACGCCGACCTGACCGGCGTCAGCCTGCAGGGCGCGCGGCTCAACCACGCGATGCTGGACGGTGCCAACCTCTCGCGGGCCAATCTCTACAACGCCGACCTGAGCGGGGCCTCATTGCGCAAGGCCGTGCTGGTCGGCGCCGACCTGGCCGGGACCAGCTTCGAGGACGCCGACCTGACGGGGGTGCTGCGCGCCCCGCCGCCGCTGATCTATGTCGATGACGAGCCGCTGCACGACATTCTCGAACTGCACGAGTTGCACATCGCCACCCAGGGCCGCGACGGCGCGGCCGCCAGGATCCCGATGGTCGATTTCAGGCCGCTGAAGCGATTGAAGGGCCGCAAGCTCAGCGGTCTGTCGGCGCCGGGCGCGACCTTCTTCGGCATGGACCTTGAGGGCGTGCATCTGCAAGGCGCCAACCTGGCCGAGGCCGACCTGCGGGGCGTCAACCTGCGGGGAGCCGACCTGCGGGGCGCACGTCTGGTCGGCGCTCAATTGGCTCGGGCCGACCTGAGCGGCGCCAGGCTGGGTCCCCTGACCATCAGCCAGGGCCGGATCCTGCGCACCGACCTCAGCCGCGCCAACCTCCGTAACGCCAACCTGACCGGGGCCAGCGCCCGCCGCGCCCGCTTCATCGACGCCGATCTCGGCCGCTGCAAGCTGGACGGCTGCGACCTGACCAGCGCCGAGCTGCCGGAAGGGTTCGCGGGCTATCCGCCGCCCGATGCGGCGGTGAAGGCGCGCTGATAGGCGGGCCGCGCCCCCCCCGCGAGCGACATCGGCCGCCAGATTCGGACAGGCCTCCAGGATCCCCGATCCCGTCAATCTGCGCAGAGCGGTCACCATCATCCGGTCGCCAGCGCTGAAGACCCCGTCGAACCAGTCGCCGTCGTCCAGGCGCGCGGAAAGCTGGTTCAGCCGGTCACGGACGCGTTGATCGCGGCGTCAAATGCAGGCGGTTTCGGCAGTCCCGGATCCGCAGCTCTGCGGGCCTTGTCCGGGATGACAACCGTTACACGGCCTGAACAGCGCTCCCCAGAGCTACATGCGCTTTCGCAGCGGCACGAGGTCGGGATAGACCGGTTCGCGGCCCTGGGCCTTGGCCTGGAAGGCTTCCATCATGTGCGGCGGCGAGAACATGCCGGTCTGCCAGGTGGCGATATAGTCCAGCCCGTCCCGGATCGAATGGTCGCGGGCGTAGTTGATCATCACCTTGCTGCCAGCCACGGCCAGGGGCGACTTGCTGGCGATTTCGCGGGCGGTGGCCAAGGCGTGGGCGACCACCTCTTCGTGGGTGGCGAACACCTCGTTGACCAGGCCGATGTCACGCGCCCGCGCGGCGGGCAGCCGCCGGCCCGTATAGGCCAGCTCGCGCACCCAGCCCTCGGGGATCAACTTGCACAGGCGCGGGAAGGTGCCGACATCGGCGGTCATGCCGATATTGATCTCGTGGATCGTGAAGAAGGCGTCGGCGGTGGCGTAGCGAATGTCGCAGGCGCTGGTGAAGTCCACCGCCCCGCCGATGCAGCCGCCCTGGATGGCGACGATCACCGGCATCCGGGCCTCGTCCAGGCAGTTGAACGTGTCCTGCAGGTGATGCACGTGGCGGCGGAAGCTCTCGGCCGCCACGAAACGGTCGGCGGGTTCTCCCCCGGTCACCCCCTCACCGTCGGTGAACACCGACAGGTCCATGCCGGCGCAGAAATGCTTGCCGGTCGAGGAGATGACGATGCAGCGGGCGCGGGCGTTGTCATCGATGTCGCGAATGATCGCCGGCAGTTCGTTCCAGAACGCGCGGGTCATGGTGTTCAAGGCCTCGGGGCGCTTGAGGATCAGATGGGCGACACCCGCCTCGATCTCGACGTCAAAGCAGCTATAGTCCAACTTGTCGTGCACGTGCCTTCCTCCCTTATCGTTGATTAGTTGTATCACGAGAGCCAGGCGCGCCAACCAATCTCAAGCTTTCAACGCTTTTCAACCGAAGGAACATCGCCCATGACCAGACATCAAATCGCCGCCGCCCTCTCGGTCACGGCCATGCTCGGCTCGCTTGTCGCAGCCCCCGCCCCCGCCATGGCCCAGTCCAAAGGATTGGGCGGGCTGTTCTCCTGCGAAGGCTCGGGCAAGAAGCAAGAGGGCGGCGCCTTGGTCGGGGCCGGCCTCGGCGCTTTGCTGGGCAGCAAGATCAGCAAGAACGAAAAGACCCTGGGCGCCCTGGTCGGCGCGGCGGCCGGCGCGGCGGCGGGCTCCTATATTGGCTGCCGCATGCAGTCGACCGACACCGCCCTGGCCCAACAGGCCACCAAGCGCGCCCTGGAAGAGGGCCGCTCGCAGACCTGGAACAACCCGCGCACCGGGGCCTCGGGCCGGATCGACGTGGTGTCGTCGTCCTACGGCCCGCCGCTGAGCGGCGATGGCCTGCGCTTCGAGCGCAATGTCAAGGTGCTGGACAGCTATGACGCCGTGAGCGGCGACTATACCGCCCGCTCGACCGCCAACCTTCGGGCTGGCCCGTCCACCCGTTCGGCGGTGGTCGGCAAGCTGTCGGCCGGCGATCGGGTCGAGGTCCTGGGCGGCGTGCCGTCGAGCAACTGGCTGCTGGTCGGCCGCGGCGGCTATGGCGCCGGCTATGTCTCGACCTCGCTGCTGGCCCAGAATGGCTACGGCCCTGCCCCCGGCTGCCGGGTGATCGCCGCCTCGGTCAGCACCTCGGGCGATCGTCCGACCACGGAGCGCTACAGCGCCTGCAAGGATACGCGCGGCGAGTGGCAGCTGACCCAGGCCTAAAACTAGGGCCGCAGGCCCTTCTCTATCCGTCTTCCCGGCCTTCGCTGGGAAGACGGATAGAGGCAGACATGGAAACGGCGTGCGGGCCAGGCCCGCACGCCGTTTTCTTGATCAACCCTGAAGGCGGCCGACTACAGTTCGAGCAACAAACGCTGCGGATCTTCCAGGGCTTCCTTGACCTTGACCAGGAAGGTCACGGCGCCCTGGCCGTCGACCACGCGGTGGTCGTAGCTCAGCGCCAGGTACATCATCGGCCGGACCTCGATCTTGCCGTTCACCACCATGGCCCGCTCCTTGATCGCGTGCATGCCGAGGATCCCCGACTGCGGCGCGTTGAGGATCGGGGTCGACATCAGCGAGCCGTAGATGCCGCCATTGGTGATGGTGAAGGTGCCGCCCTGCATGTCGTCGATCGACAGCTGGCCGTCGCGGGCCTTCTTGCCCAGGGCGCCGATGGCCTTTTCGATCTCGGCCAGGCTCAGGGTGTCGGCGTCGCGGACGACCGGAACCACCAGGCCCTTCTCGGTGCCGACCGCCACGCCGATATCGTAGTGGTTCTTGTAGACGATGTCGGTCCCATCGATTTCGGCATTGACGTCCGGCACGGACTTCAGGGCGGCCACGACGGCCTTGGTGAAGAACGACATGAAGCCCAGCTTCACGCCGTGCTTCTTCTCGAAGATGTCCTTGTACTGACCGCGCAGGGCCATCACCGCCGTCATGTCGACCTCGTTGAAGGTCGTCAGCATGGCGGCGTTGTTCTGGGCTTCCTTCAGGCGACGGGCGATTGTCTGACGCAGGCGCGTCATCTTCACCCGCTCTTCGCGCTCATGGATGGCGCGCGGCGCGGCCGGGGCGGCGGCCGGAGCCGGGGCGTTGGCGCGGGTTTCGAGGGCGGCCAGGGCGTCGCCCTTGGTCACCCGGCCGTCCTTGCCGGTGCCGGCGACCTTCGACAGGTCCAGATTGTTCTCAGCGGCGATGCGGGCCGGGGCCGGGCTGACCGGGGCGACGGTGGTCGCAGCCGGGGCTGCGGCGGCGACCGGAGCGGGCGCCGGCGTCAGCGCGGGAACAGCGGCCGGAGCCGGAGCAGCAGCGGCAGGCGCGGCGGCGGCCGGAGCGGCGGTCGCGGCGGCGCCTTCGGTCACCACGCCCAGCACGGTTCCAGGAACCACGGTGGCGCCTTCCTCAGCGCCGATCGAGGACAACACGCCATCGGTCGGAGACACGACCTCGAGGCTGACCTTGTCGGTTTCCAGTTCGACGAGAAGTTCGTCCTTCTTCACCGCCTCACCGGCCTTCTTGGTCCAGCGCGCGACCGTCGCTTCGGTGACGGATTCGCCGAGGGCGGGGGTCATGATGTCGGCCATGTGGGGTTCCGATGTCTCTGGTTTGGTCGGCGGGTTCAGGGTCGAGGCGAAGCGAAGCGGTCAGGCGAACGCTTCGGTCAGGAAGGCTTCGAGTTCTTTCAGGTGGCGGCTCATCATGCCGGCGGCCGTGGAGGCCGAGGCGGGACGACCCACATAACGCGCGCGCTTGGCCTTGACGTCCAGCTTGGCCAGGCTGAGCTCGATCCACGGATCGACAAAGGTCCAGCCGCCCATGTTCTTGGGCTCTTCCTGGCACCAGACCAGCTCGGCGTTCTTGAAGCGGCCCAGCATGCCCAGCACCGACTTCAGCGGCCAGGGATAGAACTGCTCCAGGCGCACGATATAGACGTCGTCGCGGCCCGACTTGGCGCGAGCGTCGATCAGGTCGTAATAGACCTTGCCCGAGCAGAAGATGACGCGGTTGATCTGATCGTCGCTCTTCAGCTTGATCCCGCCGACGTCGCAGCCGGCTTCGGCCCCGTCGATCATCACCCGGTGGAAGCTGGAACCCTCGGTCATGTCGGCCAGGTTCGAGACGGCCTTCTTGTGACGCAGCAGGCTCTTGGGCGTCATGACGATCAAGGGCTTGCGGAACTCGCGGTGCATCTGGCGACGCAGGGCGTGGAAATAGTTGGCCGGGGTGGTGCAGTTGACCACCTGCATGTTGTCCTCGGCGCACGACTGCAGGAAGCGCTCGAGGCGCGCCGAGCTGTGCTCGGGACCCTGGCCCTCATAGCCGTGCGGCAGCAGCATGGTCAGGCCGCTCATCCGCAGCCACTTGCGCTCGCCCGAGCTGATGAACTGGTCGATGACCACCTGGGCGCCGTTCACGAAGTCGCCGAACTGGCCTTCCCAAAGGGTCATGGTGTTGGGGTCGGCCAGCGAGAAGCCGTATTCGAAGCCCAGAACCGCCTCTTCCGACAGGGCCGAGTCGATCACCTCGTAATGGGCTTGGCCGGGGCGGATGTTGTTGAGCGGCGTGTAATGTTCTTCGGTCGTCTGGTCGATGACGTCCGAATGGCGCTGGGTGAAGGTGCCGCGCACGCTGTCCTGGCCGGACAGGCGGACGGGGAAGCCCTCGTCGAGCAGGGTGGCGAAGGCCAGGTGCTCGGCCGTGCCCCAGTCAATGTTCTCGCCCTTCTCGATCGCCTCGCGGCGATTGTCGATCACGCGCTTGACGGTCTTGTGGGCGTTGATGCGGTCGGGAACGGTGGTGATCTGGCGACCGATCTCCAGCAGCCGGGTCGCGGCGACGTCGGTCTTGCCCTTGCGCTCTTCGTCCCCGGCCAAGGCCAGGCCCTTCCACTTGCCGTCCAGCCAGTCGGCCTTGTTGGCCTTATAGGCCTTGCCGGCGTCAAATTCCTTGTCGAGGAAGTTCTCGAACTCGGTGACCCAGCCCTCGGCCTCGGCCTGGGTGGCCACGCCCTCGGCGATCAGGCGGCGGCTATAGATTTCGCGGGTCGAGACGTGATCCTTGATCTTGGCGTACATCAAGGGCTGGGTCATCGTCGGGTCGTCACCTTCATTGTGACCGAACCGGCGATAGCAGAACATGTCGATGACCACGTCCTTGCCGAACATCTGGCGATATTCGGTCGAGACCTTGGCCGCGAAGACCACGGCCTCGGGGTCGTCGCCATTGACGTGGAAGATCGGGGCCTCGACCATCAGCGCCACATCCGAGGGATAGGGCGAGCTGCGCGAATAGCGCGGGTTGGTCGTGAAGCCGATCTGGTTGTTGACGATGAAGTGTATGGTGCCGCCCGTGCGGTAGCCCTTCAGGCCCGACAGGGTGAAGCACTCGGCCACCACGCCCTGGCCCGCGAAGGCCGCGTCGCCGTGCAGCAGCAGCGGCAGCACGTGGCCGCGGCCAGCGTCGGGCTGTTCGCGCAGGGCGAAGGCCTGCTTGGCGCGGGCCTTGCCGATCACCACCGGATTGACGATTTCCAGGTGCGAGGGGTTGGCGGTCAGCGACAGGTGGACGCTGTTATCGTCGAACTCACGGTCCGATGAGGCGCCCATGTGGTACTTGACGTCGCCCGAACCCTCGACGTCCGAGGGCAGGCTGGTGCCGCCCTGGAACTCGTGGAAGATCACGTGATAGGGCTTGCCCATCACGGCGGCCAGCACGTTGAGGCGGCCGCGGTGCGGCATGCCCAGCACGATGTCCTTCACGCCCAGCGCGCCGCCGCGCTTGATGATCTGCTCCAGGGCCGGGATGCAGGCCTCGGCGCCATCGAGGCCGAAGCGCTTGGTGCCGGGGAAGCGCTTGTGTAGGAAGCGTTCGAAGCCCTCGGCCTCGATCAGCTTCTTCAGGATGGCGATCTTGCCCTCCTTGGAGAACACGATTTCCTTGTCTCGACCCTCGATGCGCTCCTGCAGCCAGGCCTTCTCGGTCGGATCCGAGATGTGCATATATTGCACGCCGACATTGTCGCAGTAGGTGCGGCGCAGGATCGACAGGATCTCGCGGATCGACGAGATTTCCAGACCCAGCACGAAGTCGAGGAAGATCGGGCGATCGTAGTCGGCTTCGGCGAAGCCGTAGGTCGCGGGGTCCAGCTCGGGGGCCGAGGCCTTGGGCTCCAGGCCCAGCGGGTCGAGATTGGCGGCCAGATGGCCGCGCATCCGGTAGGCCCGGATCATCATGATGGCGCGCAGGCTGTCCAGCGTGGCGGCGCGAACGGCTTCCGACGACGAGCCCGGCGACTTGGCCTCGATGGCCTTGGTCATCTTGGCTTCGACGGCGGGCGCGACCGAGGGCCACTGGCCGTCGATCGCCGACAGCCATTCGGGACGCACGATCGGGGCGGCCTTGGGCGTCCAGGACGGATCCAGCGCGGCGCGCTTGACCTGGTCGGCCTGGTCCTGAAGCGTGGCGAAGAAGGCGGCCCAGGACGGCTCCACCGATCCGGGGTTCTCGGCCCACCGGGCATAGAGGTCCTCGACGAAGGCCGCATTGGCTCCGTAGAGGAACGAGGTCTCGGTCAAGACCTGATTGATGATACCCGCGTCGTCCGCCATCGTTTTCGCCTTAGATCCCTTACGGCACCGGTAGCCCAGGACCGTAAATATAGTCTCTCAATCACCCGGGCGCCCGCCATGTCCGGCGGGGCCCAGGTGATTTTTTCGGATCGTCGACTGGCGGTCGCAAAAAACCTGGGCCCCGCAGGGCGGGGTCTCGGTGTCGTTTTAGCCCTTGAGGACCTCAAGCAAGGTCTCGCCCAGACGGGCCGGCGAGGGCGAGACGCGGATGCCCGCGGCCTCCATCGCCGAGATCTTGTCTTCCGCGCCGCCCTTGCCGCCCGAGATGATCGCGCCGGCATGGCCCATGTGGCGGCCGGGAGGGGCCGTGCGGCCGGCGATGAAGCCGACCATGGGCTTGCTGCGGCCGCGCTTGGCCTCGTCGGCGATGAACTGCGCGGCTTCTTCCTCGGCCGAGCCGCCGATCTCGCCGATCATCACGATCGACTTGGTGGCTTCGTCGGCCAGGAACAGCTCCAGAATGTCGATGAACTCGGTGCCCTTGACCGGATCACCGCCAATGCCGACCGCCGTGGTTTGGCCCAGGCCCGCATTGGTGGTCTGGAACACCGCTTCATAGGTCAGGGTGCCCGAGCGCGAGACGACGCCCACGCTGCCGGCCGAGAAGATGCCGCCCGGCATGATGCCGATCTTGCACTGGTTGGGGGTCAGGACGCCGGGGCAGTTGGGGCCGATCAGGCGCGACTTGCTGCCTTGCAGGGCCTTCTTGACCTTGACCATGTCCAGCACCGGGATGCCTTCGGTGATGCAGATGATCAGCGCGATCTCCGCGTCGATGGCTTCCAGGATCGAGTCGGCCGCGAAGGGCGGCGGGACGTAGATCACCGAGGCGTCGGCGCCGGTGGCCTCCTTGGCTTCGCCGACCGTGTCGAACACCGGCAGGCCGATGTGCTGCTGGCCGCCCTTGCCGGGGGTGACGCCGCCGACCATCTTGGTTCCGTAGGCGATGGCCTGTTCGGAGTGGAACGTGCCCTGGGCGCCGGTGATGCCCTGGCAGATGACCTTGGTTTCAGAACCGATAAGGATCGACATTTAGCGAGCACCCTTCACGGCGGCGACGATCTTTTCGGCGCCGTCGGACAGATCATTGGCGGCGATGACGTTCAGGCCGCTTTCCGAGATGATTTTCTTGCCGAGTTCGACATTGGTGCCTTCCAGGCGCACCACCAGCGGAACCTGCAGGCCGACTTCCTTCACCGCGGCGATCACGCCCTCGGCGATGATATCGCAGCGCATGATGCCGCCGAAGATGTTGACCAGTATGCCTTTGACGGCCGGGTCGGCGGTGATGATCTTGAAGGCCGCGGTGACCTTCTCCTTGTTGGCGCCGCCGCCGACGTCGAGGAAGTTGGCCGGCTCGGCGCCGTACAGCTTGATGATGTCCATGGTGGCCATGGCCAGGCCCGCGCCGTTGACCATGCAGCCGATTTCGCCGTCGAGGGCGATATACGCAAGGTCATACTTCGAGGCTTCGATTTCCTTGGGGTCTTCTTCGCTCTCATCGCGCAGGGCGCGGATGTCCGGCTGGCGATAGAGGGCGTTGCCGTCGAACGACACCTTGGCGTCCAGAACCTTCAGGTGATCATCCGCCGTGACGATCAGCGGGTTCACTTCCAGCATGGCCATGTCCTTGGCCAGGAACGCCGTATAGAGCTGGGTGAGCAGGGTGGCGGCTTCCTTGGCCAGGCCGCCGGTCAGGCCCAAGGCCTTGGCCAGGGCGCGCGCGTGGGTCGGCCAGACGCCGGTCGCCGGATCGATCGAGAAGCTGTGGATTTTCTCGGGAGTGTCGTGGGCGACGTCCTCGATGTCCATGCCGCCTTCGGTGGAGGCGACCACCGAGACCATCGAGGTCTCGCGGTCGACCAGCAGCGACAGGTAGAATTCCTTGGCGATGGCCGCGCCTTCCTCGATGTAGAGGCGGTTTACCTGCTTGCCCTTGGGGCCGGTCTGGTGGGTCACCAGCACGCGACCGAGCATCTCGGCGGCGTTGGTCTTGACGTCTTCCACCGACTTGACGACGCGAACGCCGCCCTTGGCGTCGGGGCCCAGGCCCTCGAACTTGCCCTTGCCGCGGCCACCGGCGTGGATCTGGCTTTTGACGACAAACACCGAACCACCCAGCTTTTCAGCGGCGGCTACAGCCTCCTCGACGGTGAAGGCGGGGTAGCCGCGCGGAACGGGGACGCCGAACTCCGCGAGGACGGCTTTGGCTTGGTGTTCGTGAATGTTCATGAGGGACCGGTCTCGGGGCGACGGCTTCTGAAATGTGGCCGGGTTATAGGAGTGCTATTTGGCAGGCGCAACCGCGCGCGGACCGATTAGGCCGCTCATGTGAAAAAGTGGGCCGGCCTTGCCCAACCCCGACACGGCTTGGACTTTTCGGCGCACATCCGCTTTTCAGGAGGCCTGGCCGGTCCGCGGCGTCGCATAAAAGGTACCGCTACCAATAACTTGACCGAATGAAAACCTTGTCATCACCCGGCCCTCACCGTCGCCGAGCCCCGCCGCTCCAGCTTGCCCCAGCCGACCCGGCCGCCCCGCGCGGCGGTCAGCACCGACTTGACCACCACATAGTACATCAGCTGGCGATAGCCGAAGCGCTGCACGGGCAGGTACGGAAGGTCGGCCCAGGGCGCGCGCTTCTCCAGCGCCATGCCCAGCGCCCCGGCCGATAGGTCCACCAGGATGAACACCGCCCAATAGAGCAGGCCCCGGATGGTGTCGTCGGGTGACCATTCCACCGGGTGGGCGATGGCGCCGTACAGGCCGGAGATCAGCCCCCAGACCACCGCCAGATCAACCAGGGGGGCGGCGACGGCCAACAGGATCTGGAAAAGCCAGATCTGCGGCAGGGCCACAAAACCCAAGGCGGGTGTCTTGGGGCTGAACAGCGCCGCGCGATGCTTCCACACGCACTGAAGGGTGCCGAACGACCAGCGGAAGCGCTGCTTGAGCAGGCCCGCCACGGTGTCGGGGGCCTCGGTGAAGGCCTGGGCGGCGGGATCGAAGGCCACCTTCCAGCCGGCGCGCTGACAGGCGATGGTCAGGTCCTGGTCCTCGGCCAGGGTGTCCGAGGGATAGCCGCCCAGGTCGTCCAGCACGCTCTTGCGCCAGGCGCCGACCGCGCCCGGCACCACCGTCACCGCGCCCAGGGTCGCCAGGGCGCGGCGTTCGAGGTTCTGGGCGGTGACATATTCCAGGGCCTGCCAGCGGGTGACGGTATTGACCCGGTTGCCGACGATGGCGTTGCCGGCCACCGCTCCGATGGTCGGATCCTGGAACCAGCGCACCAGGCGCCCGATGGTCTTGGGCGGAAACAGCGTGTCGGCGTCCAGCGCCACCACATACTCGCCCTTGGCGACGGCCAGGCCGCGATTGACCGCCCGCGCCTTGCCGCCATTCGGAAAGCTCAGCAGGGTGACGCGCGGATTGTCGCCGTGGGCCTTGCGCACCTCGTCGGCGGTGGCGTCGGACGAGCCGTCGTCGAGCACCAGCACCTCGAGGTTCTTCCACTCCGACTCCAGGATCCGCGCCACCGAGGCGGCGATGACCTTCCCCTCGTTGAAACAGGGTATCAGCACGCTGACCAGCGGACCGGTTTCGGGATCGAGGTTCTGCGGGCTTTGATGCGTCGAGCGGTGAACCAGGGCCAGTCCCGCCAGGAACACCAACCGCGCCATGCCCAGGGCGATGGCGGTGATGAACAGGGCGGCCAAGCCCGCCTTCACCCCGCGAAACAGGCCAAAACCGACGCGGTCCAGCGCCAGGGCCACCGGGTCGCGATCGCTGACCGGCATGACCTGGGCTGGCGTCATCCCGGCCAGTTCGCCGACCGTCACCAGGCGGTAGCCCCGGGCGCGGATGGCGTCGATCAGGCCCGGCAGGGCCGCGACGGTCCGCGACCGGTCGCCGCCGGCGTCGTGCAGCAGCACCACCTGACCCGGCCGGTCGCCCGGATGGTCGAGCCGCTCCAGGGTGCGGTCGATGATCGTCTGGGGCGTTGGCTTCTGCCAGTCGTCAGGGTCGATGCGGAGGCCGGCGACCAGATAGCCCAGGGTCTGGGCGATCACCAGCGGCGCCACCTCGTGCGGGGTCGAAGGCTCGGCGTCACCGAAGAACGGCGGGCGGAACAGGCGCATCGAGCGGCCGGTGATCACCTCGAACAGGCGCTGGGTGGCGTTCAGCTCGACATCGGTCTGGGCGATCGGCGTCTCGCCGATATTGGGGTGGGTCCAGGTGTGGCTGCCCACGTCATGGCCCTCGGCGACCTCGCGCTTCACCAGATCGGGCCTCGTCTGCATGTTCTCGCCGATCACGAAGAAGGTGGCCGGGGCGTTCTTGTCCTTCAGGACCTTGAGGATCTTCGGCGTCCAGCGGCCGTCGGGGCCGTCATCGAAGGTCAGGGCCACCAGACCGGGCTTCTGGCCGTAGCGCTCGATCACATAGGAACTGGGTAGGGTGTCGTAGGTCTGGCCGGAGATCAGGCCGGTGTCGGGATCGAACTCCAGGGTGCGTTTGCCGGGCGTGGGCAGGGCCGAAACCCGCAGCACCTCGCCGCCGCCGTCGAAATCGACGCTCTGGCCGGCCGGGATGCGGGTCAGGCCGGCGGCCGAGACCTGCCCATAGGGCTTGCCCAGCACGCTCCAGACACCCGGATCCTCCATGCCCATCCGCCACAGGCCGTAGCCCCGCGGTCGCCACTGGTCGGTGACCTTGACCGCGTTGAACAGGGTGGTGGCGTCCAGGAACCAGACGACATGCTGGCCGCCGCCGTCGTCCTCATAGCCATAGGTCGGGTTCAGGGCGTCGTCGTCCATGTCGATGGTCGCGCCGGCGTCCTGGGCGTTGCGCATGGCCTCGTGGAAGGTGACCGCGTCACCGGCCGCCGGCTTGCCATCCTTTTTGATGGTCCAGTCGTAGCCATAGGCGCCCAGGGCCATGATCGTGCGGGCGGGATCCAGCTTGGCGAACCGCTTGGCCAGTTCGGACTCGTACCAGTCCTGGCCGGCGTTGGGTCCCGGATCGCCGAAGGCGTAGTGCTGGTCATAGGCCATCAGCACCAGGGTATCGGCGGCGTCCTGCAGACGCTTAAGCGGCCAGCCCTCCTCGTCGAACGGCGCGGTGACCCACACCTCGCGGCCCTGAGGCTTCAAGGCCGCGCGGGCCTCGTCCAGCAGCTTGGGATAGTTCGCCAGACCCTTGGGCCCCAGGTTCTCCAGGTCGAAGACATAGCCGCCATAGCCGCGCTTGACCGCCAGATCGGCCAGGGTGGTCACGAGCTTGTGGCGGGCGGCGGGATCAGCCAACAGGGCGTCGGCTAGCGGGCCGTTGAAGCTGGCATTGGCCGAGTTGTGGACCAGGGGAAGCACCGCAGGATGGTTGGGCGCGGCGGCGATCCGCGCCACGCCCTGCGGGTCGTCGTCGACTGTCACGTCGCCGGCCGAGCTCTTCAGCGCCACCCACTGGGGCGACACCACGTCCAGCTTGTCGATATTGCGCCGCAGGGACTCGCGGGAGTCCTCGTCCCAGCTGACATAGAAGCCGACGCTGATCGGCCGGGCCGGGCCGATCCCCGCCGCTGCGGCGGGGCGGGGAACCTTGCGCCAGGCCAGGGTGGGCTTCAGCCGATGGGCCGTTTCCTTGTGCAGCGACGACAGGATGTGCGGGTCCCGCAGGATCACCGACGGCAGGCGCGGGGCGAAGGCCAGGGTGGCCAGGAAGGCCGCGACGATCGCCGCCAGCGCCGACAGGCCGATCCCCAGGATCAGACGCATCCGCCGGTCCCGCTTGCCGGTGGGATCGTGGAAGATGTGCCGGTCGTCGCCGCTCATGGTCAGGGTTCCGCGTTCCTCAGCGCTCTTGTAGCCCGAAATGGGCGGAACGGTGGCGCTCCGTCGAACGGCGTCTATTCCGGAAAATCAAGGCTTCGCCGCCCGCGCGATCACCGCCTCGAAGCCGGCGGCGCAATAGGCGAACAGCCGGGCGCGTACCGCGCCGAGGTCGCTGGAATGGCACTGCCCCTCGGACAGCGAGTCGATGCGGCCAGTCTCCGACAGGGCCAGCATCATCGAGCCGGTCAGGAACTGGTAGCTCCAGTACAGGTCGCAATATTCAGCGTCCGGACGAACGACCTTCAGGGTTTCGACCAGGCGGTGGACGACGGGGTCGAAGAACCGCGCCATGGTCTCGCCGCCCCAGGCCGGAGTGTTGTTGACCTGGGCCACCAGGGCGAAATAGCTCTTCCAGCCCTGACCGCCGTCCTGCGAGATGCGCAGCAGCGGTTCGATGAAGGCCTCGATCACGCCCTCGACGGTCATATCGCCCGCATGAACCCTCTCATAGGCGTCCATCGACAGGCCGCGGGCGGTGTTGAGGATTTCGGCCCGGCGCAAGAACACCGCGTCGAACAGCTCGCGCTTGGCGCCGAAATAATAGTGGATCAGGGCGGTGTCGACGCCGGCCTCTGCGGCCACCTGGCGGATGGTCACCCCGTGGAAGCCGTGTCGCGCGAACAGCCCCTCGGCGGCGTCGAGGATGGTTTCCTTCAGGTCCCGGCCGGTGGCCTTGGAGGGACGGCCGCGCCCGGCCGTCTTGGCGCGAGGAGCTCGAACTGGCGACGTCATTTTTCTGCGATCCGCGCGTGGCTTGACCGTTCGTAGGCCCTGCCTTGGCCGGGTGGCAAGCGTGGCGCGCGCACCGTCCCTAGCCGAACACCATCTGCCACATCAGCCGACCGGGCAGGAAGGCGGCGGCCCCGGCGATCAGCAGGCCGCCGACGAACAGGCCGGTCATGGTCCGGCCGTGCAGGCGGACATTGTGCTTGCGGGCCGCGAACACCCCCATCGGCAGGGCGATCAGGGTCCAGCCGGCGAACAGATGCAGGAAGCTGAAGTTCCCGTTGGTGCGATGGATGAACAGCGACGAGATCGCCGCCGTGGCCATAGCGATGACCCAGACCCACCCGAGGGTGCGGTGCAGGGTGTCGCCCTTCAACCCCAGCATCAGCGCCACCCCCACCAACAGCGCCGTGCTGACCGCCGCGACATGAAGGCGGATCTGGATGGGCGCCATCGCCAGGAGCTCCAAATGCGGCGCATGCAGATGGCCTGGCAGGTGCAGGAAGCGGTTCGCGATGGCGGCGGGCCCGACGCCGTGGACCGCGCCGGCGGCGAGGATCAACACCACCGTAACGGCCAGGCCGATGAAGATCGTGCGCATGAAGTGAGCCGGACTGATGAACGGGCTTTGGTCGGACATCTTGTTTCTCCCGAAGCGATCAGGCCGTGGTAGGCCGATCAAGGCTGGTCCGGCTTAGGGCCAGCGGTTTGGGGGGTCATCGGCAGGTGCGTGAGAAAGCGTCGGGAGTTCGTGAACGGCGCCCGGGCGCCATTGGCGAAGCGCCAACGGACACCGCCAAGCATGGTCCGCTGGTCGCCTTCCTGAAGAGCTTCGCCCGGCCGATCGCCGTCGCGGCGGCGGCCGGCGCCTTCCTGGCCCTGATCGGCGCGCTCGGGAGCGGCGCCATGCCGATCGTCCCCCGCCTGGCCTATTGGATCGGCCTGTGTGTGCTGGGCGCGGTGCTGGGCAGCCTGGTCGCCCGTCTGGTCACGCGGTTGCGACCGGATATCGACGCGCCCTGGCTGCGGGGCCCTGTCATCGTCGCCGTGCTGACGCCGCTGTTCACCCTGCTGGTCTGGGTCGCCGGCGGTCGCCAGGCTCTGACCCCGCGCATCGTCGCCACCTATCTTGGCGCCACCCTGGTGGTGACCAGCGGCATGACAACCCTGATGCTGCTGGCCACCCAGCGGCGGGTCGAAACCCACGCCGCCCCGCCGGAAGCCGCCCCGCCCCGCTTCCTTGAACGCCTGCCGCCTCGCCTGCGCGGAGCCGAGATCCACGCCGTCGAGGCCGAGGACCACTATCTGCGGCTGCACACCTCCAAGGGACAGGACCTGATCCTGCTGCGCCTGTCCGACGCCGTGGCGGAGCTCGAGGGCATCGAGGGCGCCCAGACCCACCGCTCATGGTGGGTGGCCCGCGACGCGGTCGAGACCGCCAAGCGCGGCGACGGCCGCGCGACCCTCACCCTGAAGGGCGGCGTCGAAGTTCCGGTCAGCCGGGCCTATGCGCGGGGGCTGCGGGAAGCGGGATGGTTCTGAGTCTGACTTTGGCCGCCTAGAACTCTTCCCACTCGTCGGCCTTCATCGCGACGGCCGTGTTTCCGCGCGACGCGGGGGCGGAACGTCCTGGACGGACGGCCGTGTTGGGACGAGCGGGCGCCGGCGAGCGCCGGGCCGGTGCGAAGGCCGCTTCGGCGCCGACCTTGAAGCGCCCGACCAAGGCCGACAGTTCGGTGGCCTCGTCTTTCAGCGAGTGGGTGGCGGCGGTGGCTTGCTCGACCATGGCGGCGTTCTGCTGGACCACCTGGTCCATCTGGTTCACGGCGGTATTGACCTCGTGCAGGCCGGTCGATTGTTCGGTGGCCGAGGCCGAGATCTCGGTGACCAGGGCGTCGATCGACGCCACCTGCTCTACGATGCGGCGCAGGGCCTCGCCGGTCTGGCCGACCAGATTGACGCCGGCCTCGACCTGCTGGGTCGAGGTCGAGATCAGGGTCTTGATCTCCTTGGCGGCGTCGGCCGAGCGTTGGGCCAGGGCCCGCACTTCCTGAGCGACGACGGCGAAGCCGCGGCCCGCGTCACCGGCCCGGGCGGCTTCGACGCCGGCGTTCAGGGCCAGCAGGTTGGTCTGGAAGGCGATCTCGTCGATGACGCCGATGATCTGGGCGACCTGGGCGGACGAGGTCTCGATCTCGGTCATGGCGCTGACCGCCTGGCTGACGATCTTGCCGGATTTCTCGGCGTCGGCGCGGGCCACGGCGACCACGCTGGAGGCCTTCTTGGCGCCGGCGGCGGTCTTGCGGACGGTGGCGGTGATCTCGTCGAGGGCGGCGGCGGTCTCCTCCAGGCTGGCGGCCTGCTGCTCGGTGCGGCGCGACAGGTCATCCGAAGCGCTGGCGATCTCATCGGTCCCGCTGTTGACCCCGCCCGTGACGGCGGCGATGGCCTTCATCGCGTCCTGCATGCGGTCCGCGGCGGCGTTGAAATTGGCCTTCAGGCTCTCGGCCTTGGGCGAGAAGGGAATGACGATCCGGTGGGTCAGATCGCCGCCGGCCAGATGATCCAAGGCCTCGTTCAGGGCGCCGAAATTGACGGCGTCGCTGCGCTCGACCTGAGCCTTCTCGTCCGCCACGGCGGCGCGTTCGGTCTCGGTGGCGCGACGCTGGCTGGCGGCGGCGCCCTCGATGCCGATCTTCTCGATGGCGGCTTCCTTAAAGGTGAGGACGGCGGCGGCCATCTGCCCGATCTCGTCCTTGCGGCCGATCGCCGGAACCTCGACGCTGTTGTCGCCCGAAGCCAGGCGGCGCATGGCCGCGGTCATGGCGGCCACGGGTCCGACTATGGCGCCCGACAGCAGCAGGCCGCCCCCCAAGGCGATGGCGATGGTCACGGCGGCGCCGATGGCCAGGGCCAGGGTGGTTGCCAGCGAGGCCTTCTTCTGCGCGGCGGCCTCGGTGGCCAGCACGGCTTCGGAATCCTCGACGATGGCTTCGATGGTGTCCTCGACCGGCGTCACCGCCTGGTCGGCGACGCCGTCGTGCTTGACCAGTTCGACGGCCTGCGGGCGGGTCAGCGGATCGCGGCCCAGGGCCTCGCCCGGCTCGATGGCAAGCTTGCGATAATCGGCATAGGCGGCGTCGACCGCGGCGATGCGGGCCAGGTCGGACTCGTCGCCCTTGGCCAGGACGCGCAGCTTGTCGAGGGCGGCCATGAATTTCGGCTTATGAGCCTCTTCCAGGCGCTTGACGTAGTAATCGTCGCCAGAGAGCAGGAAACCGCGCAGCGAGTTCTCCTGCCGCGTCAGACGGAAGGCGGCGGTGTCAGCGGCGCGCAGCGACTCGTAGGCCTGCTCGGTGCGATCGACCGAGCTCTCGTACTCGTGCTGGTTCACATAGAGAGTGGCGGTCATCACGGCGATCGCGGTCAGCATGACGGCGAAAACCGTCATCAGCTTGTGGGGGATCTTTAAATCGCCAAAGTTCATGGCCGCTCTCCGGTGTTGGGCGGCGAGCACGGGAGCCTTCAGATCGACAGGTATCTAAACCGGCAGCTGAAGCGCCCGCGTCGCACGCCATTTGTGCGGAGAAGACGGTTTCCACGACCTTAACTGTACCGTGACCCAACGTCGCAGCGCCTGGTGGGACGGGTAGCGGAAATTACGATACCGGTAGCATTTCTATGTCTGAGCTTGCGTCTAGCGGGCATCGAGATTCCGCAGCGGAAGCACTCCACCCCAGGCGGTGAGGCGCACGTGCAAAAATAATTCGTGCAATAGCGCTTAGTGCGCCTCGTCCCAGTTGACGGCGGCTCTGGCCTCGACGGTCAGCGGCACCGAGATGTCCACCGCCGGCGCGGCCGCCCCCTCCATGACCTCGCGGGCGACAGCGATGGTGGCCTGCGCCTCGGCCTCGGGGGCCTCGAAGACCAGTTCATCGTGCACCTGCAGCAGCATCCGGGACGACAGCCCCGCGGCCGTCAGCGCGCTCGGCATGCGGATCATGGCGCGACGCATGACATCGGCCGCGGCGCCCTGGATCGGGGCGTTGATCGCCGCCCGCTCGGCGAACTGCCGGTGAGCCACCGACTTGCCGCCGATGTCGGGAATGTTGATCTTGCGGCCAAAGATGGTGGTGACATAGCCGTGCTGGCGCACAAAGGCCTTGGTCGTTTCCATATAGGCCTGGATGCCGGGGAAGCGCTCGAAATAGGTCTTGATATAGGCCCCCGCCTCGCCCTGCGGGATGGACAGCTGGTTGGCCAGGCCGAACGCCGAGATGCCGTAGACAATGCCGAAATTGATCGCCTTGGCCCGGCGGCGCACCTCGCTGGGCATGCCCTCGATCGGTACGTTGAACATTTCCGACGCGGTCATGGCGTGGATGTCCAAGCCCTCCTGGAAGGCGATCTTCAGCTGCGGGATGTCGCCGATATGGGCCAGCAGACGCAGCTCGATCTGGCTGTAGTCGGCGCTGATCAACACCTTGCCCGGCGCGGCCACGAAGGCCTTGCGGATCTTGCGGCCCTCCTCGGTGCGGATCGGGATGTTCTGGAGGTTGGGGTCCGAAGACGACAGCCGGCCCGTCGTGGTTGCCGCCAGGGCGTAGGAGGTGTGGATGCGATTGTCTCCGCCCGGCGCGATGGCGGCGATCAGGTTGTCGGTATAGGTGCCCTTCAGCTTCGAAAGCTGGCGCCAGTCGAGCAGCACGCGCGGCAGCTCGTGCTCCAGGGCCAGGCTTTCCAGCACGTCGCTGTCGGTCGACCACTGGCCGGTCGCGGTCTTCTTGCCGCCCTTCAGGGCCATTTCGCCAAACAGCACGTCGCCGATCTGCTTGGGGCTGCCGAGGTTGAACGGTCGGCCGACCAGTTCCTGGGCCTTGGCCTCGAACTGCGCCATGCGCATCGAGAACTCGTTGGACAGCCGGCGCAGGGTCTCGGGATCGACGCGAATGCCGTCGTTCTCCATGGCCGCCAGCACGGTGGGCAGCGGACGCTCCAGGGTCTCGTAGACCGTCAGCAGGCCCTCGCGCGCCAGGCGCGGCTTGAGCACAGTGTAGAGCCGCAGGGTGACGTCGGCGTCCTCGGCGGCATAGGCCGTCGCTTGATCGAGGGCGACGTGCTTGAAGCTGATCTGCGCCTTACCCGCGCCGGCCACCTGCTTGAAGGGGATCGGCTTGTGGCCCAGATGCAGCTCCGACAGCTCGTCCATGCCATGGCCGTGCAAACCGGCCTCCAGCACGTAGCTGATCAACATGGTGTCCTCGATCGGACCCACATTAATCCCGTAGCGCGCCAGCACGGCGATGTCGTACTTGGCGTTCTGGGCGACTTTCAGAACCGCGGGGTTCTCCAGCAGCGGCTTCAGCGCGGCGATCGCGTCTTCGAGTGAAACCTGCACCAGGTCGGCGGCGGCCTCCAGGGCCAGGCCGTCCTTCTCGCAGTGGCCGACTGGAATGTAACAGGCCTCGCCCGGCGAGATCGCCAGGGAGACGCCGCATAGGCCGGCCGTGGCCGAGGACAGGGCGTCGGTCTCGGTGTCGAAGGCGATGACGCCCTTGGCCGTGGCCTTGGCGATCCAGGCATTGAGGGTCTCCAGGTCCTGGATGCGCACATAGGCCGCGTGGTCGATGGACACGGGCTCGGCCACCGGATTGGCGGCCGCTCGCGCGGCGGCGGTCATGTAGGACACGCCCAGCACCGGCGCGGTCGGGGCGTTGGGGGGACGATCCCCAGATGGGCCCAGCGTACGCGGCGCGGCCGAGGCGTTGCCGTCGCCGACCCGGCGGGCCAGGGAGCGGAACTCCATCAGCTCCAGGAAGTCGGCCAGCACCTGCTTGTCTGGCTCGCGCACCGTCAGGTCGTCGATCGGCTCCGGCAAGGGCGTGTCGCAGTCGAGTTTGACCAGCAGGCGCGACAGGCGGATCTGGTCGGCATATTCGATCAGGGTCTCGCGACGCTTGGGCTGCTTGATCTCGCCGGCCCGTTCCAGCAGCGTATCGAGGTCGCCATATTCGTTGATCAACTGGGCGGCGGTCTTGATGCCGATACCGGGGGCGCCAGGCACATTATCAACGCTGTCGCCGCACAGGGCCTGAACATCCACCACCTTGTCGGGATAGACCCCGAACTTTTCGAACACCTGCTCGCGGTCGATGCGCACGCCCTTCATCGGGTCGAACATCGAGACGCCGTCGCCGACCAGCTGCATCAGGTCCTTGTCGGAGCTGACGATCACCGTCTCGCCGCCCAGCTCGCGCATCCGGCAGGCATAGGCGGCTATCAGGTCGTCGGCCTCGTAACCCGGCAGCTCGATAGCCGGCACGCCGAAGGCCAGGGTCGCCTCGCGCACCAGCGGGAACTGCGGGATCAGGTCCTCGGGCGGCGGCGGGCGGTGGGCCTTGTACTTGTCGTAGAGGGTGTTGCGAAACGTCTTTTCCGAATGGTCCCAGATCACCGCCAGGTGGGTGGGCGCGTCGCCCTGCATGTCGCGCAGCAGCTTCCACAGCATGTTGCAGAAGCCCTGCACCGCGCCCACCGGCAGGCCGTCGCTCTTGCGGGTCAGCGGCGGCAGGGCGTGATAGGCCCGGAACAGATAGGCCGAGCCGTCGACCAGGAACAGCCGGACGGTAGGACCGTCCTGGGTCAGGGGGCGGTCTGCCTCGGCCAGAGCGGCTTCAGCGGAGACGGCGGAATCGGCGAGCGTGTCGGTCATGGGGCCAAGATAGGCGGTCGAGAGGCGCGCGGGAACACCTCAGACGCCCAGCTTCATGCTGGCGCTTGCCGTGCCGACCGACTAGGCTCCACCCTAGGCTGCGAAACGTGGCGGCAGCTTAGCTCAACTCGGGGGATATATGAGGGCGGCACTTCTGACGGCGCTGGCCGTGGCGGCTTTGACGGGATTGGCGCCGACGCACGGCCGGGCGGCGGACGAGCCGCTAGCCCACCCTTCCTACATGCAGCGCGCCAAATCCGAGGATGTCGCCGCAGCCTATCCCAAGGCAGCCTTCGCCCAGAAGATTTCGGGCGATGTGGACCTCAATTGCACCGCTGACGCGGGCGGCCGATTATCCGGCTGCAAGGTGACCAAGGAAGAGCCCGCCGGCCTGGGCTTCGGTGACGCGGCCCTCGGGCTGTCGGCGAAGGATCGGGTCAAGGTCAAGGACGACAACGGCGCCGCGATTATCGGGCGACGGTTTGAGCGCAGCTACAGCTTCCTCGCGCCCGGCGATTCCAACCCCGACTGGCTGACCAAACCCTCCGCCGGGCAATTGATGGGCGTCTTTCCCGTCGCGGCGCGCGACAGGCCGCCGGCCAACGCCAGGGCGACAATCGTCTGCAAGGTCAATGAGGAAGGCTTCCTGCGCGACTGCAAGGTCGATCACCAGACGCCCGAGAACATGGGTTTCGGCGCGGCGGCGCTCGCGCTTTCGCCGCTATTTCGGCTGAAACCCAAGATCCGGGGCGGCAAGCCCGTGGAGACCGAGGCCACCATTCCCGTGGTCTGGGCAGGCTTCGAAAACATGCCCATGCCCAGCGGACCGGTCAAGAGCCTGGTGCTGGATCCGCCTTGGACCAGCACGCCATCGACTGCTCAGGTACGTGCGGCCTGGCCCGCCGACGCCAAAGGCGCGGTGACCGGCCAAGTCGCCCTGCGCTGCAACCTGAACAAAACCGGCGGCCTGACCTTCTGCAGCGTGCTGTCTGAAATCCCGACCGGCAAGGGTTTCGGCAAGGCCGCACGCTCACTGTCGCCGAACTTCAGGGTCGCCTTCGCCCCAGATCAGGTGAAGACGCTGAGCAGTTATACCGTCGATGTGCCGTTCCGTTTTCGCGATCCGGCGAGCCCCGACACCCGCAAGATCACCGCGCCCAAATGGACCCGAACCATGACCCCTGAGGGGATGGCGCTGGCCTATCCACGGGCGGCGATCAAGGCCGGGGTGAAGACGGGCCTTGGAGTGGTCGGCTGCGTAGTGGATATCCGAGGCGAGCTGACGGATTGTCAGGTGCGACACGAGGACCCTGTCGGTCTGGATTTCGGGGCTGCGGCGATCGAGGCGGCCAAGCTGATGGCGATGAATCCCTGGAGCAAGGAGGGCGAGCCGCTGGACGGCCTGCCGATCGTCCTGCCTATTCGGTTCAACTGGCAGGAGGCGGCTGCGGCGCCGCCTCCTGCCGCCCCGCCGGCCAAGAAGCCTTAGCCGAACCGCGCGTTGAGGTCGGGCAGGTCCCTGGCGAACGCCGCGTAGCCGGTGGTGTCGCCATCGACGAGGAAGGCCTTGGTCGCGCTCAGTATCGCGCCATAGGCCGCGCGGAACGGACCCGTCGCCGAGCTCAGCCGGCGCACGCCCAGCGCGGCGAGGCGCGTCGCCGGCGGCATGCCCGGTCGGCCCATGGCGTTCAGAGGCAGGGCGGTCGCGGCCGCGAGCGTCGAAAGCACGTCTTCCTCGATGGGCAGCGGCACGAAGATCCCGCTGGCGCCGGCCTCGGCGTAGAGCGCGGCCCGGCGCAACGTCTCGGCCAGGGCCGCCTCGCCCTGCGCCAGGCCGGCCAGATAGACGTCGGTGCGGGCGTTGATGAACAGCTTCACGCCGGCCGCCTCGGCGGCGGCCCGCGCCGTCTCGATCTTGCGGGCGTGGATGTCTGGATCGCGACGGCCGTCTTCGAGGTTGATCCCGACCGCTCCGGCCCCGATCACCGCCTTGACGGTCTCGGTCAGCTCGGTGAGGTCGTCGGTATAGCCGCCCTCGATGTCGGCGGTCAGCGGGACCTTGATCACCCGGCCGATGCCGGCGATCACATCGATCAGGGCCGAGACCGGCAGGGCGTCGCCGTCGGCATAGCCCCGCGCCCAGGCCACGGCGGCGCTGGAAGTGGCCACGGCGGCGGCCCCGGCGTCTTCCATCAGGGCCGCGCTGGCGGCGTCCCAGGCGTTGGGCAAGATCAGCACGTCCGGGCCGGCGTGCAGGGCGTGGAAACGGTCGGCGGTGGTCTGGGTCACGGGCGGGCTCACTGGCTGGACGGCGGGACTATGGTCCGGCACGGCGGCGTGCGTCTCGCGGAAATCGGACCCAATTGACCCGCTGCTGACAGGTTTCGGCGCCCTCGCCCGCCCTTGCGGCGCCGCCGCGAAATGCGGCGAACGCGTCGTAATGCCGCCTTGGCGAGGTCAATCGCTTCGCCTAGAGGCAGGAGGTCCGCCAAGGCCGCCTCCACGGGAACCTCCCCCGCTCCCGGGCTTTGGATTGAACGACCCGAAACGCAGGAAGACCCCTCGCCCATGATTTCATGGAAGAAGATCCGTGTCGGTGCGGCGCTCGCCGCCGCGACCCTGACCACCGCCGCCGTGCTGGCGGTGGCCCCCGTGCATCACGCCGCGCCGGCAGCCGACCCCACCCGCGAGCCGGTCAGGTTGACCCCGCCCTTGATGCCCGCCGAGGCCGGCAAGCCCCTGCCCAGGACCATCCTGACCTGATCGATGAGGGCCTGACCCTCTCGTCTTCGCGCACATGCGGCGCTACAGAGCGCCCATGCCGTTCACCGCCACCGTCTTGACCATGTTCCCCGAGGCCTTCCCCGGCCCGCTCGGCGTTTCGCTGATCGGCACGTCGTGGAAGGAGCAGGACCTGTGGCGTTTGGAAACACTGGACATTCGGGGCTTTTCCACAGATAAGCGCGGCTTCCTCGACGACACCCCCGCGGGTGGCGGCGCGGGAGCGGTACTCAAAGCGGACGTCATCGCCGCCGCGCTTGACAGCGTGGAGGTCGGTGAACGGCCGCTTTTGTACATGAGCGCCCGGGGTCGGCCCCTGACCCAGGCGCGTGTCAAGGAATGGTCGAAAGCTCCGGGCGTCATCGTCCTGTGCGGCCGTTTCGAGGGGGTGGACCAGCGGGTGCTCGACGCCCGGGGGTTCGAGGAGGTCTCGGTCGGAGACGCGGTGCTCGCCGGTGGCGAGGCGGCGGCGATGGTCGTGATCGAGGCGTGCGTTCGATTGGCTCCAGGGGTTCTGGGCAATTTCGAGAGCACGCAGGAAGAAAGCTTCGAGGACGGTCTCCTGGAGCATCCGCAGTATACCAGGCCGCGGACGTTCGAAGGACGGGATATCCCCGAGGTGCTGCTGTCGGGCGACCACAAGAAGGTGGCCCAGTGGCGGTCCAGTATGCGTGAAGAGACCACCCGCGAGCGGCGCCCCGATCTTTGGGAAGCGCATCTCGCCAATCAACAGGCAAAAGGCGGCCCGAAAACGGGTAAGCCCAAAGGAGATTGAGACATGGCTATCAATATCATCAAGGAACTCGAGCGCGTTGAATCCGAGCGTCTGCTCTCGGCCCGCGCCATCCCGGAATTCGAACCGGGCGACACCCTGCGTGTCAATGTCCGCATCAAGGAAGGCGAGCGCGAGCGCGTCCAGGCCTATGAAGGCGTCTGCATCGCCCGTTCGGGCGGCGGCATCCACGAGAGCTTCACGGTCCGCAAGATCTCGTTCGGCGAAGGCGTGGAACGTCTGTTCCCCCTGCTGTCGCCGAACATCGAAAGCATCGAAGTGAAGCGTCGCGGCGTCGTCCGTCGCGCCAAGCTCTATTATCTGCGCGACCGTCGCGGCAAGTCGGCCCGGATCGCCGAACGCGCCACCGTCCGCAAGGACAAGACCGTCATCGCCGAATAGGCCTGACCGTTTCTGCAAGATCGAACGAGGCCCCAGCGGAAACGCCGGGGCCTTTTTCTTCGAGCCCGCCCAAGGTCAAGCTTTAGTGCATCCGCACGTACATGTTGACAGAACATTGTTCTGGGGTGTTTGATGAATTACCCCCACCGCTTCGGCGACGGGCTTTCAGACCGCTCCCTTGCAGGGTGTGGCCGGCTTTAATGACCTCAGGTCTCGAAGCCAAATAACGATACGAGGGCGCGCCACCGAGCGCGCCCTCTTTCGTTGGCGTCTGCGACGCCGCCTCTGTCAGTCAAGTAACTCAGGAACACCTGGCCTGAAATCCCGTTACGTCTTCCCAAGATGAGTCTCGGCGCACCCTCGGTCGCCGTCTCGCCCCATGGATAGTCTACGGAGAGCAAGATGTTTGGTGGTCAACGCCTGGCGAACCTAGGTCTCTTCACCCCCGAATTTCCCGACGCCGAAGCCCTGCATCGCGGTCTGGCCCACTGGAACCATCGCCGAATGGCGGTGGCGACCCCCACCGCCGGCTGGCGCGCGGAAGTGGCTGAGGAAGCGCGCATGAAGCGGCTGGAAGGCGAGTTCGTCGAGCAGTTCCGCGCCTATATCGCGCCCATGGTCGCCGACCTGCCGACCGATCCTGACGGTTTCATCGGCTGGTTCGAGGACCTCAAGGCGTTTGGCCCCGGCCAAGGCGATCCACTGTTCGACTGGCTTGAGGTCGAGGCCAGCCTGGAGGACCTGAAGTGGTTCCTGACCCAGGAAGCCGCTGGCGAAGCCGGGTTCGACGACCTGGTCGCCCTGACCCAGGTCAAGCTGTCGGACCGCGCCAAGCTGGAACTGGCCCGCAACTACTGGGACGAGATGGGCCGCGGCAACGCCAATGGCATGCACGGCCCGATGCTGACCCGAACCACCGCGGTGCTCGGCCTGACGCCAACCATCGACTTCACCCTGTGGCAGTCCCTGGCCCTGGCCAACGCCATGACCGCCTTCGCCACCACCCGTCGCTACACCTACCAGTCGGTCGGCGCCCTGGGCGTGGTCGAGCTGACCGCCCCAGGCCGCGTGGCCCTGGTCGACGCCGGCCTCAAGCGGGTCGGCGTGGCGCCGGAGGTGCGCAAGTACTTCGCCCTGCACGCTGTGCTCGACGTCGAGCACTCCAAGGCCTGGAACGCCGAGGCCCTGATCCCGCTGGTCACCGAGAATCCCGACTGCGCCCGGCACATCGCCGAGGGCGCGGTGATGCGGTTGATCTGCGGCGAGCAGTGCTTTGATACCTACCGCGCCCACCTGTGGGCCCATGCCCACCCCCTGGTCTACGCTGCCGAATAGGCCATTCGAGGCAAGAAACTGCGCCACGGCGACTCGCACTGTGCCTCTGGGGGCACGAACGACCGCGAGCGCCGCGATCGACCTCGAATTTTGAGCGCTGGCCGCTTTACGCGCCCCCGCTCAAGGCCTAGACGCGCGGGTATCATGAGCTCCGCACCCAAGACCCTCCCCAAGACCCTCTACGACAAGATCTGGGACGCCCACGTCGTCAGTCAGCAGGACGGCGAGGCGATCCTCTATATCGACCTGCACCTGATCCACGAAGTCACCACGCCGCAGGCCTTTGCCGGCCTTCGCGCGGCGGGCCGCAAGGTGCGCCGACCCGACCGCACCCTGGCCGTGGCCGATCACAATATCCCGACGCAGGGCCAGGCCCTGGGCGTCGACGCGGTGACCGACGAAGAGGCGCGGCTGCAGCTCCAGACCCTGGCGCGCAACGTCCAGGACAACGGCATCGAGTTCTTCCCGATGGGCGACATCAGGAACGGCATCGTCCACGTGGTCGGTCCCGAGCAGGGCCGCACCCAGCCGGGCATGACCATCGTCTGCGGCGACAGCCACACCTCGACCCACGGCGCCTTCGGAGCCCTGGCCCACGGCATCGGCACCTCCGAGGTCGAGCACGTCCTGGCCACCCAGACCCTGCGCCAGGAAAAGTCGAAGAACATGAAGGTCCGCGTCGACGGCCAGCTTGGCCCCGGCGTCACGGCGAAAGATGTCGCGCTGGCCGTGATCGGCGAGATCGGCACGGCCGGCGGCACGGGCTATGTCATCGAATTTTCCGGCCCGGTCATCGAGGCCCTGTCGATGGAAGGTCGCATGACCCTGTGTAACCTGACCATCGAGGGCGGGGCCAAGGCTGGGCTAATCGCGCCCGACGACAAGACCTTCGCCTATATCCAGGGCAAGCCGTCGGCCCCCAAGGGCGCGGCCTGGGAGATGGCGCTGGCCCACTGGAAGAGCTTCGCCAGCGACGCCGCCGCCCATTTCGACCGCACCGTGGTGATCGACGGTTCGGCGCTCGTGCCGATGGTCACCTGGGGCACCTCGCCAGAGGACGTCATCCCGGTGACCGGCAATGTGCCCGACCCGGAAAGCTTCGCCACGCCCGGCAAGCGCGCCGCCGCCCACCGGGCGCTTGACTATATGGGCCTGACCGCCGGCCAGCCGATCAGCGCGGCCCGTATCGACCGGGTGTTCATCGGTTCCTGCACCAACAGCCGGATCGAGGATATGCGCGCCGCCGCTGCCGTGGTGCAGGAAGCCTTCCTGCACGGCCGCCTGGTAGCGCCCCACGTCACGGCCATGGTCGTGCCGGGCTCGGGCCTAGTCAAGGAACAGGCCGAGGAAGAGGGGCTGGACGCCATCTTCAAGGCCGCGGGCTTTGACTGGCGCGAACCGGGCTGCTCGATGTGCCTGGCCATGAACCCCGACAAGCTGCAGCCGGGCGAGCGCTGCGCCTCGACCAGCAACCGCAATTTCGAGGGCCGCCAGGGCCGCGCCGGCCGCACCCACCTGGTCTCGCCAGCCATGGCGGCGGCGGCGGCGATCGCCGGCCATCTGGTCGATGTGCGCACCTTCCTGACGGAGACCGTCTGATGCAAGCCTTCACTCGTCTCGACGGTCGCGCGGCGCCGCTGTCGCTGGCCAATATCGACACCGACCAGATTATCCCCAAGCAGTTCCTGAAAACCGTCGAGCGGGAGGGCCTGGCCAAGGGGCTTTTCTACGACTTCCGCTTCGACGGCGAGGGCCGCGAGAACGCCGACTTCGTGCTCAATCGGGCGGAATACAAGGGCTCGTCCGTGCTGATCGCTGGCGACAATTTCGGCTGCGGGTCGTCGCGTGAGCACGCCCCGTGGGCGCTGATGGACTTCGGCATCCTGTGCGTGATCTCGACCAGCTTCGCCGACATCTTCAACAACAACTGCTTCAACAACGGCCTGCTGCCGGTGGTGCTGAAGCCCGAGGAGGTCGCCCAGTTGATGGACGAGGCCAAGGGCGGCAACCACATGGTCAGCATCGACCTGGCCGCCCAGACGGTGATCTCGCCGTCGGGCCGGAGCTTCCATTTCGACATCGATCCCGTGCGCAAGGACAAGATGCTGCGGGGCCTGGACTTCATCGGCGAAACCCTGATGCACGGCGCCGATATCGATGTGTACGAAGGCAAGCGGGCGCTGGATCGGCCGTGGCTGGAAGCTTAGGGCAGTGACCCTGATCCTCGCCGGCACGATCCGCATCGCGCCCGAGCGCCTCGCCGACCTGCGGCCTCACCTGCAAGCCCAGGTCGAAGGCAGCCGAGCCGAACTCGGCTGCCTGGACTACGCCCTCAGCGAAGACCCGCTCGACCCCGGCCTGATCCGGGTCTACGAGCATTTCGTCGACGAGGCGGCCCTGGCCTTCCACCGCGCCAGTCCGCACATGGCCGCCTGGCGGCTAAGCTGCGCCGAGCTGGGCGTCCACGACCGCAACATGGCGTCCTTCGACGTCTCCGCCTATCGCGCCATCTAAGAGAGCCCTCCGATGTCCACGCTCCTGCTCCTGCCCGGCGACGGGATCGGCCCCGAGGTCTGCGCGCAGGTGCGCCGCGTGGCCACCGCCCTCACCCCGGATCTGAAGATTGACGAAGCCCTCTATGGCGGCGCCAGCTATGACGTGCACGGAACGCCCTTGACCGACGCGGTGCGCGACGCGGCCCTGGCCAGCGACGCGGTGCTGATGGGCGCGGTCGGCGGTCCCAAATGGAAGGACGCCCCGCGCCACCTGCGACCCGAGGCCGGCCTGCTGCAGCTGCGCAAGGAGATGGACGTCTATGCCAACCTGCGCCCGGCCTATTGTTTCGAGGCCCTGGCCGACGCCTCCAGCCTGAAGCGCGAGCTGGTTTCAGGCCTGGACATCATGTTCGTCCGTGAACTGACGGGCGGGGTCTATTTCGGCCAGCCGCGCGGCATCGAGGATCTCGGAAACGGCCAGAAACGGGGCGTCGACACCCAGGTCTACACCACCGCCGAGATCGAGCGCGTGGCGCGGGTGGCCTTCGAGCTGGCGCGCGGCCGAAGCAACCGCGTGGCCTCGGCCGAGAAATCCAACGTCATGGAAAGCGGCCTGCTGTGGAAGCAGGTGGTCACCGAGCTGCACGTCCGTGACTATGCCGATGTCGAGCTGGAGCACATCCTGGCCGACAACTGCGCCATGCAGCTGGTCCGCGCGCCCAAGCAGTTCGACGTCATCGTCACCGACAACCTGTTCGGCGACATCCTGTCGGACGCCGCGGCCATGCTGACCGGCTCGCTGGGCATGCTGCCCTCGGCTGCACTGGGCGCGGCGGGCAAGCCAGGCCTGTACGAGCCCATCCACGGCTCGGCCCCCGACATCGCCGGCCAGGGCGTGGCCAATCCCCTGGCCGCCATCCTGTCGTTCGAAATGGCCCTGCGCTGGTCGCTGGGCCGCCTTGAGGCGGCTGATGCGCTGCTGTCGGCGGTCAAGGCGGCGCTGGAAGGCGGAGCCCGGACACGGGACCTGGGCGGGGCGTTGACCACGGCTCAGATGGGTGATGCAGTGCTGCAGGGGTTCTAGGTTATGAAGCGGGCGCTAATGTGGATCGTTGCGGCGGCGGGCCTCGCCGGCTGCATCCGCGTTGAGGACGTCCGCCTGCCCCCCGACGCTGGAAGTCATGGAACGCCCGTCTTGTTCCAAGGCGCAGCCGACACGGTCTGCGTCTATGAGCCCCATCCGCCAGCGCTGGGGCGCCAGCTCAGCCATTCCGACCTCAAGGGCCTGCGCGCCCTGCTCGCCAAGCGATGCCCAGGCTGGCGTGACGAAGGCCTGACGGGTCATTGGGCGCCCTCGTTCGAGACCCTGGTCTTCCAGGTGCGCGACTGTCGGGTTGTCGCCACCCAGCGGGTCTTCGCCGGCGAGCGGATGATCGACACCGCGCAGGGGGACTTCTGCACATCCAAGGCCGATTTCGACATCGCGCCGACGGGCCAGCCTCCAACGCCAGTCTTCATCGACAAGGCCCGGGTTCGGCCTTACGCCGAATAGGCCCCAGGCCTTCCCTAACCTCTCCCAGGCCCCACCCTCCTCTCAACGATAAGAAGAGGGCGCGTCCATGATCCTGGGCCTGATGCAGACCACGCCGCTGCTGGTCAGCGGCATCCTGCGCTACGCGGCCAGCGCCCATGGCGGGCGCGAGGTGGTGTCCCATCTGATCGACCGCTCTGGCGCTACGACTATGAAAGCCTGGCCCGGCGCGCCGCCCAGGCGGCCAACGCCTTGACCCGGCTGGGCGTGAGGTCCGGCGACCGGGTCACCTCCCTGGCCTGGAACACCCACCGGCACCTGGAGCTGTTCTACGCCGTGCCCGGCCTGGGCGCGGTGCTGCACACCGCCAATCCCCGGCTGTCGGACGAGCAGATCGTCTTCACCATCAACCACGCGGCCAGCGTCCGGGCTGTGGGCGATCCAACGGTCGCCGTCGCGGGTCAGGTCCGCGCCAAGGCCGGCCGTCCATTTCGGGAAGGCTTCAGGCGGCTGAGCGAAAGCATAGACCTCGGCGGCAACCCGGGCGATCGATACGGTGATCGGACGGGCCTCGAACAGGGCCATCACGCTCTCCTACCGCAACATGCCGTAGGCGATCAGCGCCTGGCCGCCGAAGTAGAGGAACCATACCGCCCAAGCCGTCAATCGGGTCGATCCCGCAAGCTTGGCGCCCTTGAACAGGTCGAAGGACAGGACGGCGTCGGACGTCATGAAGGCCAGGGCCCCCAGCGCGGCGGGCCAGCGGGCGTGGGGCAGCAGCAGGCTCAGCGTCACCATGGCGACGATCGCGGCCACATAGGCCACGACCGCCGGCCGCAGCGCGCCGAGCGCGGGCCAGAGCCGCCACAGCATGACCGCTGCGGCCGCCACGACCAGCGGCGCCGTCGCCCAAAAGAGCGCGTCCACCGTCCCGCGCTCTTTCCAGAACAGCAGCGCATAGGCGACATGGCCAGCGAGGAAGGCGGCCAGGCCGAACGGCAGCCAGCGCTCGGGATCGCCGGCCAGGAAGGCGTCGCCCACCGCGCAGAGCGCCAGGGCGATGGCCAGCAGCGGTCCGCCACCCTGCCAATAGGCCAGCACCGCCAGGGCGCCAGTGGCCGCGGTTTTGACCACGGCGCGCATGAACGACGGCGGCCGCTCGACCAACAGCAGCCCATAGAAAAGCGCGCAGACGGCCGCCGCCGCCCACAATCCGCTGTCAGTCATCGTCGCCCATCTTGGTCAGGAAGGCCTTGGCAGCATCCTTGTGACGGGCCTTGAGGTTTCGGCCGACGATCGCGATGACCGCCGCGATCACTGCGGCGTCGTCGGTCAGGCCGACGGCCGGGAGGATGTCCGGAATGGCGTCGGTCGGCAGCACAAAATACGCCAGAGCGGCGAACATCATGCCCTTGGCCGAAGCCGGCGTCGTGGGATCCCGGGCGCACCACCAAAGCGACAGCGCCTCGGCCGCGAACGGCGCCTTGGAGGCCACCTTGCGGATCTTCGGCCAGAAGCCGCGCGTCACGCGCTGCTCATTGACCCGCACGGTCGCGGGGACCAGAGCCTTCCTGGGATCCAGCACGTCGTCCGGCTTGAAACCCGGATTGACGTCGGGGGATGGTTTGGCGTCGGCGCTCATCGGGTTAAACCGCTCCTCAAGGTTCCAGTTAAACGCAACCAAAGAGGAAACGTCCATGAAACTCGACAACACCGTCGCCGCCGTCGTCACCGGAGGCGGTTCGGGCCTCGGAGAGGCCACCGCCCGCGCCCTCGCCGCCCAGGGCGTCAAGGTCGCGATCTTTGACATGAACGAGACCACTGGCGAGAAGGTCGCCGCCGAGATCGGCGGCGTGTTCTGCAAGGTCAATGTCACCTCTGACGCCGACGTCGACGCCGGGTTCGAGAAGGCCCGCGCCGCCCACGGCCAGGAACGCATTCTCGTCAACTGCGCCGGCACCGGTAACGCCGCCAAGACCGCTGGCCGGGACAAGGCCACCGGCGAAACCAAACACTTCCCGCTCGACGCCTTCAACATGATCATCCAGATCAACCTGGTGGGCACCTTCCGCTGTATCGCCAAGTCGGCCAAGGGCATGCTGGACCTGGCGCCGCTGGAAGACGGCCTGCGCGGCGCGATCGTCAACACCGCCTCGGTGGCGGCGGAAGACGGCCAGATGGGCCAGGCGGCCTATTCGGCGTCCAAGGGCGGCGTGGTCGGCATGACCTTGCCGATCGCCCGCGACTTGATGAGCGAAGGCATCCGCGTCAACTGCATCCTGCCGGGCATCTTCAACACCCCACTGATGAACAACGCGCCCGAGGCGGTGAAGGCGGGGCTGGCGGCCTCGGTGCCGTTCCCCAAGCGCCTGGGCAACCCGGCGGAATACGCCCACTTGGCCCTGACGATGATCACCAACGACTATTTCAACGGCGAAGACGTGCGCCTGGACGGCGGCATCCGCATGGCGCCGCGATAGGCGCCAGCTTCCTTCTCCCCGCAAGGGGAGAAGGAAGGAAGGTTACTTCGCCACCGGCCGTTGAACGCTGGGCGTCAGGTTTTCCATGATCTGACGCGCGTCGTAGGCCCTCGGATCGCCACCCGGCTTGACGCCCTTGTGCATCACGATCTCGGCGCTGGCCTCGAACTTCTGGATGGTCCGGACCTCGGCCTGACTGGCGAAGAAGGGATCGCCCCAGTAGGGATCCCACGAACGCCAGCCACCGTAACCAGCGCCGTAATAGCGCCAGGCCGGACGCCAGTAGCCGTAGCCGCCGCCGCCGCCGCCGCCGCCGCCGTAATAGCCGAACGGACGGCCGAAGGGGTCACCTTCGATCACCGTGCGGGCGTCGCGATCGGTGCGGCGGTCGGCGGTCTCGAACCAGTCATAGCCCTGCTGGGTGGTGAGTTCGGCGGCCCGATACAGCAGATAGCGTTCGACGGTTTCCCGCGAGGTCAGGCTGTTGCCGGCGAAGGTGACCCGATAGCGGTCGCCCTCGAGGCGTTGGTCGGTGAAGCCGCCCGAGGCCGTCTGGCCGGGCAGGTTCGGCTGGTAGGGGGTGGCGGTGGCGCAGGCCGTCAAGAGGGCGGCGAGCGCCACGGCAGCGACCAGTCCGGCTTTTCCGGATATGGCCTTGCGAATCGTCATGGCGCGTTCCTTCGAAGGAGTCATTTCGTCCCATAAGACTCAATGCATGGCGCAGCTTTGTGGTTTCGCCAAGGCCGTAGCGTTTTAGCGACAACGCGATCAGCCGCGCGAGACGATCAGCCCGGCCGCCGTGATCAGCAGCACGCCGACCAGCAGGGCGAAGCCCCGGCGAAAGGTCGGCTCGTTCATCCGTGACGAAAGCGCCGCGCCGCCCAGGCCGTAAGCGCTCATGCTGATCAGGTCCATGCCAATGGTGGCCGCCGCGAACATCGCCAGTTGCGGAGCCAGCGGCCGATGGATGTCGATGAAGGGCGGCAACACCGCGCCGAAGAACAGCAGGATCTTTGGATTGGCGATCTGTACGGCGAAACCGTCGCGAAACGCCGAACGGCTCATCTGGAAGGCGCGATGCTGGCCGGTATGGTCCGCTGGCTTCAACCCCGACCGGATGGACCTGATCCCCAGCCAGACCAGATAGGCCGCGCCGGCCCAGGCCAACAGATGAAAGGCCTGGGGGAAGGCGATAATTAGGGTCGCCAGCCCCAGAGCCGCCGCAGCGAACCAGGTCAAGGTCGCGGCGTTCATGCCCGCCACGCCGAGCAGGGCCGCAGCCTTGCCCTTCTGCATTCCCGTGGCGATAGCGAACAGATTGGCTGGCCCCGGCGTGATGGCCATGACGAACATGGTCACCAGGAAGGCGCTGTAGCGGGCGGGATCGACGGGCAGAGGCATGGCTTGCCCTATAGCCAGACCGCGCCCGCCGGGAAAGCCGGCTCTAGTTGCCGACCACCATCAGGATCCAGATGACCCGACCCAGGGCGCCGAACAGCAGCACGGCGGTGGCCAGGGCCTGGATGGTGAACCCGGTCTCGCGCTTGCCCGGATCCGCCACATAGCCGATGGCGTAGACGATTCGCCCGACAATCCAGATCACGCCCAGCACAGCGGCGACCAGATCACTCCAATAAACGGCGAACAGCCAAAGCGACGGCAGGAACAGCGGCAGCCATTCCAGGGTGTTGGCCTGCACGCGGATATGCCGTTCCAGCACCGGATCACCGGTCATGGTGGGGGCGCTGATGCCGGTGCTTCTCCGGGCGCCCGCCACTCGCAGGACCATCCAGACATAGACGAGAAGAGCGACCAGCGTGACGATGGCGACCCAGGAATGCGGCTGCATGTGCGTTCTCTCCCCCAGCCCATCGAAGCGGGGCCTTGGCACCGGGGACTAGACCCTATTTCGCCGCGCCTTGCACCCTAAACGGCGCCAACCGTCCTTGGGAACCGCCGCCCTTCGCCGCGCGCTTTTATGGACAGACGCTCCTCATGCGGAGGCTTTCTGCCATGCGCGTTGACTCCACGGCGATCCGCCAAATCGACTACGAACCCGAGCACGGCAAACTGTTCGTCACGTTCAATGACGGCGACGAATACGTCTATGTCGGGGTGCCGCCCCGCGTCACCGAGGCCTTCGCCCGCGCCCCGTCCAAGGGTCGATTCTTTCAACGGATGATCCGCGACCGCTATCCCTACAACCGGGTGTAGACGCCGCGCTGACGGACCAGCGGCCCCCGCCGCCGCGTTCGGCCCGCATGGCCGCGACGGGATCTCATAAAGGTTCGACCACGGTCGTCTATGCGGCCTTGGCCGGGAACCTTGCGATCGCCGCCACCAAGTTCGTGGCCTTCGCCCTGACCGGCTCGTCGGCCATGCTGACCGAGGCCATCCATTCCAGCGTCGACACCGGCAACCAGGACTTGTTGCTCCTGGGCCTGGCTCGCGCGAAAAAGCCGCCTAGCGAGACCTAGCCGTTCGGCTACGGCATGGAGGTCTATTTCTGGGCCTTCCCGGTGCTGCTGGACGACGGAGCGGCCCTGGCCGGTCTGGCCATCGCGGCGATGGGCGTGGCCGGCTCGACCTATCTCCATCTGCCCTGGGCGGACGGGGCGGCCTCGGCGGCGATCGGGGTGCTGCTGGTGCTGGTGGCGATCTTCCTGGCCAGCGAAACCCGCAGCCTGCTCACCGGCGAATCCGCCTCGCCGCGCGTCGTCGAGGACGTCCGCGCCATGCTGGCCGCCGACCTGCGGATCGACAGCGTCGCCGGGGTGCTGAGCATGCATCTGGGTCCCAGCGAGATCCTGCTGGGCGTCACCCTGGACTTCTGCGACACCCTGACGGCGGTCGATATCGAGACAGTCGGGGATGATTTCGCCGTGGCGATCCGGGAAATCGATCCGAGGATCACGCGGGTGTTCGTGCGGTCGGGGTGAGCCCGGGCGGCCCATGCCCGGCCGCTGGAAGGCTGATTTTTACACCGCTCATCCCGGCATTCGCCGGGATGAGCGGTTCAGGGTTCAGCCGCGCTGCGCCTTCCACTCATCCGCCGTTTGCCCCCACAGCTCGATCGGCGCGTCCTGGAACGGCTCCGGCAGCCGTCCGATTTCCAGGAACCGCGAGCCGATCTTCTCCGCCACCCGCATCGAAGGCGTATTGGCCGGGTCGATGCAGTGGACGATCCGAGTCCATTCCAGCGTGTCGACCGCGAAGTCGACGGCGGCGACCGCGGCCTCCACGGCGTAGCCCTTGCCCTGGGCGCGGGGATGCAGGCTCCAGCCGACCTCGGTGCCAGGCCAGCCCTCCGGCGCCCACGGTCCGATCCGGCCCTGCCACAGGCCCGTGTCCTTCTCGATCACCGCGAACATGCCAAAGCCGTTCAGCGCCCACGACCCGGCCATGGTCGCCATGGCCCGCCAAGCCTGCGACCGGGTCATGACCCCGCCGATATAGCGAGCGGCCACGGGGTCGGCCATCAGTTCGGCCCAGCAGTCGAGGTCCTCGGCGGCCGGGGGCCGCAGGATCAGGCGTTCTGTCTCAAGGGTCGGCCCAGGGGCGATGGCCATGGCGTCCTCCTAGGCCACGCAGGCCGACAGGCCCTTGCGGCGCACAGCGCCGGAGGCCTTGCCGATCCGGCTGGAGCGTTTCTTGACATAGCGGCCGGGGTCGACCGCCTTCCACTTTAGTGGGCTAGGCAGGATGGCGGCCAAGCGCGACGACTGCAGCGGCGTCAACTGGTCCGCGCCGACCTTGAAATAGGCCTGGGACGCGGCCTCCGCGCCATAGAGCCCCGGGCCGTATTCGATGGAGTTCAGATAGACCTCCATGATCCGCTTCTTGCCCCACAGGGTTTCGATCAGCACCGTGAAATAGGCCTCCAACCCCTTGCGTACATAGGAGCGGCCCGGCCACAGGAAGACGTTCTTGGCGGTCTGCTGGCTGATGGTCGACCCGCCGCGAATCTTGCCGCCCTTCTCGTTATTGGCATAGGCCTTCTGCAGGGCCTCGATGTCGAAGCCATGGTGATCGCAGAACTGGGCGTCCTCGGCGGCGATCAGGGCGCGCGGCAGGGTCGGCGAGACCTGGTCGATCGAACGCCAATGGTGGCTCCAGCCCTTGCCCTGGATGGCGCGGATGATCATCAGCGGCGTGGCCGGCGGCGGCACGAAGCGATAGACGATCACCGTCAGCACCGGCCCAGCCACGAGCACGATGAACAGGGCCAGAAGACTGTTACGCATCAGAACCCGCACGGATCGCCTCTTGCCCAAGGGCTCTTGCATTGACGTTGCGGCCGGATGCTAGCCAAGCCGGGACCGTCTGTCGCGAGCCTTAGCGCGCATCGGCCAGGGAGCTCGCGATGAACGTCACCGAAGCCGTCGAACGCCGCATGTCGGTCCGGGCCTTCAAGCCCGATCCGGTGCCAGGCGACGTCGTCCGTGCGTTGCTGGAAACCGCCGCCCGCGCGCCCTCGGGCGGCAACCTCCAGCCCTGGACGGTGCACGCCCTCAGCGGCCAGCCCCTGGCCGAGTTCAAGGCCCTGGTCGCCGGCCGGCTGATGGACCGCGACGAGCCAGAATATGATGTCTATCCGCCGAACCTGTGGGAGCCTCTGCGCACTCGCCGCTACCAGGTCGGCGAGGACCTCTATGGCGCCCTCGGCATTCCCCGCGAGGACAAGCTGCGGCGTCTGCAGCAGTTCGCCTACAACGCCGAGTTCTTCGGGGCCCCGGTGGCGCTGTTCTTCTCGGTGCACCGCAGATGCGGGCCGCCGCAGTGGTCGGACATCGGCATGTACATGCAGAGCCTGATGCTCCTGGCGACGGAGCGAGGGCTGGATACCTGCGCTCAGGAATTCTGGTCGGTCTACGGCAAGCTGGTCGCCGACTTCGTGGCCTTGCCCGAGGACCACATGCTGTTCTGCGGCATGGCCCTGGGCTACCGCGACGAGGCCAATCCTGTGAATAACTGGCGTTCGCGCCGCGACCCGTTCGAGGCCTGGGGGGTGATGCGGGGGTTCGAATAGGGCCCCTCCCCGTTTCGCCCGGGTTGTGCTCCAAGAGGCCCTTCGAGAGTCCACCGGTCCTGACGAGGCGAAGATGTCCAAGCGCGTGATCCTGGAAGTCTGTGTTGATACGCCGGCCGGACTGGCGGCGGCGATCGCCGGCGGGGCCGACCGGATCGAACTGTGCTCGGCCCTCGCCCTGCAGGGCCTGACGCCCGCACCGAGCCTGATGGCCATCGCCGCCGAGGCCGAGATCCCGATCTATCCGATGCTCCGCCCCCGCCACGGCGACTTCGTCTATGACGACCGCGACCTGGACGCCCTGTTTCGCGACATCGACGCCGTCCGCGACGCCGGCCTGGCCGGGGTGGTGATCGGCGCCAACCTGGCGTCAGGTGAACTGGACGTCGAGGCGCTGTCGATGCTGGTCGCCCATGCCGAGGGCCTGGGCGTGACCCTGCACCGCGCCTTCGACCTGGTCCCCGACCAGGCCGCGGCGCTGGAGTCGGCGATCGACCTCGGCTTCGAGCGCATCCTGACGTCCGGCGGCGCCCACAACGCCCTGGCCGGGGCGGAGCGCATCGCCGCCTTGGTGGCGCAGGCGGACGGCCGCATCGCCATCCTGGCCGGCGGCGGGGTCAATCCCGCCAATGTGGCCGAACTGGTGGCGCGGACGGGGGTCACCGAGGTGCACGGCTCGTTCAGCGGGCCGATGACCATGGGCGTGGCCGGGGGCCATGACGGCCTGGCCTACAAGCTGGGCTTCGTGCCGGACGGACTAAGAGATACGCACGAGGCGACCGTGGCGGCGGTGGTGAAGGTGCTGGCGGGGCTGTAAAAAACACTCCGCTCAGGAGTGGAGGGGATTGGCGGCGCGTGAGGACCGGCGTATGCGCCTGTCCTCACGCCCTAGTGGTGAGATTCCGTCGCTTGGAACCCGCCCAAATCCTTCTCGGGAAAGGGATCGAGCGATTTCCAGAGGGACTCAAGCGTCGCGTTCTATCCACTAGTGGTGAGATTCAGTCGCTTGGAACCCGCCCAAATCCTTCTCGGGAAAGGGATCGAGCGATTTCCAGGGGGACTCAAGCGTCGCGTTCTATCCACTAGAACCGCGTGTCCATCGCCGGGATCGCGATGATACCCGCCTCGCCGTCCTCGTCGCCCCAGGCCAGCCTCGTCCCGTCGGCGGAAACGGCCAGCGAGCTGATCGCCGCGCCCTTCTCGGCCTTCAAGGTGTCGATACGGCCCGAGCGCATGTGCGCGCCCCAGATCTTGCCGTTGTCCTGGCCGGCGATGGCGACCGGCAGGGCCTCGACGCCCGCCACCTGCACCACCAATGAGTCGCGCGAGAAACCGATCTCGGCGGCCTCCTTGCCCATCGGACCGTTCGCGCCGGCGAACGGCCAGACCACCGCGCCATTGGCGCCGGCCGTGACCATCAGATTGCCCTTGTCGAAGAAGGCCAGGCTCTTGATCTTGGCCGGGTAGCCGCCCATCCGCATGTCCTTGCCGTCGCTCAGCCGCCAGCCATGCAGCTGGCTTTCCTGCATCGAGGAAACCAGGAACTTGCCGTCCGGGCTGAACATCGCGGCGATATGGCTGCCGGCCCACTTCATCACCGTCGGCTTCTGACACTCGATACGGGCCCACCACAGCGACACCCCGCCATAGCCGGCCGTGGCCAGGCGCTTGCCCTTCGGGTCGAAGGCCAGGCCCGAAACGGTCTTGTCGTGGGTGAACACCCGCAGGAACTTGGCGTCCGTCGCGTCGCGGACGTGGGCCTCCTTGCCGGCGGTGAAGGCGATCAGGTTGGAGGCGGCGCTGGTGGCGACATTCTCGATCCAGCGGCCCTTGACCTCGGCGATAACGGTGGCGACCACCTCGTCGCCCTCGACCCGGCTCCAGACCACCTTGCCGTCATCGCCGCCGGTGATCACGCCCCGGCCCGACGGGTGGACGGCGGCGGCCAGCACGGCGCCGTCATGGGCCTCGACGGTGACGAAACCGCTCTCCCCGTTTTCCTGGGCCTCCTCGAATCGAACGGTGCCGTCACCCAGGGCGAAGGTCGCGCGGTCGGCGCGGTCGAACAGGGCGGCGGTGACATAGGCGTCGAACGAATAGATCATCCGCGCGCCATACCCCGCCTCGCTCCGGGCGCCTAGTCGCGTGGAAAGCGAGCCGGGACCCGGCAAAGGCCCGCCTGAACGGTGTTCGGTTAAAAAGACTCACAAAAGGGGTTGCCATTGCGCCGCGTCGTCGGGCTTTACTTCGTCGCCCGTCTGAGCCAGACGTGGCCATCTAACAATTGCGGGACCGCGCCTGTTGCGGCCCTTGGGAGACAGTCAGGCTATGGCGGCTAAACTCTCCGGCGGTGGTGGCGGTCGCTACTCCCTGGGCCAGAACTCCGAAATCAACGTCACTCCGTTCGTCGACATCCTGCTGGTGCTGCTGATCATCTTCATGGTCGCCGTGCCGATGGCGACCGTGGCGATCAAGGTCGACCTTCCGCCGGCGGTTCCGCCGCGCCCTGAAGATCCGAAGCCGAAGGAGCCGGTCTTCATCTCGATCCAGAAGTCGGGCGCGCTCTATGTCGCGGAAAAGCAGACCAGCCTCGACACCCTGCAATACGACCTGGAAGGCAAGTTCACCGCGAACGGCCAAGGCGGCAGCAAGGAAGACCAACGCGTCATGGTTCGCGCCGACGCCGACGTCATGTACGCCGACTTCATGGGCGTGCTGAACCAGCTGCAGACCTCGGGCTGGTACAAGGTCGGCCTGATCAACGAAGACATCCACTAGGGTCCTTCGACGATCGCCTAAAATAAGAGGTCGGGCATCAGCGTCCGGCCTCTTTTATTTGCTTCCAGGTTTTTACGCCCGTAGTTTTATTGCTTTACAGGGTCTTGAAAGCGCTTAAACTACGCCTGTAAGTTCTTCTTGCAGGAGGCGGGCGATGGCGGCGAAACTTTCGGGCGGCGGCGGGCGGCATACGGTGCGCCACAACGCCGAAATCAATGTCACGCCCTTTGTGGATGTGCTGCTGGTGCTGCTGATTATCTTCATGGTCGCCGTCCCCCTGGCCACCACCGATATCCGCCTCGACCTGCCGCCAGCCTCCAACGAGCCCTCGCCGCGCGAGCCGGTGTTCATCGCCATCCAGGACGGGGGCGCGCTGTTCCTGGCGGGCCAGCCGACCAGCCTGAAGACCCTGGCCGGCGATCTCAGCGCGAAGTTCGTCGCCGAGGGTCAAGCCGGGGCCCGCAAGGAGCAGCGGGTGATGATCAGCGCCCAGGCCGATGTGCCCTATGAGGCGTTCATGGGCGTGATCAACGCGGTCCACACCGGAGGTTGGACCAAGGTCGGGATCATCAACGAGGATTTGCACTAGCCACTGGGATAGTGCGACGGCGCACTTGCCCCCACCTGGCGACTGCGTCGCCAGGTGGGGGCAAGTGCGTGAGCTACTAAGCCGCCGTCGCCTCGAACCCGGCCTTCAGCTCGGCCTCGTCCAGGTCGCGGCCGATGAACACCATCCGGCTGTAGCGCTTGTCCTTTTCCGTCCACGGCCGCTGGAAGTCGCCTTCCAGGATCATGTGCACGGCCTGGAACACCAGGCGGCGCTCCTCGCCCTGGACGTCGATGATGCCCTTGGCGCGCAGGATGTCGGGGCCGCGCTTGGCGAGCAGCTCGTTGAGCCAGACGGTGATCTTCTGGCCGTCGATCGGACGGTCCAGGGTCAGGGAGATCCCCTTCACGCCGTCATCATGGATGTCGCTCTTGGCGCCGTGGTCGTGATGGTCATGACCGCAATGCTCGTCATGCACGTGGCCATGGTCGTGCCCGTGATCATGATGGTCGTGACCGCATTGCTCGTCGTGAACGTGACCGGCCTCGCCATGGCCCGGGTTCAGAAACTCCGGCTCCAACTCGGTGATCCGCTCCAGGTCGAAGCTGTGCTTGCCGATGATGGCGTCCAGCGGGACATTGGAGCGTTGGGCGCGGTGGATCGGGGCCAGGGGGTTGATCCGCTTGATACGAGCCTCGACGTGGCGCAGGTCGTCCTCCGAGACGAGGTCCGTCTTGTTGAGCACGATCTGGTCGGCGAAGGCGATCTGCTCGACGGCTTCCTTGGAGTCGCCCAGGCGCAGCAGGATGTGCTTGGCGTCGACCACGGCGGTGACCGAGTCGAGATAGGTGCGGGCCTTGACATCCTCGTCGACGAAGAAGGTCTGGGCCACCGGGCCGGGATCGGCCAGGCCCGTGGTCTCGACGATGATGGCGTCGAAGCCGCGCCCCCCTTGTGTTTTTTGGCGCTTCATCAGGCCCTGCAGGACCCGGATCAGGTCGCCGCGCACCGTGCAGCAGACGCAGCCGTTGTTCATCTCGAACACTTCTTCATCCGCGCCGACCACCAGGTCGTTGTCGATGCCGACCTCGCCGAACTCGTTGACGATCACGGCGTATTTCTTGCCGTGCTCCTCGGTGAGGATGCGGTTGAGCAGGGTGGTCTTGCCGGCGCCGAGATAGCCGGTCAGCACGGTGACGGGGATCTTGCCGGAGGGAGCGGTGTTGGTCATGGGCGCTATTTAGGAGCTGTGAGGGCTGGGGGGAAGCGGTGGGCTCAATTGCCTGTCGTCGCCGCCCACATCCGTCTTCCCGGCGCAGGCCGGGACCCAGGTTCATCCCGAGCGTTTGGTGGGTTTCACCGGGGCCCCGGCCTTCGCCGGGGAGACGGAAAAGGAGTGAACCGATTGAGCCCTCTAGGTCTTCAGAAACGCCACCGCCGCGCCGATGGCGATCAGCGCCACGCCGAGGATGGTCTCCTCATACTGCTCCAGTCGCGCCAGGCCCAGGCGGTTGAATCCCGCCAGGCTCAGGCCCGTGAACAGCAGCATGCCCGCTGAGGTGGCCGTCAGCAGCACGGCGCTGAGCACCAAAAAGCCGGCCAACCCGTGCTGCATCCCCGCCAGGTAATAGGGGAGGAAAGCCTCGCAAGGCGACAGGGTCAGCAGGACCACCAAGGCGGTGATCGCCGCCTTGTCGGAGGCGAACTTGCGGCTGGCGTCAATCGTCGCGTGCCTGTGGCGGCCCCGCAGCAGATAGAAGGCCCCGAACGCCGCCATCAGCCCGCCGATGATCCAGTGGAAATAGCCGCCCAGATGAGGTTCGGCGACTAGGCCGGCGGCCACAACCGCCAGGCCCAGCACGATGGTCAGGCCCACATGGCCCAGGCCCGCCAGCAAGGTGACGCCCAGGGTGCGGCCCGTGCTCCACTTCTGCGCCCGCCCGACCAGCACGAATGGCAGCCAGTGCGTGGGCAGGGCCGCGTGCAGGAAGGCCACGGCGAAACCGGTGGCGGCGACGGAGGCGAAGAAGGTCGTATTCACCCCCGACCCTCTAGCCTGTTATATTGTAACACGCTAGCCTCAAATGACTCCCGCATCCCGCCCTCGGCGTTGCTAACCGGCCACGGGAATGTCTCATCTCGCCGTTGACTCAACGGGCGCCGGCTGTATAAGTCCGCCCCCTCGCCCGCTGGGTTTCCTGGCGGGCGTTCCCTATTTTGCGAACGCACGTTTCTTAAGGCGCTAACCTATGTACGCGGTGATCAAAACCGGCGGCAAGCAGTACCGGGTCCAAGCCGGCGATCTGCTGGTTGTCGAAAAGCTCGACGGTGAACCGGGCTCGGAAGTCGCTTTCAGCGAAGTCCTGATGCTTGGCGAAGGCGAGGCCGTGACGATCGGCGCTCCCCTGATTGAAGGCGCGGTCGTGACCGGCGCCCTGCTCGAAACCCGCAAGGGCGAGAAGGTCAAGATCTTCAAGAAGATCCGCCGTCAAGGCTATCGCCGGACCCGTGGCCACCGCCAGACCGAGTCGGTCGTGCGGGTGACCTCGGTCGCTGGCGGCGGCAAGGAAACCAAGTGGGAAGGCGTCATCGACCTGACCCCCAAGGTCATCCTCAACGCCCGCGCCCGCGGCCTGGGTGACGCCGCCGTTCCGGCGACGATCCCGACCATGCCGGTCAAGGCGCAAGCCGAAACCACCGCTCCCAAGCCGAAGCCCGCGCCGAAGACGGCCGCGACCGAAGCCGCCCCGGAAGCGCAAGCCTGAGACCCTCGCGGGTTTCAATAAACGATCAGCTCGATCAAGGTCTCATTTGAGAAACCGGATCAGGACCTAGGAGGCCACTATGGCTCACAAGAAATCAGGCGGCTCTTCGAGCAACGGCCGCGACTCCGCAGGCCGTCGCCTTGGCGTGAAGAAGTTCGGTGGCCAGAAGGTGCTCGCCGGCAACATCATCATCCGGCAACGCGGCACCAAGTTCTATCCGGGCGCCAATGTCGGCATAGGCAAGGATCACACCTTGTTCGCCCTGATCGAGGGCGCGGTGGGCTTTATCACCAAGCGCAATAACCGAACCTACGTGAACGTAGCGGCTCCGGTGGCCCAGGCCGCCGAATAGCGCGAACCGCGTAGAGACCGGGTCGCGCTTTCCTCAAGAAAGACGATCCGGACAGACGAACCCAAGCGGGGAGTCCGGAACGCCGGGCTCCCCGCTTTTGTTTTGTCCGCGCTGTGGATTTCCCCGCCCCAATTTGAACCCGGGTCTGAAATCCAGGCGTCACGGTCCTGACCTAGAAGGGCCGAGCACGGGAGGCGCGCTGATGTGCGTGATCGATAGAGGGCAGGTCATCAAGACATCGCGGCTGACGCTGCGCATGCCGATGATCGACGACGCGGCGCGGATCAGCGACCTGGCCGGTGACTTCGCCATCGCCCGGATGACCACCCGCATGCCCTGGCCCTACAGCCGCGGCGACGCCGATGGCTTCGTGGCCCGCTGCCAGTCCCAGGATCCCAAGCTGCACGCCACCTTCGCCATCGAGCTGGAGAACGAAGGCGTGGTCGGGGTGCTGGGTTTCTTCACGCCGGCGATCGGCCATCTGGAGGTCGGCTATTGGGTCGGCCGCCCCTACTGGGATCGCGGCGTGGCCACGGAGGCCGCTCAGGCCGCCCTGGCCTGGGCCAAGACCGACTGGCGCAAGAAGCTGGTCGTCGCCGGCCACTTCGCTGACAACCCGGCCTCGGCCCAGGTGTTGATCAAGGCGGGGTTCCTGTACACCGGCGTGGTCGAGCACAAGCCCTCGACGGCGCGCGGCGAGGTGGTGCCGACGCGGATGATGGTGTGGCTGGCTTAGCGGACTAGGCCGCCCGATGCGTCGCGACGACCTTCTGCGGGCCTTCGCGGAAGCGCTTTTCGGCGACGACGATGCGTTCGCAAAGGGCGTCCAGGTCGCTGAGCAGCGAATAGGTCGCGTAGATGGGGATCTCCATCATCGCCACCTGGGCCCTCGGCATGAACTCGCAGTACTTTTTCCAGGCGATGTGGGTGTCGCGGGCGTTCATGGCCCGCTGACCTAACGGGCTCCACAGGCCAAGGCCCATCAGTTCGTCCCGGCATTCCTTCATCACCGGCAGGGCGATGTAGAGGAACAGGAAGGTCGGGGTGGCGGCGCGGCCGAACTGCGGCTGCACCTGCATGTGCCAGATGCGGAAGGCCTCGAAGAAGCCGGCCTTGCGCGCCGAATCCGGCGGCAGCCACTGGAGGTCCTGGTTGATCAGATCCTGGGCCGAGCTGGCGCGCTTGAGCAGCTCGTCGGCGCTGCGGCCCTCGGCCATGGTCTTGGACAGGGCTTGGACCGGGATGGCCAGGCGCTTGGCGACATCGGGGAAGCTGACCTGGCGGCCGGCCATCGGCGTCCACTGGCCGAAATTGGGAGCATTCGGCGCCTTGGCCCGCTGGATCGCGGCGGCCTGGTGCAGGATCTGCATTTGCTCGCGGTTCCTCGACGCCTGGTTGCGATCGAATTCCGCTTCATGCGCCGCCTGTTCGTCCGGCGTCATCCAGCGCGCCCGGCCCGGGCCGTAGGTGCGCTCGTTGCGGTTCAGCAGGACAAGGCCGTGTTCAGGAGAGGGGCGTGGGCCGATGTCGGTGAGGAAGGATCGGAAGTCGCGCCAAGTCCCGGTCACGCCGGTGCCGCGGCTCATCAGGATGTTGCGATGCACCGAGGCTTCATTGGCGTACTTGCGGCAAAGAGTCGGCAGGGTCAGGTCAGCGAGATCCCGCTGCAATTCCTCTCTGACGTCCTGAATATTCGCCAACGCCAGCCTCCCTGCGCGATCGGACTCAGGCGGTTTCCCGCACAGGAACCTTTGTCGCACCGTCTGTTTTAATATTTCGTCACGACCGCGAAGGTCGGTTCGTGGGTCGCGGCGCCGCTTGCAGGCCGCGATTCTGGGTCGGCGAGGCCTTGGGAAGCCCACGAAAAGGCCGTTTCGGCTCGACGGGCAAGGCTGGTTGCGACAAAAGACGCTGATGAAATTCTTGGACCAGTGCAAAATCTATCTGCGCTCCGGCAACGGTGGCGGCGGGGCGGTCTCGTTCCGACGCGAGAAGTATATCGAATACGGCGGCCCCGACGGCGGTGACGGCGGCCGCGGCGGCGACGTCTGGATCGAGGCCGTCGATGGCCTCAACACCCTGATCGACTATCGCTACCAGCAACACTTCAAGGCCGGCACCGGCATCCATGGCATGGGTCGCGGCCGTCACGGCGCGTCCGGCGATGACGTGCTGCTCAAGGTCCCGGTCGGCACCCAGGTGCTGGAGGAGGACAAGGAGACCCTGATCGCCGACCTCGACACCGCCGGCATGCGCATTCGCCTGGCCAAGGGCGGCAACGGCGGCTGGGGCAATCTGCACTTCAAGGGTCCGGTCAACCAGGCGCCGAAATACGCCAATCCCGGCCAGGACGGTGAGGAGCTGTGGATCTGGCTTCGCCTGAAGTTGATCGCCGATGTCGGGCTGGTGGGCCTGCCCAACGCCGGCAAGTCGACCTTCCTGGCCGCCGCCAGCGCCGCCAAGCCGAAGATCGCCGACTATCCCTTCACCACCCTGACCCCCAATCTGGGCATGGTCGACCTGTCGACCAGCGAGCGCTTCGTGCTGGCCGACATTCCCGGCCTGATCGAGGGCGCCAGCGAGGGCGCGGGCCTGGGCACCCGCTTCCTGGGCCATGTCGAGCGCTCGGCGGTGCTCATTCACCTGGTGGACGGCACGCAGGACGATATCGCCTTGGCCTGGACCACGATCCGCGGCGAGCTGGAAGCCTATGGCGACGAACTGGCCGACAAGTCCGAGATCCTGGCGCTGAACAAGGTCGACGCCCTGGATCCCGAGACCCGCGAAGCCAAGCGTGCCGAACTGCAAGCGGTCTCCGGCGTCAAGCCGATGATGGTGTCGGGCGTTTCGGGCGAGGGCGTCACCGAGCTGCTGCGCGCCGCCTTCATCCAGGTGCGCATCCGTCGTGGCGAGACCCCCGTCGAGGCGGCGGTCGAAGAGGCGCCCGAAGCGGAAACCCCCGGCGGCTGGAACCCCTAGGTGTCGGCCCAAAATGCGACAGAGGGGGGGGGAGCGCTCAAGGCGGCCAGGCGGATCGTCTTCAAGGTCGGTTCGGCCCTGCTGGTCGACGCCGAGACCGGCGCGCCGAACCGCGCCTGGCTGAACGCCTTTTGCGGTGATCTCGCCGCCCTGCGGGCCCGGGGCCAGCAGGGGGTGGTGGTGTCGTCCGGCGCCGTGGCCCTGGGCCGCCGCCGCCTGGGCCTGACCTCTGAAAAGATGGGGGGACGCAAGTCTCTGACCCTGCCAGAGAAGCAGGCCGCCGCCGCCGCCGGCCAGTCGGTGCTGATGCGGGCCTGGGAGGAGGCGCTGGAGCCGCACGGCGTGGTCGCCGCCCAGATCCTGCTGACCCGCGACGACACCGAGACCCGTCGCCGCTGGCTCAACGCCCGCGCCACCGCCGAGACCCTGATCGCCCTGGGCGTGGTCCCCGTGGTAAATGAGAATGACACGGTGGTCACCGAGGAGATCCGCTACGGCGACAATGACCGGCTGGCGGCCCGGGTGGCCCAGATGGTCGGGGCCGACCTGCTGGTGCTGCTGTCGGACATCGACGGCCTCTACACCGCCGACCCGCGTCGCGACCCCGGAGCCCGCCATATCGAGCGGGTGACCGAGATCACCCCCGCCATCGCCGCCATGGCCGAGGGCGCCAACGCCGCCGCAGGCGTGGGCACCGGCGGCATGGCCACCAAGATCGCCGCCGCCCGCATCGCCCGAGCCGCCGGCTGCGCCACCCTGATCACCCTGGGCTCGCGCCCCCATCCCCTTCAGGCCATCGAGGCCGGGGCCCTGGCCACGGTGATCGAGGCCGTCGCGTCCCCCGCCGCCGCCTACAAGGCCTGGATCGCCGGGTCTCTTGCCCCCCAAGGCTGGCTGACCGTCGACGCCGGCGCCGCCGCCGCGTTGCAGACCGGCAAGAGCCTGTTGTGCGCCGGGGTCCGAGCCGTGGAGGGGCCGTTCGACAAGGGCGACGCCGTCCGGGTCCGCGACGAGACCGGGCGCGAGATCGCCCGAGGTCTGGTGCGCTATGACAGCGCCGACGCCCACCGCATCGCCGGCCTGCGCTCCGACGCCATCGAGGCCGAGCTGGGCTTCACCGAGGGCCCGCTGATCCATGCCGATGATTTGGCGGTGGGTTAACCGCTCGAGGCCCCCGCGAAGGGTCAGGCGGGGTAGGTGTTTTCTGGGCGCGCGCGCTCGTCCTGACGCGGTCAGCCGCGAGCATATGGAAAGGGTCGCGGAGCGCCGGACGACGTGGCTTACACAGGTCATGGCTCAAAGTGAGTCCGACGCGCGCGGTTGGGACCGTGAACACCGCTCCACATACCGCGCGGCAGCTCGCGAGTGGGCGGAACGGGTCAAGCGTCGTGCTTCTGCGCTTGAATTGACAAACGATGCGATCGCGACTGCCATATCTGCTTGCTGCCCGTTTGTTGGGGAAGACGTTATAGAGACCGCTTGATTTCGAGCCTGGCCTTGGCTCGGACCCATAGAGCTTTCCCCACCAGCCCCGCTAACACCCCCACCACCCTTTCCCCATTCCCCCACCGCCGCAAAGCGCCTAGGTAAGCCTCACTCTGAGCATATCGGGCGAGCCTATCCGGGATCGGATGAAGCGATGGACGACGCGGGCATGAGCTTGCAGGCGACGATGACGGCGATGGGGCAGGCGGCTCGGCAAGGGGCCGCGGCCCTGCGCGTCGCCACGCCGGACCAGCGCACCGCCGCCCTGCACGCCATGGCCGCCGCCATCCGCAGCGACGCCGTCGCGATCCTCGAGGCCAACGCGAAAGATCTGGCCAAGGCGGGAGCCGGCGGCCTGACCGCGCCGATGGTCGAGCGGCTGATGCTCAATCCCGAACGCCTCGAAGGCGTCGCCGCCGGGGTCGAGGCCGTGGCGGCCATTCCCGACCCGCTGGGCGTCGAGACCGCCCGCTGGACGCGGCCCAACGGCCTGGACATCGCCCGGGTTCGCACCCCGATCGGCGTGATCGCCATGATCTTCGAGAGCCGGCCCAATGTCACCGCCGACGCTGCGGCCCTGTGCGTGCGCTCGGGCAATGCGGTGATCCTGCGCGGCGGGTCGGAGTGCATCCACTCCAACCTCGCGATCCACGCGGCCATCGCCAAGGGGCTGAAGGCGGCGGGGATCTCGGCCGACGCGGTGCAGATCGTCCGCACCCCCGACCGCGACGCCGTCGGCGCCATCCTGTCGGGCCTGGACCGCACGATCGACCTGATCATCCCCCGGGGCGGCAAGAGCCTGGTGGCGCGGGTTCAGGCCGAGGCCCGCGTGGCGGTGCTGGGCCATTTGGAGGGATTGAACCACGTGTTCGTCCACGCCGCCGCCGACCCCAGGAAGGCCGTCGAGATCGTGCTGAACGCCAAGATGCGCCGCGTCTCGGTGTGCGGCTCGGCCGAGACCCTGCTCGTGGATCGGGCCGGGGCCAAGGCCCTGCTGCCGCCGATCGCCGACGCCCTGATCAAGGCCGGCTGCGAGCTGCGCGGCGACAGCCTGGCCCTGCAGATCGAGCCCGACATGAAGGCCGCCGTCGAGGCCGACTGGACCACCGAATATCTGGCCCCGATCCTGTCGGTGGCCGTGGTCGATGGGGTGGAGGGCGCGGCCGCCCACATCGCCGCCTATGGTTCGGGCCACACCGACGCGATCGTCACCGAGGATGAGGCGGCCGCCGAGCGGTTCATCGCCCTGGTGGACAGCGCCATCGTGCTGGTCAACGCCTCGACCCAATTCGCCGACGGCGGCGAGTTCGGGTTCGGGGCCGAGATCGGCATCGCCACCGATAAACTTCACGCCCGCGGTCCGGTCGGGGCCGAGCAACTAACGACATTCAAATATGTGGTTCGCGGGACCGGCCAGACTCGTCCCTGAGGCCGGCCGGCCCGCCGCGCAGAGGCTGGGGTTCCACTTGGAGCCCGGCATGCGCGTCGGCCTGTTCGGCGGCAGCTTCAACCCGGCGCACGAGGGCCACGCCCACGTCGCCGAGACGGCGCTGCGACGCCTGGATCTGGACCGGGTGATCTGGCTGGTTTCGCCGCAGAACCCGCTGAAGTCGGCGCATGAGACAAGGCCGCTGGCCGAGCGCCTGGCCGGCGCTCGGCGCTGGGCCCAAGGGGGCGGTTTGGGTGGCGGCATGATCGTCTCCGACGCCGAGACGCGTCTGGGCTCGAAATACACCATCGATACCCTACGGGTGTTGAAGGCCCGCTATCCGGGGGTGAAGTTCGTGTGGATCATGGGGGCCGACAGCCTGGCCACCTTCCATCGCTGGCGGGGCTGGACCCAGATCATGCGCGAGGTCCCGGTGGCGGTGATCTCGCGGCCCTGGGCTGCGCTGAAGGCCCGCACCTCGCCCGCCGCCCGCCGCTTCGCCTTCGCCCGACGTCCGGCCAGCGAGGCCGCGATCCTGGCCGACGCCGCGGCTCCGGCCTGGGTCTATCTGACGGGGCCCCTGAACTTCGCCTCGTCGACGGCGCTGCGGGGGCGGCAGACGCGGGGGTAGTTTCGTTCTCCCCTTGCGGGCGAGGGTGGCCTCGCGGAGCGAGGTCGGGTGAGGGGTCGATCGCCCTTTCGGCAGAAACGATCGCGCGCTCAATCGCGGCGGCTTTCGGTTGAGAGACCCCTCATCCGACCGCTTCGCGGCCACCGTCTCCCGCAAGGGGGAGAAGGACCATGACCGCCCGAATCGCCCCGATCCACGTTCCCCCTCATCTTTTCGAGTCATCCATGCTATGGGAGGGATTGCGCGACCCCCATCAAGGAGCATTTCCGCTGCGTAGCGACCCCGCGCCAAGTGCGCACGAGGACACGGCCTCCGCCGATACCTCGAAAAAAGCGACCTCGAGCACCGAGACCGCCCTGGACAAGAGCATCAAGGCGCTCGAGACCCTGATCCTGTCGCGTCTCGACGACGACAAGGCCCAGGACATCGTCCATATCGACCTGACGGACAAGAGCTCGGTCGCCGACAGCCTGATCGTGGCGTCTGGCCGGTCGCACCGTCACGTCGGCGCCCTGGCCGACCACATCATCCGTGCCCTCAAGGAAGAGGGCTTCGGCAAGGCGCGGGTCGAGGGCCTGCCGCATTGCGACTGGGTGCTGATCGACGCCGGCGACGTGGTGGTCCACCTGTTCCGGCCCGAAGTCCGCTCGTTCTACAACATCGAAAAGATCTGGGCCGTCGACGCACCGCACCGGATCGCGGCGGCAAACTAAGACGCCTCGCCCCTGACGTCACCGCTCGCCCGCCAAATCTCGCGTGTAGGGCGGTGACGGGATCGCCCATGAAGATCACCCTCCTCACCGTCGGAAAGCTTGGCCGCATGGTCGAGGCGCAGTTGGCCGTGGACTATGCGTCCCGGGCCACGGCGTCGGGCCGCGCCCTGGCGATCGGGCCGGTCGAGATCGTCGAGGTCGAGGCGCGCAAGCCCGGCAAGGCCGCCGAAGCCGAAGTGCTGCGCCCGCATCTGGAAGGCGCCCATGTCATCGCCTGCGACGAGCACGGCAAGGTGCGGCCTAGCCGGGCCTTCGCCGAGCACATCGGCCGGCTGCGCGACGACGGGCGCCGCAAGGTCGTGTTCCTGATCGGCGGCGCCGATGGCCTGGATCCCTCGATCCTGGCCGAGGCGAACGAGACCCTGGCCTTCGGGCCCCAGACCTGGCCCCACGCCTTGGCCCGCGTCCTGCTGGCCGAGCAGGTCTATCGCGCCGTCACCATCCTGGCGGGCTCGCCCTATCATCGCGATTGATTTTAATCCGCTGGTCCCGGCATTCGCCGGGATCAGCGGAGGTGGGGCAGGTCGGGAGAACCAGTTGTCGCTGCGACCCAATACAGGCATTGATCGGCCTATGCGCCGCGTCACGCTGATCACCACCAGCCTCCTGGTCGCCCTGCTGGGCGCCGGGGGTCTTGTCGCGGCCGCCCAAGTCGCTGGGGTCACCCAGCGCGCCAAGGACGAGCAGGCCGCCGCCGACACCCGCCGCGAGATCGTCGACCTGCGAGGCGAGCTGGACGCCCTGGGCCAGAGGCGCCTGGTCACCGGCGACGATGTCGGTGAGAAACGCGCCCGGCTGGAAGCCCTGCACCAGCGCGAATCGGCCCTGGTGGCCGAGCTGGGTCGCGATCGCGGGCAGCTGTCGCGGCTGCTCTCGGCCCTGCAGCTCTTCCGCCGTGATCCGCCGCCGGCCCTGCTGGTCAGCCCCGGTGACGCCCGCGACGCGGTGCGGGCCGCCATCCTGATCCGCGCCATGACCCCTGAACTCCAGAACAGGGCCGAAGGCTACGCCCGCCAGGCCCGCGCCGTCTCGGCCCTGCGCCGTGAGGCCGCGGCCGCCTCCGAGCAGCTGTTCACCGCCGAGAGCCTGGTCGCCGACCGCAAGGGCGAGCTGGAACGGATGATCGTCGAAAAGACCCAGCTGGAGCGCGCCTACGCCCAGGAGGCGATGACCGGAGACCAGGCCCAGCTGGGGGCCCTGACCGACGGCCTGGCCGTCAAGCCCGCCACGGGCCCCCTGGTGCTGACCGCGCCCACATCCGGCGTGATGACCCACCGGTTCGGCCAGGCCATGCCCCTGGGCGGCCGGGCCAACGGCCTGACGATCCGCACGGAAAAGGGTCACGCCATCGCCAGTCCCGCCGCCGCCACGGTCGAATACGCCGGACCGCTGAATGGCTGGGGCGTCGTCTTGATCCTGCGGGCTCAAGGCGCCTACCATCTGGTGTTGGCGGGAATGGACCAGATTTCCGTCGCCCCCGGACAATCTGTCGCGCCCGGTCAGGCGGTTGGCAGGATGGCCGGGCATGGATCTTCCGATCCGGAACTCTATTTTGAAGTGCGAGAAGATGGCGCTTCGGTCGATCCAGAGCGTTGGCTCAAGCAGGGGTCGCGATAAACGGCATTTTCAGCGATGATGGCCGTCAAATGAACAAAGGTTCCGCTACTACTGGCGGACAACAAGTTTGAACGCGGCGCGAGAGCGTCGTCAGGGAGCCTTCCAGGCCACATGCGCAAGTACCTGCTCATCGGTGTTTCGGCCTTCGTCCTCGGCGCGGGGACCATGGCCTATGTCAGCCCCATCGCCCAGGCGACCAACGCCACCAAGGGCGAGACCTACAAGATGCTCGAACTGTTTGGAGACGTGCTCCAGACGGTCGACACCCAGTACGTCTCCGAGGTCGACAACAAGAAGCTGATCGAGGCGGCGCTGGACGGCATGCTGACCAGCCTGGATCCGCATTCCGGCTATCTGTCGCCCGACAGCTTCGAGGACATGAACGACACCACCCACGGCGAATACGGCGGGCTGGGCATCGAGGTGACCAGCGAGGACGGCGTGGTCAAGGTGATCTCGCCGATGGACGGCACCCCCGCCGCGCGGGCCGGCATCCAGGCCGGCGACTATATCACCGCAGTCAATGGCCAGTCGGTGCTGGGCCTGACGGTCAACGAGGCGGTCAAGCAGATGCGCGGCGCGGCCGGCGAAGGCGTCACCCTGACCATCGCCCGCGACAAGACCGACCCGTTCGACGTCAAGCTGGTGCGCGAGGTGATCAAGCCCAAGGCCGCCATCGCCCGGATGGAAGGCGACTACGGCTATGTGCGCCTGCCGGGCTTCACCGAAAAGTCCACCGACGCCCTCAGCGCCTCGATCACCGACCTGAAGGCCAAGAACCCCAAGATGAAGGGGCTGATCCTCGACCTGCGCAACAATCCCGGCGGCCTGCTCGACCAGGCCCGGGGCGTGGCCGACCTGTTCCTGGACGGCGGCGAGGTGGTGAGCCAGCGCGGCCGCGACAAGCGCGACATCCAGCGCCTGAACGCCACCCCCGGCGACCTGCTGAACGGCCTGCCGATGGTGGTGCTGATCAACCAGGGCTCGGCCTCGGCGGCGGAAATCGTCGCCGGCGCCCTGCAAGACCGTCATCGCGCCGAGTTGGTGGGCATCACCAGCTTCGGCAAGGGTTCGGTCCAGACCGTGATCCCGCTGCGCGGCGGGGTCGACGGCGCCGTCAAGCTGACCACGGCCCGCTATTTCACGCCGTCGGGGCGCTCGATCCAGAAGACCGGCATCGAACCCGACCTGGAGGTGGCCCAGACCAAGGACCAGGCCCAGGACATCGCCAACCGCGTGTGGTTCAGTGAGGCCAGCTTCAAGAACGCCCTCAATGCCGACGAGGGCAAGACCCGCCAGGGCGTCCACACCCCGGCCGAGGCCCCGCCCCCCGGCTTCGACGAGAAGAAGGGCGACTTCCAGCTGGAACGCGGCTTGGCCGTGCTGAAGGCCGGCTCGGTCGAAGCCGTGCCCAAACTGCCCAAGCCCCAGGCCAAGATCGCCGAAGTCACGGCCAAGGCTGCGGCGGCGGCGGCGGGTAAAGGCCCGGCGGTGGAGAAGAAGTAGGGGGCTGGTTAAGAGACCCTCTCCCAGAAAGAGAGGGTTCCGAAATGGCCCGCTCCGCCCATTCCGTCGCACCCTTCGTTAACCATATATTCGGCGCTGACCGGCTAGCCTCGCGCCCATGGCCGTGTCGTTTTCCCGCAAGCCCGCCTTTAGCCACGCCGCCTCCGCCTTGGGCCGCGGTGACGCCCCGGACCTGCGCGCCAAGCTGCTGGCCGCGGCGGCCAATCCCTATATCGGGGCCAGCGCGGCGGCGTTCCTGTTCCTGCTGAGCCTGTGCGCCCTGATCCTGTTGACCGGCGACCCCAACAAGGGCTCGCCGCTGATCCGGGTGCAGCTGGCCAAGATCGGCGCCACGCTCAACGCGCCCCAGGGCTGGCGCGAGGCGCTGGTCAACGAATCCGACCACGAGGCGCCGCTGACGCCGGGCGCCCTGGACCTGTCGGCCCAGCCCTTCGCCGAGCATCCGGACGAGGCGACCATCACCGTGGCCGGCGACATCGCCGCGCCGCCGCCTGTCGCCGCGCCCGGGGGGCCGCTGCTCCAGGCCCCGTTCGCCGGCCTGTCGACGCCCGGTCCCGGCGGCGGCCTGCTGCCGGTGATCGCCGGCGACGGTCGCACCGCCGCCGAGGCCTATGCTCGCCCCTTCACCGCCGACGGGCGGCCGCGCGTGGCCCTGGTGATCGGCGGGCTGGGCCTCAACCCCCAGACCACCCGCGCCGCCATCGAGACCCTGCCGCCCGAGATCACCCTGTCCTTCGCCCCCTATGCCGAGGGCCTGCAGGGCTGGATCGACCTGGCCCGCAACCACGGCCATGAGGTGCTGCTGGAAGCCCCCATGGAGCCGGTCGACTACCCCGCCAATGATCCGGGCCCCTTCACCCTGATCACCGCCAATCGGCCGGAAGACACCGTCCGCAAGATGGAATGGCTGATGTCGCGGGCCACCGGCTATTTTGGACTGACCAACTATCTGGGCTCGCGCTTTGTCACCAATGACGCGGCCATGACCACCTTCACCCTGACCCTGAAGGCGCGCGGCCTGGCCTTCATCGACGACGGGCAGGCGTCCCTGCGCGGCGGTCCGATCCCCCGCGCCTCGGCCGACCGGATCATTGACGACGAACTGGCGGCAGGCGCCATCGACGGCCAGTTGAAGATGCTTGAGACCGGCGCGGCCGGGCGCGGCCAGGCCCTGGGCTCGGGGTTCGCCTATCCGGTGACCATCAACCAGGTGAAGATCTGGGCTGCGGGCCTGTCCGGGCGGGGTTTGCAACTGGCCCCCGCCTCGGCCATGGCCAAGCGATGAACGCCAGCCAGCCCGCCGACGACGCGTATCCCGATCATCGCCCCAATGTCGGCGTCGTGCTGTTTCATGCCGATGGCCGCGTTTGGCTGGGCAAGCGCCATAGGCAGCCCGCGCCATATAACTGGCAGTTCCCGCAAGGCGGCGTCGATGACGGCGAGGACCTGCTGGAGGCGGCGCGGCGCGAGCTAAAGGAAGAGACTGGCGTCGTTTCCGCCGACCATCTTGCCCAGACCGAGGGCTGGCTGATCTATGACTTCCCCACCGACTTCGCCTCGTCGAAGAAGGCGCGCGGGTTCAAGGGTCAGAAGCAGGTGTGGTTCGCCTTCCGCTTCACGGGCGAGGAGTCGGAGATCGACTTGGAGGCCGACGCCCACGTCGAGTTCGACGCCTGGCGATGGGCCACGCTCGACGAAACGCCCGAATTGATCGTACCCTTCAAACGCGCGGTGTACGAACAGGTCGTCGCCGCCTTCGGTGGGTACGCGCGCGGCGGCTGACGCCAGGCCGCGCTAGAGGTAGGGCGGCATGAGCAAGACCATTCTGATGATCCACGGCTTCGGCGCCGCCGGCGAAAGCTGGGCCCCGGTGGCAGCGCGCTTCAAGGCCGCCGGCTATGGCGTCGAAACCCCCACCATCCATGCCACCCTGCGCACCGTGGGTCCGCCGCCGGCCGGCCTGATCGGCAAGACCCTCGCCAACTATGTCACCGAGATGAGCGACCTGGCCCAGTCGATCGCCAAGCGCGACGGCGAAAAGCCGTTGGTGTTCGGGCACTCGATGGGCGGGCTGATCGCCCAGAAGCTGGCCGAGGCGGGGCTGGTGTCGGGAATCGTGCTGTTCGCCCCGGCCTCGCCGGCCGACGCGCGCAGCGGCCCGAAACTCGCGCCGATGTTCACCTTCCTCAACATCGCCATGACCTCCAGTCCCGAGACCAAGGCAGTCAAGATCTGGAAGATGGGCTTCAACTGGGGTGTGCTGAACCGGACGCCGCCCGAGCGCCACGAGGCGATCTTCGCCACCACGGTGCATGACAGCGGCCGGGCTCTTTCGGACCTGGCCTATCCCGATCGTGATCCGAACAAGACCGTGTCGATCGACTCCGCCAAGATCACCGCGCCGGTGTTGATCCTGGCCGGCGCCCGCGACCGCACCACGCCGATCGGGGACCTTCGCCTGGTCGGCAAGAAGTATGGCGGCGCCACCTTCAAGGAATATCCCGACAACGCCCACTGGCTGATCGACGAGCCCGGCAGCGACAAGATCCTGGCCGATGTGGACGCCTGGCTCGACGCCCGGGGCCTGGGCGCCCAAGCCCCGGTGACCAAGGCCCCGGTGACCAAGGCCGCCCCCGCGGCGAAGCTGGCCAAGGCTGAACCCGCCGTGACCCCGGCGCCCGCCGCCAAGCCCCTCGAGCCCCTCGAGCCCGCCCCGAGAGCCAAGGCGGCGCCCCAGGCCAAGCCCGTTTCCGCGCCCGCGCCCGCGCCCGCGACCGCGCCAGCGCCAGCGCCGCCCGCCCCCGCGCCGGCGGCCAAGGCGAGCCTAAAGGCTCCGGCCAAAGCCAAGTCGGTCGCCAAGCCCGCTCCAGCCCCGGCGTCCCCACCCGTCGCCAAGACTCCGCCCCCCGCCAAGCCGGCGCCCAAGGCTCCCGCAAAGCTCGCCGCGTCGCCTGTCCCCACGCCCGATATGACGGCCAAGCCCACGCCCGCCGCCAAGCCCAAGGCCGGGGCCAAGCCCGCCGCCGCCCCCGCTGTGACCAAGGCTCCAGCCAGGGCCGGCGCGCCGAAACCAGTCGCCAAGCCGAAGGCCGCCGCCCTCGCCAAGGCGCCGGCTCCGGTCAAGGCCGCCGCCAAGCCCAAGGTTCCCGCGACAAAGGCGACCGCCAAATCTTCACCCGCGCCGAAGAAGAGCGTGTAGGCTGAGCGTTCGGCGCTTTGGCCGAACGAGTGGGCGAGGCGCGCGTGGCGACTCCGGTGATCATGGTGCACGGCGCCTTCTGCGGCGGCTGGACGTTTGACACGTTCCGTCAACCGTTCGAGGCGGCGGGCCACGTCGTCCAGACCCCCGACCTGATCGGCCATGGCGACGGCGCCTCGGTCGCCGGCCGCTCGATGGTCGACTACGCCAAGCAAATCGCCGCCCTGTGCGAGTCCTGCGATGAGCCGCCCATCCTGATCGGCCACTCGATGGGCGGGCTGGTCGCCCAAATGGCGGCGGCCCGCGCCCCGGTGTCGCGCCTGATCCTGCTGGCCCCCTCGCCGCCCTGGGGCGTGACGGGCTCGTCGCTGGAGGAGGCCGCCTCGGCCGTCAGCCTCTATGCCCTGGGTCCGTACTGGCTACAGGCCGTGGCGCCCGATTTCGGCGTGGTTGAAAGCTACACGCTGGACCGCCTGCCGCGTGACGAGCGCAAGGCGCTGTACGCCAAGATGACCGCCGAGAGCGGCCGGGCGCTGTGGGAAACCCTGAACTGGTTCATGGACCCGTTCATGACCACCGGCGCCAGCCCCGTGGGCGTGCCGACTCTGGCGATCGCCGGCGGCAAGGACGTGATCCATCCGCCCGCCACCGTTCGCCAGACCGCCGCGCGGCTGGGCGGGTCCTGCGAGGTCTTCCCGACGATGAGCCACTGGCTGCCGGGCGAACCGGGCTGGGAAGCCGTCGCCGAAGCCTGCCTGGACTTCATTGGGCATGAAGGTCGCGTCGCGGCCTGACCTTCGGGGGATGTGGGCTTCGGCCTCAGTGGGCCGGCGTGAACAGCTTCAGCCCCAGTATGCCCGAGACGATGAGCCCCAGGCAGACCAGCCGGGCCGCCGTGGCTGGCTCCTTGAACACCACGATGCCGACGATGGCCGTACCGACAGCGCCGACCCCGGTCCACACCGCGTAGGCCGTGCCCAGCGGCAGGGACTTCAGCGCCCAGCCCAGCAGGCCCAGGCTGGCGACGAAACATGCGGCTGTCAACGCCATCGGGACCGGCCGGGTGAAGCCCTCGGTATATTTTAGGCCCACGGCCCAGCCGATCTCGAACAGACCCGCGATGAAGAGAATGATCCAGGCCATGACCGGCTCCTGAGTTCAGAGCGGGGTCGTCCCCGGAGACGCGAAAAAGGCGCGGGGTCGTCCCCGCGCCTTTCCTAGATAGTCTTGTCGCACTGGAGGGCAAGCCTCCGATCGGCGAAGGTCCTAGGGCATTTTTCGAGCGAAGTGGTTGCGGTTCGCGTGAAGAAAAATGCCTCAAAACAAAAGATGAGAGCTCACGGCCTGACGCAGTCAGGTCGGGAAATGCTCTAGCGGCTGGTGGTGCTGTAGAGCACCTGGGCCTGCTCGTAGTTCTTGCCCACCGAGCTGTCGTCCAGCTTCTTCAGGCGCATATAGACCAGGCCCGCGTGGCCGTCGGCCCAGGCGTCGTCCCACGAGACGGTGAAGCGCTTGAAGTCCGTGCCGATCGTCTGGTCGTTGCGGATCAGGCGCAGCTGCGGCTTGTTCTCCCAGGTCGCCCAGTCGTGCAGGGCGGTGGCGAGGGACTGGGCCTGCTCGACGGTCTGGGCGTACTGGATGGTGACGGTGCAGACGTTCTTGTTGGAGCCTGGATTGTCGATGGCGATCTGGTAGGGCTTGCCGATGTCGAGGACGAACTTCTCTTTCTTCTTCTTCATGCCCGCGGCCTTGGCCAGGCTCGGGAAGTCGCCGCCAACCACGAGGGGCTTGCAGACCCGGTCCAGGATGCTCAGCAGTTGCAGCGACACCGGATCGGTCGAGGGCGGCGGACGCACCGGCTCGACATAGGCCGGCTCGGCGCCGGCGACCGGGGCGGCGACCGGCGGGATGGCTTGGTCGGCCGGAGCGGGCGCGGCGGGGCTGGTGGCGGCCGGGGCCATCGGCATGGGCATGGGCATGGGCATGGGCGCAGCGGCCGGAGCCGGAGCCGGAACCGGGGTGGTCGCCGGCGCGGCGGTCGGAGCGGGCTGCTGGGCGACGGCGGTGGAGACCGCGCCCCCAACCAGGAAAATGGGTGCGATCAGGCTGGCGAGCGCGAGGCGCATGGTCGAGATATCCCCAATAGGCAAGAGGTCGGCATTAAAGCCGACAGGCGTTCCCTCGCAACCCTTATGGTGACCGATTAAGGCCGAGATTGGGTCACAGGTGTAATTTACTCGCCCAAGAGTGCGGCGTGACGCCTCAGGCGTGCAAACCAGGCGTCATTCCGATCGGAGGTCCTGGCCCTTGAGCGTGACCACGACGATCTCCGGTGGTGCGCGGAAACGTACAGGTAGGATCGACACACCCACGCCGCCCGTCACGAACAGGTTGCGCCCCCGATCAACATAGGCCCCGCAACCCCACTGGCGCGACGCCTGAGAGGCGTGGACCAGCCGCCCCATCACCGGCAGGTTGACCTGTCCGCAATGGGTATGGCCCGCGACGGTCAGGGCCACCCGGTCGGGCGCCTGGGCGAAGGGGTCGGGCCAGTGGCTCATAACCACCACCGGCTCGGATGTCGGCACGTTGGCCATGGCCACGGGATAGGACGGCGTCGCCCGCTTCGAATCCAGGTCGGCCAGACCTGCCACCCAGAACGGACCCTTGGTCCTGGCAACTCGCAAGGCGCGGTTCTCCAGCACATGAGCACCGGCCCGGACTAAGGCCTGCTCGGTCGCGCCGCCATCATACCACCAGTCGTGATTGCCCAGCACGGCGTAGACCCCCAGGCGGGGGTTGAGGCCCTGGAACGCGGAAATCCCGCGCAGGATTTCCGAACGCTGTGGCGCGGCCCGAGTGGCTGCGGACTCGTGACTGCCCGCATAGTCGCCCAGAAGCAGGACGACGTCGGGATGCTGCGCGTTCATCCGCGCCACCACCCGCGCAACGCGGGCCGGATCGACGTGGGGCGCGGCGACATGGGTGTCACTGATCAAGCCCAGGCGCACCGGCGGGCCGGTCCAGGTGCGCGACTCGATCGTCACCCTCCGCACGACCAGCAGATTAGGCTCGACCAGGAAGGCCCAGACCCCCAGCCCGTAGGCGACCAGCAACAGGCCAGCCACCGCCCAAGCCAGACGCAAACGGCCTGAGCGCCGCATGAACGCCCAGGCCGTGAAAACAATAGGTAATCCCGTCACCGCGCCAATCCAGGCCAGCAACATGATGCTGTGCCCGGTCATGCGTGAAACGCCTAGGCCGCCTCGACCGCGTGTTCGGCCAGGATGGTGAAGCCGTCCGGGCCCACGTCGGCGAAACCGCCCTGGATGTCGAACACTCGCACGGTGGAGCCGTCGCGAACCGTGACCTTGCCTTCGCGCAGGGTGGTCATGAACGGGGCGTGGCCCGGCAGGACGCCGAAATCGCCTTCCGCGCCGGGCGCATCGACCTGATCGACTTCGGCGGAGAACAGTTCGCGCTCGGGCGCGACGAGGGAGAAGTGCAGCTTGGCCATTATTCCACGATCTCCACGGCGCCCAGGGCGGCTTCGATGTCTTCGTCGGTCTGGATCTCGGTCCCGCAGAACGGGCAGAAGCGGATGGTGGCCAGCACGACGCCGCTCTCACCTTCCTCTTCGCGATGACCCAGGTTGAGCAGGATCAAACCGCTGTCATGCTCGATCAGCGAGGCCTCGGGGTCGGAAGACACCGCCTCCTCAAGCTCTTCGCAGCAGAAGTTCACGGTTTCGAATTCGGTGTCGGTCATGGGGTGGTCCATAGCATGAAGTCGGGATGTTTTCTTCTCCCGCGAGGGGAGAAGGAAGATCAGGCCGCTTCGACCGTGTGCTCGGCCAGTATGGTCAGGCCGCCCTCACCGACATCGGCGAAACCGCCTTGGATGTCGAACAGCTTGGTGCCGGCGCCGTTCTTCACGGTGATGCGGCCTTCGCGCAGCGTGGTCATGAACGGGGCGTGGCCCGGCAGGACGCCGAAGTCGCCTTCGGCGCCCGGCGCATCGACCTGATCGACCTCGCCGGAGAACAGTTCGCGCTCGGGGGCGACGAGTGAGAAGTGGAGCTTGGCCATGACGCTCAGCCGTAAGACATTATGGCGATCGTCACGGGGGCAGCGTCGCCCTCCGTCAAATCGCGCTTGAAGATCCGAATATTGATGTCCGAACCTGGACCAACCGATCGAGAATACATCCAGACCTCATTGCCAGCGCTCGGGCGCATATCCAGTTTCCAGCCCGAAGCGCCATCGCCTAAATGATCCAACAGCTTTTGTTCGATCCCTGGCGCATCATAGGCAGTCACCCGGCAAAAAGCCCGAGCGCCGCCCTGCACCGTCAAGAAACTGCTGCCGTAGACCTTGGCTTCCGTCGCTTCAAAAGTCTGAGAAAGAACCGAGCCCGAAAGAGCACGGGCGATCTCGGGATTTTTCTTGCCTGCCTTGGACTTGCTGAAGCCAGCCTTCTCGAACTGATCGCGAGCCTGCTCCGTGAACGGCGTGGGGCGTAGACCATCTGGGAAGGCCGCGAACGTCGCCTCGCACGCCGCGGCGCCCGAGATGAACGCATCCGCGCCTGAAGCCAGGTCCGCCGCGGATGCCGAACCGCCAGCCGCGAGAACCGCGACGACAGTCAGTATCCGGGCGAGGGCTCTCATCAGGCTTCGCCGGCCAGCTTTTCAGCCTTGGCCACCGCTTCCTCGATGGCGCCGACCATGTAGAAGGCGGCTTCCGGCAGGTGGTCGTATTCGCCGTCCACGATGCCCTTGAACGAGCGGATGGTGTCCTTCAGCGCGACGAAGGCGCCGGGGGTGTTGGTGAACTGCTCGGCCACGTGGAATGGCTGGCTCAGGAAGCGCGAGATCTTGCGGGCCCGGGCGACGGTCAGCTTGTCCTCTTCCGACAGCTCGTCCATGCCCAGGATGGCGATGATGTCCTTCAGCGACTTGTACTGCTGAAGCACTTCCTGGACCGAACGGGCCACGTTGTAGTGCTCTTCGCCAATGACCAACGGGTCCATGATCCGCGAGGTCGAGTCCAGCGGATCGACGGCGGGGAAGATGGCCTGGGCGGCGATGTCGCGCGACAGAACGGTGGTGGCGTCCAAGTGGGCGAACGAGGCGGCGGGCGCCGGGTCGGTCAAGTCGTCGGCGGGCACGTAGATGGCCTGGACCGAGGTGATCGAACCCTTGTTGGTCGAGGTGATGCGCTCCTGCAGGTTGCCCATCTCGGTGGCCAGGGTGGGCTGATAGCCCACGGCCGAGGGGATGCGGCCCAGCAGAGCCGACACTTCGGCGCCGGCCTGGGTGAAGCGGAAGATGTTGTCGACGAACAGCAGCACGTCCTTGCCTTCTTCATCGCGGAAATATTCGGCGATGGAGAGGCCGGTCAGGGCCACGCGGGCGCGGGCGCCGGGGGGCTCGTTCATCTGGCCATAGACCAGGGCGCAGCGGCTGCCTTCGGTGGTGCCGTTGATCTTTGGGTCCACATTGACGTTGGACTCGATCATCTCGTGATAGAGGTCGTTGCCTTCGCGGGTGCGTTCGCCCACGCCGGCCAGGACCGAATAACCGCCGTAAGCCTTGGCGATGTTGTTGATCAATTCCTGCATGGTCACGGTCTTGCCGACGCCGGCCCCGCCGAACAGGCCGATCTTGCCGCCCTTGGTGTAGGGGCACATCAGGTCGATGACCTTGATGCCGGTGACCAGCACTTCAGCGGTGTTGGTCTGCTCGGCGAAGGACGGGGCCTCGCGGTGGATCGAGCGGTACATGTCCGACTTGATCGGGCCCTGCTCGTCGATCGGCTCGCCGATGACGTTCATGATCCGGCCCAGGGTGCCGGGGCCGACCGGGACGCGGATCGAGTCTCCGGTGTCGCGCACGGCCTGACCGCGGACCAGGCCCTCGGTGGCGTCCATGGCGATGGCGCGGACGGTGTTCTGGCCCAGGTGCTGGGCGACTTCGAACACCAGGCGCTGGCCCGAGGCGATGTTGACGGTTTCCAGGGCGTTGAGGATGGCCGGCAGTTCGCCGGTGAATTCCACATCGACGACGGCGCCGATGACCTGCACCAGCTTGCCGGTGGCCGCGCCGATCGTGGCGGGCGCCTCACGGGTGCCGGCGACGGCGGGGGCGGCGGCCGGAGCGACGGGCTTGGCGGCCTTGGGGGCGGCCGGCTTGCGGGCCGGCTTGACGGTGGCGGCGACGGGGGCGCCCACGGTCACCGGGGTTTCGGCGGCGGCGGGAGCCTTAGCGGGGATCTTGGCCATGGCGTTCAGGGTCTTTCGTGCGGGCTCGTGCGGGCGTTTTTATGATTGGAAGTCAGGGTCAGACGGCTTCGGCGCCGGAGATGATCTCGATCAGCTCCTTGGTGATCTGAGCCTGACGGGAGCGGTTATATTCCAGGGTGTAGCGCTTGATCATGTCGCCCGCATTGCGCGTGGCGTTGTCCATCGCCGTCATCTGGCTGGCGTAGAAGCCGGCCATGTTGTCGAGCAGGGCCGACAGGATCTGGACCGTCAGGTTGCGCGGCAGCAGGGTCTCGAGGATTTCCTCTTCCGAGGGTTCGTACTCGTAGACCGCGCTGGCGCCGGTCTGAGCGGCGGCCCCGCCCTCGACGACGGCGGGGATCAGCTGCAGGGCGGTCGGGGTCTGGATGACCACTGACTTGAAGCGGCTGTAGAACAGGGTGACCACGTCCACGTCGCCGGCTTCATACAGGCGGGTGACGTGGTCGGCGATCGGCTGGGCGACCGCCAGGGTGAACTGGCGATAGGCCGACAGGTCGAAGTTCTCGACGATGCGGTCGGCATAGACGCGGCGAAGCTGGCCGGTCGCCTTCTTGCCGACGCAGACGATCTTCACGTCCTTGCCCTGGCGGATCAGGGTGTCGATCCGCTCGCGCGCGGCGCGGACGATCGACGAGGTGAAGCCCCCGGCCAGGCCGCGGTCGGCGGCGGCGACGACGATCAGGTGACGATCGTCGCGACCCGTGCCGGCCAGCAGCGGCGGCGCGCCGTCACCGGTCACGCTCGCCGCCAGATTGGCGATGACGTTCGACAGCCGGCGCGCATAGGGGCGCGCGGCTTCCGCAGCATCCTGGCTGCGGCGGAGCTTGGCCGCCGCGACCATCTGCATCGCTTTCGTGATCTTTTGCGTCGCCTTGACGCTTGAGATCCGATTGCGCATCTCCTTTAGGCTTGCCATCCGCCTATCAGACCTTCCTAAACAACCACCAGGTGCTGTCGTCCATCACGGTCGTTCTTCTCCAGAAGAACCCGTAATCGACCAACTGCAGATCTGGGAACATATCCATGTAGAGCGAGCCAAAATCGTTCTTGAACAGAAGATCTTGTTCGCCGCGGTAGGGTATCGTCTCGGCCTTCGGCGCGAAATACTCCGAGCAGAAGACGTACTTGGCGGCCACGCGATGCACTTCGCGCATCGTCGCTTCCAACTGGCTGGGATCGACGTGGATCAGGACGCCGGCCGTGAAGGCCATGTCCACAGCGCCGTCGGCCAACGGGATGCTGTGCCCGAAACCCTCGAAGAGCCGCTCGGCCGGCAGAACGCCGTTCTCGACCAGTTCCTTGCGGGCCGAAGCATTGGGCTCGATCGCCCACTGCTCCATGTCCGACACCGCCGCAAGGCCCAGGAGGTTGAGACCCACATTGGGCCCCACTTCCAGGACGCTCTTCGGCGGCGCGCCGACCATGCGCCGCATCACTTCACCCCAGACCCGCGCACGGCCGCGAACGGCCTCGGCGTTGGCGGCGCTACGTTGCGTGTAGCGGTCGCCAAATTCGCCGGACCATGCGTCCATGGATTTGGGGTGAGCGGCCATCGATCGCCTTTAGGCGAAGGTCGCCGAGAAGGTGTCGAGCACGCTTTTCAGCGTACCTTCAAGATCCTTGTCGAGGGCCTTCTTGGTGCGGATGCCGTCCAGCAGATCCTTGTGCTGGCTGTGCAGACGGGCCAGCAGTTCGCTTTCGAAGCGACGAACGCTGCTGGTCGGGATGGCGTCCAGATAGCCGCGGGTGCCGGCATAGATCACGCAGACCTGCTCTTCGACGGCCTGCGGGGAATATTGCGGCTGCTTCAGCAGCTCGGTCAGGCGCTCGCCACGGGCCAGCATCTTCTGGGTCGAGGCGTCGAGGTCCGAGCCGAACTTGGCGAAGGCGGCCATTTCGCGATACTGGGCCAGCTCGCCCTTGATCGCGCCGGCCACCTGCTTCATCGCCTTGATCTGGGCCGACGAGCCGACGCGCGACACCGAGATGCCGACGTTCACGGCCGGGCGGATGCCCTGGTAGAACAGGTCGGTTTCCAGGAAGATCTGGCCGTCGGTGATGGAGATCACGTTGGTCGGGATATAGGCCGAAACGTCGTTGGCCTGGGTTTCGATGATCGGCAGGGCCGTCAACGAGCCCGAACCATTGTCTTCGTTCAGCTTGGCGGCGCGTTCCAGCAGGCGGGAATGCAGGTAGAACACATCCCCGGGATAGGCTTCGCGGCCCGGCGGGCGGCGCAGCAGCAGGCTCATCTGGCGATAGGCGACGGCTTGCTTGGAAAGGTCATCATAGATGATCAGGGCGTGCAGGCCGTTGTCGCGGAACCACTCGCCCATGGCGCAGCCCGAGAACGGCGCCAAGTACTGCAAGGGCGCCGGCTCGGAGGCCGAGGCCACGACGACGATGGTGTAGTCCAGGGCGCCGCGCTCTTCGAGCGTCTTGACGATCTGGGCGACGGTCGAGCGCTTTTGGCCGATGGCGACATAGACACAATAGAGCTTGGCGCTCTCGTCCGTGCCGGCGTTGGCGATCTTCTGGTTCAGGATGGTGTCAATGGCGACGGCGGTCTTGCCGGTCTGACGGTCACCGATGATCAGCTCGCGCTGGCCGCGGCCGACCGGGATCAGGGTGTCGATCGACTTCAGGCCGGTCTGCACGGGCTCGTGCACCGACTTGCGAGGGATGATGCCGGGCGCCTTGACGTCGACGCGGCGGCGTTCGGTGGAGACGATCGGGCCCTTGCCGTCGATCGGCTCGCCCAGCGGGTTGACGACGCGGCCCAACAGGCCACGGCCGACCGGAACGTCGACGATCTCGCCGAGACGACGGACTTCGTCGCCTTCCTTGATGGCTTGGTCCTGGCCGAAGATCACGCAACCGACGTTGTCGCGCTCGAGGTTCAGGGCCATGCCCTTCACGCCGGCCTTCGGGAACTCGACCATCTCGCCGGCCTGGACGTTGTCCAAACCGTAGATGCGCGCGATGCCGTCACCGACGGACAAAACCTGGCCGACGTCCGAAACGGCGGCTTCTTCGCCGAAATTGGCGATCTGCGACTTGAGGATGGCCGAGATTTCGGCGGCGCGGATGTCCATGGCTGTCTTGGGCTCTCTGCGATTTTATATTTTGACGGCGCTTATAGAGGTTTAGGCGCGCTTCAGGGCGAATTTCAGGGAATCGAGCTTGCTGCGAAGCGAAGCGTCGAACAGGCGGGAGCCGACGCGCACCTTGATGCCGCCCAGGATGGACGGATCGACGAGCGTCGAGATTTCGGGAACCTTACCCAGCGAGGCGCTGACGGCGGCCGAGACGCCCTGCAGCTGGGCGGGGGTCAGGGCCTTGGCGGTGACGACCTCGGCGGTGACGACGCCGCGATGCTTGGCCGACAGTTCGATGAAGGCGGTGACGGCGCCCATCAGGTCGCCAGCCCGGCCGTTGAGGGCCACCAGGCCCAGGAACTTGGCGGTGAGGATCTGGAAGCCAGCCTTGGCGGCGACGGCGCGGAAGCCCTTGGCCTTGTCCTCGGCGGTGAAGGCCGGGCTATCGATCAGGCGGCGCAGGTCGGCGCTATCGGCCACCATCACGCGCAGCGATTTCAGGTCGGCCTCGACCTGGGTCAGCTGGTTGTTGTCGATCGTCAGTTCGAACAGGGACTGCGCATAGCGCTGACCCGCATCCGTCGCCTTGGTTTCGTCCGCCACTTGTTCCGCCCGGTGCGTTGCAAATCGCCGCGGACAAGAAGTTTAACCCTCATCCCGGCTTAAAGGCTTGAACGCGCTTTAGAAAAGCGCATTGAGGGCCGGCGCTGATGCGCCACCCCGTCCGAAGCCGCGAGCCTGATAACACGCGTCCTTCGCACTCGCAACCAAGGCCGATGCGTAAGGTTTGCGCATCCCTGGCAAAAGCGGCGAGGCTAGGTCTGGCTGACCCTGCGGAACACCGCCGAGGCCGCGGCGACCAGGGCGCCGTCGGCGGCGCGGACCTCGGCTTGGGCGAAAATCAGGCTGCGGGTCGAGCGCTCGATCCAGGCCTTGCTCGACGGCAGGTTCAACGCGTCCACTTGGGGCAGCCCGGCATAGTCGATGGTGATCGAGGTGGGCAAGGTCGCGGGGCCAGCGATCTCCCACAGGGCGTCTTCAAGCAAAGCAGCGGTTGAAACTGTCATGTAGCGTCCATGGCCCCGCTCCCTTTTAACCAAAAGGGGCACGCGAAGAAAAAGGGCGGCGGAACAGGCCCGCCGCCCCATCAGGCGAATGTTCGAGGAAATAGCCAGACAGGGCGAGCAAGCGCCCGTACGCGTCCAGGTACTGGGAAAAGCTTACTTGGCCGCCAGGGCGGAGCCGCCCTTGGCCGCGACATTGCAGCGGGTCAGGTCGTCGGCGTCCAGCGACTTGGTCTCGCCACCGAAGGCGGCGACGCGGCCGACTTCCTTGGCCAGGACCTTGCACGACCCGGCGGTCAGGGCCCGCGACGGGGCGGCGGTCGAAACGCATTCAGCGCCTTCGCAGACGAAGACCGCGCCGCCAGCGACGACCTTGGTCTTGGCGGCCAACGGGTTTTCCAGGGCGACGGCGATGCGGCCATCGGCCAGGGCGGCGCCGGCGAACATGGAAACGGACAGGGCGGCGCAAGCCGCCAGGGTGCGGAGCTTCATGATGAGCCCTCCAGACATGCGGGGAGTAGGAATGATCGATGATCGGCGAAAAGCGAGTTACTGGTCGTTCGATCCGGGGATGGTCAGCATCGGTATCCCCACCGGTGCTTCGGATCAGAACTAAGCACTGCTTAGATATCAGTGTTCAGGGATTGCGCAAGCGTATTTGTTTCGCATGAGCATTTTTTAATGAAACGGGCGTTTCAGTCCGGCGCCACTCGGCCAGCTGCCGCCAAGCCGGATGTTCCGCCACGTCAGGGTTGGCGGGGGAGCGTCGCGGGCGCACGTTCCGAAAAACGGCTTCTAAGGGAGGCGCCGCCATGGACTTCAACCTGCCGCCGGAACTGACGGCCTATCTGGCGACGCTCGACGCTTTCATCGAAGCCGAGATCGCGCCGCTGCAGGCCGAGCACGACAATGAGCGCTTTTTCGACCACCGCCGCGAATGGGCCCGCACCGATTGGGACGGCGGCGGCCTGCCGCGCCGCGATTGGGAGGAGCTTCTCGCCAAGGCGCGAGGCCTCGCCGACGCCGCCGGCCACTACCGCTTCGCCCTGCCCCGCGAATACGGCGGCCAGGACGGCTCCAGCCTGTGGATGGCGGTGATCCGCGAGCACCTGGCGGCCAAAGGCCTGGGTTTGTTCAACGACCTGCAAAACGAGCACTCGATCGTCGGCAACAATCCGTTCGTGCTGATGATCCGCGACTTCGGCCGGCCCGACCAGCAGCACCTGATCCCCGACATGCTGGATCGCCACGCCTTCCGCCCGACTTTCGGCCTCACCGAGCCCAACCACGGCTCGGACGCCACCTTCATGGAGACCCGCGCCGTCCGCGAGGATCACAACGGCGTCGCTGGCTGGCGGATCGACGGCGAGAAGATGTGGACCACCGGCATGCACGCCGCCACCCACTGCGCCCTGTTCGCCCGCACCAGCGGCGAGGACGGCTCGGCGCGGGGCATCACATGCTTCCTGGTGCCGGCCCATGCGCCCGGCGTGAAGATCGAGGAATATCTCTGGACTTTCAACATGCCGACCGACCATCCCAGGGTCAGCTTCACCAGAGTCTGGGTTGCGGACGACGCGATGTTCGGCGCCGAGGGCGGCGGCCTGGCCCTGGCCCAGCACTTCGTGCACGAGAACCGCATCCGCCAGGCCGCCTCCAGCTTGGGCGCGGCCAGCTTCTGCATAGAAGAAAGCATCAAGTACGCCCGCGCCCGCAAGCCGTTCGGCAAGCCGTTGGCCGAGAATCAGGCGATCCAGTTCCCGCTGGTCGAGCTGTCCACCCAGGTCGAGATGCTGCGCCTGCTGATCCGCAAGACCGCCTGGGAAATGGACCATATGTCCAAGCCCGAGGTGGAAAAGCGCCTCTCCGACAAGGTGTCGATGTGCAACTACTGGTCCAACCGCCTGGTCTGCGAGGCCGCTGACCAGGCCATGCAGGTTCACGGGGGCCTGGGCTATTCGCGTCACAAGCCGTTCGAGCACATCTATCGCCACCACCGCCGCTACCGGATCACCGAGGGGTCCGAGGAGATCCAGATGCGCAAGGTGGCCGCCTGGCTGTTCGGCTACATGGGACCGAGAAAAGCGGCGTTCGCGGACCTGTAGAGATGGGGACATGCCCTTGGGCGTGTCCCCATGCCGGGCGCGGAGCTTACGGGTGGGGACATGCCACAACGGCATGTCCCCACCCGCAGGTCGTCATCCTGTTTGCATCCACGCGCGCCCCGTTCTTAAGTGCGCTTCGACAAAGCGGCGCAATCGCCGCATCCAAACAGGCCTCGAGGGACTTCCATGCGGATGCTGAAAACGATCGCCCGTCTCGCCCCCGTCATTGCAACCGTTTTCGTGGGGGCCGCCCTGCTGGCCGGCTGCGGCGTCAACAAGATCCCCACCCAGGACGAGGCGACCAAGACCGCCTGGGCCGAGGTGCAGAACCAGTACCAGCGCCGGGCGGACCTGATCCCCAATCTGGTCGCCACTGTGAAAGGCTACGCCGCCCAGGAAAAGAGCGTGCTGGTCGAGGTCACCGAGGCCCGCGCCAGCGCCACCCAGGTCAAGGTTGACGCCTCGACGATCACCGATCCGGCCAAGTTCCAGGAATATTCCGCCGCCCAGGACAAGCTGTCGGGCGTGCTGGGCCGGCTGATGATGATCCAGGAAAGCTATCCGGACCTGAAGTCCAACCAGAACTTCCTGGCCCTGCAGAGCCAGCTGGAAGGCACGGAGAACCGCATCGCCATCGCCCGCCGCGACTACAATCAGACCGCCCAGGTCTACAACACCACCCTGCGCACCTTCCCCAGCGTGCTGTGGGCCAAGACCCTCTATAGCGGCCAGAAGCCGGCCCAGCTGTTCCAGGCCACGGCCACGGCCCAGTCCGCGCCCAATGTCGACTTCAGCGCCCCGCCGGCCCCGACGGTGAACACCGGGCCCGCGCCGGCCCCGGCCCAGTAAATTGCTTTCTTATTTCCACTCATCCCGGCGAAAGCCGGGACCCAAGCCGAGTCTCCGATCGGAGCGCCGCGTCACAACTGCCCGCCCGGCTTGGGTCCCGGCCTTCGCCGGGATGAAGGGATTTATGGGCGCGCTTTTGGCGGCGCTCGCCTTGCTCGCTGGACCCGCCCTAGCCGCCCCTACCTTCCCGGCCCTGAGTGGCCGTGTCGTCGATGCCGCCAATGTCCTGTCGCCCCAGGTCGAGACCGAGCTGACCACCAAGCTGCAGGCCCTCGAACAGACAACCGGCCGCCAGTTGGTGGTGGTCACTCTGCCCAGCCTCCAGGGCTACGACATCGAGGACTATGGCTACCAGTTGGGCCGGGCCTGGGGCATCGGCGAGAAGGGCAAGAACAGCGGCGTCATCCTTCTGGTCGCCCCCACCGAGCGCAAGGTGCGCATCGAGGTCGGCTACGGCCTGGAGCCAATCCTCACCGACGCCCTGTCCAGCGTCATCATCCAGAGCGCGGTCCTGCCGAAGTTCAAGGCCGGCGACCTGCAGGGCGGGATCGTCGACGGGACCGACGCCGTCATCCAGCAACTGGCCCTGCCCGAGGACGAAGCCAAGGCGAAAGCCCAGCAGGCCTTCGACGTGCCGGCCACCGAGCGGTCGAGCGGCGGCGGGTCGATCTGGCCGCTGATCATCGGCCTGTTCCTCGTCGTCTTCATCGTTAGCCGCCTGTTCCGAGGCCAGCGCGGTGGCCGGTCGTCCGGCCTGGGCGGCGCCCTGCCGTGGATCATTCTCAACGGCCTGCTGAGCGGCGGCGGAGGCCGAGGCGGCGGCGGCGGCGGCGGCGGCGGCTTCTCAGGCGGCGGCGGATCGTTCGGCGGCGGCGGATCGTCGGGGAGCTGGTGATGAAGACCCTTTCAGAAGCCGATCAGGCCCGCATCGCCCAGGCCGTGGCCGAGGCCGAGAAGACCACGGCCGGCGAAATCTTTTGTGTGCTGGCTCCCGAGGTCGGCGACGACCGTCAGCCGCCGCTGATCTGGGCGTTCGGCGCGGCGCTTCTTCTGCCGGCCCTGGCCCTGTTGGCCGGCTTCCGGCCCGAAATGCTGACCCGGCTGTTCGGCGGCTGGACCGTGGGACACGCCGCCGCCCATGACGCGGCGATCCTGTCGGCCCTGCTGACCTATGCCGCCCTGCAGGCGGCGACCTTCGTCGTGGCGGCCCTGATCCTGGCCATACCGCCGGTTCGCCGCGCCTTGAGCCCCGCCTCGGCCAAGGCGGCCCGCGTGCGCCAGGCGGCCATGGACTATTTCCTGGCCAAGGACCTCCACCTGACCCGCGACCGCACCGGCGTGCTGATCTTCGCCGCCCTGGCCGAGCACCGCGTGGAAGTGATCGCCGACGAGGGCATCTATGCGCTCGCGCCGAACGCCGTGTGGGACGAGGTGGTCGCCGACCTCACAGCCGGCCTCAAGCGCGGCGCGATCGCCGATGGCTTCGTGGCCGCCGTGGCGCGCACTGGCGCGATCCTGGCCGCTCACGTCCCGCCGCGTCCTGGCGACAGTAATGAGCTGCCAGACAGCTTGACGGTTCTGCCGCACTAAACGCCAAAGCACGCCTTCCCCAAGCGTCATCTTTCCCCCGCCCAAATCCGAGTCTAGGGTGGCCACAAATTCAAACTAACGTTTAAAGGGGAGTGCGCCCAATGCGCGAAGCGGTCATCGTCTCTTACGCTCGTACCGGTCTGGCCAAGTCCGCCCGAGGCGGCTTCAACAACACCCACGGCGCGGCCATGGCCGGCCACGCCATCCAGCACGCCGTGTCACGCGCCGGTCTGGAAGGCGCCGAGGTCGAGGACGTGGCCCTGGGCTGCGGCGGTCCCGAGGGCGCCACCGGCATGAATGTCGCCCGCAACGCCGCCATCTGGGCCGGCCTGCCGGTCACCACCTCGGGCCAGACCATCAACCGCTTCTGCTCGTCGGGCCTGCAGGCCATCGCCACGGCCGCCAACTATGTCCGCAACGACGGCGCCAATGTCGCGATCGGCGGCGGCGTCGAGTCGATCTCGCTGGTGCAGGGCGGCGGTCACATGAACCGCTTTCACATCACCGAAGAAAAGCTGATGCGCGAGAAGCCGGCCCTGTGGATGGCGATGATCGACACCGCCGACATCGTCGCCAAGCGCTACAATATCAGCCGCGAATACCAGGACGAATACGCCCTGCGCAGCCAGCAGCGGATCGCCGCCGCCCAGGCCAGCGGCCTGTTCGACAACGAGATCGTGCCGATGGCCACCAAGATGAAGGTGGTCGACAAGGTCACCAAGGAAGAGAGCCTCGTCGACTACGTGGTCACCAAGGACGAGTGCAATCGTCCCGAAACCACCCTGGAAGGCCTGGCCAGCCTGAAGCCGGTGATGGGCGACGGCAATTTCGTCACCGCCGGCAACGCGTCGCAACTGTCGGACGGCGCCGCCGCCGTGGTGATCATGGACGCCAAGGAAGCCGCCCGTCGCGGCCTGGAGCCGCTGGGCCTGTTCAAGGGCTTCGCCGTCGCCGGCTGCGAGCCTGACGAGATGGGCATCGGCCCGGTGTTCGCCGTGCCCCGTCTGCTGGAGCGCCATGGCCTGAAGGTCGACGACATCGACCTGTGGGAGTTGAACGAGGCCTTCGCATCGCAGTGCCTCTACAGTCGCGACCGCCTGGGCATCGATCCCGAGAAGTACAACGTCAATGGCGGCTCCATCGCCATCGGCCACCCCTTCGGCATGACCGGCGCCCGCTGCGCCGGCCACCTGCTGCTGGAGGGCAAGCGTCGCGGCGCCAAGCTGGGCGTGGTGACCATGTGCATCGGCGGCGGCATGGGCGCGGCGGGGCTGTTCGAGATCTTCTAGCCAGGGCGGGAACAACGATCGGGAACAGGCCGACGGGCATGTTCCCGATCCGTGAAAACGACGCCGCCGGGTTCGCGCCCGGCGGCGTTTTGCGTTTGGCTGTTCAAACCAAGGCCTGTTTCGTCAAGAGGAGAAGGCCGCGCGAGCGCAATTTTCCGGGGCGCGGCGGCGACCCTTGAACGCCGGATAATCGCAACCATCTTTGTTGCCGATCGACCATCCAACGTGGCCGAGGCACCTTCAGGACTCGCCGCCATGGCCGCCATCAAGTCGCTGTTCGCCCTGCTCGCCGTCGCCGCCGTGTCGATCGGCTTGCTGCTGCCGGTCCCCGGCGTCCACAAGGACGTCAACATGCAGGGCCGGTACGAGCTGATGGACGTGGCGAACTAGGCTCGCCGGCGCCTAGGGCTGCTGGGCCGCCAGCGCCGCCGGCCGATCCGCGCAGCCTTTCAGCACCTCGCCATTCAGCGTCGCCTCGGCGCGATAGGCGTATTTTCGATCCGACATGCCGTCCGAACAGGCCTCGGGCGTCAGCTTGATGACCATGTGGCCCACGCCCCACGCGCCGACGTCGTCCTCGACCTTCACGCCGGTGTTGGCCGCGGTGACCTCCGACTGATCGGGGCGCGACAGGCTCAAGCCGTCGGCCCTGATCTTTCCGCCCCAGAACGGCTCGGTCCCCACCAGGTTGAAGTCGCCGGAGAAGTCCGGGCCGGGCGGGGCTGTGGCTGGCGCATCGGCCGGAGCCGAGGACGCGCCCTCGGACGCCCCCATCGGCGCCTCACCGCACGCCGCAAGCAACAGGATCGAGCAAACGGCGACGGTGGGACGAAGCATGGTGGCGCTATCCTCATTGGGCCAGCTCACGCTAGACTCCTCCGCGATGAATCGGAACGGCTCTCCTACCTTCTACGAATTCTTCGCCGGCGGCGGCATGGCGCGCCTGGGCCTGGGCGAGGCCTGGACCTGCGCCTTCGCCAACGACTTCGACCCCGTGAAGGCGAAGACTTATCGCGAGAATCACGCAGACGCCGGCTCTTCCAATGGCGAGGGGCACTTCCACGAAGGCGACGTCTGGAAGATTGCGCCGGCCGACCTGCCCGGACAAGCCGACCTCGCCTGGGCCTCCAGCCCCTGCCAGGACTTCAGCCTGGCCGGGGCCCGCGCCGGTCTGCAAGGCGGCCGCTCCTCGGCCTTCTTCGGGTTCTGGAGGCTGATGGAGGCGCTGAGCGCTGAAGGTCGCGGCCCCGACACCGTGGTGGTCGAAAACGTGGTGGGCCTGCTGACCTCGCATGGCGGCGCCGACTTCACCACCCTGTGCCGGGCGCTGTCCGAGCAAGGCTACCGCTTTGGTGCGCTGGAGATCGACGCGGCGCGGTTCACACCCCAGTCACGGCCCCGGGTGTTCGTGATCGCCACGCGGCTGCCGGTCGAGGGCCTGTCCGGCGAGAGCGCCTTCCACACCCGCGCCGTGCGCGAAGCCCATGCCCGCCTGCCCGCCGATTTGCAGGGCGCCTGGACCTGGTGGGGCCTGGCTGCGCCGCCGGCCCGCAATACCGACCTGGCCGCCGTGCTTGAGACCGACGACCACATGGCCTGGCGAACCGACGTGGCCACCCGGACCCTCCTCGACCTGATGGCCCCAGCCCATCGCGCAGCCGTCGAGGCTCGCAGGGCCTCGGGCGAACGCGCGGTCGGCGCGGTGTTCAAGCGCATGCGCGGCGGCGAGCAGCGGGCCGAGGTGCGGTTCGACGGCCTGGCCGGCTGCCTGCGCACCCCGCGCGGCGGCTCCTCGCGCCAGACCCTACTGGTGATCGACCGGGGACAGGTCCGTTCGCGTCTTATCAGCCCCCGTGAGGGCGCCCGGCTGATGGGTCTGCCCGACAGCTATCGTCTGCCCAGGAGCCAGACCGCCGGCCTGCATGTGATCGGCGACGGGGTGGCGGCCCCGGTGGTGCGTTGGCTGGCGGAACAGCTTCTGACCCCGCTCGTCCTCAGGAAATCTGCGCGCCTCGCCGCCGAATGACCCGCTGACACGCCAAATCCCACGGCCTAAGGTGGGTTAAACCCAGGGCCGGCCCCAAACCTCCGACAGCGAGACTTCCCATGGACGACGCCTCCTCGACCTACGACGCAGCGCGGTTCAAGCGCAGCGGCCGCGGCAAGATTTACGACTCGATCCTCGATACGGTGGGCGACACGCCGCTGGTGCGCCTGCCCAACCTGACCGCCGAGCTGAAGCCCCAGGGCACGGTCGTGGCCAAGCTGGAATTCTTCAACCCGCTGGCCTCGGTCAAGGACCGGATCGGCGTGGCCATGGTCGAATATCTGGAGGCCAAGGGCCTGCTGCAGCCGGGCGGCGTCATCGTCGAGCCGACCAGCGGCAATACCGGCATCGCCCTGGCCTTCGTGGCCGCCGCCAAGGGCTACAAGCTGACCCTGGTCATGCCCGAGAGCATGTCGATCGAGCGCCGCAAGATGCTGCTGCTGCTGGGCGCCAAGCTGGAGCTGACCCCGGCCGAGAAGGGCATGCGCGGCGCCGTAGCTCGCGCCCAGGAGATCATCGACGCTACCCCAGGCGCGGTGATGCCCCAGCAATTTGAAAACACCGCCAACCCGTTGATCCACCGCGTCTCGACGGCGGAAGAGATCTGGAACGACACCGCCGGCGCCGTGGACGCCGTGGTCTCGGGCGTCGGCACCGGCGGCACCATCAGCGGCATCGGCCAGGTGCTGAAGGCCCGCAAGCCGGGCCTGAAAATGGTGGCGGTCGAACCGGAAGCCTCGGCAGTGCTGTCGGGCGGCGCGCCCGGTCCGCACAAGATCCAAGGCATCGGCGCCGGCTTCGTGCCGGGCATCCTGGATCGCGGCGTGATCGACGAGATCATCCAGGTCAGCAACGACGACAGCTTCGCCATGGCCCGCAAGGCGGCCGCCACCGAGGGCCTGCCGGTCGGCATCAGCTCGGGCGCGGCCCTGACGGCGGCTTTCGACCTGGCGATGCGCGACGAGTACGCCGGCAAGCTGGTGGTGGCGATCATCCCGAGCTTCGCCGAGCGCTACCTCTCGACCGCGCTGTTCGAGGGACTCTGATCTGACCCCGGGGGCGACGGTCGTCTGTCGCCCCCGCGCGTTACAAGGCCATGACCGCCACGACCACCGACGTTTATGACGCCGCCAAGCGCTCGGCGGTGATGGCGCGGGTGAAGAGCACCGGCACCAAGCCCGAGCTGCTGATCCGCCGGATCCTCACCGACCTGGGCGCGCGGTACCGCCTGCACCGAAAGGACCTGCCGGGCTCGCCCGACGTGGTGATGCCAGGACGCCGGCTGGCGATCTTCGTGAATGGCTGTTTCTGGCACGGGCACGACTGCGCGCGCGGGTCGCGAGTTCCCAAGGCCAATCGCGACTACTGGGTCGCCAAGGTGGCGCGCAACGTGGCGCGCGACCAGCGGAACCTCACTGACCTGACGGCGGATGGCTGGCGGGTGGAGACGGTGTGGGAGTGTCAGATGAAGGATCGGGAGGCGTTGGAGGGCAGGTTAGCGGAGGTGCTCAAGAAATCCTCCTCCTGTGGGGGAGGATTTGATTAAGCCGCCGCCGCGCTTATCACCCCCGCCGACAGCACTTCACTGAGCGCCGTATAGAGCTGGCTGGGGTCGATCGGCTTGGCGACGTGGGCGTTCATGCCAGCGGCGTGGCAGGCTTCCCAGTCTTTCGGCGTGGCGGAGGCGGTGACGGCGATCACCGGGATGTCGCGGTTGGGACCTTCGCTCGCCCGCAGTTGCCGGGTGGCGTCGCGGCCGCCCATGCCGGGCATGTAGATGTCCATCAAGATGACGTCGAACATTTCGGACTGCAGCAGCTCCAAGGCCCGCTCGCCGGATTCGGCCAGGGTGGGCTGGATGTCGAAGGATTGCAAAACCAGCTCGATGGCCCGGCGGTTGACCACGTGGTCGTCGACCACCAGCACCCGGGCGCCAGCGATCGAAGCGCCGGCGACGCGGTCGTCCGCGCGCTCGGCCGCTTCGACGCGGATTTCCAGCCGGAACTTTGAACCCTTGCCGGGCTTGCTGGTCACCGTCAGGTCGCCGCCCATCAGGCGCGCCAGCTCGCGGCTGATCACTAGGCCAAGGCCCGAGCCGCCATGCTCGCGCACCACGGCCGAGGCCAGTTGGTCGAACGGCGTGAACAGCCGGTCCAGTTGCTCTTCGCTCAGGCCAGGCCCGGTGTCGGCGACCACGACCTCGAAGATCAGCGCCTCGCCGTCTTCGCGCGCGGCCAGGCGCACGGTGACCGCGCCGCGCGGCGTGAACTTGATGGCGTTGGACAGCAGGTTGTTGAGTACCTGGCGCAGGCGCATGGGATCGCCGGCCACCCAACGCGGCAGATGCGCCGCGCCCTCGACCCGCAGACGCAGGCCCTTCTTTTGGGCGTCGGGGCGCCAAAGGCGCAGGGTGTCGGCCATCGATTGGCGCAGGTCGAACGGGACCTTTTCGACACCCATCCGTCCCGCGTCGAGACGCGACAGGTCCAGCAGGTCATTGAGCAGGGTGCGCATCATGGCGCCGGCGTCGCCGATCAACTGGGCGTGGGTCTTGGAGGCCGCGTCGGGCACGTCGCTGTGCAGGCGCGCGGCGCCGGCCAGGATGGCGCTGATCGGGGTGCGCAGCTCATGGCTGATCATCGCCACGAAGGCCGACTTGGCCGCCACGGCTTCCTCGGCCTCGTGCCGCCGACGCTCGGCCTCGTCCTTGGCGGCGGCCTCGGCATTCATGGCCTTCTCCAGGGTGCGGCCCGCCACCGCGACCGAGATGATCAGCAGGATGACGCCGAACCACAGGGCGTTGGCCAGGGGGGCGCCGGGATTGGCGGCCCTGGCCACGAACGGCACGATCATCAGATAGATCAGGTGGGGCGCGGCGGCCGAGATCGTCGCCGACCTCAGGCTGCTGTTGACGACGATGACATTGAGCAGGGCCCCGGCCAGCAGCAGGCCGCCCAGGGTGGGGGCGAAGCGCTCGTGCGAGGCGAACAGCGGCAAAGCGAGAAAACCGAAGATCGCCGAGGTGACGACCGGCATGATCCCCACCGCGATCCGCCGCCAGCCCTGGAAGCCGACCCCGGGATGCTTGATCGCCGCCTGGATCAGAAAAAGCTCCACCAGTTGGGCGCTCGCATAGACGCCGGCCCAGACCCAGGTCCAGGCGGCGCCGATGAAGACGTGCAACATCAGGGCGATCATCACGGTGGCGAGCACGCGCAGATAAACGTTGCCCCGCCGCGCGATCGCCGCCCGCACCTCACCCGACTGATGTTCGTTGATGCTCACGCCGCCCCCGGGTGATCCCGCGACCCCCGTCGCGCGATGGACCTAGCTCATAGCATAGAACGCTTTGACTAAGAGGGGATGAAAGCCGGCGTCTCATCGGCGCGCCTCTTGGCGCGTGGCGACCGAAACCAACCTGCTACGTTGCCCAACAGGGGCTTTTTGACCGCGAGCGCGACATAAGGTGAGATTCTCGACCGTTCCTTGTCCCGTGGTTCCAGACGGCGTGGCCGGGCGGACGCCGAACTTTCTCTGCAGCGACAACGGGTCGCAGCCTTAGATCTGCATCAGCTTAAGCCGCGCACCGGCGCCGGAGACAAGGGTGAGGGCCGATCCGGGCAGGTCCAGGGTCTTGGCGAGGAAGACCAGCAGGCCAGCGTTAGCGGCGCCCTCGACGGGCGGGGCGGCGACCCGCACCTTCAGATAGGGTCGTCCGCCGGCCTCGACCACTCAGCTGTCGACGCCGCTCTATCGCCGCGCGGGGTATGTCCGCACGGCGATGTGTGGCTAGCCCAGGACGAGGAGCGGCGGGGCCAGATAGACGTTGAACAGGATGCGGATCACCGTCAGGGCCAACCAGGCGACGACCGGGCTGAAGTCGATGCCCCCGAGCGGCGGGACCACGCGCTGGATCGGACGCAGCACCGGGTCGGTGACTCGCTCCAACATGGTCAGCACCTGGAAGACAAAGTGGTTGCGGGTGTTGATGATGTCGAACTGCACTAGCCAGCCGACGATCGCCCTGGCGAAGATGAAGAAGATGGCCATGCCGATAACGGTGTTGACCAACCAGACGATAGCCGAGCCCATGGGCGTTCCCTACGTGACGTTATGGAGACGCATGTAGCCCTTCGGCCGTATCGCGCCAAGGACGCAACACCGTGCTTGACGCATAAGCCGCCCCGCCGTATTCCCCCGCTTCCTTGGGGCCGTAGCTCAGATGGTAGAGCGCCTCGTTCGCAATGAGGAGGTCAGGGGTTCGATTCCCCTCGGCTCCACCAAGGACTGCTCTTAAGATACGAATTCTACTCAGCAACTCCATGCCAGGCGCTGCGCGATCCCACAGACTTCCCCTCATTTTTATCGCGCTAGAGTGACACCTCATGCGGCGGTTTGGAGCGGATAGGGGCCGGCGCCGTTCATCTATTGAGCTTGGCCGCGCAGCTTGGATTTAGTACCTTATAGACGAGCAGACACCTTTTCCTGATGCGCGGTCCCTCCAGGTCCGGGACGCTATCTCTGGCGCGCGCGCCACCATGGGCGGAACGGCCGTCACGAATTGTCGCGGGCGTCGATGCCATGCAGCCATTGAAGCCAAGGCGCGAGGACAGGGGCCGGCACGGTGACCACCGATCTTCTCTGGACGTTCGTCGCCTTGGCGCTGGCCCCCTGCATCGGGAGCTTCGCCGGCTACGGCGCCCTGGCCGCGATCGCGGTCGCCTACGAGAAGCTGCGCGGCCGGCAGGCATGGGGGACCGCGATCCGCGCCTCCTGGGCGCGATCGGCGCGTGGGTCGGATGGGGCGGACTGCCCTCGGTCTTGGTCTGGGCCTGCGGCGCCGGACTGGGCTTGGCGGCGTCGACATGACGCATCGTGGACAGAGGAGGCCTCGAACGGCCGATCCGCACACCTGTGGATTTCCACAGGCGCGTTGCCACTTCCTTCGGATGGCAGTCGCCCTTACTCGACGCTGCGGCGCGCCTGTTACGCAGCGACAACCGAAACAAAGAGGCTGCGCTGCTCCATTTCAAGCCTGTTCTCCAATGAAGCTGTATTGGTAACGGATTCGACGGGTCTGGATCGCGCCGAGGATGCGCTCGATCTCGACGAAGGTTAGTTCGAACTCAGCGTGCCGTTGGCGACGCAAGTGTCCGCACAGGGGATCGTACTTGGCCATCCATTCAGCATGACGGAACGCGCCATGCTCCCTAAGAGCGCCACTCGGCCGCAATGGTGGGCGAACGTGACTGACTCCGACATGACCCATTTTCAGCGCAAGGCCTGGCGCGAGGCGGGCTACGACGCCTTCCCTCGTCGGCGGGGATCGCGTGAGGTTTAGGCGATCGGGTCAGCGAGGCCCGGCAGTTCAGCATTTGCCCTCCTAGCTTCTCGCCCGCCGGTCGGCCGAACGCATCGCTGTCTGTTCGGTCTGGACAAGGCCCGCGCGGCGCCCGACCGTCCCTCGCCGGGGGCAGGGCCCAGGCTTGAGGGGTCTGTCGTGCATATCCATAAATTCCTGCTGATGACGACCGCCTGCCTGGCCCTGGCTGGCTCGGCCCTGGCGGCGCCCGGGACCGACCTGGCCCGCCAGCGCGCCATCGCCGCCCGGGTCGAGATCGTCCGCGACGACTGGGGGATCGCCCATGTCCACGGCAAGAGCGACAGCGATGCGGTGTTCGGCATGGTCTATGCCCAGGCCGAGGACGACTTCAACCGCGTCGAGACCAACTACCTGACCGCCCTGGGCCGCACGGCCGAGGCGCCCGTGGCGTTGGGGGGCGGCGAGAAGGCGGTCTGGCAGGACCTGCGGATGAAGCTGTTCGTCGATCCGGCCGACCTTCAGGCCCGCTACGCCACCAGCCCGCCCTGGCTGAAGGCGCTGATGGACGCTTGGGCCGACGGGCTGAACTTCTACCTGGCCACCCATCCGGCCACCAAGCCCAAGGTCATCACCCATTTCGAGCCGTGGATGGCGCTGAGCTTTACCGAAGGCAGCATCGGCGGCGATGTCGAGCGGATCTCGCTGGGCGAGCTGGAGGCGTTCTATGGCAAGCCCGTCGCCTTGGCCGAGACGCGGGCCCGAGAGGTCGCAGACGCCATGGCCTTCAAGGAGCCGACCGGCTCCAATGGGATCGCCATCGCGCCGTCGATCACGCAGGACGGCCACGCCCTTCTGCTGATCAACCCGCACACCTCGTTCTTCTTCCGCTCCGAACTCCAGATGACCAGCGACGCGGGGCTGAACGCCTATGGCGCGGCGACCTGGGGGCAGTTCTTCATCTATCAGGGCTTCAACGCCCATGCCGGCTGGATGCACACCTCCAGCACCGTCGATGTGGTGGATGAGTTTGCCGAGACGATTCAGAAGAAGGACGGCAAGCTGGTCTACCGCTATGGGACCGAGGAACGCCCAGTGACGGCAGCGACCGTCGAGGTCCCCTACAGGACCGCCAATGGTTTGCTGGCCAAGAAGACCTTCACCACCTACCGCACCCATCACGGTCCGATCGTCCGCGCCCAGGACGGCAAGTGGATCGCCTTCGCCATGATGTACCGTCCGGTCGAGGCGCTGCAGCAGTCCTATCTGCGCACCAAGACCAGCGACTATGCCAGCTTTCTCAAGGTGGCCGAGCTCAAGGGCAATTCGTCGAACAACACCCTGTTCGCCGACGACAAGGGCGAGATCGCCTATCTGCACCCGCAGTTCATTCCTCAGCGCGACGACCGCTTCGATTACACCAAGCCGGTCGATGGCGCCGACCCGGCCACGGACTGGAACGGCCTGCACACGCTGTCCGAAGCGCCGCATATGAAGACCCCACCCAATGGCTGGCTGATGAACACCAATAACTGGCCCTATTCGATGGCCGGCCCCTACAGCCCCAAGCAAGCCGACTTCCCGCGCTACATGGACACCGTGGGCGAGACACCGCGGGGCGTCCACGCCACCCTGGTGCTGAGCGGCCGCAAGGACTTCACCCTGCCCGGCCTGATCGCCGCAGCCTATGACCCCTATCTGACCGCCTTCGCCGAACTGATCCCGACGCTGGCCAAGGCCTATGACGCCACGCCCGACGGCGATCCGACCAAGGCCCGCCTGGCCGCGCAGATGGCGGCGCTGAAGGGCTGGGATTACCGGTGGTCGGCCACCTCGACCGAGACCTCACTGGCGGTCTTCTGGGGCGAGGCCCTGTGGGCGAAGTCGGCGGCCGAGGCCAAAAAGCAGGGCATATCGGCCTACAAGGCCATGGCCGAGGCGATGCCCGCCCAGAAGCTGGCGGCCCTGGCGGAGGCCTCGGATCGCTTGACCGCCGACTTCGGCGACTGGCGCACGCCCTGGGGCCAGATCAACCGCTTCCAGCGCAACGATGGGGCCATCGTCCAGACCTTCGACGACGCCAAGCCCTCGATCCCTGTGCCCTTCGCCTCGGCCCAATGGGGCTCGCTGGCCTCGTTCGGGGCCAAGCGCTATCCGGGGACCAAAAGGTACTACGGGACCAGCGGCAACAGCTTCGTGGCGGCGGTGGAGTTCGGCCCCCGCGTCAAGGCCATGGCCGTTTCGGCGGGTGGCGAGAGCAGCGATCCGGCCTCGCCCCACTTCGCCGACCAGGTCCCGCGCTATGCCGGCGGCGACCTGCGGGAGGTCTATTTCTATCCCGACCAGCTGGCGGGTCACACTGAGCGCCGCTACCGGCCAGGCGAAACGCGTTGACAACTTAGACTTGAGTTTGCCGCCTTAACATCTCATGATGGCAACTTCACAGGGGTTGCTCATGCTCGGCGCTCATGGATTCCGGATGGCCCTGGTCGGCTGCGCGGCGTTGGTCCTGGCCAGTTGCGCCGTGTTCGCCCCGCCTTATGACGCCACGCTCGACCAGAAGACCACCACCGCCTACGAGGGCGTGGCCAGGCTGGCGGCCGAGGCCGAGATGGGCCTCTATCAGGACAAGGCCACCTATACCGGCAAGATCGGAACCTATGCCGACATCCAAGCCGCCCTGGCTGTGGCGGCTATCCGCGCCGGCTCCGCGCCGGTCGGCGGCAAGCCGGCGGGGGAGGCACGCGACCTGACGGTGAGCTTTCTGAAGGGCTGCAGCGGCCAGGTCTCGGGCCTGGCGACCCTTCACAAGACCTTCGGTATCGTCACCGGCACGGGGGCGACGACGGCGATGATGGTCAGCTGCGACCAGGCGGCCAAGGCCGTCGGCGCGATGAAGAACTAAGGCGGGCTCCGATGACCGACTTCGCGTCCCTCGACATCGACAGCGTCGATCAGCTGGTCTCCGTGCTCGAAGATGAGCTGGGCGGCGTCTCGACCCAGTGGTGGAACACCAACAAGGGCGTGGTCGCCGGCTATCTGCGCAGCCTGGCCGAGGCGACGATGCAGACCCGGACCGCCCTGTTCAATCAGCAGATCCCGCCCGAAGCGGCCGACATGATCATCCACAACCAGGAACTGGCCTTCAACCAGACCCTGCAGTTCACGAAGTTCACGACCCTGGTGTTGGCGCAGCAGCTCCTGAACGCGGCGTTCAAGGTGATCGGCTGGGTGATCTTCAACAAGACGGGGATTAACCTGGCGCCCAACCTGGTGCAGCCGACGGATGGCGCCAGCGGCTGAGGCGCGCATGCTCCCTCTCCCAGAGGGAGAGGGAGAGGGCCCAGACGTTCGATCTATGCCCGAACCCGGCCTAGCCTTCGCGCTGGTCGCGCTTGGCCAGCACCCGCAGGCGCAGGGCGTTGAGCTTGATGAAGCCGCCGGCGTCGCGGTGGTCGTAGGCGACCTTGCCCTCTTCGAAGGTGACCAGGTCCTGATCATAGAGACTGTAAGGGCTTGTCCGGCCGATGATCGAGACATTGCCCTTGTAGAGCTTGACCCGCACCTGGCCGGTGACCTTGGCCTGGCTGTAGTCGATGGCCGCCTGCAGCATCTCGCGTTCGGGGGCGAACCAGAAGCCGTTGTAGACGAGCGATGCGTACTTCGGCATCAGCTCGTCCTTCAGGTGCATCGAGCCGCGGTCGAGGGTGATGCTCTCGATGCCACGGTGAGCCGCCAGCAATATCGTGCCGCCTGGGGTCTCGTAGACGCCGCGCGACTTCATGCCGACGAAGCGGTTCTCGACCAGATCCAGCCGACCCACGCCGTTGTCGCGGCCCAGTTCATTGAGCTTGGTCAGCAGGCTGGCTGGTGAAAGCGCCACGCCGTCGATGGCGACCGGGTCGCCCTTCTCGAAATTGATGGTGAAGACGTGCGGCTTATCGGGCGCGTCTTCTGGCGCAATGGTGCGCATGTGCACGAATTCGGGAGCCTCGACGGCCGGATCTTCCAGCACCTTACCTTCCGACGAGGAGTGCAGCAGGTTGGCGTCGACGCTGAACGGCGCCTCGCCGCGCTTGTCCTTGGTGATCTGGATCTGGTGCTTCTCGGCGAAGTCCAGCAGGGCCTCGCGCGACTTGAAGTCCCACTCGCGCCACGGGGCGATCACGTGGATGTCGGGCTCGAGCGCGTAATAGCCGAGCTCGAAACGGACCTGGTCATTACCCTTGCCGGTGGCGCCATGGCTGACCGCGTCGGCGCCGACCTTGCGGGCGATCTCGATCTGCTTCTTGGCGATCAGCGGCCGGGCGATCGAGGTGCCCAGCAGATACTGGCCCTCATAGACCGTGTTGGCGCGGAACATCGGGAAGACGTAGTCGCGCACGAACTCCTCGCGCACGTCCTCGATGAAGATGTTCTCCGGCTTGACGCCTGCGGCCAGGGCCTTGGCCCGCGCCGGCTCGATTTCCTCGCCCTGGCCCAGGTCGGCGGTGAAGGTCACGACCTCCGCGCCATATTCGGTCTGCAGCCACTTGAGAATGATCGAGGTGTCGAGACCGCCCGAATAGGCAAGCACGACCTTCTTCACGGGCTTGGCGGCCATGGGCGGGAGTCCTTTTAGAAAAACACAAAAGTCGGAGAAACAAGGCTCGCGGGGGCGTTTAGCGCGGTTTCGCGACGATTGAAACGCTAGCGTTGGCGCCAGACGCTCAGAGCTTGATCTGGCCTTCCTCGGCCAGCTGGTTGAGCGCGCGGCGGACCTGGGTCAGGTGGACCACCGCGAAGATCGCCGCCAGGATCGCCCGCACGCACAGCAGGATGATCGCCACGTCCAGCCCCGCCGGCTTGCGGCTCTCGGCCATCAGCCACAGGCTGAGCAGGAAGGTCGCGGCCGGCAGGGCGATCAGCGCCGCCCCGCGCGAGGCCCGCCACACCGTGGCCCCCGCCGGCGACCACAGCACCGGAAGCTTGACGTCCTTGCCGATCTTGCCCCAGGCCATCCGCGAGGCCCCGGCCATGATCGACAGCGACAGGATCCAAAGCACGTCGCCGATGACGCCCAGGAGGTTCACGAGCGTGTCTCAGCACGACGGGCTCTTTGACGTTTGACCGCCGCAAGCCATCCCGCTTGCATGAAGACTGTCCCAAACAGCCAAAAAATCACAAAGCCTGACGCGAGATCGAACGCCCCATCCTCACGGACGAAAGCAGGGATCAGGCCTCCACCCAGAACAGCCATCGAGAGCGGCCCCCAGATGTGAAGCCGGGAATTCTTTCGCGTGCACGATCCCCACTGGCGTGTCTGAATTTCCTCGAAGGGCTTGGTCAGACGCCACGCCTTGCCCGCCAGCATGGCGCACACCGCAACGACCGCGACCCAAACGCCTAGCAGGATCGCGCCTGCGGTCATCTAGACCGTCACCTGCGCGCCCAGCTCGACCACCCGGCCCGGCGGGATCTTGAAGAAGTCGGTCGGATTAGCGGCGTTCTTCATCAGGAAGATGAAGATCCGGTCCTGCCAGAGCGGCATGCCGCTATTGGCCGACGGCACGATCGAGCGGCGGCCCAGGAAGAAGCTGGTGGCCATGATGTCGAACTTCAGCCCCTGCTGCTTGCGCAACAAGGCCAGGGCCTTGGGCACATTGGGGCTTTCCATGAAGCCGTAGAAGATCTCGACCTTCTTGAAATCGGCGTTGATCGCCTGGGTGCGGATGCGGTCGTCCTCGGCCACCCGGGGGGTCTCGGCGGTACGGACGGTCAGCACCACATTGCGCTCATGCAGCACCTTGTTGTGCTTGAGATTGTGCATCAGCGCGACCGGGGTCATGTCAGGATCTGAGGTCAGGAAGATCGCCGTGCCGGGGCAGCGGTGCGGCGCGCGGGCCCGCAGGATCTCCATCAGGTCGACCAGGGGGACGGAGTCCCGGCGGGTCTTGTCGGTGAGGATCTGGCTGCCGCGCACCCAGGTGGCCATGATCGTGAACAGCGCCGCGCCGATCAACACGGGCAGCCAGCCGCCGGTGAAGAACCGCAAGGCGTTGGCTGACAGGAAGGTCAGGTCCAGCAGCATGAAAGGGATCAGGAAGGCCAGGGCGGCGGGGGTCTTCCAGTTCCACAGCCGGCGCATGACGATATAGGCCATGCAGGTGGTGACCACCATGGTGCCGGTCACCGCCAGGCCATAGGCGTGAGCCAGGGCCGACGAGGTCTGGAAGGTGAACATGATCGCCAACACTCCCAACAGCAGCATGGTGTTTAGCTGCGGCACGAAGATCTGGCCTGACTGGGTCTCCGACGTGCGCTTGATATCCTGGCGCGGCATCAAGCCCAGCTGGATCGCCTGCTGGGTCAGGGAAAAGGCTCCGGTGATCACCGCCTGGCTGGCGATGACGGTGGCCGCGCCGGCCAGCAACACCAGCGGCAGCCGCAGGAACTCGGGAGCCATCTCGAAGAACCAGTTCAGCTCCGGCATCGGCCGGCCTGCCGCTTCGGCGACGTCGAGGGTGTGGAGGGCGAAGGCGCCTTGGCCCAGATAGTTCACCGCCAGGCAGGGCAGGACGAAGAATAGCCAGGCGGCCTGGATCGGCCAACGCCCGAAGTGGCCCATGTCGGCCGACAGGGCCTCGGCCCCGGTGACGGTCAGGAACACCGCGCCCAGCACGATGAAGCCGGCCATGCCATGGTCGAACAGGAAGGCGACGGCGTAGTAGGGGTTGATCGCGGCCACGATGCCGGGATTGTCGGCCAGGTGATAGGCGCCCAGGACCAGCATCACCGCAAACCACACGGCGCAGACCGGGCCAAACAGCTTGCCGACCGTGGCCGTGCCCCGGCTCTGGATGAAGAACAGGCCCAGAAGCATCACGGTGGCGATGACCAGCACCACCTGGGTGGTGACGTGGGCCTCAAGCGCCGGAATGGTCCTCAAGCCCTCGACCGCCGAAAGCACGGAAATGGCCGGGGTGATCACCGCGTCGCCATAGAACAGCGCCGCGCCGGTGACGCCCAGCACGAAGACCAGCGTCGTGCGCCGCCCGATGGCCCGTTGCGCCAGGGCCATCAGCGACAACACCCCGCCTTCGCCCTTGTTGTCGGCGCGCATGATGAACAGCACGTATTTGACGGTCACGACGAGGATCAGCGCCCACAGGGCCAGCGACACCACGCCGAGAATCTCGGATCGGGTGATGCCGTCCTTGGCGGCGGCGTGCAGCGCTTCCTTGAAGGCGTAAAGCGGACTCGTGCCGATGTCGCCGAACACGACACCGACAGAGCCGACGGCCAGGGCCAGGAAACTATGACCTTTTACGGCATGGCTTGCTTGCGGAGGGACGTCACATGGGGCGGCGCTATTGGGAGCGGGTGCGCCAGAGGCTTCGGAAGCCATTCAATCCCTCCGGGGTCGCCCTCGCAAAACGCGGTGCGGAGCCCCATATCGGTCAAGCGGGGCGCGATACACCCAATCCTGCTCCGGTTCAATCGCGACCTGATCCGGTATAACAACGATAGTTTTCGCCCTAGGCGGTTTTTCGCCGCCGATAATTTTTGATTGAACGCGCGAGCGACGCCCTTAGGGTCCTGCCACAGAAAAATGTCCGACAGTCAGAAATTCCCCGTGGCGGCCCACGCCCTCGCCTATCTGGCGCACAAGAACGCCTTTTCGGCGGATCGCGCCGTGGCGAGCGCCGAACTGGCCGCCTCCGTCCCGACCAACCCCGTGGTGGTTCGCCGGGTCACCGCCATGCTTGGCAAGGCGGGACTGATCGGCGCGCGGGCCGGGGCCAATGGCGGCGCCTGGCTGCTGAAGCCGCCGGAACAGATCACTCTGGACGTGGTGTTGCGAGCCGTGAACGGCTGCGCCCACCTCGGCGTCGCGCCCAAGGGCGTCAAGGGCTGCCCGGTCGGCGAGAAGATTCCCGACGCCGTGCGCGGCGCCATGGCCGCCGCCGACACTGCCGTAGCCGAACGTCTGGCCCAGATCTCGGTGGCCGACCTGCTGTCGGGCGCGGCGAACGCGTCGTCGGTTGCGGCCTAGTCTAGAAGACGTCGGCCGCATTGGCGGTCGGCTTCGCGCCGGGCAGCGCGCGACGCACCAGGATCCAGACGCCTGAGCCGATCGCCGATATGCCAGCGTTCATGAACAGGCCGATCACGAGAAGAAAGGCCAGAACGCCCAAGGCCTGAGCGGGGTTGGTGGCCGCCTGGCCGTTCATGTTGAACATCCCCGGCGCCGTCGCCACCATCAGCAGCCCGAGGCCGGAGAACGCCAACTGACAGGTCGCCGCAATGGTGAAGGTCACCACGAACAACGCCCCAAACGACGCCGATCTCAGGTAGGACATTCAGATTTTTCCCTGGGTCAGCGATCCACCTCGTCACCCTGGCGGGTCACATCGGAATTGTCGAGCTTGGCGCTGTCACGCCGCCTGAAGCGGCCCTCAGAATAACTGCACCATTAACTGTTACTGATCTCCTGCCGTCGCCGGGACCGTGATTATGTAATCGCTACCGTTTCAGTTTCGAAACGGCCACCGGTATCACGGGCATCCGCCATGAGCAAAGTCGCCATCGTTTATCGCTCGGGTTACGGCCACACCGCCGTCCTGGCCGAAAGGGTCGCCGAAGGCGTCCGTGACGCCGGCCAGACCCCGGTCCTGCTGAAGATCGAAAACGCCGCCCAGGACTTCGCGCCGCTGATCGACAAGATCAGCCAGGCCGACGCCGTCGTCTTCGGCGCCCCCACCTATATGGGCGACGTCTCCGGCGTGTTCAAAGTCTTCGCCGACGCCACCGCCGCCCGAGATCACCCCGCCGGCCGGCGACCGCGAGACCGCCCGCCTGCTGGGCGTCCGCGTCGCCGAAGCGGCCGTGCGCTGGACGCGCGGCGCCCAGCCGGCGCTGAGCGAAGCCGCCTAGCCGACACCACCGTCCATCCTTCCTGATCCCCCAGTCCGAAGGACGGGCCTGGGGCGCTGAGCCCGAGCGCCCACTCGCTTCTTTCGTGCGTCAGGGACGCGCTTGCACCAAATCGGCCGCCGTGCTTCGTCTTGGCGACCCTTGACCTCGCTTGGACATAACCCCGCATGGCCCGCCGTCTCGCCCTGATCACCGGCGCCTCCGCCGGCATCGGGGCCGCCTTCGCCCGCATCTATGCCAGCCACGGCTATGACGTGGCCCTGACCGCCCGGCGGCTGGACCGGCTGGAGGCCCTGGCCGCCGAGATCCGCCTGCGGTTCGGCGTCGAGGCCTATCCGATCGCAGCCGACCTGGCCGACCCCGCCGGCGTTGACACGGTGCTGGCCGGGATCGAGGCCCAGGGCCGGGTCGTAGACGCCCTGGTCAACAACGCCGGCTACGGCCTGCCCGGGACCTATGCCGCCACCCGCTGGGAGGACCAGGCCGCCTTCCTGCAGGTGCTGCTGGTCTCGGTCTGCGGCCTGACCCACAAGGTGCTGCCAGGCATGGTCGAGCGCGGCTACGGCCGGATCGTCAATGTCGCCTCGCTAGCCGGCCTAACCCCCGGCGCGGCCGGCCACACGCTCTACGCGGCGACCAAGAGCTTCCTGGTGAAGTTTTCCCAGAGCCTGCACCTGGAAAACCAGGCAACGGGCGTGCATGTCTCGGCCCTGTGCCCCGGCTTCACCTGGTCGGAATTCCACGACGTCAACGGCACCCGCGCCCAGGTCAGCCAGTCGCTGCCGACCTGGCTGTGGCTGGGCGCTGACGAAGTCGCCGCCACCGGCTACGAGGCCGCCGAGGCCAACCGTGTCGTCTGCGTGCCCGGCGCGCCGAACAAGGCCATCGCCGTGCTGGCCAAGTTGATCCCGGACGACTGGGCCCTGGCGCTGATGGCCAGCCAGGGCGGGCGGTTTCGGAAGCTTTAGAGCATTTCCCGACCTGACTGCGTCAGGCCGTGAGCTCTAATCTTCTGTTTTGACGCATTTTTCTTCACGCGAACCGGAACCACTTCGCCCGAAAAATGCTCTAGGTTTGCGTTCTGCTCCCCTTTTCGGCCCCACAAGGGGAGGCGATCGCGCAACGATCGGTGCGGAGATTTGGGATTGTCGATCCGGGTTGTGGCGCCTGCGGACCAGACCTCACCCAAAACCTAGCCACCACCGACACTTCCCCCTATACCGCCCGCATGTTTGAAGGCTTCTCCCCCCTCGCCCGCGACGCTCGCGCCTGGCCGTTCGAGCAGGCGCGCGCCCTGCTGGCCCGCGTGCTGCGCCTGCGGCTGTCCGACGCCGAGCGCGATCTCGCCTCGGTCTTGATCAACAGCGGCAAGGCCAACGAAGCCGTCAAAATCTTCCCGGCCCTGGGCCGGGCGGTGATCCTGGAGACTGGTTATGGGCCCTCGGGCCTGCCGCATCTGGGCACCTTTGGCGAGGTGTCGCGCACGACCATGGTGCGCATGGCCTTCCGCGCCCTGACCGACGACGCCATCCCCACGCGCCTGATCGCCTTCAGCGACGACATGGACGGCCTGCGCAAGGTGCCGGACAATATCGAGAACAAGCAGCCGCTGATCGAGGACCTGGGCAAGCCGCTGACGGTTGTCCGCGACCCGTTCGGCACGCACGAGAGCTTCGGCGCCCACAACAACGCCCGCCTGCGCGCCTTCCTCGACGGCTTCGGCTTCGAGTACGAGTTCGTCTCCTCGACCGAGTGCTACAAGGGCGGCAGGTTCGACGAGACCCTGCTGACCGCCCTGGCTCGCTTCGACGCCATCCAGAAGGTCATGCTGCCAACCTTGGGCGAGGAGCGCCGCGCCAGCTATTCCCCGTTCCTGCCGATCAGCCCCTCGACCGGCCGCGTGCTGCAGGTCCCGACGCTCGAGCGCGACGTCGAGAAGGGCACGATCGTCTTCGAGGACGAGGACGGTTCCAAGGTCGAGGTCCCCGTCACCGGCGGCCACGTCAAGATGCAGTGGAAGCCCGATTGGGCCATGCGCTGGACGGCGCTGGACATCGACTACGAGATGAGCGGCAAGGACCTGATCGACTCGGTCAAGGCCTCAGCTCAGATCTGCAAGGCCCTGGGGGGCGTGCCGCCGGAGGGCTTCAATTACGAGCTCTTCCTCGACGAAAACTCGCAGAAGATCAGCAAGTCCAAGGGCAACGGCCTGTCGATGGAAGACTGGCTGCGCTACGGCGCGCCGGAAAGCCTGTCCTACTATATGTTCCAGAGCCCGAAATCGGCCAAGAAGCTGTTCTTCGACGTCATCCCCAAGGCGACGGACGAATATCTCCAGCAGCTCGACGCCTACCAAAAGCAGGAGCCGGCCAAGCAGTTGGATAACCCCGTGTGGCACGTCCATTCGGGCCGGCCGCCGCAATATGGCTCGCCGGTGTCGTTCAGCCTGATGCTGAACCTGGTGTCGGCCGCCAACGCCTCGGACAAGGCGATCCTCTGGGGCTTCCTGTCGCGTTATATTCCTGGCGCGACGCCGGAGGGCCAACCGCTGCTGGACCGCCTGGCCGACTACGCGATCAACTATTACGAGGACTTCGTGAAACCCACGAAGTCCTTCCGCGCGCCGAGCGATCAGGAACGCGCCGCGATCCTCGACCTGGCGACGCGGCTGAAGGCCCTGCCTGTCGGCTGCCAGGACGCCGAGCTGATCCAGAACGAAGTGTTCGCGGTCGGCAAGGACCACGCCTTCGACCCGCTGCGCGGCTGGTTCCAGGCGCTGTACGAAGTGCTGCTTGGCCAGAGCCAGGGTCCGCGCTTTGGCTCCTTCGCCGCGATCTTCGGCCTGGACCGCACCGTGGCGCTGATCGAAGAAAAGCTGGCCTAGGCAGGCACGCTGTTCGCGCCTGCGACACCGTGCCTCAACAGATGAACGAAGTCTGAACCCGCGGTTAAGGGTCTGTCCGCAATTGTGTGTCTAGTCTGTGGTTATCAGAACCAAGGTTAGACCGATGGCTTCCTTTACCCTTCGCCCTTTAGATCGTACCGAATTCGACTCGTTGCTCGGCGAACTGGCGTCTCAGTTTCCAGCGGCGCATGTCGAGGCGGCGCATAACGACAACTTCGCGTCCTACCGGGTCGATGTCTCTTGTGACGCGCCGTGGGAAGGCGACCTGACCGCCTGGTTGCAGACCAAGCACGGCGACTGCCCCCGTACTTAACGGTCGGCGCCGCGATCCTACTGGCTTGCCCAGAGGATGCGGGCGATCCACACCACCTCGGCCAGGTCCAGCGTAAGATCCTGGCCCTCTCGCGTCAGCGAAGCCAATTCCACGCTGCGGGCCGTGACCCGCGCCAGCTCCTTGACCAGCAGTTCGCCGCTCGCGGTCTTGACCACCACCCGGTCGCCACGGCGGGGCTCGACCGATGGCGAAACCAGAATGCGGTCGCCGTCGCGAAATAGCGGGGCAAGGGCGTCGCCGGTGATCTCCAGGGCATAGACCCCGTCCTCACCTAGTCCCGGAAAATCGATCTGGTCCCAGCGGGTCCCGACCGGCGCGCCCGCTTCGTCGAACACGCCGTCGGACCCCGCCTGGGCGAAACCGATCAAGGGCACAGCGCGCGGATTAGGCGGCCGGACCCGCTCTGTCAGGGCCGCGAATTCGGAAAATCCGACACCGGTGGCTTCCAGAACCTTGGCCAGGCTTTCGGTCGAAGGCCAGCGCGGCCGGGTGTCGCCCTCGCCGCGCTTGGAGCGGTTGAAGCTGGTGGGGTCGAGGCCCGCCATCTTGGCCATGGCCGAGGGGCTCATGTCGAAGCGCCTAGCCAAGGCGTCGATCGCGGTCCAGATTTCGGTGTGCGACAGCGACGACATAGGGCGTTCCTGAGCCTGGAAAGGCGTCCTGAAAATATGCCTACGCCCTAGGAATGTAAACCTAACCTCGGCAGGGTTAGTTGACGTTTACGTAAACGTTGACGTTGGATTGTCGCGGGCATATGGTGATCGTCGATAACCAACCGGCCCGTCCCCAGAAGTCGGGCCTGCCCAGGGAGGGTTTTGATGTTGGCCGACCTTCGACGTCCAGAACGCACTTTCACGATCCGACAGCTCTGCAACGAGTTCAAAGCCACGCCGCGGGCGCTGCGCTTCTATGAAGACAAGGGTCTGCTGACCCCGGCCCGCGAGGGCCTCAACCGCGTCTATTCCCACAAGGACCGCGTCCGCCTGCAGCTGATCCTGCGTGGCAAGCGCGTCGGCCTGTCGCTGTCGGAAATCCGCGAACTGCTCGACCTCTATGACGAGAACGATGACGGCGCGGCCCAGATGGCCCGCTCGCTGAAGAAGTTCAGGGAGCGCGCCAATGCGCTGGAACAGCAGCGCGAGGACATCGACGGCGCCCTGATCGAACTGCGCGAAGCTTGCGCCCGCCTTGAGCGGCGGCTTTCCGAAATTCGGCCCGACCTGCTGCCCCGCGCCGCCGACTATGACCAGGTGCTCCGCGCCCGGCTCGACGGTCACGGCGACGTCGCCCTCGGCAAATAGACTGCGTTTCCGCTCGCTTTGCACACGACCGCGATCGCGGGCGGATCCACATCCCTTGTCTTCGACCCGCCCTCTCCCGACCTGCCTGACCAGGACTGATTCATGACCTACCAGCCGCCCGTTCGCGAATACGCCTTCCTTCTGCGCGACGTGCTCAACATTGATCAGCATGGCGACCTGCCCAGTTTCGCCGACGCGTCGTTCGAGACGGTCGAGCAAATCCTCGAAGCCGCCGGCCAGTTCACCGGCGAGGTCCTGGCCCCGCTGAACCACATCGGCGACCAGCAGGGCTGCGTCTGGAACAGCGACTTCACGGTCAAGACCCCCGACGGCTTCGCCGCCGCCTACAAGCAACTGTGCGAAGGTGGTTGGACGGGCCTGGGGTCAGACCCGGCCTATGGCGGTCAAGGCCTGCCCCATGTCGTCAACCTGGCCTTCAGTGAGATGTCGAGCTCGGCCAACATGGCGTTCTCGATGTATCCTGGCCTGGCCCACGGCGCCTATTCGGCCATCCACACCGGCGGCAGCGACGTTCAGAAAGACCTCTACCTGCCCAAGATGGTCTCGGGCGAGTGGACCGGCACCATGAACCTGACCGAGCCGCACTGCGGCACGGACCTGGGTTTGCTGCGCACGAAGGCGGTTCCGGAAGCCGACGGCGCCTACCGCATCACCGGCCAGAAGATCTGGATCTCGGCCGGCGAGCACGACATGGCCGACAACATCGTCCACCTGGTGCTGGCCCGCATCGAAGGCGCCCCGGCCGGCGTCAAGGGCATCAGCCTGTTCATCGTGCCAAAATTCCTGCCGAAGGAAGACGGCTCGGTTGGCGAGCGCAACGACGGCGTCAAGTGCGTCGGCCTCGAAGAGAAGATGGGCATCCACGGCAACGCCACCTGCGTCATGCAGTACGAGGACGCCAAGGGCTGGCTGATTGGCGAGGAGAACAGCGGCCTGAAGCTGATGTTCGTGATGATGAACGAGGCCCGGCTCGGCGTCGGCCTGCAGGGCATCGCCCAGGCCGAGGCGGCCTATCAGGCCGCCGCCGCCTTCGCCAAGGACCGCCTGCAAGGCCGCTCGCTGACCGGCCCGAAGAACCCCGATGGCCCGGCCGACCCGATCATCGTCCACCCGGACGTGCGTCGCATGCTGTTGGAGAGCAAGGCCCTGATCGAAGGCGGCCGCGCCTTCCTGTTCTGGACGGCCCTGCACGGCGACCTGGCCCACCAGCACCCCGACGAGACCGTCCGCACCAAGGCCGAGGACTATATGGGCCTGATGACGCCGGTGCTGAAAGGCTACCTGACCGACAAGGGCTTCAAGATCTGTTCGGACGCCATGCAGGTTCACGGCGGCAGCGGCTTTACCGAGCACTTCCCGGCCAGCCAATATCTGCGCGATGTGCGCATTTCGCTGATCTATGAGGGCACCAATGGCATCCAGGCCCTGGACCTGGTGGGACGCAAGCTGGCCTCCAAGGGCGGCCGCGCCGTGATGACCTTCTTCCAGGAAGTCGACCAGTTCATTGGCGAAAACGACACCGACGAGGCCCTGAAACCGTTCGTGACCGCCCTGGCCGGCGTGAAGGCCCAGCTGCAGGACGGCACGATGTGGCTGATGCAAAACGGACTGCAGAACCCCGACAACGCCGGCGCCGCCTCCACCGACTACATGCACCTCTTTGGCCTGACCGGCCTGGCCTACATGTGGACGTTGATGGTCAAGGCCGCCAACGCCAAGATCGCCGCCGGCTCGACCGACCCGTTCTTCACCACCAAGATCGTCACGGCCAAATATTTCATCGAGCGCGTCTTGCCTGACGCTGGGGCGCATCTGGCCAAGCTGAAGACCGGCTCGGCCACCCTGATGGCCCTACCTGCGGAGGCTTTCTGATCATGGGCGTGCTCCAAGTCGAAAAGCCGGCCTTCATGGCTGAAGAAGACATCTCGATCTTCGAGGACGCGGTCGGCAAGTTCTTCGACGAACACGCCCCAGAGGCCGTGGTGGCGACCTGGCGCAAGAACCACGTCGTCGACCGCGAGATGTGGAACAAGGCCGGCCGAGCTGGACTGCTGGGCCTGACCGTTCCGGAAGCCTACGGCGGGGCCGGCGGCGACTATCGCCATGAGGCCGTGCTGATGGAACAGCTGGGCCTGAAGGGCGTCGATGGCTTCGGCATCAGCCTGCACAACGCCATCGTCGCTCCGTACATTCTCGTTTACGGCACCGAGGAGCAAAAGCAGCGCTGGCTGCCGCGCCTGTGCACCGGCGAGTTGGTCGGCGCTATCGCCATGACCGAGCCCGGCGCGGGCTCGGACCTGCAAGGGATCACGACCACCGCCAAGCAGGTCGGAAACCAGTATGTGATCAATGGGTCCAAGACCTTCATCACCAACGGCCAGACCGCCAACCTGATCATCGTCGTCGCCAAGACCGACGCCGCGGCCGGGGCGCGCGGCACCAGCTTGCTGATCGTCGAGGCCGACGGCGCTGAGGGCTTCGAGCGCGGCCGCAATCTCGACAAACTGGGCCACGATGCCCAGGACACCTCCGAGCTGTTCTTCAACGACGTCAAGATCCCGACCGAGAACCTGTTGGGCAGCGACGAGGGCCAGGGCTTCTTCCAGCTTATGGGCCAGCTGCCCCAAGAGCGGCTGAACATCGCCGTCCAGGGCATGGCCACCATCGAGCGGGCGCTGGAGCTGACGATCGACTACGTCAAGCAGCGCAAGGCGTTCGGCAAGGTGATCCTCGACTTCCAGAACACCCAGTTCGTGCTGGCCGAATGTAAGACCGAGGCGACCGTCGCCAAGGTGTTCGTCAACCACTGCACCGAGCGCCACCTGAAAGGCGAGCTCGACGCCGCCACCGCCTCGATGGCCAAGTACTGGGTCAGCGACCTGGAGAACAAGATCGTCGATCGATGCCTGCAGCTGTTCGGCGGCTATGGCTTCATGAACGAATATCCGATTGCCCGGATGTACCGCGACAGCCGCGTGCAGCGCATCTACGGCGGCACCAACGAGATCATGAAGCTGCTGATTGCTAGGACGCTGTGATGCTGTTCGCCGCCGCTCCCCCTGCCCCCGCCGTCGCGCCAGACGCTCGCTCGGCCATGGTCTGTGTGATCGCGGCCGGCCGCCGGCCGCTGAACTTCTCAGGCCAGCTGGTCGCGACCAAGCCCGGCTACAAGCCGCCGGCCGGCACGGCCTTCGATCTGCCGCTGACGGCGGGCAAGCCGCAGTGCAACCACCTGCTGCGTTCCAAGGTGGCGCAGTGGTCGCTGAGCGTGAACACGCCCGGCTTCACGGCCTGCAAGCTGCCGGTCCCGGAATTTGGCTACACCGTGACCTATTCGGCCCAGGCCGGCGCCCGGGGCTTGGCCTGCGCGCCGAAGTCTCGCGCCCCGATCGGGACGTGGAAATAGTGACCCGCGCCTCAGGCCTCGTTGACGCTGTTGGCCTTGATCTTGGCGGCCCCGCGGGCGTCCAGGTCCTGGCGCGTGGCCTCGAGGCTGAGCGGACCCAAGAGCGTGGCGTTCACCGCGTCCATGCCGGGCGCCGCCACGCCCGGCCTTCGGGCGATCAGGTAGCGCAGGCTCAGCCGCTCGTTGTCGGCGGCGTCGGGTTGGGTGCCGTGCAGGGTGCAGGCGTGCCACATGGCGGCATAGCCGGTCGTGCCGGTCAGCAGGTGCTGGCGGGTCTGGACCTCGTGGCCGCGACCGTCGCGATAGAGCCAGCCGTCACCCTTCTTCGTCAGGGCGTGCGGAAACAGCGTCCCGCCCAGCCTGTGGCTGTCCTCCAGCAGGAACAGCGGGGCGTCGTGCGTCCCGACGTCGTGCAGATAGATGTACAGGGTGATGAAGTCGGCTTCCCGGTCCTTGTAGTCGATCAAGTCCTGGTGGAAGTCGATGCCGTAGAAATAGGTGATGTCCCGGAACGGAGCCTTCACATAGGCGCCCAGGTTGTTGACCGGGTTGCCAGCGATGCGGGCCTTCAGCCAGTCGGGCACGACGCTGGACGGCACGCCGCAGATCAGCTTTTTGAGCAGGATTTCGTAGCCCTCGCCGAGCAGGGCTTCGAGCGCCGCGACGATCGCCGGGTCGTTCTCGACGAACGCCAGGTCGGCCTCGAACCGCTCCAGCAGGTTCCTGCCGGGCGCGGGATTGACCCCTATATATTGCGGATCGGCGTCGAACTGCGCTTCCGACAGGAAGAGGTCCGCATCGAAGGTCCGAAGGTCGCGAATCTTGGCCAGCAGTTCGCCGGCGCCCGCCGGGTCCACCCCGGCCTCGAACACATGATAACCGCGCGCGATGAAGTCGCTCACCACCGGGTGGGCTTCGTTCGTCGAACGCTCCGCTACCGTCATCGTCCTGGTCTCCAGATCACCGGAATCAGACGCTTTTTTGGTTAACGAACCATCCAAGACTACGCAGGAAGGAGCCATCAAATGGCCGACGCTTACATCTTTGACGCCGTGCGCACGCCGCGCGGCAAGGGTAAGAAGGACGGATCTCTGCACGAGATCACCGCCCTCTCCCTGGCCACCCAGGTTCTCGAGAACCTCCGCGATCGAAACGGCCTCGACACGTCCTATGTCGACGACGTCGTGCTGGGCTGCGTCGCTCCGGTCGGCGAACAGGGCAGCGACATCGCCCGCACCGCAGTGCTGACCGCCGACTATGCCGAGAGCGTGGCCGGCGTGCAGATCAACCGGTTCTGCGCCTCGGGCCTGGAAGCGGTGAACATGGCCGCGGCCAAGGTCGCCTCGGGCGAGGCCCAACTGACCATCGGCGGCGGCGTCGAAAGCATGAGCCGCGTGCCCATGGGCAGCGACGGCGGCGCCTGGCCCACCGACCCGTCCTCGGCCTTCAAGACCTATTTCGCCCCCCAAGGCGTCAGCGCCGACCTGATCGCCACCCTCTACGGCTTTAGCCGCGACGACGTCGACGCCTATGCGGTGGAAAGCCAGAAGCGCGCGGCGGCCTCCTGGGCCGACGGCCGCTTCAGGAAATCAGTGATCTCGGTCAAGGACCAGCTGGGCCTGACCATCCTGGATCACGACGAAACCGTGCGCGGCAATACGACCATGCAGACTCTGGCCGCGCTGAACGCCTCGTTCCAGGGCATGGGCGACATGGCCTTCGACGCGGTGGTGCAGCAGCGCTACCCGCAGGTCGAAAAGGTAAATCACGTCCACCACGCCGGCAACAGCTCTGGCATCGTCGACGGCGCCGCTGGCGTGCTGATCGGCACCAAGGAAATGGGTGAGGCCTTGGGCCTCAAGGCACGCGCCCGCATCAAGGGCGCGGCCTCAATCGGCAGCGAGCCCTCGATCATGCTGACCGGCCCTTCGCTGGTCACCGAGAAGTTGCTGAAGAGGCTGAAGATGGAGGTCAGCGACATCGACCTCTATGAACTGAACGAAGCCTTCGCCGCCGTCGTTCTGCGCATGATGCAGGCGCTGAACATCCCGCACGACAAGATGAACGTGAACGGCGGCGCCATTGCCATGGGTCACCCCCTGGGCGCCACCGGCGCGATGATCCTGGGCACCATGCTCGACGAGTTGGAGCGCTCCGACAAGGAAACCGCCCTGATCACCCTGTGCGTCGGCGCCGGCATGGGCACCGCCACCGTCATCGAACGCGTCTAGGATCTAGGATTTAGCATCATGGAAAACTTCAAGATCGAGGTCGACAGCGACGGGATCGCCCTCGTCACCTTCGACGTGCCCGGCCGGACGATGAACACCCTGACCGCCTCGGTGATCCGCGAGATCGGCGAAGTGGTCGAGGCCATCAAGACCGACGACGCCATCAAGGGCGCCGTGCTGACCTCGGGCAAGACCACCGGCTTCTGCGCCGGGGCCGACCTGGGCGAACTCGGCGGCGCCGAGGGCGGCATCGGTGGGGGTGATTTGAAGGCGGCCTTTGACGCCGGCTTCGCGCTGAACAAGGCCTTCCGCGCCCTGGAGACCGGCGGCAAGCCGATCGCGGCGGCGATCAATGGCCTGGCCCTGGGCGGCGGCCTGGAAATGACCCTGGCCTGCCACTATCGGGTGGTGGCCGACAATCCCAAGATCCAGCTGGGTCTGCCGGAAGCCAAGGTCGGCCTGCTGCCTGGCGGCGGCGGCACCCAACGGCTGGTGCGCCTGATGGGCGTGATGGCCGCGGCGCCGTATCTGCTGGAAGGCAAGTCGATGAAGCCGGACGAGGCCCTGGCCCTGAAGGTCGTCCACGAAGTGGTCCCCGCCGACCAGGTGATCGAGGCGGCCAAGACCTGGATCAAGACCAAGGGCGACGCCGTCGCCCCGTGGGACAAGAAGGACTTCAAGCTGCCCGGCGGCGGTCCCTACACCCCCACCGGAAGCCAGGTGTTCGTGATGGGCAACGCCATGCTGCGCAAGCAATCCTATGGCAACTATCCCGCCCAACTGAACATCATGAAGGCCGTCTATGAGGGCACCCAGGTGCCGTTCGACGCGGCCATCCGCATCGAGACCCGCTACTTCCTCAAGACCCTGATGTCGCCCCAGGCCAAGGGCATGATCCGCACCCTGTTCCTCTCGCTTCAAGAGCTGGGCAAGGGCTCGGGCCGCCCGGCCGGCGTGCCGCACTACGACGTCAAGAAGGTGGCCGTGCTCGGCGCCGGCATGATGGGCGCGGGCATCGCCTATGTGCAGGCCATGGCCGGCATCGAGACCGTGCTGATCGACCAGACGCAAGAAGCCGCCGACAAGGGCAAGGGCTATGCGCAGGCCCTGGTCACCAAGGCCGTGTCGCGCGGCAAGATGACCAAGGAGAAGGGCGAGGGCATTCTCGCCTTGATCCACCCGACCTCGGACTACGCCCACGTCAAGGGTTCGGACCTGGTGGTGGAAGCGGTTTTCGAGAACCGCGACGTCAAGGCCTCGGTGACCAAGCTGGCCGAAGTCCAGCTGGCCGACACCGCGATCTTTGGCTCCAACACCTCGACCCTGCCGATCACCGGCCTGGCCAAGGCGTCGGTGCGACCTGCCTCGTTCATCGGCATCCACTTCTTCTCGCCGGTCGACAAGATGGGCTTGGTCGAGCTGATCATGGGCGAGGAAACCTCGCAGGAGGCCCTGGCCAAGTCGATCGACTATGTCCTGAAGATCAAGAAGACCCCGATCGTCGTCAATGACAGCCGCGGCTTCTACACCTCGCGATGCTTCGGCACCTTCGTGCAGGAGGGCATGGAGCTGCTGTCCGACGGCTACGCCCCGGCCATCATCGACAATGTCGGTCGGGCCACCGGCATGCCGCGCGGTCCGCTGGAGATGCACGACGACGTCGCGCTGGACCTCTCCTACAAGATCGCCCAACAGACCAAGAAGGACCTCGGCGACAAGTACGAGGAGCGTCCCTTCACAGCGATCATCGAGAAGATGGTCGATGGCGAGGGCCGCTATGGCCGCAAGAATGGCAAGGGCTTCTACGACTATCCAGAGAACGGCCCCAAGACCCTGTGGAAAGGCCTGGCCGATCTCGCCCCGGTGAAGATCGCCGAGGTCGATAAGGCCGGCATCGAGGAAATCCGCACCCGTCTGCTCTACCGCCAGGCCGTCGAAGCCGCTCGCTGCTTCGAGGAGGGCGTCATCACCGACCCGCGTGAAGCCGATGTCGGGGCCATTCTGGGCTGGGGCTTCGCGCCCTGGACCGGCGGTCCGATCAGCCTGATCGACGGGCTTGGCGTCGCCAAGTTCGTCGAGGCCTGCGACGCCCTGGCCCAGAAGTACGGCGCGCGGTTCGCCCCGCCCCAGCTGCTGCGCGACATGGCCGCCAAGGGCGAGACCTTCTACAGCCGCTTCGGCGTCAAGGAGAAGGCCGCCGCCTAAACCCGGTAGGTTGCTGAAACACGGAAAGGCCCGGCGGCGACGCCGGGCCTTTTTCGTTGGAGCCGGGCGTCCATGTCAGGGTGGTCTCACGGCGGACATTGTCTCGCCGCACGGTGACGCTAGCTGGAACGACGACGCGGGGGCGTGAAGGAGCTGCCGATGCGCCCATGCGAGCGCCGTTTTGAGCGCTCATGCGCGTGAAACCCAGGACGCGTCGATGGCTGGGCGTCGGGGCCGCATCCCTGGCGCTGCACGGCCTGTTGGGCTGGGCTCTGTTGGCGGCGATCCCGCCCGGTCCCGTGCCGATCGAACCCCGCAGCGTCGTCGTCGAGCTGACCGCCGCCGCGCCCGCCAAACCACCCGAACCTCGCCACGAGCAATCCAAAAGCGACGACGCACCAGCCGTGGCGCCCGTCGCGGTTCCGGGCCTCGCCGCCCTACCCCCGCCCGTTGCTGCGTCGCCGTCCCCGCCGGCCCCACCCGCCCGCCAGATCGTCGCCCCGCCCGGCTTTACCGCGCGCGGGACCTTGACTGGCGGTGGTGAAGCCCTGCGCCAGGCGGCGCGTAGAAGCAGCTGCACTGAAGCCGATATCGTCAAGCTGACCACGGCCGAGCGCCAAGCCTGCGCCGAGGCCTTGGGCGCCCGGAACAAGAACGGCCCCGCCCTCTACGCCGCCATCGACCCGGAAAAGAAGGCGGGCTTCGACGGCGGTTGCAGGAAGGACGACGACTGGTGCCTCTACCGCGCCGGTAAAGGTCCCTATCCGGGCCTGTTTGCCGTTGGGAAGAAGAAGAAACGCCCTGGTTGGGACGACTGAACGAAAAAGGCCCCGTCTCTCGACGGGGCCCTTCTGCGCTTCGGAAGGTTGAGCTTACCAGCTCTTGCTGAGCGACAGGAAAATCCGGCGCTCGACTTCCAGGCCGGACGTCTGGCGCTGATGGCCTTCGGTCAGGTTCTGACCGCTGAGCGCAAGAGTCAGGCCTTGGTCGAAGGAACGGGCCACGCGGCCGCCCAGGGTGACATAGCCGTCGATCGGAACCAGCGCGCCTGCCGAAGCATAGCCGTCGTGGTCGCCGGTGTAGTGGGCGAAGGCGTCGGCCGACCATTGGGCGTTGGCCCAACCGAAGGCGACATTCCCGCGCACTTCCGGCGTGGTCGCTGAATAGGCGACCAAGCGGACCTGCGGCGTGAAGCCGGCGGCCGGCTGGTCGTCGACATCAGTGAAGGTCCAGTCACCGCTCCAGTGGTAGCCGCCGGCGATCTTGCCCGAGGCGGTCAGCTCGACACCCCACATCTTGCTGGCGCCGACATTGCGATAGCTGAGCAGCGGCATCACGCCCGGCACGGTCGGCATGACATCGATCTGGCCGGAGCTGGGCTGGCCCTTCACGTCCTCGGTCTTCTGGGTGAAGACGCTGACGCCGGCCCTGGCGTCCAGCAGACCCGGCAGGGTGCGCTCGTAGCCAATCTCGTAATTGGTGACGATCGACGGCTTCAGGGTCGGATTGCCGACGACGCCGATGGTGTAGGGACCGACCTTGACCCGCAATTGCACCGCGCCCAGGTCGACAAGGGTCGGAACCTGCACGCCGCGCGCAGCGGTCAGCTTGATGCTGTCGGCGTCGGTCGGACGATAGACGAGGCCGGCATTGTAGCTGGCTTCTTTGATCGAGCGGTCCCAATAGGCGTTGGTCACGGGCGGATAGCCGGCCGGGAACGTGCCTTCCCGCGACAGGTCCAGGCTGTCGTAGCGACCGGCCAGGGTCAGGGCCAGCTTGTCGCTGACGGCCCAGTTCCACATGCCCGAAACCGCCGCGACCTTGTAGCTGACCTTGCCGCCCGCCAGCGGGGCGGTGTTGACCTCGTTCTCGCGATATTCACCACCAATGCGGAAGGTGTGCTGAGCGCCGATCTTAAACAGGTCCTGGACGCTAGCCACGGTGATCTTGTTCTCGAAGCGGGCCTTTTGGCCGGCGACGGTCTGCTTGGCGGTCAGGTTGGTCTGATAGACCGAGCCCTGCAGCAAGCCGAGCTTGGTGTCCGAGGCCAGGGTCGCCTTGGCCGAGGTCGTGACGTACTTGCTGGGCGAATAGGCGTTGTTCGAGACCGCCTCGCTGATCTGGACGTTCGACCACGAGCCTTCGATGCGTAGTTCGGTCTTTTCGGTCAGCTGGGTGATGGTGTCGATGTTGGCCGAAACGCGGGCCGGGTTGGTCAGCAGGTTGGACGCCGTGGCGATGGTGTTCTTGTACTCGTCCATCTGGGCCGCGCCGGCCGACAGACGGGCGAAGAAGCGCTCGCCCAGCTTGACCGACTTGACCACCGACAGTTCGCCATAGCCGTTCGTGCCGCCGGTGATCGAGACCGAGCCGTCGTTGTCGAACTTCGGGTTCTGGGTAATGATGTTGACCACGCCGCCCACGGCGTTGAACCCGAACAGGGCGCTGTTGGGGCCTTTGACGACTTCGATCTGGCGGATCTCCGACAGCTGCACCGGCAGGGTCGCCCAGGCGGTGTAGCCATAGTGGTCCAGATAGACTTGGCGGCCGTTGATCAGCACCAGCAGGCGCGGCGACATCGCCTGGTCATAGCCGCGGACGCTGACGTCCGAGGCGCCAGCGCCCCAGTTCAGCACGTCCAGGCCGGCGACGCGGCTGAGGATGGTCGGCAGGTCGACGGCGCCCGAGCGCTTGATGTCGGCGGCGGTAATGATCTCCATGGCCACCGGAACCTCGGTCGAACGCTGCGGCGAGCCGGTGGCGCTGGTCGTCACCGGTTCGTTGAACAGCTGCTCCATCGCGCCGTAGTCGATCGACTGGGCATGAGCGGCCGTGGCGGCCATGGATAGGGCGAAGGTGGCCGAAACGCCGGCCAGAAGAGTCTTTTTCATGATTTTATCTCTGGGCTCGAGCTGGATCAGACTTCGCGGATCATCATGCGGAAGGCGGCCTTGAAGACCGCGCCCACGGCGGCGGCGGCCGCGCGGTTGACGACGATCTCGACCTTGGGGTCGGCCGAGACGCTCATCACGCAGTTGCCGCTGGTGGCGCACGAGGTGTCCGAGCCGATGGTGATCAGCTTCTTGGCCTTGGCGGCCGCGCCGACATTGACGCCGGTGGTCACATAGAGGGCGGCGACGCCGGACACGCCGGAGACGGCGCTGGCTTCAACCGGCTTGGCGGTCAGGGTCACGGCCCCGGCGCTCATGCCGCCGCCGATGGCGGCCATTACGGCGTTCTTTTCGGCGACCGAGGCAGGCTTGGACGGATCGAAGACAATACCCAGCACGGCCTTGCCGGTAGGACCGTTCTCCAGGAAGGTCAGGGCGCGACCGGCGACCTGGATGTCCTTGGTGGCGTCGGCGTGGGCGCTCAACGGCGCGACGCTCAGCGCCAAGGCACAGAGCGTGACAACGCTCCGAGTGTTTCTTTTCGACATTTCTTGCATCCCCTGCCCGAGCTTCTTCCGGGCTTCAAGGAGCGTCTAATGCCGCCAGACTTGTAAACAAGGCCGTAACAGTCTTCACATAACGCTGGTATCTTCTACGTCCTTCCGGGCCAATCCGGATATTTGCTACTAACCAATAGAAGTATATCGTCAGATCTATTCTCAATTTTTACAAGCAATACGTCGTGTATGGGCCGTTTTTGCGATGCAGCACGGTTTGTCTGGCTCAACAAAGGAAGATCCGGCTCCCCAACAACTTGCTATTCCTGGCCAAGGCCACGCTTGAACAGGGTCAGAACTTCCAGATGCGGAGATTCTAGTTGGGCAATGTCCGTCGACGGACATTTTGTCGCAACGTGCCGAAACTGCCTCGCTGCGGCTTCGGGACGCAGGTCGGACGCCGAAAATCCACCTGATCCGCGGCGCGGCCCAAGACAAATCCACAGGGAGCAAGAGAAGGTGGTGCCGCTTACAGGACTCGAACCTGTGACCCCCTCATTACGAATGAGGTGCTCTACCAGCTGAGCTAAAGCGGCGCGCTTCGTTCCAGGACGGGCCTGGGACCTGGTGTTCCCACCGCCCAAATCACTGGGCGGCGCGAAGAGGGGCCTATTTAGCGGCGCGCGGGCCACTTGCCAAGCGTCGGCGTGAACCAGCGTTGCGACGGGGCGCCGGACCGTCGGGTCCGCCGTCCGATCCGCCATCCAAAGAGACCCTGGTGTCGAAGACTCCGGGGTCGTCGGGGATCGGCATCAGGGCGCCACCAGTCTCGGCGGCGCGAACGAAAGGCGTGGATTCGGCATAGGCCGAGGGCAGCTGGGGCCGTTCGCTCATCGTGCGCTCGCGGCGCTCGAACCGCGGGTGGATCAGCTCGCCGGTCTCGGCGTAGCTGACGGTCAGCCGAGCCCAGTCCTCGCGGGCATAGGCGAAGGCCCGGCCCTCGGGGTCGAGGTCCGACCAGTCGGCTTCCTGCGGAGCGGCCGCGCCGCGGACGATCCAGGCGCGAGCCTCGTCGGCCTCGCCGTTGGCGTAGGCGACGCGCGACATCAGGCCGGCGATCCGCGCCGTCAGCGCTTCTTGCGGCAGCAGGCGCGCGGCGGCGCGGGCCGCCACCGGATCGCCGCCGACCAGGGCGCTCTCCACCTTCAGCAACTGGCTCTCTCGCGCCTCGGGCTTGAGGTTGGCCAGGGTCGCCAGGCGGGCGGACCGGACCTTGGGCGTCTCATTGGTCTTCAGGTCGCGATAGGCCAACCACAGGGCCGGATGGGGTGACAGCTTCCAGGCCGCTTCCAGCAGGCTGCAGGCCTTTGCGGCCTTGCCGTCGTCAGCCAGCAGGCGGGCGGCCATGACCACGCCGGGGGCGAAGTCGGGCTTCAGCCGGGCCGACTGAACGGCGAAGTCGAGCGCCTGGGTCAGACCCCTGGGATCGTCGGACTCTTCCAGGGCGGCGGCCGAGGCGGCCAGCAAGGCGGCGCGAGCCCGCTCGGCGACCAAGGGCGGCACGATCTTGCGCTCCAGCGCGCCTTGGACGAGATCAAGAGCGGCCTTCCAGTCTCCGACCTCCAGCCGCGCCTCCAGCAGGGCCCGCCAGGCCCAACGGGCGGTCTTGGCCAGACCATAGGCGGTCTCGGCATGGCGCAGGGCCAGGGTCTTGTCGCCTTCGGCCAAGGCGGTCTGCATCAGGCCGCGCAGGCCGGCCAGCCGCATCTCGGGAAAGCCGAGCATGGCGTTGTAGGCTTGGCGGGCGGCGACATGATCGCCCGCGGCCTCGGCGGCCTGGGCGGCCAGCACCCGGATCAGCGCGGGGGCGTCTTCGGCCAGTTCGGCGGCCTTCTGAGCCAGGCGGCGAGCCTCGGAGCCGTCGCCGGCGGCCACGGCCAGAAAGCCACGCGACAGGGCCTCGATCCCCTGCTTGCGCCTGGACTCGGCCTGGGCGCGGGCGGCGCGGCGCGGCGCCTCGACCACCCATAGCAGGCCGCGCCACAGGATGGTCGCGAGCAGGGCGGTGAACAGGGTCAGCAGGGCGGCGGCCACGGCGGTCATCTCGACCCGCCAGCCCATCCAGTCCAGGCTGGCCGCGCCCGGTTCGCCGGTCAGGGCGACCACCGCCACGGCGATGGCCGCGACGACGAAGAAGACGAACGCCGCGCGGATCATGGCGTCCCCACCGGGGCGGCCGCTGGGGACCGGGTCACCTGAACCAGGCCGGCCAGGGCGTCGGCGCGGAGGGCGGCGATGTGGCGATCGATCTCGACCCGGCGCTCCGCGGTGGCGCGCCAAGGCGCCAGGATGGTCTGAGCGCCTGCGGGCAGCGGCTCGATCGCCGCCAGCGCGCCTTCGATGTCGCCCTCGTTCAGCAGCTTCTGGGCCCGGCCGAGCAGGGCGTCCGGGGTCGAGCCCTGGGTCGCGCCGACCTGGCGGATCGAGACGATCCTCGACAAGGCGTGGCGCAGCTTGGCGAGGAAATCGCCCGCGCGTCCCGGATCGCGGGCGGCGACGTCCGCGCGGCCGGCCAGGGCCTCGAACTCGGCGGCGAGGCCCGATCGGGTGGGGGCGCCGGTCTGGGCCAGGCGGTTCAGGGCGCGCAGGTCGGACGACAGAGGCAACATGCGCCCCAACCCGGCCAGTTCCTGGCTGAAGGGCCGGGCCGTGCCGGCGGCGTCGGCCAGGGTGGCGGCGGCCAGGGCGGCGGCGGCGGCGTCGATCGCGCGCTGCTGGCCGTTTTCCAGGACGGCGAGACGCGCCTCCAGGCGCCCGATCTCGATATCGGGCGCGGGCGCGGCGGCTGCGACAGACGGAGGCAGGACGGGGTAGGTTGGGGGGGCCGATGCGATATCCGACACGGGGGCCGCCGGGGCTGGCGGCTTGGCATGGGGGAACGCCGTCGGGCCGAATCGCGACAGCCCCGCGCCCAGCGCCAGGCAGACCAGGCCGAAGACGACGACCGCCCAGACGCCCAGGCCCAGCCGGCGCCGGGGCGCATAGAGCGCCGGGTCGCGCGGCGCGACGATTTCAGCGGGGTCGGAAGCAGTGGTCATGAGTCCATTCGTGCCCCACGCCGCCGCGCCGCGCAATCGCTCAGCTACAGCGTGAGTAAGCTCAACAGCGCGGTTTCGGTCGGGCGCGGCGCGCACGTCACAGACCTTAGGCCTCCCGTAAGGCCCAACGCTCCAAGCGGCGCGGCGACCGCGGGCGACAGGCACAGGATCCTCAGACGCGGAGCGGGACAGTGAGCGAGCAGAGCCGCCAAGGTCCGCGCGGCTCGGGGCGAATACACCAGCGCCGCCGCGAGGGTGTCGATCGCCGCCAAGGTGGTCGGGGCGGGATCGCGCGCGACGGTCTCGTAAAGCGCCAGGCGGATCGCGGTGACTCCCGCCTCGGCGAGCGGCGCCACCAGATCTCCGGCCGGTTCCAGGGCGCCGGGATGGAGCACGACGCCGTCCAACTCGGCGGCCTCGCCAGCGATCAGCCACGCCAAGGCCTCGACGTCGCCTTCAGCGGACTCCACCCGGGCAAAGCCCGCCTCGCGGGCGGCGGCGGCGGTGCGGTCACCAACCGCGAACGCACGACGCGAGCGGTCAGGGCTGGCGCGGGCGAAAGCCGAGACGCCGTTGACGCTGGTGAAGGCCAGAGCCGCCACGCCCGTCAGGTCGATCACCGGCGACAGGTCGCGCACGGTCAGCAACGGATCGACCAGCGGTGTGAAGCCCATGGCCTCAAGACGAGCGGCGGTGGCCTCCGCGCCCGGCGAGGCCCGGGTGACCCAAATCCGCCGCGACTCGCCGGTCATGGCCCTACTCGGTGAGGATCAGGGCCGGACCGCCCTCGACCCGCACGGCGCCGCCCAGCTCCAACCCCAGGGCTCGGGCCTGGTCGGTGGCGTCGAGGCTGGACAGGGTGACCGAGCCCTCGCGGCGGAAACGGTGGGCGCCGTCCGGAGTCAGGGCCTCGACGATCATCGTCAGGGTCAGGCCCTCCAGCCGGGCATAGGCGCCGACCGCCGTGCGGCACGAGCCTTCCAGGGCGTAGAGCGCTCCGCGCTCGGCGGCCACGGCGAGGGTGGTGGCCTGGCAACGCACGGCCTGCAGCCAGGGCAGGTCGACATCCTCGGCGCGGGTCTCGATGACCAGGGCGCCCTGGCCCGGGGCCGGCGGGGCGGCGATCGGATCAAGCCAACTGCGCGGCAGATGGCCCAGGCCCAGGCGATTCAGGCCAGACTGGGCCAGCAGGATGGCGTCGGCCTCGCCACGCTCCAGCTTGGCCAGGCGGGTGTCGACATTGCCGCGCAGCATGACGATCTCGAGGTCCGGCCGCACGTGCAGGGCCTGGGCTTGCCTGCGTAGCGAGGCGGTGCCCAGGCGCGCGCCCTTGGGCAGGTCTTCCAGCCGCTCGGCGAAGTGGCTGATGAAGGCGTCACGCGGGTCCTCGCGCTCGGGCACGGCCGCCAGCACCAGGCCTGGCGGCAGCTCGGCGGGCATGTCCTTCAGCGAATGGATGGCGCAGTCGATGCGACCCTCGATCAGGGCCTCCTCGATCTCCTTGGTGAACAGCCCCTTGCCGCCGATCTCCATCAGCCGGCGGTCCTGGATGCGGTCGCCGCTGGTGACGATCGGGATCAGCTGGGCGAACGACTCGATGTCGTCGGGTCCCGCGCCGAGGGCGGCCGCGATGCGGGCCTGCATCAAGCCAGACTGGGCCAGCGACAGCTTGGAGCCGCGCGCGCCGATGCGGATGGGTTGCCGGGACACGGTGGGGGCGTTACCTGCAGAGCGATAAGAAGCCTTCGCTGCTACAGGAGCGGCGGGAACCCCGCAACCGAATGACCACCCTTAAGCAACCTGGCCCCACGCAATCGACCCTGACCGTCCTCGGGCTGGAGACCAGCTGCGACGAGACAGCCGCGTCCGTGGTGCGGCGCAGCGCGGACGGCCGCGTCGAGGTGCTGTCGTCGATCGTAGGCACTCAGTTCGAGCAGCATGCCCCGTTCGGCGGCGTGGTGCCCGAGATCGCCGCGCGCGCCCATGTCGAGGCCATCGACGGCGTGGTGGCCCAGGCGATGCGCGCGGCGGGGCTCGGTTTCGCGGACCTGGACGGCGTCGCCGCCACCGCCGGGCCGGGCCTGGTGGGCGGGGTGATGGTCGGGTTGGCGTTCGGCAAGGCCGTCGCCTTGGCCCGCGACCTGCCGCTGGTGGCGGTCAACCACTTGGAGGGCCACGCGGTCTCGGCGCGACTGGGGGCGGAGATCGCCTATCCGTTCCTGCTGCTGCTGGTCTCCGGCGGCCATTGCCAACTGCTGGAAGTGGCCGGCGTCGGGGCCTGCACGCGCCTGGGCACCACCATCGACGACGCGGCCGGCGAGGCCTTCGACAAGATCGCCAAGAGCCTGGGCCTGCCCTATCCCGGCGGGCCGGCCCTGGAAAAGCTGGCGACGAGCGGCGACCCCACCCAGTTCGACCTGCCGCGCGCCCTGCTGGGTCGCAAGGACTGCGACTTCTCGTTCTCCGGCCTGAAGACCGCCGCCGCGCGGCTGGCCGAGAAGGTCACCAACGACACCGAGCGCGCAGACCTGGCCGCCGCCGTGCAGTTCGCCATCGCCCGCCAGCTGTCGGAACGCACCGACCGGGCCATGAAGCTCTATGCCGCTAGCCATCCGGGCCAGGCCTTGCGCTTCGTGGTGGCCGGCGGCGTCGCGGCCAATAGCGCCGTGAAAGCCGCGCTGCGCAAGGCCTGCGGCGACAACGGCTTTTCCTTCGACGCGCCCCCCCTGGTCTATTGCACCGACAACGCCGCGATGATCGCCCTGGCCGGGGCCGAGCGGCTGGCGGCCGGGATTTCAGACGACCTGGACGCCGTGGCGCGTCCGCGTTGGCCGCTGGACGAGGCCGCAGCGTTATCCCATCCGAGCAACAACTTCGGCCGCAAGGGAGCCAAGGCATGACCTTCACGCACGCGGGCGTCATCGGCGCCGGAGCCTGGGGCACGGCCCTGGCCCAGGTCGGCGCCCGGGCCGGGCTGAAGGTCACCCTGCAGGCCCGCGAGGCTGAGGTGGTCGCCTCGATCGCCGTCCGCCACGAGAACACCATGTTCCTGCCCGGCGTGCTGCTGGACGACACGGTCATCGCCTCGGCCGACATGGCGGCTCTGGCGGCCTGCGACCTGATCCTGGCCGTGCCGCCGGCCCAGCACCTGCGCTCGGCGCTGACGGCCTTGAAGCCGCACCTGCAGCCCCGCGTCCCGGTGGTGCTGTGTTCCAAGGGCGTTGAGCAGGGCTCGCTCAAACTCATGAGCGAGGTCGCCGCCGAGGTGCTGCCGGACAATCCGATCGCCGTGCTGTCGGGTCCCAGCTTCGCCGGCGAGGTGGCGCGCGGCCTGCCCACAGCCGTCACCCTGGCCTGCGAGGACGAAGCCCTGGGCATGGCCATCGTCGAGGCCATCGCCATCCCGGCCTTCCGCCCCTATCTCGCCGCCGACGTCATCGGGGCCGAGGCCGGCGGGGCGGTCAAGAACGTGCTGGCCATCGCCTGCGGCATCGTCGAGGGCAAGGACCTGGGCCGCAGCGCCCACGCCGCCCTGATCACCCGCGGCTTCGCCGAACTGACCCGTCTGGCCGTGGCCCTCGGCGGCAAGGCCGAGACGGTGGCCGGCCTGTGCGGCCTGGGCGACCTGGTGCTCACCTGCTCCAGCCCGCAGTCGCGCAACATGAGCGTCGGCCTGGCGCTTGGGGCCGGCCAGACCCTGGAACAGGCCCTGGCCGGCAAGGTCTCGGTGGCCGAGGGCGTGGCCTCCGCCCCCGCCGTTCGCGCCCTGGCCCGCTCCCTGGGTGTCGAGACCCCGATCTGCGAAGCCGTCGCCGCCATCCTGGCCGGCGAGGTCGATGTCAACAGCGCGATCCTCGGCCTACTGTCGCGACCGCTGAAGGCTGAGGCCTAAACCACGATTGGGGACAGGCGCATGCGCCTGTCCCCAATCGGCATTCCAAAAGGACCCGCCCCATGCCGCTCTACGCCATCATCTGCAAGGACAAGCCCGGCGCGCTCGAGACCCGCCTGGCCACCCGCCCGACCCACCTGGACTATCTGAACAACAGCCCCAACCTGAAGCTGGCCGGCGCCCTGCTCGACGACGCTGGCGGTCCGATCGGTTCGCTCATCGTGGTCGAGGCGGACGACCTGGCCGGCGCCCAGGCTCAGGCCGATGGCGACCCCTTCACCGCCGCTGGCGTTTTCGAGAGCGTCGAGGTCCATCCCTGGCGGCTGGCGATCGGCAGCCTCTAAGCCGTCATGCCGCTCTTCGCCTTGCACTGCCTGGACCGCCCCCACGCCACGACGTTGCGCGCCGAAACGCGGCCCGCTCATCTGGACTATGTCCGCGCCCAGGCGGCCGAGTACCGGTTCGGGGCCTATCTGTTGGACGAGGGCGGGGCGATGTGCGGCTCGCTGATGGCGGTGGAGTGCGCGGACCTCGCCGCCGCCCGGCGCTTCTCGGCCAACGACCCCTATACGTTGGCCAAGCTGTTCGCGCGGATCGACATCCACGAGTGGCCGGTGGGGATCGACGCGCCGTGAACCCCGCCCGCCCCACGTCTGGCGCCGTGCTTTGCCTGCTGGACGAGATCGCCTCGCCGGGCGCGCGGGGGTTTCGCTTTCGCGAGGGCGACGCGGTGTTCGCCGGCTTCGTGGTGCGGCGTGGCGGAGCGGTGGTCGGCTATGTCGACAGCTGCCCGCATGCCGGCTGGCCATTGGCCGGTCCGAGCGGCCGATTTCTGACTCGCGACAATGACCTGATCCTGTGCGGCGGCCACGCGGCCCTGTTTCGCATCGACGATGGCGCCATGGTGGCGGGACCGTGTCAGAACGTGGCGCTGACGCCGTGGCCGGTAGACGTGCAGGATGGCCAGATCGTCACGCTCTGACTCCGCTCATCGCGGCGAATGCCGGGACTTAGATCCCATAGCGGTGTGGCTGATGGAGGGGCTCAGCGCTCTTGGCGTCAGGCCCAGCGCTACTCCAGCTGGGTCCCGGCATTCGCCGGAATGAGCGGTATTTGTTGAGAAAGAACCCGCCCTTAACCCGTTCCGCCTAGGCTTCTCGCCGACTGAAACCGGGAAACCGCGCCATGGCCGACGGGTCCAATCCGAATTTCGACGCCGAGCTGACCGACGCCCACGACGCGCGCGGCCTGGGTGACAAGCTGCGCTCGTTCGCCAAGGTCAATCCGCGCTTTGCTCCAGATTTGGCCCGCACCCTGCTGGCCAAGCGCGACCACACGGTGGTCGAGGCCTTCGACGCCCACAGCGAACAGGTTGGCTACGAGTTCACCTCGGGCTGGGCGTCCAATAACATTCCGTTCGTCACGCCCCTGCTGCGCGACTTCGCGGCCAAACGCGGCGACGCGCCGATCCGATACCTGGAGATCGGCGCCTATGAGGGCCGCAACCTGGCCTTCATGGACTGGCTGATCCCCAATCGCCTGGATGTCACGGTGATCGACCCCTGGTTCGACGAGGCCCTGAACCCGGAAGAGAAATACCACGCCGTCGAGCCGCGCTTTCACCGCAACATGGCCAAGACCTCGTTCCGGTCGATGACCGCCCGCAAGGGGTTCTCGACCTATGAGCTGCCGCGCATGCTGCAGGTCGGTGAAGGCTTCGACCTGATCTATGTCGATGGCAGCCACACCGCCTTGGCCGTTCTGATCGACCTGTGCTTCTGTGCCAGCCTGCTCAGCGTCGGCGGCCTGATGGTGCTCGACGACTACTGGCACGACATCAGCGAAATCGGCGGCCCCGGCGTCAAGCAGGCCGTGGACCAGTTCCACGGCGCGTTCGGGCGCTATTTCGAGATCACGGCGGTGTACCGCCAGGTGGCCCTGACCAAGATCAGCGAGATCCCGCGGTAGATGCGATTGGGGACATGCGCATGCGCACGTCCCCATCAGCGCCCACGATCCTTACACCCGCCCCTCCGCCGAGAACGCCGCGAGGTCGTCGATCAGCGACTTGGCCGCCTGGGCTACCAGCGCGCCGCCCTTTTCGGGCGTGGCCTGGGCCGGGTCGGAGCCCATGCGGCCGTCAGCGTAGCGGGCGCGGAAGTCCAGAGCCTCGCGGATCGGGCCGGTCGGGGCGATCCTGGGCTCATAGTCCGCCGACTTGATGCTACCTGGATAGGCCCACTGGGTCACGGCGATCTCGGACGGGGTCGCGTGGCTGCCGTGGCCGACCGGGAACTGCTGATTGGCCAGACTGAGCACGCCGCTCAGATCCCACCAATTCTTGAGCTTCAGCGCGAACGGCGCGCGTTCGCGCCGAAAGCTGTACTCGGCGTAGACCTCGGAAAACGCCGCTTCGATCGAGGCGACATTGCCGCCATGGCCGTTGAGGAAATAGATCTTCTCGAAGCCGTGGGCGCCGAGCGAGCGCACCCAGTCGCCGATCGCGGCGATGAAGGTCGTGGGCCGCAGGAAGATGGTGCCCGGAAAGGCCAGGTGATGCTGGGCCATGCCGACATTGAAGGTCGGGGCCACCAGCACGCTCGAAGAGAGTTTGCTGGCCTCGTGCGAGATGATCTCCGGGCACAACCAGTCGGTCCCCAGCAAACCCGTGGGCCCATGCTGCTCGTTGGAGCCGATCGGCACCACTACGGTCTTCGACGTCGCCAGATAGGCCTCGATCTCGGGCCAGGTCGAAAGGGCGAGCAGCATGGCTGGAACTCCGCGAGAGACTATCGATGCCTTAACGCCGATGCGGCGGCGATACAGAGAAATGGGGCGTGCCGCCAGAATCCCCAATGGTCTTCTTGCGTCGCTCCGCTCGCCGCGCATAACTCCGCCGCAACGAGATCAAGGGAGTGCAGGGCGTGAGCAACGGACAGGTTTTTCCGGTTTCCGACGACTGGGCGGGCAAGGCTCATATCGACGCCGCCGGCTATGACGCCGCCCTGGCGCGGGTCGAGGCCGATCCCGAGGCCTATTGGCGCGACCTGGCCGCCCGGCTGGACTGGATCACGCCACCGACCCAGATCAAGGACGTCTCGTTCGCCAAGGACGACTTCCGCATCCACTGGTACGCCGACGGCGTGCTCAACGCCTCGGTCAATTGCCTGGACCGCCACCTGCCGCATCGCCAGGACGAGGTAGCCCTGATCTTCGAGGGCGACGATCCGGGCGTGTCGTCGAAGATGAGCTATGGCGAGCTGCACGTCCAGGTTTGCAAGATGGCCAATGTCCTCAAGGACCAGGGTGTCCGGAAGGGCGACCGGGTGACCATCTACCTGCCGATGATCCCGATCGCTGCGGTGGCCATGCTGGCCTGCGCGCGGATCGGGGCGGTGCATTCGGTGGTGTTCGGCGGCTTCTCGCCCGACGCCATCGCCGGGCGGATCCAAGACTGCGCCTCGCACTTCGTGATCACCGCCGACGAGGCCCGGCGCGGCGGCAAGCGGGTGCCGCTGAAGGCCAATATCGACAAGGCGCTGGAGAGCTGCCCCTGGGTGGGCAAGGTGCTTATGGTCCGCTGGACCGGCGCCGACGTGCCGTTGGTGCACGCCCGCGACATCGTCTGGGACGACGTCCAGGAGGCCGCCTCGGCGGACTGCCCGCCCGAGCCGATGAACGCCGAGGATCCGCTGTTCATCCTCTATACCTCCGGCTCGACGGGCAAGCCCAAGGGCGTGCTGCACACCACCGGCGGCTACCTGGCCTGGGCCAGTTGGACCCATGAGGTCGTGTTCGACTACCGACCCTCTGCTCCAGGCAAGAACGGTGAAGTGTTCTGGTGCACCGCCGATGTCGGCTGGGTGACGGGCCACAGCTATGTGGTCTACGGCCCTCTGGCCAATGGCGGGACCAGCCTGATCTTCGAGGGCGTGCCCAACTACCCCACCCCGGCGCGGTTCTGGGAGGTGGTCGACAAGCACCAGGTCGAGATCTTCTACACCGCCCCCACGGCCCTGCGGGCCCTGATGCGCGAGGGCGACGACTGGGTGACCAAGAACGACCTGTCGTCCCTGCGCCTGCTGGGCAGCGTCGGCGAGCCGATCAATCCCGAGGCCTGGCTCTGGTACCACCGCGTGGTCGGCAAGGACCGCCTGCCAATCGTCGACACCTGGTGGCAGACCGAGACTGGCGGCATCCTCGTCTCGCCGCTGCCCGGCGCCACCGCCCTTAAGCCCGGCTCGGCCACCAAGCCCCTGCCCGGCGTCAAGCTGCAACTGGTCGACGCCGAGGGCCAGGTGCTGGAGGGCGCCACCGAGGGCAATCTGGTGATCACCGACAGCTGGCCGGGGCAGATGCGCACCGTCTACGGCGACCACGGCAGGTTCTTCGAGACCTATTTCAGCGCCTATCCGGGCAAGTATTTCACCGGCGACGGCTGCCGGCGCGACGCCGACGGCTATTATTGGATCACCGGTCGCGTGGACGACGTGATCAACGTCTCGGGCCACCGCCTGGGCACCGCCGAGATCGAGAGCGCCCTGGTGGCTCATGACACGGTCGCCGAGGCCGCGGTAGTCGGCTATCCGCACGACATCAAGGGCCAGGGCGTCTATGCCTATGTGACGCTGAAGTCGGGCGTCGAGGCGACCGACGAGCTGCGCAAGACGCTGATCCTCTGGGTGCGCCAGGAGATCGGACCGTTCGCCGCGCCGGACATCCTGCAATGGGCGCCGGGCCTGCCCAAGACCCGCTCGGGCAAGATCATGCGCCGCATCCTGCGCAAGATCGCCGAAAACGAACTGGGCAGCCTGGGCGACACCTCGACCCTGGCCGATCCGTCGGTGGTCGAGGATCTGGTGAAAAATAGAGCCAACGCCTGATGCGCGCCGGGGCGGAAACCGGCCGTAGCGTTTTCGAGCGAAGTGGATTCCGGTTCGCGTGAAGAAAATGCGCTAAGTCAAAATCTAGAGCTTTCGATCTGATGTAATCAGATCGGAATGCTCTAGGCTTCCGCCCATGCCCAGACTTGGTTTCGTCGTTGCCGTGATGATGCTGGCCTGTCCGGAGCTCGCCATGGCCGCGAACGCGACCAACGCCGATTGGGTGCGCCAGGTCGAACGCGGCGACATCGCCCTGGACGCCCATCCCGATGCGGGCGGCCGCGGCGGATCGGTGCGGGCGATGATCGACATAGACGCGCCGCCGGACGCTGTCTGGCGCACCATCCTCGACTGCCAGCGCGCCGCGCGCATGACCCCCAGCGTTCGGCGCTGCACGGTATTGTCGCGCGACCCCTCCGGGCGGACCGAGACCCGCGAGCACGTGATCAAGTGGAGCTTCCTGCTGCCGGCCTTCCATTCGGTCTCGCGCCTGGAACTGGATCCGCCCCGCAAGATCGTCTTCCGCTGCGTGGATGGCGACATCAAGGATTGCGAGGGCGCGTGGCTGCTGGAGTCGCGCAACGGCGGCAAGGCCACGCGCGTCACCTATCAGAACCGGGCCCGCGCCCCCTACGGCATGCCGTCCGGCCTGGCGGCCATGGCCATGCGCCGCGACGTGCCCGCCGCCCTCCGCGCCCTGCGCCGCGAGAGCGTGGCGGCGGCGCGGTGAATCGGCCGGCTTTCATGACAAGACGGTAAGCTTGGCGCCTCCGACACCGGTGATAGGGTCGCGCCTTCAGATTTCCGGAGCGTCGACCTCATGATCCGTCCCGCCGCCAAGGCCGCCCTCGTGGCGCTGGCTCTCTCCACGACCGCTCTTTCGCCGATCGCCCACGCCCAGACCAAGCCCACGGCCCCCGCCGCCGGCGTGACCGTGCCGCCGATCGTCTACGAGGAACGGACCCTGGCCAACGGCCTGAAGGTCTATACCGCCCGCGACGCCACCACGCCTAACGTGACGGTGCAGGTCTGGTACGGCGTCGGCAGCAAGGACGATCCCGAAGGCCGCTCGGGCTTCGCGCACCTGTTCGAACACCTGATGTTCAAATCGACGCGTAACATGCCCACCGAATATTTCGACCGGCTGACCGAGGACGTCGGCGGCTTCAACAACGCCTCCACCTATGACGACTTCACCAACTATTATGAGGTGGTGCCGGCCAACCACTTGCAGCGCCTGTTGTGGGCCGAAGCCGAGCGCCTGAGCTCGCTGGTCATCGACGACGCGGTGTTCAAGTCCGAGCGCGACGTGGTCAAGGAAGAGCTGCGCCAGCGGGTGCTGGCCAATCCCTATGGCCGGTTCTTCTCGCTGAACATCACCCAGGCCTCGTTCGCCCAGCACCCCTACAAGCGCCCGGGCATCGGCTCGATCGAGGAGCTGGACGCCGCCACCGTCGATGATGTCCGCGCCTTCCACGCCGCCTATTATCGCCCCGACAACGCCGCCCTGATCGTGGTCGGCAACTATGACGAGGCCCAGCTCAACGCCTGGATCGACCAGTATTTCGCGCCGCTGAAGACCCCGGCGTCGGCGATCAAGCCGGTCACCGTGGTCGAGCCGCCGCGCACGGGGGCGAAAATCGTCACCACCTATGGTCCCAACGTGCCGCTGCCGGCCGTGGCCATGACCTGGCTGGCCCCGGCCGCCGCCAATCCGGACGCTCCGGCCCTGTCGGTGCTCGACGCCATCCTGTCGGCTGGCAAGTCGTCGCGACTGTATGACGCCTTGGTTTATGACCAGAAGATCGCCCAATCGATCTTCTCCTCGACCAGCACCAACGCCCAGCCAGGGATCTTCTATGTCGGCGCGATCATGGCCGGCGGCAAGACGGTGGAGCAGGGCGAGGCCTCGCTGACCGCCCAGGTCACCAAGCTGCGCGCCGCGCCGCCGACGGCCGCCGAACTGGCCGAGGCCAAGGCTGGGCTGCTGGCCGACGCCGTCCGCAGTCGCGAGACCATCGATGGCCGCGCCTTCGCCATCGGCTACGCCCTGCGCACCGAGGGTGACGCCGCTCGCGCCAACACCGACCTAGCCGCCCTGCAGGCCGTCACCGCCGTCGACGTCCAGCGGGTGGCCAAGACGTATTTGGCCGACGATCGCAAGGTGACCGTCCGCTACCTGCCGGAGTCGGCCCGTCCGGCCGGGGCCAGGGACCCGTTCGACGCGCCCAAGCCGACGCCGTCGGTGACCTTCAACGGGGCCGTCACCAGCTTGGCGCCCGAGGCCGAACGCCTGGCCCCGCCCGTCGCCGGTGCGCCCGTCGCCCCGGTCCTGCCCTCGCCGGTCGAGAAGACTCTGGCCAACGGCCTGCGGGTGATCGTCGCCAAGTCCAGCGACCTGCCGCTGATCACCGCCGATCTGACCGTTCGCGGCGGTTCGGGCGCCGATCCAGCCGGCCTGGCGGGCGTCTCCAGCCTGACCGCCGAGCTGCTCACCGAAGGCACCAAGACCCGCACCGCCACCCAGGTGGCCGCCGCCACCGAGGCCCTGGGCGCCAATCTGGAAGCGGGTTCAGGCTGGGAAGCCTCGTCCCTGACCCTCAGTATCATCGCCGACAAGGCCCCTCAGGGCCTGGCGATCATGGCCGACGTGGCCGAGAACCCGACCTTCAAGGCCGACGAACTGGAGCGGGTGAAGGCCGAGGCCCTGGACGGCCTGTCGGTCAGCCTGCAGCGTCCCGGGGCGGTGGCCGGCTTCGCGGCGCCGACCGTGATCTATGCCGGATCGGGCTATGGCCACGTTGCCAGCGGCACACCGGGGTCTCTACCGAAGATCACCCGCGACTCTCTGGTCAAGACCCACGCCGCCTATTGGCGGCCCGACAACGCCATCCTGGTCCTGACCGGCGACCTGACCCCCGAGCAGGGTTTCGCCCTGGCCGAGACCGCGTTCGGCGGCTGGGTCAGGCCGGCCGGCGCCGCGCCCGCCCCGATCAAGGGTCCGACCGGCTATGCGCCGCGCAACCTGATCATCGACCTGCCGGGGGCCGGTCAGGCCGCCGTGGTGGTGGTCAAGCCGGCCATCCTGCGCAGCGACCCGCGCTACTATGCCGGCCTCGTCGCCAATGGCGTGCTGGGCGGCGGCTATTCCTCGCGCCTGAACCAGGAGATCCGCATCAAGCGCGGCCTCTCCTACGGGGCAGGGTCCAGCCTGTCGCCCCGCGCCGCGATCGGCGGCTTCTCGGCCAATGTCCAGACCAAGAACGAGTCGGCCGCCCAGGTGGTGACCCTGATCAAGGAAGAGCTGGCCCGGCTGGGCGACACCCCGGCCTCGACCGGCGAACTGGCGGCCCGCAAGTCGGTGCTGGTCGGCGACTTTGGCCGTGACCTGGGCACCTCGGAAGGCCTGGGTGGCATACTGGGCAATCTGGCGATCTATGGCGTGCCGCTGGACGAGATCCAGGTGTTCACGAGCAAGATCGAGGCGGTCTCGGCCGCCGATGTCCAGGCCTTCTCCAAGACCATGCTCGACCCGGCCCAGACCAGCGTCATCGTGGTGGGCGACGCCAAGACCTTCGGCGGCACGGTCAAGGCCGTGCTGCCGGGCGCCGTGGAAATCCCTGTCAGCCAGCTGGATCTCGACAGCCCGACCCTGGTGAAGGGGAAGTAGTGAAAGTCCTCCCCCAAAGGGGGAGGGCTTGGAAGGTCAGCCCTTGGCGGCGAGCAGGTCCCGGATCTCGGTGAGCAGCTTCTCTTCCGGTGTCGGGGCCGCCGGCGCCTCGGGCGCGGGGTCCTCAGCGTCGGCGCGGCGGATCTTGTTGACCAACTTGACCAGCAGGAACACCACCGTCGCCACGATCACGAACTGGATCACGGTGTTGATGAAGGCGCCGTACTGGATAGCCACCTTCTCGACGACCGTGGTGGCGGGATTCTCGGGCTTCAGCACCCATTCCAGCTTGGAAAAGTCGAGTCCACCCATCAGCAGGCCGATCGGCGGCATGATCACCTGATCGACCAGGCTCTTGACGATGCCGTTGAACGCCGCGCCGATGATGACGCCGACCGCCAGGTCGATGACGTTGCCGCGAGAGATAAACTCGCGGAACTCCTTCACCACGCTCATGCTGGACCTATTCGTCGGCGTTGAGGCGGCCGCGCAATTCCTTTCCGCTCTTGAAGAACGGCACGTGCTTGGCGCGCACGTCAACGGTCTCGCCGGTACGCGGATTACGCCCAGCGCGGGCCGGACGCGAACGCACCGACAAGGCGCCGAAACCGCGAAGTTCCACTCGGCCACCTTCCTCGAGCGCACCGATCATGCGCTCGAGAATGACGCCGACAACGCGTTCGACGTCTTTCTGGGTCAGGTGTGGATTCTCGTTCGCGAGCTTGGCGATGAGTTCGGACTTGATCATCGATATCCCCGACGCCCTAAGCGGCCCTGGGGAGAAGGGTCTGGCGCGCGTCCGACCTTTGCCCAAGGAACCCTGAGTCTTCAAGGAAAAGCTTCGGTTAACGGCGCCATTCGGTCGGCTGGACGACTGACTTGATCGAGGGTCGATAAAAGAAAACGGCGGCCGGATCACTCCGGCCGCCGTTGCTTCAGCTCAAAAAGAGCAGAAGACTATTCCTTCGGGGTCGCCCGCTCGCGAAGGGCGGCGCCCAGGATGTCGCCCAGCGAGGCGCCGGAGTCCGACGAGCCGAACTGCTCGATGGCTTCCTTTTCCTCGGCCATTTCCAGCGACTTGATCGACATCGAAACGCGGCGAGCCGCCTTGTCGATATTCACGATCTGAGCGTCGACGCGGTCACCCACGGCGAAGCGCTCGGGGCGCTGTTCCTGGCGATCGCGCGACAGGTCCGACTTGCGGATGAAGGCGGTCATCAGGGCGTCGTCTTCACCGAAGCGAACTTCGATGCCGCCGGTGGTGACTTCCGTCACCGTGACGGTCACGGTCTGGTTCTTGCGATAGGTGTCGCCCGACATCGGATCGCCACCCAGCTGCTTGATGCCCAGCGAGATGCGTTCCTTCTCGACGTCGACGTCGAGAACCTTCGCCTTGACCATGTCGCCCTTCTTGTAGCGCGACATCGCCTCTTCGCCCGACGCGCTCCAGTCGATATCCGACAGGTGCACCATGCCGTCGATGTCGTTGTCGAGGCCGATGAACAGACCAAACTCGGTCGCGTTCTTGACTTCGCCTTCGACGGTCGAGCCGATCGGATGGGTTTCGACGAAGGAATCCCAGGGATTGGCCAGGGCTTGCTTCAGGCCCAGCGACACGCGGCGCTTGGACGGATCGACGTCCAGCACGACCACGTCGACTTCCTGCGAGGTCGAGACGATCTTGCCGGGGTGGACGTTCTTCTTGGTCCAGGACATTTCGCTGACGTGGACCAGGCCTTCAACGCCGGCTTCCAGCTCAACAAACGCGCCGTAGTCGGTGATGTTGGTGATCCGGCCCGTGAATTTGGCGCCGACCGGGTACTTGGCTTCGACACCATCCCACGGATCCGACTGCAGCTGCTTCATGCCGAGGCTGATGCGCTGGGTGTCGGGGTTGATCTTGACGATCTGCACCTTGACGGTGTCGCCGACGGCCAGGACTTGCGACGGGTGGTTGACGCGCTTCCAGCTCATGTCGGTGACGTGGAGCAGGCCATCGATGCCGCCGAGGTCCACGAACGCACCGTAGTCGGTGATGTTCTTGACCACGCCTTCGCGGATTTCACCCTCTTGCAGCTGCGACACCAGTTCGGTGCGCTGCTCGGCGCGGGCTTCTTCCAGGATGGCGCGGCGCGAGACGACGATATTGCCGCGCGGACGGTCCATCTTGAGGATGGCGAAGGGCTGTTCCTTGCCCATCAGCGGGCCGACGTCGCGCACCGGGCGGATATCGACCTGCGAGCCGGGCAGGAACGCCGAGGCGCCGCCCAGGTCGACGGTGAAGCCACCCTTGACGCGGCCAACGATGGCGCCGAGCACGGGTTCGTTCTTGGCGTAGACGCCTTCCAGACGAGTCCAGGCTTCTTCGCGCTTGGCCTTTTCGCGGCTGATCACCGCTTCGCCGAGGGCGTTTTCCAGGCGTTCCAGGAAGACTTCGACCGAGTCGCCGACCTTGATGGTCGCCTTGCCGTTCTCGTCGACACCGAATTCCTTTTGCGGCACGCGACCTTCGGTCTTCAGACCGACGTCAATGATCGCGAAGTCCTTTTCAATCCCGACAACGATGCCTTTGACGACGGTGCCTTCCGCGAAGTCGCGGCCGCCCATGGAATCGTTCAACAGCGCTTCGAAATCGTCGCGCGTCGGGTTGAAGCTCATATCGTCAGCCATGCTGATGTTTAGTCTCGTGTTGAGGGAAGCCCTGCGGTGAGCAGCCGTCGAATGACGGTTCTCGGGATTCCGGGTGTGGGGTTTTTTGAGGCGGGTCCGGCGCTTCCAAAGCGGCGGCGAGGCGGGCGGTGGATTAGCCCGGGAAGTTCCCCGACCGGGCGCGCGCCGTCTCGACAATGCGGCGGGCCGCATCGAAGGCTTGGTCTATAGTCATTTCCGACGTATCAAGCAAGACGGCGTCGGCGGCCTGGGTCATCGGCGAATCGGCGCGGCCGCCGTCGCGTTCGTCGCGCTTCCTGATGTCGGCCAGGATTTCGTCATAGGCGACGGCCTCGCCCTGGCCGACAAGCTGCCTCCAGCGACGATCGGCGCGGATTTCGGCGGAAGCGGTGACATAGAGCTTGGCCGGCGCGGCGGGCGCGATGACCGTGCCGATATCGCGGCCGTCGATGACGCTGCCCGGCTCCTGGGCGGCGAACCGCTGTTGAAACTCGCGGAGCGCCTGCCGGACCGGGGTATGGACCGCCACTCGGCTGGCCAATTCGCCGGCGGCGCGGGTGCGCAGTTCGGGCTGTTCGAGTTCGGAAGGCCGCAGCGCCAGGGCCGCCGCCGTCGCGACGCTCACGTCGTCGAGATCACCGCCGTCTTGCGCCACCTTCAGGCCGACGCCGCGGTACAGCAACCCCGAGTCCAGCAGCGGATAGCCGTAGAGCTTGGCCAGGCGCGAGGCGATCGTGCCCTTGCCCGAGGCGGCGGGACCATCGACGGCGATGATGAAGGCCATGAATAGGCTCCGCTTTCGCTCCCGACGTACGGACGGAAGGGATTTAATCCGTCTCCCCGGCGAAGGCCGGGGCTCAGGTGAAACCCACGAGCCGCTCAGGATGAATCTGGGTCCCGGCCTTCGCTGGGAAAACGGTAGTGGGATGGCGTATCTAGCGCTTCAGGCGTCCTCGAGCGTTGCTCCCAGCCCGCGCATCATCTCCGCGAAGCCGGGGAAGCTGGTGGCGATCATGCCGGGCTCGTCGATCTCGACCGGCTGCTGGGCGGCCATGCCGAGGATCAGGTGGCTCATGGCGATGCGGTGATCGCCGTGGGTGTGGACGAGGCCGCCGCCGCGCACAGGATGATTGGCGCGCGCCGTACCGATCACCGTCATGCCCTCGGGCTCTTCCTCGACGGTGACGCCGCAGGCCTTCAAGCCCGCCGCCGTCAGGGCGATGCGGTCGCTTTCCTTGACCCGCATCTCGCCGATGCCGCGCATCACCGTGGAGCCCTCGGCGAAGGCCGCGGCCACCGCCAGGATCGGATATTCGTCGATCATCGCCGGGGCCCGCTCGGGCGGCACAACCACGCCCTTCATGTCGGGGGAGTAGCGGGCGGTGATGTCGCCGACCTGCTCGCCGCTGGCCTCGCGGATATTGGCGATCACCAAGTCCGCGCCCATCTCCTGAAGCGTCGTGAACAGGCCGGTGCGCAGGTCGTTGAGCATCACGCCTTCGACCGTCACTTGCGAGCCTGGGACGATCAGGCCAGCCACCAGCGGGAAGGCCGCCGACGACGGGTCGCCGGGCACCGCCACATGGGTTCCGGTCAGCTTCTGGCCGGCCGGCAGGCGGATGTGGCGGACATTGTCGCGGTCCTCCACGGTCACCTCGGCCCCGAAGGCGCGCAGCATGCGCTCGGTGTGGTCGCGGGTGGCTTCGGGCTCGATCACCTCGACCCCGCCCTCGGCGTGAAGGCCCGCCAGCAGCACGGCCGACTTCACCTGGGCCGAGGCCATCGGCAGGGTGTATTGCAGGCCGCGCAGGTTGCCGCCCTTCAGGGTCAGCGGCAGGCGGCCCTTGTCGCGGCCCAGCCAAGTCGCGCCCATCCGGGCGAGGGGATCCAGCACCCGGCTCATCGGCCGGCCGCGCAGCGACTGGTCGCCGGTGAAGGTGGCGCAGAGCGGAAAGCCCGCCGCCGCGCCCATGACCAGCCGCACGCCGGTGCCGGCATTGCCGCAGTCGACGACGTCCGACGGCTCGACGAAGCCGCCCTTGCCCTCGATCCGCCAGCGGCCGCCGCCCTCCTGTTCGACCCGCGCGCCGAACGATCGCATGGCCTGGGCGGTCGCCAGGACATCGGCGCCCTCCAGCAAACCCTCGACCGTGGTGGTCCCCGAAGCCAGGGCGCCCAGGATCAGCGAGCGGTGCGAAATCGACTTGTCGCCGGGCGCGCGGACCGTTCCGCGCAGGGGCCCGCCAGGGGTGCTCTTCAATCCAGCCGCCGTCATGCCGCCACCGGCCTCCCTATCATGAGCTTTTCGCGAGGGGATTGCTTTTGACAGCGGCTCCCTAGCATGGCAAGTGACCCGCCGCTTTCCCCATCTGGATCAAAGGGTCGCCAACTTGGCCAATCCCGAACTGGGCGCAAAACAAATTTGCCCCAACTGCCAATCGAAATTCTACGACCTGGGCCGCCGCCCGGCCCTATGTCCCAAGTGCGGCGAGTCGTTCGATCCTGAAGAGGCGCTGAAGTCGCGTCGGGTTCGCGCGCGCGCCATCACGCCGGACTATGACGCCGAGGACGAAAAACCCGTCGCTCCCGCCAAGGAGCCGGACGGCTACGAGGACGAGGTCGATGAGACCCCGGAAATCGACCAGGCGGTGGAAGCCGATGTGGTCGACGCCGAGGACGACACCGACCCGGTCGCGACCCCGGCCGCCGGCGCCGACGAGCTGGGCGTTGATTTCGCCGAGGACGAAGACCTGGCCGAGGACGAAGCCGACGACGTTCCGTTCCTTGAGGACGAAGACGAGGAAGACGTCCTCGACGACGAAATCGAAGGCCTGCCGGGCGCCGACGACGACGATCGCTAGGCCCTTTCATTGAAGATATTTTTCGGGAACGACGATCTCGAAAAATATCCGAAAAAATGTGCCGGGAGGGTTGATCCAAAAATCCTCCCGGCATAGGTTCCGCGCCTCTTCGGGGGCCACCCAATCGGGGCCGCCGCAGACACCGAGACATTCCGGGTTTTTCCACTTGGAAATCCTTGAACTCTTGGGGCTTTAGCTCAGCTGGTAGAGCGCTTGCATGGCATGCAAGAGGTCAGCGGTTCGACTCCGCTAAGCTCCACCAAAACGGCCGCTTCCCTAAAGGGAGCGGCCGTTTCCATGTCTGCGGTCCAGCTCCTCCTCCAGTGGGGGAGGTCTCGGCGAAGCCGACGGAGGGGGGAGTGGTCGGCAGGTGATCTCCTGCAGGATCTATGGCCCTAAACTCCCCCCACCGATCGCTTCGCGATCGCCTCCCCCACAAGGGCAGGACTTGACCCTAAGCCCCCCGCGCCACGAACCAGCCGTTGCGGAAGCCCTTGTCGGCCTTGCCATAGACAAACGGCCCGCCGTCCGGCGCGGTGAAGCGACCTCCGGCTGCGAGCAGGATGGCGTGGCCGGCGGCGGTGTCCCATTCCATGGTCGGGCCGTGGCGCGGATAGAGGTCGGCCGCGCCCTCGGCGATGCGGACCAATTTGATCGAACTGTCCATCGGCGCGCGCAGATCAAAGCCGTATTCGGCCGCAAGTTCGGTCGCGCGCTCTTCGCTCATGGTGTGGCTGACCAGGGCCAGGGCCTGGCCTTTCAGCCAAGGGCGGGCGCGCACGGCGACCTCGGCAGCGCCCGGTCCGTCGCGCTTGATCACGCCGTCGGCGGTCGTGAACCAAATCTCGCCCGTGGCGGGCGCGCAGATCGCGCCGGCCACGGGAACCCCGTTGTCGATCAGGCCGATATTGACCGTGAAATTGGGATCGCCGCGCACGAAGGCCTTGGTGCCGTCCACCGGATCGACCAGGAAGAAGCGCGGGCCAATGACGTCGGGCGCGCCGAACTCGCTGGCGTGCTCCTCGGAGATCGCCGGGATATCGGGAAAGCGTTCGGCCAGCAGGGTCAGGATCAGCCGCTCGCCAGCCCGGTCCGCCTCGGTGACCGGGCTTTCATCGGCCTTGCGGACCACGTCCAGATCGGTGCGCCAGAACGGCAGGATGACCTCGGCGGCCGCCTCGACGATGGTCGCCAGATATCGGCCCATGTCGGCCAAATCTTGAGTGCTCATTAGGTCCCTCTGGGGTCGTCGCCGACGAAGACCAGGCTGACGCGCGTCGCGTCCACCGTCTGCTTGCCGGCGTCCTCGAAATTGACGGTCACGCGATGGCCGATCACCGATTGCACCTGGCCCAGCCCCCAGTCGGGCTGGTCGGGATGGCGCACGAGGACGCCGGGCTCGAGAAACGGATCCATCACCCGCCCCTGATAGGCGACCGGTCCCGTTTGCCAAAGCCACAAATCACGCCAAAGATCGCGTCATGACCGAAGCCGACGCCCCCTCGCCCGCCCTGACCGACGCTCCCGCTCCGGAATTGAACGTCCCCAAGCTCGACATAGGGGGCCCCGACTTCGCCGCGATGGTCGCCGCGCGGCTCTGTCACGACTTCATCAGTCCGGCCAGCGCCATCGTCTCGGGCCTGGACCTGCTGGAGGACCCGTCGGCCCAGGACATGCGCGAGGACGCCATGAGCCTGATCGCCTCCAGCGCCCGCAAGCTGGCCGACCTGCTCCAGTTCACGCGCGTCGCGTTCGGCGCGTCTGCCTCGGCGGAGAACTTCGACTCCCGTGAGCTGGAAAAGTTGTCGCAGGGTGTGTTCGCTCATGTCCGCCCGACCATGGTGTGGGACATACCGGCCACTGTGCTGAACAAGGCCAGTGCGCGGGCCATTCTCAACATCGCCCAACTCGCGGCTAGCGCCCTGCCCGCTGGCGGGGTGGCGACGCTAAAGGCCGTGGTCCTGGACGGCCGTGTGGCCATCACCGCCGACGCGCTGGGCCCCCGCGCCCGGCTTCGCCCGGAGGTCTTGGCCGGACTGAAGGGCGAGGCCCTCGCCGAGGGGCTGGGCGGCCCCTGGGTGCAGGCGGCTTATCTTCACGCCTTGGTGCGCGCCGCCGGCGGCCAGGTCGGGGTCGAATTGGCTGAAGACCGGGTCAGCCTGGCCGCGTGGGTTCCCGCTTAGGCCCCTTCGCGACGATTAAGACCGGACATCGTCCGCAACGTCACTGCTCCTTAACCCCCGCCGCGCCAATCTGGGGGTCTTGAATTGGAGCATGCCGTGAAGACCTGCCTCGTCGTCGATGACAGTCGGGTGATCCGAAAAGTCGCCCGGCGCGTCTTGGAGGACATCGGCTTCGAGATCGCCGAGGCCGCCGATGGCGTGGAGGCCCTGGCCTGGTGCCGGGCGGCCATGCCTGACGCTGTTCTGTTGGACTGGAACATGCCGGTGATGAACGGGATCGAATTCCTGCGCCATCTGCGCCAGGAGCCGGGCGGCGACGCTCCGGTCGTGGTGTTCTGCACCGTCGAGAACAGCATCGAGCGCATCCGCCAGGCGTTGGACTGCGGCGCCAATGAATACATCATGAAGCCGTTCGACGGCGACATCATCACGGCGAAATTCGCCGAGGCGGGCCTGCTGTGATTCCCGAGGACATGGAGCTTCTGGCCGCCCTGGCCCGCCAGCGCGCCGGTCTGCGGATCGAGAGTGACAAAACCTACCTCGTTGAAAGCCGTCTCGGGCCGCTGGCCCGGCGTGAAGGCTTCGAGTCGATTGAAGCGATGATCGCCGCCCTGCGCGCCCATCGCGAGGACCGGTTGATCTGGGCCGTGGTCGAGGCCCTGACCCTCAACGAAACCGCCTTCTTCCGCGACCGCGAGACCTTCGCCCATCTGCGCGATACGCTGTTGCCGGCCCTATCGCGCCAGACTCGCGATCGCCCAATCCGAATCTGGAGCGCCGCCTGCTCGACCGGCCAGGAAGTCTATTCCCTGGCCATGACCGCAGCGGACGCGCGCGGCGTCGAGCCGGGCGCGCGCTTTGAATTCTTCGGGTCGGACCTTTCCGACCGCTGCCTGGAGAAGGCCCAGAGCGGGCTCTACACCCAGTTCGAGGTGCAGCGCGGCCTGCCGATCCGGCTGCTGGTCAAGCATTTCGAGAACGCCGATGAAATGTGGGCGATCAGCCCGCGTATCCGCCAGGCGGTGCGCTGGCGGCGGATCAATCTGATGGCCGACCTATCGCCTCTGGGCAAGTTCGACGCCATCCTGCTGCGCAATGTGCTGCCGGGGCTCGATCCCGGCGTCCACGCCCGGGTTATCGAGAGCCTGGCCGCGCGCCTCGAGGACGACGGCGTGCTGCTGATGGGCGAGGGTGAGAGCCTCACCGAGGTCACCGGGGCCGTACTGCCGGTCGCCGATCATCCCGGCCTGTTCACCCGCGACCCCAACTTCCGCGCAGCCGCCTAGGCGCCTCAGGCCCCGGCCCACCCGCGAAAAAGCCCGCCGGTCGACTGACCGGCGGGCTCAATCTTTAGTCCGCAGCTAGATGCTTACTTGGCGTCCTTGGCGGTGTCGCTGACGGCGTGGCCGGCCGACGAGACATCCTTGCCGGCGCCTTCGACGGTGTTGCAGGCGGCGACGGACAGGCTGGCGGCGATGGCGGCCAGGATGATGAGCTTGCGCATGGAAGTTCTCCGATGGTCGCCCGACGGGCGTCTGAAAGTGTTGCCCCTGCAGAACGTCTGCGGCGCCGCTAGGTTCCGCCTACGCTCTCGACCGGCGGCGCTTGCGGCGTCGGGAAAATCAGTCGCACCAGCAGGCCGCCAGCTGGCGAGGCCTCGAACAGAAGTTTCCCGCGCAGCTGCCGAGCGAAGGCGGTCATCAGGGTCCGCCCAACGCCTTCGACCGGACCCTTGGGCGCGCCGGGACCGTCGTCGCCGATCGCCAGTTCAGCCTCTTCGCCGCGCACGAAGAAATCGACGGTCAGCGTCCCGCCCCGCTCGCCCAGGGCGTGCTTCTGGGCGTTGGTGATGGCCTCGACCGCGAACAGGGCCAGGGGCGCAAGCCGGTCTGGATCGATGACCAGCGGGTCGGCATGCACCTCGGTGCGGATCGGCCCGCTACCCATCGAGTCGCCGGCCAGCAGCAAGGCGGTCAATTCCTCGAGGAACGGTCGCAGGTCCACCCGCTTGAGGTCGGGGCCCTGGTAGAGCGCGCGGTAGATCTGGGCCAGGGCGGTGATCCGCTGGCGGGTGTCGTTGAGGGCGGTGCGGGCGGCTGGGTCGGTCAGCGCCCGCTGCTGCATGTTGAGCAGCGAGGAGATGATCTGCAGGTTGTTCTTCACCCGGTGATGGATCTCGCGCATCAGGGCGTCCTTCTCGCCCAGGCTGTCGCGGAGGGACGCGTCGCGAGCGACGATGGCGGCGGCCATGTCGTCGAGCGTGGCGGCCAGTTCGCGGATCTCCGGCGGCGCCCGCTCGGCCTGCAGCGGCCGGACGGTGAAGCGACCCCGGGCATAGATGGCCGCCACCCGGCGCAGATAGACGATCCAGCGGATCACCGCCTGCTCGGTGGCGTAGAGCACCGCCGCCAGGGCGAGGACGAAAGCCAGCAGCGGGGCCAGCAGGCGCAACGCTGGATTCAGCCAGGCCCAGGAAGCCAAGCCGGGGGCCTTGGCCGACAGGATGACGAACACCTGCTCGCCGACTAGGGGCGCGGCGGAGAAGTCGCGATGGCCATGATCCGCGTCGAAGCCCGACCATAGGGCCGAGCCGGTTTTGGCGGCGCGGTCGCGCCAGGCCTGGGGCGGCGCGCTGAACGCCCGAGGATCGGTGGCGGCGAACACGTGGCCCTCGGAATCGGCCAGGGCCACCTCGGCGCCGCCAGGCAGATAGCGATTGGCGGTCTCCGGCTTCAGACTGGACAGGGTGAGGATGGCGGCCATGGCGCCGCCGAACTTTCCATTGGCGTCCTCGGCCCGCACAGCGGTCAGCACCGAAGGCTCGTCTGCATAGGACACCCCCGGCACGCTGGCCACGACCATGTGCGAGCCGGCCGCCAGGTTCTGAAACCAGGACCGACCCGAACGCGCGGCGTCGGGGGGGGTGGTCGCGGCGGCGCAAGACACCCGGCCATAGGCGTCGAAGCGGATCAGATTGGCATAGCCCGGAAGGTGGCTCTTCACCGTGTCGAGGCGCTGGGCGCAGGATAGCCCAACCGAACCCGGACCAAGCGTCTGCAGCAGAACGCCGGCCGCCTCAATGCGAGCGCGGGCGATCGCCGCGCTGCGCCCTGCCGCCAGTTCGAGACTTTGACGTCGAGAATCTGCCTCCGCCTTGAAGGCGAAGACCGACTGAAGAACACCCAGAACGAGGACGGGGAGGAGCGCGATGAACAGCGCGCCGGCCAACCGGACCCGAATGGAGCCGACGACGTCGGAACCGCGCCCGAGAGAAGACTTCACCGCAGGGTGCTCAGTCTCTCCGCGTCGGCCAGGATGGCGTACATGGCGTCGCCGGCGGCGCCACCGTCGCGGTCATAGGCGCCCGCTTCCAGAATGGCCTGCAGGGCGCGCCGGGCCCGGCTGACGCGGCTCTTCACCGTACCGACCGCGCAGCCGCAGATCTCGGCCGCTTCCTCGTAGGCGAACCCGCCCGCGCCCACCAGGATCAGCGCTTCGCGCTGTTCTGGCGGCAGCATGGCCAGGCTGAGCCGCAGCTCGTCCAACGCAACCGGGGCCTCGGGATCATCAACCGCCACGAGGGTGCGCTCGGCGGCCTCTTGATCAAGCTGGCTCTGGCGCCAGGAGCGACGCTTCTCAGAATAGAACTGGTTGCGCAGGATCATAAAGGTCCAGGCCTTCATGTTGGTGCCCAGCTGGAAGCTGGCCCGAGCGTCCCACGCCTTCATCATGGCGTCTTGCGCCAGATCATCGGCCGCGGTGGGGTCGCCGGTCAAAGTACGAGCGAAGGCGCGAAGATGCGGGATGAGCGTGACAAGTTCCTTCTTGAAGGCCACGTCACGGACCGGGTCGAAGGGCGACCGGCCGACTTGCGCTTCCGTCATGGTTCAACGCTCTCCCGAAGGCTTTTCTGCCTTGCGAAGGATGTCGAGGAATTCGTCGGGTACAGGCTCGTTCACGACCTCGTCGAACATCTGACGAAGCTTGACGCCGATAGCCTGCTGACGGAGCCGGGCTTCATCGAGGGCGGCGGCCCCCTTGCGATGATCTTCCATGGGTACGTGTTCAATCATGTCCTCGACGCCGATAAAACGCGACGCCCGCCCCCTGGCCGAATGAGTGTCCGCAGGATGACAACGTCGAATTCCGTATGAGGTTCCGCAAGCTTGAGCATATGGTGGCAAAACTAGTCCGCTCGAGGAACCCCGACGCGCCGCGAAATGGAACCGCGCAGGGCGCGCCGCGTTTAGTGCTCGATGGCGAACGGCGCAGCTTTGCCGCGACGGTCGTTTTTTTGTTCCCAAGACACTCAAACGGGAGGGGTCATGAGTCTTCTTGCCCGGCTAGCGCCGCACTTGCCTTATGTTCGTCGCTACGCTCGCGCGCTGACTGGCGACCAGACCACTGGCGATCATTATGTGCGCGTTGCGCTCGAGGCTCTGGCGGCCGGTGAAAGGTCGTTGGACGCCAATCTGTCGCCGCGCGTCGCCTTGTATCGCGTGTTCCATGCCATTTGGCTGTCCTCCGGCGCGCAGCTCGAAGCGCGGCGCGACGACGTCGTTGGTCATGGTGACGACGCCTCGCAGCGGCTGATGCGGATCGCTCCGCGTTCGCGGCAGGCGTTTCTGCTGACGGCGCTGGAGGGCTTCACCCCGACCGAGGCCTCGCAGATCCTCGACTGCGATTTCGCCGAGGTCGAGCGCCTGATTTCTGAAGCGCAGCAAGAGATCGACGCCGAACTGGCCACTGACGTCCTCATCATCGAGGACGAACCGGTGATCGCGGCCGATATCGAGGCCTTGGTGCGTGAGCTTGGCCACGACGTCATCGACATCGCCGCCACCCGCGGTGAAGCGGTCGAGGCCGTCAACCGCCGCACCCCGGGCCTGGTGCTGGCCGACATTCAGTTGGCCGATGGTTCGTCGGGCATCGATGCGGTCAAGGATATTCTGGCGCGTCTCGACGTGCCGGTGATCTTCATCACCGCCTTCCCCGAGCGCCTGCTGACCGGTGAGCGTCCGGAGCCGACCTTCCTGATCACCAAGCCCTTCCAGCCGGAAACGGTGAAGGCGGCGATCGGCCAAGCGCTGTTCTTCCATCCGCGCCGGACCCAGAAGGCGGCCTGATCTTTCAGGCCTGAAAACGAGGAAAGCCCCGGTTCGTCGCCGGGGCCTTTTTCGTATGCGTGTCGCTCGTGACGCAAATGCAAAGCGCTTAGCCAGCCGGCGTTTGCTTCACCGGTGTCTGGGGGGTGGAATAACGTCCGGCTTCCTGCGTGGTCTTGGCGCCGTTGTTGTGCTCGACGCTGGCCAGGTCGCCAGAGCGCATGGCCCAGGCCCCGAACAAGCCAATAGCAGCCAAGACGGTCGAGATGATCAGCACCCAGAACACGTGCTTGCCGCGGCGACCTTGACGGGCGCGGGTTTCGTTAAGGACGGGACCGGAACGGTCGAGATCGGCGGGCATGGCAGGCTTCCTTATCGCGCGGCGGAATATCCGCCCGAGCTGAGCTCGGCCGAACCGCCGTGTGCGGGGTTGTTGAAATGCTGGAGCACGCCGGCCGACGCCGCGATAACGACGATCACCGTCAAGGCGGTCATGCGGTTGCGGACGGTCTTTTGCCGACGCGTCGGCGCCTGGTCGAAAACCAGTCCGCCATGCTCGGCTTGGTAGGTGCGGATCACGACGTAACTCCCCAGCTTCGAGGCCGTATCGCCTTCGGGAAATCAACGTCTGGCTTTCGCCGCTGTTCCCTGCGGCAGTGGCCGAGTGATGGCCTCAAGAAAAATCGCGGAATAGGCGAGAAAATATTCATCGGGCGGGAACCGCCCCTTCTCGTTCACGTTTTCAATCTGCGGAGGCGGCGACGCCCCCCCGACTTGAGGCTAGCGCAAGTTAGCCTGTCGCCTCCGCACCCCACACTTCCAAGGCCTTAAGGCGGACCCTTGCGGATCCGCCCTTTGCTTTGGCGTAAGCGCGGCGAGGCGTGATCAGCCCCGCGGTCCGTTCAAATCGATCTTGACGTCGGCGCGGCGACGCAGAGGACGGGACTCGCCCGAGCCTGTCAGGGAGCCGCTATCGCCAGCAGCGGCGACGTCGATCTCCACATTGCGGAACCCGACCTTCGCCAAGGCGCCGGTGACCACGCTCGCCCGCGTCTTGGAGAGCGCCAGGTTGGCGTCTGCGGCCCCCACGGCGTCAGCCAGCCCCAGCACGCGGACGGAGTTCACCTGGCAGCCCTTGGCCATCGCGCCAGCGTTCTTGAGCACGGAGCGCGCTTCGCTAGTCAGGGCGCTGGACTGGCTCTCAAAATAGATCTCCACCGCGAAGTCTTCGCAGGCCGGCGGCGTCATCACGATATCGGATCGCGACTTGGGTCCGGAATTGCTGGCGCAACCCGCGGCTAGCCCGGCGGCGACGACAACACCAATCGCCGTCAGTTCGACTCTTCTCATCGCTTGCCCTCTCGTGCTGCGGCCACGCAAAAGGCGGCCGGCGCATGCCGACCGCCCTTTCCAGGTCTTTCAGGCGACCCCGACTTAACGGGGGCTGCCGTCTTCCCAGTAGTAACGACCGCTACGCGAGTCGTAGTAGTAGTACCGTCCGGCCCGCTCGTCATAGTACTGACGGCGATTGGCGTTGGTCGAACCGCAGCCGCCGTCCTCGCGACAGCCCTTGACGGCGCCTGCGGTGCCGCCGATGGCGGCGCCGATGGCGGCGCCGGTGCTGGCGCTGCCGCCGCCGACATTGTTGCCGATGACCGCGCCGGCGAGAGCGCCCAGAGCGGCGCCCCCGGCGGCGTTGCGTTCGGTGTTGCCGGTCGCGGTGCAGCCGCTGGCCAGCACACCGACGCCCAGCAAGGCGATCAAGGTCTTCTTCATTGTGGCTCTCCCGTTCGAGCTTGTCCCGAGAGGCAAACGGCGGGGCGAGGCCAACGGTTCCGGGAACCCTCGCAAAGCTGCGCCGTTTGCCAAGTCAATGTTTCCGCGCGTTGGCGCTTTTGGATGTTTCGCATGCGCGTTGAAGTGATCGTCAATACCGCCTCGGGCTCGGTGGGCAAGGACGCGCCGGCCCAGGCGGAAGCCATCCTCGCCGAACATGGCGTGGAGGGTCAGGTGCATGCGCCGACCGAACGGGAGCTAACCGCCTGCATCCGCGCGGCCATCGAGCGTCGCCCCGACGCTATCCTGATCGTGGCCGGCGATGGCACGGCCCGCGCGGCGGCCGAGATGTCGGGTCCCGACGGCCCGATGATCGCGCCCTTGCCGGGCGGCACGATGAACATGCTGCCCCACGCGCTATACGGCGCGATTTCCTGGCCCGAGGCCATGGCCGCCTGCTTGAAGAACGGCGAGGCCAAGATGATTTCCGGCGGCGAAGTCAGTGGCCGACTGTTCTTCGTCGCCGCCATATTGGGTAGTCCGGCCCTGTGGGCCACCGCCCGCGAGGCCGCCCGGGCCGGGCGCGCCGACCTGGCGCTGATGCGGGCCCGGCGGGCGCTGCGACAGGCCTTCTCCACCCGCCTGCGCTACGTCCTCGACGGCCGCCCCAAGGGCAAGACCGAGGCGCTGAGCCTGATGTGCCCCCTGGTCTCGGCCGACCTGCACGCCGACGAGCAGGCGCTTGAGGCTGCGGCCGTCGATCCGTCGAACGCCCTGGACATCTTCCGGCTCGGCGTCAGCACCGTGACCGGCAACTGGCGCAACGATCCGTCGGTGATCGTCGGCCGCTGCCGGGTCGGCAAGGTCTGGGCCGGCGGGCGGATTCCCGCTATCCTGGACGGCGAGCCGGTCCGGCTGGACGATACGGTCAGCATTCGCTTCCGCCCAAAAGCCTTCCGCGCCCTGGTGCCCGCCGCATGAGCCAAAGGCTGAAACTGGTCCAAGTCTCCGACATCCATTTCGGCGGCGAACACAAGGACGCCGTCGAGGCGGCGGTCGAACGCATCCATGCCGAGCGGCCCGACCTGGTGATCGCCGCCGGCGACCTGACCAAGGATGGGAAGACCACTGAGTTCGACGCCGCCAAGGCCTGGCTGGACCGGCTGCCTCGCCCGCAGCTGGTGACGCCAGGCAATCACGACACCCCGTTCGTCGGCCCCCGCGAGATTCTCAACCGCATCTTCGCGCCGTGGCGACGCTATGAGCAGCGGTTCGGCGAGCGGATGAACGGAGACTGGGACGACCCGCGCGTCACGGTGGTCAGCCTCAATTCCGCTCGCGCCTTCCAGCTCCGGCTGAACTGGTCGAAGGGCGCGGTGTCGCGCCGACAGATCCGCGAGGTTTGCGCGGCTTTGAAAGACGCCGCGCCGGACGCGTTGAAGATCGTGGTCTGCCATCATCCGCTGATCGAGATGCTGGGCGGGCCGATGACCGCCAAGGTGCGGGGCGGTACGGCGGCCGCCCTGGCCTTCGCCGGCGCTGGGGTGGATCTGGTGCTGACGGGCCACATCCACGCGCCTTTCGTGCACCCCTACCCGTTCTCGGACGGCTGCACCCAGGCGGTAGGCTCGGGCACCCTGTCGGTGCGCGAACGTGGCGTGCCGCCTAGCTTCAATGTCATCGAGGTCGACGACGGCGACATCAAGATCACGGCCCTGGCCTGGGAGCGCACTCAGTTCACGGTCTGGCGAACCTGGTCGGTCCCGCGCCGCTGCGTCCCATGTTCAAACGAAAACGGCGCGACCGAGGTCGCGCCGTTGAACGTTTAGTCGAGAGGCTGAGGTCAAGCCGGTTCGGGATAGGTCCAGGCCGCGCCGTCGCCCTTGGCCGCCGCGAACTGCGCATCGGCGAACGCCCAGTTGGGCAGGACGTCGAACCAGGCTTCCAGGAAGCCTTTACGGTTGTTCTGGTGGTCCAGATAGTAGGCGTGTTCCCAGACGTCGCAGACCAGCAGCGGGGTGACCCCGTTCTTGGTCAGGGTGTCGTCGGCGTCGTGGGTCGAGAGGATCACCAGCTTGCCGGCCTGGACGGCCAGCCAAACCCAGCCCGAACCGAAGTGACCGACGCCCTCGGCGACGAACTTCTCCTTCAGGCCGGACAGATCGCCAAACGCCTCGGCGATCGCGGCCGAAAGCTCGGCCGACGGGGCCGCCTGGTCGGCGCTCATGCAGTCCCAGAAGAACGCGTGGTTCCAGGCCTGGGCGGCGTTGTTGAACACCTTGCCGGGACCGGCCTCGCGGATGACCGCTTCCAGAGGACGCTTGTCGCCCTCCAGCAGCAGCCCGTTCAAGGCGTTCACATAGGCCGCATGGTGCTTGTCGTGATGGAAATGAAGCGTGTTTGCCGAGATCGTCGGTTCCAGGGCTTCATAGGCATAGGGCAGGTCGGGGAGTTTGAACATGATCGCTCCAGAGCAAGACGCCCCCGGGAGATGAGAGGAGGGGCGCGGAAAACCAAGGGGGGGCAGCCGTGGGCGACTAGCGCGGCAGCGGCTTCTGGGAGTCGAACAGCGCCTTGGCGACGATCGCCGCCAGGGCGGGGTTGCGGAAAGCAATCAAGCCCGCAGCCAAGCCGGCGCCGATCGTGAGGATCGGCCGCGCCTTGACCATCTCCAGCGCCTTCTCGGCGAAGAACAGCGCGTCCGGGGCCGGGGCCGACGACAGCCCAACCCCGACCTCCGCCTTGCGCGCCGCCAGCAGCCCGGCGATCCCGACGACCAGCGCGGCGACTGCGGCGACGATCGCGGCCCCGCCCGCCGCGCCCAGGTGAGGCTGGATCACGGCGTACAGGGCGAAGGCGGCGGCCACGACGCTCACAGCAGCGGCTGCGGCGATCGCCGCAGCCGCTGCCAGGGTGGTCAGGGTCTTTTCGAAGATCACTTGTTGTGGCCGCTACGATTTCCGGCCAGCAGAAGGCCCAGCAAGACGCCGACGCCGAGGCCGGCCAGGGTAGCGGTGATCGGACGCTCGCGAACCCGCTCGCTGACATAGCGACCGGCTTCATCGACCTGTTGGCCGGCGGTGTCGGTATAGGTGCGGGTCTGGGCGCGCAGGGTCTCGAGGCCCTGGGTCAGCGAATGCTCGATGCGCTTGGCGGCGTCGGTCAGGTTGGCCTTGGTGTCGGTGAAGTGGCTCTTGGCCGCAGCGGCGGCTTCGCCGAAGCTGCGTTCGGCGTGGTCGAGAGCGGCGCCGGCGCTCGACGAGGCCTTGTTGGCCTCCTTGATCGCGGGGTTCAGGCTGTTGTCGGACATGGGAGGTCTCCGGTTTCGCGGCTCGGGCTTCGGGGCGGACAGCGGCAAAGCTGCGCCCGCAAAACGCAAAGCCAGGGCGACAAGTTCCATTCTAGCGCCAAGGCTGAAGCTTCACCACATACGATCAGCGAGGCACGAGATTTATCGATCTCGCGCATCACGCGAACCCGGTCTATGGTCGATTCATGGACGATGCGGGCGGATCGCTGGCAGATGATCAAGAGGCGCAGCGACTGCGCGCCCTCGACGCCCTTCGCGCCATCGACGGCGATCCCTTCGACCCCCGGTTCGACCGGATCGTCCGCCTGGCCTTACGCCTGTTCAACGCCCCCAAGGCGGCGATCCGCCTGATCGGAAAGGACCGCGTCTGGCTGAAGGCCAGGATCGGCTTCCAGGATGGAGAAGAGGCCCGCCCCGCCACCCTCACCGAACGCCTGCGCGACTGCGGTGTCATCGCGCATGGCGACATCGCCGCAGTTCCCGACCAGACGATCCGTCCCTTCGCCGCCGACAGCCGGTTTTTTGCCTGCGCTCCGCTCACCGATCCCTCGGGCCAAGTGGTTGGCCTGCTGACCGTCGAGGATCCCCAACCTCGCGACGCGATCGACAATGGCCTGGTCGAGGCCCTGGCCGAGCTGGCGGCCCTGGCCATGGAAGAGCTGCTGCACGACGCTGAGACCGCCCGCAATATCGCCGAGCGCGCGCTCGACAGCGAGCGGATCGCCCTGGCTCTGGGCGCGGCCAATCTCGGCGAGTTCGAATGGGATATGAACGCCCATGTCATGCAGATCAGCCCCCGCATGGCGCGAATCATGGACACCCCGGTCGGCGATCGGGCCGCCCTGACCAGCCAGACGCTTTACGACTTCATCCATCCGGACGACCGCACTGCGGCGCGCGCCAGAGTCGAAGAGCAGTTGAGGGCTGGCGGCCGCTACGAGGTGGAATTCCGGCGGTTCGTGTCGCCCGCCGACCGCACGGTGTGGATCCGCGCCGCCGGGGTGCGGGTTCTTGACGGCGAGGACACCCCCATCCGCCATATCGGGGTGGTGCAGGATATCACCGCCCGCCGCGACGCAGACGATCAGCGCGAGAACCTGCTGACCGAGTTGGACCACCGCATCAAGAACCTGCTGGCGGCCGTGCAATCGGTGGCCGGCCAGTCGGCGCGCAAGGCCTCGTCGCTGGACGGGTTCCTCAAGGCCTTCACCGGCCGGCTAAAGGCGATGAGCTCGGCCCACGACCTGCTCAGCGCCGCCCGCTGGCGCGGCGCCACTCTGGCGCGGATCGCCGCCGCCGAGCTGGGAGGCCTCGCCCCCAACCAGACCCGCTGGGACGGTCCGGAGATGTTTCTGACCCCTCGCGCCGCGGCGGCCCTGTCGCTGACCCTGCATGAACTGGCGGTCAACGCCGTCAAGTTCGGTTCGCTGTCGACCGAGGCCGGCCGGGTCGAGGTGGTCTGGCGCGCCGCGCCGGGCGGCGGTTTCAATCTGGAATGGCTGGAGACGGGCGGCCCCCTGACCTCGCCGCCCGCCACCCGGGGCTTCGGCGCGACCCTGATCGAGGACGTCGTCGGCCGCGAGCTGAAGGGCCGCGCGACCATCGAATACCGCCGCAGCGGCGTCACGGCCATGATACACGCCGCCGCCGACGCCTTGGTCGATACCCCCGAGCCCGAGCCCGTCGCGCCGCAAGCCGAGCGAATCGTCGAGACCTTCCGCAGCGGCGAGGACACCTTCAAGGCCGGCGACATCGCGGGGCTCAAGGTGCTGATCGTCGAGGATTCGCTGCTGCTGGCCATGGAGCTGGAGGCGGGGCTGGAGGATTCCGGGGTCGAGGTGGTGGGCTGCGCGTCCGAGCTGTCGGAGGCCCTGCAGATGCTGGAGCTGACCTTCGACGCCGCCGTGCTCGACGCCGACCTGAACGGCAAGTCCGTGGCGCCTGTCGCCGAGGTTCTGCGCCGCGAGGGCCGGCCCTTCGTGTTCGCCACCGGTTATGCCGACAAGGCCGCGCCCATGGGCTTCGACGCCCCGATCGTTCGCAAGCCCTACAATGTCCACCAGATCGCGCGGGCCCTGGCTTCGGTGACGGGACGGGGGTGAAAGCCCAATTCCTGCCCCTGCGGGGGAGGACTTCAGATCACTCCCCGCGCCCGCAGCCCCGCGATCGCTTCCACCGACAGCCCCGCCACTTCGGCCAGCACCGCGTCCGTATGCTCGCCCAAGCCTGGCCCCGGCCAACGCACGCCGCCCGGCGTTTCCGACAGCTTCGGGAAGGCGTTCTGCATCTTGACGGTCCCGAACACCGGGTGGGCCACCTCGACGATCGACTCGCGGGCGATGAACTGCGGATCCTTCAGCATGTCGGGCGCGCGATAGACCCGGCCAACCGCCAGTCCGGCCTCCTCCAGCAGCGGCAACAAGGTCTCGATGTCGTGCTCGACCGTCCAGCCGGCGATGGTGGCGTCGAGCTGGACCTGGTTCGCGCCGCGCGCCGCGTGGTCGCGATAGCGCGCGTCGATCGCCAGCTCCGGCCGGCCCATGGCGTCGCACAGGCGCTTGAACAGGCTGTCCTGGTTGGCGCCGATCAGGATCAGTTCGCCGCTGCGCGTGGGATAGACGTTGGACGGGGCGATGCCGGGCAGGATGGCGCCGGACCGCTCGCGGACATAGCCTGACAGGTCATATTCGGTGATCAGGTTCTCCATCACCGTCAGCACGCTTTCATAGATCGCCGCATCCACCACCTGGCCTCGGCCCGTGGCGTGACGCGCGTGTATGGCTAGCATCACGCCCAGCGCCGCGTTGAGGCCCGCCAGGCTGTCGCCGATCGAGATGCCCGCCCGGGCCGGCGGGCGGTCGGGCTCGCCGGTGATGTGGCGCAGGCCGCCCATGGCCTCGCCGATCAGCGCGTAGCCCGCGCGGTGCGCATAGGGGCCGGTCTGGCCGAACCCCGAGACCCGAGCCATCACCAGGCCAGGATTGGTCTTGGCCAGGACGTCATAGCCCATGCCCCACTTCTCCAGCGTGCCGGGGCGGAAGTTCTCGACAACGACGTCGGCCGTATTGATCAGGGCGCGAGCCACGTCGCGGCCTTCGGGCGTGCGCAGATCCAGCGTCACGGACTTTTTGTTGCGGCCGATCACCGGCCACCAAGGCGAATGACCCTTGGGCTTGGTTCGGCCCCACTGGCGCATCGGATCGCCGACGCCCGGGTCTTCCAGCTTGATGACCTCGGCGCCGAAGTCGCCCAGCACCTGGCCGCAGAACGGCCCAGCGATCAGCGAACCCATCTCGATCACCCGAAGCTCGTCCAGAGGCGCCTTGGCCATGTTCTTCGTTCCCTCGACCATCACGGAACCATCACGGCCACGTGAAGTTGTATTGCCACGACGGCGCGGCGCGGCGCCTGAGCGATCAACGTTCTAGAAAAACGCGCAGGGAAAGAAAGCCATGACTCGCAAGCTTCTCATCGTTGGCGCCGCCTTCGCCGCCCTCAGCCTCGCCGCGTGCGGCCCCAAGGCCGACGACACCAAGGGCGCCGCGACGCCGGCCGAACAGGCCGCGACTCCGGACGCCAACCCGGCGGCCACTGTTCCGACCCCGTCGGACGAGACCAAGGCCGCCACCTTCGTCGCCAAGGCCGCCGCCACCGACATGTACGAAGTCGAAGCGTCCAAGGTCGTCGCCAAACGCTCGACCAACGCCGAGGTGAAGAAATTCGCCATGATGATGGAAAAGGCTCACACCAAGACTACGGCTGATCTGAAGGCCGCCATCGCCGCCTCCGGCGCGATGATCACCCCGCCGACCGCCTTGCCCGCCGATCTGCAGGACAAGCTGGACGACTTGAACAAGTCCAGCGACGGCGACTTTGACAAGACCTATGCCGACGATCAGGTCGATGTGCATCAAGCAGCCCTGAACCTAATGCAACGCTACGCCCAAGACGGCGACACCGCGGCCATCAAGGCCTTCGCCGCCGCCACGGCCCCTGCCGTTCAGGAACATCTGAACATGGCCGAAGGCCTGAAGAACGGCTTCGACAAGGCCAAATAGAACGGTTCAAGGAATCGCGTAGGCGACCGTCGCCTTGGCGCAGGCTCGCTCGCGCGATTCCGACCAGATCAGGACATCGGCCGTCGCGATGCGGCGGCCGAGCTTGAGCAGGGCTCCTTCCGCGTAGAGATCCCCCGGCTTGGCGCCGCGCAGGAAGTGGATGGTGAGAGACGTGGTCACCGCCATCGCCACCTCGCCGATATGGGCCAGCACCAGGGCGTAGCCCGCCGTGTCGGCCATGGCCATCTGGGTCGGCCCCGAAATCAGGCCGCCCGGCCGCAGCGCCCGGGTGGCGAACGCCTGACGCATCAGCACCCGCCCCGGCTCCGCCTCGACCACCTCCGGCAGATGCGCCCCGGCCTCGGGAAAAGCCTTGGCCAGGAAGGCGTTCAGAGCCGCCGCATCGAGCTTCAGCGCCGCCTCGCTCATTTCATATCGACCTTGATGACATTGTCATCACCGTTGCGGTCGATGACCACGTTGTAGGGATCCACCCCCGCCACCTTGGGGGCGACCTTGGTGACGAAGGTCAGGGTCTGGGTTCCTGAACGGATGGTCCGCCGCTCCATGGCGATCACCTTGTCGGGACCAAAGCCCTTCTTGCCCGGCTCCAGCGAGAACAGGCCGATGTCCATGGGCTCGCTCATTGGCGCCGCCTGTTCCCGACCGTGGCCCTCGGCATAGAGCTTTTTCGCGTCGATCATCAGAGTGACGTCGAACTGGCCGTCGGCACGCTTGCGGGCGCTGGCCGAGGTGGTCTTCAGGTCATACAGCGTGATCTTCTCGAACAGGTCGGTGATCAGAGCCTGCTTGTCGGCGGGGGCGTGGCGACGCAGGGCGGCCACCAGTTCTAGGGTGGTTGGGTAAGGCGGGCCCTTGAAGGCATAGCCGGTCAGCATCTCGCGCAGAGCGGCGTTGACGTTGTCCTCGCCGATCTCGTTGGCCAGCCGGTACATGACCAGCGAGCCCTTGTTGTAATAGATGTAGGGCTGCTCCTCGACGCGCTCGAGCGGCAGTTCCTCGATCACCTCGCCGCCCCGCGCCCGCAAATAGCGGTCCAGTTCATACTTCAGGAACTTGCGGATCATCGGCTCGCCGTAGGTCTTCTTCATGACCATCAGGGCCGAGTACTGGGCCAGGGTCTCGGCCAGAGCCGGCCCGCCCTGCTGGTCGGCGCCGATCAGCTGGTGGGCCCACCATTGGTGGGCGATCTCGTGCGCCCCGACATAGGTGACCATGTCGATCTTGGTCTGGTCCTGATACTTGGAGACAAAGCCGAGATTCTCCGACCACGGGATGGTGTTGGCGAACGACTGGGCGAAATTGCCATAGGCCGGGAACTCCAGATAACGCAGCTGGCGGAACTGGTAGGGGCTGAAATTAGCCTGGTCATAATCCAGCGACCGCTTCATCGAGTCCAGCATCCGCTCAACGTTCCAGGCATGGGCTGGGTCGTAATAGATCGACAGCTGCACACCCTTGTAGGGCTCGGTGCGCACCGCGTAGCGCGCCGACTGGATCGAGAAGAAGTGCAGGATCGGAGCCTCGGTCACGAACCGGGCTGTCCGCCGGTCGCCGGCTTTGGTCACCGGACCCGTCAGCTTGGCGCTTTCATGCCAGATACTCTCTGAGACCTTGTAGCCCGGCGCGATCGGCGTCTGATCGGCGTCGGTGGTGACGGTGATGTCGGCGGTCACCCAATCGCTATCACGACGCAGGCCGTTGAAGGCGCGCGAGGGACCATCGCCCAGCTTGGCCATGCGAAGCTCGGCCGGCAGACCGTATTTGCGGCGCTTGGTGCGATCCTTCAAAAGGCCTGCGCGGTCCATGCCCAGGGTCGGGGCCAGGCCCTGATCGTTGATGAAGGTCCCGTTGTCGACCATGCCTGTGTCGGCCCCGCTATTGGGGAAACCCAGCTGGACGCGTGCGGTGCTGAACGACATCGAGCGACGCTCGCCCGGCTGCATCGGCGTGTCGAAGGCGAAAATCCGGTAGTTAAAGCGTTCGAAGGTCTTTTTCGGCCGAGCCCCCTCGATCGACAGGGCCAGCACCTTCAGGTCGCGATCGAAGCGGATGTGGATTTCGCGCAGCGGCTTGTCGGTGCGGTTCTCGATCTCGTAGACACCCTTGGTGTCGATGCGCGGCATGCCAGGCCGAATGCTGACATCGAGAGTCACCGCGATGATCTTCGGCTGCGGCGTGTTCTCGAACGGCAGCAGGGCCTTTTCGTAGTCGGCCTGCCAGCGCTCGTTGCCGAGGCTGGTGCGGTACGGATTCCAGATATTGGTGTTCAGGTAGATGAACCCGCCCAGGCCTACGAACACCAGCAGGGCGCCGCCGGCGATCAGGCCGGGCCGCCCCATCAGCCGACGCGGCAAGGCCGCCAGGCGAGGCCGCAACCGGGTCTCGGTCCCTCGCCGCCAAAGGACATGGCTCAGCACCAGCAGTAGCACCGCGCAGGCCGCCCAGTAGAGCCGGAACCACCAGGCCCCCACCCAGAACCGGCTCAGTCCATTGAAGTCCGAGATCGGGACCATGGGCGCGCTGGCATAGAGATAAAGGTTGTGTTCCAGACCCCAGCTGGACGCCACGATCGTGCCGATGATGTAGAGCACCATCAGGCCCCAGCCGACGAACTTGTGCGGCGAGATGACTTGCAGGAACACCGCCAGCACGGCCACCAGCAAACAGTCGACAGTCTGCGGCAGCACCCACCAGACCAGGTAGTTTCCCAGTTCCAGATGGGTGTAGCCCTTGGCCAGCTGCATGCCGATCGACACCGCGACGCTGATCAGGAAGGTCGAGGTCAGGACCAAGGCGATGGCCAGGGTCTTGGGGGCCACGAAGGCCCAATCGGGGATCGGCGTGGCGTCGATCAGTTCGTGCGTCTTGCGATCCTGCTCGCGCCAGACCAGTTCGCCGGCATAGAAGGCGGCGATGATCATGGTCATGAATGGGAAGATGCCGTTCATGGCGCCGATCATGATCCGGGTGACCGGATAGACCGCCCCGCCATAGAGGCTGTCGTCCGTCGCGTACCAGAGATTGACCAGGGCCAGCACGGCGGCCAGGCCGACCAGGACCAGATAGGCGGGGCTCAGGAAAACCTGCTGGGCGTCCAGGCGGGCGCGAACCCACAGCTGCGTCCAGCGTGAGATCGCGTCGAAACGCGGCGGGGCATGGACCGTGGTTGTCGTGGGCGGTTGGACCTCCGCTTGGCTCTTGTCGCGCCGCCCTGTCGCGCCCTCGGTCTTGCGCGTGTCGAACAGCCAGTAGCCGGCCGCGAGAATGGCCAGGGCGAGCGCTGTCCACAGCAGGCGGTTGGCCAGCAGATAGCCCGTGAGCGGCGGGGTCAGGGTGTTGCGCTCGGCCGCCGTCCAGTAGAGCGTCGCCAGTCGGAAGGCGCCGCCGCCGAACGGGTCGAACAGGGCGGCGATCCGTTCCAGGCCGGGCTGGCGAAGGAATACGCCGCCCATGAACTGCAGGGCCATGAAGGCGATGACGCCGACATAGGTCCACATCATCGATCGCGTCACCGTGGTCAGGGCGAAGAAGATCGCCGAGGTCAGGAAGATCGCCGGCAAAGCCAGGGCCAGGTAGGCGAAGGCGTAGTGGCCGATCACGAAGGAGCCGAGGGTCTCCGGATCGACCCATGGCATCAGCGTGCCCAGAAGCATGCCGGCTGGAACCGCCAGGAAGGACAGGGCGGCGGCCGCGAAGGCGCCGGTAAACCGGCCATAGAGGTAGTCGAACTTCGACAGGCGCGTGGATCGAAGGATACCCGCAAAGCCGGTGTCGTCGTCGCGCACCACGATATTGGCCACGAAGGCCGTCGTGACGAACATGAAGACGAGGGCGAAGAACAGGTTACCGCCGGCGATCGCCGTCGCGGCGTTCTTGTGGACGTTGCCCGAGGATCCGATGTTGATATTGCTGGACGCCACCGTTCCAAACGCCATCAGGAAGAAGATGAATGTTCCCACCCAGAATACCGGCTGGCGCGCCTGGTAGCGGAACTCGAAGGCGGCGACTTTTCCGAACATGCCCACGCCCTTAGGCTGCTCGCCGGGTATTGGAGAGGGTGGAGAAGTAAACGTCTTCCAGACCGCCCTCCACCTGGGCGAAGCCCGCGCCGGGGTCTTGGTCGGCCAGGACGTGGATCACGGTGCGGCCGCCCAGCAGGCGGGTGGAAATGACCTGATACCGATCCTTGGCGGCTTCGAGGTCGGCCTTGTCGATGGTCTTGCGCCAGATCCGGCCGGCCAGTTGGGCCATCAACTCGGAGGGCGCGCCCTCGCGCACGATGCGGCCTTCGCAGATGATCGCCATGGCCGGGCAGAGGTCCGACACGTCCTCGACGATGTGGGTCGACAGGATCACCACCACGTTCTCGCCGATCTCGGACAGCAGGTTGAGGAAGCGGTTGCGCTCCTCCGGGTCGAGGCCGGCGGTCGGCTCGTCGACGATGATCAGGCGCGGATCGCCGATCAGGGCCTGGGCGATGCCGAAGCGCTGGCGCATGCCCCCGGAGAAGCCGGCGATGGCCTTCTTGCGCACGGTCCACAGATTGACCTGGTTCAGCAGGCTCTCGACGACGTCCTTGCGCTCCTTGGCGCCGGAAATGCCCTTGAGCACCGCCATGTGGTCGAGCATGTCGTAGGCGGAAACCCGGGGATAGACGCCAAAATCCTGAGGCAGATAGCCCAGTGTCCGCCGCAGCAGGTCAGGCGACTTGAGCACGTCGATGTCGCCGAAGCGGATGTGGCCGGAGGTCGGGGCCTGCAGGGTGGCGACGGTGCGCATCAGGGTCGACTTGCCCGCACCGTTCGGGCCAAGCAGGCCGTACATGCCGCGCGGGATCGTCAGGCTGACCTCGTCGAGGGCTTTCACGCCATTGGCGTAGACGTGGGTCAGGTTCTCGATGATCAGCATCGTTGGTCCAAGGTCCCTGCGATTCCGGGTCTGTCGGGTTTTCGCCACAATTGTCTCACCCGTCATGACTCGTCGTCGCCTGTCGGGGCAAGTGAAAGAACGTCTAGACGCGGGACTTGGGTAGGATGTTTCAGGAACATGTCCTGCGGAAGGCTTTTCACGGCGGCGGTCTTTTGGCGACGCGGGTTTGAGGTTAATCAGACGGCATGACCCACTTCGCCTTTCCCCCGCCCGCCCCGCCCACGGTCCCGGTCGAAGGGAGCGACGCGGTCTTTCCCGTAAGGCGCATTCTCTGCGTCGGCCGCAACTATGCCGCCCACCGGCGCGAGATGGGCGGCGACGACCGCGACCCGCCGTTCTTCTTCGCCAAACCCGCCGACGCGGTCGTGGTGCTGACAGCGCCAGGCAAGGTTCCCTACCCGCCAGCAACCCACGACCTGCACCACGAGATCGAACTGGTGGTGGCCCTGAAGTCGGGCGGCGCCAACATTGCTGTCGAGGCGGCGATGGACCATGTGTTCGGCTACGCGGTCGGCGTCGACCTGACCCGCCGCGACCTGCAGGCCGCCGCCAAGGCCAAGGGCCAGCCGTGGGACGCCGCCAAGGGCTTCGACGCCAGCGCCCCGATCACCGCCATCCGCCCGATCGACCAGGCCAGCGTCGACGGCGCCATCCGCCTGTCGGTCAACGGCCAGGAGCGCCAGCTCGGCCAGATCGCCGACATGATCTGGACCATCCCGGAAGTGATCGCCGAGGCCTCCAAACTTTGGACCCTGATGGCCGGCGACCTGATCTTCACCGGCACCCCCGAGGGCGTCGCCGCCATCGGGCGGGGCGACACGGTGACGGGCGAGGTCGAGGGCGTGGGCCAGCTTATCTTCACGGTAGTCTGAGGCGGCGCATGAAACTCACCCTGCACAGCGCCTGGCGGGCCAGCGCGCCCTATCGCGTTCGGATTGGCTTGAACCTCAAGGGGCTCGCCTATGAGGTCGCCCCCGTCGATTTGGTCCACAGCCAGCACCACGAAGCCGCCTATGTCGCGCTCAACGCCCAGCGGCTTTTGCCGACGCTCGAAGTGGACGGCAGGGCTCTGACCCAAAGCCTGGCGATCCTGGAATGGCTGGACGAGACGGTTCCCGAGCCTCGCCTGCTGCCTGCCGACCCGTTCGACCGCGCCGTGGTCCGCGCCATGGCCGAGATCGTCGCTTGCGACATCCATCCATTGAACAACCTGCGCATCCTGCGGGCCCTGACCGGACTGGGCGTCGAGGAGCCGGCGCGTAACGCCTGGGCCACGCGCTGGATCACCGACGGCTTCACCGCGCTGGAGCCCATGGTGGCCAAACATGGCCGAGGCTTCGCCTTTGGCGATGCGCCCGGCCTGGCCGATTGCTGCCTGGTTCCGCAGATCTATAACGCCGAACGCTTCAAGGTGGACCTGACGCCGTTTCCAGCGATCCGCGCCGTCGCCGCGCGGGCCGCCGAGCATCCGACCATCGCCGCCGCCCATCCCAACCTCCAGCCGGACGCCCTCCATGCTTGAAGACCTCAAGAACAACAATCTGGTCTGGTCGCTGCGCAAGACCGAGGCCGACCCGCAGTTCTTCAAGCGACTGGAAGGCCAGCAGAGCCCGGAATATCTGTGGATCGGCTGCAGCGACAGCCGCGTGCCGGCCAACGACATCGTCGGGCTGGACCCGGGCGAGCTGTTCGTCCACCGCAACGTCGCCAACCTAGCCCCGCCGCAGGATGCGAACTATCTCAGCGTGCTTCAGTTCGCGGTCGATGTGCTCAAGGTCAAGCACGTGATGGTCGTGGGCCACTATGGCTGCGGCGGCGTGGCGGCGGCGATCGACGGCCAGCGGCGTGGCCTGGTCGATCACTGGCTGCACCCGATCCGCGAGGTTCACGCCGAGCACAAGCACGAGCTCGCCGCCCTGCCGACGCAGAAGGACAAGCTCAACCGCCTGTGCGAGCTGAACGTCATCCGCCAGGTCCGCAACGTCGCCTCCGACGTCTTCGTCCACGACGCCTGGGCGCGCGGCCAACCCGTGTCGGTGCACGGCTGGGTCTATTCCCTGGCCAACGGCCTGGTGAACGACCTCGATGTCGGGATTTCCAGCCTGGAGGATTACGAGCGGGTGGCCAGCGGGCCGTGTTGATCGCCTCGTTAGATCAGGCGTGCAGGAACACGTAGGCATATAGCGGCACACAGAGGACCAGCAGCGTCCGCCCGGTCATCACCAGGCGCGACAACTTGCGATCGTTGAAGCTGTTGTGCCGTCCGCTGAACAGGAAGGGCATCGTTTTCCACGGGAAGTTTGACGAGACGCCGGCCCACAGGGATCTAGCCAGCGAGCCGGGATTCTCCAGGCGCTCAAGCCTGGACATCACCAGCACCAGCGTGATCCCGTAGACCATCCCGACCAGCCAGGCGACGAAGAAGATCGGCAACATCGTGTGGCCGACGTCGCCCTGATGCAAATCGAAGCGGAACGGCGTGGTCCCCGCCGTGCGGGTGAACATCAACGGCGGCTGGTCGCCCGGGTGGCCACGCTTGGCGCATTCGGACCCGAGGTGTTCATTGCGCGTCGGGCCAGGCCAGATGGCCGACATCGGCATCATGTCGCAAAGGTTCAGCGACGAGACGAGGGGCCGGCGCAGATCGGCGTAGGCCTGGCCGGGCAGGCTGCCGATCCAGGCCTCGACGGCGTTGACGTCCTCGACCTTGCAGACGAAGCCGACCCGGTTGATGGCGCTTTCGACCTCGCGAACCCGGTCGGCCAGCCGGTCGGGGTCGGTGTCCATTAAGGTCACCGTCGGCGTGAAATAGCCGATCGAGGCGTAGTCGCCACCGAGGATGACCAACGCCGCATCGGCGTCCATCGACTTGGCCGCCGCGTCGGGATCCTCCAGGACCGAGGGCTCCCGGGTGATGGCCTCCTTCAGCAGCGCCATGACGCCCTTGCGCTTGGCGAACCAGCGCTTGCGGACTGTGGTCACCGCCTTGAGGGCGTCTTCTCTTGTCGAGGGGCAGGAAGCGGCACACCCAGCGGTCGTTTTGCCCAGCTCGTTCAGGCGGTCCAGCAAGCCCGGCGAGGAGGTCGCCGGATAGGCGCGCACCGAGGTGGTTCGCACATAGCCGCCGCCCAGGCGCGGCACGAGGTCCCCCTGGAAATCGTCGTCCGTCAGGAAGGCGTCAAGATTAGGCCGGGGTCTCCGGCGCCTTAACGTAGTGGCGCTTGGTGGAGATGCGCTGGATAGGGTTCGGTCGCGCGCCGACGAAGGGCGCGCCCGTCGTCAGGCGTCCAGGTAGGGCCGTTGGCGGATGTGCCGCCCGAGGGCGTCGAAGAAGTAGGGGTCGCGCTTGTTGAGCCAGTGGCAGGCTCCGTGGATGGCCAGGCCGATCGGGATGCTGATCAGGGGAACCTGGAGGCCCAGCGCCAGGACGGCCGTCAGAGTGCCGTTCAGCACAGCGATCATTTGCGGAACGCCCGCGATCGTCACCGGCTCCGAAAGGGAGCTGTGGAAGGCGATCTCCAAACCCTCGATTTCCGACTGCGCCACCTCAGAACGCCGCTCCGGCGGTGGGGTTGAAGAAGGTGCTGACGAAGGTCGTGGCGGTGAAGGCGATGGCGATGATGCCGACAGCCTTGGCGACGGGACCGCAGAGCGACTGCATCACCGTGGTGAGCGGGCCCTCCAATGGCATGGCGGTGCCGCCACCAGCCGCTCCAGCTGGGGTGGCCAGAAACAGGCCGACACTGGCGGCGAGCATCACGGCATGGGCGGCTCGACCGAAACGAAGCGGCGCGGACGAGACATTTCGGATCGGATTCATGGGTGGGGTCTCCCGATGCCGACGCCCGCGAATGCCGGGCTACCCACGACTGAAACCCAAGGAAGTCTAGCTCAAACACTCTTTTTATCTAAAAAGTGCGTTCAGTGCGTTTTGCACAGTCCTGCCCGCTCCTGGCCCTCGAGCGTCACGGCGCGAGGGGAGGGACCATAGCGTTCACGTAGTAGGATGGCCTAACGGTGGCGAACCTCCGGCTTCCCCGGGCTGAGCGCCCAGTCTTTCTTGGGAATCGACAAGGTGCAGGCGTGACCGACCGAAGCCATAAGCGGACCAGCGACCGCCCGTCGCGGGGGCGCTCGTTCCGTGAAGTCGACTCTCATTGTCCTGCTCAGCGCCCTGTCTCTATCAGCCTGCGTGAGCTACGCGCCCGCGCCGGTGGAGCCGTCGGCCTTGGCAGTGGAGGCTCGGACCCGAACTCTGAATCTGGGGCAGGTTCGCGACAAGGTGGCGTCAATCGCTCCCGACGCGACCTGGAGCGGCCCCCGCCTGGATCGTCTGGCGCTCTTCGCGAGCGCGCTGCTCAATAACCCTGACATCGCCGCTTCGAGCGCGGGCGTCGACAGCGCCCTGGCAGCGGCCAAGGCGTCTCGCGTCGGCCCGGCCGCGACGTTCACGCTGAGCGCCGAGTACGCCCGCAGCGCGGCCGAAAGTTCCCCCTGGCTGCTCGGTGGGGCGCTCGACGTCCCCCTCGACCTGGGCGCCCGCCGCCAGGCCCGGCTAACCAGCTTCGATCTCGCCGTCGATATCGCGCGTTACGACCAGGCCGACAGAATCTGGTCGGTCCGCATGGCCGTCCGACGGGCGTTAGCCGATTACTTCATCGCGGAACGCCAGGCCGTCGCCTACGAGCGCGTAGCCCAGGTGCGGGCGCGCCAGCTGGCGGCGATGGAGAATCGGGTCAACGCGGGGGAAGCGTCGCGCGCCGAACTGGAGCGCGTCCGCGCTGATGGGGCCGACGCCGTTCGTCGCGCCGCCGACGCCAACAGCAATGCTCGCGCCGCCATCAAGTCACTTGCCGCCGCTTTGGGCGTACCATTCGAGGCCCTGAACGGGCTCGCCCTAACCTGGGCGGGTTTCGATGAGCCAACTGATGATCCCGGCGCGCGGGTGACGGACGATTCTCGCGTCGGGGCCATCCTGTCCCGGGCTGACGTGCTCAAGGCGGTAGCCGCCTATGATCAGGCCGAAGCCGACCTTCGCGCGGAGGTCGCACGCCAATACCCGGCGATCAGTATTGCGCCCGGCTACACCTGGGAGCGCGGTCTGGTGAAAATCCCAGTGTCCGTTGGTCTGGTATTGCCGCCCCTCGACCTCAATCGCGGCGCCATCGCGACCGCGCAGGCCAAGCGGACAGAAGCCGGACGGAAGCTGGAGGCCGTTGTGTCCACATCGCAGGCGGCCATCGACGCGGGATTGGCCGAGACCCACGCCGCGCGCGAGGCGCTCACTCGCGTGAGGCGGGTCGAACTCGTCGCTGCGGCCCGCCTTGCCGCCCAGGCAGATCGCGAATTGGCGCAGGGGGCCATCGACCGCACGGATTGGGCCGCCGCTCAGGCCGGCGCCCTTCTCGCCCGCATCTCCGAACTTGACGCTCTGGCCCGTGTGCACGCCGCCGACGCCAGTCTTGAAGACGCTCTTCGCGGACCCTTGGAAGGACCCGAGACGATGATCGTGAACACCGCCTCGAGGAGCCGCCCATGAGCCGTTACACCGCCGCCGGCTGGGCTGCCGTAGGCGCCGCGACGGCAGCGCTGGCGATTTTCGGCGCATCGGCGCATCGCACGGCGCCAAGCGCCTCGGTGGAGGAAGGAGTTGGGGGGACCGCGTCCCTGGCCACCCTCGTCGATGGCGAGGTTCGGCTCAGCGCCGCGCAACAGGAGCGGGCGGGCTTGCGCGTGGCGCCCTTAGCGGCCGGAGGCGCGCCACAGATCAAGCAGGGTTTCGCGCGAGGACTGGATGTCAGCACCCTCGCCGCGATCAATGCTGAAATTGCCACAGCGCGCGCGGCCGCCGTTGCCTCCAAGGCCGAGGCGCGCCGCGTTGTCGCTCTGGCCGCACAGGATCAGAGCGCGTCGGCGCGGGCGGTAGAAGCCGCCCGCGCCCAGGCCGCCGCCGATGCGGCGCGGACAGATCTCGCCGAACGCCGCGTCGGACTCGAATTCGGCGCGGGGCTGGCGCGACTGGATCTGGCCGCCCGTCAAAGGCTGCTGGGCGAGATCTCGGCCGGAAAGGCTGCCCTGGTGCGGATCGATGTCCCCGGCGCATCGTCGAGGGACGGCTCGCGGGTGATCGTCGCCGACGGCGGCATCACCGCTTCCGTCAGTGTGCTCGGTCCGGCGGCGGCGGCGGACCCCCGGCTGCAAAGCGCCGGCCTGCTGGCCATCGTCCGCGGTCCGATGGCACGGTCCGCCACAGTCGGGCGCGTGCTGGCCGCGAGCCTGGAACAGTCTTCCACAGAGTCCGGGGTCATCGTTCCTCGGGAAGCCCTGGTGCGATGGCGCGATGCCGTATGGGCCTACCGTCGCACGGCCCCGGGTGTGTTTGTCCGACGTGAGCTGGTGGACGCCCGTCCGATCGCGAGCGGCTGGTTCGTCACAACGGGCTTTTCCCCCGGCGACGTGGTCGCGGTGGGCGGCGGCGCGGGAACACTGCTCGCCATCGAACGCGGCGGCGAGCAGCCCGGCGAGAAAGACTAGCCAATGCTTTCGCTCATTGTCAGGGTCTGCCTGCGCCATCCCGGCATCGTGCTGCTGTGCGCCTTGCTGTTGCTCGGGTTCGGTGGCGCGACCGTCGTCTCGGCGCGCTATGATGTCTTTCCGGAGTTCGTCCCGCCCCAGGCGAGCGTCCAGACCGAGGCGACCGGCCTCACCCCCGAACAGGTCGAGGCCCTGGTCACCCGGCCGCTGGAGACCGTCATCAACGGCGCAAACGGCGTCGCTGCGGTCCGCTCGGAATCCATCCAGGGCCTGTCCGTGATCACCGTCATCTTCGTCGAGGGCAGCGATCCGTTTCGCGCACGCCAGGTCGTTGCGGAAGCCTTGAGCGAGGCGGCGGGTCGCCTGCCGGCCGGCGTCTCCGCCCCCAAGCTCAGCCCGCTTACCTCCTCGACCATGGATCTCCTGAAGATCGGCTTCACCAGCGACCGGTTGAGCCCGATGGCCTTGCGAGACCTCGTCCAGTGGACCGTGCGGCCACGGATGCTAGCCACACCTGGGGTCGCCCGAGCCACGATCTTCGGCGGCGACCAACGTCGGTTGGAGGTCCGCGTGCGGCCGACCGATCTGATCGCCCGAAACATCGCGCTCTCCGAAGTCGCGACCGCCGTCCAGGCCAGCACCCTGGTCCGCGGCGGCGGGTTCGCCGAAACACCCAGCCAGCGCATCCTGGTCGAACCCACCAACGGGGCGGTCACGGCCAAGTCCCTTTCAGGCGCACTTCTGCCCGCCGCCTCGGGCCTGCCGGTGAGATTGGGCGATGTCGCTGATGTCGTGGAAGCCCCGGCGCCGAAGTTTGGCGACGCCTTGATCATGGGGCGGGGCGGCGTGCTGATCGCGCTTTCGAGCCAGTATGGGGCCAACACGCTCGACGCGACGCGCGCTGCGGAGGCGACGCTGGCCGAGCTGCGACCCGCCCTGGAGGCGCAGGGCGTCAAGATCTACCCGAGCCTCCACAGGCCAGCGAACTTCATCGACTCTGCGCTGCGCGGCATCCGCACCGACTTGCTGATCGGGGCGGGCATGATCGGCCTGATCCTGTTGGTCTTCCTGCGAGATCTGAGGGTCGCATTCATCGCGTTTGTCTCCATCCCCCTTTCACTTCTCGCCGCGCTGATCGTGCTCGACCGGATGGGTCAGACCATCAACACCATGACCTTGGGCGGTCTGGCCGTGGCGCTCGGCGTGGTCATCGACGACGCCATCGTCGGGGTTGAGAACATCGTGCGCCGCCTTCGCGAGGACCGTTCGGAGTCCGACAGGTTAGGGATTATCGAGGCGGCATCGGTCGAGGTGCGAGCTCCGGTCGTCTATGCGACCTATGTCCTGGCGCTGACCATCGCACCCATCCTCTTCCTGACCGGCCTGCAGGGCGCGTTTTTCGGGCCACTTGCCTTCGCGTTCCTGTTGGCGACCCTGGCCTCCCTGGCGGTGGCCATCACCGTGACGCCCGCGCTGTCGCTGCTGCTCCTGCGTCGCGTCCGGCTGCATGGCGAACCGGGTTACCTAAGAAAACTGAAGAGCCTTCACGCTCGGGTCCTGGAGCCGATCTGCGCACGACCCCGCCTGGTCGTGGCCGGCGCCGCGCTAGTCGGGGTTCTGGCGTTAGGAGCCTTTTTGGTCTTTGGCTCTGAACTGCTGCCCACGTTTCGCGAGCGGCACTACGTGCTGCAGGTCAACGGGCCCGCCGGCGCGTCGATGGGATGGATGCGCGACCTTGGCGGTCGCATCACCAAGGACTTGTTGGCGATCCCCGAGGTGGCGACGGTCGAACAGCAGATCGGCCGCGCCGAGGCTGGAGAGGACACCTTTCCCCCGCACCGCAGCGAGTTCCATGTTGAGCTACGTCCCCTCGGCGGAGCCGGCGAGGACCGGGTTCTGGCGCGCATCCGAGAGGTTCTGGCGCAATATCCCGGTGTCCAGAGCGAGGCCCTGACCTTCCTGGGCGACCGCATCAGCGAATCCCTGTCCGGGGAGACGGCGAAGGTTGCGGTCAATGTCTATGGACCCGACCTCGACGTTCTCGATCGGGTCGCCGCCGATGTGGCTCGCGCCCTGCAATCGGTTCCCGGCGCGGCAGACGTCCAGGTGAAGGCCCAGCCCGGCGCCCCGACCCTGAAGATCGTTCTCGACCCGGATCGCATGGCGCTTCGCGGCGTGGCTCCGACCGATGCCTATGACGCCATCGAAACGGCCTTCCAGGGCCGCACCGTGGCGCAAGTCACCGGCGCCGATCGCATCACCGAGGTGGCCATCGTCCTCCCACCGGAGTTGCAGCGTGATCCGGAAGGCGTCGGAGCCTTGCTGGTGCGCACGGCGGACGGTGCGACGACCCCGTTGTCGGATGTCGCCACCATTCGCCTGGGCGAAGGACGCACCGTCATCAATCACGACGGCGGTCAACGCCGGCAGGTGGTTACCGCCAACCCGACCCAGGCCGATGTCTCCGGCTTTGTGCGCGACGCGCGCGCCCAGGTCGCGCGCACCGTCACCCTGCCGCCGGGTGTCTTCCTCGAATACACCGGTGTGGCCCAAGGCCAGGCTGCGGCGGCCCGCCAGATCCTGGTCAATGTCGCCGCAGCGTCGATCGGCATCACCGCGCTCCTCGTGCTGGCCTTCGGCGGCGGTCGGCCCGCCGGATTGATCCTTGCGGGGACACCGTTTGCTCTGGCTGGCGGCGTCGCCGCCGTGGCCTTGACCGGCGGCGTGCTCTCGCTGGGTGCTTTGGTCGGTTTCGTCACGCTGTTCGGAATCGCCGCCCGCAATGCCATTCTCCTTATCTCCCACGTCGATCACCTGGTGAGCGAAGAGGGCCAGCTCTGGGGATTGGCGACGGTTCTGCGCGCGACCCAGGAACGCGTGACACCAATCCTGATGACCGCCTTGGTCACTGGACTTGGCCTGGCGCCCCTAGCGCTCGAGGCGGGCCAATCCGGACGCGAGGTGCAGGGTCCCATGGCTGCGGTGATCCTCGGCGGATTAATCACTTCGACCCTGATGAGCCTGCTGCTGCTCCCGGCGCTCGTTCTCGCCTATCGTTATCCGCGGGGACCAACCCACGAGAGATCACGCAATGCGCCTGCTGCTGATCGAGGATGATGCTGAGACGGCCGCCTTCGTCTTCGAGGGCCTCAGCCTGCGTGGCCACGCCGTCGAGACGGTAATGGACGGCCAGGCCGGGCTGGCCACGGCGATGGCCGGTGGCTTCGACGTGATGATCATCGATCGGATGCTTCCCAGCCTGGACGGGCTGTCGGTCGCCAGGGCCCTGCGCGACGCCGGGATTGAAAAGCCCATTTTGATCCTGACGGCGCTGGGCTCGGTCGAGGATCGGGTCGCTGGCCTGGAAGGGGGGGGCGACGATTATCTGGTCAAGCCGTTCTCGATGCCGGAACTGATCGCGCGCGTTGACGCCCTTGGCCGCAGAAGCGCATCCGGTTCGCCCACCCGGTTGTCCATCGCCGATTTGACGCTCGACCGTCTGACGCGGGAGGTCCGGCGGGCCGGTGAGATGATTGACCTGCAGCATCGTGAGTTCCAACTGCTCGAAGCCTTGATGCTGCAGACGCCCAATGTGGTGACCCGCATCATGCTGCTGGAAGGCGTTTGGAAAATTCGCTTCGATCCGGGCACCAGCCTGGTGGAAAGCCACGTCAGCCGCCTTCGGGCCAAGATCGATCGCGCGGGAAGCCCGATGCTGATCCACACCGTGCGAGGAGAAGGCTATGCCGCTCGCGCGCCTTAGCCAGCTCTGGCGCTCGACCAGCTTTCGGATTTCCCTCATCCACGCCGCACTACTGGCCGCTGCAATCATCGGTGCGGTAAGCGGAGGCTGGATCGCGACCCGAGGCGCGGCCGAGCGCGAAGCCCATGATCGCATAGCCCTGGAGGTCCACGCCGTCACGCTTGAGATCCAGGCAGAGGGTCTGAAGGCCGCCGGCGACGCAGTGATGGCGCGTGCAGAACGACCCGGCGCGCTGGAATACCGTCTGGTTGATTCCGCCGGCCGTCATGTCGCGGGCGACTTGAGCGACCTGGGACCCAAGGAGGGTTGGAGGCGCCTCGACTTTGATGGATCCGCGCCCGGACTTGAGGGCAAGGACCGCCTTCTTATCCTGACCCAGCGCCTGCCAGATGGCGCGCGGCTCACGGTCGGAGAGGGCCTTGGGAGAGCCGAAGCGCTTCGCGATACGCTCTTTCGGACCCTGCTGTTGTGGGGCGGTTTGGCATTGGCCCTGGGGCTGGCGGCAGGGCTCTATCTGACACACCGAGCGCTTGAACGCATGAACGCCCTGGTTCGCACTGTGCGCGCTGTCGCCGACGGCAACCTGGCGGCCCGTGCATCCGACGCGAGACCTGAAGGCGATGACATTGGTCAGCTAGCCACGGGCGTCAATCAGATGCTCGATCGCATCGACGTCCTGGTGGCCGCCGTGCGCCGGGTTTCTGCCGATGTCGCCCATGATCTTCGAACCCCCTTGTCGCATGTCCGCCAGCGGCTCGACACGGCCACGACTGCCGCGACGCCAGAACTCCGAAACGCCGCCCTTCAGTCGGCCAAAGACGGCATCGACAGGGCCATGCGGATGTTCGACGCGATGCTTCGCCTGGCGGAGATTGACGCCGGCGCGGCGCGGGCGCGTTTCGCGACCGTCGACCTGGCGGATCTGACCGATCGTGTGGCCGACGCGTACCGAGCCGAGTTGGAGGCGTCGGGACGGACTCTGCTCGTCCAAGTCGCGGGGTCCTTGGTCGTCGAGGGTGACGCCGACCTCCTCACTCAGGCGTTGGCCAATCTGCTGGAGAACGTCTTGAAGCATTCCCGCGCGGGCGCCGCAGTGCAGGTGCGCCTCGTTGAGAAGCGGGAAGGGATCCAACTCAGCGTCGAGGATGACGGACCCGGTATCCCACCCGAGATGTTCGAGGTGGCGGTCCGCCCGTTCTCCCGGCTAGATCCTGCCCGCGCAGCGCCGGGCACAGGTCTTGGCTTGGCGATCGCCGCCGGCGTGGCTCGTCTGCACGGCGGGCGGCTGCTGCTTGAAGACGCACGGCCGGGATTGCGCGTAACCATGCTGCTGGCCAAGGGCCTCATGCTTTCGCAAGACGCCGCCTTTCGAGCCGCCGATGGAAACTGACAAGACCAAGGCATCCTGGCGCTCCGGCATCTCGGCTGTTCCAAGAGGGGTCTGGGCGCTCGGCCTGGTATCGATGTTCATGGATATCTCTTCAGAGATGATCCACAGCCTGCTGCCGGTGTTCCTCGTCGGAACCCTGGGCGCCAGCGTTGCTCTGGTCGGTGTCATTGAAGGCGTCGCCGAGGCCACGGCTTCGATCACCAAAATCTTCTCCGGTTGGCTGAGCGACCGGCTCGGTAAGCGCAAGCTTCTGGCCGTCATAGGCTACGGCCTCGGAGCACTGAGCAAGCCCATCTTTCCCTTGGCAGCGACCCTGCTGGAGGTGTTCGGCGCCCGTTTCGCAGACCGGATCGGCAAGGGCGTACGGGGCGCGCCCCGCGATGCGCTCGTCGCCGATCTGTCGCCTCCTTCCGTTCGCGGCGCCGCCTTTGGCGTTCGCCAGTCGCTCGACACCATCGGCGCGTTTACGGGCCCGCTGGTGGCGATGGCGCTGATGCTGGTGCTCGCCGGGAATATTCGCGCAGTCTTTGCGTGGGCAGTCGTCCCGGCCATCGTTGCGGTTCTGTTGCTGGTGTTCGGCGTTAAAGAGCTGAGAGCTTCCGCTGGCGCACACGGCGCAGCGCGGCCGCCCATTCAGTGGGCCGAGGTGAGGGTTATTGGGCCGGCGTTCTGGGGCGTGGTCGCCTTGGGCGTCGTGTTCACAATGTCCCGGTTCAGTGAAGCCTTCCTGGTTCTTCGAGCACAGGATGCCGGTTTGCCGATCGCACTTGTCCCCGTCGTTATGGTGGTCATGAATGTCGTCTACTCGCTCGCAGCCGCGCCGGCGGGAAGCCTGTCCGACCGGATCGACCGGCGACGGGTCCTCGCTGCCGGCCTGGTCTGTCTGGTCCTCGCAGATCTATTCCTGGCGCTGGGCGACGATGTCGCCAGTGTGCTAGTTGGGGTGGCCCTGTGGGGCCTGCATATGGGCCTCACCCAAGGCCTGTTGGCGGCGCTCGTCGTCGACACGGCGCCGACCCATCTGAGGGGAACGGCGTTCGGTCTCTTCAACCTTGCGGGCGGCGTGACCATGCTCGCGGCGAACACATTGGCCGGGGCACTTTGGTCGGCCTATGGGTATCAAGCGACGTTTCTGAGCGGCGGACTATTTGCCGGCCTCACGCTCGTCGGCTTGGTGGTGATAATCCGCCGCCAGCGGAATAGGTATTCGCCGCACGGCTGACGTGCTGCCATCATCATGCTGTTAAATCAGAACATTTAGACGCAGGGAACGCTGCGCTACGTTCAGCCTCGAGTGAGGTTACGGGTTTGGTCGCCAGAGGAACTATGACCTTGCAAGACCGAGAAATCGCCAGGGGAGCGTCTCGCCGGCATGAAACGGGATGAAGTCTTCGGAGGCTTCCACAAGCTTGGCGGGCACATTCACCGGCCAACGTTCGAGAATGATTTTATCGCTGTTTGGAGCAAGGCCATAGAAGGCCGGTCCGTGCTCCGATGCAAACCCCTCAAGGCGATGCAGAACCCCTTCCTCCTCGAAAGTCATGGCGTAACTCTCGATCGCGAACGGGGCGTTGAAGATGCCGGCGCATCCGCACGCTGATTCCTTTTGCGTGATGGAGTGCGGCGCGGAGTCTGTGCCCAGGAAGAACTTCGGCGATCCTGATGTTGCCGCCCGCCGCAGCGCGAGGCGGTGCGACTCTCGCTTCGCCACAGGGAGGCAATAGTGATGGGGGCGGATGCCGCCCTCAAACATCGCGTTGCGGTTAATACGCAGGTGATGGGGTGTGATGGTCGCCGCAAGGTTTGGGCCACAGGCTTCCACGAACGTCACGGCGTCGGCCGTCGTGATGTGTTCGAAAACCACCTTGAGTGCGGGAAAATCCGTGATCAGCTTCGCTAGGATGCGGTCGATGAAGACAGCCTCACGGTCAAAAATGTCGACATGGCGATCTGTCACCTCGCCATGGATCAGCAACGGCATGCCGATCCGCTGCATGACATCAAGCACGCGGTGGATCTTTTGGATGTCCGTGACGCCGTGATCCGAATTGGTGGTGGCGTACGCAGGGTAGAGCTTGCAGGCGGTGAATACGCCATCTGCAAAGCCGCGTTCGATTTCGCCAGCGTCGATGGTGTCGGTGAGGTAGCAGGTCATCAACGGCTCGAAGGCCAGGCCCGGCTCAACAGCGGCGAGGATGCGGTCTCGATAGCCCTTCGCGGCCGCGACAGTCGTGACCGGCGGATTGAGATTGGGCATGACAATGGCCCGCGCAAACTGCCTGGCCGTGTAGTTCACGACGGAGGCGAGTATCGCGCCGTCGCGAAGATGGACATGCCAGTCATCGGGGCGCCGAAGCGTCAGGCGCGCAGGGGGAGCCGGATTTTCTTCGTTCATTGGCTTGTCCGAGATCGTCATTCGCATGTCCTTGATAGGCGTGGCCGAGGATCAGAAGGCAACTGAGGCTCAGTGCCGCCGTATTTTGTCAGCAACTGCGCGAGGAGCTCATTGGGGAACCGGCGGTTCCGAATAATGGCGTAGAAGCTCTCGGTGAGTTGCGGGATCCGGCAATGCTCGACCAGCACCCCGGATGCCAACTCGTCGCGCACAACGATAGGCGGCACGAGCGTCACGCCTTCGCGCTCGCGGGCGAGCAGCCGCAGCATCGCCATGTCATCGACTTCGGCCAGGATGATGGGGCGAACGCCCGCCAGATCCAGCAGGCGATCGAAGCCGACCCTGATGTCGCTGTCCAGGCTCGGAAGAAGGATGGGCTCGCTGCGTAGATCCTCCGGAAAGCGGAATGCCGGCTTCCCCGATCTCGGCCGGCCGACCAGACTGACCGGCTGCTCATTGAGAAGGTGATTTCGAAACGGCGCCCGGGCGTCGCGTTGCGCGGCGCTGTTGGAGAGGACCACATCGATGGCATGGGCTTCGAGTTGGGCGAGTAGGTCGCGCGTTGTGCCGGAGCGCACGATCAGTTCCACGTCGGCGCGGCCGACCAGAGGACGCAGAAACTCCAGCTGGAAGTTGCGCGACAGGGTCGTGAGCGCGCCCACCCGCAGAACATGTCGATTGGCCAGAGGCCTACCCTCGAGGGTGCTCATCAGCTCGTCTCCCGCCTGGAAGACGGTGTTGGCATAGTCGAGCGCGATCTGGCCGGCCTCGGTCAGGACGAGCCGCTTGCCCACGCGGTCGAATAGTGTGTGGCCCATCTGGCGTTCGAGCTTCTGGATCTGAACCGAAAGCGCCGACTGCGACAGATTCAGCCGTTCGGCCGCCCGGGTCAGGCTGCCTTCATGCGCGACGGCCCAGAAATAGCGCAAATGGTTGAAGTTCAGGTTGGCCATATCGTTCTATAAAACAGAACGAAAACACCGGCACAATGAATTTTCCGGGCCGCACCGAACCGGCTAACTCCCGCTTGCGATCCGCACAACGCGCAAAGGGAAGTCCATTGCCAATCGATCTCTTGCCCTTGCTGGCGCCCGCAGCGCTGCTTCTGATCGCCGTCGTCGGCCTTATCAGCTGCGGGCGCCGGCCCCGCGTCCTGTCTCGGATCGCCGAAGCCTCGGCGCTCCTTGCTCTGGCCGTCGGCGTGATCTCGGCTGTCGTGCTGATCATACATGGGCCTGCGGATAGCCGCCTCATCGGGCTCTATGGTGTTGGTCTGTCCATCCGGCTTGATGCCGTCAGCGCCGTGATGTTCCTTCTGGTTTCGTTCATCGGCTGGGTCGTGGTGCGTTACGCTGCGACCTATCTGGACGGGGAGGCGCGGCAAGGCGCGTTCACCGGCTGGCTCTGTATGACGCTGGCTTCGGTGCTCCTGCTGGTGCTGTCGGGCAACCTCGTCCAGCTCGTCCTGGCCTGGGTCGCGACGAGCTTCTTTCTGCACCGGCTACTGCTGTTCTATCCGGACCGGATCGCGGCGCGGCGTGCGGCCGCCAAGAAATTTGTGACAGCGCGGCTGGGCGACGCGGCGCTGATCAGCGGCGCTGTGATGTTGGTGCTCGCCTATGGCACGACCGATATCGCGGCCATCTTGAGCGCAGCCCGCAGCGGAAGTGGCGGCGGTCTCGCGATCGGAGCCGCAGCCTTCTTGGCGGCGGCGGCACTATTGAAGTCCGCGCAGTTTCCGACGCATGGCTGGCTGACCGAGGTGATGGAAACCCCGACTCCCGTCTCGGCCCTCCTGCACGCGGGCGTCATTAACGCGGGCGGGTTTCTGCTGATCCGCTTCGCAGATGTGATGTTGCTGGCCCCCGCCGTCTTGGCGTTCCTTGTCCTGATCGGCGGCTTCACCGCGCTATTCGCGGGACTGGTGATGCTGACCCAGCCGGCCGTGAAAACCTCGCTGGCCTGGTCGACGGTCGCCCAGATGGGCTTCATGATTCTGGAGTGCGGGCTTGGACTCTTTCCGCTGGCCTTGCTGCACATCGTGGCCCATTCGCTTTACAAGGCCCATTCCTTCCTGGCCTCCGGCGGCGCGGTGGACTTGATCGCCGCCAATCGCAGACCCGGTCCCGTGGCTATTCCTAAGGCCGGTGCGGTAGGCCGCGCATTTCTGCTGGCGCTGGCGATCTATGCTGTCGTCGGGTTCTGTTTCGGCTTCCAGCACAAGTCCCCTCAGGCTATCGCGCTTGGCGCCATTCTGATCTTCGGCGTCGCCTACATGCTGGCCCAAGGTTTGGCGGACGCCGCGCCCAGAGCGTTGACCCAGCGCACCATCGGCTACGCCATCGCCACCTCCGTCAGCTATTTCGCGCTTCAAGTCTTCGCCGTCTGGCTGACCTCCGGCGTGTTGCCTGCCGCGCCGCCGCCAGGTCCGCTGCAATGGGCGCTGATCGTGCTGGCGGTTGTCAGCTTTGGCTTGGTGGCGATCGTCCAGGCGATGTTCCCGCTCTGGGCCTATCACCCAGCCGCTGCGGGCCTGCGCGTTCATCTTTCCAACGGTTTCTACGCCAATGCGGTGTTCGACCGGCTGCTGCGCGGCTGGCGGCTACGCAATGCAATTTGATCAGCTCGGAGGACGAAAAATGACGAATGCAGAGACTTCGAGCTGTCGTGATGGCCTGGAGTTGGACGCCGCCGCCGATCGCGCCGCCCGGGCGATCCCACCGCTCTGGCCACTAGCGTCAAGCGTTGCGGTCAATCCGTTCCTCGGCCAGATCGGCGAAAGCCTCGCCACAGTTGGCGCCAGACTGGAACGGGTCGCCGGAGCCCCCGTCACCATGCCGAGAAGCTGGTATCAGGAGCGGATCGCCAGCGGAGCCATCACCGACGCCGATCTGTTGGATGCTCTGGCAAGCGGCTCATCAGCGCTGCTTGCTTCAGACCTCGCGGCTCTGAAATCCATTGCGCAGGTCCCGAAGCCGAAGATCAGCGCGGCGCCGACCGTCGCGGACCTCGCGGCTGAGGTATCCGGGATTGACTGGCCGGGGCTGATTTCCGAGCGCTTCGGCGCCTGGGCGGCAGGATATTTCGACGAAGGACAGGCGCTCTGGGCCGCCCCGCGTGGGAAAGGCGCCTATGCCGCCTGGCGCGCCGTCGCGACCCACGATCTGACGCCCGAAATTGTCGGGCTTGCAGGCTTTGCGACCCGCGTCTCGGAGGCTCCGGAACGTGCGCCAGACGCAGTTGCAGGCGTGGTTTGCCGTCTCGCGCTCCTGCCCGAGGCCACGGAAACCTACTTCCACCAGATGCTCGTGACGCTCGGCGGCTGGGCGCAATATGCCCGTTATCGGCTTTGGCAGGCAGAACTCGGCGGCGGCGCGGACGCCACGATCACCGACTTTCTGGCCATCCGCCTGATCTGGGAAGCAGCCTTGTTCGACCGTTACGAGGACCAGATTGGAGTTCGGTGGAAGGCGGTCGTCGCTTTGCATGCGTCACCTGTCACGCCCACCGCCGACCATGTCGTCGATGCCATCCTGCAGGAAGCGTCTGAACGCGCCGCGCAACGGGCTTTGGCTGAAACGCTCGCGGCGCCAGGGACAGTCGCGACGGATAGTCGACCTCTGCTCCAGGCCGCGTTCTGCATCGATGTGCGGTCCGAAGTGTTCCGGCGGGCGCTGGAATTCGTCAATCCAAATATCCAGACGCTGGGGTTCGCTGGCTTCTTCGGGCTTACGGCCTCACATCGCCGCTTTGCGTCAGACGTGCAGGAACTTCGGCTGCCTGTCCTGCTGAACCCCGGCCTGACCACCTGCTCGGGGGGGCCGCAGGACGCTGCAGCAGATCAGTCTGCGCGGTTCAAGGCCCGCGCCAAGCGGGCCTGGGGTCGGTTCAAGCTGGCCGCCGTCTCATCCTTCGCCTTCGTTGAGGCGACGGGACCGGTCTATGCCGGCAAGCTCGTGAGCGATGCATTGGGGCTCCACGCCACCACGGCGCCGAACGATCCCGCCCCCCGTCTCGATCCCGCCCTCGATCTCGCCACGCGGACGACGGCCGCAGAGACGGTGCTGCGGGCCATGTCGCTCACGACCAACTTCGCAAGGCTCGTAGTGTTGGCCGGACATGGCGCAAACGTCGTCAACAACCCCCATGCCAGCGCACTTCATTGCGGCGCCTGCGGCGGCTATTCCGGAGAGGTCAATGCGCGGCTGCTGGCCGCCTTGCTAAACGAGCCGGAGGTTCGCGCTGGCCTCGTTCCGCAAGGCATCGAGATCCCGAGCGACACCCTTTTCCTCGGTGCATTGCATGACACGACGACGGACGCGGTCACGCTCTATTCCGAGGACCTCCCGTCCGAGGCGCATGGGCCTGACTTGACCCAGGCGAGGACATGGCTCGCTGCGGCAGGCAAGATCGCGCGCGGGGAGCGTGCCTTGCGCTTGCCCCGAGGGGCGGGGGAGGAGAGCCTTGCCAGGCGCAGCCGCGACTGGGCTGAGGTGCGGCCGGAATGGGCGCTGGCAGGATGCAAGGCGTTCATCGCCGCGCCGCGTCGGCGCACGACGGGCAAATCCCTGGAAGGGCGCACGTTCCTTCATGACTATGACTGGAAAGCCGACAAGGACTTCAGCGTTCTCGAGTTGATCCTGACCGCGCCCGTGGTCGTCGCGAGCTGGATCAGCCTGCAGTATTACGGATCGACCGTGGCGCCCCAGGTCTTCGGGGCTGGCAACAAGCTCCTGCACAACGTCACCGGCGGCATCGGCGTCGTTGAGGGCAACGGCGGCCTGATGCGCGTCGGCCTGCCCTGGCAATCGGTGCATGACGGCAAGCAATACATCCACGAGCCCCTGCGTCTGTCCGTCTGCATCGAAGCCCCGCGCGAAGCGATGACCGAGATCCTGAAGCGACATGACGGTGTTCGCGCGCTCTTCGACAACCGCTGGCTGCACCTCTTTGCGCTCGACGAAAATGGCCAGATGGCCTGGCGCTACGCCGGCGATCTCCAATGGTGCGCGATGCCTGTTGGGGCTGATCGGGCAGCGCCTCTGAAGATGGCGGTTTGAGCCGTGAAACTTGTCCGCTCTCACCTGTCCTGGCTGGAATCGGAATCCATCCACATCCTGCGGGAGGCCGTCGCCGAAACCCGCAACCCCGTCATGCTGTTCTCGGCGGGTAAGGATTCGACCGTGATGGCGCACTTGGCGCTGCGAGCCTTCTATCCATCGATAGCCACCGTTCCCATGGCTGCATGTCGACTCGACCAGGGCGTTCAGATCGCTGATCGACTTCCGTGACGATTTTGCGGCCAAGCACGGCTTCGAGCTCATCGCCTATTCAAATGAGGAAGGTCGCGCTGCGGGCATCAATCCCTTCGATCGTGGGAACCGTTACAACTTGGCCATGCGGACGGAGCCCCTCAAGACCACGCTCGACGCCGGCGGCTACGACGTCATCTCTGGCGGCGCTCGGCGCGACGAGGAAAAGTCACGCGCCAAGGAGCGCATCGTCTCGGTTTGCGGCGCGGGCCACGCACGGGAGCCGCGCCAGCAGCGTCCCGAGCTCTGCTCTACAACACCCGCCTGAGCAAGGATCAGACCGCCCGGGTGTTTCCGCTCTCAAACTTAACCGAGACGGATATCTTGGCCTACGCGCTGCTCCACAGAATCGAGCGGGCGCCGCTCTATTTCGCGGCGCCCCGGGTCGTGCAGCGCGCGGGAGCGTTCATCGTGGTCGGTGACGAGCGCCGTATGCGATTCCAGCCCGGCGACCAGATCCAGACCCGGACGGTCCGCTTCCGAACCTTGGGCTGTTGGCCCGTCACTGGCGCGGTGGAGTCCGATGCGACCGAGCTCGCTGCTGTCGTGGATGAAACCCCCGCGGGCTTCCTCGTCCGAGCGTAAGGGGCGGATCAGCGACGCAGAGGATGGCGGTTCGCTCGAACAGAAGAAGCAAGAGGGCTATTTCTGAACATGGCGGCTGATGATCGTCCTTACAAAAACACCGTCGCCGTCCTCGCCACGATGCACGGGAAAGAGCGCGCAATCGGTCCTGTGCTTGAAACAGGGCCTGGGTCTCAGGGTCAAGCTTGCGCTCGGCCTGGATACCGGCCACTTCGGCACGTTCAGCCGGGATATCGACCGGACAGGAACTCAGCTCGATGTGGCCAGGGCCAAGATCGCTGCGGCGTTCGACTATGCGCCCTACGCTCGCGTTGGCCTTGCCAGTGAGGGCAGCTTCGGCCCGCACCCCTACATGCCCTTCCTTGCACTCGGTCGCGAACTTGTCCTGCTGGTTGACCGTGAGCGCGGCCTCGAACTGACCGGGCACTTTTCTGGGCCTGAAACCAACTACGGCCGTGCCGTCGTCTCGGACATCGAAGGCGCGATCGCGTTCGCCGAGCGGTTGAAATTTCCTGAGCATGGCTGATCGTCATGGGCTGCGTTGCTGAAAAGCCCCCGCCTAGCCTTTCGTTGATCAAAGACGTTATCGACCATGCAGGTCTTGAAAAAGCTGTCGGTCACGTCGTCGCCAAATGCGGCGCCGCTTTCGTCGAAGGCGATATGCGCGCCACCGCAATCCGACCCGGATGCGGGCCATCGAGCGCGCGGCGAACGACCTCGTTCGCCGGTTTCGCAGTCAATGCCCGGCCTGCGCACATCCAGGCTTTGACGTTACCGATCGTGTTCCTGGTCTTCCTTGCGAAGGGTGCGGGGAGCCAACGCATGTGATCTGCTCGGAGGCCTTCACCTGCCAAGCTTGCGACTATCGGCAGGAGCGTAGGGCAACGAGCCCTATGACCGCAGAGGCGGGACGCTGCGGAATGAGCTCGACGCTCTCCCCGCAGGAGCCGCATGGTGGCTCATCGTGAGACAGTTGCTTACATCCTCCAGATGAGCTCACCTCAAGGTTTGCGCGCTAAAGTACGCCAAGAAGTACAAAGCAAGAACCTTGAATTACTACGCTGCTCGGCACAGCCGGTCGGCCGGATCGTTCAGCGGCCTAAACCCGCCAGCGCTCGCAGCGTCAGCCCATAGATAGTCACCCGTCAGACCGACATGAGCTCAGCTCATCGGCGACAGGTGCGCCAGAAGCTCATCGGGCGCGGCCACCTCCCGGTCGCGCAGATGCTCGACGGCGCGCTGCACATATAATGTGTTCCACCGCGCGATGGCGGCTTGGTGGGGTGTTGGAAGGCGGGGTCAGTGGCGTCAACCCGCACCTGGGTCAGCAGGCTCTATCCGACCCTCGGACGGCTGCTCTCGCCGGCCGTCGCCGCCCTGGCCATGGCCTTGTCTTCAGTCAGCGTAATCGGCAACGCCCTACGTTTCCGCAAAGTAAAGCTCCAGGCATAGCGGGGGTGGGGGGCTAATTGTCTCTCGGAGTTGCCGCCGTTGTCCAAATTCTCGGAACACTACGGGTCTTCGCGAGGGCTGATCTCACCATGACCGATACGGGCGATGGTTATGGAGAGTCCTACCGCAGCGATCGCCGCCGGCCACAGAGCCTTCAGGCCAAGGTGAGCATAGGCTGATGAGCCCAAGACGGCGCCGCCGACCAGGCCGCTCCAGAGCAAGAAATAAGGCGCCCAGGCCGTCTTGCTGCCGCCCGTGAATGCGATCGCCAAGCGTTGCCCAAGCTTGACAAGCGTACCGGTCATATAGGTCAAGCCGATGCTGACCTCGCCATCGCGCTCGAACACCGCGTTCTCGGCGCCCATGGCCAGACCCATGGCGACGATGGCGGCGTGCTTGAACCCGACAGCGTTGAGGCTCGCGGCTCCAAAAAGCAGCGCGGCGACAAATGACATGACGGCCGCGCGGCGGTGATGTTTCGCAAAATGGGCAACGAGCGACCCCAGGATCACGCCTAGAACGAAGGTGACGATCAGCGACGCCGCCAGGGCCGCGTTGGCGAGATTGCCAGTCAGGGCCACCGCGAGCCGGGTCGAATTTCCGCTCATGAATGAGACGAAAAATCCGCCCAATTCCATGAAACCCAAGGCGTCGATGTAGCCGGCGAGGCTCGCGAGGCAAATGGCCATCGTCCGGACTCTAAAATCGTAACCGGTCACTGGATTGTCCAAAAGGCTTGGTCGCGGATCGTGACGCGCAAAGTCCGGCGACCGCAAGCCACCGTTTGGTTGGTTTCATCCGTGAAGGCTTCTGACCTTGATTGCGATCAATGCGTTGATACGGCGCGGGGCGCCTTCCTCCGTGGATTGGAGGCCACGCGATGAGAAGGAGAGACATCTTGGCCGGGAGCGGCGCCGTGGCTCTGGCGGGCGTCGGCGCAGCCTGGTTGGGCGCTCGACGGATGGGCTCGATGGACGCCTATGTGGCTGCTGTCGCGGCGACAAGGTCGGAGCTCTCGGCTCAACCCGCACTGCCGGACATTATCCGATACGCGACGCTCGCGGCGAGCGGCCACAACACCCAGCCTTGGCGGTTTCGGCTCAGTCAAGGGCGGGTCGATATTCTCCCGGACACGGCGCTGCGCACGCCCATCGTCGACCCGGACGATCATCATCTTTTCGTCAGCCTCGGGTGCGCCGCCGAGAATCTGGCGCTTGCCGCCGCCGCCCGTGGGCTTCCTGGCGAGGTGGGCTTCGATCCGGCCGGCGATGGCTGCGCGGCGTTTAGCTTTGGCAAGGGGACAAGCCAAGGCTCGGCGCTGTTTGACGCCATTCCCGTCCGACAATCCACGCGTGCCGACTACGATGGACGGCCGGTCAGCGCGGCTGATCTGAGAACCTTGGCGGCTGCGGCGGCCGTTCCCGGCGTTAACCTTGTCCTGATCACCGATCAACCCCGCAGGGACAAGGTCCGGGACCTGATCGTGGCGGGCAACAGCGCTCAACTGGCCGATCCCGCCTTCGTGCGGGAACTCAAGCACTGGATCCGCTTCAACCCTCGTCAGGCCATCGAGACTGGCGATGGCCTGTTCAGCGTCTCAAGCGGCAATCCCGCGCTGCCGGACGGGCTGGGACCGATCCTGTTCGACGCGACCTTCACGGCCAAGGCAGAGAACGAAAAATATGCTCGCCAGCTGAAATCGTCGGCGGGCCTCGCGGTTTTCATGGCCCAGCAGGAGGATCATGATCATTGGATCCGCACGGGGCGGGCCTGCCAACGCTTCGCCCTTCAAGCCACGGCGCTCGGGCTCCGGCACGCTTTCGTCAATCAACCGGTCGAGGTGGCGAGTCTACGACCGGAGCTGGCCGACCTAGTCGGAATGCCGAGGCGGCGTCCCGATCTGCTGATGCGCTTTGGACATGGCCCCACGCTTCCGTTCTCGGCGCGGCGGCCGGCCAGGATCGCCGCCGCCGCCGGCGTCGCCACGTGATGACCGCACAAGGGCGCGGCGCGGCGATCATCCATAGCCTCCACACCCTCATCTACGGCGTGAGGGCGGCCTCGACCCTGATCTTGCTCTATATCGGGACCACCGGCCGCCATGCCGTCTGGCTATGGGGCGCGGCGCCGCTGCCGGCGATCAAGGTCGCTGTCTTGGTAGGGAATGCCTCAAATGCCCTTTGACCGGGGTCGTTGATCTGGCCCTACGCCTCGGCGCCGATCCCGTCGCGAACGCAGCCCGCTTGCGACTTGGGCAATCGGGACAGATGCGGCAGGACGCCGCCAAAGCCTGGATGCCGTTCGAGGCCGCTGCGCGCGGTGCGGCCGTTCGTGGAAGATCCCGAGCGCACCGTCGCCGTCGGCGGCACCATCCGGATCGCCAACGGCTGCAAGATCGCCCACGGCCGCGTGGTCGAGGTGGGCGCGCCGCGCAACATCCTGGCCCTGCTCCAGACCGTCGAATATCTGCGGGCCTTCCTGATGGCGCGGATCGCCTGGAGCAGGATCGACGCCCTGACCATCATCTCGGGGGCCTTCCGGCTCTTTCGGCGCCAGGCCGTGCTGGATGTCGGCGGCTACAGCCACGGCACCGTCGGCGACGGACATGGAGCTGGTCGTCAAGCTGCACAAGCATTCCCGGCGGCTTGGCAAACCCTATCGGATCGCCTTCACGCCCGAACCCGTCTGCTGGACCGAGGGGCCGGAGAGCTGGTCGGTGCTGGCGTCGCGGGGCGATGGAAACCGTCTTTCGCCGCCGCGACATGATCCTCAATCCGCGCTACGGGCGCGTCGGCATCATCGGCTTTGGGCACATTCTCCTCGTCGACGTGTTTGGGCCGATCGTTGAGATCTTCGGCTATGTGCTGATCCCGTCCTTCTGGCTCCTGGGCCTGTTGTCGCTTGACTATCTCTGGGCCCTCCTGGCCGTCACCTTCGGCTTTGGCGTGGTGATCAGCGTCGGCGCCCTGGCGCTCGAAGAGGTCGAGCTTCGACGCTTTCCCAACGGCAAGAGCCTGCTGATCCTGATGAGGGCGGCGGTGCTGGAGAATTTCGGCTATCGGCAGATCAACAATGTCTGGCGGCTTCGCGGACTTTGGCAGTTCATGACCGGCGCTCAAGGTTGGGGCTCGATGACCCGGACGGGGTTCAGATCTTCCTAGGCGGGGCGAGGCTCAGACGACAGGCGGCGTTTCGGGCGCGATGCGCAATTGCCGCTCGACCAACAGCGTCAGCAGGTGCTCATCGACCGGCTTCGCTAAGGTCTCGTGCGCGCCCATCCCTGCCGCCAGATTCAGGAGGCTGGCCGAAGGTAGGCGCACCGAGCCACCGCTGATGGCGATGATCCTCACCAAGGGCCAACGGCGACGAATCTCACCGATCGTTTCCACGCCTTCGCGCACAGGCATCAACAGATCGATGACAACCACGTCGAAGTCGGAGCGTTCGAGCGCGCGCACCGCGTTCGCGCCCTCTTCGGCCTCGACGCATGTATGCCCTGCGCTGGTCAGAAAGCCGCATAGCAGCGATCTCACCAGCGGGTCATCATCAACGATGAGCACTCGCCCCACGATCCCTCCATGGACAATCGATTGTTTTGACAACTGGCGCCGCAAGCCACGCTAGCGGAGCTTGCATAGAACGCAACAAATGGGGGTGTGACGCTAGGTCGCAGGAGCGCGCGCTTGCAGGACGGCATAGCGGTTGAGCCTCAAAAAGATTGGTCAGGGCGCACCGGACCCGTCGGGGGCCGGGGGCCAACGGTTCGTTAGCGTTGACATCGTAGACGATGGGCATGCGGCTAATGGCTTAGCGCTTGCGTCCGAGCTTCGTTTGCCGTTGGGAGCTGCTGATGTCGTTTGTCCCGCCTTTTTCCCGTTCGCCGGTCACCAAGGGTTTGCGGTTGCCCGCCGTGGTGGGATTGATCGTCGTTCCGCTCCTGTTGCTGACGGTGGCGCTTGAAATCCGGCGGGAGTTCGATCGGGGACGCGAGCTGCGCGCCGCCGTGAACCACTCCTACGAGAAGCGGCTGCAGATGCTGACGGTCTTCTCGCTGATGCAGGACGCGGAAACCGGCTCGCGCGGCTATGTCATCACCGGACAGAAACGGTTCCTGGAGCCCTACAACCACGCGGCCGAAGCCCTTGGGCAGGAACGGCGGCGGCTGCGGGCGCTGCAGGAAGACGAGCTGGGAACTCAAGGCGCAGATCGAGCCGAGCTTGGAGAACTCGACGCGATCGAAGCCAAGATCGACGCCAAGTTGGCGCGCGTGCGGTTGACGATCGCCGCGCGCGACACGCGCGGCGCGGCCGCCGCCCAGGCGATGGTTAGCAACGGGATCGGCAAGCAGCTCATGGACGAGCTGCGCGTTCTCATGGCGCAGATGGCAAGCGCTGAGCGACAGGCGCTGACCGAACGCGTCATCGCCGACGAAGAGCGGACACACGCGACCGAGCGCGTGACCCTGACGCTCTTCCTGATCCTCGGCGCGTTGTTGTTTGGGGCATTCGTCCTCATCCTGTTGCAAGGGAGGGGGCGACAGCGCCTTCTGGAGAAGGTCGAGCTGAATGCCGCCCGGATGACGGCGATCTTCGACAGCGCCCAGGACGGTCTGCTGACTTTCAACCTCTCGGGCACGGTCGAGAGCCTTAATCGCGCCGGACAGGGGATGTTCGGCTATGGGCCGGTCGAGACGCTCGGCCGAGACGCCTCGATGTTGTTCGATATTCCGGAGGATGGCCGGCTGTTCCTCGACCGTCTGGGCGGCGGGCGCGATCTGCGCGAGGGCCTCACGCGCGAGCTGCAGGCACGGCGCAACGACGGCTCCACTTTCCCGGCCGAAGTCTCGCTCGGACGATTTGATCTCGCCAGCGGCGCTTATGTGGTGGCTGCGGTTCGCGACATGAGCGAGCGGCGGCGCATCGAGCAGATGAAGTCCGAATTCGTCTCCACCGTGAGCCACGAATTGCGCACGCCCCTGACCTCGATCGCCGGCTCGCTGGGGTTGCTGGCGGGGGGCGCTGGGGGCGAGCTGTCCGAGCGCACGGGACGGCTGGTGGGGATCGCCCACGCCAACTCCCAGCGGCTGGTGCGATTGATAAACGACATCCTCGACACCGAGAAGATCGAGTCTGGCCAGATGACCTTCGCCATGGAGGCGATGGATGTCGTCGAGCTGGCACGGCGGGCGCTGGACGCCATGCAGGGCCTGGCCGACGAGCTTGGCGTCAAGCTGGTCCTGACCGCGTCCGAGGCCCTCACCGTCCGGGGGGACGCCGACCGCCTAGCCCAGGTTCTGACCAACCTGCTGTCCAACGCCGCCAAGTTTTCCCCCAAGGACGCGACGGTCGAGGTGAGCATCTCCCGCCTGGAGGCCGGGCGGGCGCGCGTCAGCGTGCGCGACCATGGGCCGGGCGTGCCGGAAAGCTTCCGCCAGCGGATCTTCTCGAAGTTCGCCCAGGCCGATGGGTCCGATACCCGGCGGCTGGGCGGAACGGGCCTGGGCTTGGCCATCTGTCGCGAGATCGTCGAGCGGCACGGCGGGCGAATCTTCTTCGACTCGCCTCCGGGGGAGGGCGCGACCTTCCATGTGGATCTGCCGTTGTTCGACGCGGGTCTCTCCCCCGTACTGGAACGCCGACAGATTTTGATCTGCGAAGACGACCCCGACGCGGCGATGGTGCTTTCGGAAATGGCGGCCGAGCTGGGGCTCGACGCCACGGTGGTCGGTACGCTGGCGGCTGCCGAGGCGGCGCTGCGTGAGCCGATCGGCTACATCGCCCTGCTGCTGGATCTGCGCCTGCCGGACGGCCACGGCCTGGACCTGCTGAAGCGACTGAGGTCTCGACCGGGGACCAGCACTTTGCCGGTCCTGATCGTGTCGGGTGAGGCCGCCTCTCCCCAGAGCCTGGACGTGCTCGACTGGCTCCAGAAGCCCGTCGATATCGAGCGCCTGAAGACAGCCCTGGCCAATGCGCGTCGCGGCGAGCTGGCCCGCTTGCTGGTGTTGCACGTCGAGGACGATCCCGACGTTCGGCAGATCGTCGCCACCGCACTGCGCGATCGTTGCGACATCATCGCCGCCGACAGCGTGAGGAGCGCTCGGCGCATCCTGCGCAATACCTCTCCTCAGCTCGCCATTCTAGACGTGGCGCTGGGCGACGGCTCGGGGTTGGACCTGCTGCCGGATCTTCGTAAGCAGGGGCGGCCGCCCGTGCCGGTCATTGTGTTCACCGCCCAGAGCCTGGACGACGGGCAGCTGACCGACTCGGTCGACGCCGTGTTGACCAAGTCGCGGTCAACACTGAAAGAGCTGAGCGAGCGGGTTCAATTGCTGGCGAGCCGACCGCCTGGGGAGGGAGCACGATGACCGGCCTGAAACTGATGTATGTCGAAGACGAGCCCGATATTCGCGAGGTAGCCGCCTTCGCCTTTGAACTCGATCCGGAGATAGAATTGCGCGCCCATTCCTCGGGGGCGGCGGCGCTGGGCGCCTTGGCCAGTGACCCGTGGCGACCCCAGGCGATCCTGCTGGATGTGATGATGCCCGACATGGACGGTCCAACGACCCTGGATCTGATCCGTCACGTGGCAGGGCTTGAAAAGACCCCGGCCATCTTCATCACCGCGCGCGCCCTGCCGCAGGAGCGAGCCGCGTTCATAGCCCGCGGGGCAATCGGGGTGATCACCAAGCCGTTCGATCCGATGACCCTGGCCTCCGACGTCCGCTCGATCGTGGCCGGCGCATGAGCGATCCCCTCGCGCCCCTGCGAGCCAAGTTCATCGCGCGTTGCGCTGAGGATCTTCTCGTGGTCGAGGAGGGCCCCGCCGCGTCCGATCTACCGCGCACCATCCACCGCATCGCGGGAGCCGCCGGCATGTTTGGCTATGACGCCTTGGGCGCGCTAGCGGGCCGCATCGACGAGCGTGCCCAGGCGGGGAAGGGCTTCGTCGAGCGTGAGCTGGCTGAATTGGCGGCGGCGCTAGCGGCGGTGGCGCGAAGCTAGATCATCGCGGAAGTGGCTGAAATCCATCCGAAAAGCTTTGGCGACCTGCTGCGCAGAGGCGCTGGCGCGGAGCGCCGCTGATGCGGCCGGCGCTTGAAGCCTATGGCTTGGGGTTGAGCATGGCCGCGACGCGCTTGGTCAGGACGTCGGGCGTAAAGGGCTTGACCAGATAGCCATCTGCGCCGGCGTCCATGGCCTCGCGGACGGTGGCGAGATCGCCCTTGGCGGTCATCATCATCACCGCGGCGTTCACCCGTTGGTAGCGGCGCAGCAGGCGCAGTAGGTCAACGCCTGTCATGTCGGGCAGCTGAATGTCGAGCAAGACGAGATCCCACTTCGAATTCTGCAGGGCCTTCAGGCCCAACTCGCCCGTGCCGACGGAGGAGGTGTTGTAGCCGAGTTGGGACAGCACGAGCTCGACGTACTGGCGCACCAGTGGATCGTCTTCGATGATCAGAACGGCGGCCATCACGTTGCTCTTTCGTCGGTGCTCAACGGTCAAGCCGCCGGTGTCCCCAAGCCAAAGTCTACGGGGTCGGATATGAGTCGCGCTACAACGTTACGGAGATTCCGGTCCCTTTCTTAGAGCACAGTCTGGCGAGCGCCGCCTGGATTTTGCTCGTCCAGCAATGTTGTTTACGTGGAGGTGTTGCGCGCTTGCTTGCGTTGGCTTGCGTGCGCCTCCGGTATGATAGCCATCATCGGCGGCTCGGTTCTTGGAGCGTGACCGGGACGGCCAGCCGCTGGGCTAGGGCTTTGCCGCATCGACAACCGCGCCGAACGGGGCCCAAAGCGATCCGGCGGCGACCACGGAGCGCCGGCGCGAGAAGGTGGCGCGCAGGAAGCGAATGTCGGCCAGGTTGCAAATTTGAAGGCGTAGGGCCGCTTCGTTTTGCCGCAGCGTAGTGACCGCGTCGTTAACGGGCGCCTGTTTTCATTGGGCGCATAACCGGCGCATGAGCGTCTCGATTGCCGAAACCGCCCGACTCGCCGCCCTGCGCTCTTTTAGGGTGCTGGACACCGATCCGGAACCGGGCTTCGACCAGATCACGGGCCTGGCGGCGCAACTGTTCGACGCGCCGATCGCTCTGGTGTCGCTAGTCGATGATCACCGGCAGTGGTTCAAGGCTCGCATCGGACTTGAGCCCTGTTCGACCTCCCGCGAGCTGGCGTTCTGCGCCCATGCCATCGAACTGGGCCCGCAGGCGATCATGGTTGTGCCCGACGCCTCGCGAGACCCTCGGTTCAGGCAGAGTGTCCTCGTCACCGGCGCGCCAAACATTCGATTCTACGCCGGTGCGGTCCTCACCGACCGCGAAGGCCATAACCTTGGCACCCTGTGCGTCATCGACACCAAGCCGCGGCCCAGGCCCTCCGACGCGGAACTTGCGCAGCTGCGCGCCTTGGCCGATCTCGTCGTCGAGCGATTGCACGCCGCCCGCCTGGAGCGGGCCTTTGCCGAGCAACAGCGCATGCTTGGACTGGCCGAGGCTATCTCCGGCGTGGGCCGCTTTCGGTATGAAGTCCACGGCGGGCGGGTGACTTGGTCCGATGAGGTTTATCGCCTCTATGGCGTGGATCCGGCTGGGTTCGATCCAGGGGCTGTCGATCTTTTGTCGTTTCACCCCCTAGAGGATCAGGCCGAGCTTCGCGAGGCCTTCGCCAACGCGCTGGCGACGGCGAGCGGCTATGATCTCGATGTCCGAATCCTGCGCCCTGACTCAACGATGCGTCGCGCGGTGGTTCGTTCCGCCGCCGAACTCGACGAGCGCGGACGCCTGACGGCCTTGTTCGGCGTCATCCAAGATGTCACCGAGCAGCAGGAGGCTATCGAAAAAATTCGCCGCAGCAAAAGCCTCTACAAGCTATTGACCGAAAACATCGGCGATGTGGTCACTCGCATCGCCTTCGACGGCTCCAGCAGTTATATCTCTCCGGCGATCCAGCGGCTGCTCGGCTATAGCCGGGAAGACATGGTCGGCCTGCCGGCCCACGCCTTCGTGCATCCCGCTGACCGCGCCGAGATACTCGGGATCTTCCAGGCGATGGCGGCGGGACGCGAGGACGCGGTGCTGCAGCATCGCGCCCTGCACCACGATGGGCATGAGGTCTGGGTCGAGAGCCGCTTCCACCTTGTCCGTGACGCGCTCGGCGCGCCCTCGGCCATGGTCGTGGTCATCCGTGACATAGCGGAGCGTCGCACGCTTGAGGCGCATCTACGCGCCAGCGAGGCGCGGGTTGGCCGGATCATCGCTGACGCCTATCAGGCGATCGTCACCATCGACGAAGCTGGCCTGGTGACCGATTGGAACCGCTTTGCCGAAGTGACCTTCGGCTGGTCGGCTCAGGAGGCCGTGGGGCAGAGCCTGGCGCGGCTGATCGTTCCCGAAGCCCAGCAAGACGCGCACTCCGAAGGCATGCAGCGCTTCCTCAAGACCGGCGTCGGCGTCGTGCTCGATCGACGGATCGAGGTGCCGGCGCGCCGGAAGTCGGGCGAGACCTTTCCGATCGAATTGGCGATCAGCGCCACCCAGGGCCCAGCCGGCTGGCAGTTCACGGCGCTGATGCACGACATTAGCGAGCGCACAGCGCAACTCGAGCTTTTCGAAACGTCCTTCCACTATGCGGCGATCGGCATGGCGCTGGTGGCGCCGGATGGCGGCTTCGTGAAGATCAACGGGGCCTTCTGTCAGTTGATTGGCTATGAAGAGGCCGAGATTCTGTCGCTCGATTTCCAGACCATAACCCACTCCGACGATCTGGAAGCCGACCTTGCTCTGCTTCAGCGGCTGGTGGCGGGCGAGATCACCAGCTACGCCATCGACAAGCGCTATATCCGCAAGGACGGCCAGATCGTCTGGGTTAGCCTGACGGCCAGCGCCATGCGCGAAGCGGACGGGTCGGTACGCCACTTCATCGGCCAGGTGCAGGATCTGACCGCCCGGATAGAGGCGCAGGAGGCGCTTGAGCAGCAAACCCTATCCCTGGCCGCAATGGCCACGCAGCTATCGTCGGCCAAGGATGCGGCCGAGGCGGCCAACCAGGCCAAGAGCGATTTCCTGGCCAATATGAGCCACGAACTGCGCACGCCGCTGACCGGCGTGATTGGATTCTCCCGTCTCCTGGCGGAGAGCGCCAATCTCACCGAGGAGGATCGCCACCGGGTCGGCATCGTCCGCGAGGGAGGCGAGTCCCTCAACACCCTGATCAACGATCTGCTCGATTTCTCCAAGCTCGAGGCCGGCGCGGTCGAGCTGGAAGCGCGCCCGTTCCTCGTCTGCGATCTGGTTTCCGAGGCGTTGGCGATGGTCGAACCACGCGCCGCCGAAAAGGGCCTCCGCCTGACCTTGACCGGCGATGACGCCGGAGTGCTGATCGGCGACAAGTTCCGGCTGCGTCAGGTGCTGCTGAACTTCCTGTCGAACGCGATCAAGTTCACCGCAGTCGGAGTAATCGTTGTCGACGTGCGGTGTCTCGCGATGGACAAGGGCCGGCAAGCCGTCCGTATCTCGGTCCGTGATAACGGCATCGGCATCTCGTCCGAGAAACAGGCGGCGCTGTTCAAGCGGTTCTCGCAGGCTGACAGCACGATCAGCCGCACCTACGGCGGGACTGGCCTTGGACTAGCGATCTCGCGCGAACTGATCGAGCTTATGGGCGGCGCCACCGGCTGCGACAGTGACGAAGGCGAGGGGGCGACCTTCTGGCTGGAACTGGCTTTACCCGTTGGCGTCCAGGCCGCGATCCAAACCGCGCAGCCCGTCGCGCGGGTTTTCTATCCTGGCCGGCTGGTGCTCGTCGTGGACGACGTCGCGATCAATCGCGAGCTCTGCCGCGTGCTGCTCGAACAGCTTGGCTGCGAGGTGATCCTGGCCGAAGACGGTCAAGCCGCGATCAATGCGGTTCGCGCCGAGCCGGTCGACCTCGTGCTGATGGACGTCCACATGCCGGTGATGGGCGGGATCGCCGCGACCCGGACCCTTCGCGCTGAAGGCTATCTGCAACTGCCGATCCTGGCCTTGACCGCCAGCGGCGGCGCCCACCAGATCGCGTCCTGCCTGGAGGCGGGCATGCAGGGTCATCTGCTCAAGCCGCTTTCGCCGGACCTGCTGGCCAAGGCGTTGGCACAGGCCTTTGATGGGGCTGAAGAGGCGGTGAGCCAAGCCGAGGCGAGCGAGCCCAGCCTCGCCGACGAGCTCTCGGCCTGCGCGGCCTTTGAGACCGCCATGGGTGCTGCGACGCTCACATTCGTAGCGATGCTGCAGGACCAGTTGCTAGAGCTGCTCGTGACCGATGATGTTGAAACGTTGCGTTGCGAAGCCCACCGGATCGCTGGCTCTGCTGGAACAGTGGGCATGGTTCGGCTGACGGCTGCTGCGCTGAGTCTCGAAGCGAGCTGCATGCCAGAAGCCGACACGACAAAAGCCCTTAAAACCGCACGCGCGGCGTTGACGACCGCACGGTCCGCGCTGGCGATCTGGCGAGCACGTTTGGAAGACGCCATTGCAAAGCCGGAGTCTGAAACCCAATGAGGTTTTACGGCGGCGAGATTTCCTCGACGGCGCACTGGCCCTCTGCGTCGCCGACACAGTGAACCCGTGTTCCGACCACCCCAAACCAATACGGGCTCACCTCATATGTGGACGACCCCCTCCTCGCAAGTTGATAGGCAGTCGTTTGGATCAGATCGCTTGCTTTCATATGTCCGGCCTTTTGAGGTGTCCGCATATGAACCCTGGCCAAGATGGTTTCCGCGATGAGAGTTCCAGACAAGGTAGCGGCCTCTTGAGGCCATTGCGGTGATCGGAATATTTCTCCTCGTGGATCGATCGATCACACCATCTGGCTTTTCAACACGCTAGCTGAACCGCAGGTGTACGTGACGTGACCCTGCTTTCTGCCCTCATTTGCCGGGGTCGTTTTCGGAGGGCTTGGTGGGTTTCCAGGTCACCGCCCGAGGCGGTCTTCCGGCACGGGGACAGCCCCCCTCGGGTTGGGGCGATTGGCGCCACGATCGGCGACCAGGAGGGCGGTGTCAGCCGGCCTTCACACGACCACGAACGCGGTGATGGCCACCGACATGATTACCGTCGGGCCGACGATCTAGGTCCAGAACGCTTTCATCATCGCGCGCTCGATCGCTACCGTCTGGGCATCGATAGCGGCGACAAGGCGGTCGCCAGATTGGGGCGTGGTCTGCGAAGGCGTCATGGGGCGGCCCTTTCAGATCCCGGACGTGGATCGCGCCCAAAATAAGAGTGTGTGTCCCTCTTTCGCTGTAGTGCCGATTTAAGGGGATTTTGGCGCTGATCTGACCGCCCAAAGACCCTCTTAAGGGGGTCCAAAACCAACCGATCGCGGCACGCGAGCGGAACCGCCAGCGAAGTTACAGATAATTACATAAAATTACGGATTATCGACAACATCTGTACAGATAATTACATTCCACAGATCGATTATCGATAAATCACGGCGCAAGTGGAGCCGATCGCGGAGCGCGCCCCCACAGGGTGCCGTAGCGAGCGATCGGCGCAGCGGATCCAGGTTACAACGCTAGCCTTCCTTGCGCCCCTCCAGAAAGCTCATGACCCCTGAAAACGCAGCAACTGCAAGCGTGACTTTCAGCCAAAGCAGCAGATATCCATGAAATATCTCGGACCTCGTGAACTCAAATCCCTGACTAAATAGAATATATGCGACACCTATCGCGCCCAAAGCGCAAAACCCCAACGTTACCTTTAGGGAAACAATTATTGCGCGGCGTATTTCTAGCATTTTTGACCACCATTTACGTTCTGACAGCCAGCTTTGGTTGGCTCCTTTATGAACCCGCCAACGGTCTTCTTGACTACAGATTTTACGATATCGCCAAGAGGACCTTCCAAACCAAGGGCTGCTGCATTGCTAGCTCCAGCATTACCCGTCAAAAACTCAACGCCTCCAGAGACGACCCCAGACAGCCCAGCATCAAAATAACTCCCTCCTTGTGCCTTTGAGGCGGCGGCGGAGGCTGAACCTACCGCGAGCGCTTTTGTTGTGCGACTTTGCCCACCGGTCGCGATCGCCGCCACAGACGTTGCCGCCCCCGAAACAGCCCCTTTGCGCGCGTCGGTCAATACTTGCCCCGGTCCGTGACCTTCAGCAGCTGAAAAGGCCCCATTTACGACGGCGCCAGCGCCGGCTCCGATCGCAACTTTCCCACAAGCACTGGGCGCGGCGGCACACCCATAGCCAGCAATGATACTCAGGCTGATCTTCATGCCAGGAAGATTCAAGAACGCGCGCGAATCCGCACCGCTCCAGCTCGCTTTGCCGCCCCCTGCCTCCCAATCAATTTTATAGGCGGTACCCGTCTCCGTGCCCGTCGGATCGCCATGGTTCATTGGGTCATTGCCGACATAGGCGTACCAGTTCAGGCCGTCCTCATATCCGATGGGGTCGGTTTGGAGAAACCGCCCCAACGTGGGCGAATAGGCGCGGGCCTTGTAATGATAGGCGCCGAAGTCGGGCAGCCAGACCTGGCCGATGAACTTGAAGCGGCCGCTGTTGCCCGCGCGGGAATGCCGTACTCGTCATAGGTGTTGGTGGTGGTGGTCACCGCAGCGGCGCTGTCGGTGGTGGCGATGATCGAGCCCTGCTGGTCGGCGGCCAACCAGCGGCGACTGGCGGCGGGCGGCGTGGCAGCGCCGCTCGCGCACCAGACCAGCGGCTCGTCGGCGCCGGGGCCGTGGAGGTAACGGCGCAACATGGCGCCTCGGATTGGGGCGACGGGCGCCGTGTTCGGCTCCCAAAAGGACGGTGTTAGCCGGCCTTCACCACGACCTGGACGGCGTCAAAAAGAGTGTGGGCGGTCTCAACCGGTCATCGCAACGGCTATGGATTGTAGCGGTTGAGGCGAGGTTGGGATGGGTCGTCGGGTTCGGTTGACGGATGGGCAGCGTCGGGAGCTCTGGGCGCGCTGGAAGCGCGGCGAGACCTTGGTGGAGATCGGCAGAGCGCTGGAGCGCTCCACGCCGAACGTGTTCAACATTATCCGGGCCAGCGGCGGGATCGGGCCGCAGGAGCGCCGAGAGCGTTCATCGGCGCTGACGGTGGCGGAGCGTGAGGAGATTTCGCGTGGGCTCGTCGCGGGGCTGTCTCTTCGGGCGATCGCTCGTGGGTTAAGGCGAAGCGCTTCGACCGTAAGCCGTGAAGTGACCCATAGCGGCGGGCGGCAGGGTTACCGCGCTCTGTCGGCGCAGCAGCGGGCGATCGCTTGCGCCCGCCGTCCCAAGCCATGCCTGCTGGCGCGGCGGCCCGATCTGCGGGATTTGGTCGCCGCCAAGCTGGAACAGAAGTGGTCTGCGCAGCAGATCGCCGGCTGGCTCAAGCGCAGCCATGGGCAGGAGAGCGCGATGCAGGTGTCGCACGAGACGATCTACAAGAGCCTGTTCATTCAGGCCCGAGGGGTCCTGAGGCGTGAGCTCCTGGGTGCGCTGCGATCCCGGAAACTGATGCGGCGGGCGCACGGGGCCCGGTCGCAAGGCATGAAGCGCAGCCTGATTCCTGAGGCGGTCTCGATCCGCGAACGGCCCGCCGAGGCCGAGGACCGCGCCCTGCCAGGCCACTGGGAAGGCGATCTGTTGATGGGGGGCGTCTCATCGCAAATCGCCACGCTCGTCGAGCGGCGGTCGCGCCTGGTGCAACTCGTGCGCATCGGCGCCAAGACCAGCGAGACTGTCGTGGACGCCCTCGCCCGCCAGGTTCAGGCCCTGCCCGATCACCTGATGCGCACCCTGACCTGGGACCGCGGCTCGGAACTGACCCAGCATGCCCGCTTCACCATGGCCACCAACGTCCAGGTCTATTTCTGTGATCCCCACAGCCCCTGGCAGCGCGGCAGCAACGAAAACACCAACGGCCTGCTGCGGCAATACTTCCCCAAGGGCGCGGACCTGTCGGCCATCACCCAGGAGCAACTCGACGCCGTCGCCCTCGAAATCAACAACCGCCCTCGCAAAACCCTCGACTTCCAGACACCCGCCGAAGTATTCGAAAGAGCCGTTGCGATGACCGGTTGAGACCGCCGTGTCCCCGTTTTCTAGCGATGAGGTCACGAAGATCGGGAACATCCTCAAACGCTTCGAGGAACAAACATAGAATGACCTCCAGCTGCGGAGACACCTTCAGAATCCCAAAGTCACAGGCCTGCAAGCAAGGCCTCATTTCATGTGCGATTCCCCTGCCCTGTGGGGGAGGTGTCGGCGCAGCCGACGGAGGGGGGAGCGTATTGGCAGGCGGCCGGTTCCAGGATTGACGATCCTCGAACTCCCCTCACCGATCGCTTCGCGACTGCCCTGCCCACAAGGGGAGGACTTGCTACTTCGTGTCTTCCTGCAGGACCCCGATCACCCGGCCCCCCTTGGCGCCCTGGACGATGACGACGGTCTTCAGCCCCTCGTCTGCGGCCTTGGACAGGCGATACAGCTTGGGTCGGCCATTCCACGGACCCAGCTTGACCAGTTCGCGCACCACGTTGCGGTGAACCAGGGTCTGGCCGCGATTGTCGCCGCGCTTGACCACGATATCCTGCTCCCGCGGATCATAGCGCACCAGCCAGACCTCGCCGCCGCCGCGCGGGGCGGGTCCCGAGCCGACCGCGACGCGCGCGCCGGCCCCGACAAATTCCATGTCCGGCGGATTGAACGGAGCCTTGGCCGCCGCCTTGACCAGGCTCTCGACCGCCTCAGCCTTGGCGCCGGAAGCCTGCTCGCGGCCTGCGATCACCACCTGCGGGGTCGGCACGTCGCGTTGCGAGAACTTCTGGGCGTAGGCGCGCTGGCGGGCGGCGAAGGCCGGCTTGGCGAAGGTGTCGGTCCAGCCCAGATAGTCCCAGTAATCGACCGAATAGGTCAGGGCCAGCACGCCCTTGTCGTCGGCAAGGTCGGCGACGACCTGGTTGGCCTTGGCGCAGGACGAGCAGCCCTGGGCGGTGAACAGCTCGACCACCACCGGCGGCTGGGCGGCGAACGCCGGCCCCGCCGCAAGACTGGCGAAGGTGGCGGCGACGAGAGAGAGAAAGGCCTGACGCATGTGCGCGCACTTAAGCCAAGATCGCGCCTCGTGACCGTTCACGAGGCCGTGAAGGCGGCTTTTCACGGGGAAAAGCATCCCGACGCGCGAAAAGCTCAAAGAAAAAGCCGGGCCCAACGGACCCGGCTCTCTCATTCGCAGGCTCGAGAACCCAAAACGCTCTGGCGTCAGTCAGCCTTGGCCAGGTTGCGCAGCACGTAGTTCAGCACGCCGCCGTTCTTGAAATATTCAAGCTCGGTCGGGGTGTCGATCCGGCAGCGGACCGGGAAGCGGGCGATGCGGCCATCGGTCGGGCGATAGAGCTCGACGATCAGTTGCTTGCGCGGCGACAGATCCTGAAGGCCACGGATCGAGACGATCTCCTCGCCGGTCAGTTCCAGCTTCTGCCAGCCCTCCTGCAGGAACTGCAGCGGCAGGACGCCCATGCCCACCAAGTTCGAGCGGTGGATCCGCTCGAAGCTTTCGCAGATCACCGCGCGGACGCCCAGCAGCTTGGTGCCCTTGGCGGCCCAGTCGCGCGACGAGCCCGTGCCATATTCCTTGCCGCCGAACACGACGGCCGGACGGCCCTCGGCCTGGTACTTCATGGCCGCGTCATAGATCGACATCACCTCGCCCGAGGGGAAGTGCTTGGTCACGCCGCCTTCGATGTCCGGGGTGATCTTGTTGCGGATCCGGATGTTGGCGAAGGTGCCGCGCATCATCACCTGGTGGTTGCCGCGACGCGCGCCATAGCCGTTGAAGTCCAAGGCGTCGACGCCGTGGGCGATCAGATACTCGCCCGCCGGGCTGGTCTTCTTGATCGAGCCGGCAGGGCTGATGTGGTCGGTGGTGATCGAGTCGCCGAACACCGCCAGGACGCGCGCTTCGACGATGTCGACGACCGGAGCCGGCGTCATCGAGATGTTGGGGAAGTAGGGCGGGTTCTGCACATAGGTGCTGTCACCTTCCCAGGCGTAGGTCTGGCCGCCGGAGATCTTGATCCCCTGCCAGTTCTTGTCGCCCTTGAAGACGTCGGCGTAGCGGGTGGCGAACATCTTCTCGGTGACCGCCTTGCGCTGAACGGTGGCGATCTCTTCGTTGGTCGGCCAGATGTCCTTCAGGAAGACGTCATTGCCTTTCTTGTCCTGGCCCAGCGGCTGGGTGGTCAGGTCGATCTTCATCGAGCCGGCCAGGGCGTAGGCCACCACCAGCGGTGGCGAGGCCAGATAGTTGGCGCGAACGTCGGGGTTCACCCGGCCTTCGAAGTTGCGGTTACCCGAGAGCACGCTGCAGGCGACCAGGTCGGCCTCATTGATCGACTTGCTGACGTTTTCCGGCAGCGGGCCAGAATTGCCGATGCAGGTGGTGCAGCCGTAGCCCACGAGGTTGAAGCCCAGGGCGTCGAGGTGCTTGGTCAGGCCGGCCTTGGCCAGATAGTCGGTGACCACCTGCGAGCCAGGGGCCAGCGAGGTCTTCACCCAGGGCTTGGTCTTCAGGCCCTTGGCCACCGCGTTCTTGGCCAGCAGGCCGGCGGCGATCAGGACGCTAGGGTTGGAGGTGTTGGTGCACGAGGTGATGGCCGCGATGACCACGTCGCCGTGACCGACGTCGAAGTTCTCGCCCGTCACCGGCACGCGCAGGTCGACGCTGTCGGCCTTGCCGAACTCACCAGCCAGGCTCTCGGCGAACTTGACGGCCGACTCGGTCAGCAGCACGCGGTCTTGCGGACGCTTGGGGCCGGCCAGCGACGGCAGGACGGCCGACAGGTCCAGTTCCAGATGGTCGGTGAACACCGGCTCGGCGACGCCGGGCTCCCACCACAGACCCTGTTCCTTGGCATAGGCCTCGACCAGGGCCACGCGGGCGGCGTCGCGGCCGGTGCCCTTCAGATAGGCGATGGTCGCCGCGCTGATCGGGAAGAAGCCGCAGGTCGCGCCGTATTCCGGGGCCATGTTGGCGATGGTCGCCTGGTCTTCCAGGGTCAGGGTGGCCAGGGCCTCGCCGTAGAACTCGACGAACTTGCCGACCACGCCCTTCTTGCGCAGCATCTGGGTGACGGTGAGCACCAGGTCGGTGGCGGTGGCGCCTTCCGGCATGGCGCCGGTCATCTTGAAGCCGATGACTTCCGGGATCAGCATCGGAATCGGCTGGCCCAGCATGGCCGCCTCGGCCTCGATGCCGCCCACGCCCCAGCCCAGGACCGACAGGCCGTTGACCATGGTGGTGTGGCTGTCGGTGCCGACGACGGTGTCGGGATAGGCGAGGGTCTCGCCCTCGGCTTCGCTGGTCCACACGGTCTGGGCCAGATATTCGAGGTTCACCTGGTGACAGATTCCGGTGCCGGGGGGCACGACGCGGAAGTTGTTGAAGGCCGACGAGCCCCAGCGCAGGAAGCGGTAGCGCTCGAGGTTGCGCTCATATTCCTTGGCGACGTTGTCGCCGAAGGCGTGCGAGGAGCCGAAATTGTCGACCATCACCGAGTGGTCGATGACCAGATCGACGGGGTTCAGCGGGTTGATCTTGGCCGGATCGGCGCCCAGCGACACCATGGCGTCGCGCATGGCGGCCAGGTCGACGACGGCGGGAACGCCGGTGAAGTCCTGCATCAGCACGCGGGCCGGGCGGAAGCTGATCTCGTGCTCGACCGCGCCCTTGTTATTGACCCAGCTGGCCACGGCCTTGAGGTCGTCTTCGCGCACCGAGACACCGTCCTCGTAGCGCAGCAGGTTCTCCAGCAGCACCTTCATCGACACGGGTAGCTTGCTGGTGTCGACCAGACCGGCTTCCTCGGCGGCGCGAAGGCTGTAATAGACGTAGGTCTTGCCGCCGACGACGAGTTCGCGGCGGGTTTTGAGGCTGTCTACGGACGCCATTGTGAAGGATCCCTTCTCTGTCCACGGCCGCCGGAAAACCACTCCCGGGATCGCGCGCTCGAGGCGGACCCACAGCGTCCATCCCCGCGCCGCGTACATCCCATCCAGGTTGGAGGGTGACGGCCGAGGGTCTCTTAGCCTTGGTCTGCGTCAACGTCCATGCACAGGGCAGGGTCTTGAGGGCTTTGGACCCATGTTGAGAACTATTCGCATCAAGGACCTAGGTCTTGTTCGTGGCGAGCGGCGGCTGTTCTCGGGCCTGAACCTTGAGATTCAGGCGGGCCAGGCCGTGGCCCTTACGGGACGAAATGGCGCGGGCAAGACCAGTCTGCTGCGCGCCGTGGCGGGACTTCTGAGATCGGCGGAAGGGACTATTCTGTTCGAGGGTGAGGCGGGCGAGCTGGAGGCCGAGGCGGCCCGGGCCGAGGGCCTGCACATGGTCGGCCATCACGACGGCCTGAAATCGACCCGCTCGGCCTGGGAGGAGCTGCTGTTCCAGACTCTTTGGACCGGCGGGTCGGAAGCGTCGGCGCGCGCGGCCGCTTCGAAACTCGACCTCGACCGCCTGCTCGACCTCGAGGTCCGCCGCCTGTCGGCCGGCCAGCGTCGGCGGGTCGCCCTGGCGCGGCTGCTGGCCAGCCCCCGCTCGCTCTGGCTGCTGGACGAGCCGATGGCCCCGCTGGACGCCGGTCACCGCGAGGGATTCGGCGCCGTGATGGCCCAGCACCTGGCCGGCGGCGGCATGATCCTAGCGGCGGTGCATGATCCGCTCCCTGTGCCTTGCCGGGTCGTGGAGATCGGCGCCCAGGACATGCGAGGATGAGGGCGTTCCTGATCCTGCTGCGCCGCGAGCTGGCCCTGGCCTGGGGCAAGGGCGGCGGACCCCTGCTGGCCCTGGCCTTCTATGGCTGCGTGGTCACCTTGCTGCCTTTGGCGGCCGGCCGAGCCCCCGAACGGCTGGCGAGCCTGGCCCCCGGTATCGCCTGGCTGGCCCTCGCCCTGGCCGCCCTGCTGTCGCTGGAGCGGCTGTTTGAGCGCGACTTCGAGGACGGGGCGCTGGACCTGCTGGCGCTCGGTCCCGCGCCGCTGGAAGCCGTGGCCGTGGCCAAGTGCCTGGCCCATTGGCTGGCGGCCGGCGCGCCCCTGGCCCTGGCCGCGCCCGCCGCCGCCCTGGGCCTGGGGGCCTCGCCGCACATCATCCCGCTGCTGATCCCCTGCGCCCTGGCCGGCGGCCTGGCCTTCTCGTTCCTCGGGGGACTGGGGGCCAGTTTGGCTCTGGGCAGCAAGCGCGGCGGCCTGCTGGTGGCGGTGATCGTCCTGCCACTCTACGTGCCGCCGGTGATCTTTGGCGCCGGGGCGCTGGACGCCCTGGCCGGCGGCCTGCCCTGGACAGGCGGGCTGTTGCTCTTGCTGGCCTATTCGGCAGCGGCGGTGGCGCTAAGTCCAATCGCCATGGCGGCGGCTTGTCGCAACGCCCTGGATTAGGGCGCGGAGTTCGGCCCAACCAAAACCCGCGACGCACCCCCTAGATCGGCCCGGCGCTCGCCGTGACCGGCGCTTCGCGCTGCTCGCCCAGCACCACGATGAAGCTGCCGGCGATGATCATCAGGCCGCCGGCCCCCAGGGCGAAGGTCAGGTGGTCGCCAAACAGCATGACCCCCAGGCTGGCGCCCATCAGCGGCTCGATATTGATGAACACGCCGGCGCTGGCGGCGTCGACGCGGGCCGCGCCAAACGACCAGGCGGCGGTGGCCAGCAGGGTCGCCAACACGCCCTGGCCGACCACGGCGGTCCAGACCAGGGGGCTGAGGCCCAGCTTGGGCGGGCCGTGCATCAACAGGGCGATCGGCAGGACCGTGAAGGTGGCGACGATCACCGTCACCGCCGGTATGGCCATCGGGGTCGGCGACGGCGGCGCGCGGCGTAGCACGAGCAGCCAGGCCAGGAAGATCAGCAGCGAACCCAGCGACAAGGCCACCCCCAGCGGCGAGCCCGCCCCGTCCGGCTTACCGGCGATCAGGGCCGCGCCGAGGGTCGCGGCGGCGACACCCAGCCAGGAGGCGCGGCTGACCTTCTCGCCCAGCAGCCTGGCGCTGATGGCGATCAGGGCCGGCATCGCGCCGACCAGCAGGGCCGCAAGGGTGACGCTGACATGGGCCAGGCCCTCGAACTGCACCATGAAGGCGATGCCATAGAAGGCGCCGGCCGCCAGGATCACCGGCGAGCGAAACAGCGCCCGGGTCTCGGCCCTGGCCAAGGCGAAGGGGGCAGCCGCGATCGCCGCCGTCGCGAACCGCAGCAGCACCATGTGGGCGGCGTCGGTCTCGGTCAGGATGAACTTGCCGAGCGGAAAGCCCAGGCCCCAGCAGGCGCCGGCCAAGGCGAGCGCGAGAAAGGCGACGCGTTTTTCCATCAGGGCCTCTTGCCGGAGTTCGGGCGCCGGCGCCACGCGGCTAGAGCTTCAGCCCAAACCTTGGCCCCACGGCGGTCATCAACAGATAGAGCCCGATGGTCACGCCACACCCTGTCAGCAGCGCGGGCCAAAAGCCGATCCCGCGACGCAGCAGGGCCGGAACGATCAGAAACATCGGCAGCGACGGCAGCACATACCAGAAGGTCGCCTCCACATGGGTGGCCATCCGCCCGACGTCGTGGATGTCGCGCCACAGCCAGATCATGCCCAGGATCGAGATCAGCGGCAGCGACGCCACAAAGGCGCCGAAGCCGGGCTGGCGCTTTGCGATCTCCGAGACCAGGGCGATGATCACCCCGGACAGCGCGGCCTTGGCGATCAGATAGAGCATAGAAGGGGCCTCCGGTTGGAACGGCGAGTGTCGCCCGCTATCAAACGCTTGCGCCGGCCGCGTTCGTCAATCCTGCAACATTGGCGGGTGGTTCTGACATTCCCACGTTACACGGCGGCGGGAGGTTGCGATCAGGGACGTCACTGGAGCCATCAACATGCGCCTTTCACCAAGCCGCCTGGCCATCATGGCCGGGGTCGCACTCAGCCTTTCCGCCGCAGTCGCCGTCGCCCAGAACGGTCCGCCACCGCCCGGTCCGCCCCCGATGATGGATGATGGTCCCGGTGGCCCCGGCGGTCCGATGATGCGCCATCATCGCTTCGATCCGGAGGCCCAAGCGCAGCACCTGCGCGACGTGCTGCAACTGCGCGCCGACCAGGACGGCGCGCTGAAGGCCTATCTGGCCGCCACCGCGCCCAAGGATCATCGCGAGGAGGGGCCCGGTCCAAAATCCGACGACGGTCCGCCCAAACGCCTGACCACGCCCGAGCGCCTTGACCGGGAGACCGAGTTCCTGGCCCGCGCCAGGGCGCGCATTGACGCCACCCGAAGCTTCTACGCCGCGATGTCGCCCAGCCAGCAGAAGGCCTTCGACGCCCTGGGTCCGATGGCGGGCGACCATGGCCCGATGATGCGCCATGTCGAATTTCGCCACTTGAAAGCCGGCCCAGCCGGCCGGCCGCCCGCGCCGGGCAAGGCCGACTGACCTCGCGGTTGGGATTGCGGGCGCCCCTCAGGTCTTCTAATGCACCGGTATGGGCGCCCGTGAACCTCACCACCCGCTGGACTTCCTGACCAACCCCGAGCGGTTCATGGTCTTTTCGCGCTGGGCCGCGCCGATGTTCGGCGCCGTCGCCACAGTGCTTGCCGTGGCTGGCTTGGTTTTGACCTTCGCCGCCCCTGAGGACTATCAGCAGGGCGACACCGTGCGGATGATGTTCATCCACGTGCCGGCCGCGGTCATCAGCATGTTCGTCTATCTGTGCCTGGGGATCGCCAGCCTGCTGTCCCTGGTGTTCCGCCACGCCCTGGCCGACGCCGCCGCCGTGGCCTGCGCGCCGCTGGGCGCGGCCTTCACCGTGCTGGCCCTGGCCACCGGCTCGCTGTGGGGCAAGCCAATGTGGGGAACCTGGTGGGTGTGGGACGCGCGCCTGACCTCGGTGCTGGTGCTGCTGCTGTTCTATCTCGGCTATCTGGCCCTGCGCTCGGCGCTGGAGGACGAGGCCAAGGCCGCCCGCGCCGCCGCCATCCTGGCCCTGGTCGGCCTGATCAACCTGCCGATCATCAAGTTCTCGGTCGCGTGGTGGAACAGCCTGCACCAAGGCAGCTCCACCCTGATGGCCAAGCCGGGCGACGCCCTGCCGGCGGTCTATGCCTGGCCGATGCTGATCATGACCCTGGCCTATCTGGCGGCCTTCGGGGCGCTGTGGCTGGTGCGGATTCGCGCCGGGGTCTGGCGGCGCAAGGCCCGCGCCTTGGCGCTGCAGGCGGCGGAGGGCTAGCGGCATGCAGTTCGATTTCGACGCTGGCAAATACGCGATCTACCTCTGGCCAGCCTTCGCCCTGACGGCCATCGTCTTCGTCTGGATGATCGCCGACAGCCTGGTCTCGGCCCGGCGCTGGCGGCGTGAGGCTGAGCGGCTGCAGGCCCTGCGCGACGCTCGCCGCGAGGTGGGCCCGTCGTGAAGCGCTGGATCGGCTTTACGCCCTTGATTGTGCTGATCGCTTTGGGCGTGCTGTTCGCCGGCTACGCGTTGAAGCACGACCCCCACGTTCAGCCGCACGCCCTGGTCGGCAAGCCGGTTCCGGCCCTGTTCCTGCCCGATCTCGACAACGGCTCCCTGGTCGCGGTGCACGATGCGCCCCCTCGCCAAGGTGTGGCCGGCCCGCGCCTGATCAACTTCTTCGCCTCGTGGTGCGCCCCGTGCCGCGTGGAGCAGCCGCAGCTGATGGCCTTGAAGGCGCGCGGCGTGACCGTGGTCGGCGTGGCCTACAAGGATGATCCCGCCCGCACTCGGGCGTTCCTGGCCGAACTGGGCGATCCGTTCGCGGTCAAGCTGGTCGATCGCAACGGCCGGGCCGGGATCGAGTTCGGGGTCACCGGCGTGCCCGAGACCTTCCTGGTCGGGGAGAATGGCAAGGTCTTGGCCAAGCACAGCGGGCCGCTGACCGACGCGAATGTCCAGGACTTGCTGGCCAAACTGCACTGAAAGATCACTCAGAACCGCGACCATTAACCGCGTGTTGACCATGCTCGCCGACTTTGCATTAACCATGATAGAGTCGCGCTCATGAGTACGATCCGCCCTGCCGGCTTGCAGCCCGTCCCGCAACGACCCGCCCAGGGCTCGACGGGCGTTGGCGGCTCGCGCGCGGCGGCGTTCTTCCAGGCGGCCGTGGCCGAGGCGGCGCCGACCCGCGCGGCCATCCCGCCGATCGCCGTCCAGCTGCAGACCCAGGCCCAGCCGCAACGTCAGGCCCCGGCGAGGCCGTTCGTGCAGCCAAGCGAGGCGCCGCAAAAGGTTCTGCGTCCGGGCTCGCTGTTGAACATCCTGGTCTGATTTCCTTCTACCCTTGCGGGAGACGGTGGCGGCCGAAGGCCGACGGATGAGGGGCCGCACCGCGGTTCGCGGCTGATCTCATCAACAACCCTCACCCGACCTCGCTGCGCGAGGCTGCCCTCTCGCGGAAGGGCAGAGGGGATCAGGTCGGCCAGGTCTCCGGGCTCATCGCGAGCACTTCGCCGGCCAGGTACAGCGACCCGCAGATCAGCACGTGCGGCGTCGGTTCGATCGCTAGCGCCTTGTCCAGCGCCGCGCCCAAGCTGTCGCAGGCGCAGGCCCGCAGTCCGGCCAGCTCGGCGGCCGCAGCGGTCTGGGCGGCGCTGGCGGCGGCGCCACCCTCGAAGGCCACCGAAAAGACCTTGGCCTTCAACGGCGCGAACGGCGTGAAGAAACCCGTTGCGTCCTTGTTGGCCAGCAGGCCGGCGACTAGCGCCACGGGGCGGCCGTCCCGGGCGGCCAGGTCGCCCAGCGCCCGGGCCACGGCCTGGCCGGCATGGGGGTTGTGACCGCCGTCCAGCCACAGATCGGCGCCGGCCGCCTTGGCGCGCTCGGCCAGGGGGCCGGCGGTCAGCCGCTGGAAGCGGGCCGGCCAGATCGCGCCGGCGACGCCCTGGGCTATGGCCGCTTCGTCGATGCGCGGGTCGTTCAGAAGCAGGATCGCGGCCACCGCCAGGCCGGCATTGGCGAACTGATGGTCACCCGGCAGGGTGGGGGCCGGCAGGTCCAGCAGGCGGTCCTGCATCTGCACCAGCAGCCGACCCCGCTCGTTCCAGGCGTCGAAGTCCCGGCCCATCAGGGTCAGGGGGGCCTCGGCGAGATCGGCCTTGCGCTCGACGACCCGTTCGGCCTCTTCGGCCTGACGGGCCGAGACGACGGGCGTGTTCGGCTTGATGATCCCGGCCTTCTCCCGGGCGATGGCTGACAGGGTGTCGCCGAGGAATTCGCGGTGGTCGATGTCGATCGGAGCGATGACGCTGAGGGCTGGGCTGACCACGTTGGTGGCGTCCAGCACGCCGCCGAGGCCGACCTCCACCAGGCACAGGTCGGCGGGGACCTCGGAGAAGGCCTGGAAGGCGGCGGCGGTGGTGATCTCGAAGAAGGTGATTGGCAGGCCGGCATTGGCCGCCTCGACCCGGTCCAGCACTTCGGCAAGGTGCTCGTCGGTGATCAGGCTTCCGGCCAGGCGGATCCGCTCAGCGAACCGCACCAGGTGAGGTGAGGTGAAGACATGGACCCTCAAGCCCGCCGCCTCGGCGATGGCGCGCAGATAGGCTACGGTCGAACCCTTGCCGTTGGTGCCGGCCACGTGGATCACCGGCGGCAGCCTGGTCTGCGGCTCGCCCAGCGCCGCGCACAGCCGGCGCATGCGCACCAGCGACAGGTCGATCAGCTTGGGATGCAGGGCCTGCAGCCGCGCCAGCGCGGCGTCATGGGCGCGGAGATGGTCGGTCATGTCTCTGAACCTTCCCTCCCCGTCATGCGGAGGGTGGCCCCGAAGGGGTCGGGTGGGGTTTGATGAGTCTGCGGCAGTGAAGCCCCACCCACCACTTCGTGGTCCCCCTCCCCATGACGGGGAGGGAAAAGCTCTTTGCACTACGCAGCTTTCAGCGAACGCCCCATCATCAGCGTGCCGAGGATCGAGCCCAGCACCGCCGGCAGGTCCTTGCGGGGCGTCACGCGGTCGACCATGCCCTTTTCGACCAGATATTCCGAGCGCTGAAACCCCGGCGGCAGGGTCTCGCGGATGGTCTGCTCGATCACCCGGGGGCCGGCGAAGCCGATCAGGGCGCCCGGCTCGGCTAGGTGGACATCGCCGAGCATGGCGTAGGAGGCGGTGACGCCGCCGGTGGTCGGGTCGGTGAGGACCACGACGTATGGCAGGCCGGCGTCCTTCATCTGGTTGATGGCCAAGGTGGTGCGGGCCATCTGCATCAGGGACAGGGCCCCCTCCTGCATCCGCGCGCCGCCGGCGGCGGTGAAGGCGATCAGCGGAACCTGGCGCTCGATCGCGGCCTCGGCGGCGGCGATGAAGCCCTCACCGGCGGCCATGCCCAGCGAGCCGCCCATGAAGGCGAAATCCTGGACCAGAACCACGGCCTTCGCGCCACCGACCACGCCGAAGGCGATGGCGATGGCGTCCTGTTCGCCGGTCGCCTTGCGGGCGGCGGCGAGGCGCTCCTTGTAGGGCTTGCCGTCGGAGAACTTCAGCGGGTCCTCGAACACCGCCGGGGTTGGCAGGACCTCGTATTCGGCGTCGTCGAAGGTGAACTTGAAGCGGGCCTCGGGGCCGATGCGCATGTGGCGTCCGGCCGGGGTGACCCACAGGGCCGCCTCCAGGTCGGAGCGGTAGATCATCTCGCCGGTGTCGGGGCACTTGACCCACAGGTTCTCGGGTGTCTCGCGCCTGGCGAACGCCCCGCGCACGCCGGGGGCGATGCGCGACAGCCAGCCGCCGCGTCGTTCGGCCCCGACCTTGGTCTTGTCGCCCTTCTTGGGGCCCGGAGTTTCAGCCATAGCCATAGCCTTTAGCCTCACGCCATTTCGAGTCGCGCCGATCGCACAGCCTTAGCCAGCTCCGACGCCTTGAGAAGAACCTTCTCGGTCACGTTTTCGTTCAACTGGGCGGCCGCCTCGATTTCGTCCACCAGGGCCGAGCCGACCACCGCCGCGTCGGCCACGCGGGCCACGGCGGCGGCTTGTTCCGGTGTGCGGATGCCGAAACCGACGGCGACCGGCAGGCCCGAGGCATTGCGCAGCCGGGTCACGGCCAAGGCCACATTGGCGGGGTCGGCCGACTTGACGCCGGTCACGCCCGCCACCGAGACGTAATAGACGAAGCCCGAGGTGCGGCGGATCACCATCGGCAGGCGCTTGTCGTCGGTGGTGGGGGCGGCCAGTCGGATCAGGGCGATGCCCTCGGCCTCCAGGGCGTCCGACAGGGGGTCGGCCTCTTCCGGCGGGCAATCGACGATGATCAGGCCATCGACGCCGGCCGTCGCAGCGGCGGCGGCGAAGGCTTCGAACCCGCGATTGAGCACCGGGTTGAGGTAGCCCATCAGGATGATCGGCGTGTCGTTGTCGCCCTGGCGGAAAGCGGCGACCAGGTCCAGCGTGCCCTGCAGCGTCATGCCCGAGCGCAGGCCACGCTGGGCGGCGCGCTGGATGGTCGGACCCTCGGCCATCGGGTCGGAGAACGGGAAGCCCAGCTCGATCAGGTCGGCCCCCGCCCCCGGCAGGCCCTTGAGCACGCTCAGCGTGGTGGCGGCGTCGGGATCGCCGGCCATGATATAGGTCACGAAGCCGGCGCGGTTCTCAGCCTTCAGGGCCGCGAAACGGCGGTCGATACGGTCGTTGGTCACGTCAAATCGCCCCTAGATCTTCCGCCCGAGAGCCTCGGCCACCGTGAAGATGTCCTTGTCGCCGCGGCCGCACAGATTCATCACCACGATCTTGTCCTTGCCCAGCTCGCGAGCGATGTCGCCGACCCGGGCCAGGGCGTGGGCCGGCTCGAGCGCCGGGATGATGCCTTCCAGCTGCGAGCACAGCATGAAGGCGTCCAGCGCCTCCTGGTCGGTGGTCGAGACATATTCGGCCCGGCCGATCTCGTGCAGGAACGAGTGCTCCGGCCCGATGCCTGGATAGTCCAGGCCCGCCGAGATCGAGTGGGCGTCGATGATCTGGCCGTCGTCGTCCTGCAGCAGATAGGTGCGGTTGCCGTGCAGCACGCCCGGACGGCCGCCGGTCAGGGAGGCGGCGTGCTTGTCGGTGGAGACGCCATGGCCGGCCGCCTCGACGCCGATCAGCCGCACGCCCTCGTCGGCCAGGAAGGGGTGGAACAGGCCGATGGCGTTGGAGCCGCCGCCGATACAGGCCACCACGGCGTCGGGGAGCCGGCCTTCCATCTCAAGGATCTGGGCGCGGGCCTCGATGCCGATCACGCTCTGGAAGTCGCGGACCATCACCGGATAGGGGTGCGGCCCGGCCGCCGTGCCGATCAGGTAATAGGTGTCCTCGACATTGGTCACCCAGTCGCGCATCGCCTCGTTCATGGCGTCCTTGAGGGTGCCGGTTCCCGAGGTGACGGGGCGCACTTCCGCGCCCAGCAGGTTCATGCGGAAGACGTTGGGCTTTTGCCGCTCGACGTCGGTGGCGCCCATATAGACCACGCACGGCAGGCCGAAGCGGGCGCAGACGGTGGCGGTGGCCACGCCGTGCTGGCCGGCCCCGGTCTCGGCGATGATCCGGGTCTTGCCCATGCGCATGGCCAGCAGGATCTGGCCGAGGGCGTTGTTGATCTTGTGCGAGCCGGTGTGGTTCAGCTCGTCGCGCTTGAAATAGATCTTGGCCCCACCGAAATGCTCGGTCAGGCGCTCGGCGAAATAGAGCGGGCTGGGCCGGCCGGCATAGTGGGTGTTGAAGCTGGTCAGCTCGGCCTGGAACGCGGGATCGGCCTTGGCGGCGGCATAGGCCTCGCCCAGTTCCAGCACCAGCGGCATCAGGGTCTCGGCCACATAGCGGCCGCCGAACTCGCCGAACCGGCCATTGGTGTCGGGATAGGCCGAATAATCGTTGGGCTTGGCGGGGGCGTTCGTTGGGACGTTCAAAGGACCATCCAGGGTTCAGACGCGTTTCACGGCGTCCAGGAACGCCGTGATCAGAGCCGGGTCCTTTAGGCCGGGACCTCGCTCCACGCCAGAGGAAACGTCTACCAGGGGCGCCGCCGAAGCCTTGACCGCTTCTGCGACGTTCCAGGGATCCAGGCCCCCGGCCAGGAAATGCGGCCGCGAAAAGCGCCGGCCTTCCAGCAAGCTCCAGTCGAACCGCGCGCCGGTGCCACCGGGCAGGACCGAGCCCTCCACGGGCCTGGCGTCGAACATCAGGTGCTCGACGACGCCGTCGAAGGCGGCGGCCTTGTCGACATCGGAGGCCGACGAGACCGAGAAGGCCTTGATCATCCCGGCCCCGGAGCGGGCGCCGATCTCCCGGACCCGGGCCGGGGTCTCGCGGCCGTGCACCTGGATCAGGTCGGGCTTGAGGGTGGCCATCAGCCGGTCGATCAGGGCGTCGTCGGGATCGACGGTGACGGCCACGGTCTTGACCGGCCCCTGGCGCAGTGCGGCGGCCAGACGGGCGGCGGCTTCGGGGGTGAGATTGCGGGGGCTCTTGGCGAAGAACACGAAGCCGACGAACGCCGCGCCGCCGTTCACGGCGGCGGCGAGCGTCTCGGGGGTAGAAAGCCCGCAGATCTTGGCGCTAGTCATGAGGCGGAGGTACGGTGGGGAGGGATGTTGTGCAAGGGGCGGTGGCTCACGCCAGGTCGCGAGTGTCGGGGTCGAGGCCGAAAGCAGTGGCGGTGCTCTCCAGGAGCGGCGCTCTTGCCAACCGCCTCCCCTGGGAGACGGTCTCTAACCATCGCCGCCATAGACCTAGACCCTCCCGTTTCGCTAATTGATAGACCCCACCTATATACCCCCTCATGCTCCCCACCCTGCGCCAGCTCCGCTACCTCAAGCTCCTGTCCGAGCACGGCTCGTTCAGCCGGGCCGCCGAGGCCTGCCATGTCACCCAGCCCACCCTGTCGGCCGGCATCCAGGAACTGGAGAAGATCCTGGGCGCGCCGGTGGTCGATCGGGCCCGGTCGGGCGTGATCCTCACCGCCGCCGGCCAGGAGGCCGTGCGCCGGGGCGAGGCGATCCTGGCCCAGGCCGAGGATCTGGTGCAGGCGGCGCGCGGGGCGGGCCAGCCCCTGGCCGGGCGGTTCAAGCTGGGGGTCATTCCCACCGTCGCCCCCTATCTGCTGCCGCGCGCCCTGCCCGCCCTGCGCGACCAGTTCCCCAAGCTGAAGCTCTATCTGCGCGAGGACCTGACCCACCGGCTGATCGCCGCGCTGAAGTCCGGCGCCCTGGACGCCGCCCTGATCGCCCTGCCCTATGACATGACCGGTCTGGACTGGGCCCATGTCGAGGATGACGAGCTGCTGGCCGCCGCCCCCGCCAACCATCGCATGGCCGCCTTCGAGCGGGTCGATCCCGAGAGCCTGAGGGGCGACGACATGATCCTTCTGGAGGATGGTCACTGCCTGCGCGACCACGCCCTGGCCGCCTGCGGCTTGGAGCCGCCGCGCAACGTCAATCTGGACGACGACGAGAGCTTCGCCGCCACCTCCCTGCCCACCCTGGTGCAGATGATCGGCTCGGGCCTGGGGGTGTCGTTCCTGCCGTCGATGGCCGTGGCCGCGGGCCTGGCCGAAAACGCGCCGGTCACCATCCGGCCGCTGAACTCCGACCATTCCAGCCGCGAGATCGTGGTGGCCTGGCGCAAGGGCTCCAGCCGCTCCACCGAGGGCCGGCTGCTGGCCGAGACCCTGGCCGCCCTGCCGCCCGCCGTGCTTTCGCCACGGCATTAGAGTACCCATCTCCGCAGAGTCCGACGTGCTGGAGACCGGGATGACGCGAACCTCATCGGCCCTGGCGGCCCTGGCCGTGCTAGTCTTGGCCGCGCCCGCCGCCCAGGCCCAGACCCCGCCGCCCCAGCCCATCGAACTCTTCCCGCAGGATCCAGGCAGCGCCGTGGTCTCCGAACTGCTGGTGGTCGCCAAGCCGCCCGGCCCGGCCCTGTGGCTGGTCGAGAAGGGCGGCGCCAAGCTCTATGTGGTGGGCTCGGCCCCGCCCCTGCCGCATCAGCTGAAGTGGGACAGCCCCCGGCTGAACCGCGCCCTTGACCAGGCCAGCCTGGTGCTGGTCCCGCCCGAGGCCTCGGTCGGCCCGCTGCAGATCACCAAGTTCTTCCTGACGGCCGGCGGCGGCGTTCGCCAGCCCATGCTGGGCAAGCGCCTGGAAGATCGCCTGCCGCCGGACCTCAGGGCGCGGTTCGTCAATATCCGCGAGCAGGCCAGTCGCACGGGCGTTCCTTACAAGGACTGGAAGCCGGCGGTGGCCGGTTTCATCCTGATGTCGGACTTCCGCCAGGCGGCCGGCATTTCCGAAGCCAAGCCGGTCAGCACCATCGAGCGGCTGGCCAAGACCAAGGGGGTCAAGGTCAAGGCGATGAGCCAGTACCGCCTGGGGCCGGTGTTGAGCGTGGTCGGCAAGCTGTCCGACGACCAGCAGCTGGCCTGCCTGCGCGATATCCTCTCCGAGACCGAATATGACGCCGCCCACGCCACCACCATCGGCGCCGACTGGGCCGTGGGCGACCTGGCCAGCGTGCGCGGTCGCTATTCCGCCTCCGCCGCCCAGCGCTGCCTGCTGCGCGCGCTCGGTGGGGCCGCCCTGCTGGATCAGCAGATTTCCGGTTCGGCCCAGGCCCTGACCGAGGTGCTGGGGCGGCCGGGGGTGACGGTGGCGGTGGTCGATTTGGCGTTCCTGCTGCCGGCCAACGGCGTATTGGACCGTCTGCGCGCGGCCGGGGCGACGGTGACGTCGCCGGCGGAGTAGGCGGCGGCTCACGAACTTGCCCCTTACGGATCGCTTCGCGATCGTCTTCCCCCATAGGGGGAAAAGCTCAGGTGAGTGCGCGAGGCTCCGCCCCTTATGGGGGCGGACAGACGGCGAAGCCGTCAGGTGGGGGCAAGTAGGTGTGATCCCACGCCCCTTCTCCTCACCCGCAACGCGGGGGAGGTGGCGCGATGCGAATAAGCATCGTGACGGAGGGGGCGTCACGGCGGCGGCCGACGCCCCCTCCGTCCGCTTCGCGGCCACCTCCCCCGTTGCACGGGTGAGGAGAAGAGCGCCACGGCCAAACCCTCGCCGGGGCGGATGGGGCTGAGGCAGGAGGATATGTTTGGAGCGTTCGTCTGCGACTTCACAACAAACTACAGCTAAGGCAGTTGATCCCATACAATGGAGCCATAACCCTTCGCGTCGATCCAAGCCTTTGCTTCTGCGAGCGTTAGGTGTGAGGTGATTTCGCCCTGCTGATAATACAGGACTCCATTTGGACCCAAAGGGGCTGGCTTTTCGCCAGGCTCTAGCCAGTTTTCAGCCTCTGCAAGCGCGTAGCTAGCATCGTGATCTTTAGCGATAATGGCAATACGCGTCGGCACCGTTCCGTCGTAAAGGAACGTGCCTCCGGTCACGTACTTGCCTTGGTAATCGTTCAAAGCCATCGATCAATTTTGCTTCCGAGCGCCCGTGCGCGCAATCGGTAACAGGCATCGGGCTTTTGATCCAACCGAACGCCCCCACCCCCTCTTTGACTCCCCCCTCCCATTCGTGCATAAGCGCGCCCTTCCGGCGCTTCATCAGCAGCGCCTCTACCGTCACGACCCCAGCCTGCTAGCGCAGGGCCCATCTGGACGAGGCCGGTGAGGACCCCCATCGACGTGATCGTCCATGGGGGCTGATCGCGTTTGGTCATTGGTTTTCACTAGGGCTACCCATGTTCGACGGCCTTACAGATCGGCTCTCCAGCGTTTTCGACCGCCTCGGCGGTCGTGGCGTGCTGTCCGAGAAGGACATCGACGAGGCGCTGCGCGAGGTCCGCGTCGCCCTGCTCGAGGCCGACGTGGCCCTGCCGGTGGTCAAGGACTTCATCACCAAGGCCAAGGAAGCCGCTTCGGGCGAGGCGGTCATCCGCTCGGTCAAGCCGGCCGACCAAGTGGTCAAGATCGTCTATGACGGCCTGGTCGACATGCTGGGCGGCGAAGAGCCGGTCGGCCTGAACCTGGCCCTGAACCCGCCGTCGGTGATCCTGATGGCCGGCCTGCAGGGCTCGGGCAAGACCACCACCACCGGCAAGCTGGCCCTGCGGCTCAGCAAGTTCGACCGCAAGAAGGTGCTGGTCGCCTCGCTCGACACCCGCCGCCCGGCCGCCATGGAACAGCTGGCCCTGCTGGCCAAGCAGGTTGAGGTCGAGAGCCTGCCGGTCGTCGCCGGCCAGAGCGCCGCCGACATCGCCAGGCGCGCCCTGCTGGCTGCCAAGCTGGGCGGCTATGACGTCCTGATCCTCGACACCGCCGGCCGCACCACCCTGGACGAGGCGATGATGAGCGAGGCGGCGGAAATCGCCCGCATCGCCCAGCCGTCCGAGACCCTGCTGGTCGCCGACAGCCTGACTGGCCAGGACGCCGTCCGCACCGCCAAGGCGTTCCACGAACGCCTGCCGCTGACCGGCCTGATCCTCACCCGCGCCGACGGAGACGGCCGCGGCGGCGCCGCGCTGTCGATGCGCCACGTCACCGGCCTGCCGATCAAGTTCCTGGGCGCCGGCGAGAAGATCGACGCGCTCGACGTGTTCGACGCCCGCCGCGTGGCCGGCCGGATCCTGGGGCAAGGCGACGTCGTTGCTTTGGTCGAGAAGGCCACGCAAGACCTCGACGTGGCCGAAGCCGAGCGCATGGCCAAGAAGCTGGCCAAGGGCCAGTTCGACCTCAACGACCTGTCGTCTCAACTCTCGCAGATGCAGAAGATGGGCGGCATGGCCGGGATCATGGGCCTGTTGCCTGGCGTCCAGAAAGTCAAGAAGCAGATCGCCGAGAGCGGTATCGACGACAGCGTCTTCCGTCGCCAGCAAGCGATCATCAGCGCGATGACCAAGCTGGAGCGCAAGAAGCCCGACATCCTGGCCGCCTCGCGCAAGCGCCGTATCGCGGCCGGCTCGGGCGTCGACGTGGCCGAGGTCAACCGCCTGCTCAAGCAGCACCGCCAGATGGCCGACATGTTCAAGGCGATGAGCAAGGACGGCGGTCGCGGCATGGCCAAGATGGCCGGCATGCTGGGCGGCGGCGACATGTCCAAGCTCAAGGCGATGGGCGGCGGCAAGATTTCCCAGCCTAGTTCCAATTCCGCGGGAGGCCTCGGCGGCCTTCCGGGGCTCCCCGGTCTTCCGGGATCCGGGGGCGGCGGCGACGCCAAGCCCAACCTCCTCTCCGGTCTGGGCGGCCTGCCCCCCGGCTTCAATCCATTCAAGAAATAGGACTACCGATATGCTGAAGATCCGTCTCGCCCGTGGCGGCGCCAAGAAGCGCCCCTATTACTCGATCGTCGTCGCTGACAGCCACTCGCCCCGCGACGGCCGCTTCATCGAGAAGGTCGGCACCTACAACCCGCTGCTCAAGAAGGACGACGCCTCGCGCGTGACCCTGAAGGTCGAGTCCATTCAGGGCTGGCTCGCCAAGGGCGCCCAACCGACCGACCGCGTCGCCCGATTCCTCGCCGCCCAAGGCCTGGTCGAGTGGACCCACGGCAACAACCCCGAAAAGGCCAAGCCGGGCAAGAAGGCCCAGGAACGTGACGCCGAGCGCACCCAGCGCGACGCCGACCGCGTGGCCGCCGAGGCTCAAGCCAAGGAAGACGCCAAGGCCGCCGCCGCCGAAGCCGCCGAAGCGGCCGCCGCCGCTGCTGCTGAAGCCGCCGCTGCTCCGGAGCCGGAAGCCGTCGCTGAAGAGGCCCCGGCCGAAGAAGCGCCGGCCGTTGAAGCCGCCGCTGAAGAGGCTCCGGCCGCTGATGAGGCCCCGGCTGCTGAAGAGGCCCCGGCCGCTGATGAGGCTCCGGCCACTGAAGAGGCTCCGGCCGCTGATGAGGCCCCGGCTTCTGAAAAGACCACCGAAGCCTAAGGCTTCGGACGTCGTCGCCCTGGTTTTCGGACCAGGGCGACGACACCTCTACCATCTCCCCGGCGAAGGCCGGGGCCCAGGTGAAGCCCACGAGTCGCCCAGGATGGATCTGGGTCCCGGCCCTCGCCGGGAAAACGGTGATGGGTTAAGGCGTTTCTCACCATGACCCAGTCTCCTGACACGAACCTGATCCTCGTTGGCCGCGTCGCTGGTGCCTTTGGCGTGCGCGGCGAGCTGAAGATCGCGACCTATACCGAAGCCCCCCTGACCCTGACCAAGTTCAAGGCCCTGACCCGCCAGGACGGCTCGCCCGCCCTGACCGTTGAGACCGCGCGGGTGGTCAAGGACGGCGTCGTGGCGCGCTGCGCGGGCGTCGACACCAAGGAAGCGGCCGACGCCCTGCGCGGCCTGCGCCTGTATGTCCCCCGCGCGGCCCTGCCCGAGCCGGACGAGGACGAGTTCTACCTGGCCGACCTGATCGGCCTGCCGGTGCGGCATGTCGCCACCAACGCCCTGCTGGGCAAGATCAAGAGCGTCCAGAACTTCGGCGCCGACGACCTGCTGGAAATCGACCCCGCCCTGGGCGGCCAGACCTGGTACCTGCCCTTCACCCGCGCCGCCGTGCCGGAGGTGAAGATCGCCGAAGGCCTGGTGCTGGCCGATCCGCCGGCCTTGGTGGGTGAGCCGGAAGGGCCTGAAGAGGCGGTCGAGGACGACGACACCGAGCGGCACTACGACTGAGTATTGACAATTGCGGCAGGTGACCAAGCTTCTCGCCGACGCCAGCAAGGCGCTGCCGCCAAGACGCAGGCCGAGGCGGGCGAGATCGAGGTGCGGCTATTGGTCCGCAAGCTGCAGTTAGTCATCAAGGCCGAGCGGGCGATGACCGGCGGTGACCTCGATCGATCCATCGGCGTTCTTGAGCGCCTCGGCGCGGCCTAACCTACTTCCGCACCCGCATCAGGCACTCCTGGGCTACGGAGGCGACCAGCAGGCCCTCGCGGCTGAACATCTGGCCGCGCACCAAGCCGCGCCCCTGCGAGGCCGAGGGGCTGTCCTGGGCGAACAGGGTCCAGGCGTTGAAGTCGAAGGGATGGTGGAACCACATGGCGTGGTCCAGGCTGGCGGCCTGCAGGCCGGGGCTGGTCCAGATCAGGCCGTGCGGACGCAGGGCGCTTTCCATGAAAGCCATGTCCGAGGCGTAGGCCAGGGCGCATTGCTGCAGGCGCACGTCGTCGCCCAGCGGCGCCTTGGCCCGCATCCAGACCTCCTTGGTCGAGGACTTCGGCGTCGGCTTGGTCGGGTGCTGCGGATCCACCCAGCGCAGGTCGATCGGGCGCGGATATTCGGCCATCTTGACGAAGCGCGGATGAACCTCGTCGCCGAGCGAGCGAAGGTATTCGGCGTCGGTCGGCAGGGTCTCGGGATCGACGCTCGACGGCATCGGCGCCTGGTGCTCCAGCCCAGCCTCCGGGGTCTGGAACGAGCAGGAGAGGTTGAAGATCTGCTCGCCGTGCTGGATCGCCGCCACCCGCCGGGTGGTGAAGGTGCCGCCGTCGCGGGCCCGCTCGACCTCGTAGAGCACCGGCGCGTTCACATCGCCGGGCCGGATGAAATAGGCGTGCAGCGAGTGGCAGACCCGCTCGGGCACGGTCTTGTAGGCCGCCATCAGCGCCTGGGCGATGACCAGGCCGCCAAAGATACGGGGAAAGCCGTCATTGGGGCTGACGCCCCGGAACAGGTTCACCTCGATGGCTTCGAGGTCGAGGATTTCGGCGAGGTTCTCGGGTGTGCGCATGGCGGTTGGTTAAGCGCCAGCGGGCGCGGGGGCAAGTCGCGACCTTGCGTCACGTGCGCGCGCTCCCCATCGTTGCGCCATGGCCACGCCGTTCCCGCCGATCATCCACCACCCCGCCTTCCGCGCCGAGATGCCAGCGGGACACCGCTTTCCAATGGACAAGTTCTCGCGCCTGGCCGCTGTGCTCCAGGCCGAGGGGCTCGCCGGCCCGGCGGGTTTCATCCGTCCCGAGCCGATCGACGAGGACAGCCTGCGGCTCGTTCACGACGAGGCGTATGTACGCGGCGTCATCGACTTGACCTTGCCCGCCGACGTGGCGCGGCGGATCGGCATGCCCAACACCGACTCCGTGGCCACTCGGGCCCGCGCCGCAGCCGGCGGCACCTTGCTGGCCGCGCGCCTGGCCTTGGAGCACGGGATCGCCTGCAACACCGCCGGCGGCAGCCACCATGCCCAGGCCGATACGGGGGCCGGGTTCTGCGTGTTCAACGACGTGGCGGTGGCGGCAAGGCGGCTACAGGCCGAGGGCGTCGTACGCCAGGTGCTGGTCGTCGATCTCGACGTTCACCAGGGCGATGGCACGGCGCGGATCTTCGAGGGCGATCCCAGCGTCTTCACCTTCTCGATGCACGCCGAGAAGAACTTCCCGGCCCGAAAGGCGGCGAGCGACCTCGACGTCAACCTGCCCGACGGCACGGGCGACGCGGATTATCTGGAGAGACTGGAAGCGCTCCTGCCGGAGCTGCTGACGCGGGTGGCGCCCGACCTGGTGTTCTTCAACGCCGGGGTCGATCCGCACGCGGACGACAAGTTGGGGCGTTTGAGTTTGAGCGACGGGGGGCTCGCGCGGCGCGAGGCGTTCGTCCTGGGCTCATGTCTGGAAAGGGATATCCCGGTGACCGGGGTGATCGGTGGCGGTTATGACGCCGACATCGATCGTTTGGCGCATCGTCACGCCCTTCTCCACCGGGCGGCCCGAGAGGCTCTGAAAGCCTGAAGGGGCGCTAGCCCGGTGGAGCTAAGCGGCGATCATTCAGAAGCTCGTGGAGATGGAGCCAGCGATCACGACGAGGGGCAGAAGGGCCAGGATCAGGCTGGCGAAGGCGGAAACGTTGTTGGTCGAGAAGGTCATGGTCTTGGTTCCCTGAAAGGTCCGGCGCGACGACCGCGTCCGGTGATCAGGGGTATAGGCGCGGCGGATGGTGAACACCCGTTACCTTTGCTTCATGAAGCGCTTTTAAGAAACGTTGATGCAGATAATCGGCATTACAAAGGTGTAACCTTATTGGCGCGGCACTTATCGGAGCAATATTTTACCTCGTCCCAGACCCGCTCCCATTTGCGTCGCCAGGTGAAGGGCCGTTTGCAGGTCACGCACACCTTGGTCGGCAAGTCGCCCTTGCGCGTTACAGTCCCGCGATTGACGTGGCGAGCCATGGCGGAGAGTCAGTCCTCGGCCGAGGACAGCAGGAAATGACCGCGCAGGGCGGCGATCGGCGCGGCCCGCTGCTCCTGCCACGCCTCGACATGGACATTGGCGATCCGGCGGCCGACCTTCTTGATCTGAGCGCGGGCGAAGGTGGTCAGGGGCCGGCCCGAGCGTAGATATTCGATCGACACGTCGATGGTGCGCGGCTGGCGCTTCAGCGGCTCGGCCACCGACAGCTGGGCCAAGGCGGTCATCTCCATGAAGGCGCCCAGCACACCGCCGTGGATGGCCGGCAACATCGGATTACCGACGATGTGGTCGGAGAACGGCAGGATGGCGGTCATCTCGTCGCCGGCCAGCTCGGCGCGCATGCCGATGAAGCGGGCATAGGGGATCGAGCCGAGCATGGCGATCAGGCGGGTGTCGGCGTCGCTCATTGGGCCGACTCCGCCTTGTCGCGCGGCGGCTTGAAATTGGCCCCCGGCTTCTTGCCGGCGCTGGAATCGAGCATGAAGGCGGCCTGGGCGGCGGCGATCGGGTCGTCGGGGTCGTCTTCATAGGCCACGGCCCGGACGAAGGCGACCGAGCGGGTCACCTTGTAGCAATGGGCCCGGGCCAGCACGTCGCGTCCCGGCTGGGCCGGCCGCATGTAATCGATGCGCAGGTCCAGGGTGGCGATCGAGGTCCATTCGGTCAGGGCCGCGTGCACCGCCTGGCCGCTGGCGTGGTCCAGCAGGGTGGTGACCACACCGCCGGCAATGACGCCGGTTTCCGGGTCGCCGACGATCTCGGGCCGGTAGGGAACCTTGAGGATCGCCACCGCCTCGCCGATCTCCAGGGTCTGGAAGCCCAGGGCCCGGGCCTGGGGGCTGCCCTCGTTCATGGTGTTGGCGATCAGCCGATGCTGGTCGGCGGAACTGAAATCATTGCTCATGGGATAGGTTTATAGCCGGGCGCGTTCCCATATCCACCGTGATGAAACCGCAAGACCTGCTCTGTCCGAGGCCCGCCGGGCTCTACTGCCCGCCCGGAGGCTTCTATATCGACCCCGTCCGCCCCGTGGACCGGGCGGTGATCACCCATGGCCACGCCGACCACGCCCGCGCCGGCCATGGCTCGGTCGCCGCGACGCCGGAGACCCTGGCGATCATGGCCGAACGCTATGGCGAGGACTTCGCCGCCAATCGCACGCCGATCGCCTATGGCGAAAGCTTCACTCACAACGGTGTCGAGGTGGGGCTGGTCCCCGCCGGCCACGTGCTGGGATCGGCCCAGGCGGTGGTCAAGTGGAAGGGCATGACCATCGTCGTCTCCGGCGATTACAAGCGCCGCCGCGACCTGACCTGCGCGGCCTTCGAGCCCGTGCCCTGCGACGTGTTCGTGACCGAGGCCACCTTCGGCCTGCCAGTGTTTCGCCATCCGGACGACCGGGGCGAGATCGCCGCCCTGCTGAAGTCGGTCGAGCAATTTCCCGAGCGCTCCCACCTGGTCGGCGCCTATGCCCTGGGCAAGGCCCAACGGGTGATCGCCCTGTTGCGCGAGGCGGGCTGGGACAAGACCATCCATGTCCATGGCGCCATGGAGCGGCTGAACCGTCTATACGAGCGCCACGGCGTCGATCTCGGACCCCTGGAGCCGGCCACCACGGGCGGCGCCAAGAAAGACTTCGCCGGAGCGATCATCATCGCCCCACCCTCGGCCCTGGCCGACCGCTGGTCGCGGCGATTTCCCGACCCGGTCGATTGTTTCGCCAGCGGCTGGATGCGTGTGCGGGCGAGGGCGCGCCAGCGCGGTGTCGAATTGCCGCTGATCATCTCCGACCATGCCGACTGGGACGAACTGACCGCCACCCTCGACGAGCTGCGCCCCGGCGAGGTGTGGATCACCCACGGCCGCGAGGAGGCCCTGGAGCGCTGGTGCGAGCTCGCGGGCATCCCGGCCCGGGCGCTGCGGCTGGTGGGCTATGACGAGGAAGAGGGGGAGTAAATTACCCTTCTCCTTTTGCGGGAGAAAGGTGGCTGCCGAAGGCCGACGGATGAGGGGTCGCGCAGACGTCGACCACCGTGCGCGGCGGCGATAACCTTCGACCCCCCACCCGACCCCGCTCCGTGGGGCCACTCTCTCCCGCAAGGGGAGCGGGAAATCACGACACCTTGAACGTCGCCCGCGCCCGCGCCACCGGCTTGCCATTCGCCGACACCGTCGCCTCGGCATAGCACAGGCTCTTGCCCGGCTTGATGAAGTCGGTGTCGAACACCAGCCATTGGCCAAGCTTGGCGGCCGCCAGATAGTCGAGCCCCAGCGAGACAGTGATCAGCCCGTTGCTGGGGATCTTCAGCCTGGCCAGCATTACCCCGCACGACAGGCCCATGGCGTTGTCGGCCAGGGCGGCGATCAGGCCGCCGTGCGGACCGCCGCGCGAATTGGTGTGCGGCTCGCGCACCTCTACCGCCAACAGCCAGCGATCGTCGCGAATGTCGGCATAGATCGGCTCCCATGGCGTGGTCAGCGGGCTCTTGCGAGGATGCGGCGTGAACGGGTCGGGCGGCTGGAAGGTCATGACCGGGCTCCGGGCTGGCCAACTTCAAACAGATGTTTGAATTCTTCGCAAGCCGCTTGACCGTGCTAGCGTCGCCGTGGACAGGGGGATGCGCATGGGCAAGGCAAGCCGGCCGTTGAAACTCGACGCCGACAAGGTGGTCGCCACTCTCGACCATCTGCGCGTGCGGATCGCCGAGCGGTTCCCGGACTCGGGCCTGGCCGAGGTCAGCGCGCAATTGACCGCCACCGCCCGGGTCACCGCCCAGCGCGCCCACCGGCTCTCGCGACCTTATCTCTTCCTGCGCACCCTGGTGACGCTGATTGGCGTGGGGGCGCTCGGCCTGGAAGCGGCGCTGATCGCCCGCCTGGACTGGCTGGCCAGCCTGCGCGGCGCCAGCACCCTGACCCTGGCCCAAGGCCTGGAGCCTGCGGTCAATCTGGTGCTGCTGTCGGGCGCGGCGATCTGGTTCCTGCTGTCGCTGGAGGCCCGCTGGAAGCGCTCGCGGGTCCAGAAGGCCCTGCACGAGCTGCGGTCCTTCGCCCACGTCATCGACATGCATCAGCTGACCAAGGACCCCACCCTGGTGCTGGGCCCGCGCACCGCCTCCTCGCCCGCCCGCGAGATGAGCCGCTTCGAACTGGCCCGCTATCTCGACTACTGCGCCGAGATGCTGGCCCTGACCGCCAAGCTGGCGGCGCTCTATGCCGGCGAAAGCAACGACTCCATCGTCATCGCCGCCGTCAACGACATCGAGACCCTGGCCTCCGACCTGGGCCGCAAGATCTGGCAGAAGATCATGATCCTGGGTCAGCTGGACGAGACGCGGGCCGAGTAGGCTTGAACTTCAGCGCCAGAGCGACATTTCATTCCCATGCGCGCCTTCGCCCACCTCCTCGACCGCCTGTCCCTGACGAGCTCGCGCAACGCCAAGCTCACCCTGATCAAGGACTTCCTGGGCGAGACACCCGATCCGGAGCGCGGCTGGGTGCTCGCCGCCCTGACCGGGGCCCTGTCGTTCAGCGCCGCCAAGCCGGCCTTCATCCGCAAGGCCATCGAGGCGCGGATGGACGCCCAGCTGTTCGCCTGGTCCTACGACTATGTCGGCGACCTGGCCGAGACCGTAGCCCTGGCCTGGCCGGAGCGTCCGGGCGCCAATCGCGAGCCGGATCTGTCGGACGTGGTGGAGGCCCTGCGCACCGCCTCGCGGGCCGAGGTGCAGCGGTTGATCGAGGGCTGGCTGGACGCGCTCGACGCCGACGGCCGCTGGGCGCTGCTGAAGCTGATGACCGGCGGCCTGAGGGTGGGGGTGTCGTCGCGCCTGGCCAAACAGGCCTGCGCCGATTTCGGCGGGGTGGAGATCAGGGTGATCGAGGAGGTCTGGCACGCCATGACCCCGCCCTATGGCGACCTGTTCGCCTGGCTTGAGGGACGCTCCGAACAGCCCTCGCCCGACGCGCCGGGGCGGTTCAGGCCGGTGATGCTGGCCCAGGCGATCGACGAGGCGGTGGACTTCGCAAAGCTGGACCCCGCCGCCTACGCCGCCGAGTGGAAGTGGGACGGCATCCGTGTCCAGGCGGTCAGCGAGCGCGGCGAGCGGCGGCTCTATACCCGCACCGGCGACGACATCTCGGCGACCTTTCCCGACGTACTGGAGGCCCTGACCTTCGAGGGGGCCATCGACGGCGAGCTGCTGGTGATGCGCGATGGGGCGGTGGCCAGTTTCGGTGATTTGCAGCAGCGGCTGAACCGCAAGAGCGTCGATCCCAAGCAGCTAGTCGCCTATCCGGCGGGCATTCGCGCCTATGACCTGCTGCTAGACGGGGAGACCGACCTGCGCGGCCTGCCCTTCGCCGAGCGTCGCACGCGACTGGAAGTGTTCATCGCCCAGGCCGCTAGCCCGCGCATCGACCTGTCGGCCGTCCAGCCCTTCGAGACCTGGGAAGAACTGGCCGCGCTACGCGCGTCGCCGCCGGAGGGCGATCCGATGATCGCTGAAGGCCTGATGCTCAAGCGCTGGGACAGCGTCTATGAGCCGGGCCGCCCCAAGGGGCCGTGGTTCAAGTGGAAGCGCGATCCCCGGCTGATCGACGCGGTGCTGATGTACGCCCAGCGCGGCCACGGCAAGCGGTCAAGCTTCTACTCCGACTACACCTTCGGCGTCTGGCAGGAGGATGAAACGGGCACGCGGCGCCTGACGCCGGTCGGCAAGGCCTATTTCGGCTTTACCGACGAGGAGCTGAAGCAGATCGATAAGTTCGTGCGCGACAACACCCTTGAGCGGTTCGGCCCCGTGCGTTCGGTGCGCGCCGATTGGGACTTCGGCCTGGTGTTCGAGGTGGCGTTCGAGGGGCTGCAGCGCTCGACGCGGCACAAGTCCGGCGTGGCCATGCGCTTTCCGCGCATCAACCGCATCCGCTGGGACAAGCCCTCGCGCGAGGCGGATGAACTGCCCACCCTGGAGCGGATGCTGAATTGAATTTTCTATCCCGGCAGTCGCCGGGACGAGCGAGTAACTCAGTGTCCCGCTCCGGCCATCGCATCGGCCGAACCTGCTCCCGACTGGAACATCCGGCCCTTCTCGGTGATCAGCACCGCGATCAGCCCGGCGATGCCGAAGCCGGCGAAACCCAGGGTCAGGGGCACGGTCGTGCCGTCGAACAGTTGGCCGATATAGAAGCCGAACAAGGCCCCGCCGATGGTGGTGATGAACCCTTGCACCGAGGCCGCCGTGCCGGCCAGATGGCCGAGCGGCTCCATGGCGATCGCGCCGAAGTTCGACATCACCATGCCGAAACAGAACATCATCCCCGCCTGTAGCAGCGAGAACGTCCAGAGGGTCTCATGGCCGCTCAGGGCAACCAGGGCGTGGACCACCGCGAAGGCGATGTAGCCCAGCAGCGACACGTGCGAGACCATCCGCATGCCGAAACGTCCGACGATCTGGGAATTGACCAGCGATGAGACGGCGATGCCGCCGGCGATGGCCGCGAAGATCAGGGTGAACAGCTTGCCCGCCCCCAGCACCTCGACAAAGACCTGCTGGGCGGAATTGAGGAACCCGAACAGCCCGCCCAGCACCAGGGTGGAGGCCAGGGTGTAGCCGACGGCGACGCGGTTGGTCAGGCATTCCTTGAAGGCCGCCAAGACCGGGCCCACGGCCAGGGGCGTGCGGTCTTCCGGGTGCAGGGTCTCGGGCAGCTTGAGCGCCGCCCACACGATCACCGCCGAACCGAAGATCGACAGGATGCCGAACACCCAGGGCCAGGGCGCGACCAGCAGGATGGCCTGGCCCACCGACGGGGCGATGATCGGCACGCCCAGGAAGACGATGAACGACAGCGACATCACCTTGGCCATCTGCCGCCCGCTATAGCAATCGCGGACGATCGACACCGACAGCACCCGCGTCGCCGCCGCCCCGACGCCGCACAGGGCGCGGGCGATCAGCAGCATCTCGAACGAGGTGGCGAAGGCGCAGGCGGCGGCGAACACCACATAGATCGCCAGGCCGACCAGCAGCACCGGCTTGCGCCCGAAGCGGTCGGCCAGCGAGCCATAGACGATCTGGGCCGCGCCGAAGCCCAGCAGATAGGCGGTGAGGATCCATTGCCGCTGATTGGCCGAGGCCACGCCCAGGGCCTGGCCGATCTGCGGCATGGCCGGCAGCATCGAGTCGATGGCCAGGGCGTTGGTGGCCATCATCGCGGCGATCAGGGCGACGAACTGGCCAAAGCCCATGCCGGGATGCGGCCCAGGTCGGGGGGCGGGCGCGGTGGTGGACATGACGCTCTCTCACAGGCCGGAACGCCGAAGCGCCGGCCGGCGCGAGACGCGATGGGGGCGATATAGGCCACGGCGGGCCGTGCGCCAACGCCGCTTCGATCTAGGGGACCATCTGGAACTGGATGCTCACCGTCTGGTCGTCTCCCGCCTTGGAAGCGCCCTCCGCCGATTGGCCGACGCTGGCCACCCGCAGCAAGGGCTGCGAAGCGCCCTGTTCCGGAGGTGCGTTACGCAGCTTGGCCAGCAGAGGCTGGGCGCCGGTCAGGGCTTGGTGGAAGACGGCCGCGCGCTGCAGCGCCAGGCTCGCCGCCATTTGACCTTCTGGCGTGAACACGTCGAGGCTGGTCTGGCTGAGCACATTGACCACCATCAGGCGCGGGCCGCCGGGCGTGCAGCCTGCGCTGGCCGGCGCGCCGTAGCCCAGGCAGGGCAGTCGACGCGCCAGGGTCACCGCGACCTGGCCGGCCACCTTCCCTCCCTCCGGCGACAGATTGGCCGAGCCCGGTAGGAACAGCTTTTCGGCCTTGAAGTTCAGTGACCCGCTCGCAGGATCGCCGGACACCGGCGCGCCAGCGTCCCGCAGGTCCGCGTCGAGCGAATCCAGCAGCACCCGGCGCGCGTCGACGGTCGCGATGGCTTGGGCCGAAGCCTGGGCGGGTTGCGCGAACGAAAAGCAGCGGCGCTCCGTGGGGGTTCCGCTGTCGCCGTCGCTGAGCAAGGCTTCGGGGACGCACAGCACCCGGGCCTGGTAATCGACCTCCAGGTCGGCGTTGCGCGACTTGAGATTGCCTGCGGTCTGCAGCAGAGCGGCGGTCTCGGGCTGTTTGGCGCCGACCAGCTTGGCTGTCGAAGCACGGAACTCGAACGCGAAATAGCTGAGCATGATGATGAAGATGAAGATCACCCCAACCATCATGTCAGTCATCGACACATAGTAGCTTTCCCCCTCCTCCACATCGACCGCCCGGCTGCGCTTGCGGCGCATCAGACGTGGCCCGTCCGCGACGCTGGCGTGTTGGACCGGGCCAAGGCGGCCTCGATGCGACCCAGCACCGCGAGTTGCTCCAGCATCACCTTCTCGGGCGGCGCGAAGCGGACGCAGGCGTCGAGGAGCGCGAAGAGGTGAGATTCCAGCGCCTCGATCGCCTGCCGACGGCGACGCGCGGCCAGTCGCAGGATGATCGAGGCCAACACCCCGGCGATCGAGGTCCAGAACTTTGTGGCGGCGATGGTCAGCAGGTTGATCAAGGCGCCCTGCATGGCCGCGCCCTCGGCCGCCGCGCCGTGGGGCGCCATGGCCGCAGTGGCCTCGGTCAGGGCCGCGACAATGCCCATGAAGGTGATGACCAGGCCGATGGCCACCATCAGATTGGCCCACCATTCGAGGGTGCGGGCGGGCGCGTCAGCATGGTCGAAGACGTCTGCGGCATGGATCGAGGCGGCCAAGCGACCATCCTCCGTGGGCGTTAGCTGGCTATGATAGTGCGCCCAGCCAAGCTCAAGGACAGGGTTGGCCATACCGCCGAAGCGCTGGTCGATCGCTCCAATCGCTTTGGCGAAGGCTTTCTGGCGATCACCTTGCAATTCCTCCAGCAGCTCGATGCGGCGACGGAAATCGTCACGCAGCGGGACATACTCAAAATGGCCCGACTGGAAGATCAGGCCGATGGCGAAGACCAGGATGGCGCCGGCCATCATCAGGGCCGCGCCCGGCGTGCTGAACACCGCGACCACGAAACTCGTCACCGGATCGTGCATCTGTACCCCGCACGCTGCCCGCCGCCACAATAGTTCCGCGTGCGGCGGGAACGGGGCGCAGCTTAGCCATTGAACGCCCGGATCGCGTCGATGATCCGCTGCTGGTCCGCCTCGCCCAGATAGGGATGCATTGGCAGGGCCAGCACGGTCTCGGCCTTGGCCTCGGTCACCGGCAGGCCGCCGACCCCGCGCGGGAAAGCGGCGTAGGGCGCCTGGACATGCATCGGCACCGGATAATAGACCGCCGTCGGCACGCCCTGGGTCTTCAGGTGCGCGGCCAGGCCATCGCGGTTTCCGTGCTCGATCACATACTGGGCCCAGACAGAGACGCCGCCGGCGATCACGCCCGGCGTCGCCAGCACCGCGCCCTTCAAGCCCTCGGCGTAGCGATGGGCCACGACTTGGCGCAGGTCGATCTCTTCCTGGAAGATCGACAGCTTCTCGATCAAGATCGCCGCCTGTATCGTGTCCAGCCGGGAGTTCATGCCGATGCGGGTGTTCAGATACTTGGTGTCGTGTTCGAAGGTGCGGCCCACAAGGTCGGAGGCCACGGCCTTTCCGTGCACCCTAAGGCTGTCCATAAGGTCCCACAGGTCCTGGTCGTTGGTCAGCACCGCGCCGCCGTCGCCATAACAGCCCAGGGGCTTGGCCGGAAAGAAACTGGTGGTGGCGACGTCTGCCCAGTGTAGCGGGTGCTTGCCGTCCAGGGTGCAGCCAAAGCCTTGGGCGCTGTCGGAGATCAGCTTCAGCCCTTCGCGGTCGCAGATGGCCTTGATCGCGGGATAGTCGGCGGGCTGGCCGAAAAGGTCGACGGCGATCACCACCTTGGGCGCCAGCTTGCCGTCGGCCTTCACGCCGGCGATGGCCGCTTCCAGCTTGGCGGGGTCGAGGTTGAAGGTGTCTTCCAGGATGTCGACGAACACCGGCGTCGCCCCGACCCATGGCACAACCTCCGGCGTCGCGGCGAAGGTGAAGGACGGGCAGAACACCGCGTCGCCAGGCCCGATACCCCAGGCCATCAGCGGCAGGGCGATGGCGTCGGTGCCGTTGGCGCAGGACAGGGCCAGCTTGGCCTGGCCGAACACCGCGAGCCTGGCCTCGAATTCTCGTACCTGCGGACCCATCACATAGGCGCCGCTGTCGAGGACGCTGGCGATCGCCGCGTCGATTTGCCCGCGGATTCGGCGCTGTTGCGCGGCGAGGTCGATGAAGGACATGCTCATGGGCGGCGCTCTTAGAGGCGGATCGGCTCGAGTTCGAGCCAATTGATGTAACCGACTGTTTCCTCGCCACGAAGCGCTACCGTCACAACAGGTCCGCGCGAGCCGCGTTGACCGCTCGCCGCCGGGGCGCCATCGAGGGACCATGCAAACCAAGCCGGCCGCCGTTCCGCCCAACATCACCCTCCCCGCCATCGCCAATGTGAAAGCCGACGAGACGATGTTGGGGCATTTTCTTGATTGGCTGGGCAAGGTGGCGGTGAACCTGGTGGTCGCCGCCCTGATCCTGGCGGCCACCTTCTGGATCGCCGGCTGGCTGGCGGGCGTCGTTCGCCGGTCCCTGGCGCGGGTGCATCGCAACAACCCCGACCCCACCCTTGAGACCTTCGGCGCCTCGCTGGTGCGCTATGCCGTGGTCGCGGTGGGCCTGGTGGCGGTGTTGCAGCAGGTGGGCGTTCAGGCCACCTCGATCCTCGCCGTGCTGGGCGCCGCCTCGCTGGCCATCGGCCTGGCTTTGCAGGGCGCGTTGTCGAACGTGGCGGCCGGGGTGATGATCCTGCTGTTTCGCCCCTACAAGGTCGGTGATCTCATTGAGACCTCGACCCGCCAAGGCACGGTCAAGGCGCTGGATCTGTTGTTCACCGAGATCGCCACGCCGGACAACATCAAGGTGATGATCCCCAACAGCAAGGTGTTCGGCGATGTCATCCTGAACTACTCGGCCCACCGCAATCGCCGAGCCGACGTGGTGTTCAAGGTTCCGCTGAAGACCGACCTGGTCGCGGTGTTGCAGAAGATGCGCGAGCGGGCCGAGGGCGATCCAAGGGTGCGCAAGGATCCGGCTCCGATGATCGAGGTCGTCGATCTGACCGAGGCCTTCGCCCAGGCGGCGATCCGCGTCTGGACCGCCAGGGAGGACTATGGACCGGTCAGGACCGACCTGATGCTGGCCGCCCACCTGTGGGCCGAGGACCCGACGCGGGACCTTGCGCCACCCCGTCCCTCCAAGGCGCCGGACCCGTCGCCGGTCATGCCCGGCGACACGGGTCAACACCTGTTCAGGCTGAGAGCGCCTCGGAAAGGTCGGCGATCAGATCCTCGCAGTCCTCGATCCCCACCGACAGCCTGATCAGGGTGTCGGAAATGCCCAGGGCGGCGCGCTGGTCGGTTGGGATCGAGGCGTGGGTCATGATCGCCGGATGCTCGATCAGGCTCTCGACCCCGCCTAGGCTCTCGGCGAGCGTGAAAAGACGGGTGCGTTCCAGCATCCGCTTGGCGGTGTTGACGTCGCCCTTCAGCTCCACCGAAATGATGCCGCCAAATCCGCCCAGCATCTGGCGCTTGGCCAGTTCGTGCTGCGGGTGGCTGGGCAGGCCCGGATAGATCACCCTGGCGACGTCGGCGCGGGTCGACAGCCACTTGGCGATGGTCATGGCGCTGTCGCAGGCCCGCTGCATGCGCAGGGCCAGGGTCTTGACGCCGCGCAGGGCCAGAAAGCTGTCGAACGGCCCCAGCACCGCGCCGACGGCGTTCTGCAGGAACTTCAGCTTCTCGGCGACCTCGGCGTTGTCGCCGACCACCGCCACGCCCGCCACCACGTCGGAATGGCCGTTCAGGTATTTGGTGGCCGAGTGCATGACCACGTCGAAGCCCAGCTCCAGCGGACGCTGCACGAACGGGCTGGCGAAGGTGTTGTCGGCGACGGTGATCAGGCCATGTTGCTTGGACAGTTGGGCGATGGCCGCCAGGTCGGCCAGGCGCAGCATGGGGTTGGTGGGCGTCTCCACCCAGATCATCTTCGTCTCGGGGGTAATCGCCGCCTCGATCGCCGCCAGATCGCCCATGTCCACGAAGCTAAATCTCAGCCCGGCCGAGCGCTTGCGCACCTTGTCGAACAGCCGGAACGAGCCGCCGTAGAGGTCGTCGCTGGCGATCACGTGCGCGCCGGTGTCGAGGATCTCCAGGATCGTCGAGGCCGCCGCCAGGCCCGAAGCGAAGGCGAAACCCGCCGTACCGCTCTCCAGATCGGCGATGCAGCGCTCGAAGGCGAACCGGGTCGGGTTGTGGCTACGGCTATATTCGAAGCCCTTGTGCTCGCCGGGACTGGACTGGACATAGGTCGAGGTCGCGTAGATCGGCACCATCACCGCCCCTGTCGTCGGGTCGGGAAACTGGCCGCCGTGGATCGTGCGGGTGGCGAAGGCCAAGCGGTTCTTGCCGGGGATGTCGGTCATGGAAACTCGGTGTCAGAGAGATTTGAGAATGTCAGCCAAATCGCGGGCGCCATGCAGCATGCGCGTGATCACAGGCGGCTTTCGAGTTGGATCGGAGACCAGGACATAAGGAAACCCTTTCATCCTGAAGAGCCGAAAAGGTGGCCGTACGAGATCAGGTTGTTCCTGACCGAGATGAGCATTTCGACCCAAGGCGTCAGCGGCGGCGAGCATGACGTCCGTCAGCTTGAGCGCGGCGTGCGGACTATCGCCAGAGATCCAGTTTGCTGCGGCGAGAAGCTCACGCCTAGCTTGGGGCGCGATCGTCGCTGGCGCCATCTTACTCGACGACTTCCTTGGCGGCCGCCTCAATGGCGGCCTTCATTTCCGCCGCAACCTCGGCGGCTGTAAAGCAACCATCGCGATCAGCCTCCGCTATTGCCTCGTCCAGCGAGGCGTTCAACCGCTCGCGCTGCACTTCTTGTTCCTGAAGCAGCGTAAGGGCCGCCTTGACGACAGCGCTGACATCTTCATAGCGACCCTCTGCGACGCAATCGCGGGCGAATTGCTCTAGATCGGGCTTCAGCGTGATTTCCATCATCGGGCCTTTCCTCGATGGAAGCATGAACCGATCGGAACAAATCCGCAACGGCCTAGCTGGCCAGCCTCAGGTGGTTGATCAGGTCCACGCGGGTGATCACGCCGACGAACTCGTCGCCGTCGCAGACCAGGGCCACCTCGTCGCGGTCGAACACCTCGGGCAGGGCGTCGACGCCCTGGGTGGTCTGCAGGGTGTTGACCGCCTTGGTCATCGCCGCCCCGACCAGGGTCTTGAACTTGGGCCCACGGCTATCGTCGGGACCCTCGACGGCGGCCAGAACGTCGCTCTCGTCGAGAATGCCTACCAGCTTGCCGTGATCGACTACCGGCAGTTGGCTGATATCGCCGCTGCGCATGCGGTTATAGGCGGTCATCAAGGTGTCGTCCGGGCCGATGGCCACCACTCCGCCGTCGGCATAGCGCTTGGCGATCAGGTCGCGCAAGTCGCCGTGCAACTCGCGCTGGTCGAAGCCGTGGGCGGCCAGCCACATGTCGTTGAACATCTTGGTCAGGTATTTGGCGCCGGTGTCGCACACGAACGTCACCACCCGCTTGGGCTCGGTCTGGGCCTGGCAGTAGCGCAGGGCCGCCGCCAGCAGGGTGCCGGAGGACGAGCCGCCGAGGATGCCCTCCTTCTTCAGCAGCAGACGGGCGGTGTCGACGCTCTCGCGGTCGCTGATCGAATAGGCCGTCTTGACGAAGTCCATCTGCGCATTGACGGGGATGAAATCCTCGCCGATGCCCTCGACGATCCACGACCCGGCCTCGCCATGGGTCCCGGTCGCCACATAATCGCAAAGGATCGAGCCGACGGGATCGGCCAGCACCATTTGCGTCTTCGGCGAATGCTGGGCCATGAACCGGCCGATGCCGGTCAGGGTGCCGCCCGAGCCGACCCCCACCACCACAGCGTCGACGTCGCCGCCCATCTGCTCGAAGATTTCCGGTGCGGTGGTGGTCTCGTGAGCCAGCGGATTGGCCGGGTTCTCGAACTGGTTGACATAGATCGAGCCAGGGATCGACTGGGCCAGGGTCTGGGCCATGTCCTGGTAATATTCCGGGTGGCCCTTGCCGACATCGCTGCGGGTCAGGCGCACGTCCACGCCCATGGCGCGCAGGTGCAGGATCTTCTCACGGGCCATCTTGTCCGGGACGATCAGGATCAGCTTGTAGCCCTTCAGCGTCGCCACCTGGGCCAGGCCCAGGCCGGTGTTGCCGGCCGTCGCCTCGATGATGGCCCCGCCGGGCTTGAGGCTGCCGTCGGCCTCGGCCGCTTCGATCATCGAGCGCGCGACGCGATCCTTGATCGAGCCCCCGGGGTTCTGGTTTTCGAGCTTCAAGAACAGTCGGCAGAGGCCGGTGTCGAGGTTGTGAACCTCCATCATCGGCGTCCGGCCGATCAGATCCAGCGCGGAACCGACGACCGGGGGAAGAGCGGATTTGGGGTCGTTCATGGCGCAACTCGGCGACAGAGAGAAATGATCTCCCTATCTAGGCCGGTTTCTTGAAACCGCCAACGTCGTTACGCGAAGCGCGGCTCCGCCGACGTCAAATGATTTAGCCCCCACTCGCTGGCGAACTTGCGGCTGACCGTCTCGTCCTCGAACACCACCTTGCGAAGTTCACCCGCCAGCTCTGGAGCGTTGTGGATCATCACGAACGGGAAACCGTTGCGCGACAGGAAGGCCTGCACGAAATTGGAGAACCGCAGGGCCTCGTCGGCGGAGGCGATGCAGATTTCAACAGCGATGTCGGCGACGTTCATGGCGCGCTCCCGCGTGGGTACTGAGACCCTAACGCACGAACTCGCAATTGCGAACCGCCTTCGCAGTCGCAAAAAGCAACGGCCCCGAAATCCTCCGGGGCCGCGCAGAAATCGAACAGGATTTGACGGTCCTACAGGATCGATTGCCCGGTTCCGGCCCAATCCTTCAGGAATTGCTCCAGGCCCTTGTCGGTCAGGGGATGCTTGAAAAGGTCGGCGAAGGTGGCCGGGGGGATGGTCACCACATCGGCGCCGACGATGGCCGCGTCCTTGACGTGGGCGACATGGCGCACCGAGGCGGCCAGGATTTCGGTCTCGTAGCCGTAGTTGTCGTAGATCGTGCGGATGTCGCGGATCAGGTCCATGCCGTCGAAGCCATAGTCATCCAGCCGGCCGATGAACGGCGAGACATAGGTCGCACCGGCCTTGGCGGCCAGCAAGGCCTGGGTCGCCGAGAAACACAGGGTGACGTTGGTCAAGATGCCCTCGCTGGCGAAGGCGGCGGTGGCGATCAAGCCGTCGCGGGTTAGCGGCACCTTGACCACGACATTGGGCGCGATGCCGGCAAGCTTCTTGCCCTCGGCGATCATCGCCTCGTGGGTGGTGGCGGCGACCTCGGCGCTGATCGGGCCGGGCACCAGGTCGCAAATCTCTGCGATCACTTCCAGCATCGGCCGGCCCGACTTGGCGATCAGCGTCGGGTTGGTGGTCACCCCGTCCACCAAGCCCGTCGAGGCCAGGTCGGCGATGATCTTGGTGTCGGTGCTGTCGAGGAAGATCTGCATGGGCCTGCGCTTCTTGTTTTGGAGTTTGGGTTGGGTTTATCCGCCCGGGGGCGGCGCGCCAACCGGGAAAGTCCCTAGCGGTCGGCCTCGGGGAGGCGCGGACCCAGGGACTCGCGCAGGAAGTCCAGCAGGTCGCCCCCCCCTGAACCGCAGTCCCTCGACCCCGGCTCGCCGCGCGGCCTCGACATCGGACGCCTTGTCGCCGACCAGCACCGTCTCCTCCGGCGCCAGTGACCAGTCGGTCAGGCCGCGCAGAATCATGCCGGGATTCGGCTTGCGATCGGGATGGTTGGGATGGCGGCAGCGCTCGACCATGCCGTGCCCGTGATGCGGCGCGACGTAGAAGGCGTCGATCCGGGCGCCGACTTCCGCCAAGTCCGCCTGCATCGCAGCGTGAAAGCCTTCAACCTGAGCTTCAGTGAAATAGCCGCGCGCCACGCCCGACTGGTTGGTGACCACCAGCACTTTCACCCCCGCCGCGTGAAGGATCGCGACGGCCTCGCGGGCCCCTGGAATCCAGTCCAGCTGAGCAGGCTCGAAGACATAGCCGTGATCGAGGTTCAGCACCCCGTCGCGGTCGAAGAACACGGCTTTCAGTGGTGGCTTGGCGGACATGGTTCCGCCTTACGCCAGGCGGCCCGAAGCGACAGGGCGATCACCTTGGCGAAGGGGTTGGCGAATTCCGGGGCGCATCCTAGAACGGCCTTGCCTGCAGGAGACCCCGATGACCCAAGATTTCGCCCGCCTTGTTCGCCTGCGTGATCAGCTGAAGGTCTGGGCTCTGGAGGCGGCGTTCCCGCTGTGGTGGACCGTCGGGGCGGACCATGTGCAGGGCGGGTTCTTCGAGAAGATCGCGCTGGACGGCGCGCCCGTGGAGGCCCCGCGCCGGGCCAGGGTGCAGCCGCGGCAGATCTATTCCTACGCGGTGGCGGGCCTGCTGGGCTGGGAGGGCCCGTGGAAACAGGCCCTGACCCATGGCCTGGACTTCTATCTGTCCAGGTACCGCCGCCCCGACGGCTTCATGCGCACTCTGGTGGCCAGCGACGGCTCGCCGCTGGACGACACCGTCGATCTCTATGACCAAGCCTTTGGGCTGTTTGGCCTGGCCATGGCCGCCCAGGTATTACCCCAACGGACCGACCTGCCGAGGCTGGCCACAGCGCTGCGCGACGCCCTTTACGCCACCCTCAAACACCCGATCGCGGGGTTCGAGGAAAGCGTTCCACGCACCCTGCCCTTGCTGTCCAACCCCCACATGCATCTGTTCGAGGCCAGCCTGGCCTGGATAGAGGCGGGGGGCGACGCCGCCTGGCGGGCAATGGCCGATGAGATCGCCGAACTCGCCCTCGCCAAATTCATCGATCCGGTCAGCGGCGGGCTCCGAGAATACTATGACGGCGACTGGAACCCGGCGTCGGGCGTGGCCGGTCGGATCATCGAGCCCGGCCACCAATTCGAATGGGCGTGGCTGCTATTGCGGTGGGGCCGGCTTGCCGGCCGTGACGACGCTATCGCCGCGGCCCTGCGGATGATCGCCATCGGCGAGGGGCCGGGTGTCGACCCGGCGCGCGGCGTGGCGATCTTCGCCCTGCTCGACGACATGAGCGTCCATGACGACATCGCTCGCCTCTGGGCCCAGACCGAACAGATCAAGGCCGGCGTGCTGGCCGCCCAGGTCACGGGCGACGCGCACTGGTGGACCACGGCCGCGAACGGCGCCGAAGCGCTGCTGAAATATCTCGACACGCCCGTGCGGGGGCTGTGGCGCGACAAGCTGCGGGCGGACGGGACCTTCGTCGACGAGGCCGCGCCGGCCAGCTCGTTCTACCACATCGTTTGCGCGATCCTGGAGCTGGACCGAGCGGTCAGCGCCAGACCGTGATCAGGACGACGCTGGCCGTCGCCGACTTGACCAGCGTGGGTGAGCGCAGGTCCTCGCGGGCGCCGGCGGCGAAGACCGCAGCCTCGGCGACTAGCTCGCCATCCAGAACCTGAATGGAGCTGGTCGGCAGGCTGACGACCGAGCCGGCCTCCATGCGCCAGACCTCGACCTCCGCCTTGGCGGCCTTGGTCAGGGGCTGACGTTCGACGCCGCCGCTGAAGGCAATAGCATGGCGGTGGGCGATGTCCCGACCGCCGGCCTTGAGGATGTCCACCAGGGTCTTGACGCCTTGGGCGTCGTCGCGACGGCAGACCAGCACCGCGTCGGGCTCGGCGACGATCAGCAGGTCCTCAACCCCGATCGCTCCGACAAACGGGCCTGTCGAGCGGGCCAGAACGCCCTTCGAATTGATCAGATGGACGTCGCCGCTCGCGGCGTTGCCCTCGGCGTCTCGGGCTGAAGCCTCCCAGATCGCGTCCCACGCGCCGAGGTCGGACCATGTGAAGGCCGCCGGGGCCACTGCGGCGCGGGTCGTGCGTTCCATGACTGCGTAGTCGAGCGACTTCTTGGTCGTGCGGCCGAACGCCTCGCGATCCAGGCGCAGACGTACGCCGTCGCGCTGGCCGCGCTCGACCGACGCCATCGCCCCCTGGCCAATCTCGGGTTCGAAGACCGCCAGTTCGTCCAGCAGGGTCTGGGCGGTGAAGGCGAAGTTGCCGCTGTTCCAGTAATAGCCTTCCGCCACATAACGCTCGGCGGTCTCGCGGTCGGGCTTCTCGACGAAGGCGGCGACCGACATCACGCCATCGGGCAGGGGCGCGCCGGGCTTGATATAGCCGAAACCGGTCGCTGGGCTGGTGGACTCGACGCCGAAGGTGACGATCAGCCCGGAACGCGAGGCCTGGATGGCCACCAAGGCCGCGTCACGGAACTTCTCGGGCTCGGCAATATGGTGGTCGGCGGCCAGCATCAGTATCACCCCGTCGGGGGACAGCGACTGGACATAGGCCGCCGCTGCGGCGATGGCCGGCGCGGAGTCCCGGGCCTCGGGCTCGATGATCACCGTCAGCTTGACGTTCAGCTCCAGGGCTTGCCGCTCGACCAGATCGGCCATGCCCTCGCCGGTCACCACCACGATCTCTTCGGTCCCCGGCAGGTCCATGACCCGCAAAATCGCGTCCTGGAAGCTGGAGCGATCGCCGATCAGCTTGAGAAACTGCTTGGGACGGTCAGCGCGCGACGCGGGCCAAAGACGCGTGCCAGAGCCTCCGCAGAGGATAACAGGATAGATGGCGGTCAAGACGTCCCCCGAATTTCGACGATGTGATCGCGCGGCAGCCGTCAGTTACCACATCGCCTTCGCCAAAATGAGCTGTTCTAACGCTTGACGCCGCTTTCAGGTCCTAGTCCGGCATTCCGCCGCGCAATTCCGCCAGCCAGGCGTCGGCCGTGGCGTCTGAAGGCATGCGCCAGTCTCCGCGCGGCGACAGGGCCCCGCCGGACGAGATCTTTGGCCCGTTGGGCATGGCAGAGCGCTTGAACTGGTTGGCGAAGAACCGCTTCAGGAACAGCGCCAGCCAATGCTTGATCTCCGCCAGGTCATGGGCCCTGCGCGCCGCGTCCGGCGTGCCAACCGGCCAGGCGCCGGCGGCCGCGTCATGCCAGGCGCTCCAGGCCAGGAAGGCGATCTTGGACGGCGCCATGCCGTAGCGGGTCATGTAATAGAGGTTGAAGTCCTGCAGGGCGTAGGGGCCCACAAAGCTTTCGGTAGCCTGGGTCACTTCACCCGGCACCAGTTCCGGCGAGATCTCGGTGGCCAGTATGTCCTCGAGCAGGTCGCCGGTCGCCTCGTCCACGTCGTCAGAGGCCGCCACGAAGCGGATCAGGTGCTGAATCAGGGTCTTGGGCACGCCGCTGTTGGGGTTGTAGTGGCTCATCTGGTCGCCGACACCATAGGTGCACCAGCCCAGGGCCAGCTCCGACAGGTCGCCGGTGCCCACCACCAGCCCGCCATTCTGGTTGGCCAGTCGGAACAGATAGTCGGTGCGCAGGCCGGCCTGGACGTTCTCGAAGGTCACGTCATAGACCGCCTCGCCCCGGGAAAACGGATGGTCCAGGTCCTTCAGCAGCTGCTGGGCGGCGGGGCGGATGTCGATCTCGGCGGCGGTGACGCCCATGGCGTTCATCAGCGCCCAGGCGTTGGACTTGGTGCGGTCCGAGGTCGCGAAGCCCGGCAGGGTGTAGGCCAGGATGTTGGTCCGAGGCAGCTTCAGCTGGTCCATGACCTTGGCGGCGACGATCAGGGCCTGGGTCGAATCCAGTCCGCCGGACACGCCGATCACCAGTCTGGACAGACCTGAGGCCTCGACCCGCCGCGCCAGGCCCTGGACCTGGATATTGTAGGCCTCGTAGCAGTTCTCGGCCAGCTTGGCCGGGTCGGACGGGGTGAACGGAAAACGCTCCACGGTCCGCTTTAGCGCGAGGTCGCCGGCCGGCGGCGTGAAGTCAAAGGGGACGATCCGGAACGGCGTCAAGGGCGGGCTGAGCGTCGCGGCGTCGCCGAAGCTGACGACGCGCATGCGCTCCTGGCGGATGCGGCCGACATCGACGTCGGCCATGGCCACCACCGCCTCGGTCGAGAAGCGCGGGCTCTGGGCCAGCAGGTTTCCCAACTCGTGGATGTCCACATGGCCGTCCCAGGCCAGATCCGACGAGCTCTCGCCCGCCCCGGCCGCCGAATAGACATAAGCGGCGATGGCCCGGGCCGACTGGCTGGCGCACAGCAGGCGGCGGGTTTCGGACTTGCCGATCGTGATGTTGCTGGCCGACAGGTTCAGCAGGATCTCGGCCCCGGCCATGGCCTGGGCGGTGCTGGGCGGGGTGGGCGTCCAGACGTCCTCGCAGATCTCGATCCCGACCGTGAAGGCGACGTCACCCACCGCGCGCAGCAGAACGTCGGTCCCGAACGGAACGGCCTGGCCCGCGAGGTTGAGCGTGCGGCCCGTGACGCCGGCCCCCGGCGTGAACCAGCGGCGCTCGTAGAATTCGCGATAGTTGGGCAGGAAGCTCTTGGGGATCACCCCCCGCACCCGCCCGCCCTGGATCGCCACGGCGGTGTTGTAGAGCCGGCCATTATCGCGCAGCGGCGCGCCGACCACGAACAGCGGGGCCAGGTCCTTGCTGGCCTCGGCCAGGGTGGTGATGGCCGTTTCGACGGCGTCCAGCAAGGCGTCCTGCTGCAGCAGGTCGTCGATGGCGTAGCCAGTCAAGCCCAGTTCCGGAAAGACGATGACCGCCGCGCCGGCCGCGTCGGCCTCGCGCACCAAGGCCAGCGCGCTCAGGGCGTTGGCGGCCGGATCGGCGAGCTTGACCTTCGGCGTCGCCGTCGCGACGCGGACGAAGCCGTGGCGATAGGGCGAGAAGAACGACAGGTCCGCCAAGGGTTGAGCCTTCGGTTGCGGCCGCGATCTGCGGGCGTGGCTATCAGGTAACGGCGCGCGCCCGGCCGGGCAAGGGAGAGCGCGCCCGAGGCCGGCTTTGCTTGACCCCATCGGCCTCGCGTGCCACGTGCGGGCCGCGCAGACCCCCGACACAAAAGCATCAAAAGAGCCTGTCCCATGCCTGTTTCGCCCGTCAAAATGGCCGATGCGATCCGCGTTCTGTCGATGGACGCCGTCCACAAGGCCAAGTCCGGCCACCAAGGCATGCCGATGGGCATGGCCGATGTGGCGACGGTGCTGTGGAGCAAGTTCCTGAAGTTCGACGCGAGCCAGCCCGACTGGGCCGACCGCGACCGCTTCGTGCTGTCGGCCGGCCACGGCTCGATGCTGCTCTATGCTCTGCTGCACCTGACCGGCTTCAAGGCCGTGACGATGAAGGAGATCGAAAACTTCCGTCAGTGGGGCTCGATGACCCCGGGCCATCCAGAAGTCCACCACACGCCCGGAGTCGAATGCACCACGGGCCCGTTGGGCCAGGGCCTGGCGATGTCGGTCGGCATGGCCATGGCCGAGGCCCATCTGGCGTCGCGTTTCGGCAAGGACGTCGTCGATCACCGCACCTGGGTGATTGCCGGCGACGGCTGCCTGATGGAGGGCGTCAGCCACGAGGCCATCAGCCTGGCCGGGCGGTTTGGCCTGTCGAAGCTGACCGTGCTGTTTGACGACAACAACACCACCATCGACGGCGAGGCGACGATCGCCGAGACCGGCGACCAGATGGCCCGCTTCAAGGCCGCTGGCTGGGCGGTCAAGGCCGTCGATGGCCACGACCACGGCAAGATCGCCGCCGCCCTGCGCTGGGCCACCCGGCAGCACAAGCCGACCCTGATCGCCTGCAAGACCCTGATCTCCAAGGGCGCGGGCCCCAAGGAAGGCGACCCCCACAGCCACGGCTACACGCTGTTTGACGATCAGATCAAGGATGCCCGCGAGGCGATGGGCTGGACCGACGGCCCCTTCACGACGCCCGCCGATGTCGCCTCCGCCTGGAAGGCCGTCGGCCGTCGCGGCGCCAAGGCCCGCAAGGCCTGGGACGCGAAGCTGGCCGCCTCGGACCATGTCGCCGACTTCACCGGCGCCATGGCCGGCCAGCTGCCGACCGGAGCCTATGACCGCATCGACGCTCATCTGGCCGAGGCCGCCAAGACCAAGCCGGGCAACGCGACCCGCGTCCATTCCGGCGCGGCCCTGGACCAGCTGATTCCGGCCATTCCCGAGATGATCGGCGGCTCGGCCGACCTGACGGGCTCCAACAACACCTTCGTCAAGGGCATGCGGCCCTTCGACAAGCCCGACTATGACGGCCGCTACGTGCACTACGGCGTGCGCGAGTTCGGCATGGCCGCGGCGATGAACGGCATGGCCCTGCACGGCGGGGTCATCCCCTATTCGGGCACCTTCCTGGCCTTCGCCGACTATAGCCGCCCGGCGATCCGCCTGGGCGCGCTGATGGGGGCCAAGGTCATCCACGTGATGACCCACGACTCCATTGGCCTGGGCGAGGACGGCCCGACCCACCAGCCGGTCGAGCAGGTGGCCTCCCTTCGGGCCATCCCCAACCTGCTGGTGTTCCGCCCCGCCGACGCGGTCGAGACCGCCGAATGCTGGAAGATCGCCCTGGACCAGGCCGCCACTCCGTCGGTGATGTGCCTGTCGCGCCAGAAGGTCCCCGGCGTGCGCGGCGACGCCACCGAAAACCTGTCGGCCAAGGGCGCCTATGAGCTGCTGGCCGCCGAGGGCGGCGAGGCCGTGGTGACGATCTTCGCCTCGGGCACGGAAGTCTCGATCGCCGTGGCGGCTCGCGACATCTTGCAGACCCAAGGCAAGCCGACCCGTGTGGTCTCCACCCCATGCTGGGAGCTGTTCGAGCAGCAGCCGGCCGATTATCGCCAGGCGGTGATCGGGACCGCCCCCACCCGCATCGCCGTCGAGGCCGCCATCCGCATGGGCTGGGAACGCTTCATCGGCGAGGATGGCAAGTTCGTGGGCATGACGGGGTTCGGCGCGTCGGCGCCTTTCGAGCGCCTCTACAAGGAATTTGGCATCACCGCTGAGGCCGTAGCGGCGCGCGCGGCAGATTGAAGGGCGCAGGAATCGGCGGCGATCCTCGCCTCTGGACGCGGCGAGCAACCCGATGCAAACAGGCGCCGCCGCCATAGGAGATGCCCTTGTCCGCCCCAGAGACCGCCATCGATGTGCCGTTCGCCGACATCCGACGCTGGATGTTCGACCAGGCTCTGCCCTTCTGGGCCGAACAAGGCGTCGATCACGAGAATGGCGGCTTCCTAGAACAACTCGACTTCGAGGGCCGCGACACAGGCGTCGATTTCAAACGTACACGGGTCACCTCCCGCCAGATCTACGTGTTCGCCCACGCCGCTGTGTTGGGCTGGACGCCCGGCAAGGCGCTGGCCGACCAAGGCGTAGCGTTTCTGAAGAAGGCGTGGCTAGGGCCGGACGGCGGCTGGGCCCGTCTTCTCAACCGTCAAGGCGAGGTGCTCGACACGACGCCGGACCTCTATGACATCGCATTCGCTCTATTTGCCCTGGGTTGGCACGTCCGCGCCACAGGCGACACCGCGTCCGCCGCCCTTGCCTTGCAAACCCTCGATTTCCTTGACGCACACATGCGTCCCAGCCAGGGTCGTGGCTTCCTGCACGAGAAGCCGGCCAAGGGCAGGCGGCTGCAGAATCCTCACATGCACCTCATGGAAGCCGCGCTGGCCTGCCTTGAGGCGACCGGCGACGCGCGCTACGCCGTCTTGGCCCAGGAGCTGGAGAGCCTTTTCCGCGACCGGCTCTTCGACCCCGAAACCCAGACCCTGGCGGAATATTTCGACGACGACTGGAATCGCGCGTCCGGTGACGAAGGCCGGATCGTCGAGCCGGGCCACCAGCTAGAATGGGCTTGGATATTGGCCAATCTTGAGCGACTGACCGGCGCCAAGACAGGCGACCTGGTCAGAGGCCTCACCGATTTCGCCGAGCGCCATGGCGTGGATCCTGAGACGGGCGTCACCTTCAACCAGGTTCGGGACGATGGCGTTGTGCTTGATCGCGGCTCGCGCACCTGGCCCAACACCGAGCGGCTAAAGGGCCATGTGGCGCGTTTCGAACAGTTAGGCGAAGACCCCCGGACGGCCCTGGCCAGTTCCAGCCGCGTGCTGCTAGATCGCTACCTGGGCTACGGTCGACCGGCGCTCTGGATGGATCATTTTGGTCCAAACGGCGAACATCGCGTGAACTTCGCGCCAGCCTCGACGCTCTACCACGTGTTCCTGGCCTTCGCCGAGGTTCTGCGGATCGAGCCGCGTCTGGCGGCGCTCTAAAGGCCCAGCTGCGTCACCAGGCTCTCAGCCGAGTTGAAACCAATCCAGTCGGCCTCGGCTTTGGTCGGGACGAAGGGCGAGGCGCCCACGCCAGCGGCGTCGGTCAATATCTGGGCCGCCGCGGCGAGATCGGTGAAGTCGGCTGGGAAGTAGCGCGTCAGCCCGACGCGGGCGGCTTCGTCGCCCATCCAGCCGTCCAGCGGGCCAACGACCGCGCAGCCGACCGCCAGCCCGGCCGCGAAGATGCCCGAGGTTCCGGCGCGATAGATGACCGGATCATAGGGTGTCAACAAGACGGCGCAGCCTGCCAGTGCAATGTGGAACTCCTGGCTGGAAAGCGGGGCTTCCAGCAAGGTGATGCGCGGCGCGGCGCGCAGCGCGGCCAGAGCTCGCGCGATCTCCGGGTCAGGCGCGTCATCCGGGTGACCATAGACCTGGACCACAAAGCTCAAGGTCGGGTCGGCCGACAACGCCGCGGCGAAAAGACCCGGCAGGTGCTGAAAACCCTTTTGGCGACGCATCGCCCCGAAAAAGCCTACGATCCGAGGCTTGGGCGCGACCCCGGACGCGGCCTGGACTGGGATGGGCGCCAAGCGAATCTCCGCAGGCGCGAGGGGGGCAAGCAGGGTTCGCAGGGTCTCGCTGTCGGCGAAAAGCGCGATACGCGGATCGGAAGCCGGCGCCAGGGCCCGCCGGACAGCCTCGACCGCGGCTGGATCGTCGTAATGGTCATAGCGCAAGATCACCGCCAGCCGGCCCTTGCCGAACCTGGAGAAGGCCAAGGCAATTCTGGCGATTTCGTCATAGGGCGCAGTGTGAACCAACCACAGGGTCGGGCCGCTCCGCGCGAAGAGGCGCTCGTACCGCATACGCTCGAGTCGCTCCCGCAGCGGCAGGAGCCGTGCCCGGACCCGCGTCGCCAGAGAGCGATCCGGAATCGGCGCCCGCCGCGTCGGCAGAACCGCGAGAGTTTCGCCAGGCAAACCGAGCTCCTCGGTCGGCGGCGGGCAAATTACCCGCACCGTCGCCCCTCGGCTGATGGCCGCGCGCGCGACCATCAGCGTATATTCATGCTCGTGGCCGACGCGGTTCGTCAGGCCAGGCGCCAGGATCGTCAGTCCGGACAAAGGCGCCACGTGTTTCGCCGATCACAAACGCAGGCCGTCGCCGGCTTCGGCGTAGTTCTCCTGGAACCACGCGTAGGTCTTGACCAGGCCTTCGCGCAGGCCCGTGGGGCAGTCGATGCCCATCTCGCGCATGCGCTTGACGTCGAAGATCTTGATTAGCTGACCCTCGGGCTTGTCGTGGTCCCAATTGATCTTCGCTTCGAGACCCACGACCTCGGCGACGGTTTCCGCCAACTCGCGAATGGTCGTGGTCGCTCCGTGCGAAAGGTTGACCGGACCGGGCACGTCCGTGCGGTCGAGAAACTGGGGAATGGCCCTGGCCACGTCTTCGGCATAGACAAAATCGCGCTGGGCGATGCCGCGACCCCAACAGGTGACTTCGCTCACGCCGTTCAGCTTGGCTTCGTGGAAGCGGCGCAGAAACGCCGGGATCACGTGGCTCTCGCCATTGCGATAGTTGTCGAATTCGCCGAACAGGTTGCCGGGCACCAGAACGGTCGAACTGATGCCATGCTGGGCCTCGTAGGCCTTGGCGGCGACGATACCCATCTTCTTCGCGGCCGAATAGGCGGCGGAGTCGCCCTGCGGATAGCCTTCCCACATCTGGTCCTCGCTGATCGGCGAGGTGGCGGTGCCGGGATACGAACAGCCGCCCATGGTGTAGACGATGCGCTTGACGCCGGTTTGGGCGGCAGCCTCGTACATGTTCGAGACCAGGGTGATGTTGCGCCAGTAGAAGTCGGCGGGCCAAGAGCGATTTGCGCCGATCCCCCCGGAATAGGCCGCCAAGTGGATCACCGCGTCGGGGCGAATTTTGTCGAGTAGCGCGCGGGTGGCTTCGAACTGCGTGAGATCTCCATCCACGCTGGACGCTCCGACGATCTCCCGGTCAGGATAGGCTTCGCGCAATACCGGCATCATGTGGCGGCCGAGAAAACCGGTCGCGCCGGTGACAAGAATCTTGCGTTGGGTCATCAGGCGCCTTTCGTCAGCGCATTTCGCGCGCGCCGCCTATGACAGACCCCACCGTCCGGGGTCAACGGACACGAAGAGGCGCGTTGTTGACAAGCCTGACGCGGACGGCCAATAGCCACGCGCTTTTCGACATTATTTGGAAGAGAGACATCGCATGCGCGTACTCATCACCGGAGGCGCCGGCTATATCGGCTCCATCCTCACCCCGACCCTTCTTGAAATGGGGCATGAGGTCACGGTGCTCGATACGTTCGCGCGTGGCGACACCGCTCTGGCGGCGTGCTGCCAATACGAAGGCTTCACGCCTGTGCGCGGCGACGCTCGCGATGAGCGCTTGCTGGACGAGTTGACCCCCAAGGCGGACGTAATCATTCCGCTCGCCGCGCTGGTCGGCGCCCCGCTGTGCAAGGAAGATCCGATCGCCGCACAGACGCTCAACCAGGACGCCGTCGTGGCCCTGGCCAAGCGCAAGGGCGAGGGCCAGATGATGGTGTATCCAACCACCAACTCGGGCTACGGCGTCGGCATCGCCGGTCAGTTCTGCACCGAAGAGACCCCGCTGAACCCTCTGTCGTTGTATGGCATCACCAAGATGGCCGCTGAAAACGCCGTGCTCGAGCAGGGTGGTGTTTCTTTCCGCCTGGCGACCGTGTTCGGCATGGCGCCGCGCATGCGGCTAGACCTGCTGGTCAACGACTTCGCTTGGCGCGCGGTCACAGACCGAGCCGTGGTAATCTTCGAAGGTCACTTCAAGCGCAATTACATCCACATTCGCGACGTCGTGAAGGGCTTTCTGCACGGGATCGAGAACTACGAAACCATGGGCGGCCAAGCCTATAATCTAGGCCTGTCATCGGCCAATCTCTCCAAGCTGGAACTGTGCGCCAAAATCCAGGAGCACGTGCCCAACTTCGTGTTCCTGGAAGCGCCTATCGGCGAGGATCCCGACAAGCGCGACTACATCGTGTCGAACGCAAAGCTCGAAGGAACCGGCTGGACCCCCGACTGGACGCTAGATCGGGGCATCCCCGAACTGCTGCGCGGCTACAAGACCATCCGCAACTCGCGCTACGCCAACGTCTGACCTGCAGGGCCGCGATCGGCGCTCACGCCGCTCGCGGCCCTTGGTCTCGGTCAGAACGCGCTCGCCGCCGTCTGAAACCGCGCGGTCATCGCAGAGAGCGTGTCGGCCCAGTCGGGCCGCCGTACGCCTCGCGGCGCGGGTGCGATGGCGAACACTTCCGATCCGGCATGCAGGATCGACGATATCTTCACCGCGCTTGTCTTGCGGTCGATAACATACAGAAGACTCTCATCGACGTGCAGCGCCTCGCGCTCGATCGGCACCGTAACGCCTAAATGTCTCGACCGCCTGCGGTGCGCGCTAGCCCCGACGATGACGTGCCGGGGCGTAACCATTAGCCCCCTAAGATAGCCGCGCAGGCGCGCCACCGGCGCGGCGCCTTCCCCGGGGGTGTGCCGCCAAACCGTCGAGGTGGCGGACTCGCACCACCAGAAGGCCAAACCCTCGGCAATCAGGGAATGAGGCTGCGCGATCCCTGACACCAGAATTTCGCCGCTCACGCAATCGACGATGAAGCCGCCGCGCGCCGATCGCCAACCTGCCCCCGGCTTAACGCCGAACGCCGTGGCTAGAACGCGCCCCCCCACGACCGCGACCGAATTGACGTGCTGAGTGTCGGCGCCGGTGTCGCTAGCCCGCCACAGGGTCTTGGTTGGTTTGCCGGGGCGCAGCCAAGCGATCCGATCGTGGCCGGTGTCCGCCACCACCAAGCCCCCCCGCCACGACCTTAGGTCGTGCCCGTCGGCGATCTCGGGCAGGTCCTCAGCCTGGCTCGGGGCCAGGGTTTCGTCATAGCGCGTCAACCAAGTTCCGCCGCCATAGACCTGTTCCATGGCCAGCATACCACCGGGGACACGGATCAATCCGTCGGTGCCGTTGAAGGCCGGTCGGCTTGGCACGCCGTGACCCACCCAACGAAAGTAGCCGCTATCAGGATCCAGCACCGCCAGCCCGTGTCCTGCCGGCCAAGTGTTGCAGAACGAGATTAGGACGCTACGCGACCGCGAATGGGTGACTCGATCAGCAAGAACAAATTCGCTTTCAACTAGGTGACCCGAAAAAACGCGGCCTTTATCTACCTCAAGAACGGAGGGAATATCAAAGATTGAATCCATAGTGTCTTGCTCTTCACTCAAACTATTCTAGTATAGATACTTTTAGGTCAAACAAATCCAGGCCAGAATTGCAACCGTCATTTGACGCTCCTAACCATATCGGATAAAGCGAGCGTCGGTCACGATGTTGGGGGCTTGAGTGGCAGAAATCATTGGCATTTCGGACGTTAGCGTAGGGTACGGATCGCCGGAGGTGCCTGCGTTGATGGACTCGATCTGCAAGCTGTTCGGCAAGCGCGGCCTGCTCATTGAGCCCGACGAGATCGCCCGCCCTCCGGTCGAAATGCCGTGGGGTCCCGCATTTGAGCTCAAGCGCGTCTCGTCTGACTATCCGGACCACAGTCCGATGTGGCAACGCGCATACCTTTCGCAAGCCCTGCGCATGGTGGAAAAATACAACCCAAAGCTTTTGGTGGTTTTCGGCTCCAGCGTCTTCACCAGCCTGATCGGTCTCAAGCGCCGTCCCCAGCGGATCATCTACCATGCGTACGAATTCATCTCGAACCTCCAGGAAGCCGATATCGACGCGCACCGCCTGATGCTTGCTGACGTCGACCTGATGGTGACGCCCGACGTCGAACGGCTGGTCTATGACGTGCGCACGGTGCAAACTCAGCCGAAGGTGGCGACCGCGATCTACAATGTCGCCGACGTCAGTTATCCTGCGGCCGTGCACAGCCTGCCGGCCGACCAGCGCAACGGCCGGTTTCTCTGGTACGGAACCCTTCACCGCCATCAGGCGCTAGCTGATCACTTCACCTCGGAACTGGTTCGCGAGTATCAGTTCGATCTGTTCGGGCGTATCACGGATCCGAACGCCGGCGAGGTGGAAGCCGCCCTGCGCGACGCGCACAACATTCGTTATTTTGGCGTGGCTCCTGCGGAAGAGTTGAATGCGCGCCGGGCCGAGAACATCTTTTCCTTCGTGTGGTGGAATCCAGAGATTTCGCCGGGACATTACTATCTCCCCTCGAACCGTTTCTTCACCTCGATCCAGGCCGGCGTGCCGCCGATTTGCGCGCCGCACCCTCAGTGCGTTGAACTGGTCGAGCGCTATGGCTGTGGCATGATCATGGAAGATTGGTCCCTGTCAGCTTTCGCCCGGGCCCTGGCGCGGGCGCAGCGGATCTATGGCACCAGCGCCTATGCGGATTTGGTCCGAAACTGCGAGATCGCGGCTCGCGACGAACTTAACTGGCCACGCCAGTTCGCTCGCGTCGAACCGCATATCCGCCAAGCCCTGGCCGGGGTGCTGTGATGACCACGTTTGAAACGATTGGCCGGATGGGCTCGCAATGCCGCGGATAATCTTCACCGACAAGCTCATGAGGTCGAGCGGCGGCCACCATCTGGAATACTGCCTGAGGTTGGTCGAGGCGTTCGTCGCCCAAGGCTATGAACCCGTCTTTCTCGCCAATCGCGAGTTCAAGGGGGCGCGCCCGCCCGGCCTGAAGGCCGTCATTGAGTTTGATTTCAATCGTGTGATCTTGGGCCAGGAGATGCGCGCCAAGCGTAAGCTTGAGCGTGAAAAGGATAGGCGTCGCCACACTCGGCGGATGCGGGAACGCTTTTATTTCTCACGTCTTGGCATCGCTCACCTGGCCCTGAACGAAATGCGGCGGGGCGCTTCCCTGCAGTCGGAACGCGGCCTGATCGTTGGCGCCTTTCTGATCGGTGCAGCCGCCTTGGCCGTGCGCCTCATCGGACTCGTCGTCTGGGTGATGACTTGGCCCTATCGCGTCGCGATGCGTGGCCTGCAGTGGCTGTCTGCCCGCGGTCGCCGGACGCGCCTCGCCAACGCACTGCGCGCCCGCTGGGAAGTGCTGACGGCGCGCCTGGCGGTGAAGGAACCCCTCAGGCTCCTTCGCGCGGTCTTACAGTCACGGGACGGGCCGGAACAGGCGCTGGTCGCCTCGATCGGACGCGCCCTCACGCGCCTTGAGCCGACAGAGAACGACATCATCTTCTGCACCACCACGGTGGTGTCTGACCTCAACATCTATCTGAAGGTGCTGGAAGCCTTCCCCAGGACGCGCAAACTCCACTGGAACTTCGTTTTCCGGGAACCGATCTTCCTCAACCAGGGGCCGAGCTACGTTGTCGGCCAGAACCAGCGTAGCCTGCGAACCAGGCTGATCTCCTTCGACAGCCGGAAAGACGTGCGGACAGGTTGGTGGGTCGATACTGACGAACTCGCCGAACAATACTCGCACCTGGGTGTTTTCCAGTTCCAGGCTCTGCCGATCCCCATGCCCAAGGCCTTATCGGACTTTGTTGACGATCCGCTCCCGGACGACCGCCCGCTGACGATCGGCTATCTAGGCGACGCGCGGCCCGAAAAGGGCTATTGCGACCTCTCGAACGCCATGCGGGACCTCTCGGCGACCCATCGTTACTGGCTGCGCCAACTCTATCGGATGGCCGACTTGGACGAGAGCGAGGCGCGAGCTCTTCTCCTGCCCAACCGTCCCTCGCCCGATGCGCGCGACGCGATGCTCAAGCGGCGAACCGCCCATCGCTACGAAATCGACCGCGCGAAGCTGAGGTCTGACCCGACCGACAATCTCAAGCACGCTCCGCGGTTCGCGATGCTTGCCCAAAGCAATTTTAACGTGCCCGACGGCATCGATCAGACCCGCTCGGAGCGTTACCGCTTGATGGCGCAAGACGACGTCGGCGTGAAGCTGATCCTCTCGCCGCCCAGTTCGGCCGAATATGTCGCGAACGTGAGACGCAGCGATCTCTTCATGCTGAACTATCGGCATCCACTCTATCACGCGGGCAGCTCGGGCGTGTTTGCCGAGGCTATCATGGCTGGCAGGCCGGTCCTGGTCAGCGACGACACCTGGGGTGGCCGGCGCCTGCGCACGTCTCTCGAATATGTTACCCATCTCAAGCAATTAACCGTGGACCACCAGTCCATCGAGATCGAGATCGCCGCGTCAAAGCATTCGTCGTACGGCCTGACCTGGCGAGTCCTGCCCAGAACGGTCAGCCACCTTGTTTCAGTCTGCGACTTCACGCAGCGCGCGGTCACTGATCAGTTGGCCTGGGTCGCGGAGTTCCGCACCGTCGACGGAACTGTCATCCTTCGCCGTCGCCTCCTGTGCAGCCGCCAGGGCGCCGCCGTCGCCATCGTGGAAGTCCCCGAACAAGCCGTCCTGGTGCGGTCGCGTATTGAGCGCTTGAACCCGCTGTTGCAGCCCAGCGACTGGTCCGTGCGCACCTTCGGCCTTGACCTGCGCGCGTTCGACGCCCCATTGGCGGCGGTCGGCATGGTGGTCAGCGATCCGGAAGAAATCGCGCCGGCCCTCGCCGAGATCGGTCGCCACTATGCCCACTACAGGCAAGGGGCGGCGAGCTTCGCCAGATCATGGGCCGCCGAGAACGACGCCAATCTTCTCGCCAAGCAGGTGGTGGATCACGCCCGCGACCTGCTCCTGCCAGCGGCCCCAGAGCCCGCGGCGGAGCCCAAGCTGCTCGATAACGCCGCCTGATCCGCGTCCCGCCCAGCAATCGCCGTCCAGCGGATATCCAGATGACCCATCAAACGATCCTCGTCACCGGCGCTACCGGCCTGCTCGGCCGGCACGTGGTGCCCCTCCTCGAGCAGCGTTTTTCAGATCGGACCATTATGGCGGTCGGTTCGGAGGCAGGGGACCTGTCGCGCCTCGACCATGCGCTGGGCCTGATCCGCGATACCCGGCCCGACTGCATCGTGCACCTCGCGGCTTACGGAGGCGGTCAAGAGTTCAACCGGGCCTGGACCGCCGACTGTCTGTTTCAGAACGCGTCGATGACCTTGAATCTGTATGAGGCGGCCAGCCAAAACGGGGTCAAGAAGATCGTCTATCCTGTGTCCTTCGACAGTTACCCTGCGCGGTGCCTCTCCCCTGTGGCGGAAAGCCAGCTGTGGGCCGGCTACAACCCGGCCAACTACGCCGGTCACGCCATTGGCAAGCGCCTCGGCGCTGCCGCAGCCGACGTCTATCGCTACCAATATGGAATGGACAGCGCGGTCCTGATCCTGGGCGAACTTTATGGTGAACAAGACAATTTCCGCGCCCAGGAAACCGCCACGGTCGCCTCGATCATCCGCTGCATGACGGAGGCGGAACGGTCCGGCTTACGCAAGATCAGCCTCCCGGCCTCCGACGACGTCCTGTACGATCTGGCCTATGCCGGCGACGTCGCCGCCTTGATCCCCTGGTTCATTGATAATGACAGCCCGCGCCCGGTGAATGTTTCACAGGGCGTCGGCTATAGCGTCAGCGACATCATTGAAGCGGTGCGCGAAGCGACGGGCTATCGCGTCGAGGTCGACCTGACGGAGCCGTCGGTCGACGCGCTCTCGCCGCACCTGATGAACGTCAGCGCGTTAGCCGAACTGGGCCTTTCATGCCCAACGCCCCTCAAGACTGGCATCAAGCGCACCGTTCAGTGGTATCTAAACAACTTGGATGCTCCAAAACATGGCTTCCGCGCATAATTTAGCGACACGGACATCTGATCTGGGAGTCTTTGGTTGATTATCGTCAGAACACCGCTGCGCATCTCCTTCTTCGGAGGCGGCACCGATCATCCGAGCTGGTTCAAGACTTACGGTCCCGGCGCCGTGCTGTCGACAACCATAGACAAGTACGTTTACATCACGCTGCGCCACCTGCCGGCGGTATTTGATTTCAACTACCGCGTCTCCTGGCGAATGCTGGAGCAGGCCGCGACGATCGCTGAAATTCAACATCCGGTCGTCCGTGCGGTGCTGACCCACTATACCGACCCGGACGACGCCGGATACGAGATCGCCTATAATGCTGATCTTCCGGCCCGGTCCGGTCTGGGTTCGTCATCCGCCTTCACCGTTGCGGCCTTGCACGCCCTGATGCGCCACCAAGGCAAGACGGTCTCCAAAATGAGTCTCGCCCAAGAGGCCATTCGGGTAGAGCAAGAATATCTTCAAGAACCAGTCGGCTCCCAAGACCAGACGGCCGTCGCCTTCGGCGGCTTGAACCGCATCGACTTCGAAGCCAACGGAGATCTAGGCGTGCGTCGCCTGGAGCTGTCCCTGAACCGGCAGATGGAGCTGGAAAGCCGCCTAATGATGTTTTTCACCGGCTTCACTCGTGACGCCAGCGCTATTGAAATAGCCAAGGTCCAGACCTTTGGCGATCAGCGCGAGCGGATGGAGAAGCTGTACAAGATGGTCGGCGATGGCGAGGCCATCCTGCTCGACGAAGGGTCCCCGATAGACGATTTTGGTCGGCTGCTACACGAGGCTTGGGTGGAGAAGCGCGGCCTGTCGGCCGGCGTATCGAGCGGGCCGATCGACCGGATGTACAACACCGCCCTGCAGGCCGGAGCCCTGGGCGGAAAGATTCTCGGGGCGGGGGGCGGCGGCTTCATGCTGTTGTTTGTTCCGCCTGAGGCGCAGCCTGACGTGCTGTTCGCCATGTCCAACCTCAAGCTCGACGATGTGCGCAGGCCAATCCACATCCCCTTTCGCTTCGAGCGCGACGGTAGCCAAGTCGTGCTGCACCAGCCCCAACTGACGGCAAACTACGAGCGGATGCCGATCCGGCCCGCGCGCGAGGCCTGATGGCCAACGCCCTCGAAGCCGCGGGCGCTACTCGCCTGGCTGTCGTCGGGGCTTGGTTGTTTCGCCCCACGCGTTTCGAAGACAGTCGAGGTTGGACCTGCGAAGTCATCACCGAGGCTCTCTGGCGAACGGCGGGTTGGCGGGGCTTTGTCCAGGAAAACCAGAACCACGCGGTGCGCAAGGGTACGGTGCGAGGCTTTCACTATCAGGCCGGCGCCAGCGCCCAGGCGCGGATCTTGCGTGTGGTACAGGGCGCGACCTATTCGGTGGTGCTGGATTCGCGGCCCGAGTCTTCGACCTATCGCCGCTGGGACGCGGCCCTGCTTACGGCGCGGGACGGCGACGTGATGTACGTGCCACCCGGATGCGCCCATGCGGTCCAGACGGTCGAGGACGACACTTCGACAAGCTGGATGACAGACGCGCCGTTCGACCGTTCAGCCGCAGCGGGCGTGTTGTGGAACGATCCCGCCCTGGCCATTCCCTGGCCACTGGGCGACGCGGCCTTGGTCGGCGACCGCGACGCGCGCTTCCCACCGGCAGCGCCGTGACCTTGGAGCCTTTCTCGTGACCGAAGTCCATTTCCGCCTCGCCCGCGACGAGCCGGGCGACGCGAAAGCCTTCCGCGCGCTCTCCAACAGCCTATACGCACGAAAGATCGACGAACGGTACTATCGTTGGCAGTTCTTCGACTGTCCCCACGCCCCGTTGCTGATGACCGGCTGGGCCGGCGAGCGCATGGTGGCCGCCTATGGCGTTCACGTGATCTCTAGTGGGGTCGAGGTCGCTGGCATGAGCCTGGACATCATGATCGCCGACGACCATCAGGGCTGCGGCCTCATCGCCCCTCTCGCCCAAGCCGCGATCGATGAGGCCCGTCGGCGCGGCGCCCTTCGGCTGGCGGTGATCGGCAACGCCCGGGCTCGCGATGCCATGAGCCGTCGTTTGGGCTGGAAGACCTGGCAGGTGTTGGCCGACTGGACCCGGCTCACCGCCGGGACAGACTCGGCGCCGGCCGAGCCCGTGGCGCGCCCTCCTCCGGCGTCGTTGGCGCCCGGCGCGCGAACCTTCTATCCGCGGGACGAAGCGACCTTGGCCTGGCGCACGGAACACAGCCCGCGCTACGACTATACGTGGCTAAGGGCTGGCCCCCCGGAGGCTCCACAAGGCTGGTCCGTGATCAAACTGTTCCGCGATCCGGTCAGCGGCGAGGGATTCGGCGACATCGTTGGCCTGTTCCTCTCGCAAGTCGGCGGTTCTCCAGAACCCATTCTCCAGGCGACGCTTGCCTGGCTGGACGCTCAAAACGTCGGCCAGGCTGCCTTTTATCCCGCCGGCCTCGCCGAAAACGCTGCCGCCGAGGCGCTCGGGTTCACCGCGTCCCGTCGCGAGCGCTACCTTTGCGGCGAGGGTGACGCCCTCCCCGGATTGAACATTGGAATGCTGGACGTCGACGTCTATTAGGCCGCCACAGCGCGAGGCTCAACGGGCGGAGGACGGCGGTTCGTTGGCCGGATAGGTGCCGGGTTGGGCTGGAATATCCTTCATGACGGCGGGACGCTCCCTCGTGGGAGCGGGCTCTGGAACCCACGGCTTGAAGATCAAGACCAGGGCAACCGCAAGCATGAAGACCGCGAGGACCGCCCATTCCTTTTTCTTCCACGACGAGCGCTGACGCGGAACAGTCGGTTCAGGGTCGGACATAGGGCGGTTCTCCACTCTGTCCGAAACGAACTCGCCGCATGTTCGATGCATGATTTCCGGATGAATGTTCACGCCGGGCTGGTTGTCCGTGACCGTCGGTCGTAATGGGCGTCTTGTCACCGAAAGCTGACGACCGCCCGGCGCCTGAGGAGGCTCGAACTGAACCGATATCTCGGTGGTTCGACCTCCCCCGGAGCGGGGCTTTTACGTCTTGGAGACTCGCATATACAGGCGGCCGATTGAGAAGAAACCCAGGCTTTCAAACGTGTAGCCGGACGTCGGCGCCCATTCGAAAAAGGCCTTGGTCTCACCCTTTTCCGGATTGAAGGTCCAATCGTCGAAAACCAGGATCGCGCCGTCAACCAATTTTCCGCTCAGGTAGGACAGGGTATCGACGGCGGATTCGTACAGGTCTCCGTCGACGCGGGCATAGGCGATCTGGTCCACTTGGGCTTCGGGCAAGCCGATCGTGTCGCAGAACCAACCTTTGATGAGCTTGAGGTGCGGCCGCTCGGCCAGGCGGAGACGCTGAGAAACCTGGGTCAGCGGCGCATTATATTCGCCTTCCGCCCAGCCCATGCCTTCATCGGCTTCCGTCGGGGCTGGAAGACCCTCGAAGCTGTCGAAACCCAACACGGGACGGGCCATGCCCATCCCGTCCATGGTGTTCATCAGGAACTCCAACCAACGGCCCTCGAAGACGCCGAACTCGACGACCGCGCCGGGGACCTGCTCTTCATGCAATTGCTTCAGCAGAGCCGCAGCGTATTCGCGCTCCACCACACACATGGCATCGTTGATGCGAGCGCCCCACATCGTACCGATGGGGAAACTCGAAGCTGGCCATGTATTCGGGGCAAAGGTGCAGCCCGTCATTAGACTGGAGGCGATTTGTTCGTAACTCATACTGGTATTGCTCCAAACGATTGGATCCGAATGACCGGGCGTATTCCGAAATTTTTGCCGCAAAAGCTTTAGGCGATGCGAGAAAGATTTTCGCAAGATCTTACCACCCCGACTTTACGGATTCCACGACCTTAGCCACGTCCTCGTCACTGAGGTCTTCGTGAATCGGAATATGGATCTGTTCGGCGTCAAAACGGGCAGCGCCTTCAAGATCTTCACGCAATCCGCCCAGAATCGGGTGCTTGTCGATTCTGCGGTCCACGACCGTGATCGGCACATCGCGCGACTTCATCGCCCGCCCGAAGTCTTCACGTCGCTCGACCAGGATCGGGAACAGCCAGAACCCCCCCTCGCTGTCGGCACGGCGGCGAATGTGGCGCAGGCCAGCGACCTGAGCCAGTTCGTGCAGATAGGTTGCCCCGATCTCGCGGCGGCGGCTCAAGCGGGCTGGGTGGTCAGGCAAATTCCCGACGCCCAAGGCAGCGGCGATATTGTTCATGTGGTACTTGTAGCCGAGGATGTCGATCGCCACGCTGCGCTCGCCGATGTCAGTGACCGGCGTGCGGGTCTTGTCGATCCCGAACCAGCGCCGGCGGGTGAGCAGGATGGCGTCCTCCTCGGACTGGACGGCGATCGCGCCGCCATCTCCCGTGGTCATCCCCTTGATCGCCTGGAATGAGAAACAGGTCAGGCGCGACAGCGTACCGACCATCCGGCCTTTGTAGACCGCTCCGAATGCGTGAGCCGCATCCTCGATAACGGCGATCCCCGCTTCGGTGGCGATCGCGTTCAACGTATCCATGTCGCAAGGCTCGCCGCCCCAGTGCACCGGAATGACGGCCTTGGTGCGCGCCGTGATCTTGCGTCGCACCGAGGCCGGGTCGATATTTCCCGTCTCAGGGTCGATATCGGCGAAAACCGGGGTCGCCCCCGCATGCAGGACAACCAGGCCGGTGGCCACGAAGGTTTGAGGCGGAATGATCACCTCGTCACCCGGTCCAATTCCCAGATGGATCAACGCCAGATGTAGCGCCGAGGTCGCGCTGTTGGTGGTCACGACGTGCGGGGCGCCGAGATAATCAACTAGATCCGCCTCGAACTCCTTGACGACCGCCCCCTCGTTTAGGAAGCCGGACCGAAGAACCTGGACGACCCGCTCAATTGCTTCATCTGACACTTTTGTAGTGAAGAAATTCATGGCTCGATCCACTGGCGCGCCGGCTTGTCCGGCCTGGGTTTCGTGCACGTGCCACATCGCGGACGACGTGACAATCGGTGGCGCGACGGGTTGCGCCCTGTCGCCTTGGCGGATAAGCGTCGCTCGCGCGCCTAGGCTTTCTACCGTACCCAAGGACATACATGCTCGCTGCCGCAGACGAATTTGCCGCCATATTCACCCGGTGGCGCGTCTGGTTCCTCATGGCGAACCAGGATATCAGCCTAAGATATCGACGGTCTTTGCTGGGCCCGTTCTGGATCAGCTTGGCGATGGCCTCATTGATCATCGGCTTAGGCTTGCTTTACAGCCAGATCTTTCACCAGCCGTTCAAGGAATATGTTTCCTTTATCGCCGCCGGACTGGTCGCCTGGACGCTGTTGTCGGGCTTGCTGCTTGAGTCCTGCAACGTGGTTATGGAGTCCGACAGCCACCTCCGGGCGCTGCCGCTCCCCCTATCGCTGTTTGCCGCGCGCATGGTTTTTCGCAACCTGATCATCTTTGGACACAACCTCTTGGTTGTGGTCCTGATGCTCTTCATTTTCCAGCACCGCATTTCACCCTTGATCGTGCTGGCGCTGCCCGGGCTGGCGATCATGCTGCTGTTCGGTTTCGGCGTCGCGCTTATCCTGGGCCCCCTGAGCGCCCGGTTCCGTGACATTCCGCAAGTGATGGCCAGCTTCGTTCAGCTCGCCTTTTTCCTGACGCCGATCTTCTGGCGCGCCAGTCAGCTAAAAGCCAGCAACCCGGTGGTCGTCCTCAACCCCCTCTTCCACTTCGTCGAGCTGATCCGCCAACCTCTGCTGGGCCACGTCCCGACCTTGCTGAATTGGGGCGTCGCCTTGGCTGTAACGGCCGTCAGCCTGGCGCTTGCCCTCGTCGTTCAGGCGTACACCCGCCGCAAGCTTTTCCTGTGGCTTTGAGACCCCAATGGCCCGCATCAATCTTGATCACATCGACTTCAACTACCCTGTCTACCAAGTCGCGGGGCGCTCGCTGAAGCTGTCCGCCATGCGTAGGATTAGCGGAGGCCCTTCAGGAGTGGTGCAGGTGCGCGCCATCCGCGACCTAAGCTTGCAGCTCGAAGACGGAGACCGACTGGGCCTGATCGGACGCAATGGGTCAGGCAAGTCCACGCTTTTGCGCGTGGTCGCTGGCCTTGCGCATCCCCAACGTGGCCGGGTCGATATCCAAGGCCGGGTCGTGGCCCTAATCGACAAGGGCCTGGGCATCAACCCCGAGCTATCGGGCGAAGCCAATATCGAGTTGCCGCTGCGTTTTCTGGGCGCGACCGAGGCTGAGATCAAGCACGCCCGAACCTGGGTGCCCGCGTTCACAAATCTCAACGAATTCATCCACCTGCCCTTCCGGACCTATTCGGAAGGCATGAAGGCTCGGCTGACCTTCGCCTTGAGCACGGTGATCGACGCCGATATCCTTGTGCTCGATGAATGGCTGAGCGCCGGCGACATCAACTTCGTTGACAAGGCTGAGGCCCAGCTGACCAGCATGCTGAACCGCACGCGGATCCTGGTGTTCGCCAGCCATTCTCTCGAACTGATCCGCCATACCTGCACCAAGGTGCTCTGGATGGACGGCGGACGTATGGTTCGCTTCGGCGAGCCTGACGAGGTGATTGACGAATACACCGTGGCCATGCGGCAAGCTGAAGCCGCCATGTAAGCCGCCGTTAGCGGGGGCGTCAGGCCCCCGCGATGGCTGCGCGGACTAAGACGTCGAGCGCGCCTCCTTCATATTTCACGCCGCGTACGCCCGCAGCCTTGGCGGCCTCGATGTCGCTGTCTTGGTCGCCGATCATCACGGAGCGCGCCGTATCCGCTTGCCAGTCGGACAAGGCTACGCGCAGCATGCCCGGGTTCGGTTTGCGCCAAGGATGATCGGCGTCGCGATAGGTGTCCACGATCGCCTCTGGATGGAACGGGCAGTGATAGAAGCCGTCGATATGTGCGCCGGCCGCGGCGAGCTCGCGCTGCATGTGGGCGTGGAACGCGCGCATCTGGTCTTCGGTGTAGAGCCCACGAGCGATGCCGGACTGGTTTGTCACCACCAAGGCCAGCCAACCGGCGTCGTTGATGGCCCTCACCGCCGCTACGGCGCCCGGCGTCCAGCGCAAGTCTTGGATGCGGTGCGTGTAGCCGGTGTCCACGTTCAAGGTGCTGTCGCGATCCAGCAATACGGCGGGCCGACGGGTGACGCGCGGCAACTCGTCCCGACCTTGTTGCAGGGTTTCGGGCAGGCCGATGTCCAGAAAATAGCCCTCGAAGGTCGCGCAACCCAGCCGGCCTGCCGCGGCGGCCTGTAGGAAGACGTCCGACTCAATCGAGCAAGGTAGCGGTCCCAGATAATCCAAAACCGACCGCCTGAGAAGGTAGACTCCGCCGGAGATCCAGGCCCCATCGGCCAGCGTCTCGTCCTTTTCGCGAAAACTCAGGATGCGGCCGTCGCGCTGCTCGGTCGCGCCATAGCGCCGCGCGTCTCCAACCCAGCGAAGAGCCAGAGCCCCCAGGTCACCAGGCCGCAGCACGCTGGTGAGAGCCAAGTAGTTGAAGTCGAAGAACGAATCGCCGTTCAACATCAGAAATACTGGGTCTAACCGGTCGCGAACATGAACCAACGCGCCGCCCGTGCCAGCGGGTTCGGGTTCGCGCACGACGATGATTTCACATTCACCGATCCGCTGACCGTCGTATCGCTGCTGCACCTGGTCACCCAGATGGCCCGCGATGAGCAGAATTTCGCTTATGCCGTGGCGCGCGACATTCGTGAGCAGATAGTCCAAAAAGCGCCGGTCGCCATCGATCTGCAGCAGCGGCTTGGGCGTGTTCCGGGTCAGACCACCAAGGCGCGTTCCCTTGCCCCCAACCAGGATCACAGCCTGCCTCATGGTTCTTCCTTCGCTTTCGGATGAGGCCATCCGGCCTACATCATGGGTGAATTTGGCATCCGTCATGCCAGAGTCGCGGCGACGAGACGCGCAATCGACAAGGCGCTCGTCAAGCCTGGCGACTCGATCCCGAAGAGCTCCACCAACCCCTCTCGGCCATGCGCGCCCGGACCGTCGATCCTGAAATCCGCGGCTGGCTCGCCGGGACCGCTTAGCTTGGCGCGGCACCCGGCATAGTCGGCGACCAAGGCGCCGTCAGGCAGTCCCGGCCAATAACGGCGCACGGCCGCGTAGAACGAATCGGCCCGCGCGATATCAACCGCGTAGTCCACGCGACCAGGGTCGTCGCCTGGCAGCCACTCGACGTCGGGCCCAAAGCGCATTCTCCCCGCCAAATCGAGGGTCACGTGGACGCCCAGCCCACCGTCCACGGGCGCGGGATAGATTAGTCGAGAGAACGCTGGCCGACCCGCATAACCAAAGTAGGATCCCTTGGCCAAGCGCAGGGCCGGCACGGGGCGGCTGAAGCCTTCGAGGGTCTGCGCCAGGCCGACCGCGCCCAGGCCGGCGGCGTTGACGAGCCGAGCGCACACGACCAACGTCGGAGCCGGGCCGCCCACCGTAACCTGGAAGCCCCCAGCAGCGCGCGCCTCGATCCTCGTAACCGGCGCGTTAAAGGCGACCACGCCGCCGAAATCCTCCAATTCGCCACGCAGGCTAACCATGAACCCGTGACTGTCGATGATGCCGGTCTGGCTTGAGAGGCTAGCGAGGGTGCAGTTCAGGTCCGGCTCAAGCGCCCGAGCCTGAGCGACTGTCAGCATCTCCATCCCCTCGACATCGTTTCTCAAGGCCTGGTGGTGAAGCGCTTCGACCTTGTCGTTCTCATTTACATCGGTAGCGACGATGAGCTTGCCGCACCGACGATGGTCCACGCCGCGCTCAGCCAAATAAGCATAAAGCAGGTGGCGGCCTTCGAGGCACAAGGTATGCTTCAAGCTGCCTGTCGGGTAATAGATCCCGGCGTGAATGACCTCGCTATTGCGCGACGAAGTCTGCGTGCCGATCGCTCGCTCGGCTTCCAGCACGACGACGTCTCGCCGCCCCTGCCTGGCCAGAGCCGCTGCGCAAGCCAGGCCGACCACGCCAGCCCCGATCACAAGCGTGTCGACCTCGAAGGATTCTATCATGCGTGGGCGATATAACAGACGTTGGCGCGGAGGTGAACGTGCATGCGCCGTTGCGGCGCGAGGGGAGCGCGACTAGGTTCCTGCCTTCAAAAAACCCGGCGGCCCAATGACCCTGTCAATTGAAACGATCCGCGCCGCCGCCGCCCGCCTCGCCGGCCAGATCGAGCGCACGCCGTGCCGTTACTCTCGGACCCTGTCCAAGATCACCGGCGCGGAAGTCTGGGTGAAGTTCGAGAACCTGCAGTTCACGGCCGCCTACAAGGAGCGCGGCGCGCTCAACAAGTTGATGCTGGTGTCGGACGCCGAGAAGGCCAAGGGCGTGATCGCCGCCAGCGCCGGCAACCATGCTCAGGGTCTGGCCTATCACGGCGCCCGGCTGGGCGTGCCGGTGACCATCGTCATGCCGCGCACCACCCCCTTCATCAAGGTTCAACACACCCGCGACTTCGGGGCCACGGTGGTCATAGAGGGCGAAAGCTATGACGACGCGAACGCTCATGCCCGCAAGCTGCGCGACGAGCAGGGCTTGACCTTCGTCCACCCGTTCGACGACTACGATATCATGGCCGGCCAAGGCACGATCGCGCTGGAGATGCTGGAGGACGCCCCTGATTTGGAGGTCATGCCCGTGCCGATCGGCGGTGGTGGCCTGATCAGCGGCGTGGGCACGGCGGCCAAGGCCATCAAGCCCGATATCCGTATCATCGGCTGCGAGCCGGCCATGTATCCGTCCTTCACCGCCAAGATGCGAGGCATCGAGGCTCACTGTGGCGGCCAGACCATCGCCGAAGGCATTGCCGTCAAACAGGTGGGGCAGCTGACCTACGGGGTCGCGCGACCGCTGATCGATGACGTGCTGCTGCTGGAAGAGCCGCATATCGAGCAGGCCGTGGCCCTTTACTGCAATGTCGAGAAGACAATCGCCGAAGGCGCGGGCGCGGCCTCGCTGGCCGCCCTCCTGGCCTATCCCGAGCGGTTCCGCGGCAAGAAGTGCGGCCTGATCCTGTGCGGCGGCAATATCGACACCCGCCTACTGGCCTCGGTGTTGACTCGCGAACTGGTCCGCGCCCAGCGCCTGGTGTCCTTGCGCATCGTCGGCGACGACCGACCAGGTCTGTTGTCAACCGTCGCCAATGTGATCGGCACGGCGGGCGCCAACATCATCGAGGTCAATCACAACCGTTTGGCCCTGGACGTGCCGGCCAAGGGCGCAGAGTTCGATATCACCATCGAAACCCGCGACGCCCAGCACACCCAGGAGGTCATGAACGCCTTGCGCGATAAGGGCTATCCGCCGAGGGCGGTGTAGAGAGATGTTTCGTCCCGGACTTCGATGGCCGGATCAACATCTTGCAGGCTCGCGCCTTAACTTTTTCAGCCGTGAGCCGCCGGACTCTCGTGGCTCTGACGTCTAGGCCTCTTGCCGAACGTAGGCGCCGCGCACCTTCCGGGCTTTGTCTGGGCGCGGCGCGTATTGGCCCAGTATGGCGTCCCATTGAGCGTCGTCGCCTTCCCACGTCCCGCTCTCCGAAACCTCGATCCGGTGAAGGTCGATCCGCTCATCCAAGGCGACATCGGCGTGGAGCGGCCAGATCGAGTCGTGATTGACAACGGCCAGCCGGAAGTCGCGCGACATCGCTTCCAGCGCGACAGCCAGCGCGTTGAGCTTGGAAAACGGCATTGGCTCGTCTGCAAGATAAGGATTTGCGTCGGCTGAATGCGCGAAGGTTCCAAAGCGTATGAAGGTGACCGGACCCATTCGGGCTTGGGCTCTGAAGTTCCGCAATTTGTGCAACAGCTTAGCGCGCGTGGAGAGCAGGGCTTCAACACTGAAGACTACAAGCCCATCCTTGTCGCGGATGAATTCATGATGATAGGAGACGCCATATCGCGCGCAGATTGCCGATTTCCCGTTTGACCGGGTCTTGACATCGCGCGCCAGCCCCTCTCCGTCATCCTCGATGATCTTGATCGTCCCGTCGATCGGGCTGACTAACCAGTCGAATGGGCTAGATGTCTTGCAACCGGTATAGCGCTGAATCTGATGCGCTACTTGACAATAGCCGCCAACACTCAAGAATTGCATGGCTAAACCCGCACCGCGCCCCGCCGGACTAACGCTCCGGCAAGACGGATGGTTCCTACCCGTGCGGTTAGCCGCAAAGCTCCCGGATCATCGCCCGGGCGGCGTCGGCCAAATCCGGACGCTTCAGCGCCATCGCCACATTGGCGCGCAGCAGGCCGATCTTGTCGCCGCAGTCATAGGTTTCGCCCTCGTATTCCAGGGCGTGGAAGTCCTGCGACTTGAGCAGGGTCAACATCGAGTCGGTCAGCTGGATTTCGCCGCCAGCCCCCTTGCCCTGTTGGGCCAGCAGGTCGAAGATTTCCGGTTGCAGGATGTAGCGGCCCGAGATGAACAGGTTCGAGGGCTCGGTCCCCTTCGGCGGCTTCTCGACCATGCCGGTCATGCGGTTGAGGCGGCCCTCCTGGCCGTCCAGCGCCACGATGCCGTACTGGTGGGCCATGCCCTCGGGGGCCGGCTCGACGACGACGATGTTGCCGCCCTTCTGGTCATAGGCCTCGATGGCCTGGGCCAGGGCCGGAACGCCGGCCGACATCACCATGTCGGGCAGCATGACAGCGAACGGCTCGTCGCCGATGACGTCACGGGCGCACCACACCGCGTGGCCCAGGCCCAGTGGGGCCATCTGGCGCACGAAGCTCATCTCGCCGGGTCGAGGCAATTCGCCGAGCAATTCTTCAAGCAGGGCGGTCTTGCCCTTGGCGGCTAGGGCGGCCTCCAGCTCGACCTGATGGTCGAAATAGTCCTCGATCGCGCCCTTGTTGCGGCCCGTCACGAAGACGAAGTGCTCGATGCCCGCCTTGCGACCTTCCTCGACGACATAGGACAGGATCGGCCGGTCCACGACGTTCAGGAGTTCCTTGGGCGTGGTCTTGGTGCAGGGCAGAACCCGGGTGCCGAAACCGGCGACGGGGAGAACAGCCTTGCGGACGGGTTTCATGAAAGCCTCGTGAGCGGTCATTGGGTAGAGGGTTTCTAGGGCGGGTCGCGCGTCTGCGCCACCACTGTTCGGTGACCGGGCGTTGCAAATCGCGCGCTGTTGAAAATCGGCGCGCCTCTCGCGCTCGAGCGCCCGTGGATTCCGCGACGGCGCAAAATGGTCTAGCAGGGAGCGGTATTGTCGCCGGAGTTTCCCGTCATGGTCCGCACCCTCAGCCTCATCCTCGCCCTGGGGGCCGCCCTGGCCCTGTCGGCCTGCGGGCCCAACGGCCGGCAGAAGCATAGTCTGGAGACCGCCAACGCCTTCATGGCCGCCAACGCCAAGCAGCCTGGCGTCGTCACCCTGCCCGACGGCCTGCAGTACAGGGTTGTCCGCTCAGGACCGGCCGAGGGCGGCAAGCCCGCGCCGATCGACGAGGTCACCGTCAACTACGAGGGCAAGCTGGTGGACGGCTTCGTGTTCGACAGCTCCTACGCGCGCCACCAGCCGGAAACCTTTCCCCTGCAAGGCCTGGTTCCGGCCTGGCAAGAGGCGCTTGTGATGATGCGACCCGGCGACGAATGGACCCTCTATGTGCCGCCGAGCCTGGGCTATGGCGCTGAGGACAAGGGTCCGATCCCCGGAAACAGCGTCATGATCTTCCGCATCGAGCTGGTCGCCGTGGAGTCCATGAAGATCCAGGCGCCCAAGGAACACGCCCCCACCTAGGCCGACCCAGTCGCGACCTGACCAAAGCAATACACGCGAATGACTCCTCCAAGCGTCGCTGCGGTAGGCGAGCGCCGCAGCTCAGGCTAGTGTCCCGTGATGGTCTCCTCCCCAGAAGCGCTTTCGGCCCGCGCCGTCGATATCCTGGCCACGCTGGTGGCTTTCGACACCACGTCGCGTCGTTCCAACCTGGCCCTGATCGAATGGGTGGAGGCCTATCTGTCCGACCTGGGCGTCGCCTCGCGGCGGGTGCCCAACGCGGACGGGACCAAGAGCAACCTGCTGGCCAGCATCGGTCCGGCCGTTCCGGGCGGCGTGGTGCTGTCTGGCCATACCGACGTGGTGCCGGTCGATGGCCAGCCCTGGACCAGCGACCCTTTCGTCCTGACCTCGCGCGGCGGCCGACTCTATGGCCGGGGAACCTGCGACATGAAGGGGTTTCTCGCCCTGGCCCTGGCCGCCGCGCCCGACCTGGCGGCCGCCACGCTCGACCGCCCTGTCCACCTGGCCTTCTCCTATGACGAGGAGGTCGGTTGCTTGGGCGCGCCCGACATGATCGCGGTGATCGCCACCGAATTGCCCCGTCCCGCCCTCGTGGTGGTCGGCGAGCCCACCGACATGGTGGCGGTGCGCGGCCACAAGGGTATCGCCAGCTTCCGCGTCACGGTCACCGGACGCGAGGCCCACTCCAGCCTGACCCATCTGGGCGTCTCGGCCAACATGTTCGCCGTCAAGCTGATGAGCCATCTGGTCGATCTGTCGGAGCGGCTGGAGCGCGAGGCCGACCCGGACTCGCCGTTCATGCCCAAGGGCGCCAGCCTGACGGTCGGTCAGGTGAACGGCGGCACGGCAGTCAACATCCTGGCGCGCGAATGTGTGTTCATCTTCGACCTGCGAATGCCGGCCGGTCTGAACGCCCAGACGATCCTATCCGACTTCTTCGCCCTGACCAAAACGCTGGACGCTCAGATCAAGGCCAAGGCCCCCGAGGGCGGCGTGGTGGTCGAGACCCGCTCGATGACCCCGCCCTTCGCGCCGGAGATCGACGGCGTCGCCGAGACCTTCGCCCGCCGCATCGCCGGCGACAATGGCCCGCCCCGCGTCGTGCCCTACGCCGCCGAGGCTGGCCAGTTCCAGGGGGCGGGCTTCTCAACCGTGATCTGCGGCCCCGGCTCGATCGACCAGGCCCACCAACCCGACGAATTCGTGGAAATCAGCCAGATGGAACGCGGCGCGACCTTCATGCGCCGGTTGATCGAGGACCTTTCCAAGGCCGGATGATCAGCCGGCGGCCAATGAAGGCTACGGGATCGATGCTCATGACCCGCAGGATCTCCCACGAGCCGACCTTGCGGCCGGCCTGGATCTGCCGTCGCGACGCCCAGATCCCAGCCAGCGCCTCGCGCTTCAGCGCCGCGCGGATGCCGCGCACCGCCGGTCCGGCGTCGCCACGCCGGAGATGCAGCAGCAGCAGTCCCGAGGTCACCGCCACGTGCAGCGGTGCGGTCAGCCAAAGCAGCAGCGGCGGGGTGTTCTTGATGAAGGTCCACACCCGATTGCGCGAGCCGTGGAAGACGGAGAAGTCCGAGCGGACGCCGGTGGTCGCCGAGCCGACATGGTCCACCCGCGCCTTCGGAACCAGAAGGGTCGCCTTCCCGGCCAGCCGCAGCCGATAGCCGAGATCAACGTCCTCGCAGTAGCAGAAGAACCGCTCGTCGAAGCCGCCCAGAGCCTGGAACAGCGCTCGGTCGATCAACGTCGCCGCGCCGCAGGCCGAGAACACCTCGCCCTCCGCCAGGGTCGCGGGCAGCTTTCTCCGGTAGCCGCCCCGGAACGGGATGCCGGACGAAGTCATGTTGTCGCCCGCCCCGTCCATCAACTCGGTCTCGTCGGCCACCAATTGCACGGTCGCGAACGAGCGAATGTCGGGGTGGCGGCGCGTGGCCGCGACGAGGGCCTCCAGCCAGTCCGGATGTGGATAGGCGTCAGGATTGAGCAGCGCCAGCCAGCGTCCCCGCGCCGTGCGCGCCGCCAGGTTGTTGCCAGCCGCAAAGCCAAGATTCGCACCGGGTTCAAGAAAACGTATCGCTGGGTTGGCCGCGACGGCGGCCTGAGGCGCGCCGTCCGTCGAGGCGTTGTCGACCAGCAAAATCTCGAAGTCAGTGAAAGTCTGGCCTTGCAGACCCGCCAAGCAGCGCTCAAGCGTCGCGCCGCTCTGATAGGAAACGAGGAGAATGCTGATAAGCGGCGGCGGGCCCATGAACGAACAGTCTATTGAATGCGAGTGGGAATTCTGGCTAACACAGCCCGACCGCGCCAAGGTACATTGATCGTGTGGAAACAAATCAAAGCTCTGGTGTGGCGGCGCCTGCCGGATATCTGCGAGGCGATTTCCGTTCGCCTGCCGGCGATACGCGCTTACCGCCGCTTCGGCTGGCGGCGTAAGCGCTCGACCTCCGGCGGTCCTATCGTCGTCGCCGGGTTTCATGGGGCGGTGCTGGGCCTGGGAGAGGCCGCCCGTGGCGTGGTCTCGGCGCTGGCTTCCACTGGAATGGCCGCCACCGCCTGGGACGTTTCGGAGCGCCTGGGTCATCCGCGCCAGCTCGATCATGGCGACGTCGCCACCCCACTTGGCGGGCCCGGCGTGATGATCGCTCACCTTAACCCGCCAGAGCTGATGCAGCTGATCGCCGCCGACTCGACGCCGTTCGAGGGCAAGCACGTTATCGGCTATTGGGCGTGGGAGCTGGCCGCCATCCCAGCTCTGTGGAGGCCGGCCTTTCGTTATGTCGATGAGATTTGGGCGCCCTCTCGATTCACAGCCGAGGCCATCCAGCGCGCCGCGCCGCGCGGCATGAGGGTGCGGATTGTGCCCCATTTCGTGTCCGTGGACCAACGACATCCGGCGCGGGCCCGATTTGGCCTGGATCCGGATCGGGTGATCGTGCTCTGCGCTTTCGACCTCCGTTCCACCCTGGCTCGCAAGAATCCCCTCGCTGCCTTGGAGGCTTTCCGCTTCGCCGCCGCCGACGCCCGCGCGCCCGTGACCCTGGTCTTTAAGACCGTAGGGGGGGCCGAGGCGCCGGAGGCCCTGGCCATGCTGCGGGCGGCGATCGGCAATACACCGGATGTGGTGTTGATCGAAGAGATCCTGACCGTCGCCGATCGCGACAGCCTGCTGGCCAGTTGCGACATTCTCCTGTCCCTGCATCGCTCCGAGGGTTTCGGCCTGCTGTTGGCCGAGGCGATGGCGGCGGGCAAGGCCGTAGTCGCCACGGGCTGGTCAGGCAATATGGACTTCATGGACGACTCGACCGCAGCCTTGATCCCATATTCCCTGGTCCCCGTTGATGATCCGCAAGGCATCTATCGCAAGGGCCTATGGGCACAGGCTGACGTGGCGGCGGCGGGTAAGGCCCTAGCCGAACTGATCGACGACCGCGCCCGCCGCGAGGCTCTGGGCGCCCGCGCCCGGAACGCCGCGCGCGACCAGCTCGCGGTGCGCGTCGTCGCCGACAACATGCGCCGCGCCCTCGATGGCTGGGGGCCTCCATCGACATCGCGGCCACATGACCTTGACGGACCTGTTCATGACTCTCGGCCAACTCCCGACCCCAGACGTCCTCTTGATCACGCCCCAGCGGCGCAATGACGAACGCGGCTGGTTTTCCGGGACAATTCGTCAATCTCTGCTGCAAGAGGCGGGCTTTACGGGGCGCGCTTTCGTACAGGACAATCACGCGTGCTCGACCAAGCGCGGCGTTGTGCGAGGCCTGCACTTCCAAAAGCCGCCGTATGCACAGGACAAACTGGTGCGCTGCGTACGCGGCGCGATCTTCGATGTCGCGGTCGATATCCGGCGCGGTTAGCCGACGTTCGGACATTGGGTTGGCGCGGAACTCTCGGCGTGCAACGACCACCAGTTGCTGGTCCCCAAAGGTTTTGCTCATGCCTACTGCACCCTGAACGACGACCGCGAGGCGCTCTATAAAGTGACCAACTATTACCAGCCCCAGGCCGAGGGCGCGCTCCGCTGGAACGATCCGGCGCTGGGCATTGACTGGAAGCTCCCGGCGGTCGAAATCACCGTCAATGCTCGCGACGCAGCGGCGCGCCTTCTGACCGACCTCGCCACACCCTTCGTGTACTGAACACAGCAGCAATCGGTTCCTGATCGGCGCGCCATGCGCTCGTCGGGATGACGGGTCGCCGTTCAATCGCCCTGACGTACAGCGCTCGCCCACTCCATCCTCACCGCCTCCACGTCTTCAGCCGCGGCGCCCGCCAGCCGCGCGAACGCGAACGCGTCCAATAGTCGTGCAGCCGCCCACACCGCCGCGCCGCGCACGGTCGGCGAAGGGTCCCCCAGCAGAGGCTCGACCACCGCCATTAGTCTCGCCTCGCCGCTATTGCCGATAGCGTACAGCACGTTGCGCACGAAACGGTCGCGGCCGATGCGCTTGATCGGGCTCTTGCTGAAGAGGGCCCGGAACGACGGGTCGTCGAGGCCGGCCAGCGCCGCCAGCGATGGCCCCTTCAGCGTCTCGCGCGCGTGGAAGGCCGCCTCGCTGGAAAGCTGGGCGAACTTGTTCCACGGGCAGACCGCCAGACAGTCATCACAGCCATAGATCCGATTGCCCAGCGCTTCACGGAACGCGACCGGGATGGGCCCGGCAAGCTCGATGGTCAGGTAGGAGATGCAGCGCCGGGCATCCAGCTGATAGGGGCTGGGAAAGGCGTTGGTCGGGCAGATGTCCAGGCAAGCGCTGCACGAGCCGCAGCGGTCGCGTTCGGGCGGATCGGCGGGCAGGTCGAGCGTGGTCAACACCGATCCGAGAAACAGCCACGAGCCGAACTGTCGCGACACCAGATTGGTGTGCTTGCCCTGCCAGCCCAGGCCGGCGCGCTGGGCCAGCGGCTTTTCCATAAGCGGCGCGGTGTCGACGAAAACCTTCACCTCGCCGCCGAACCGGCCGTGCATCCAACGGGCCAGGGCCTTGAGGCGCTTCTTGATCACCTCGTGATAGTCGTCGCCCTGGGCATAGACCGAGATCGCCGCGCGGCTCGGGTCCTCCAAGGCGACCAGGGGGTCGTGGTCGGGGCCGTAATTGACGCCCAGCACCACCGCCGTCCGGGCGTCGGTCCACATGGCGGTGGGGTGTGAACGCCGGTCCAGCGTCTCCTCCATCCAGCCCATGGCCCCGTGGAAGCCCTCGGCGACGAACTCGCGCAACCAGCCGCCATTGGGCCAAGCCTCGGAGGCGCTGGCGAAGCCGCAGGCGTCGAAACCCAGCCGCAGGGCCTCGGCGCGGATTTCGTCTCGCAGCGCGGAGTTGAGGTGGCTAGAAGTCGAGATCGTCATAGTGCGCGGCCGGCGCGAGGCCGGGCCAGCGGTCGGCCAGGATGGGCCGGAAGGCCGGCCTCGACTTGAGCTTCATGTACCAGGTCTTGGTCGCCGGGAAGTCCTTCCACGGCACGTCGCCGAAATAATCGATCACCGACAGGTGGGCGGCGGCGGCGAAGTCGCCCAGGCTCATCCGCCGGCCGGCCAGCCAGTCGCGGGTGTTGAGCAGCTCCTCGATATAGACCAGATGCTGGCGCAGGGCGTCGCGGCCCCGGCGCAGCGACGACAGGTCCGGCGCGCCCAGCCGCAGCAGGCGTTTCTCCATCTTCTCGTGTAGCAGGAAGCCGTTGACCTCGTTGTCGAACTTGCGGTCGAACCACTGCATCAGGCGGCGCGCCTCGGCCCGCTCGCCCGGCTCGCGGCCCAGCAAGGCGGGTTCGGGCTCCTGCTCCTCGATATGCTCGAGGATGGCGCGGTTCTCGGCGATCACCGTGGTGCGCTGGTGCCTGGTCTCGACCAGCACCGGCGGCACACCCGACGGGTTGAGCTTGAGGAATTCGGCCGGGCCTTCCCAATAGCGAACCTGGACCTCGACGAACGGCAGGCGCTTCTCGCCCAAGGCGAGACGCACCTGGCGCGAGGCCGGGTCCAAGGGGAAATGGTGAAGGGTACGTTCGACGCTCATGCCCACGCGCATTCAGGCTGCATCGTTTGATCGATGCGCCGTTTTGCTTAACAAGAACTTGCTGAACGCCGGTTGTTGGCCAAGTTAAGGGCCAAATCGAGACTATTCCACCTCAAGCTTGACCTTGGACCGCGCCGTTAACTCTTGAGATCAGGCCGGCGCGTTCATCCGGCCAATCAGGTTGGTGGTGCTCTGGCCCGCCTTCAGCTCGGCCAGAACCACCCGGCCGCCATAGCCCAGCACCACGTCGGAACCGACCACGGTCTCCACCGTATAGTCCGCCCCCTTGACCAGCACGTCGGGGCGGAAGGCCTTGATCAGGCCCAGCGGCGTCTCCTCGTCGAACAGCACCACCAAGTCCACCGACGACAGCGAGGCCAAGACGGTGGCGCGCGCACCCTCCTTCTGAACCGGACGGGTCGGGCCCTTCAGGCGCTGGACCGAGGCGTCGGTGTTGAGGCCGACGATGAGGCGATCGCAAGCGGCGCGAGCCTGGGCCAGCAGGGAGACGTGACCGGGGTGCAGCAGGTCGAAACAGCCGTTGGTGAAGCCAACCCTCAGGCCCCGCGCCCGCCAGCTGGCGACGACCGCCAGGGCGCCGTCGCGGTCGGCGATCTTGTCCTGGCCCGGATCGCCATGGGCCCCGAGGGCCAGGCCGACCAGCTCGTCGGCGGTGACCACGTCGGTGCCGATCTTGGCCACCACCAGGCCCGCAGCGAGGTTGGCGAGGCGGGCCGCGTCGAGTGGGGCCGCGCCCACGGCGAGCGCCAGCGCCAGGGTCGCGGCCACGGTGTCGCCCGCGCCGGAGACGTCGAACACCTCCAGCGCGGTGGCCGGCAAATGGACCGGCGCCGCGCCGCGCACGGCCAGGGTCATGCCGGCCCCGCCCCGTGTCACCAGGGCGGAGGCCAGGTTCGGGGCGGCGGCCAGGATGGCGTTGGCGGCCTCGGCGGCGGCCTCGTCGCCGGACCCCGTGACTCCCGTGGCCTCGGCGGCCTCGCGGCGGTTGGGTTTCACCAAGGTGGCGCCATCATAACGCGACAGGTCGCGGCTCTTGGGATCGACGATCACCGGCTTGCCGGCGGCATTGGCGGCGGCGATGGCGGCGCGCAACACCGGAACGCTGAGCACGCCCTTGGCGTAGTCCGACAGCACCACCACGTCGACCTGGCGCAGATGGGCGTTGAACGCCGCCAGCAGGACCGTGGCGTCGGCGTCGCCGCGATCTTCGCGGTCGGCGCGCAGCATCTGGTGCGAGCCGGAGATGTAGCGGGTCTTCTCGGTGGTCCGCCGCTTGGGATCGACGATCAGGGCGGAGTCGAAGCTGGCCTCGCGGTCGATCAGGTCGGTCAGGGTCCGCCCGGCGTCATCGTCGCCGATCATCCCGACCAGCACTGCCCGGCCACCCAGGGCCGCAACATTGCGGGCGACATTGCCGGCCCCGCCCAGCATCACGGTCTCGCGCTCGACGGCGATCACCGGCACCGGCGCCTCGGGCGAGATGCGGTCCACCGCGCCATAGACAAAGCGGTCGAGCATGACGTCGCCCAGCACCAGCACGGTGGCGCCCGCGAAGGCTCTCGGCAGCTTGGCCAGGATGTCGTCCATCGGGTCTTCGCTCGTCTCGTCGTGGAAGAGGCCATTTGGCCCTGCGAGGCCGTCTGGGCAAGTCTTCTACAGCGAGGCGGCTTCGCTGAACGCGCCGCCGTGCGGCTCGGCAACGCCGCGCGGATCGGGATGGATCAGGATGTCGGCGGTCGGAAAGGCCGCCAGCACCCGCGCCTCGGCCTCGACCATCAGGGTATGGACCACGACCAGGGGCGTCTCGGCGTCGAAATCCATGTGGGCCTGGATGTGGATGTGGGGGCCCGAAGCCCGGGTTCGCAGCTGGTGCACGCCGCTGATGCTCGGGTCAGCCGTGAGGAGGGCGAGGATCCGCGCCCGCTCGTCGTCGGGCAGCTCGCGGTCCATCAGCTGGTGCGACGCCTCGCGGAACACGCCGATGGCGCCCCAGACCAGCCACAGGGCGACGACCAGGCCGGCGGCGGAGTCCACCCAGGCCCAGTGCAGGAAGGCCGCCGCCGCTATGCCGACAAGGCTGACGGCGTTGGAGGCCAGGTCGGCGGCGTAGTGGGCCTTGTCGCTCGCCACGGCCACCGACCGGGTGCGCTTCATCACTTCGGATTGGGCGCGGATCAGGCCAAGGGTCAGCAGGATCGACACCGCCATCACCCCGACGCCCAGCACGCCGGCCTCGACGGGCTTGGGGTGCAGCATCGACCGCAGGGCCTCCTGACCGATCAGCGCCCCGGACGCGAAGACCAGCCCGGCCTGGGTCAGGCTTGAAAAGGCCTCGGCCTTGCCATGACCGAAGCGATGCTCGGCGTCGGGCGGCTCGGCCGCGTAGCGCACGGCGTAGAAGGTGACCAGCGAGGCGATCAGGTCCAGGCCGCTGTCGGCCAGGGAGGCGAGCATCGCCACCGAACCGCCAGCGATCCAGGCGACGCCCTTGATACAGATCAGGATCGTCGCGCAGCCGACCGACAGGGCGGTGACCTGACGGGTCAGTGTGAGGCCTTCGGCGGCGCTCAGGGCGGGGTGCGGGGCGGACATGATCGTTGTGTAGCAAGGCCCGCCGCGCAGCCCCAGCGCGAACGACTCGCGCGAGATGTTCGCAAGGCCGCGGGCGCGGATGGGGGACACACACCCAACCCACGACCTTGCAAGCACGGCCGAGACGACGGGATGGGTGTGTGTCCCCGTCTGATCCCCTAAGCTGCGGCCTTCGTCGGGGGCCCCACATAGACCGATTGCGGACGGATCAGCTTGCCCGTCGCCAACTGTTCGCGGGCATGAGCGATCCAGCCGGCCGTGCGGCCCATGGCGAAGACGCAGGTGAAGGCTGTCGGCGGCAGGCCCAGGGCCTCGAGGAGCAGGGCGGTGTAGAACTCGACATTGGTGTCCAACGGTCGGTCAGGCTTGCGTTCACGCAGCATGCGCAGGGCGGCCTGCTCGACGGCCTCGGCGAAGGCCAGACGCCCGGGGACAGCGTTCGAGGTCAGGGCCAGCTGGCGGATCGCCGCCTTCAGGGCGTCGGCGCGGGGGTCTCGGACCCGATAGATGCGGTGGCCGAAACCCATCAGCCGATCGCCCCGGTTCAGGGCCGCCACGATCCAGGCCTCGGCGTTGGCGGGCGTCCCAATGGCGTCGAGCATGTCGATCACCGGACCAGGCGCGCCGCCGTGCAACGGACCCTTCAGAGCCGACAGTCCGGCCAGGACCGCCGAGGTCAGGCCCGCGCGGGTGGACGCCACGACCCGGGCGGCGAAGGTCGAGGCGTTGAGGCCGTGGTCGCAGACGGTGACCAGATAGGCGTCCAGCGCCCTGGCCTCCCCTTCCGTGGCCGGCGCGCCCCGCGTCATTCGCAGCACGTCGGCGGCGTGCGACAGGGCAGCGTCAGGAGCGACCGCTTGCTGACCGGTGGCGACCCGCATCACGGCGGGTGTGAACACGGCTGGGGCGGCGATCAACAACAGGGCCGTGTTGAGGTCGTCGCCGTCGGGCAGACGGGCGATCAGGGCGCGGACGGCTTCGACCGGATCGCGCCTGGCCAGGTGTTCGTCGAGCGCCGCCACTTCGGCGAAGGCGCTGGCGCGGGCGGCGCCCAGAGCACGCGCCAAGTCCGACGGCAGGCTGTCGAAGAACCCATCAAGCAGCAGGTGGGCGACGTCCTCGAACGTGGCGCGGTGGGCGAGGTCTTCGACGGCATAGCCTCGGATGGTCAGGCGTCCGGCCTGGCCATCAACGTCGGAGAGCACGGTATGGGCGGCGATCACGCCTTCTAGACCTTCGGACATGGAGAGGTCTCCTTTCGCGCCTAATCCGCGTGCCCAGACCTTGATCGTCAATCTTGATCAATGTAATCAATATATATGGCCGATTGGATCGACGCGGAACAGGCGATGGCGACGCTGGGGGTGAGGGCCCAGACGCTGTACGCCTATGTCAGCCGGGGCCGGGTGGCCGCCGCCGCCCATCCCGACGATCCGCGCCGCAGCCTGTACCGCGCCTCCGATGTCGCCGCCCTAGCCGCCAAGAAGGCCCGGGGCCGCCGGGCCGCCGATGTCGCGGCCGAGGCCATCGCCTGGGGTGAGCCGGTCCTGCCCTCGGCGATCACCACGGTGATCAATGGCCGGCTCTATTATCGCGGCCAAGACGCGGTAGACCTAGCGCGGATGCATAGCCTGGAGCAGGCGGCCCGCCTGTTGCGCGGCGGCCATGGCGCGCCGCTGAAGGGGCCCGAGCCGAAAAAGCCCAAGAAGGGCGACACGCCACGCGCCCGGCTGTTCTCGACCTTGGCCGTCCGCGCCGGAATTGATCCCCCGGCCCGAGGGCGCGCGCCCTTGGCCCTGGCCATGGAGGCGGCCGGTCTGCTGGAGGCCGCCGCCGACGCGGTGGCCGGGGCAATCGGCGACGGCTCGATCCACCAGCGCCTGGCCGACGCCTGGGGCCTCGACGCCCAGGGCGCCGACCTCGTGCGCCGCGCGCTCGTCCTGCTGGCCGACCATGAGCTCAACGCCTCGACCTTCGCGGTCCGCGTGGCCGCCTCGACCGGCGCCTCGCTGGCGGCGGCGTCCCTGGCCGGGCTGGCGGCGCTGTCGGGGCCGTTGCATGGCGGCATGGCGGCGCGGGTCGAGATGTTCGTCGAGGATGCCGATCGGCGCGGACCTGGGCGGGCGGTGGCCGAGCGGTTGGCGCAGGGCTCGGCCATGCCCGGCTTCGGCCACCCGCTCTATCCCGACGGCGACCCGCGCGCGGCGGCCCTGTTGGACGCCCTCAAGGCACCGCCATTGCTGGCCGACCTGCGACGCGAGACCGAGGCCGCCACGGGCCTCCTGCCCAATATCGATTTTGCCCTGGTGGCGATGAGCCGGGCCCTCGCCCTCCCCATCGATGCGCCTTTCAGCCTGTTCGCGGTGGGGCGGATGGCGGGGTGGCAAGCGCATGCGATCGAGCAGCTGCAGACCGGGCAGTTGATCCGGCCCCGCGCCCGATACGTGGGGGTGCGGCCGGCGAGCTAAATCCTCTCCCTCTGGGGGAGGAGCTTTAAGCCCGCTCGTGAACCGCCTGCTCGGCCACCAGGGGCTGGGGCAAGCGCGAGACCATCTCCTTGGGGCAAACCTGCCAGAACAGGTCCCGCACCCGGTCCCAGTCGCGCAGCAGGCTGGCGGCGAAGGCCGAGTCCGTTTCGGAGGCGTGTTCGGTCACCAGCGAGCGCAGAACGCCTTCCCAATAGGGCGAGGCAAGGCGCTGGACGACGATGCTGTCGGGGTTGATATGGCCCTCGAAGCGGCCGTGCTGGTCAAGAACGAAGGCCATGCCGCCGGTCATCCCGGCCCCGAAATTACCGCCCGTCGGACCCAGGATCACCACCTGGCCGCCGGTCATGTATTCGCAGCCATTGGTCCCGCAGCCCTCGACCACGGTGGTGGCCCCGGAGTTGCGGACCGCGAACCGCTCGCCGGCCTGGCCCGCCGCGAACAGCCGCCCCGAGGTGGCCCCAAACAGCACGGTATTGCCCAGCAGGGTGTTTGTCTCGGGGGCCGCCAGGCCCCGCGCGGGCTTGATGACGATGGTCGCGCCCGACAGGCCCTTGCCGACATAGTCATTGGCCTCGCCGGTCAGCTCGATGCGCAGACCCTGGACCGCGAAGGCCCCCAGGCTCTGGCCGGCCGAGCCCTTGAGCTGGACGGTCAGGTGGCCGGCGGGCAGGCCGGTCATGCCGAACTTGCGCACGATGTGACTGGAGGTGCGCGAGCCGATCGAGCGGGCGGTGCTGCGAACCGTATAGGTCAGCTGCATCTTCTCGCCGCGCTCCAGCAGCGGCGCGGCGTCGCGGACGATCTGGGCGTCCAGCGTGTCGGGCACTTGATTGCGACCGCCCTCGACGGTGCAATAGGGCTTGTTGTGACCGGGGTCGGCCCGGACCAGCAGCGGGTTCAGGTCGAGGTCGTCGAGATGCTCGCCGCCCCGGCTGACCTGGGCCAGCAGGTCGGTGCGACCGACGATTTCCAGCAAGCTCTTGAAGCCCAGGCCGGCCAAGATTTCGCGCACCTCCTCAGCGATGAAGCTGAAGAGGTTGATGACCTTCTCCGGCGTGCCGGTGAACTTGGCGCGCAGGGCCTCGTCCTGGGTGCAGACCCCGACCGGGCAGGTGTTGGAATGGCACTGACGCACCATGATGCAGCCCATGGCCACCAGGGACGCGGTGCCGATGCCGAACTCCTCGGCGCCCAGCATGGCGGCGATCACCACGTCGCGGCCGGTGCGGATGCCGCCGTCCGTGCGTAGCACCACCGAGTGGCGCAGGTTGTTGAGCGTCAGGACCTGATTGGCCTCCGACAGGCCCATCTCCCACGGACCGCCGGCATATTTCACCGAGGTCTGCGAGGACGCGCCGGTGCCGCCGACATTGCCGGCGACGAGAATGACGTCGGCCTTGGCCTTGGCGACCCCGGCCGCGATGGCCCCGATGCCGGTGGCCGCCACCAGCTTGACCGTGACGCGGGCGATCGGGTTGATCTGCTTCAGATCATAGATCAGCTGCGCCAGGTCTTCGATCGAATAGATGTCGTGGTGCGGTGGCGGGCTGATCAGCATGACACCGGGCGTGGCGTGGCGGAGACGTGCAATCATCTCCGTCACTTTAAAGCCCGGCAATTGGCCACCCTCGCCGGGCTTGGCGCCTTGGGCGACCTTGATCTCGATTTCCCGGCATTGGTTCAGATATTCGGCGGTGACGCCAAACCTTCCTGAGGCCACCTGCTTGATGGCGCTGTTGGGGTTGTCGCCATTTGGCAAGGGCTTGTAACGCGCCGGGTCCTCGCCGCCCTCGCCCGACACCGACTTGGCCCCGATGCGGTTCATGGCGATGTTCAGCATGCCGTGGGCTTCCGGGCCCAGGGCGCCCAAGCTCATGCCCGGCGTGACGAAGCGCTTGCGGATCTCGTTGACGCTCTCGACGTCGTCGGTGGAGATCGGGTTGCGGTCCGAACGCCAGTCCAGCAGGTCGCGCAACTGCACGGGCTTCTGCGTGCGCAGGCCGTGCGACCACCGCCGATAGAGTTCGAAATCGCCGGTGTCGCAGGCGCTCTGCAGGGTGTGGATCAGCCGCGCCTCGAAGGCGTGGGTCTCGCCCGAACGACGCAGCTTGTAGAGGCCGCCGACCGGCAGGGTGACCGCCGCGCTGTCCCAGGCCTTGCGATGCAGCTCGACCGCCTTGCTCTCCAGGCCCGCAAGGCCGATCCCCGAGATGCGCGACGGCATGCCGGGGAAGAACTCGGCGGCCAAGGCGCGCGACAGGCCGACGGCTTCGAAATTGTAGCCGCCGCGATAGGACGAGATGACGCTGATGCCCATCTTGGAGATGATCTTCAGCAGCCCGGCCTCAATGGCGGTCTTGAAGTTGATGCAGACGTCGCGCAGCGACTTGTCGCCGAGCAGGCCGCGCTCCAGCCGATCCTGGAAGCTTTCCTGGGCCAGGTAGGCGTTGACCGCCGTGGCGCCGACGCCAACCAGCACCGCGAAATAGTGGGTGTCGAGGCACTCGGCCGAGCGGACGATGATCGAGACGTACGACCGCAGGCCCTTGGCGACCAGGTGGGCGTGAACGCCGCCGGTGGCCAGGATCATCGGCAGCGCCACGCGGCCCTGGGCTGAACCCTCATCGGTCAGGACGATGGCGCCGCAGCCGCGCAGCACGGCGTCTTCCGCGTCGGCCCGGATGCGGTCGAGATTGGCGCGCAGGGCGTCGCCGGGGCGAGCCTCCGGCGCGGGCAGCGGCATGGTGCAGTCGATGACCACCACGCTCTTCTCGCCCAGCAGGCCGTGGATACGCTCGTACATGCCGGTGGTGAGCACGGGGCTCTCCAGCACATAGACATCGGCCTGGGCCGCGTCCTGCGCGAGAATGTTGCCGAGGTTCTTGAACCGGGTCTTCAGGCTCATGACGCCGGTCTCCCGCAGGGGGTCGATCGGCGGGTTGGTCACCTGGCTGAAGTTCTGGCGGAAGAAGTGGCTGAGCGGCCGGTACTTTTCCGACAGCACGGCCAGGGGCGCGTCGTCACCCATCGAGCCGACGGCCTCCTTGCCCTCCTCGACCATAGGGGCCAGGACCATTTCCAGGTCCTCCAGCGAGAAGCCGGCGGCGGCCTGGCGGCGGGTCAGCTCCTCGCGGCCGTATTTGCGTGGCTCGGGGCCGGGGCCGATCTCCTTTTCGAGATCGACCATATTTCCCAGCCAATCCGTATAGGGATGGCGGCCGGCCAGTTCGTCGATGATGGCGTCTTCGCCGTAGAGCTTGCCCTCGGCCAGGTCGATGGCGATCATCCGGCCGGGCGAGATGGCCAGCTTGCGGGTGATGCGGCTCTCCTCGACGCCGCACATGCCGGCCTCGGAGCCCATGATCACCAAACCGTCGTCGGTATAGGCCACGCGCAGCGGGCGCAGGCCCGAGCGGTCCTTGCCGGCTACGACCCAGCGGCCGTCGGTGGCGCACAGGGCGGCCGGGCCGTCCCACGGCTCCATCACCGCGTTGCAATAGGCGTAGAGCGCCTGGTGCGGGGCGCTCATGTGCGCGTTGGCGGCTTCCGGCATCAGCAGGGCCTTAGTCATCGGCGCGTCGCGGCCGGCCCGGACCAGCACCTCGAAGGTGTTGTCAAGATTGGCGCTGTCGGACCCGCCCGGCTGGATCACCGGCTTCACGTCGTCCCCGAACTCACCGAAGGCGTCGGCCGCCATCTTGATCTCGTGGGACTTCATCCAGTTGATGTTGCCCTTGATGGTGTTGATCTCACCATTGTGGGCCAGCATCCGGAACGGCTGGGCCAGGCGCCATTCGGGGAAGGTGTTGGTGGAATAGCGCTGGTGGAAGATCGCCACCGCGGCGCTGAAGCGTTCATCCTTGAGGTCGGGATAGAACTCGTCGATGTGCTCGGCCAGAAACATACCCTTGTAGATCAAGGACTTCGCCGAGAACGAACACAGGTAGAAGCCCTGCAGGTTTTGGGCGTGGACGCGCTTTTCGATGCGCTTGCGGCACAGGAACAGGGCGCGCTCCAGGGCCTCACCCTCCAGGCCGGCCGGCGCGGCCAGCATGATCTGCTCGATCTCGGGCCGGGTGGCGTTGGCCTTCTCGCCGATCACCGAGGTGTCGACGGGCACCTGCCGCCAGCCATAGATATAGAAGCCGAAACGCAAGGCCTCGGCCTCGACGATGGTGCGGCAGGCCTCTTGGGCGGCGAGATCGGTACGCGGCAGGAAGACCTGGCCCACGGCGATCGGGCCCTGGCGCAGGGCGTGGCCGGTGCGGCGGACCTGGTCGACGAAGAAGTCCTGCGGCACGCTGACCAGCACGCCGGCCCCGTCGCCGGTCTTGCCGTCGGCGTCGACCGCGCCCCGGTGCCAGAGGGCCTTCAGGGCCTTGATCGCCAGCTCTACGACTTCGCGGCGCGGCTGGCCGTCGATGGCGCAGACCAGGCCGACACCGCACGCGTCGCGCTCGGTCGAGGGGTCATAGGCATGGCCGTCGATCAGGGCCTGGCGGTTCTTCAGATAGAGGTCCATCTGGGTCATCGTCTTGTCTCTCGCTCCTTCTCCCTTTGCGGGAGAAGGTGGCCGAAGGCCGGATGAGGGGTCGAAAGCCCTATCGGATAAGCCGGTGTGACCCCTCACCCGGCCGCTCTGCGGCCACCCTCTCCCGCAAGGGGAGAGGGAAACCAAGATTACTCCGCCGCGATCGAGATCGCAGCGCCCTTGGCCTGCAGATACTTGTGCATCGCGTCGGCGGCGTCGCGGCCGTCCTTGATGGCCCAGACCACCAGGGAGGCGCCACGCACGATGTCGCCGGCCGCGAACACGCCGTCCAGATTGGTCATCTGGTGGCGGACATCGGCCTTGACCGTGCCCCAGCGGGTGACCTTCAGGTCGGGCGCGGAAAACAGCTCCGGCAGGTTTTCCGGCTCGAAGCCCAGGGCCTTGATCACCAGCTGGGCGGGGCGATCGAAGTCGCCGCCGTCGATTTCCTCCGGCGATTGGCGTCCAGAAGCGTCCGGGGCCCCCAGGCGCATGCGGATGGCGCGCACGCCTGTCACGCCGCTGGCCTCGCCCATCACGGCGCGCGGGGCGGCCAGCCATTCGAAGACCACGCCCTCTTCCTCGGCGTTGGACACTTCGCGCATCGAGCCCGGCATGTTGGCCTTGTCGCGGCGATAGAGGCAGGTGACCGAGGTCGCGCCCTGGCGGATGGCTGTGCGCACGCAGTCCATGGCGGTGTCGCCGCCGCCGACCACGACCACGTCCTTGCCCTCGGCGTTCAGCTCGCCGCTGTCATAGGCAGGAACATCGTCGCCGAAGGTCTTCTTGTTGGAGGCGATCAGATAGTCGAGGGCCGGAACCACGCCGGCGCTGCCGGCGCCGGGGGCCACCAGGTCGCGGGCGGCATAGACGCCGGTGGCGATCAGCACGGCGTCATGCTGTGCGCGCAGCTCCGGCAGCGTGGCGTCGCGGCCGGCCTCGAAGTTCAGCCTGAACACCACGCCGCCGTCGGCCAGGCGCCTCGTGCGGCGCTCGACGACGTCCTTTTCCAGCTTGAAGCCGGGGATGCCGTAGATCAGCAGGCCGCCGGCCCTGTCGTGGCGGTCATAGACGGTGACGGCGTAGCCCTGTTCCCGAAGCAGCTCGGCCGCCGACAGACCGGCCGGACCGGCGCCGATGATCCCGACCGACTGGCCACGGTCCGGACCCGCCACCAGCGGCTTGACCCAGCCCATCTCCCAGGCCTTGTCGGCCAGGTAGCGTTCGACGGAGCCGATCGTCACCGTGCCGTGACCCGATTGCTCTATGACGCAGTTGCCTTCGCAGAGGCGGTCCTGCGGGCAAATCCTGCCGCAGACCTCGGGCATCGAACTGGTGGCTTCGGAGAGTTCGTAAGCCTCCTGGATCCGGCCCTCGGCCGTCATCCGCAGCCAATCGGGAATGTTGTTGTGCAGGGGGCAGTGGGTTTGGCAGAACGGCACGCCGCATTGCGAGCAACGCGCGGCCTGCTCGGTCGCCTTGGCGTCGATGAAATCGGCGTAGATCTCGTGGAAATCACCACTGCGCTCTTCCGCCGCCCGCTTTTCAGGCGTGCGACGGGCGACCGTGGTGAATTTCAGCATGCGTTCGGCCATGCGACTTCCCTCGTCCCCGCTTCCAGGGAAAAACTTGCGTGCGGTGGCGTCATACAGACTCTTGGCGGCAAGATGAATGCATTAGTCAAAATTATGGACGATTATAGCCACGTTGACTGAGTAAGTCGTGCGAGCGACTCTTAGCTGGGCGCTCTAATAGTCCACTTTATGGATAAACCGATTGTTTACCGTGTCGGGCGCACGCCAGACACCTTGATTCAAGGGGCCCTGGCCCTCGGGGGACTAAGATGCCGGATTGGCTGACAGCGATCGTTCTGGGCCTGGTCGAGGGCCTGACCGAATTCATTCCCGTCTCGTCGACCGGACACCTGCTGCTGACCAAGATCGCGCTCGGCCTCACCGACACCAGCTGGGACACCTTCATCGTGCTGATCCAGCTGGGCGCGGTGCTGGCGGTGGTCGCCCTTTACTTCCAGCGCCTGTGGACGGTGGTGATCGGCCTGCCGACCAAGCCAGAAGCCCGCCGCTTCGCGCTCAGCGTGATCCTCGGCTGTATCCCGGCCTTCGCCGCTGGCCTGGCCCTGCACGGGGTGATCAAGCACCTGTTCGACAACCCCTATATCCCGCAGATCATCTGCGTGTCGCTAATCGTCGGCGGGGTGATCCTGCTGATCGTCGACAAAAAAGCCCCCGCCCCCCGCGAGATGGACGGCATGGCCCTGAACCTGAAGACCGCCTTCTTCATCGGCCTGTTCCAATGCCTGTCGCTGTTGCCCGGAGTCTCGCGCTCGGGCTCGACCATCGTCGGCTCGATGCTGCTGGGCGTCGATCGCAAGGCCGCCGCCGAGTTCAGCTTCTTCATGGCCATCCCGATCATGGTCGGGGCCTTCGCGCTCGACCTGCTCAAAAACTACAAGGACATCGACACAAGCCAGGCTGGGATCATCGCCATCGGCTTCGTGGTGTCGTTCCTGTCGGGCCTGCTGGTGGTGAAGTACATGATCGACTTCGTCGGCAAGCGCGGCTTCACCCCTTTTGCGTGGTGGCGGATCGTGGTGGGGGTCGTGGGGCTGGGGCTGATCTACATTCCGCGCTAAGCGCTAAAAGCCCTCTCCCAGAGGGTTTTCTTTTCCCTAGAACGCCCCCGTCGGGACCTCGGCATATTGGCCGCCCTTGCGGTAGCGGTAGAGGTAGGATGGGACCACCGACTCGACGGTGGTCGGAACCACGCCCATCTCGGCCAGGCCCGGCAGGCCCTTGTCCGCCACATTGTCGGCCTTCAGCGACTCGACTTGGTCGCTGGTCAGCGGCGGGGTCAAGGGCGACAGGTCGCCGACCTTGCCGATGAAGCTGGCGGCGAACCACGGGATCGGCGCCAGGAGGCGGTTCCGGCCCGTCTCGCGCAGGATCATCTCCAGCAGCTGCTTGAAGCTGTAGACCACCGGGCCGCCCAGCTCATAGGTCAGGCCCTCGGCGGCCGGGCTGGCGACCGCCTTGGCCACTGCGGCGGCCACGTCGCCGACATAGACCGGCTGGAATTTGGTCTCGCCGCCGCCGATCAGCGGCAGGGCGGGGAACAGGGCGGCCATCTGCCCGAACTTGTTGAAGAACTTGTCGTCGGCTCCGAACACGATCGACGGCCGGATCACCACCGCGCCGGGGAAGGCCTCGCGCACAGCGGCCTCGCCCGCCGCTTTCGTCCGGGCGTATTTCGAAGGCGCGTTCGCATCGGCGCCGATGGCCGAGATCTGCACCAGGCGCTTGACCCCGGCGGCCTTGGCCTGCTCGGCGACCGTCTTGGCGCCCATGACATGCAAGGTCTGGAATTGCTGTCGGCCGGCCTCGAACAGCACGCCGACCAAGTTCACCGCGGCTTCCGCGCCGTCCAGCGCCCGGGCGACCGAGTCGACGTTGCGCAGATTGGCCTGCACCACCTCGATCTGGCCGACATCGCCCAGCATCCGCATCTTGTAGGCCAGGTTGGGGTTGCGCACCGCGACGCGGACCCGGTGGCCCGCCTTGGCGAGCTGCCTAACGACCTGGCCGCCGACGAAGCCGGAGCCGCCGAACACCGTGACCAGACCCTGCATGTTCTACCTCGTCCTAAACCCGTGGTCGGGGGATAGACGAGAGCGAGCCCATTCGCAATGAAATGCGCAACTAAGCGATTGACGGGATCAGAACCTTTGCATAAACGTCCCGGCCTCGCGGCGATCCACGGATTGCCTTGCGGGCCCAGGTGGCGGAATTGGTAGACGCGCTGGCTTCAGGTGCCAGTGACTGTAAGGTCGTGGAGGTTCGAGTCCTCTCCTGGGCACCACCCCCTACCAACCTTCGCGAGAAGGTCGGGGTGGCGCCGAACGAAAACCCGGCATCACAAGTTGAGTTTCACCCGCTTGGGGGGTTGAGACGGGCTGGCGGTCGCGGCGCCCAGGCGTTAGATATCCTGTTCATCCGGCCGACAGGGTCGGCGCCCCATATTCAGGCGTGTCGGGAAATTCGGGCGTCCGCGCGACGAAACCGAGGCGCGGAGACCACGAGACTTGGCCAACTTCCTGCATGAAGGCGATCTGCCGGGCGACGTCTTCGCCGGCGCGACCGCCATCGCCATCGATTCCGAGACCATGGGCCTGCGGCTGGGCCGCGACCCGCTGTGCGTCATCCAGCTGTCGTCGGGCGACGGCGACGCCCATGTGGTGCGCCTGGATCGCTCGACCTATGACGCGCCCAACCTCAAGCGCCTGCTGACCGATCCGGCGGTTGTGAAGCTCTTTCACTTCGGCCGCTTCGACATCGCCATGTTCCTGTTGCACCTGGGTGTCATGACGGCGCCCGTGTATTGCACCAAGATCGCCAGCAAGCTGGCCCGCACCTACACCGACCGCCATGGCCTCAAGGACGTGACGCGCGAACTGGTCGGGGTCGAGCTGTCCAAGGTCCAGCAGAGCTCGGACTGGGGTGCGGCGACGCTGTCGCCCGAGCAGTTGGCCTATGCCGCCTCCGACGTGCTGCATCTTCATGCCCTGCGCGAGCGGCTGAACGCCATGCTGGTCCGCGAGGGCCGCATGGACCTGGCCAACGCCGCCTTCGACTATCTTCCCCACCGCGCGGCCCTCGACCTGGCCGGCTGGGAAGATGTCGACATCTTCGCCCACACCTAAGGACGAAGCATGACCACCCTTGACGCGGACCGGGGCGCATACAGGCGGGACCTAAGCCGTTGGCGCAATCGCTCGCGTCGCGTGCGGCTGGCCCGGGTCCTGTTGCCGATCGCCATCCTGGCGATTCTCGCCAGCGTTGGCGGCCAGGTGGCCTGGCGCAGCTTCACCGGCGGGGACCGCCGACCGGCCGAGAGCAAGGCGCAGATTCGCATGATCTCGCCGCGCTTCCAGGGCCAGTCCAGCGACGGCCGGCCCTTCCTGATTACCGCCCGCTCGGCGGTGCGCGACGAGGCCGACCTCAAGCGCGTGTTCCTCGACGCCCCGACCCTGACACTGGGCGTCGGCAGCCCCGTCCCGACCCGCTCGACGGCCGATCGGGGGATCTATCGCGAGGATACACTGAAGCTCCAGCTGTTCGGCAATGTTCGCATGGACGACGGGGCCGGCTACCGCTTCGCCTCGAACGAGGCGATGGTCGACACGCGCACCGGAAACATCACCGGCGAAACCACGCTGAACGGCGAAGGCCCAACTGGACAGGTGCAATCCAACGCCTACTCCGTATATGACAAGGGCGACCGTATCGTCTTCCGGGGCGGCGTGAAGACGCGGCTCGATCGCAAGACGGGCGAGGCGGCCCCAGAATAGATGAGGACGTGGTTGATGAATCGATGGATGGCGCCGGCGGTGATCGCCCTCAGCCTCGCGGGGACCAGCCTTTCGGGCGGCGTCGCCCTGGCGCAGGTCGGATCCAACAGTTCCAGCGCGCCGGTCGATATCTCCGCCGACGAGCAGGAAGTCATCACCAGCCAGTGCAAGACCATCTTCCGAGGCTCGGTCGAGGTTCTGCAGGACAAGTCCCGCATGCGCGCCGCGACGATGACGGTATTCAATCGCCGCAAGACGCCGGGCAAGACCTCGACGGGTCCGGGTCCAGGCGGCAATGCCGACTGCGGCGACGTGGATCACGTCGTGGCCGACGGCAATGTGTTCTACGTGACGCCCGAACAGACCGTGCGCGGCGACCACGCCGTCTACGACTACGCCACCGACACCATCGTGGTGACCGGCGACGTCGTGGCTGTCCAGGGCCAGGATGTGGCGCGCGGCGACCGCATGACCATCAAGACCAAGACCAATGACGTGAAGATGGAATCCAACGCCACGGGTCGCGGCAAGACCCGCGTGCGCGCGGTGATCTATCCCGACCAGAACAAAAAGCCCGCCGTCGCTAAGCCGTAGGATCAAATGGCGTTCACGATGCAATATCTGGGGGCCGACAAGACGGCCGGCGACGGCCTTTTCGTCGATGCGATCGGCAAGTCGTTCGGCGATCGTCCGGTCGTCAAGAGCGTGTCGCTGACCCTCAAGCGCGGCGAGGTCGCGGGCTTGCTGGGCCCCAACGGCGCGGGCAAGACCACCTGTTTCTACATGATCACCGGCTTGGTCGCCGCAGACTACGGCTCGATCTTCCTGGACGGCGAGGACATCACCGGCCAGCCGATGTTCCAACGGGCCCGCATGGGTGTCGGCTACCTGCCCCAGGAAGCCTCGATCTTTCGCGGCATGACCGTCGAGCAGAACGTCATGGCCGTGGTCGAGATGCGCCAGAAGAACCAGCGCCAGGCCCGCGAGCAGGTGACCAGCATCCTGGAAGAGCTGCGCATCACCCACATCCGCAAGTCGCCGGCCGTCGCCCTGTCGGGCGGAGAGCGGCGCCGGGTGGAAATCGCCCGCGCGCTGGCCAGCGAGCCGTCGTTCATGCTGCTGGACGAGCCCTTCGCCGGCATCGATCCCCTGGCGATCGCCGACATCCGCGAGGTCATCGGCTATCTGAAGGGCCGCGGCATCGGCATACTGATCACCGACCACAATGTCCGCGAGACGCTGGACATCATCGACCGCGCCTCGATCATCCATGCTGGCGAGGTGCTGTTCGAAGGCTCTCCCCAGGAGATCGTCGACAATCCCGAAGTGCGCCGGGTTTACCTGGGCGACAGTTTCGCCGAGCGCGGCTAGGCATATCCTGCGGCCCGCGACCCCGCGATGGTCGGGGCGGACGGCGATCCGGTCCTAAGGATCGCGTTCACCAATGCCGTGTCCGACACGCATTCGGGCCTCTCGGACAAGAAAACCGACGATATCTCGGGACGAGATGGTCGCAGCGGCACGCTTTTTGCTGACGTTGGCGCCCCGTTAACCAGACTGCTCTTCAATGGTGATCGACACCGGTTCGATTTGCCCAGGAGGGCGCCTTGGCTCTCGGCCACAGATTGGAGCTTCGACAAGGCCAAGGCCTCGTCATCACGCCGCAGCTTCAGCAGGCCATCAAGCTGCTGCAGTTGTCGAACCTCGAACTCGACGCCTTCGTCGAGGCCGAGCTCGAGCGTAATCCCCTGCTCCAGCGCGAAGATGGCCCAGTCGAGGCCGAGCGCGCGTCCGAAGCCCCCGAAGGCGCGACCGAGAACCTCGGCCTGGACTCGGTGTCCGACAGCGCCGCCAGCGGCCAGATGGACGCCACGCCCGACGACGTCTCGCCCGGCGAGCGCGCCACCGGCGATGGCCCAGACTCGGAAAATGGAGCCGAGCAGGCCGGCGGGGCCATCGACTGGTCGCGCACCGGCGGCGGCGGCAATTTCGAGAGCGACGACAATTACGAAAGCGCCCTTACCCGGCCCCCGACCCTGACCGAGCACCTGACCGGCCAGCTGTCGGTGGCGGGTCTCTCCCCCGCCCAGAACGTGGTGGCCCGGGTGCTGATCGACGCGGTGGACGAGACCGGCTATCTGCGCGCCGACCTCGGTGAGGTGGCCGAGCGCCTGGGCTGCGAGCTTGCCTTCGTCGAAGGGGTTCTGGGCGCCCTTCAGGGCTTCGAGCCAGCCGGCGTCCTGGCCCGCGATGTGCGCGAGTGCCTGGCCCTGCAGCTGAAGGACGTCAATCGCTACGACCCCTGCATGGCCGCCCTGCTGGACAATCTGGACCTGCTGGCCAAGCGCGACATGAATGGCCTGCGCAAGATCTGCGGCGTCGACGACGAGGACCTGCGCGAAATGATCGCCGAGATCCGCGCCCTGACCCCCCGCCCCGGCGCGGCTTTCCACTCCGACCCGCCCCAGACCCTGGTGCCCGACGTCCATGTGCGTGAGACGCCCGGGGGCCTGTGGCATGTCGAGCTCAACACCGACACCCTCCCCAAGGTGCTGGTCGACCAGCGCTACCACGCCCGGGTCAGCAAGGGCGCGCGCAGCGACCAGGAAAAGAGCTTCGTCTCCGACTGTTTCGCCACCGCCAACTGGCTGGTAAAAAGCCTGGACCAGCGGGCCAAGACCATCCTCAAGGTCTCCAGCGAGATCGTCCGCCAGCAGGACGGCTTCCTCGCCTACGGCGTCGAGCACCTGCGGCCGCTGAACCTCAAGACCGTCGCCGACGCCATCGGCATGCACGAGAGCACCGTCAGCCGGGTGACCTCCAACAAGTACATGGCCACCCCGCGCGGGGTGTTCGAGCTGAAATACTTCTTCACCTCGGCCATCCAGGCCACCGAGGGCGGCGAGGCCCATTCGGCCGCCAGCGTCCGCCACAAGATCAAGGGCCTGGTCGAGGCCGAGCGCAGCGAAGCCGACGTCCATTCCGACGACGCCATCGTCGAGATCCTCAAGGGGGCCGGCGTCGACATCGCCCGCCGCACCGTGGCCAAGTACCGCGAGGCCCTGCGAATTCCCTCCTCGGTCGAGCGTCGACGGCTGATCAAGGAAACCGCGTAAAAAGGATCGATGGCGCATAGCCACGAAGGCCGCGCTCTGCGTTTCTAGAGACGCGACCAAAGGCGAAGCATGACGACCCAGAGTTTGTCCGACGTGATCGAGGGGTTTGGCGAGGACACACGCCCCGTTCTGACCGTCGGCCAGATGCTGGAGCAGTTCGATAGCCGCGCCTTCGGGGCCATGCTGTTCGTGTTCGGACTGCTCAACTGCCTGCCCCTGCCGCCAGGCTCCTCGACCATCCTCAGCCTGCCGATCTTGCTGCTGGCCCCGCAGATCGCCTGGGGCTCGGATATTCCATGGCTGCCGCGCAAGCTGGTTCACCATCCCCTGAAACGCGACGACCTGCGAGGCCTGTTCCGTAGGCTGACGCCGATCGTCCGGCGGATGGAGCTGGTCACCCGCCCGCGCCTGGAGATGTTGTTCGCGCCGGCCGGCGAGCGGATGATCGGCGTGGTCTGCACCCTGCTGGCCATGGTGCTGGTGCTGCCGATCCCCCTGGGCAACCTCGCGCCGGGCGCGACGGTGGCGGTGCTGTCTCTGGCCCTGCTGCAGCGTGACGGCCTGCTGGCCTTGGCGGGCTATCTGATGGCGGCGGTCAGCGTCGGCCTGCTGGTGCTCAGCGCCGGTGTCGTCATGGCTGCGGTCGAACGCCTGCTAGACATGTTTTCAGGGCTGTTTTAAGTCGCCTTGGCGGCGCTTGACACCACGTCAGGACAGGCGCGTTGTTACCGCATGCAAGTCCAAATCTCCGGCAAGCATGTCGACGTTGGCGAGGCTCTGCGAGCGCGAGTCTCCGACGAAATCACCCTGAGCATCGGTAAGTATTTTGATCGCGGCGGCGACGCCGAAGTGATCATCAGCAAGGAGGGCTACGCCTTCCGGGTCGATTGCTCGGTCAAGCTGGCTTCGGGTCAGCAACTGATCAGCCACGGGTCGGGAGGAGACGCACACGCGGCCTTCGACGCCGCCCTGGCCAAGATCGAAACGAGGGTTAGGCGCTACAAACGACGATTGAAAAGCCACTCCATCGCCGCCAACGCCAAGGCGGCCGAAAACGCGGCGATGTACGTGCTGCGGGCCCCCGAAGACGACGATGCCGACGAGGACGACTGGAGTAGCGAGGACGACCATCCCGCCGGCGCGCCGGCCGCGATGATCATCGCCGAGAGCCAGGGCTCCCTGAAGACGATGACCGTTTCCATGGCGGTCATGGAACTGGACTTGACCGAGTCCCAGGCAATCGTGTTTAGGAACGCCGCACACGACGGATTGTCAGTGGTCTATCGGCGGCCAGACGGAAATATTGGCTGGATCGATCCCGAACGGACGCAGGTGAAGGCCCCCGCGCTGAACGGACACGGGCCAGCCGCAAGCTGACAGAACCTCGGGTTCGTTGGTGCGTTTCGGAAGGTCCGCATTTTGCCGAATCTCTCGGAACGACGGCTCGGTGCGACCGATAACGAAGCGAGCTGGCGGCCATGACGATCGGCGATCTACTGGATCCAGGCGCAGTGATCCTGCGGGTCAGCGCCTCCAACAAGCGTCAGGTCTTGGGCGTCATCGCCGACGTTGCCGCCCGCGTCCTGGGCGTCGACGCCGGTGAGGCGCTCGAGGGCCTGATCGATCGTGAGACGGCCGGTTCGACCGGCGTAGGCCAGGGCGTGGCTATTCCCCATGCGCGCGTGAAGGGCCTGGACCGGGTTCGCGCGGTGTTCATGCGCCTGGAGACGCCGGTGGCGTTCGGGTCGGTGGACGACAAGCCCGTGGACCTGCTGGTCACCCTTTTCGCCCCCGCCGACGCCGACTCCAGCCACCTGAGGGCCCTGGCCCGGGTGTCGCGACTGATGCGCCAGCCCGAGACGCGGCAACAACTGCGCCAAGCGCGCTCGGCCGACGCGGTGTATCTGCTGCTAGCCCCGGCGCAGGAGAGCAAGCCGACGGCGGCTTGAGGGGCGGTTGCGAGCGCCCAAATTTGTCTGTAAAAGGCTATACTTCCAAAACTTGGTCAGCGGCCCTGGAAGCTCACTTCGATGATCAGAACACTTCTTCTTGCTTCGAGTGTAGCGCTCGCACTCGGCGCATCCGCTAGGGCTCAAATTCCACAGACCGAGCCGCTGGCTGAGGGCCGCCCGTGTACCTCTAGCGATCTTGTGGGTCTTTGGGAAAGCCGGGTCGTTACACCAAATTCGACCACGAAGGCGTTGTCTAAATGGATTTCGCTAGACTACATGCGTTTTTCGCCTGACGGAAAGATGATGTATTACGGCGCGGGAAAACCCGAGGCTGACATCCAAAAGATTCAAAAGAACCTCGACCAATATGATGCCGTAGATGGCGTCAACTATGATGGCAGGGTATTTACTCCTGGTTTCCTCTTAATCACCCGAGATGGACAACCCTTCCAGGGCTTCACCTGCACCATGGTGGACGCTGCACAGGGCGAGCCAACGATGATCTTGAGCCAGTTGGGGGGATGGCGCCTTTGAGGCGTTTGCAGCGTCGACTCGATTAGGCGCGCCGCTCCCAAACCGACCCAGATGTCTCTCGGGTCGGCTCGGAACTTACCGACGGGGGCTAATGCACCGAGACCGGCGCCAGCTCGTGCGCCAGGGCGGCGGCCACGGCGGAGTCCTTGTCGGTCAGCACGGCCAGGCGGGCGCCGTCGGCGCGGAACACGGCGTAGAGCGTCTGGTCGGGCGACAGGTCAAAGTCGCTGACCCCGTCCGGCGCGTCCTCGAGGATTTCCGCCGCCTTGATGGGCCGCACATAGACCAGGTCGGGCGCGCCAAGCGCCGCGAAGGCTTCGGCGGAGAAGAACGGGGTATGGGGGTCAGGTGTCATTAAGACCAACTCCTTTGAAAATGGGAACGCCCCGCGACGCAGGTCGGTTCAGACCGCGCGCTGGAACGAGTGCCGGAAAGGTCAGCCGACCGACCGGATGGGAATGCGGCGAACCAGCCGTTCAGGCTCCGGCCGGGCGAGATCGACATGCAGCAAGCCATGCTCGAGCGTGGCGGCCGTGACCTCCATGCCGTCGGCCAGCACGAAGGTGCGCAGGAAGCCCCGCGCCGCGATGCCGCGATGCAGATAGGCGCGGTCGGTCTCGGACTTGCCGTCCGCCTCGCGCCGTCCGGCGACCACCAACTGGCCGCCTTCGACGGTGACATGCAACTGATCGGGCGAGAAGCCAGCGACCGCCAGGGTGATACGCACCCCGCCGTCGTCAGACTGCTCGACATTGTAGGGCGGATAGCTTTCGGCGGCGGCCTTTGCCGCGCGCTCGATCAGGTCTCGAGTGTGTTCGAAGCCCAGCAGGAAGGGGCTGTCGAACAGGATGGCGCGGGTCATCGCGAAGTCCTCGCTCAAGCGACTTCGTGCGCGAGAACCAGGCCCGGGATCGGCGCCCCGCCTCGCGACGTCCAGCTTAGGTGGCGATGGGCGACGGTGGGTTCAAGAGCCGTAAGCGCCTGCCCCCGTGGGACCCCACAGGGGGAGGGCGCACCGAAGAGGTCTGGTGGGGTTTGATGGGTCAAGGGGGCGGCGAAGCCCCACCCACCACTTGGTGGTCCCCCCTCCCCATTAAGGGGAGGGAAAGAACCTGTGCTAATTCAGTAGCTTTCGTCGTGGCGCTTGATCGCCGTACGGATGATCTCGGCGGTTTCTTCCAGGTCGGCCCAGCCGCTGATCTTGGTCGACTTGCCCTTTTCCAGGTCTTTATAGTGCTGGAAGAAGTGGGCGATCTGCTCGGTGAGGATCACCGGCAGGTCGCGCCAGCTGTTCACGCCCGTATAGAAGGGGTGGAGCTTGTCGACCGGCACGGCCAGGATCTTTTCGTCCGAACCGGCTTCATCGACCATCATCAGGGTGCCGATCGGGCGGCAGCGGATGATCGCGCCCGGCACCACCGGGGTCGGACCCACCACCATGATGTCGGCGGGATCGCCGTCGTCCGCCAGGGTGTGGGGAATGAAGCCGTAATTGGCCGGATAGAACATCGCCGTGTGCAGGAAGCGATCGACCATCAGGGCGCCGCTGGCCTTGTCGATCTCATATTTCACCGGCTCGCCGCCTTGCGGGATCTCGATGACGGCGTTGAGGTCATAGGGCGGGTTCACGCCGGTGGCGATCTTGGAGAGGTCCATTGTGACTCTTCTTTGGGATTTAGGTCCGCTGGAGAGGCGGCCTGCGCGGGCGACTGTATAGGCCACAAATGTTGCGGTGCGGAAGCCGTTACGGCGATGGATGCGGCCAGGCTCGTTATCTACACTGAATTCATGATCTTTCGCCGCCTCCTCATGATCTTGCTGATCACCGCCCTGGCGCCGGCCGTCGCCGCAGCGCAGGCCGAGGATTGGCATGTGAAGCTCCGGGCCCAAGCGGGCCTGTCCGCGAGCAGCGCGAAAGGCGAGGTCCGGATCTTCAACGAAGCCCGGCTCGCTGGCGGTGGCGAGACCAGTCTGGTGGCGCGTCGCGAGGGCAAGGGCCGCTGGACGGTGTCGCGCGTGATGAGCTTTCTCACTACCGAGGAGCACCACTGGCGTCTTACCGCGCTGGAAGGGGCGGCGCTGGATGTCGCGCTCGACGATCCCGCCGTCCTCGTCGAGACGCCTGCCCCTACAGACCACTATTATTGTCTGGATCCGCCGTCGACCCAGCTGAACATCCATTGGCGCGGCCGGGCGGGGGGGATCTCGAAGGACTGTGAGACGTGGGGCGCGCTCGCGCGGGCTCAGGCGCTCCTGACGGAGGGTCACGAGTAGGGACTTCCAACCGCGCAAACATCGCGCTATATAGCTCCTACATCGTCCGTCAGCGCTGATAGCGCTTTCGAGCGGCGGCCCGAAAGGCTGCCGCTTTTTCTTTGGCCGCTCGCCAGCTAGGCTTTAGCCAGCAAGGTTTTGGGCGGCCGCCAGTGAGTTGAGAGACCCTTTGCGCGGCAAGACGCAAGAAGACCGTAGTCTGATCGAACTGCTCGATCCCGTGGCCGATTCCGTCGGCTACGAACTGGTGCGCCTGCGCCTAATGGGCGGGGCCGAACAGCGCCGGCTGCAGATCATGGCCGAGCGGCCTTTGCTCGAAGATGGCAGCGGCGGCGACATGAACGTCGAGGACTGCGCCAAGCTGTCGCGCGCCATCTCCGAAGTGATGGACGCCGCCGACCCGATCAGCGGCGAATACACCCTGGAAGTCTCCAGCCCCGGCGTCGATCGCCCCCTGACCCGGCTGAAGGACTTCGACACCTATGCCGGCCTGGAGGTCCGCCTCGAGCTGGACCGCGTCGCCGAGGGCCGCAAGCGCTTCAAGGGCGAACTGGCCGGCGTCGAGGATGGCCAGGTGGGCCTGAACATCGAGGGCGAGGACGACACCACCGTCTATTTCCCGTTCGACTGGATCGTCGACGCCAAGCTGGTGCTGACGGACCAACTGATGAAGCGGGGCGCCGACCAGCGCGCCGCCCGCGTCGGCGAAGGCGCTGACGCCGACAACGAAGACCTCGGCGACGACGCCGAAGACGACATTGACCTGTCCGAAAGTGAAGAGGACTGACCATGGCCATCGGCATTTCCGCCAACCGCCTCGAGCTGCTGCAAATCGCCGACGCCGTCGCGCGCGAAAAAGGCATCGAGAAGGAAGTCGTCATCGAGGCGATCGAGGACGCTCTGCAAAAGGCGGCCCGGGCCCGTTACGGCGCCGAGCACGATATCCGGGTGAAGATCGACACCAAGACCGGCGAGACCAGCCAGAAGCGGGTCATCGAGGTCGTGGCTGATGACTTCGAGCTGGAAGGCGAGATCGGCAAGGTCCAGCTGTCGTCGGCCAGGCGCACCTGGCGCGACGCCGAGGTGGGCAAGATCTACGAGGAAGATCTGCCGCCGTTCGAGATCGGCCGCGTCCAGACCCAGATGGCCCGCCAGGTCGTCATGCATAAGGTCCGCGAAGCCGAGCGCGAGCGCCAGTACGACGAGTACAAGGATCGCGCCGGCGAGATCGTCAATGGCAGCGTCAAGCGCGTCGAATACGGCAACGTGATCGTTGACCTCGGCCGCGGCGAAGGCATCATGCGCCGCGACCAGTCGATCCCGCGCGAGAACTTCAACGTCGGTGACCGCATCCGCGCCTACATCTACGACGTCCGTCGCGAGACCAAGGGCCCGCAGATCATGCTGTCGCGCGCCCACGGCGGCTTCATGGCCAAGCTGTTCGCGCAGGAAGTGCCGGAAGTCTATGACGGCGTCATCGAGATCCGCGCCGTGGCCCGCGACCCGGGCTCGCGCGCCAAGATGGCCGTGATCTCCAACGACAGCAGCATCGACCCCGTTGGCGCCTGCGTCGGCATGCGCGGCTCGCGCGTCCAGGCCGTTGTGGCCGAGCTGCAGGGAGAGAAGATCGACATCATCCAATGGTCCGAGGACGAAGCGACCTTCATCGTCAACGCCTTGGCCCCGGCCGAGGTGTCCAAGGTCGTGATGGACGAGGAAGACGAGCGCGTCGAAGTCGTGGTGCCAGATGAGCAGCTGTCGCTGGCCATCGGCCGTCGCGGCCAGAACGTTCGACTCGCCTCGCAGCTGACCGGCTGGCAGATCGACATCATGACGGAGGCCCAGGAGAGCGAGCGCCGTCAGAAGCAGTTCACCGAGACCACCGCCCTGTTCCAGGAAGCCCTGGACGTCGACGAGGTCATCGCCCAGCTGCTGGTCACCGAAGGCTTCGCCACGGTGGAAGACGTCGCCTATGTCGAGCCGCACGAAATCGCCGCCATCGAAGGCTTCGACGACGAGACGGCCGAGGAGCTTCAGACTCGGGCCCGCGAATATCTCGACAAGGAAGCCGCGGCGCTCAACGCCAAGCGCGTCGCGCTGGGCGTTGAGGACGGCGTGCTGGAGGTCGAAGGCGTCACCTTGCCCATGGCCGTGGCCTTGGGCGAAGGCGACGTGAAGTCGGTCGAGGACCTGGCCGGCCTGATCCCCGACGACCTGCGTGGCTGGTTCGAGACCAAGGACGGCGAACGCACCCGCGAAGCTGGCATTCTCGACAGCTTCAACCTGTCGCCGGAAGACGCCGAGGCGCTGATCATGCGCGCCCGCGTCTTAATGGGCTGGGTCGAGGCTCCGCCGGAGCCGGAATATATCGAAGAAGAGGTCGAAGACGCGGGCGAAGCGCCGGCCGAGGCCTCGGACGAGATCACCGAAGACGCTGAGCCGGCTGAAGAGACCGAGGACGCGACTGACGACGAGACCAAGGAAGACTAGAAACTTCCGTTTCCCCGACGAAGGTCGGGGCCCAGGTGAAAGCCCATGAGCCTCTCAGGGTGAATCTGGGTCCCGGCCGGAGCTTATCCTCGGGCGCGCTTGCGCGACCCGCAGGCCGGGAAGCGGTTGATGACGAGCATTGATGACAGAGCCCGACGCCCCCAAGACCCACGCCGAAGCTTCGCGCCAGCGCAAGGACATCGTCCTGGGCGAGGCGACCGACGAGGCGCGCCTGGTGCGGTTCGTGATCGGTCCCGACGGGGCGGTCGTGCCCGACGTGGCGCGCAAGCTGCCGGGTCGCGGCATGTGGGTGGACGCCACGCGCGAGGCGGTGACCCTGGCGGCCAAGAAGGGCCTGTTTTCGCGCTCGGCCAAGACAAAGCTGTCGGCTCCGGCCGACCTGGCCGACCAGGTGGAGCAACTGCTGGTTCGGCGCGTTCTCGACGGGCTGGGTCTTGCACGGCGCGGCGGAAACATTATCTCGGGCTTCGAAAAGGTCTGCTCGGCCCTGGCGTCGGGCAAGACCGCTTGGCTCATCGAGGCGTCAGACAGCGCCGCCGACGGCCGGCGAAAGATTCTCACCGCCGCCTACAAGGCCCCGAACGACCCGAAAATCCTCGGTATGTTCTCATCCGACGAATTGGGTTTGGCCTTGGGCGGGGAGAATGTGATACACACGGCGCTTCTTGCCGGGCGCGGCACTGATCGCTGGACATTGGATGTCGAGCGGTTATCAGGCTTCCGCCCACTCTCCCCTCCGAGTTGGTCGGCGAGTTGGCGTGAGGAGCCTTGAGATAAGGGCCCGGAAACGCGCTTCCTTTGGGAGGTACGTCCAGGCCCCGTTCTCATATGGATCTAACGGTTTTGGCCAGCCTCAGCTGGCGGAAGTACAAGCGAGCGCATGAGCGACGAGAACGATAACGGTCGGCCTGGTTCCAACCCCGGGGGCAGAGCGCCCATAACGCTGAAGCCCCGCCAGGGGTCTGTCAGCGCCGGTGTAGTGAAGCAGAGCTTCAGCCACGGCCGCACCAAGACGGTGGTGGTTGAAACCAAACGCGTGCGTCCGCACGCGGCTCCGGCAGGCAACCTCGCCGCGCCGTCCTCGGCCGAGCGTCACAACGCCGCGCCGCGTCAGCAGTCTTCCGGCGGTGGCGGCTCTTCGGCTGGCGGCCTGTCGCAAGGCGAGATGCTGGCCCGTCAGCGCGCCATCGAGGCCGCTCGCGAACATCAGGAACGTCAAGCCGGCGAACGCCGCGCCGCCGAGGCTCGCGCCACGGCCGCCGAGGCCGCCGCGAGCGAAACCGCCGCTAAGGCCGCCGCGACCGCCAAGGTCGCCGCGACGCCGACTCCTGCTCCGGAGGCGCCTGCGGCTCCGGTCGCCGCCGCTCCGGTCGCGCCCACCCCGGTCGCCCCCACCCCGGTCGCCCGCGTGGTCGCCGCGCCTGCTGCTCCGGCTCCGACGGCCGCCGCGGCTCCTGCTCCGGCCTCGGCTCCCGCAGCGCCGCGCGCCGAGGCCCCGCGCCCCGCTGCACCGGCGGCGCGCGGCGACGCGCCCCGTCCCGCGGCGCCGGCCGCCGGCCAGACCCGCACCTACGAGCCCAGCCGCGATCGCCGCGACGACCGCACCTCGACCACGACCTATCGTCCGGGTCCGGGCGGCGAGCGTCCACCGCAAGGCGATCGTCCCCAGGGAGACCGTCCGCAGGCCGACCGGCCATTCAACCAGCGCGCTCCGCGCCCGGATGGTCCCTATAACCAACGCACGCCGCGTCCCGACGCTGGCGGTCCCCGCCCCGAAGGCGCCGGCGGTTTCCGCAACGACCGTCCGCAAGGCGACCGCCCCCAGGGGGATCGTCCGCAAGGCGATCGTCCCCAGGGCGACCGTCCGACCCAGACCGTCCGCTATTCGGCCCTGGCCCCGCGCCCGGCCCCTGGCGCCCGTCCGGGTCCTGGTGGTGCGCGCGGCGCCCGTCCGGGCGTTCCCGCCTCGGCTCCGGCCACGCCAGAAATCCAGCGCGCCACGCGTTCGGCCCCCCGCCCCGGCGGCGAGGCCGCGCGGCGTCCGGAGGATGACGACGATCGGCGCAAGGCCGCCGCGCCCGGCAAGGCCGTGTCGCGCGCCAAGGGCGCTCCGATCCGCCGCGAAGGCCGCCTGACGATCCAGACCGTGGCCGGCGATGGAGACTCCGCCGATCGCATGCGCTCGCTGGCCTCGGTTCGCCGGGCCCGTGAACGTGAAAAAGAAAAGCGCCGCGGCGGTCCCGCCGATGTCGTGAAGGTTAGCCGCGAAGTGATCATCCCCGACGTCATCACCGTTCAGGAGCTGTCCAACCGGATGGCCGTGCGCGGTGTCGAGATCATCAAGTTCCTGATGCGTCAGGGCGTGATGCTGAAGATCAACGACGTCATCGACAACGACACCGCCGAACTGGTGGCCACCGAATTTGGCCACACCGTCCGCCGCGTTTCGGAAGCCGACGTCGAAGAAGGCTTCATCGGCGCCGAGGACATCGACGACCACCTGGAGTCGCGGCCCCCGGTGGTCACGGTCATGGGTCACGTCGACCACGGCAAGACCAGCCTGCTGGACGCGCTGCGCAAGGCCGACGTGGCCGGCGGCGAGCACGGCGGCATCACCCAGCACATCGGCGCCTATCAGGTTCGCCTGGAAAATGGCCAGAAGGTCACCTTCCTCGACACCCCAGGCCACGCGGCTTTCTCGCAGATGCGGGCGCGCGGCGCCAATATCACCGACCTGGTGATCCTGGTGGTGGCTGGCGACGACGGCGTCATGCCGCAGACCATCGAGGCCATCAAGCACGCCCGCGCTGCGGAAGTGCCGATCATCGTGGCCGTCAACAAGATGGACAAGCCGGGCTCTGACGCGACCCGCGTCATCAACGAGCTGCTGCAACATGAGATCGTGGTCGAAAGCCTGGGCGGCGAAACCCAGATCGTCGAGGTCTCCGCCAAGACCGGCCAGGGCCTGGACGAGCTGATCGAGCGCATCCTGCTGTTGGCTGAGGTCATGGACTTGAAGGCCAACCCCGATCGCACCGCCGACGGCGTGGTGATCGAGGCCAAGCTCGACAAGGGTCGCGGCGCGGTTTCGACCGTGCTGGTCAAGCGCGGCACGCTGAAGCGCGGCGACATCGTCGTGGCCGGCAGCCAGTTCGGCCGGGTTCGCGCCCTGCTCAACGAGCGCAATGAGCAACTGAACGACGTCGGGCCTTCGACCCCGGTCGAGATTCTCGGCCTGGACGGCGTGCCTTCGCCCGGCGACCCCTTCGCGGTCGTCGAGAACGAAGCTCGGGCTCGTGAATTGACCGAGTACCGCATCCGCCTGAAGCGCGAGAAATCGATGCATCCGGTTGGCGCGGGCGCCACCAGCATGGCCGACATGATGGCCAAGCTGCAGGACAAGAAATATCGCGAGCTGCCGCTGGTCATCAAGGCTGACGTGCAGGGCTCGGCCGAGGCGATCATCGGCTCGCTGGACGCCATGTCGACCGACGAGGTCCGCGCGCGGATCATCCTGTCGGGCGCCGGGGCGATCAGCGAAAGCGACGTGATGCTGGCCAAGGGCGCCGGCGCGCCGCTCATCGGCTTCAACGTCCGGGCCTCGGCCCAGGCGCGGGCGCTGGCCGAGCGCGAAGGCGTCGAGATCCGCTACTACGCGATCATCTACGACCTGCTGGACGACATCAAAGGCGTGCTCTCGGGCATGCTGGCCCCGATCCAGCGCGAAACCTTCCTGGGCAACGCCGAAGTGCTGCAAGCCTTCGACATCTCCAAGGTCGGCAAGATCGCCGGTTGTAAGGTCACCGAGGGCGTGGTCCGCAAGGGCGCCAAGGTCCGGATCATCCGCAACGACATCGTCGTTCTGGAACTGGGCACCCTGCAGACCCTCAAGCGCTTCAAGGACGAGGTCCCCGAGGTCCCGTCCGGCCAGGAGTGCGGCATGATGTTCGCCGGCTTCCAGGACATCAAGGTCGGCGACACCATCGAGTGCTTCACCGTCGAAGAGATCAAGCGCCAGCTGGACTAGTCGTCGGATACAGCTTCAGCTTAAAAGAGAAGGGCGCGGACGCGAGTTCGCGCCCTTCTTGTATTTGGGGTGCGGCGTGGCAATTACGGGCGAAGTTTGGCGCGGGAGTTTCGGTGACGGAGGACGTCGACGCGCTGGTCCTGTGTTGCTCGCGCTTGTCCTCTTGTGCAGCGTTTCCGCCTGCGGGACACCTCGCCCGACGATCCGGCCGTTGGCGGAGTCGCCAGATCACCTTGAGGTCTGTCCTTCAGCTGCGCCGTCATGCCGCTGTCAGATCCGCGATGGATCGTTGAAGGACTGCCCCAGCGTGTCCGTCACAGGCGGCGGCGTCGAGCCTCACTAGCGACCCCGGCCTGGAATTCGCCCGATTTCGGGCCTAACCGTAACGCCATGCGCATCCGGACCCTCCTGACCCTGACCCTTGCGACCGCCGCCCTCAGCGGTTGCGCCACCGTCAGCCGCTATGACGCGGCCGGCGACGTCCACGCCCTGCTGGTGGCGATCCGCAACAACGACCATGCCGCCTTCGACGCCCGCGTCGATCGCTCGGCGCTGAAGGCCCAGATCGAGAGCCGGCTGGTGCGCGAGGCCCGCTCCTCGAAGATGAGCGGCGGGCTGCAGGCGGCGATCATCGCCCTGGCAGCCCCGGCCGCCGACATCGCCGGCGCCGCCCTGGTCCAGCCCGAGACCTTCCGCTATGCCGCCAACTATTACGGCTACACGCCTGACCGCCCGACCCCCGACCGCATCGCCATCGCCGCCGCCCTGCGCCCGCTGGACAGCGACCATGTCTGCGCGGCCAAGACCAAGACCGGGCCCTGCCTGCTGACCTTCACCCTGGAGGGCGGCACGTGGCGGCTGTCGGGCTTCGACGCCGAGGCCGTCAACCTGCACTTCAGCCGGTGACGCCAGCGATGCGGGGGCGCGCCGTGCTGCTCGGCTTGGCCCTGAGCGCCTTGGCCACCGCCGCGCACGCCGAACGCAAGATGTATTCCTTCGACCCGATCTCGGCCGACGCCAAGCGTCTGACCGGCGCCGGCCTGACGGTGCTGTTCGACAGGAAGCTGACCGGAACCCGGGTGCTGAAGGTTCTGGCCACCGGCGTGCCGGTCCAGGCCCGGCTGATCGGCGGCCATCAGAAGGATCTCGCCCCTGGCGGGTTGAAGGCCATGGCCGGGGTCGACGCCGACGCCGGCCTCTATGAGATCGACCCGAAGTTCGAACAGGGCCGGGTCTATATCCGGGCCTTTTGTCCCGGCGCGAAGCGGTTGTGGCTGAGCTTCAGCCGGCTGGCCACCTATCGCGACCTGCGCGTCCAGGCGTTCGGCGACGACCCCAAGGGCGGAGCGACGCGGGTGTGCGGCACCCTCGACTTTTCGTTCCGCGGCGAATGGAAACTGCCCAACGGCAAGGGGCCCGATCCAATGGATGACTGGGCCGACGACAAAGGGCCGGGCTAGGGCATTTCCCGACCTGACTGCGTCAGGCCGTGAGCTTTAATCTTCTGTTTTGACGCATTTTTCTTCATGCGAACCGGAATCACTTCGCTCGAAAACTGCTCTAGCTGGGCGGTTTTCGCACCCCTTAATCTCTCTGCATCCCGACTTTCGTCGGGATGCAGGGAAGAAGTGGGCGCGCTCCGGGACGCGACATCAAGCCGCTGTTTCATGCCATGGTCGCCCGACGAGGCAGGGGGTGAGCGACCATGAGCGACGCGTTGGCGGACTTTACCCTGTTCGACTTCGACGACGGCCGTTGGACACGGCCCGTCTACCGCATCGGCTCGGGCCCGGCGGTGATCGTCATCCACGAGATCCCCGGCCTCCACCCCGGCGTATTGCAGTTCGCCCGCGACGTGGCGGCAGAGGGTATGACCGTGTTCTGCCCCAGCCTGTTCGGCGAACCCGGCCGGCCGGTGACCACGGGCTACGCGATGAGGGTGATCGCCAAGACCCTCTGCGTGCGCCGCGAATTCACCGCCTGGGCGGCTGATCGCTCCAGCCCCATCGTCGACTGGCTGCGCGCCCTGGCCCGCCAGGTCCATGCCGAGTGTGGCGGCAAGGGCGTCGGGGCGGTGGGCATGTGCTTCACCGGCGGCTTCGCCCTGGCCATGATGACCGAGCCCTCGGTGGTGGCCCCGGTGATGTCGCAGCCCTCATTGCCACTGGGCAAGAAGAACGCTGCGGCGCTGGACGTGTCGCCGGACGAACTGGCCGTGGCCAAGGCGCGTATGGAGGCCGAGGATTTGACACTGCTGGCCCTGCGGTTCGCGGGCGACGCCCTCGTGCCCTGCGCCCGCTTCGCCACCCTGCAGCGAGAACTGGGCAACCGGGTCGAGGCCCACGTCCTGCCCGACGCCTCGGCGCGCGGCGGCTCCGGCCGTGACCCGCATTCGGTGCTGACCCTGCACCTCAATCGCCATGATCCGGACGGCGAGACGATGAGGGTGCATCGACGCGTGCTGGCCTTCTTCAAGGACCGCACGGGGGCCTGAGGCGCGGTCACGCTGGACTTTTGCCGGCCACGCGCCTAGACACCCCGCCTTCCTGTTTCCACCCCGCGCCCGGCGTTCGATCCGCCGGCCGGGCGGCAAGGCCTTCGTCATGAAGAACAAGATTTTCAAACCCACCAAGGGCGTCAGCGCCGGCCCGTCTCAGCGCCAGCTGCGGGCCGGCGAGTTGATCCGCCATGCCCTGGTCGACATTCTGCGCGAGGAGACGCTGCAGGATCCCGCTCTCGCCAACATCTCGGTGACTGTCACCCAGGTGCGGATGAGCCCCGACCTGCGCCACGCCATCTGTTTCGTCGAGCCGCTGGGCGCCGGGGTGATGAACATCCACGTGCCCGAGCCCTCCTCGCCGTCGCGCACGTCCGTCGTGCCCGGCAGCCCCGCCGAGGTGGTGGCGGGCCTCAACCGCGTGACCAAGTTCCTGCGCGGTCGGCTCGGCCATGGTCTGGGCATGCGTTTCACGCCCGACCTGAAGTTCGTTCATGACGAAAGCTTCGACAACGCCAAGCGCATGGACGCCCTGTTTGACAACCCCAAGATCCAGGCCGACCTCCTGCCGGTCGAAGCCAAGGAAGACTGAGTGGCCCGCCGCAAGAAGGGCGACGCCATCTCGGGCTGGATCTGTCTCGACAAGCCCTATGACCTGACCTCGACCAGCGCCGTGTCTCGCGTGCGCCGGGCGTTCAACGCCCAGAAGGCGGGGCATGCCGGCACGCTGGATCCGTTGGCCACCGGCATTCTTCCATTGGCCCTGGGCGAGGCGACCAAGACCGTCCCGTTCCTGGTGGACGCCGACAAGGCCTACCGCTTCACGATCGCCTGGGGCCGCTCGACCACCACCCTGGACCGCGAGGGTGAGACCACCGACAGCAGCGACGTGCGGCCCACGCGCGAGCAGGTCGAGGCCGTGCTGGCCCCGTTCATCGGCCAGATCGACCAGATCCCGCCAAACTATTCGGCCATCAAGGTCGATGGCGAGCGGGCCTATGACCTGGCCCGCAGCGGCGTCGCGTTCGAGCTGAAGACCCGCAAGGTCAATGTCCACGGCCTGCGCGTGACCGATGCTCCAGACGCCGATCACATCGAGCTGGAGATGGAGTGCGGCAAGGGCACCTATGTCCGCGCCATCGTCCGCGACGTGGCCGCCGCCCTCGGCGCCTGCGGCCATGTCGACCAGCTTCGCCGGACGCGAGTCGGCCGGTTCACCGAGCAAACGGCGATAGGCCTGGAAACCCTCGAGAATTTAAGCTATGAGGCCCGCCTGTCGGAGGCATTGCTTCCGGTCGAGACCGCGCTGGACGACATCCCGGCGCTGGCCGTGACCGATGAAGACGCCTTCCGGCTTGCGCAAGGACGCGCCATCGTTCTGCTCCCAAGGCAGGTGGAATCGCTGAAAGCCGTGCTCACGCGCGGCGATCGCACCGTTTCCGCCATGTCGGGACAGAGGTTGGTGGCCTTGTGCGAGATGCGCGCCGGATCGCTCAATCCGGTGCGGGTCTTCCAACTCACCTGAGCGGAGACACACCGATGTCGATCACTGCCGAGCGCAAGACCGCTCTTATCGCCGAACACGCCCGCACCGAGGGTGACACCGGCAGCGCCGAAGTCCAGGTCGCGATCCTCTCCGAGCGTATCGCCAACCTGACCGAGCACTTCAAGACCCACAAGAAGGACAACCACAGCCGTCGTGGTCTGTTGATGATGGTTTCCCAGCGTCGCAGCCTCCTCGACCACCTGAAGAAGTCTGATCTGGGCCGTTACACGGTCCTCATCGAAAAGCTGGGTCTGCGCCGCTAGTTCTGGCGCCGTCGGCCGCCTCGCTCACGCGGGGCGGCCGAACGCTTTTTAAGGCCTCCGTTTCAAGACAGGCTGAAACGAAGGCTGCTGTGGATCCGTTTTCGAGCGGATCCGGACGTAAGCCGAGGATCACGATCCCCGGACGCCTGTCGCACTGGATGAGGAAACCTCGGGACCGCCATTCGGCCGCCCGACCCTGTCCGTCCTGAGGGAAATGGGTCCTTCGGAACCGAAAGAAGCAAATATGTTCGAAATCATGCGCAAGACGATCGAGTGGGGCGGCAAGACGCTGGTCCTCGAAACCGGTCGCATCGCCCGTCAGGCCGACGGCGCCGTTCTGGCCACCATGGGCGAAACCGTCGTCCTGGCCACCGCCGTGTTCGCCAAGAAGGCCAAGCCCGGCCAGGACTTCTTCCCCCTGACCGTCAACTATATCGAGAAGACCTACGCAGCCGGCAAGATCCCAGGCGGCTTCTTCAAGCGCGAAGGTCGTCCGTCGGAAAAGGAAACCCTAGTTTCCCGCCTGATCGACCGTCCGATCCGCCCGCTGTTCGTCAAGGGCTTCAAGAACGAAGTCCAGGTCGTCTGCACCGTGCTGCAGCACGACCTTGAGAACGATCCCGACATCGTCGCCATGGTCGCCGCCTCGGCCGCCCTGGTGATCTCCGGGGCCCCCTTCATGGGTCCGATCGGCGGCGCCCGCGTCGGTTACGTCAACGGCGAGTACATCCTGAACCCGACGCTCGAAGAGCTGAAGGAAAGCAAGATGGACCTGGTCGTGGCCGGCACCGCCGACGCCGTGATGATGGTCGAATCCGAAATCCAGGAGCTCTCGGAAGAGATCGTCCTCGGCGGCGTCAGCTTCGCCCACAAGGGCATGCAGGCCGTGATCAACGGCATCATCGAACTGGCCGAACACGCCGCCAAGGAGCCCTTCGACTTCCAGGCGGAAGACACCGACGCTCTGAAGGCCGAAGTGAAAAAGGCCGTCGGCAAGGATCTGGCCGAAGCCTACACCATCCGCGCCAAGGGCGACCGCGTCGCGGCCCTGTCGGCCGCCAAGTCCAAGGCCACGGAAAAGTTCGCCAAGAGCGACACCAATCCGGCCGGCATCGATCCGCTGAAGCTGGGTTCGGTGTTCAAGGAACTAGAAGCCGACATCGTCCGTCGCTCCATCCTCGACACCGGCATCCGCATCGACGGTCGCACCGTCGACAAGGTGCGTCCGATCCTGGGTGAAGTCGGCATCCTGCCGCGCACCCACGGTTCGGCCCTGTTCACGCGCGGCGAAACGCAAGCCATCGTGGTCGCCACCCTGGGCACCGGCGACGACGAGCAGTTCATCGACGCCTTGGAAGGCACCTACAAGGAAGCCTTCCTGCTGCACTACAACTTCCCTCCCTTCTCGGTCGGCGAGACGGGCCGGATGGGCAGCCCAGGCCGCCGCGAAATCGGCCACGGCAAGCTGGCCTGGCGCGCCCTGCGCCCGATGCTGCCGGCCAAGGAAGACTTCCCCTACACCATCCGCCTGGTCTCCGAGATCACCGAGAGCAACGGCTCGTCCTCGATGGCCACGGTCTGCGGCGCCTCGCTGGCCATGATGGACGCGGGCGTTCCGCTGATCCGTCCGGTCTCGGGCATCGCCATGGGCCTGATCCTCGAAAAGGACGGCTTCGCCGTTCTGTCCGACATCCTGGGTGACGAAGACCACCTGGGCGACATGGACTTCAAGGTGGCCGGCACCAGCCAGGGCCTGACCTCGCTGCAGATGGACATCAAGATCGCCGGCATCACCGAAGAGATCATGAAGCAAGCGCTGGCCCAGGCGAAGGGCGGCCGCGAGCACATCCTCGAGGAGATGAACAAGGCCATGGACGCCCCTCGTGAAGAGGTCGGCGACTACGCCCCCAAGATCGAGACCATCACCATCCCGACCGACAAGATCCGCGAAGTGATCGGCACCGGCGGCAAGGTGATCCGCGAGATCGTCGCCACCACCGGCGCCAAGGTCGACATCAACGACGAAGGAACGGTCAAGGTCTCGGCCTCGGACGGCGCCAAGATCAAGGCCGCGATCGACTGGATCAAGTCGATCACCCAGGAAGCTGAAGTCGGCGCGATCTATGACGGCAAGGTCGTGAAGGTCGTCGATTTCGGCGCCTTCGTGAACTTCTTCGGCGCCAAGGACGGCCTCGTCCATGTCAGCCAGATCAGCAACGAACGGGTGGCCAAGCCCTCGGACGTGCTGAAGGAAGGCCAGATCGTCAAGGTCAAGCTCCTCGGCTTCGACGATCGCGGCAAGACCAAGCTGTCGATGAAGGTCGTCGATCAGGAGACGGGTGAAGACCTGTCCAAGAAGGACGCCGTGAGCCCGGAGGACGCCGTCAACACCTAAGGGTGAGACGGTCTCTGAAGTGAACTAGCAGGCGGGCGGCTCCGAGAGGGGCCGCCCGTTTTGCGTTTGGGGCTCAGAAGATGTGACGCTTGGTGACGCACCAATTTACGGGCCGAAACCTAAACACGCCCCAGAACTCGCAGGTTCGACTGCGGCCAACGAGGCTGTTGCCAGCATAAACATCGACGATCGTGCGGACGCCGAGGAGCGAATAGCGCGGCTTGTTCAGATAAATCGCCGGCTTGCCAGCGTCGAAAATCTCCCCATGGAGGGCGGTTTCGTAGGACACTGTCTTGGCCGCACGATTAAAACTGGACCACTGGCAATCTAGCGGTCCGCCTCGGCGGGTCGTCGCCCAGCCCGACCTCAGTTCATCGGTATAGTGTCGCCTCAGAACGCTCGCCAGCAGGCGGCAGTCAGAGGCCGAAGCGATGGGGGCCTTACGCGCCCACTCGGTTTCGGGCGGAGCGAACCAAGCCAGAAGTCCAGCGACGATGCAGCAGCTGACGATAAGAATCGCGGTTCGCACGAACTTCCTACGATGCTCGGCCAAAACGATCTTCCTGCGCCCGCCCGTGGGGGCAGACCCCACCTTAATTCCTTGGTGGATGGGAGCTCTGGGGTCAGGCCTTAAGGCGGGGCCTGTCCGCCAGGGCGGATCAGAACAGCCACCACCGAAAGCCACTTCGGCAAAAACGGTTGTCATCCCGGACAAGCAAAGCGTAGATCCGGGACCGCCGGAAGCGCGGCGTTCACGCGTCGGTCCGGATCTTCGCGCCGCGCGCTCGTCCGGGATGACAACCGTTTTCGTGGCTCACCCCCTCGGCGTCACCCGGATCGTCACCGCATCCGGCGTGCCGTTCCCGCCCCGACATGCCGCCAGCTTGAACGTCAGGTCCATACAGACCCACACCTCGGTGAGGCGGTTGTCCTTGTTGACCCGCACGTTGAGCCCCTCGCGGGTCATGCCGCGATTGTCTTTCAGGAAGGCCTCGCGCACCTGACCGGCGGTCATCACGCCCTCGACCGAAGGTTTCAGATCCGGAACCGTCAGGCGCGACCGAACCGCCCGCGCCTTCTTGAAATAGGCCTCCGGCGTCTCCCATTGGCAGGTCCCGTGCGCCTGCCATTCGTGCTGCAGAAGCCAGGGCGAAGGGGTCATGCACAGGTTTGCCTTGACCGTCGCCACGCTCAGCGACGGGCTGGGCCGGCAGTAGCGGGGGTGGGCCTTGTCGGGCCCATTGGGCCACAGGCCGTGGACGGTGAAGCCAAAGCGGTTGGTCTGGCACTGGATGGCCTTGTCCGACTCCGGGATGCCCGAGCGGCAGGCCTCGGGCGACCAGTAGAGGGCCAGCAGATAGGCGGCGGTCGGGATGTCGGTATGGATCTGGTCGGCGGGCGGGATATCGGGCCCGACCGGGGTCACGTCCCGGGGAATGGCGCAGGCTTTCAGGTCCGAGGCCTGGGCCGCGCCGGCCAAGGCCAGGGCGGCGAGGGCCGTGGTCAGGACCTGAGTGAACTTCAACGACATGCGGGTTCCAACGCTGACTTGCGCTCCTCTCTAGCACGCCTCGACCCACCCTCAATTCCACGGAGCCTAGATAAGATTTCCTTCTCCCCTTGCGGGAGAAGGATCTTCAGCAGGGCGGTGACGGGGCGAGACCAGAAGATTTCTGCGAATGATTATCATTGCGCGTCTGCAAAGCTCCAGCTAAGAACGCGTCGCAATTACGACAAAGGGCCGCGCTCCTCCGACGGCCTGACGGGGTTCTACACATGCAAAAGCTTATCAAGCCCGCCGCGAGCGGCGTCCGCAGCCAAGCGCGCCGCGCCCTGAGCGCCGGGGCCGTCGCCGGCCTCGCGGGCCTTACCCTAGGCGCGGGCTTGGCCCACGCGGCGCCCGACGCCGTCCTCAATGCCGACGATCTGGCGGTCGCGGCCGCTCCGGCCGCTCCGGCCGCCGACGCCGCCACCGAGGTCTCCGGCGTCAAGGTCGAGGGCCGCAAGCAGCGCGCCGAGTCGCCGAAATACACCGCCAAGCCGCTCGACACGCCCCAGACCGTGACCATCGTCTCGCGGGGCGTCATCGAGGCCCAGAACCTGCTGTCGCTCCGCGACATCCTGGCCACCGTGCCCGGCATCACCTTCGGGGCCGGCGAAGGCGGCGGCGGCTTTGGCGACAGCATCAATCTGCGCGGCTATTCGGCCAATAACGACCTGACCATCGACGGTGTGCGCGACAGCGCCCAGTACAGCCGCAGCGACCCGTTCAACCTGGAACAGCTGGAAGTCGTCAACGGCGCCAACGGCGTCTATTCCGGCTCCGGCTCGGTTGGCGGCACGATCAATCTGGTGACCAAGCGCCCCAACCGCCGCGACTCCACCACCGTCACCGGCGGCGTCGGGACCGACGGCTATCTGCGCGGCACGCTCGACGCCAACCATCTGGTGACCGACGACATCGCCGTGCGCCTGAACGTCATGGCCCACCAGAACGACGCCCCGGGCCGCGATGTGGAGAGCTTCGAGCGCTGGGGGATCGCGCCGTCGATCACTTTCGGCCTGACCGGCCCGACCCAGTTCACCATCCTCTACAGCCACCAGGAAGACACCAACACCCCGCAGTATGGCGTGCCGTTCTACAATGGCCGCGCGGTGCCCGGCGTCGATCCGTCGAACTATTACGGCTACAGCAATGTCGACACCCAGGAGCAGCAGGTCGACGTGCTGACCGGGATCATCAAGCACCAGTTCAGCGACACCCTGTCGGTCCGCAACCTCTCACGCTACCAGGAAGTCACCCAGCTGACGGTCGTCGACCCGCCGCAGGGCGTGTTCTGCCTGGCCAACGGCCAGAAGCCGGTGGCCTGGAGCCAATCGACCACGGCGACCAACATCACCGGCTTCACGGCCTGCCTGCCTGCCGACCCGGCTCCGGGCCTGTACCAGCCGAGCGGCCCGCGCGGGAACCTGCGCGATTCCAAGAACACCCTGCTCTACAACCAGACCGACGTGACGGCGAACTTCAATACCGGCGGCGTGGCCCACAGCCTGGTGGTCGGCGCGTCGTTCCTAAGCGAGGACTATCACCTCGACAGCGGCAACGTGCTGCGCAACCCCGACGGCACGGCCACTGTCCTGCCGCTGATGTCCATCGCCGACCCGAACGCGACCTATGCCGGAGCGCGCAACTATGTTCGCACCAGCATCCAGGACGGCGAACGCCATAATCAGGCGGCCTATCTGTTCGACAACGCCCAGCTGAACCCGCAGTGGGCGGTGAATTTCGGCCTGCGCTACGAGCGTAACCAGGGCGAGAACCGCAGCGACGCCTATTCGGCGACGGCGGTCGGCGCGATCCCGAAGGGCGCGGTGACCCCGGGCCTGACCTTCCGCAGCGACGACAACCTGTTCTCCTACCGCCTCGGCCTGGTCTACAAGCCGATCCCCAACGCCAGCCTCTATGTCGCCTACGGCAACTCCAAAACCCCATCGCAGTCCACGGTGAATGGCGCCGGCGCCTGCGCGGCCGCCACCTGTACGGTCGAGCCGGAGGAGGCCAAGAGCTACGAGCTGGGCGCCAAATGGGACATCTTCCAAAGCCGCCTGTCGCTGACCGCCTCGGTGTTCCGCAACGATCGCACCAATTACAAGGTCGCCTCGGGCGACCCCACCGTGCCCGACCAGCAATTGGACGGCAGCGCGCGGGTCGATGGCGTGGCGCTGGGCGCTTCAGGCCGCCTGACCGACAAATGGTCGGTGTTCGCCAACTACACCTATCTCAAGAGCGAGGTGCTGCAGGGCGTTTCCGACTTTAACGCCGCCGCAGGCCTGGATTTCACCAAGGGCGACGAGATCGCCAATGTCCCCGACCACGCCTTAAGCCTGTTCACCACCTATGACCTGCCGCACGATATCCAGGTCGGCTACAGCCTGTCCTACCAGGGCAAGACCTATCTGAGCCAGCACGGCCAGATCACCGGCAGCACCCCGCCTCAGCGCACGACGATCCCGCTGGTCATCACCGACGACTACTGGCTGAGCCGCGCGACGGTGTCCTGGAAGGCGACCAACGCGCTGGAGCTGCGGCTCAACGTCAACAACCTGCTCGACGAGAAGTATTACAACCGGGGCCGCAACAACGGCTGGGCCACACCCGGCGATCGTCGCAACGCGACCCTGACCGCCAACTATCGGTTCTGATCCTCCCCTTCATGAACCGATAGCGCCCCGCCTGGGACCCATCCCCAGGCGGGGCCTTGATTTGTCTGCTAAGGAGCGCAGGCCATGATGCTCCAAATCCCCGACGTGCTGACCTCCGACCAGGTCGCCCACTGCCGCGCCGTGCTCGACGCGGCCGCGTGGATCGACGGCAACGCCACCTCGGGCTTCCAGGCCGCGATGGCCAAGAACAACCAGCAGCTGCCGCAGGACGGCGCGGCGGCCCGCGAGATCGGGGCGATCATCGTCCAGGCGCTGGAGCGCCATCCGCTCTTTGTCTCGGCGGCCCTGCCCCGGACGATCCTGTCGCCGATGTTCAACCGCTATGGCGAGGGCATGGGTTTTGGCGACCACATCGACAATGCGGTGCGCCGCGATCCCGTCACCGGCCAACGCCTGCGCACCGACCTGTCGGCGACGCTTTTCCTGAGCGATCCGGACGACTATGACGGCGGCGAGCTGGTGGTCGAGGACGCCTATGGCAGCCACATGGTCAAGCTGCCGGCCGGGGGGCTGATCCTGTATCCGGCCTCCAGCCTGCATCACGTGACGACGGTGACCCGCGGCGTGCGCTCGGCCAGCTTCTTCTGGATCCAGAGCCTGGTGCGCGACGACGCCAAGCGCGGCCTCTTGCTGGACATGGACGTCGCCATTCAGCGGCTGTCGGGCGCCGTGGGGGCGACCAATCTCGCGGTGCTGTCCCTGACCGGGACCTATCACAACCTGCTGCGGATGTGGGCCGAGGTGTGAAATACGCGGCCAGCGACCAATGTTCGCCGACGCCAACCATAAGTTTACCCTTGAGCTTCAACGTCCTGGCGACCGTTTCCCGGAGCCGCGATGTCCCCGCCGTCCAAGACCGCCGATGGCGCCGCCGACCTTGCCCGCGAGGCCGAGCTGGCGGCCGCTCGCGTCACCCACGATCTGCTCTCAGCCGCCGGCATCGGTGTCTGGAGCTACGAGCCGCAAGCGCAACGTATCGAGTGGTCGCGCGACATCCTGGCCGCCACCGGACTGAGCGCGGATGAGGTGGCGCTGCCCGAACAGTTCTTCGATCGCCTCGATCCGGTCGAGGGCCAGGCACTGCGAGTGGCGTTCGACGCCGCCGTGCGCACCGGCCAGGGCGGCACCGTCGAGCACCGGCTGCGCGGGGCCGGCGACCAATGGTTCACCTACCGCGCCACTTTCAGCACCGAACCGCGCGCCGACGGCCTCCATGCGCTGAAAGGCATTTCGCAGAACGTCACCGACGTGGCTTTGACCCGCGACGCTGCGGTCTGGGGCGAGCGCCAGGCCCGCAAGCTGGTCGAGGAGGCGCCGTTCGCCGTGGCGCTCTATGACCGCGACCTGCGGCTGCAAGTGGTCAGCCCCCGGTTCCTCGAGATCTTTCAGGCCATCGAGGCCGAAGTGATCGGCCGGACCCTGCACGACCTGACCTATGGCCAGCGCAAGCGTTTCGTGAAGGCCGTGGAGCGAGCCCTGACCGGCCAGACCGTGGTGCGCCGCGAAGACCAGCTCCGCGATGGCCTGGGCCTCACCCACACCCTGCGCTGGGAAGCCCGGCCCTGGCGTGACGCTGATGGCGCGATCGCCGGGGTGATTACCTACATGGACGACGTCACCGCCCTGTCGCAAGCTCGGCGCGAGGCGCGGGCCAACGCCCGGCGGCTACGGGTGGCGCTGGGCGCGGCCCAGGCCGGGGTCTATGAGATCGATCATGCGAGCAAGACGTTCTGGGGCTCGCCCGAGTTCCACCGCATCCTCGGTCGCCGGATCAATTACGAGGACGTGCGCAGCGCTGTCTGGCCCATGATCCACCGCGAAGACGTGGCGGCGGTCTACGCCGCGTCCGAGGCCTCGCTGGGCCGGGGTTCGCGCGGCGCTCGGGCTTTCGACGCCCGCGTGATCATCGGCGACGGCGAAGAGCGCTGGATCCGCATCTTCCACGAGGTGCGCCAGGATGCGTCTGGCCGGGTGCGCAAGGCCTTCGGCCTGATCCTCGACATCGACGAGAAGAAACGCTCCGAACTGGCCCTGGTCGAGGCCGAACGCGCCGCCCAGGCCGCCAGCGAGGCCAAGGCCCAGTTCCTGGCCAATATGAGCCATGAGATCCGCACCCCGATGAACGGGGTCATGGGCGTCATGCACTTGCTCAAGCGGGCCGCCTTGCCCGAGGACGCCCAGGAGTTACTCGGCGAGGCCCTGGCCTGTGGCCGCATGCTCTCGACCCTGCTGGACGACGTCATCGATTTCTCGCGCATCGAGGCGGGGCGGTTGGATGTAACCCGCGAGGCGGTCGATCCCAGCGAACTGGTCCGGAGCGTGGCGCGACTGCTGCGCGGCCAGGCCGAGCACAAGGGACTGGCCCTGCACGTCGACGCGCCGGATGTCGGCTTGATCCTCACCGACCCCAACCGTCTGCGCCAGGCGCTGTTCAACCTGGTCGGCAATGCGGTGAAATTCACCCTGGCCGGCTCGGTGACCCTGAGGGTGCGCCGGGCAGACGACGAAGACGGGCCGCGCGTGGCCTTCGAGGTCATCGACACCGGGGTCGGCATCGCGGTCGAGGCCCAGAGCCGGCTGTTCGAGCGCTTCCAGCAGGCCGACGCCAGCACCACCCGGCGGTTCGGCGGGTCGGGCCTGGGCCTGGCCATCACCCGACGCCTGGCGGAAATGATGGGCGGCGCGGTCGGCTTTTCCTCTCACGAGGGTGTCGGCTCGACCTTCTTGCTGACGATCGCCGCGCCGCCGGCCCAGGCGCTGGTCGCCGACGATGCCATGGCCGATAACCTCTTGCAGGGCCTGCGCATCCTGGTGGTCGAGGACAACGCCACCAACCGCCTGGTCGCCCGCCGCATCCTCGAGCAGCTGGGGGCCGAGGTCGAAACGGCCGACGACGGTCTGGACGGCGTGGCCGCTGCCCGTCACCGGGCGTTCGACCTGATCCTGATGGATGTGCAGATGCCGGGCATCGACGGGCTGGAGGCTGCGCGGCAGATACGGGCCCTGCCGGGCGCCGCCGCCCGGACGCCGATCATCGCCCTGACCGCCAATGTCATGTCGCACCAGCGGACCGCCTATCTGGCGGCCGGCATGGACGGCGTCGCCGCCAAGCCCATCGTCCCCGCCGCGCTCATCGGCGAGATCGTGCGGCTGGCGGGTGAGGATATGGGCGAAGAAGTAGCTGTGGCTTAAGTCCTCACGTTCCTCTCCCTGTGGGAGAGGCGATCGCACAGCGATCGGTGGGGGGAGTTGCGCCAGGTCGGTTCTGGCGACGGATGTCGTATCACTCCCCCACCGTCGGCTTTGCCGACACCTGCCCCACAGGGGGAGGAACGGACTTCCCAGTCCGTCGAAAACCGCTAATGCTCCTCCACAGAATGACGGGGGAAACACGGATGGCCACGACGGAAGATCGCGCCTCGATGCGCACGGTGGTCGCGGCTTCGTCGGCGGGCACGGCCTTCGAGTGGTACGACTTCTTCATCTTCGGCAGTCTGGCCCAGGTCATTTCCAAGACCTTCTTTACCGGCCTTTCGGACACGGCCGGCTATGTCGCGGCCCTGGCCCTGTTTGGCGTCGGCTTCGCCTTTCGGCCGCTGGGCGCGCTGGTGTTCGGCAAGATCGGCGACCAGGCCGGACGCAAGGGCGCCTTCCTGGCCACGGTGCTGCTGATGGGCGGCGCCACCTTTGCCATCGCCCTGCTGCCGACCTATCGCCAGGCCGGGATCATCTCGCCCATTCTGCTGATCCTGCTGCGCTGCGTTCAGGGCTTCGCCTTGGGCGGCGAGTATGGCGGAGCGGCCATCTACGTCGCCGAGCATTCGCCGCCGAAGGAGCGGGGCTGGTCGACCTCGTGGGTGCAGACCTCGGCGGCCTTTGGCCTGTTCGGCGCCCTGTTGGTGATCTTGGTGACCCGCTGGCTCCTCGGCGTGCACGCCGGACCCGAGGCCTTCGACGCCTGGGGTTGGCGCATCCCGTTCGCCGTGTCGATCGGACTGCTGGGCATCTCGGTCTGGATGCGGTTGAAGCTCAGCGAAAGCCCGGCCTTCGCCAGGATGAAGGCCGACGGCGAGGCGTCCAAGGCCCCTTATGCCGAGGCTTTCGGCCAGTGGAAGAACCTCAAGCTGGTCCTGCTGGCCTTCTTCGCCATGATGTCGGCCCAGGGCGCGGTCTGGTACACCAGCTTCTTCTACATCCAGACCTTCATGGAGAAGTTCCTGAAGGTCTCGCCCGTGACGATCAACGGCCTGATGATGGCCGCCACCGCGGTCAGCGCCATTTTCTACGTGCTGTTCGGCTGGCTGTCGGACAAGGTCGGCCGCAAGCCGGTGATGCTGGGCGGCATGACCCTGGCGCTGATTTTCTATTTCCCGGGCTTCCACCTGTTGGAGCGCGCCGCCAACCCGGCGCTGGCCGAGGCCACGGCGCGCGCGCCGGTGACGGTGACCGCCGATCCCAAGGATTGCGCTCTGCAGTTCGATCCCGTGGGCAAGGCCGCCTTCGTCTCGTCCTGCGACATCGCCAAGAGCGCCCTGGCCAATGCGGGGGTGTCCTATGCCAACCGCCCAGGCTTGGCGGGATCGGCGGCGATCGTCCAGATCGGCGAGACGCGGATCGTGTCCCAGAGCGCCAAGGGCCTGCCCGCCAAGGACGCCAAGGCCGTCAAGACCACAGGCGAGGCCGCGATCAAGGCGGCGTTGGCGAAGGCCGGCTATCCGGCCAAGGCTGATCCGGCGCGGATGAACTGGTGGGGCATGTTTGGCGTGCTCTTCGTTTTCGTGATCGCCGCCACGGCCTTGTTCGGCCCCCTGGCCGCCTGTCTTGTCGAGCTGTTCCCGACCCGGGTGCGCTACACGGCTCTATCGCTGCCCTATCACATCGGAACCGGCTGGATCGGTGGCTTCGTGCCATTCAGCGCCTTCGCGATCGTGGCGGCGACGGGCAACATCTATGCTGGACTCTGGTACCCCGTCGGCTTCACGCTGATCAGCGTGCTCGTGACGCTGTTCCTGCTGCCCGAGACCAAGGACCGGTCGCTGGATCAATAGCGGGGAGCATCAACCCGCCGGCGCCGCCATCAACACCTCGACCGCCACCGAGGCGGCCGCCAGGGCCTGGATGACCGCAGGGTCGACTGGCGCGACGACCAGCCTAACGATCTGCTTGCCCTCCTGGGCCAGCGCGACAAGCGCCTCGGCCGAGACCTCGCCGGGCGGCAACCGGTGGACGTCGCGGCGGAGAAGAAGCAGCACCTCTGGCGCGGCGCCGTCGTCGGCGATCAGCACATCGGCCGCGCCCAGAGCCCGGACCGCGCGCAAGGTCAGCAGGTCGGCGGGCCCCTTGCCGGCAATGAACCGCACCTTGCCCTCGCGACCGACGCCCTTGGCCAGGGCCTGGCGAAACAGCTGGCCGGCCTTTTCCATGTCGCCCGCCATCGCCGCCTGAGCGGCCTCGCCGACCACGGCGTCGCGCAGAAAGGCCCGGCGCTCGTGCATCGCGGGCAGGGCGCCGCGCACCTCGTCCTGGAACTTGCGCAGCAGGGCGGCGACCCGGCCCGTGCCTTCCGGCACCTGGACCTCGATGTCGTTGCGCAGCTTGGTGGCCAAGGTCGGGGAGGAGCCGCCGGTGCCGACGGCCATCACCACCTCGCCGCGGTCGATCACCGCCGGAGTGTTGAAGTCGCTCATCGCGGGCTTATCGACGACATTGACCAGCACGCGAGCGGCACGCGCCGCGCCGGCGGCCGCCTGAAGGAACACCTCGTCGTCCCCGGCGACGAAGGCCAGGGTCGCGCCGACATAGGTTCCGGGCAGGAAGGCGGCGGGACCGTCGACCCGCACCACGGTCGCCGGCGAGCCCTCGAACAGCCGGGCCTTGTTGTCGGCGGCCTCGCCGACGCCGGCGATCACCACCTTGCGGCCGGCCAGGGGGAAATAGGCGGGAAAGGAATCCAAGGGCGTGGGTCCTGACAGCGAAGCGAACGTCGTGGCCACGCTAGCCTGACTGGACCAAGATTTCACTGGCGGGTTTGGGTCTGAGCGGTGTTAGAACCGCGATGCCGGGTCGGCGGGCCGGTTTTCGTGGGGGAGGCGAGCGCCTATGACGGCCACTCTGGACATCAATGGCAGGACGGTCACCGTCAAGGCCGACCCCGAAACTCCACTGCTGTGGGTGCTTCGCGACGAACTTGGACTGACGGGCACCAAGTTTGGCTGCGGCATGGCCCAGTGCGGGGCCTGCACGGTTCACGTCAACGGGGATCCCGTGCGCTCGTGCGTAACGCCGATCGCCACGTTGAACGGCGCCAAGATCGCCACCATCGAGAGCCTGGGCGGGACGCATCCGCTGCAAAAGGCCTGGGTGGTCCACGATGTGCCGCAGTGCGGCTACTGCCAGTCGGGCCAGATCATGTCGGCCGCAGCCCTGCTGGCCCAGACCAAGTCGCCCAGCGACGAGGACATCGACAACGCCATGAGCGGCAACATCTGTCGCTGCGGCACCTATCAACGCATCCGCGCCGCCATCAAGGACGCCGCGGGCTTGGCCTCGGCGCCGCTGGTCAATGCGCCCGCCGCGACGACCGCCGCCAACGAGATCGACGCCGAGATCGCCGCCGCTTCGGGTTCGACCGGCCGAGGAGCGAACCCATGAACGCCCCTTTCAGCAAGCTGATGCGTAAAGAGGGCGTCAACCGACGCGACGTCGTGGTGGTCAGCGCCACCTTGGTCGGCGGATCACTGATGGTGGGCTGCTCGCCCGCCGACCTGATGAGCGCGGGATCCAAGGTCGATGTCGGCGCTTTTGGGCCGTTCATCCGCTTCGATCCGGACGGCGCGGTGACGGTGCTGTCCAAGCACATCGAATTTGGCCAAGGCAACCATGCGGGCCTGGCGGCCTTGGTCGCCGAGGAACTCGACGCCGACTGGGCTCGGGTGAAGGTCATGCACGCCCCCGCCAACGCCAAGCTCTACGCCAATGGCGGCATGGGCGTTCAACTGACCGGCGGCTCGTCGGCGATCTCCAATTCGTGGGAACAGCTGCGCAAGGCCGGGGCCGGCGCGCGGGCGATGTTCGTGCAAGCAGCCGCGGCCAAGTGGAACGTCCCGGCCGGCGAGATCACCGTCAAGGATAGCTTGGTCAGCCACGCTGGCGGCAAGTCCGCCCCGTTCGCCGCCCTGATCGCCGACGCCGCCAAGATCGCGCCGCCCGAAACCCCGGTCCTCAAGGATCCCAAGACCTTCACCCTGATCGGCACCGACCGCGTTCGCCGCAAGGACAGCCTGATCAAGAGCAACGGAACGGCGCGCTATACCCAGGACGTCCAGTTGCCCGACATGTTGGTGGCGGTGGTGGCGCACGCCCCACGCTTTGGCGGCAAGGTGAAGAGCTTCAACGCCGACGGCGCCAAGAAGGTGGCCGGCGTGGTCGAGGTTTACCAGATTCCGACCGGTGTGGCCGTGGTCGCCGACACCACCTATGCCGCCCGCATGGGCCGCGAGGCGCTGAAGGTCGAGTGGGACCTCGACAAGGCCGAGAACCGCGACTCCAAGACCATCGCCGCCCAGTGGCGCGACATCGCGGCCGGCAGGGGACCGTCCGACCTGAAGTGGGAGGCCTTCGATTCCAAGGGCGACGCCGCAGCTGCGGCCGGCGGCAAGGACGCTTTCGAGACGACCTACGACTTTCCGTATCTGGCCCACGCCACCATGGAGCCAATGAACTGCGTGGCCCAGGTGGACGGCAACAGGGTCAAGCTGACCCACGGCTCCCAAAGTCCGACTCTGGACCAATTGGCCGCCGCCAAGATCGTCGGGACGCTGCCGGGCTCGGTCGAGGTCGAGACCCTCTATGCCGGCGGATCGTTCGGCAGGCGCGCCAACTTCCAGTCCGACTACGTCGCCGAGTGCGTGCACATCGCCAAGAAAGTCGGCGGCAATCGGCCGGTGAAGCTGGTCTGGACTCGCGAGGACGACATGCAGGCCGGCTATTTCCGGCCGATGGTCCACCATGCCGTCCGGGTCACGCTCGACAGGGACGGCTACCCGGCGACCTGGCGCCATCGCATTGTCAGCCAGTCGATCATGAAGGGCTCGCCGATGCCCTCCAAGGGGCCGGACCAGACCGCGATCGAGGGTGCGTCGGGCTCGCCCTATCTGAAAGCCACCCCTGTCGTCGACGCCCAACTGGCCCTGCCGGAGGCCGGCGTGCCGGTGCTGTGGTGGCGTTCGGTGGGGGCTACCCATACCGCCTTCGTGATGGAGCACACCATCGACCAACTGGCCCGCAAGGCCGGCAAGGATCCGGTCGAGTATCGGCGGGCCCTATACGTCAAGGCGGGTCCCGAGGCCGCGCGGCATCTTGCGGTGCTGAACCTCGCCGTCGAGAAGGCCGGTCCGACCTCGACGCCCGGCTGGACGCGCGGCGTGGCGGTGCACGAAAGCTTCGGCTCTGTCGTCGCCCAAGTGGCCGAGGTCAAGCTGGTGGACGGTCATCCGCGGGTCGGCCGGGTGGTCACCGCCATCGACTGCGGCGTCGCCGTCTCGCCCGACCAGATCGCCGCCCAGATGGAAGGCGGCACGTGCTACGGCCTGTCGGCGGCGCTCTATGGCGAGGTCACCCTGACGGGCGGGGCGGTCGACCAGAGCAATTTCGACACCTATCGCGTGCTGCGGATGAACGAGGCGCCGACGGTCGAAACCCACATCTTGCCGTCCGCCAATCCGCCGAGCGGCGTCGGCGAGCCCGGAACGCCGGTGATCGGACCGGCCGTGGCCAACGCCTTGCTAGCGATTTCCAAGACGCCGACGACGCGACTGCCGCTGGTTTCGGCCGGGGCTTAGAGCTTTCCAGCTCACCTATCGGGGCAAACCGCGATCTTTTTGATGTGTCGCGTCCTTAGGGGGCGCGCCTGTGCAACTGTGGCTGGACGTAACGCGAGCGCCGACACATTTTAGCGCCATGGTGGATGCTGGCGATAACTTGGGGTTCGAGAGACTGACCCCGCGGGAGCGGGAGATCCTGCGTCTCATCGCCCAGCATCGCCAGGGCAAGGAGATCGCCCGGCTGCTGCGGCTGTCACCCAAGACCGTCGAGATGCACGTGCTCAGCGCTCGACGTCGGGTCGGGGGGCTCGGCCGCCGCGACGCCGCCCTGGCCTTCGTCGCTTGGGAAACCGACCCCGGTAATGACTACCGTAAGCAATCGGCCACGCTAGCCACGACCGGCGCAGAGGTCTTCTCTCGTTCCAACAGCGAGAGCAGCCATGATGAAACCTTCCATGCCGGGTCCGACACCGCCGCCAGCATTCTTCATAGCCAGTTGGCAGTCGCTGGAGGAGGGATTGACCCTCATGGCCGGGACGCCCGAGCGGGGGCGGTTGGTGCCGGAAACGGTGTCGGCGTTGCGCAAGGCCCAGGCGGCGGGGGATCCGCCCAGCAAGCTGCTGCTCCGGGTGCTGGCGGCGACGGCCTTCCTGGCCGACGACACGCCCCTGCGGAATCTGGAAGGAGCTGGCGCCATGACCTGACTCCTTTGCAATGGCTGGGTCTGATCCTGGTCGTGGCCGCGCTAGGCGGAATCCTGCTCGGCATGGTCACCATGGGCGCCCATGAATTCCTCTATGCCCTTCAGCGATTCCGCGAGGGCTGGAGCCCGCCTCCGGCGCACTGACGCCGATCGTCTCGACACAAGTTCATCGACTTCAACGTGCGGGGGGCCCCGCGCGAACGGGAGAGTCATGCATGAAAAGAACCGATGCAGCCCGCGCAGGAGCTGAAAAGCTGATGCGCGCCGAAGCGGCGATCGACGCCGCCCTCCGCGAAACCGCCGAACTGATGGGCCTGCTGCCGTCGCTGCGACTGGAAGCTCGTCTTTCGGCCGTGATTGGCCAGGCCGCCGTCGCCAATCTCGGCGAGACCCTGGCCTATATCGTCTCCGCCCGCCGTACCATCATCGAGGCTCATGGCGCGCTCAACACGGTGCGGAGCCAGATCGGCTGTGGCGCCTTGGCGATGGGCGACATGGACAAGCCGCCGGAAGTGCCCCGCACCTCGGGCCTACGCGCTCTGGACGGAGGCCGCGCCGCGTGAGCACCGCCCAGACTGCTTCGTCGGACACCATCCACGACGAACTGAACGAGTTCCGTCGCCACCTGCGGACCCTGGGGCCTGTCCAGCGCCGGATTCTGTCCGTGCTCATGCCACAACTGATCGCGCTCGAAGAGGCTGGCGACGCCGACGGCGCGCTTAACATCATCGAAGAGGTCAAGGCCATCCTGTGGGAAGGGCGCCGAACCCGACACTGATCCTCGCATACCTCAGGTTGCTTATCGCGAGGCGGGGCTTGCTGCATGGTGACGCTCAGGTTTCAGTCTGAGCGTTGCCCCGCCTTGCAGATTCACACGCTTTTTTCGTTGGGCCTGGCCACGGTGGTCTGCGGCGCCGCTATCGGCTTCGGCGACTACAGCGCGCGTCGTATTGGCCTGGCGGCGGGGCTGGCCTGGGCGGGGTCGCTGCTCGTCCACGGCAACGACGCCTATAATGTCGACCTGGCGATCATGGCGATCGACACCGCGACCCTGGTCTATTTCGGCTTCATCTCCATCCGGGCGAGGCGACTCTGGACCATCATAGCGTCGGCGTTCCAGGCGATCGTCGTGGCGTCGCATGTGGCGACGACGATCGACCTGCGCGTGACCCTGGGCACCTTCTATATGAGCATGGCGATGTGGAGCTACGGCATCCTGGCCTGTATCGCCTTCGGAACCTGGGCCGGATGGCGCGCCAATCGCCGAGCGACCGCCGACACGGAATTCTGACCTCTCAGCCGAGATCCTTGCGTCGATCGATGTCGAAGAAAACCCCGACATCGAGGGTGTCGATCAGCTTCAGCCGCGTTCCGGACCGCGCCAGCACGCCCTGCGCGCCCAGATCGCCGGTCAGGCCCAGCAAGGCGGCGAAGTGGCGCCGCGCGAACAGAACCGGGTGGCCTCGCTGAGCGCCCACGCGCGGCGCGGCGGCGTCGAAACCGTCGCTCAAGGCGGCAGCCAGGGCGCGCGGAACCGCTGGCGGTATGCGTGGCATGTCTCCCAGGAAGACAAAGACGCCGTCGGTGTCGGCCTGCAGGGCGGCGACCGCCGTCCGCAGCGACGCCCCCATGCCATCCGCAGCGTCAGCCACAGTGACCACGCGCAGTTTGGCCTCGCGTCCCAGGGCGCGGGCATGGGCCTGGGCGGCGTCCGCCAGGTCCGGATCGCCGTCGGTGGCCAGGATGACGCCGCGCACGGGGGCCGCGAACGCCGCGTCGAGAGCGCCTGCAATCAACGGGCGGCCCTCGAAGGTCGCGGTCAGCTTGCGTCCACCAAACCTGCGGCCAGCCCCGGCCGCCAGAACGATCGCCTCCAACCGCGTGCTTTCACTTCCCGCCATGCCGCCCCGCGCCTATCTTAAAGACCGCATGACGCCCTATGACGCCAGTCCCGCGCAAGCGCTCTCGACAGAGTCCCGCTCGCAGCCCCGCCTGATCGACGGTTTTGGCCGCGCGGTGGCCTATCTGCGCGTCTCGGTCACCGACCGGTGCGACCTGCGCTGCACCTATTGCATGGCCGAGCACATGACCTTCCTGCCCAAGGCCGAAGTGCTTTCGCTCGAGGAACTGGATCGCCTGTCCTCGGCTTTCGTGGCGCTGGGCGTGCGCAAGCTGCGGCTGACCGGCGGGGAGCCGCTGGTGCGCAAGGGGATCATGACCCTGGTCGAGCGGTTGTCGCGCCACCTGGCGACCGGCGCGCTGGACGAGCTGACCCTGACCACCAACGGCACCCAGCTGGCCCAGCATGCGGCCGACCTGGCGCGACTGGGCGTGAGGCGGGTCAATGTCTCGCTCGATACGCTCAAGCCCGAGCTGTTCCGCAAGTTGACGCGGGGCGGCGATCTTTCGAAGGTATTGGCCGGGATTGACGCGGCCCTGGCGGTGGGCATCGAGGTCAAGATCAACGCCGTTGCCCTCAAGAACGACAACGCCGCCGAACTGCCGGCTCTGATCCAGTGGGCCCATGGCCTGGGCGCCGACATGACCCTGATCGAGACCATGCCCCTGGGTGAAATCGACGAGGACCGCACAGCCCAGTATTTGTCGCTTAAGGACGTGCGTCGCGATCTGTCGTCGTTCTGGACCTTGACCGATCTGGCCTACGCCACCGGCGGTCCGGCGCGCTATGTGCGGGTCGAGGAGACCAGCGGCCGCCTGGGTTTGATCACGCCGCTCAGCCACAATTTCTGCGAGGCCTGTAACCGGGTTCGCCTGACCTGCACCGGCACGCTGCACACCTGCCTGGGCCGGGATGACGCCAGCGATCTGCGGGCGGTGATCCGCGCCGGGGCCGACGACGCGGCGCTGGACCAAGCGATCTTCGCGGCGATCGGCGCCAAGCCGGAGGGGCACGACTTCCAGATCGACGGCGCGGGCCCCGCCGTGGCGCGGCACATGTCCACAACGGGCGGCTGAGCGTGGCGCGGGTGCTGCTCTTTGGACGCTTGGCCGACCAGGCCGGCTGGCGCGACCGGGTCGTTGAGGCTTCGTCCCTGACCGCGTTGCGAGATGCTCTCGCTGCTGTCGATCCGAGCCTGGCCGAGGCGCTCTCCGGCCCTGGCGTCCAGGTGGCCGTCGACAAGGCCATCGTCCGGGGCGAAACGTTCCTGGCGGCGAGCGCCGAGGTGGCCTTCCTGCCGCCGATGAGCGGCGGATGATAACCCTCACCTCCGAGCCGTTCGAGCCGGGCGCCGCGTTGACCACGTTCTGCGCCGGCCGGAACGAGACCGGTGCGGTGGCCAGCTTCACTGGCCTGGCGCGCGCCGAGCGCGGCGCGGCCCTGGCGCTGGAGCTTGAGGCTTATCCCGGCTTCACCAACGCGGCGATCGCCGCCTTCGCCGAAGAGGCCAAGGCGCGGTTCGCCCTGCAGGACTATGTCATCGTCCACCGCACTGGGCGCCTCGCGCCGGGTGAGGCGATCGTCTTCGTGGCCACCGCCGCCGGCCACCGCCGCGCCGCCTTCGAGGCCTGCGATTTCCTGATGGACTATCTCAAGAGCCGCGCGCCCTTCTGGAAGAAGGAGCACGGCCCCGGCGGCGGGCGCTGGATCGAGCCGACGGCTCAGGATAGGACCGACGCTCAGCGTTGGGACTAGGAGAGAACAGATGTCGGCAGCGGGTCTCACCCCAGGTGGCGGTATCAAGCCGGACCTTCCGTTTACGCCGGTGCGCGTGGCGATCCTGACCATTTCCGACACCCGCGACGAAGAAAGCGACACCTCCGGCCAGGTGCTTGTCGAAAGGGTCAAGGCCGCAGGCCATGAATTGGGCGGCCGGGCGGTGGTGCGCGACGATGTCGAGCAGATCCGCCAGACGGTGCGCGACTGGATCGCCTCGGGCCAGGTCGACGCCATCGTCACCACCGGCGGCACCGGCCTGACCGGCCGCGACGTGACCCCGGAAGCCCTGGAGCCGCTGTTCGACAAGAAGATCGACGGCTTTTCGGTGGTGTTTCACATGGTCAGCTATCAGTCGGTGGGCCTGTCGACCCTGCAGTCACGGGCGACGGCGGGCCTGATCGGCGGGGTCTTCGTGTTCTGCCTGCCGGGCAGCAACGGCGCGGTGCGCGACGGTTGGGACAAGGTCATCGCCGCCCAGCTCGACAGCCGCCACAAGCCTTGCAACATGGTCGAGCTGATGCCCAGGCTGTTGGAACAGTGACCCGCCTGACCCACATCGATGACCAGGGCCGGGCGCGGATGGTCGATGTCTCGGACAAGGCCGCGACGGCCCGCGAAGCGATCGCCGTCGGCTTCGTACGGATGACCGCCGAGACCCTGGCCCTGGCCATCTCCGGGACGGGTCGCAAGGGCGATGTTCGCGCGGTGGCCGAGATCGCCGGCGTCATGGCCGCCAAGCAGACCTCGAACCTCATCCCTTTGTGCCACCCCCTGGCCCTGTCCAAGGTCGAGGTGTCGGTCGAGCCGGCCGAGGACGGCCTGGCGGTGCGGGCCCGCGTCAAGACGACTGGCCCGACCGGCGTCGAAATGGAGGCCCTGACCGCCGTGTCGGTGGCCTGCCTGACGATCTACGATATGCTGAAAGCCGCCGAGAAGGGCATGGTTATCGAGGCCGTGCGCCTGATCGAGAAGACCGGCGGCAAGTCGGGTGACTGGCGAGCCGAATAGGCCAGCCTAACCCGCCGCCCTCCTGGCCAAGGCCGGCTGCCCGTGGCGGGTGGCCATGATCTCGCCGATCACCGCCACGGCCACCTCGAACGGCGCCTTGCCGCCAAGATCCAGCCCGATCGGCGCGCGCAGCTTGGCCAGGTCGCGTTCACTGACCCCCGCCGCCCGCAGCCGGTCCAGCCGCTCGCCCAGCCGTCGCCGCGCTCCCAGCAGCCCGACATAGGGCGCGGCCGAGGGGAGGGCGGCCAGCAGGGCGGCGTGGTCGATGTCCAGGTCGTGGCCGCAGATCGCGACGGCGGTCCAGGCGTCCAGGCCTATGGCGTCCAGCGCGGTTGGCACGCTGTCGCGGCGATACCGGACGCCCGCGAGCGGCGGCGGGGTCAGGGGGCCCTTGGGCCGCACCAGCGTGGTCTCGAACCCTGACTGGGTCCCCAGGCTGGCCACGGCCAGGGCCGTCGGGTCGCCCCCCAGCACGACAAGGCGAGGGGCCGGATCGAAGGCTCGGGCGAAGGCCTCCGGCCAGGGCGCGGTGAATTCGGGCGAGGGGCCGCAGACCCGTCGCCCGCCGTCGCTGATCCAGATCGCCGGCCGCCGCTCGGCCCAGAGGGTCAGCAACATGCGGGCGGCTGGATCGCCAGGGTCGATGCGCTCGACCAGAATCTCGACCCGGGCGCCGCACAGCAGGCGGATGTCCGGCCAAGGACTGCCCTCGCCATAGACCAACCGTCGCGGTTGGCCGTCGGCCAGGCAGGCGCGGGCATGGTCCTCGACATCGGCCTCGATGCAACCGCCCGAAAGAAAGCCGGCGCGCGAGCCCTCGCTGAACACCATCTGCGTGCCGATGGGTCGCGGGCCGCCTTCGCCCAGGGAAATAATTGTCGCCAGCGCCGCCGGGCCGTGGGCCAGGGCGGTGGCCAGCGCTGGACGGATATCCTCGCAAAGGCCGTACAGCGGCCAATCTCCGGCGATTTCAAAGGTCAGGTCGAGCACTGGATCAAGGGGCTTCATCGCGGACGACATTAACCCCTCGGCAAGTTTCCAGAAACGCCTTCTTCAAACCTTGGCGCGTAGTCTTCCCGACACTGGTGTTCCAATCCGCACGGATTTCCATGTCGCTTTCGGTTTCAAAACTTGGTCTTGCCGCCGCTCAGTTCGGACTGGACGGCATGAGCGCGTCGCCGCGCGCTCGGTCGCCGGAGACCGAAGCCCGCGACATCCTGGGCATCGCCGCCCGCGCTCAGCTGTCGGTGCTCGACGTCTCGGGCAATCATGGCCGCGCCGAGTCGGTGCTGGGAGACCTGATCCCGCGCCCCGTGCCGTTCCGTGTCACCATTCCCGCCGCCCGCGCCGATCGCGGCCCCGACTTCGTGGAAGCCGAGGCCCGCGCCTGCCTGCGCCGCCTGGCGATCGAACGCGCCGACGCCATCATCGTCTCCTCGCCGTCGGAACTGTTCGGCGTCCACGGCGCCGCCGTCTGGGATCGCCTGGCCCGCCTGCGCGACGAGGGGCTGTTCGCCAAGATCGGCGTCGCCGCCCACGCCAGCGACGATCCGGTGGGAGTCGCGCGCCGCTTCAAGCCCGACATTCTTCAAGCTCCAGCCTCCTTGCTCGATCAGCGCCTGCTGGCCGACGGCTCGCTGGCCCGCATCGCCGGTCTCGGGATCGAGGTTCAGTTGCGCTCGATCTTCTTGAACGGCCTGCTGTTCCTGCCGCCCGACCGCGTTCCGGCCCAGCTGAAGGGGGCCTCTGGCCGCCTGTCACGGGTGCGCCGGATGATCGCCGAGGGCCGTTCCGACCCCCTTCAGGCCGCCCTGGGCTTCGCCCTGTCGCGTCCCGAAGCCAGCGCCGTGCTGGTCGGCGTGACCTCCGCCGCAGAACTGTCGGCCGTGGTCGCCGCCGCCTCCAGCCCGCCGCCCGACCTCGACTGGGACGACATGGCCATCGACGATCCGGTGGCGCTCGACCCGCGACGTTGGGTCGCCTGACGGCCAGGCGAATCAAAGCCCAGCCTTCAGAAGAAGCTGGGAAATATGAGGGAGCCGAACGCCATGATCCTCGCCGTCGTCCAAGCCCGCATGGGCTCCAAGCGCCTGCCGGGCAAGGCTGTCGCCACCCTGCAAGGCGAGCCGATGATCCTGCGCCAGCTCGAGCGGCTGCGGGCCTGCCGGCGCCTCAACAAGATCATCGTGGCCACCAGCGGCGAGACCGATGATGACGGTCTGGCCGGCCTGGTGGTGTCGCGCGGATACGCCGTCTATCGCGGCGCGGGCGCCGACATTCTCGACCGCATCGCCCGTTGCGCCGAGGCGGCCGGTCCGGTCACCCACGTGGTGCGGATCAAGGGCGATGCGCCCTTCGTCGACGCCGGGGTGATCGACCAGGCGATCCACCTGGCCCAGACCAGCGGGGCGGCCTATACCTCCAACCGCGTGCAGCGCACCTATCCGGCCGGGCTTGAGGTTGAGGTGATCACGGTGGAGGCCCTTCGCGCCGCCGCCGCCGAGGTGCGCGACCCCCTGGCCCTGATCTCGCCGACCGCCGCCATTCGCCAAAGCCCCGACCGCTTCAGCCAGGCCCATTTGAAGGCCCGCCGCGACTGGTCACACCATGACTGGCGCGTAAAGACCCCGGCCGACCTGGCCTTCGCGCGCTCGATCTATGACGCGCTCTACGCGGCCGACCCCGGCTTTGCCATGGGCGACGTGTTGGACTTGGTGGAGAGCCACCAGGATCTCGGACGCTTTGCGGCTTAATTCCTCCCCCTGTGGGGGAGGTGGTCGCGCAGCGACCGGTGGGGGGAGTTTCGGATAGTCGATCCAAGCTGTGGCCATCGGCCGATCACTCCCCCCTCCGTCGGCTTCGCCGACACCTCCCCAACGGGGGGAGGACTTCACGCGGGGGGCCGCTGAAGCGTTTGGGGAGGGTGCGAAGCGCCCGGGCTCCGCCCGGAGGTTTTGCAGATTTGATACCGTTTCGACGAAGACGAGCGCTTCGCGCGGCCTTCAGACGGGAGCCATCGGCGCGCGGGGTCTTAACCCGCTTCCGAAGTGGGCCCCCGGCGGGCGGAGAGTTGGCTACCCTCCGGACCGTGCGGGCGATTTCAGCCCGCACCTGTCGGCTTGTCCGCCTGCCTTGGGCGCCGGAGCTTCGTCGCGACCAAGGCGAGCCTGCTCCGAACCGACCTGGGGCGTCTTCCGAAGAAGACACGGCGGCCAAGCCTACCCGCTCGACCACTGCCCACCGCCCGTCAGGTCGCCGGCCGACGTCCCTCCCCGTGCGATGGGGTGAGAGCATTATGGGGGCGCCCAAAAGGGGTGAGCGTCAAAAAGACCGAGAAAGTTTAGAGTCCTGAATTCATGAGGCTTTAGCCTTCGTGCGCCGAGCGCCTACGACTGCTGACGGCGACATGCGCATGTCCCCAAATCGCGTCGCGTCGTCTAGGTCCAGGCCCCATAAGGATCCACCGACGGCTTGCCCAGCGCCTGCGCCACGGCGGGGTGGGTCAGCTCTCCCGCCAGGACGTTGAGGCCCTTGGCCAGGTGGATGTTGCTCTTCAGCGCGTCCAGGCCGTGGTCGGCCAGGGCCAGGCCGAAGGGCAGGGTGGCGTTGCCCAAAGCTTCGGACGACGTGCGCGGCGCGGCGCCCGGCATGTTGGCCACGCAATAGTGCACCACACCGTTGACGATATAGGTCGGGTCGGCGTGGGTGGTGGCGTGACTGGTCTCGAAACAGCCGCCCTGGTCGATCGACACATCGACCAGCACCGAGCCGGGCTTCATCTGCTTGAGGTGCTCGCGGCGCACCAGCTTGGGGGCGGCGGCCCCGGCGGTCAGCACCGCGCCGATGATCACGTCGGCCTTGAGGATCTCCTCCTCGACGGCGGCGAAGGTCGAATAGCGGGTGAGGATGCGGCCCTGGTACAGGTCGTCCAGCTCGCGCATGCGGGGGATAGAGCGTTCCAGCACCACCACCTCGGCGCCCAGGCCGGCGGCCATCCGGGCGGCGTTGGAGCCGACCACGCCGCCGCCCAGCACCACCACGCGGGCCGGGGGCACGCCGGGGACGCCGCACAGCAGCAGGCCCATGCCGCCATTGTGCTTGAGCAGGGTCTCGGCCGCCGAGAAGACGGCGATGCGGCCGGCCACTTCCGACATCGGGGCCAGCAGCGGCAGGCCGCCCTTGGCGTCGGTGACGGTCTCATAGGCGATGGCCGCGCAACCGCTGGTCAGCAGGCCTTCGGTCTGGGCCGGGTCGGGCGCCAGGTGCAGGTAGGTGAACAGGATGTGGCGAGGCGTCAGGCGCTCCCACTCGATCTTCTGCGGTTCCTTGACCTTGACGATCAGCTCCGCGCCTTCGAACACCGCATCGGCGTCCGCCGCGATGGTCGCGCCGGCCTTGACATAGACGTCGTCGGCATAGCCCGCGCCCAGGCCAGCGCCGGACTGCACGAGCACCGAATGGCCGTGACCGACATATTCCCGGACGGCGGTGGGGGTGAGGCCGACGCGATGTTCGCCGGGCTTGATTTCGGAAGGCACGCCAACGCGCATGATAGTCTCCTCCTAAGGGCTTTTGACGCTGGTTTACGCCCGTGCGCCCGCAGGTTCCTGGGGCATTTCATGCGACGAGAACCATGGTATGCAGGAATCCTGCGCCACGGAGCCCTCACGGTGAAAAAAGCTGCGGTCATCCTCGACGCCTTCGATCGAAAGCTGCTGACCCTGCTGCAGCGTCGCGGCCGAGCCAGCTATGTGGAAATGGCCGAGGCGGTGAATCTTTCCGAATCCGCCTGTCTGCGTCGCGTGCGGGCCCTGGAGGAGGGCGGGGTGATCGGTCGTTACGCGGCGGTGATCGACGAGCGCGCGGTGGGCCTGCCGCTCAGCGTCTTCGTCACCGTGACCTTGTCGTCTCAGGCCGAGGCGACGCTCAGCGCCTTCGAGAAGGCGGTGTCCCACGTGCGCGAGGTGGCCGAGTGCTACCTGATGACTGGCGGCTCGGACTATTTGCTAAGGCTGGTGGTGGCCGATGTCGATGACCTGGAGCGGGTGCACGCGCGAGAGCTGACGCGCATCCCCGGCGTGGTTCGGGTCAGCTCGTCGATCGCCATGCGCACAGTGGTCAAACGTGTCGAATTGCCGCTTTGAAACCAACCTTTCGTTGCGGCGGGGTTAACCTTCCCCTGCCAGGACTGGTCTCCACCAATCGCGGTTCTTGTCGGGGGATGAGATGGTTTCGAGACGACTCCTGCTAGGGGCTTTGGCGTCCGGCCTGGCCGTGCCCGTCATGGCCTGGGCCGAGGGCGATACGCCGTCGGTTCTGACCCGCAAGGGCCGCCGCACGCGCCGGGCGCTGAAGTCCCAGCCCTCCGACAAGGCCGCGCTCGATAAGGTGTTGGCCGAGGTCAAGCCGCTCGAGGGCGCCGAGCCGGTCGAGGCCGTGCATGTCGAGCCGCCGCGGGTCAGTCCCGACGAGGCCCTCGGCCGGCTCAAGCAGGGCAACGCCATCTTCTCGCGTGGCGGGGCCAGTATCGCCCTGCCGGGCGCGGCCCGGATCGCCGAGATGGCGGCTGGCCAGAAGCCGTTCGCGGTGATCGTCGGCTGCAGCGACAGCCGCGTCGGCCCCGAACTGATCTTCGACTGCAATCTGGGCGAACTGTTCGTGGTCCGTGTGGCTGGATCGACAGTGGGCCAGGAGGGCCTGGGCTCGATCGTCTACGCCGTCGAGCATCTGGGCGCGCCGCTGGTGGTCGTGCTGGGTCACACCAAGTGCGGCGCGGTCGGGGCGGCGGTCGATGTGGCCACCAAACATATCGACCTGCATGGTGCGCTGCTGAACATGGTGCTGCCGATCTTGCCGGCGGTGCTGGAGGCCCAGGAGCGCCACCCAGCCGACCTGCAGGACGCCGCCATTCGCCAGAATGTCCGCGACACCGCCGCCCGCCTAAAGGTCGCCGACGGGGTGCTAGCGGCCAAGCTGGCCGAGGGTCGTCTCAAGATCGTCTCGGCTTGCTACGACCTTTCCACCGCTCAGGTCGCGTTCGACGCTTAAAATCCTTCTCCCCCTGAGGAGAAGGTGGCGGCCCAAGGCCGACGGATGAGGGGTCGCGCGCAGCTTTCCGCAGCAGGCAGCCGACTCTTTCATCGACCCCTCACCCGACCTCGCTCCGCGAGGCCACCCTCTCCCGCAAGGGGCGAGGGAAAGTGCTCGCTGATCCGTTGACCCCTTCCCCGGCTTAGGTTCAAGTCCACCCCAATACGCGCGAGTTGGGGGACTACGGGATGTCGACGGACGAGACGCCGCCGGTGAGCGGACGCGAAGCCATCGCCGCCCGTTGGGCCCAGTTCAAGAGCAAGATTCCGCCAAGCCTGAAGTCGCCCCTGGCGGCCGTGGCGCTGGGCGCCCTGGTCGTTGGCTTCGGCGGCGGCTTCGCCGTGGGAAAGGTCTCCGATCTCGGCTGGTTCGGTGGCAAGTCGGCCGCGACGGCCACCGCGCCCAAGGCTCAGGCCTGGTCGCTGTTTGGCAAGCCCCGCTCCGCCAACGCCCCGCGTCGCGGCGTTCCCAAGCCCGAGGGCTTCGCCGTCTGGCAGAGCCGCATCGACAGCTCCGGCGCCGCGCCGATGGCCTGTATCCGGATGAGCAAGGCGCTCGACCCGTCCAAGCCCTATGCCGACTTCGTGCTGCTCTCGCCCGATATCGGCCACCAGCCGGCCGTGCGGGTAAAGGATGACGAGATCTGCGTCGGCGGCGTCGGGTTCACCGACCATCGCGTCACCCTGCTCAAGGGCCTGCCCGGCCGCAACGGCGAGACCCTGGGCGCCAATGCCGATGTCGACTTCACCTTCGGGGAGAAGCCGCCCTATGTGGGCTTCGCCGGCGACGGCGTGATCCTGCCGCGCGAGGAATCCGACGGCGTGGCGCTTGAGACCATGAACGTCTCCAAGCTGGCCATCGAGGTCTGGCGGGTGTCGGACCGCAACCTGGTGCGCAAGTCGATCAGCGCCCCCGACCCGACCGGCGAGGGCGACTATGCCAGCGACTATGGCGACGACAGCCCCGACGACGAGGGCCGCCAGGTCTGGAAGGGCGTCATCAAGGTGGATAGCGCGGCTGGCCAGAAGGCGACCACCGTCTTCCCGCTCGGCGCGGTGCTGAAGGAAATGAAGGCTGGCGGCTATGTGATCAAGGCGCGCGATGCCTCGGGCGGCCGCAAGCCGGAAGGCGACGAGGAGCCGGCTCCGGCCCAGGCCCGCCGCTGGATCATGTTCACCGACATGGCGCTGATCGCCTATGATGGCGACGAGTCTCTCGACGTCGTGGTCCGCTCGCTGAAGACCGCCAAGACCCTGTCGGGCGTGCGCGTGGCCCTGGTGGCCAAGGACGGCGAGGACTTGGCGCAGGCCAAGAGCGACGCCGACGGCCGGGTGCGCTTCCCCCGCGCCCTGATGGACGGCGAGGGCGCGTCGCATGCCAAGATGGTCATGGCCTATGGAAACGATGGCGACTTGGCGGTGCTGGACCTGGACCGCTCGCCGGTCGACCTGTCCAAGCAGGGCGTGGGGGGCCGCACCGAATCGGACGGCGGGCGGGCCGTGGCCAGCGACATCGACGGCTTCCTCTACGCTGATCGCGGCATCTATCGCCCTGGCGAGACCGTGCACCTGACGGCCATGGTCCGCGACCGGCTGGCCAAGGCGGTCAATGACCGCAAGGGCTATATCCTGGTCAAGCGCCCCTCGGGCGTCGAGTTCCGTCGCTACGCCTTCAGCCGGGCCGACGCCGGCGCCGTGCTGGCCGACATCGCCCTCCCGCGCAGCGCGCCACGCGGCCGCTGGACCGCCGTGCTGATGATGGAGGGCGTCGAGGCGCAGGCGGGATCTCTGAGCTTCAGCGTCGAGGACTTCGCCCCGCAACGCCTGGCGGTGACCGCCACGGGCCAGGAGTCCGTACCGATCGCCGGCGGCCAGGCGCGACAGATCGACGTCTCGGCCCGCTTCCTCTACGGCGCGCCGGGCGCGGGTCTGCAGACCCAGGGCGAGGCGCGGCTGAAGATCGACAGCGATCCGTTCCCGCAGTTCAAGGACTTCCAGTGGGGCGACGCCCTGACGCCCTTCGACGAGAAGTTCATCGAGCTGGGCACGACCGTCACCGACGGCGACGGCCACGCCATGCTGAACCTGGGGACGAGCGACGCGGCCGACACCGCCCAGCCGCTGGTGGCCTCGGTCACCGCCTCGGTGTTCGAGCCCGGCGGCCGTCCGGTGCGCGAGAACCTCGAGCTCAAGGTGCGCGGCAAGCCGGTCTATTACGGGGTCAAGGTCGAGCAGGGCGACGCTGGGCGCGGCGATCCGCCGGTCGGCCTGGAGATGATCGCGGTCAACGCCGCCGGCGTCCGCGTCGGCGCGACGGCGACCTACACCCTGATCAGCGAGAACTGGAGCTATGACTGGTTCCAGCAGGACGGTCGCTGGCAGTGGCGGCGCACCAGCCGCGACGCGGTGGTGGCCAAGGCCACGGTCAATATCGGCGCCGGCCAACCCGCGCGCTTCAACCGCCGCCTCGGCTGGGGCGACTATCGCCTGGTCGTCGAGGGGGCCGATGGCAGCAAGACCGTCACCAAGTTCTCGTCCGGCTGGGGTTCGCCCGCCAAGGAAGGCGAGGCGCCCGACTTCGTGCGGGTCAGCGCCGGGACCAAGAGCTACAGCCAGGGCGACACGGTGGAAATCGCCATCAAGTCACCCTATGCCGGCCAGGTGCAGGTGGCGGTCGCCACCGATCGCCTGATCGACTTCAAGACCCTCAGCGTTGGCGAGAACGGCACGACCGTGAAGCTGAAGACCTCGGCGGCCTGGGGTGGCGGGGCCTATGTGCTGGTCACGGTGATCCAGCCGCGCGACCCGGTCAGCTCGCCCAAGCCCAAGCGGGCGCTCGGCCTGATCTATGTGCCGCTCGATCCCAAGGGCCGCAAGCTGACGGTGGATATCGGGACGCCGGTGAAGCTGGACTCCAAGGCGCCGGTCGAGATCCCGATCAAGGTGCAAGGCCTGGGCTTTGGCCAGAAGGCCAAGGTCACCATCGCGGCCGTGGACGAAGGCATCCTGCGCCTGACACGCCAGGACAGCCCCGACCCGGTGAAGTGGTACTTTGGCAAGCGGGCCCTGACCCTGAACTATCGCGACGACTACGGCCGCCTGCTCGACCCGAACATGGGCGCGCCGGCCAATGTCAATTTCGGCGCCGACGAACTGGGCGGCGAAGGCCTGACGACCACGCCGATCAAGACCGTGGCCCTGTGGTCCGGCATCGTCGAGACGGGGCTGGACGGCAAGGCGGTGGTCAAGCTGCCGGCCGCCGACTTCAACGGCGAGTTGCGGATCATGGCCGTGGCCTGGACCGACACCGCCGTCGGCTCGGGCGCCAAGGCGATGACCGTGCGCCAGCCCGTGGTCGCCGACCTCAACCTGCCGCGCTTCCTGGCCCCCGGCGACAAGCCGATGGCCACGCTGGAGCTGCACAATGTCGAGGGCAAGGCCGGGGCCTATACGGTCGAGGCCTGGTCCACCAACGGCATCGCCGTGGCCTTCAAGAAGATCATTACCCTGATGCTGGGCCAGCGGGTCGCCGAGAAGATTCCCTTCCTGGCGCCCAATGTGACGGGCATCGGCAAGATCGGCTTCAAGGTGGCCGGGCCGGGCTTCAACACCAGCAAGGACTACCCGATCCAGACCCGCCTGGGCTGGGGCGACGTGGTGCGCACGACGACCGAACTGGCCCAGCCGGGCGAGACCTATACGCCCGACTATCGGCTGATGTCGGGGCTGGCGGCCGGCGACGTGACGTTGCAGGTCAGCTATTCGCCGATCCGCGGCTTCGACCCGGCGGCGATCGCCGTGGCCCTTCAGCGCTATCCCTATGGCTGCACCGAGCAGCTGGTCTCGACGGCCTATCCGCTGCTCTACGCCCAGAGCGTGTCCAGCGATCCCAAGCTGAAACGCAACCCGGCCATACTGGCCGCGGCGGTGGGCAAGCTGCTGGACCGCCAGACCCTGGACGGGGCCTTCGGCCTGTGGCGGGTCGGCGACGGCGAGGCTGACGCCTGGCTGGGCGCCTACGCCACCGACTTCCTGGTCGAGGCCAAGGGCCAGGGCATAGCGGTGCCCGACGAGGCGATGGACAAGGCGCTGAACGCCATGCGCCAGATCAGTCGTCCCGACAGCTGGACCTCGATCTCCTACCGCACCGAATATCCAGAATGGTGGGCCGCCAATCCCGACGCCTCGAAGAAGGCGACGGAGCGCATGCGCCGCCGGGCCTCGGCCTACGCCCTCTACGTGCTGGCCAAGGCCGGGCGCGGCGACCTGGCGCGGCTGCGCTGGTGGCACGACGTGCAGATGAAGGACGAGGACCAGCCTCTGGCCAAGGCCCAGGTGGCGGCCGGCCTGGCCTTGATGGGCGACCAGGCGCGGGCCCGCTCGGCCATGCGCCAGGCGGTCAAGTCGCTGGGCTGGCGCGACGAGAGCGACTGGTACCAGAGCCCGCTGCGCGACGTCGCCGCCGTCACCGCCCTGGCGGCCCAGGCCGGCCAGATGGACGTGGCGCGGCAGCTGCAGGGCCGGCTGGAGAACGTGGTCAAGGATCCGGACGCCCTCAACACCCAGGAGCAGGCGTCGCTGCTGTTCGCGGCCAGCCAGCTGCTGAAGGCCTCGGGTCCGATGACCATCGACGCCCAGGGCGCTGTGGCCCTGCCGCCGGCCGGCGGTTCGCCGCGCTGGGCCGTGGGCAAGCCGACCGACGCTCACTTCACCAACCAGGGCAAGGGCGCCCTGTGGCGGACAGTCAGCGTTCGCGGCACGCCGATCCTGGCGCCGGGCGCGGCCAGCAACGGCTTGTCGGTGGGCAAGCGGCTGTTCTCGATGACCGGCGGAGCGATTGATCCCAGCCAGATTCATCAGGGCGACCGGGTGATCGTGCTGGTTTCCGGCCGCTCCATGCAGGCCCGCTCCACCGCCTTGGTGATAGACGACGCCCTGCCGGCCGGCTTCGAGATCGAGACCATGCTCGGCGCCGACGACGCCGGGAACGGCCCGTTCAAGTTCCTGGGCGAACTGACCAATCCGGATGTCCAGGAAAGCCGCGACGACCGCTACATCGCCGCGCTCGACCTGGCGGGCAACAAGCCGTTCGCCATGGCCTATGTGGCGCGGGCCGTGACGCCGGGCGAATTCTTCCTGCCTGGGGCGATCGCCAAGGACATGTACCGGCCGAGCCTCAATGCGCGCTCTGACGCGGGGCGGATCAACGTGGCGCCGGGAGGGTAGGGAGCCACTTGCCCCCACCTGACCGCTTCGCGGTCTGTCCGCCCCATAGGGGGCGGAGTTCGCGCCAGGGCGCTCTTCCCCCTATGGGGGAGGAGCGCCGAAGCCGCGGAGGGGGCAAGTCCGCCGCCGAATAGCGTCCATGTTCACCATCCCCCGTCTGACCCGCCTTCTCGTCGCCTTCGTCGCCGTCCAGGCCGCGCTCTTCGCCCTGAGCGCCGCCTTGCCGCCAGACATGGCGCGGGCCAAGCGCTCGTCACCCGTCGTGCTCGATCATCGCGGCGCCTGGCTGCGCGCCTTGCCAGTGGAGAACGGCCGCTGGCGGGTGCGGGCCGACCTCCAGCGCACGGACCCGACGTTTCAAAAGCGCCTGATCGCCGTCGAGGACGCGCGGTTTTACGGCCACCTCGGTGTCGACCCCTTCGCTTTGGCCCGCGCCATAAGTTCGGCGCTGATCCATGGCCACATCAGCTCCGGCGCCTCGACCCTGACCATGCAGACCGCCCGGCTTCTCGAGCCGCGCCCGCGCAACCTGGGCTCCAAGCTGATCGAAATGGTCCGCGCCGCTCAGCTGGAGTCGCGGTTGACCAAGCGCGAGACCCTGGCCCTCTACCTGACCCTGGCCCCCTATGGCGGTAATCTGGAGGGCGTTCGGGCCGCCAGCCTGGCCTATTTCGGCCATGAGCCGACCAGCCTGACCGACGGCGAGCAGGCCCTGCTGATCGCCCTGCCGCAATCGCCCGAGGCCCGCCGCCCCGACCGTCGGCCCGAAGCCGCCCGCCTGGCCCGCCGCGCCGTGCTCGACAAGATGGTCAAGGCGCGGGTGCTGACCGAAGCGGCGGCCAGCGAGGCCGACGCCGAACCTTTGCCCAAGCGCGGGGCCTTCCCGACCCTGGCCTGGCACTTGGCCGGCGACTTGGCCGCCGCAGCGCCGGCCAGCCAGCCCAGCGTGGTCTCGACCATCGACGCGGGGCTGCAGACGCGGCTGGAGCCGATGGCCGCCGCCGTGGCCGCCGCCCAGGGACCGGACGTCACCGCCGCCATCCTGGTGGTCGAGATCAAGGGCCGCGCCGTGCGGGCCCTGGTCGGCTCAGCCGGCCGCGACCGACCGGGGGGCTGGATTGACCTGACAGAGGCCGTGCGCTCACCGGGTTCGGCCCTCAAGCCCTTCATCTACGCCTTCGCCTTTGACGACGGGACCCTGGCGCCCGACACCCAGATCGACGACGCCGCCACCCGCTTCGCCGACTACCAGCCCGAGAACTTTGACCACGTCTTCCACGACAAGGTGACGGCCCGCGAGGCCCTGGCCTATTCGCTGAACGTCCCCGCCGTCGCCACCCTGGAAAAGGTCGGTCCCGAGGTGTTCGCCACCCGTTTGGAGAGCGCGGGCGTCAGGCTGGTGCGTCCCAAGACGGCGATCAAGGCGTCGGGCCTGGCCCTGGCCCTGGGCGGGGCGGGGATCACGCCGCGCGACATGGGCGTGCTCTACGCGGCGCTCGGCGACGGCGGTGTGGCCAAGCCCCTGGCCTTCACCCAGGCCGAGGCGAAGGCACGCGAACACAGCGGCGGAACCCGCATCGTCCGACCCGAGGCGGTGGCCCAGGTGCTCGACATCCTGCGCGAGGCCCCCGCGCCGCGTGGCCGTGCGCCCTCGGCCCTGACCAAGGGCGGACCGGCCATGGCCTTCAAGACCGGCACCTCCTACGGCTTCCGCGACGCCGTGGCCTGCGGGGTGGTCGGCGGCTATGTAATCATCGTTTGGACCGGCCGGGCCGACGGCGGCGCGCGGGGCGGACTGACCGGACGCGACGCCGCCCTGCCGCTGTTGTTCGACGTCGCCGACGTGGTCGGGGCGCCGGCCATCGCCCCACGCCCCATCGCCCCGAAGTCCGCGCCTGGCGCCCTGCAGCGGCTGCAACAGGCGTCGGAAGGCCCCCGCCTGATCTTCCCGCCCGACGGGGCGACGGTTCAGGTCGACGCGGTCGGCCCCCGGTCGCGGGGCCTGGTCATGGCGGCCGGCGGCGATAACCTCACCTGGTACGTGGCCGGCCAGCGCCTGGCCTCCGACCCGGTCAGCGGCAAGGTGATCTGGCGCCCCACCGCGCCGGGCTTCTATCGGCTGCGGGTGGTCGACGACCAGGGCCGCGCGGCTGCGGCGCGGGTGCGGATCAAAGCCCCGAGCATCGCGGCGAAGTAAGGAGTGAAACGATGAAGACTATCGCCTTCAGGGCGGCGCTGCTCGCCCCCGGTTTCAGCGCGGCGTCCTGTGCCTCGTGGGGCCATTGCCGCCTCGGAGAGCGGCGCGTCACTTGGGCGACAGGGCATGAAACCTCGCCGGAGGGCGTGGACGCCCTTATGGTTGCCTCACGTGCCAGCCGACCAGGGTCGGCCGACTGCTCCACGGCGAGAAGCGGATTCCTAATACCAAAAGCCGCTAGCTCTGGCTCCGACAGGATTCCCTGACTGGCCGGACAGTGATTCACTCTCCTGATTGCAAGGGAGATCGTGGATGTCCGCCATCAAGCTTCGGGTCGATTATGACGCGGCGCGGACCCGTCAGCTGGCGGCGCGGGCCAAGGATCCAGATCAGGTGCGGCGCCTGCTGGCGCTGGCGGCGGTTTATGAAGGCCGCAGTCGAGCCGAAGCGGCTGAGTTGGCCGGCATGGACCGGCAGACGCTGCGGGACTGGGCGCTGCGGTTCAACGCCCTGGGTCCCCGAGGGCTTGATCAACCGTCCGCCGCCAGGGGCGCGGCGCTGTCTGTCGGCGCAGCAGGAGCAGGCCCTGGCCGCCCTGGTGGAGGCCGGTCCTGCGGCGGCGGGACTGAAGGGCGTGGCGCGCTGGCGGTGTTGCGACCTACAGGCGATGATCGCCGAGCGCTTCGAGGTGCAGGTGCACGAGCGTACGGTGGGCAAGCTGCTCAAGCGGCTGGGCTTTTCGCACATCACCACCCGTCCCCAACACTATCGGCAGGACGTCCAGGCCCAGGTGGATTTTAAAAAACTTCGCAGGGGCGTTGGCGGGCATTCAGTCTGGCCTGACGCCCGGCACGCCTGTCGAGGTCTGGTTCCAGGACGAGATGCGGGTCGGTCAAAAGACCCACCGCACGCTGGTCTGGGGCAAGACCGGGACGCGGCCCCGCCAGATCGCCGACCTGCGGACCGGTTGCGCCTATCTGTTGGGGGCCATCTGCCCCGCGCGTGGGGTGGGCGCGGCCTGGGCCTGCGAGAAGGCCAACACCGCCGCCATGCAACTCCAGCTCGACGAGATCGCCCTGCAGGTCGCCCCAGGCGCCCATGCCGTGGTCGTCCTCGACCAGGCCGGATGGCACACCACCCAAAAGCTCAGACCGCCCGGCAACCTCACCCTGCTGCCCCTGCCGCCACGCTCACCCGAGCTCAACCCCGCCGAAAACGTCTGGCAGTATCTGCGACAGCGCTTCCTCTCCAACCGGGTGTTCGACGACGACGACGCCATCGTCCAAGCCATCTGCGAGGCCTGGAACAGCCTCATCGACGAGCCAGACCGCATCAAATCCATAGGACATCGCCAATGGGCCAAACGGGCCGCGGCCTCGGGCGCTCTGGACAAGGGGATGGAGGACATCGTCGCCGACGACCTGACGGTGACGTCGGAGGAGGTGATCCGGACCGACGCGGTGTCGGGGGCGCAGACCAAGGTCGTGACCTTCGCCGTCCGCACGCGCCGCGTGCGGGCCTCTGCGTCGGACGCGCTGGCCGGGCTCGATCCGCAAACGCTGGAGTATGTGGTCAACACCAAGTCGCAGCACGCCGGCCTGGTGGTGAAGGGCCTGACGATGACGATGACGATGACGATGACCGTCTGGTTCAGGCTGTCCGGCTGATCCGCGCCGAGAAGCGCACTGTGCTGCCCCTGAAGACCTGCGAGGAATCGGCCTGGCAGACGGTCGCCGAGCCCATCTGGCGAGCGACCTGGGACGCCGAGGTCGCCGGCGCCGATCCCTGGCACACGCGCGAGCTGGCCCTGGTCACCGGGCTGCTGCTGCCGGTGTGGAGCAGTCAGCCGAGCAAGCGGACCTTTGTCCGCCGTTTGAAGGCTCCGGACGGGCGGCGCTGGCTTGGGCGGGTTCTGGACCCCACGGATGTCACCAAGCTGAAGATCGCGCTTGGGATCAGCGACGTCGCCACGGCCGTCGGCTCCGGCGACAACGCGGCCAGTATGGTCCTGGGCGAGAACAGCTCCATCGCCCTGACGGGCGGGTTCTGGCTTCGGCGGGCCAAGGTGATGGACCGCTACCGCCTTGAGGTGGTCGGCGCCGGCTCCCAGCGCGCGATGTTCCAGGTGCTCGTAGGTTGTCGCGTCTGGGAGTGTGGCGGGTCATCGCAGGGCCTGGACCCCGAGCCCAAGGCGCCAGGGATGCGGGAGCGATTGCAAGAGGCCGTGGATCCGTCCTGTCGATGAGGGCACGAACCCGTCTGGCTGTTGTGACCTCGCCACCGCCCGGCGTCCCGAGACGGTCAACGGGCCGATGGGCTCCGCACCCCCGCTTCTCGCTGACGATCCGCAAGCCGGGGGGTTCGACGCAGAGACCCTGGTCACCATCGCCGCCGAAGCTATGCCACTCGGTGGGACACGATCACGCGCGATCAAGGTCGTTGTCATTTCGCGACGCTTCATGTCCAGGATATGGCCAGATGCCGGCCCGGCGCACACACGAAAACCCCGCGTGGAGAGGGGCGCCACGCGGGGTCTCGGGGTTTGTCATAGAGGGGTCTGTCGGCTGACCGGCCCGCGATAGAGGGGGCTGGGGGGGCTGTTCAGGACCTGAACCGCAGGAGTTCCGATCAGCCGACACCGTTAAACTGATGGGGCAAACAGGCGCTCGAAAGTCCGAATTAAGGTCATTCCGTGGCGGCGCGTGGCGAGCCGGAGACTTCGAAGAGGTCTGTAGCGCCATTGCAACGCTTGGAGGCGCGGACCTTGGCAAGACCTATCTGCGACACTCGCCATCGGGCCTGATTTGGGTTTAGGATTCGTCCGATGGCCCTGGATTCTCGCCCCGTCGCCGGCGTCGTGTTCTTCGAGCGTCGAGAGATCGACCAGCTCCTGCGGCTCTATGGCCGCATGGTCGCGGCCGGCGAATGGCGCGACTACGGCATGGGCGGGACGAGCGATCATGCAGCCTTCTCGGTGTTCCGCCACGCGGCCGAGGCTCCGCTCTACCGCATCGAGAAACACCCGGCCCTGGCCCGCAAGCAGGGGCAGTGGGCGGTGATAGGCCAGGGCGGCCTGACCCTGAAGCGCGGCCACGACCTGGCCCAGGTGCTGCGGATGTTCGACAAGGGCCGGTTCAAGGTGGTGGATTGAGGGGGCGTCTGCAGCGCTAACAGCCCAACAAAAAAGCCCCGGCGGTTTCCCGCCGGGGCTTCTGTGGTTTTAGACCGCTGGATTAGCGGCGGCTTCCCATGAAGTAGAGCAGGAAGCGGAACAGATTGATGAAGTCGAGATAGAGGTTCAGGGCGCCGAAATTGGTCGCCACCGACCTGGCCGTCTCGTCGCCGCCAACCTCGTAATAGGTCATCTTCAGGCGCTGGGTGTCATAGGCGATCAGGCCGGCGAAGATCAGCACGCCGATGGCGTTGATCGCGAAGACCAGCGCGCCCGACGGGAAGAAGATCGACAGCAGCGAAGCCAGGATCAAGCCCACCAGGCCGATGATCAGGAAGCTACCGAAACCGGTCAGGTCCTTCTTGGTCGTATAGCCTACCAGGCTCAGGGCGCCGAAGGCGATGGCGGTGACCAGGAAGGTCTGGAACACGCTGGCGCCGGTATAGAGCAGCACTACAGTCCCAAGCGAGGCGCCGATCAACGACACCACCGACCAGTAGATCACGCCGGCGGTGCGGGCGTTGATCGACTTCATCACGAAGCTGGAGAACAGCAGGATGCCGAGCGGCGCGAACGCCACGACGGTGCCGAGCAAGGTATAACCGACGCGGTTGTTGGTGACCTGGAACATCAGGTCGCGGACCGGCGGGTACGAGCTGGTCAGATAGGCCAGGGCGGCCGACAGCAGGAGACCCAGGCCCACCTTGTTGTAGACGCCGAGCATGAAACTGCGCAGGCCGGCGTCAACCGACATGTCGGCGCCGGCTCCGGGAAGCGGTCGCGCATAATCGCGGTTGAAGTCGTTCATCGCGGGAAAACCCTTCGAAAATTGCCACGTCCGTTGTGGACGCACCCTGAATATCGGGGCGAAGCCAGGATCATGCAAGATGTTGCGCTTCCCGTGGCGCTTGGCGATCCCTAGAAAGATTTTCTAGACCCTTTCCAGAGAGGCGACATGGATTACGTGGAACTCGGCCGGACCGGCATCCAGGTCTCGCGCTGCTGCCTGGGCACCATGACCTGGGGGTCGCAGAACCCGGAGGCGGAAGCCCACGACCAGATGGACTACGCTTTGAGCCAGGGCGTGACCTTCTGGGACACCGCCGAGATGTATTCCAGCCCGCCCACCCCCGAGACTCAGGGCAATACCGAGCGCCATATCGGCTCGTGGCTGGCCAAGACCGGAAAGCGCCAGGAGATCGTGCTGGCCTCCAAGGTCGCCGGTCGCGGCAGCGCCTTTGGCGGGCTGAGCTGGATGCGAAAAGATGGCGGCTCCACCCGCCAGACCCGCGCCCAGATCGACGAGGCGGTCGAGGGATCGCTCAAGCGGCTGAACACCGACTATCTCGACCTCTACCAACTGCACTGGCCCGACCGTCCGGTGCGGGTGTTCGGCGGCCAAACCTTCAAGGACTATGAGCAGGACTACGAGGCGTTCGGCGACATCCTCGAGGCGCTGGGCGCCCACGTGAAGAAGGGCACGATCCGGTCGATCGGCGTCTCCAACGAGTTTCCGTGGGGCGTGATGCGCTTTCTGGCCGAGGCGGAAGGTAGGGGTCTGCCGCGCGTCGCCTCGATCCAGAACGCCTATCACCTGGCCAACCGCACCTTCGAATACGGCCTGGCCGAGATCGCCATGCGCGAGCAGGTCGGCCTGCTGGCCTATTCGCCCCTGGCCCAGGGCGCCCTGACCGGCAAGTACCTGAACGGCGGCCTGCCCGAGGGTTCGCGCAAGGCGCTCTACAACCGCATGCAGCGCTATGAAGGCCCCGGCGCCGAGGAGGCGATCCGCGGCTATGTCGAGCTAGCCGCCCAGTTCGGCGTCGACCCGGCGGTGCTGGCCCTGAAGTTCTGCGACACCCGCCAATTCGTCACCGCCACCATCATCGGCGCCACCTCGATGGACCAGCTGAAGACCAATATCGGCGCATTTGATCTGAGCTGGACCGATGAGATGGAGAAGGCGGTCAACGCCTTGCATGCGCTGCAGCCGAATCCCTGTCCGTAGGCTCTGGACCTCCCCCTGTGGGAGGCGATCGCGCAGCGATCGGTGGGGGGCGTTTTAGGGCCTTCGATCCGGGTTGTGGTCGCTTGCCGATCACGCCCCACACCGTCGGCTTCGCCGACCCCTCCCCCACAGGGGGAGGACCGGGTAAGACGGTCCCATGATCCGCCTGTTCACCGCTGTCGCCATCCCCGCCGAGGTCGGCGATCACCTGCTGCCCCGGCGGCACGGGATCGAGGGCGCGCGCTGGCGTCCGCGCGAGGCGTTCCACATCACGCTGAAGTTCATGGGCGACGTGCAGGAAACCCAGGCCGCCGACCTTGACGAGGAACTGCAGGGCGTCGTTGCCCCGGCCCTCGATCTGTCCCTCGACAGCGTTGGCCACTTTGGCGAAGGCGCGGAGATCCATGCCGTCTGGGCGGGGGTCGCCGAGAGCCCCGACCTGCGTCGGCTGGCCAAGGCCAATGAGGCCGCCGCGCGCCGGGCGGGGCTGAAGCCAGAGGCCCGGCTCTACACGCCGCACGTCACCCTGGCCTATCTGAAGCGTCCGCCCGTCCCCGAGGTCGCCGCCTGGATCCAGGCCAACAGCCTGCTGGGCTCGCCGCCGTTCCGTATCGACCGTTTCGGCCTCTATTCCAGTTGGCGAACCAGCCAGGGCTCGGCCTATCGGCTGGAGGCGGAGTACCCGCTGGCCTGAAGACGCGCGGCGTCCGGAAGCGCGAAACGTTCTAGACCCAAGGCCCGCTTGCGGTTTTGCTCGACCCAGCGCCAAATCAAGCCGACGCTCGCCGAAACAGGAGCCTTCGCATGATCCTCTATGTCTTCGCCCTGCTGATTGGCGTGATCGCCGGCCTGCGCGCCATGACCGCTCCGGCCGCCGTCGCCTGGGGCGCTCACCTCGGACTGATCGACCTGCAGGGCACGCCCCTGGCCTGGCTGGGCGGGACAATCGCCACCTGGATCTTCACCGCCCTGGCGGTGCTGGAGTTGGTCGGCGACCAGCTGCCCAAGACGCCCAGCCGCAAGGTTCCGCCGCAGTTCATCACCCGCATCGTCAGTGGCGCCTTTTGCGGCGCGGCGGTCTGCCTGTCGTCGGGCGGCTGGATCGGCGGGGCCATCGCCGGCGCGGTCGGCGCGGTGATCGGCACGCTGGCTGGCGCGGACGCGCGCGGACGCCTGGCCAAGGCGTTCGGCAAGGACCTGCCAGCCGGTCTGCTGGAAGACGTCATCGCCGTCGGCGGCGCGGCCCTGATCGTCTCGGCCCTCTAGGCATGGCGACCCAGAGTTTCGACGCCATCATCATCGGCGCCGGCCAGGCGGGGCCTCCACTGGCCGAGCGCCTGACCAAGGCCGGCCAGACCGTCGCCCTGGTCGAGCGCAAAGACCTGGGAGGCACCTGCGTTAACACCGGCTGCATGCCGACCAAGACCCTGGTGGCCAGCGCCTATGCCGCCCACCTGGCCCGCCGCGCCGCCGACTTCGGCGTGACCTTGGGCGGTCCGGTCGGCGTCGACATGCGGCGGGTGCACAACCGCGCCCAGGCCGTGACCCTCACCGCCCGCGGCAATCTGCGAACCTGGATCGAGGGGATGAAGGGCTGCACTCTGATCGAAGGCCACGCCCGCTTCGAGTCGGCTGACACGGTGCGGGTCGGCGACGAGTTGCTGACCGCCCCGAAGATCTTCCTGAATGTCGGCGGCCGCGCCAATGCGCCGGACATGCCAGGCCTGGACCAGATTTCTTACCTGACCAATGTCGGGATGATGGCGCTCGACACCCTCCCACGCCACCTGGTGATCATCGGCGGCAGCTATATCGGGCTGGAGTTCGCCCAGATGTACCGGCGGTTCGGCGCCGAGGTGACGGTGGTCGAGATGGGTCCGCGCCTGATCGGCCGCGAAGACCCGGAGATTTCCGACGCCGTACGCGAGATCCTGGAAGGCGAGGGGATCAGCGTCCGGCTCAATTCCGAATGCATCAGCTTCGCGCCCAATAAGACAGAAGGGGGCGACGAGGGCGTCTGCGTCCATGTCACCTGCGAGGCCGGCGCGCCGCAGGTGGTCGGCTCGCACGTGCTGCTGGCCATCGGGCGCAAGCCCAATACCGACGACCTGGGCCTGGACAAGGCCGGGATCGATCTCGACAAGCGCGGCTATGTGGTCGTCGATGACCAACTGCGCACCAATGTCCCCGGCGTCTGGGCGATGGGCGACTGCAACGGCAAGGGCGCCTTCACCCACACCGCCTATAACGACTTCGAAATCATCGCCGCCAATCTGCTAGAGGGCGATCCACGCCGCGTGAGCGACCGCATCCCCTGCTACGCCCTCTACACCGACCCGCCCCTGGGCCGCGTGGGCATGACCGAGGCCGAGGTTCGCGCCACCGGCCGACCGGCCCTGGTCGGCCAGCGTCCGATGACCCGCGTCGGCCGAGCCGTCGAAAAGGGCGAGACCCTGGGCTTCATGAAGGTGGTGGTCGACGCCGAGACCCAGCTGATCCTCGGCGCGGCGATCCTCGGCCTGAACGGCGACGAGGTGATCCACGGGATGCTCGACCTGATGTACGCCAAGGCCCCCTACACGGTGATCCAGCGCGCGGTGCACATCCACCCGACGGTGTCGGAACTGGTCCCGACCATGCTGGGAGAGCTGAAGCCGCTGGTTTGATCCTCGACTGGGGACACGCACAAGTGCATGTCCCCGTTCTTACACCGCCGCGTTGTCCTTCAGCACGCCCAGCGGAACCACCGCCAGCATCTCCTCGTGGCTGGCTTCCAGCACCACCGGCGGGGCGACGCCGGCGTCCAGCGCTTCCTTCCAGCGGCCGGCGCACAGGCACCAGCGGTCGCCGGACACCAGACCCTGGAAGGCGTAGTCCGGGCGCGGGGTCGACAAGTCGTTGCCGGCGGCCTTGGAAAAGGCCAGGAATTCGTCGGTCATCACCGCGCACACGGTGTGCAGGCCCAGGTCGTGCGGCCCGGTCTCGCAACAGCCATTGCGGTAGAAGCCGGTCACCGGGTCGAGCGAGCAGGGCTTCAGCTCCTGGCCCAGGACATTCTTGGCGGTGTCGTCATAGCGCGTGGTCATGGCGTCAGCTTAACCCCGTTCTGGGGAATCTGGACACGGTTCTACCATCAGCACGCGTGACGTCTTCCGGCGCCGGCCACTTGATGCTTAAGAGGACGGGCAAGACCAGGAATTCGAGCGGGAGCCTCATGTCCGACATCGCCCGGCCGCGCCGCAGCGCCCTCTACATGCCGGCCTCCAACGCCAAGGCGGTGGACAAGGCCCGCACCCTGGACGCCGACGTGATCATCCTCGACCTCGAGGACGCCGTGGCGCCGGACATGAAGGACGCCGCCCGCGAGGCCGCCGTGGCGGCGGTCAAGGCCGGCGGTTTCGGCCCGCGCGAGATCATCATCCGCACCAACGGCCTCGACACCCCGTGGGGCGCGGCCGACCTGAAGGCCGCCGCCGAGGCCGGCCCGGACGCGATTCTTGTTCCGAAAGTCAATGACGCCGCCGACGTCCATGCCTACCAGGCCGCCCTGCACGCCGCCCCGATCCACACCAAGCTTTGGACCATGATTGAGACGGGCAAGGCCGCCTTCCACCTGTGGGAGATCGCCGCCGCCTCCAGAACCACCCGCCTGACCGGCTGGGTGATGGGGGTCAACGACCTGGCCAAGGAGATGCGGGCCCGCCAGACGCCCGGCCGCCAGGCCTTTCTGCCGATCCTGTCGCTGTCGGTCGCCGCCGCCCGGGCCCACGGCCTGACCATCCTGGACGGCGTGCACAACGACATCGATGACCTGGAGGCGCTGGACGCCGTCTGCGGCCAGGCCGTGGATTTCGGCTTCGACGGCAAGACCCTGATCCATCCCAAGCATCTGGAAATCTGTAACCGCGCCTTTTCCCCCACGGAGGGCGAGATCGCCTGGAGCCAGGTGGTGATCGCCGCCTTCGCCGCGCCGGAGAACGCCGGCAAGGGCGCGCTGCGGGTCGAGGGCAAGATGGTCGAACTGCTGCACCTGGCTCAGGCCCGCCGGCTGGTGGCGGTGGCCGCCGCCATCACCGAACGTTCGGCGGCCTAGAGATCGAAGCCTGATGCGCGCGCTCCTGATCTCCCTCCTGGTCTTCGCCGCCGCTCCGGTCCTCGCCCAGGAGGCGCCGGTCGCGACCGCGCCCCCAGCCGCTTCGGTCGCGCTCCCCCAGGACCGCGCCGTTCCGGTCGTCGCCGCGCCGCCGGCCCCCGACACCGCGACCTCGGCCGACCAGGCCGTCGATCCCCTGGCCGATTTGATCGCCCAGAGCGGTCCCCAGACCACCGACGAGGAGGAGCCCGCCGCCCAGGCGCCCCTGCCGCCGCACAAGCCCACCGTCCTGCCGATCCCGCTGCCGGAACCGCCGGTCGACGAAATCCCCGGACATGCCGTGCCCCAGGGCAACTACGTGCCGATGGCCGAGGCCTATGACCTGCGGATCAAGGGCTCGATCGTCGCCGCCCAGGGCCTTCAGGGTCCGCTCGACGGCGGCTGGACCATTACCGGCCCGGACGGGACCACGCTCTACGACCTGCAGATCGTCGATGCGGTTGGCGGCTATGGCGCGCTGGAAGGCGCCTGGCGCGACGTCCGCCGGGTCGGGGCCGTCGGCTCAACGGGCCTGATCGATTTCGTCGACCGCTCGACCGGCGACTTCCTCACCCGATTTTCGCCGCGTTCTGGACAGCTGACGACCCTGGACCTGAGATCACGCGGCGACGGAGGCTGGGCGGGCAAGCTGAACGAGAACGGCGTCGAACTCCCCGTCACCGCTCGCCGTGTCGCCCAGGCCACCCTGCCGGCGGGCTATGTGGCCCAGGGCCGAGGCCCGGTCATCTGGCCCCGCCCGGTCTCGGCCGCCCCGCGCGCCGCAGCGCCGGAACGGGCGGCGTCCTGCTCGATCCGGGGCAAGAAGGGCAAGGCCCTCAAAGCCGCCAAGGCCAGGTGCGCCGCCGTCGCCAAGAAGGGCGGCAAGGACAAGGCCAGCGCGGTCAAGGGCAAAAAGGGGGCGAAGGGCAAGGCCGTGGCCGGCAAGGGCAAGAGCTCGGCGAAGGGCAAGGCGACGGCGAAGAAGTCGGCGAAGAAAAAGAAGCGGTAGCTTATTTATCCGCTCATCCCGGCGAATGCCGGGACCCAGATGGAGGGGCTTTGTGGCGGACGCCAACAGCGCTAAGCCCCTCCAATCAGCCGGACCGCCAAAGGATCTGGGTCCCGGCATTCGCCGGGATGAGCGGATTTATAGGGACAACGCCGTCTTCGCCGCCGCAATCGCTCGATTGAGCGCATCTGGCGCATAGGCCACACCCGCCGAATGTCCCCACACCGGACCCGGCCAGGCCGGATCACCTACCCGCCGGCCTAGCACATGGACGTGCAACTGCGGGGTGACATTGCCTAGCGCCCCAACATTGAGCTTGTCGATCGCCAGGTCCATCATCTCCGCCACCGCGCGAACGGCGCCGCCAGCCTGGATGGCTTCCTCGATCAGCACCGCGCGGTCGGCGGCCGGCAGATCCTCCAGCTCCCGCGTTCCCTCGACACGCGGGATCAGCACCACCCACGGATAACGGGCGTCCAGCTGCAGGCGCGCATGGCATAGCGGCAGATCGCCCAAAGCGGCCGAAGTGGCCACGATGGCCGGATCGAGGACGAACTCAGCCACGTTTCGGAACCGCCGCCCAGTAGTCGAAGTCGAGGATCACGCCCGGCGCATAGACGCCGGCCGCGTCCTTGTCGGGGAAGTCGGCGCAGGGGCGATCGACCGTCGCCACCAGCCGCAGGCGTAACGCGCCGACCGAGCGGCTGAGGTCGGCCTTGTCGAGCACCTGGCTCCAGGCGAACACCGTGCCGCCGGCGAAATAGGGGCTGACATGGCGGCCGCCATTGATCGCCAGGATCAGGCCGGCGTTTTGCAGGCCGTTGAACGACAAAGCCTTGGCGGTCGAGATCACCACCCCGCCATAGACCAGCCGCCGGCCCGACGGGTCCTTAGACCGTTCGAACTGGTTGAAATGGACCTTGGCGGTGTTCTGCCAAAGGCGCGTGGCCATCTGCGCCTCGGCCTCCTCGACCACCATCCCATCGACATGGTCGATCTTCTCGCCGATCGCATAGTCCTCGAAGGCATGATGCGCGCCGGCCAGGGCGAAGTCGTACTTGCCGAAATCCAGGCCGGGCGGCGGCGTCAGGTGCTCGGCGGCCGCGGCGCTCGCCAGCACCGGCGTGACCTGCCCCTCGACCACCGCCGCCGGATCGCGCTTGCGCACCATCACCCAGCGCACATAGCTGAGCACCGCCACCCCGCGCTGGTTGGCGCCGGTGGTGCGGACATAGACGACGCCCGTCTTGCCGTTGGAGTTCTCCTTGAGCCCGATGACCTCGGACCGGGCCGTCAGGGTGTCGCCGGGATGGACCGGCGCTAGGAACCGGCCCTCGGCATAGCCTAGGTTGGCGACGGCGTTCAGGCTGATGTCGGGCACGGTCTTGCCGAACACGATGTGGAAGGCGATCAGGGGATCGACCGGCGCGGCGGAGAGCCCGCAATCGGTGGCGAAAACGTCCGACGAGAACAGCGCGAAACGCGGTCCGTACAGCGCCGTATACAGCGCCACATCCCCCGCCGTGACGGTGCGCGGGGTGGCGTGGACAATCACCTGGCCCAGGCGGAAGTCCTCGAAATAGTTCCCCGGATCGGTCTTGCTCATCCCCGCGTCTCCCCAACGGCGTCACGAGCCGTTGTTCACACAGTCTTGCCGCACTGCGGCGAAACGGGAAAGGGGGCTTGAGGCCGGGCCGTTGCGGGCGTAGACCGCGCCCGACATTTCTCGTCCACAGCCTTGATGGAGACCCCATGGCTCGCGCGAAGATCGCCCTCATCGGCGCCGGCATGATCGGCGGCACCCTGGCCCATATCGCGGCGCGCGAAGAGCTGGGCGACGTGATTCTGTTCGACATCGCCGAGGGCACGCCCCAGGGCAAGTCGCTCGACATCGCAGAAGCCTCGGCCGTGTTCGGCAAGGACGTCGTCCTGAAGGGCGCCAATTCGTACGAAGAGATCGCCGGGGCCGACGTCTGCATCGTCACCGCCGGCGTCCCGCGCAAGCCGGGCATGAGCCGCGATGATTTGCTGGGCATCAATCTGAAAGTCATGAAGGCCGTCGGCGAGGGCATCAAGGCCCACGCCCCCGACGCCTTCGTGATCTGCATCACCAACCCGCTGGACGCCATGGTCTGGGCCCTGCAGCAGTTTTCGGGCCTGCCCAAGGAGAAGGTCATCGGCATGGCCGGCGTGCTGGACTCCGCGCGCTTCGCCTATTTCCTGGCCGAGAAGACCGGCGTGTCGGTCGAAGACATCCACGCATGGACCCTGGGCGGCCACGGCGACGACATGGTGCCGATGGTTCGCCACTCGACGGTCGGCGGTCTACCGCTGCCGGAACTGGTCAAGCAAGGCTGGATGACCCAGGAAGAGCTCGACGGCATCGTCAAGCGCACCCGTGGCGGCGGCGGCGAGATCGTCGCCCTGCTGAAGACCGGCTCGGCCTTCTACGCCCCGGCCGAAAGCGCGATCGCCATGGCCACCAGCTACATCAAGGACAAGAAGCGCGTCCTGCCCTGCGCCACCTTCCTGACCGGCCAATACGGCCTGGAAGGCCTCTATGTCGGCGTGCCGGTGGTGATCGGCGCCGGCGGCGCGGAACGGGTCATCGAGTTCGAAACCAATGACGAGGAAAAGGCCATGTTCGCCGCCTCGGTCGCTTCGGTGAAGGGCCTGATGGAAGCCTGCAAGGCGATCGACAGCTCGCTGGTCTAAGCTTTTAGGGCTTTCGGATACGAGAAAGGGCGGCTCCTCGCGGGCCGCCCTTTTGCGTTGTGGCAAGGTTGGGGACATGCCCATGGGCATGTCCCCAACAGTGATTACTGCGCCGCCTCGCCGCCCTCTTGGGAAATGTCTTCCAGCGTCTTGCCGACCTGCTTGGCGCCGTAGTCCTTGGCCACGTCGCCCAGCGACAGGATGCCGGTCAGCTTGCCCGCGTCGTCGAGCACGACCAGGCGGCGGATCTGGTGGCTGGCCATCTTGGCGGTGGCGTCGGCCAGGATGTCGTCTTCCTTGACGCTGTAGACCTCGCCGTCGCTCATCGCCTCGGAGATCGGCGAGTCGAAGCTGCGGCCCTCGGCGACCACGCGCAAGACGATGTCGCGGTCGGTGACCAGGCCGATCACCTTGCCGTCTTCATCGACGATCGGCACGGCGCCGGTTTCGACATGGGCCATCACTTGGGCGACCTTGCGCACGGTGTCGGTGGGGGCGGCGGTGGAGACCTGGCCGGTCATCGCGTCGCTGACTTTCATGGGGAAGTGCTCCTGGAGGGAGTGAATGGGACCCTGACAGAACCCCGAGGCGAGCAGCCCGTTCCGTCGCGGCGCTTCCCGACGAACCCCGACGCAGGCTAAGTCCGCTCCACATCCAGGAGCTCCTCATGTCGATCACCATTCACCAGGCCAGCGTTCCGGTCTTCGTCCAGGGCCTCAAGGGCTTGAAAGGCGTGCTGACCAAGGCCGCCGCCCATGTTGACGCGAAGAAACTCGACCCCGACGCCCTGCTGAAGGCCCGGCTGTTCCCCGACATGTTCCCGCTGCTGCGCCAGGTTCAGATCGCCACCGACTTCGCCAAGGGCTGCGCCGCGCGCCTGGCCGGCGAGGAGGTTCCGGCCTGGGACGACGTCGAGACCGATTTCGCCGGCCTGATCGCCCGCGTCGACCGCGCCATCGCCTATGTCGAAGGCCTGGACTCCGCCCTGTTCGAAAACGCCGAGGACCGCGACATCATGCTGACGCGCCGCGGCGAGACCAGCGTGGTCAAGGGCCTGGCCTATCTGCAGACCCAGGCCCAGCCGAACTTCTTCTTCCACCTGACCACCGCCTACGCGATCCTGCGCAAGAACGGCGTCGAGGTGGGCAAGAAGGATTACCTCGGCTCCGCATGATGTGTCGGCGGCGACCCCTCAAGGCCGCCGCCGGAACGCCCACACCAAGGTCGCCATGGCCGTGATCACCCCGCCGACCGCCGAAAACACCACCGCCAACTGGCCCAATAACTGCTGATCCATGACTCCACCCACTGACCCCCCTACCAACGGCGGGCTACGGGCCAGAGTGACTCCACGGGACGACGACTCCGGACGTATGTTCCGCTTTTGTTCTCGTCCATTGAAGTCCTTTAAACCGCGACTCCAAACCACACCGATCGGCCGGCGAGGTAAACGCCCCTTAACCCTCTTGGCCCAGACTCGGCGGGTTCTACGAGTGCAAGGTGACTGTCCATGGCGCGAGCGGCGCGGCGATCGAGTGTTGGACTGGTTTGGGACGCTATCCGCTATGGCTGGAGCCAGCCCTGGTCGGCGCGCTTCCGGGGCGGGGTGGTCTGCGTGGTCGGGGCGGGTCTGCTGCTGTCGGTCGCCACCTACAACGCCACCGATCCAAGCCTGAACGCCGTTACCGGTCAGCCCGCGACCAACGCCCTGGGCGGAGCCGGCGCGGCCCTGGCCGACATCGTCATGCAGTCTCTGGGCCTCAGCGGCTGGGTCGCGGCCCTGCTGATGCTGGTGTTCGGCATGACCCGCGTCTCGCAGCCCGACCCTTCCGCCCATCGCGGCGATCTGCGGCTGCGCGCCCTGGTCGGCGGCCTGGGCCTGCTGGCCCTGGCCGGTCTTTTGGCCGCGCCACCCTATCCCGCCGCCTGGCAGTTGGCCCGCGGCCTGGGCGGGTTCTGGGGCGACGGCCTGCTGAACGCTGTGGCCGGCCTGCTGGCCTTCGCCCGCCTGCCCGGCGCAAGGATCATCGCCGCCCTGCTGCTGGCCCTCGGCGCCGCCGTGGCCCTGGGCTACGCCATCGGTTTCCGCCGCTTTGACCCCGACGCCATCGCCGAGACCCTGAGCGGCCTGATGCCGCGCGAACGGGCGCCCCTGGCCCTGGCCCCTGAACCGCAACCCGAGGCCGCCGCCCGTCCCCGCGCCCCGCGCCGGGCCGCGCCGGTGATCGAAGCCGACCCTGAGACCGCGCCCGTCGCGGCGCGCCGCGCCGCCAAGCCGGCCAAGGCCGCGCCAGCCCCGGCCGACGAAGACGCCTTCGCGCCCAGCTTCGAGCCCCGTCCCATGGCCATCGCCCAGCCCAAGGTTCCGGGCAGGGTCAATAGCCGCGAACAGCGCGAACAGCAGAAGGCCTTCGACTTCGAAGCCGAAGGCGGGTTCCAGCTGCCCGAGCTGGCCATGCTGGCCAAGCCCAAGCCGCGCTCGGCCGAGTTCGACGAAGAGGCCTTGCGCCAGAACGCCCGCCTGCTGGAAAGCGTGCTGGCGGAGTTTGGCGTGCGCGGCCAGATCGACCAGATCCGCCCTGGCCCGGTGGTCACCATGTACGAGTTGGTGCCGGCCGCCGGCACCAAGACCGCCCGCGTCGTGGCCCTGGCCGACGACATCGCGCGCTCGATGAGCGTCATCTCCTGCCGCGTCGCCGTGGCCCAGGGCCGCAACGCCATCGGCATCGAGATGCCCAATTCCCGCAAGGAAACGGTCTATCTGCGCGACCTGCTGTCCAGCGCCGACTATGACAAGGCCAGCCACGCCCTGCCCATGGCCCTGGGCGAGACGATCGGCGGCGAGCCCTATATCGCCGACCTGGCCAAGATGCCCCACCTGCTGATCGCCGGCACCACCGGCTCGGGCAAGTCGGTCGGCGTCAACGCCATGATCCTGTCGATCCTCTACAAGCTGTCGCCCGAGCAGGTGCGGTTCATCATGATCGACCCCAAGATGCTGGAGCTCAGCGTCTATGACGGCATCCCCCACCTGCTGGCGCCCGTCGTCACCGACCCCAAGAAGGCCATCGTCGCCCTGAAGTGGACGGTGCGCGAGATGGAGGATCGCTATCGCCGGATGTCGAAGATCGGCGTTCGCAACGTCGCGGGCTATAATGAAAAGGCCAACGAGGCGGCCGCCAAGGGCGAACATTTTGAACGCACGGTTCAAACGGGGTTCGATGATGGCGGCCGGCCGATCTACGAGACCGAGAAAATCCGTCCCGAGGCCATGCCCTATCTGGTGGTGGTGATCGACGAGGTCGCCGACCTGATGATGGTGGCCGGCAAGGACATCGAGGGCCTGGTCCAGCGCCTGGCTCAGATGGCCCGCGCCGCCGGCATCCACCTGATCATGGCCACCCAACGCCCGTCGGTCGACGTCATCACCGGCACCATCAAGGCCAATTTCCCGACCCGGATCAGCTTCCAGGTGACCAGCAAGATCGACGCCCGCACCATCCTGGGCGAGCAGGGCGCCGAGCAGCTGCTGGGCCAGGGCGACATGCTCTACATGGCCGGCGGCGGCCGGATCACCCGCCTGCACGGGCCCTTCGTCAGCGACGGCGAGGTCGAGGCCGTGGCCAAGTTCCTGCGCGACCAGGGCATTCCCAACTATCTGGAAGAGGTCACCGCCGGCGGCGACGAGGAACAGGAAGAGGCTGTCGAGGGCGCCTTCGCGGGCGAGGGCGGGGCCAACGACCTCTATGACCACGCCGTGGCGGTGGTCACCCGCGACCGCAAGGCCTCGACCAGCTATATCCAGCGCCGCCTGCAGATCGGCTACAACCGCGCCGCCTCCCTGATGGAGCGGATGGAAAAGGAAGGCGTGGTCGGCGCCGCCAACCATGCTGGCAAGCGCGACATCCTCGCCCCGCCGCCGCCGCCGATGTAGCCGACGATCGTAATGCTGACGGGGACATCCGCATTCGCATGTCCCCGACCGCGCGCCCTGAAACCTTGGCCGTTTAGCGGCGTTTCCCCTCGCCCGAACCGCCCGAACCTGAACAGCGCTTCATCCCAGCGCCTGAAAAGGGTCGCGCGATGGCCTTTCGCTGGTCGCAAGGGCAGGGCAAAGGTTGGAGACTAGGAGATCGCATGACCACCACCACCCCGACCCGTCGCTTCGTTCTCGCCGCCACTGGCCTCGGCCTGGCCGCCGCCATGGGCGCCGCCGCCTTGGCCGCCCCGGCCCCAGCCGCCCCGCTGTCGGCTCAGGACAAGGCGCTGGTCGATCAGGCCTCGGCCTATATCCAGACCCTGGGCTCGGCCAAGGGCCGCTTCGTCCAGACCGACGCGCGCGGAACCCAGACCCAGGGGACCTTCTACCTGCAGCGCCCCGGCAAGGCGCGATTCGCCTATGACGGTCCGACAGGTCTGCTGGTGGTCAGCAACGGCTCCAGCGTCAACATCTTCGACAGTCGCCTGAAGACCTTCGAAAGCTATCCGCTGAGCCGCACGCCCTTGGCCCTGTTGCTGGCTCGCGAGGTGCGCCTGGATCGTGGCGTCACCATCACCGAGGTGCGCAAGCTCAATGATGGCTTCACGATCGTCGCCCAGGACGCCAAGCACCAGACCCTGGGCCGCATCAGCCTGGACTTCAGCAACACTCCCGCCCTGATGGGCTGGACGGTCACCGACGCCAAGGGCGGCGAGACGCGCGTGCGGCTGGTGGATTTCGAAAAGACCTCAGGCCTGGACCCGAAACTTTTCGTGCTTTCCGATCCTCGCCGCCGCGTGGGTAAGCCCTAGTTGTATTTTGAGCGATTTAGCGCCTCGAAATGCGACAATTTGACAACATGCAAGTTGTTAACGCGATTGTTCTTGACTTAGGCCGTGGCCGTGGCAGATTTAACACGCATGGCGAAGAGCGCCCGACCCGCCCTTCGCAACCGTGCCGGATCTATCCCCTCCCGGCGGCGGCATGAGAGACCCAACTTTCGCCCGGACGCGTGATGCGTCCGGGCGTTTTTCGTTGCCGGCCCCCGAACTGAACCTCTAGAGGGAGCGGCATGCGCCTTCGTATCGCCACCTGGAACGTCAATTCCGTCCGCCTCCGCGCCGAGCAGGCCGCCCGTTTCGTCGATGAGCAGGGGCCCGACGTGCTGTGCCTGCAGGAGATCAAGTGCCAGGAGGGTGAGTTCCCGCGCGAAGCCTTCGCCGCCATGGGCCTGCCCCACCTGAAAATCATGGGCCAGAAGGGCTGGCACGGCGTGGCCATCGCCTCGCGCCTGCCGATCGAAGACTCACAGCCCCTGAACGCCTGCCGCGAGGGCCATGCCCGCTGCGTCTCGGGCACGGTAGCCGGCGTCGAGATCCATAACTTCTATGTCCCGGCCGGCGGCGACACGCCCGACCGGACCGTGAACCCCAAGTTCGACCACAAGCTGGACTTCTACCAGACCCTGACCGCCGAGATGCAGAAGCGCGACCCCAAGGCGCCGCTGATCCTGACCGGCGACCTGAACGTGGCGCCCGGCGAAAACGACGTCTGGAGCCATCGCCAGATGTCAAAGATCGTCAGCCACACGCCGGTCGAGCTGGAAGCCTTCGCGGGTCTCGTGGACTCGATCGGTTTCCTGGACCTGCCGCGCCTGGCCACGCCCGAGCCGGAAAAGCTGTTCAGCTGGTGGAGCTACCGCGCCGCCGACTTCCGAAAGTCCAACCGCGGCCTGCGCCTGGACCACATCCTGGCCAGCCCCGGCCTGCGCGATGCGGCTTTCATCGACGGCAAGGTGTCGTCGCGGGTCCACGACACGGTCCGCGAATGGGAGCGCCCCAGCGACCACGCGCCAGTGACGGCGGATCTGCTGGTCTAGGGCGGCTTTCTGGATCAGCGCGAGCTTCTGCTTTCAACCCGTTGCGGACCAAAGGAATCCCTCTCTCTTCGAGAGAGGGAGGGGCCCGCCGCGCAGCGGTGGGAGGGTGAGAGGTTACACCCTGTCTGATCGGAGCACGGCCAGGATGTCGTCCGCAGTGCCGCCGGGATCAGCCAGGACACGCTCGTTGTTGAATCTCAGAACCAGGTATCCGAACAGCTCAAGGGTCTGGGTGCGACGGGAGTCGTAACCCTCGCGTCCCGCGTGGGCGGCGCCGTCCAACTCGATGATGAGCTTGGCCGACTCGCAAACAAAGTCCGCGAAATAGCGGTCGATCGAGACCTGTCGCAGAAACTTGAACCCACCCAGCCGGCGGTTGCGGACAAGTTTCCACATGACCTTTTCGGCCAAGGTCTGGTTTTGGCGAAGACGACGGACGGTGGCGGTCGCATCCATGACGACAGCTTGAGCGGAGGCGTTGGGCGAGTTCAACGAGAGAAATCGGGATTTCCGGATGCGGTGAAACCTCTCACCCTCCCACCGCTTCGCGGCGGGCCCCTCCCTCTCTCAAAGAGAGAGGGGTTCAGGACGACCGACCTCGACCCTTCTCTGACTTTCGGAATGTCTGCTTCCTGGCGACCGCCCGCATCCGCCCCGGATGCGGCCACGCCTTAAAGCCTTGGTGGATCGGAGCTCTGGCGTCTGACGATGTCAAGGTTTCAAGGCGAGTCCATGCAACAGGCCGGTCCTACTCTCCGCGCCGGCTAGGCTGGGGGGGTTGGCGATGCTTCGCGGCCCAAGTCGACGCGAACGGAGCGCGATTGGAGACCCGCTCTCCGCTGGCGGGCTTACCCTTCGGCCGCGGCGCCGACCCCGAACTGGATCCAGACGGCCTTGTCCTTGAAGTTCTTCTGGATGAAGGCCAGGTGAACCTCGCGTTCTTCCTCGGTCGAGCGCGGGGCCAGGGGCCGGGCTCGCGAGCCGTAGGAGCCGGCCCGGGCGGCCGAGACAGCGTTGATCGCCACCACCGCCGTCAGTTCCAGGGCCCGTTCCTTACCGCCTTGCAGTTCGAGATAGACCTCGGCCAGCAGGTGGGCGTCGATCAGGGCGCCGTGCTTGTCGCGGCTGTCGAGGCTGATCTTGAAGCGTTTGCACAGCGCGTCGAGCGAATTGTACATGCCCGGAAAGCGCTTCTTGGCCATGGCCAATGTGTCGACCCAGCGGCTCTCCGGCAGCGGCCCGCGGTTGCACTTCTCCAGCTCGAAATTGACGAAGCTGCGGTCGAAGGCGGCGTTGTGGGCGATCACCGGGCTGTCGCCGACGAACTCCAGGAAACGGTCGGCGATGTCGTGGAACTTGGGCTTGCCGGTCAGGAACTCGATCGAAAGACCGTGCACCTTCTGGGCCTCGGCCGGCATGTCGCGCAGCGGGTCGCAATATTCGTGGAACGACCGCCCGGTGGGCATGAAATCGACCACCTCGATGCAGCCTATTTCCACCAGCCGGTCGCCGGTCTTCGGATCAAAGCCGGTGGTTTCGGTATCGAGGATGATTTCCCGCGCCATCGGACTCTAATGAGCGTGTTCGGCGCCGCCTTCAAGCGGAGCCACGGCGCGAAGACGAGCCAGGATGTCGCGGACCTGGCCGCGGGCGTGGTCCAGGCCCTGCCCCGTATCGATCACGAAGTCGGCCCGCGCGCGCTTTTCGGCGTCGGGAGTCTGGCGCGCCAGTATGGCCTCGAACTTGGCGGGCTCCATGCCGGTCCGGGCCAAAACCCGCTCCCGCTGCATGCCGACCGGGGCCGAGACCACCACGACCTTGTCGACCTTCTTGTCGCCACCGGTCTCGTAGAGCAGGGGAATGTCGAGCACCACGATGTCGGCGCCCTCGCTTTCCGCCTCCTCGAAGAACCCGACGCGGTCGGCGCCGACCAGGGGATGCACGATCGATTCCAGGATCTGCAGGGCTTCAGGATTGGCGACCACCGCCTGGCTCAAGCGGGTTCGGTCGATGGCGCCGTCGATCACCACGCCTGGAAAGGCCGCCTCGACCGGAGCCACCGCCGCCCCGCCGCTGGCATAGAGCGCATGCACGGCGGCGTCGGAATCGTAGACCGGCACACCCTCATCGGCGAACATCTTCGACGTCGTCGACTTGCCCATGCCGATCGATCCGGTCAGGCCCAGGATGATCATCGGGCGGCCTCGCCCAGCCGCGCCAAAGCCAGGGCGCGGACGTCTACCGAGATCGGCGGTTTCACCCCGAAAAACGCCTCGAAGCTGGGGACGGCCTGGCGCAACAGCATCTCCAGGCCATCCACGGTGCGCCGACCGGCCGCCTCGGCGCGTCTCAGGAATTCCGTGTGCAGGGGCTTGTAGACCATGTCCACGACCACGGCGTTTTTAGGTGTCAGCTCCAACCGTGCCGCGGGTCCGGGTCCGCCGCCCAGGCCCAGCGACGTAGCGTTGATCACCAGGCCGGCTTGGCCGAGCAGAGCCTCGAGTTCACCGTCCGACACCGCCTCGACCACGCCGCCGATGGAACGGACGATGGCTTCGGCCCGAGCCACGGTGCGGTTGACGATGCTGATCCTCGGCGCGCCCGCCAGGGCCAGGGCGGCGGCCGCGCCGCGGGCCGCGCCGCCCGCACCGAGGATGATCACCGGCGATAGGGCCAGATCGAACCCCGGGGCCTGGGCCGCGATCGCCTGGATCAGGCCTGGACCGTCGGTATTGTCGGCGCGGATGGTTCCGTCGGCCTCGAAGATCAGCAGGTTGGCCGCGCCGGCCACTCGGGCCAGGTCGCTGCAATGGTCGGCGCAGGCCAGGGCCTGTTCCTTGAAGGGGATCGTGACATTGAGGCCGCGGATCGCGCCGCCCCTCAGGCCCTCGACGAAAGCCTCGAAATTCTCCTCGCCCGGCGCGAAGGGCACGTACGCGGCGTCCAGGCCGGCGGCGGCGATCCAGGCGTTGTGGATCACCGGGCTCATCGAGTGGCGGATCGGCTGGCCGCAGACGCCAGCGACGATCGCGGCTCCCGTCGTGGTCGCGCTCATGTCGGGAGGGCTCCGTGCAGCCTGAGGAAGTCGAACAGGCCGGTGACCGGCAGGCCCAGTATGGCGAAATAATCGCCGTCGATCCGCTCAAACAACTGCACGCCTTCGCCCTCCAGCAGATAGCAGCCGACCGACCACAGGATGTCGGGGCTGTTGCGTTGCAGATAGCCGTCGAGCCAGGCGTCGCTGAAGTTTCGCACCGACAGCCTGGAGGTCTCGACGATCCGCCAGATCGGTTGGCCGTCGCGCGCCACGACCACGGCCGAGTGCAGCTTGTGGACCTTGCCCCGCATCTGGATCAATCGCGCGCGGGCCGCTTCGACCGTATCGACCTTGTCGATCAGCGCGCCGTGCAGTTCCAGCGTCTGGTCCGAACCGATGACCAGGCCGGGCCGCTTGGTCGAGACCTTGAACGCCTTCAATTCGGCCAAGGCGTCAGCCACTTCGCGGGGGCTGGCGCCCTCGGCCAGCAGTCCGGCCTTGGCGGCCTCCTCATCGACGCCCGAACCAACGGCTTCGAAGGTCACGCCGGCGTTGCGCAGGATCGCCATCCGCGCCGCGCTCTTCGACGCCAGGGTAATGGGTGGTGAGCTCATCCCAGAACCTCGACCTGGCCACGGCCGCCCGACAGCAGGTTGATGATCGCCGCCGCCGTCTCCTCGACCGAGCGGCGGGTGACGTCGATGATCGGCCAGCCCTGTTTCTCGAACAGTCGGCGCGCGGCGATGATTTCGGCGCGCACCGCGTCGGTCTCCACATAGTCGCTCTCGCGGTTCTCCTTCAGCGACAGCAGGCGGTTGCGACGGATCTGGATCAGACGCTCGGGCGTGGTCATCAGGCCGACGATCAGGGTGTTTTTCAGGGTGAACAGCTCTTCGGGCGGCGGACGACCCGGCACCAACGGCACATTGGCGGCCCGCACGCCGCGGTGGGCGAGGTAGATGCAGGTCGGGGTCTTGGAGGTGCGCGAGACGCCCACCAGGATGACGTCGGCCTGGGTCAGGTCCTGGCCGCCTTGGCCGTCATCATGGGCGATGGCGTAGTCCAGCGCCTCGATCCGGTCAAAATAGTCATTGTTGAGGGCGTGCTGGGCCCCGACCCGGGTGGAGATCCGGGCGCCCAGATAGCGCGACATGGCGCTGACCACGGGATCGAGGGCGGCGATGCAAGGCATTTCCAAACGCCGGCAACCCTCTTCAAGGGCCGCGCGCAGGGTCGGGTCGATGATGGTGTGCATCACCACCCCCGGCGCCCCGCCGATTTCCTTCAGGGCCCGGTCCAATTGGCGCGTGGAACGGACAAGCGCGTAGATGTGTTCGATCGGCAGGATGTCGGTGAAGCGCGCGCAGACCGCGCGGGCCATGGCGTTCAGGGTCTCGCCCGTCGAGTCCGACACCAGGTGGATATGGAAGTAGGTGGCGAACCGCGGCGCGGCCCGCTCGCTCTCACCGGGGCCGGTTTCCTGTGGATCATCCGTTAACGGTTGCTTAACCACGTGCCTTGCCTCTGGGGATGAACGTGGGTGAATCCCGCGCCGCTACGGCCCTTGCCGCACCCCCTGTGTTAAACGGTCACGTTGACGCCGGACAATCCCCAGTCTCAGTTTGCACCCACAAGGGTGATGTCGCGATTCTCCGAAGCGCGGGATGAGTCCGCGCTCAGGGTTAGGACGCTGTTCACCATCTTAACGTTTCGTTAGGGATTTCGAAGCGCTAGCGGATTATCCCCACAGTTCACAGGCTCACGCCCACATGTGGGTCATGTTGGGACGGATCTGCGACGGGCGGGGGGCATGGTGCATCGCAACGGGGTTTTCCCCGTTAGGCACTTGCCCATCACCTTCTGCAAACTTCCTTAAAAACTTATTAAAAGAATGAAGAAGGGAAGAGAGACCTCCGGGGAGATACGGGCTTGAGCCCGAGCGCCTGACGGGATTTAACACCCTCATGACCACGCCTCAAAAGCCCAAGCTCCTTTCCGTCCTGGATGGCCAGAAGGCTGAGCGACCGCCGGTGTGGTTCATGCGCCAGGCGGGGCGTTATCTGCCGGAGTACCGGGCGGTGCGCGCCACCGAGCCGACCTTCATCAATTTCTGTCTAAATCCGGAAAAGGCCGCCGAGGTCACGCTGCAGCCGATGCGGCGGTTTCCCTATGACGCGGCCATCGTCTTCGCTGACATCCTGCTGATCCCCCAGGCCTTGGGCCAGAAGGTGTGGTTCGAGGCGGGTGAGGGTCCCAAGCTGGGCGAGCTGCCATCGATTGAGTCGATGGCCGAGCTGACCGGACAGGCGGGCCAGGCGCTGGGCGCGGTGGGCGAGACCCTGAGCCGCGTGCGAGCCGCCCTCGAGCCGGAGCGCGCCCTTATCGGTTTCGCCGGCGCGCCTTGGACGGTGGCGACCTACATGATCGAAGGCGGTTCCAGCGACCGCTCTGGCGCGCGAACCTTCGCCTACCAGAATACCGAGATCCTTGACCGACTGATTCAGGTGCTGGTCGATGCGACGATCGATTACCTGGCCATGCAGGCGGCGTCCGGCGCCCAGGTGCTGAAGCTGTTCGAGAGCTGGGCCGAGGGCTTGTCCGAGCCGCTGTTCGAACGGCTGGTGATCAAGCCGCACACCGCCATCGTCGAAGGCCTGCGGGCTCGGGGCGTGACCACGCCGGTGATGGGCTTCCCGCGCGGGGCAGGCGCCTTGGTCGAGCGCTATGCTCGCGTCACGCCGGTGCAGGGCGTGGCGCTGGACACCCAGGCCTCGGCCGAGCTGGGCCAGACTATCCAGAAGACCAAGACCATCCAAGGCGCGCTGGATCCGCTGCTGTTGCGGGCCGGCGGCGACGCCCTGCTGGCGCGGGTCGATCAACTGCTCGAGCAGTGGGGTGATGGCCCCTACATCTTCAACCTGGGGCATGGCATCCTGCCCGACACGCCGATCGCCCATGTCGAAGCAGTACTAGCCCGGGTCACTGGCAAGTGAGCCCCCTTAGCGGGAACAGGCGCAAGATCGCCGTCGTCCTGTTCAACCTGGGCGGCCCGGACGGCCAGGACTCGGTGCGGCCGTTCCTGTTCAACCTGTTCCGTGACAAGGCGATCATCGGCCTGCCCGCGATCGCGCGCTATCCTCTGGCGGCGCTGATCTCCACCACACGCACCAAGCTGGCCCAGGCCAATTACGCGATCATGGGCGGGGGTTCGCCCCTGCTGCCGGAAACCGAAAAACAGGCGAGCGCGCTGGAAGCCGACCTGGCCGCCCGTTTCCCAGACGCCGAGACCCGATGTTTCATCGCCATGCGCTACTGGAAGCCGCTGACCGACCAGACCGCAAAGGCGGTGAAGGCCTTCGCCCCGGATGAGGTCGTGTTGCTGCCGCTTTACCCCCAGTTCTCGACCACGACGACGGGCTCTTCATTGCAGGCCTGGAAGAAGGCCTATGCGGGACCGGGCCGAATCTCGACCGTCTGTTGCTATCCGACACACGAGGCTTTCATCCAGGCCCATGCCGAGCTGATCCAGGCCGCCTATGACAAGGCTGGCCGGCCCGGGCCAGCCCGTCTGCTGTTCTCGGCCCATGGCCTGCCGGAAAAGGTCATCCTGGCCGGCGATCCCTACCAGCAGCAGATCGAAGCCACCGCCGCAGCAGTCATGGCGCGGCTCGGCGCGGGTTGGGACTGGCGGGTGACCTATCAGAGCCGGGTCGGCCCGATGAAGTGGATCGGTCCGTCGACCGAGGAGGAGATCAAGGCCGCCAGCGAGCAGGGCCTGGCCCTGGTGATCACGCCGATCGCCTTTGTCTCCGAACATATCGAGACCCTGGTCGAGCTCGACCACGAATATCGCGACGTGGCCATCAAGGCCGGCTGCCCCGCCTATGTCCGGGCGCCCGCCTTGGGCGTCACGCCGAAGTTCATTGGCGGTCTGGGCCAGATCGTCCAGAACGCGCTTGCCGCCGCCGAGCCCATCGTCACCGCCTGCGCCTGGCGTTGTGGCGGCGATCGAACCCAATGCCCCAACAAGCAGGGAGCCCAGGCGTGATCGATTTGCTGGCGCCGTACTTCAACCTGATCCGCGGCCTGCACATCATCTTCGTTATGGCCTGGATCGCCGGTATGCTGATCCTGCCGCGTCTGTTCATCTATCACATGAGGGCCACGCCAGGCTCGGACATGGACGGGGTGTTCAAGCTGGCCGAGCTGCGGACCATGAAGATCATCATCAACCCGGCGATGATCCTGGCCCTGCTGATGGGCCTGTTGCTGGGCATGATCGACAGCGAGCGCCTGGGCCACGACTTCGTCCTGCAGCCCTGGGCCCTGACCAAGATCGCCGCCCTGATCTTCCTGTTCGCCTGGCACGGCTTCATGTCGAAATCCCGCAAGCGCTTCGCGGATGGGACCAACACCCGTTCGGAGAAGTTCTGGCGGATGACCAATGAACTGCCGTTCCTGGCGGCGATCGTCATCGTGCTGTCGGTGACGACGAAGTTCCTGAGCCACTGACGCCCGCGGCTCCGCTTGACCCGGCGGTCCTGCTGTGGTTCCCATCCAAAAGGCGCGGCGCCCAGGTTCCGCGATCCTGACCTCTACGGGCTGGTGCTCGTCCTGATGCGCCCCTGGAGCCTGGCTCCGAAGTCCGTTCCCCAGATCCGATACGCGCCGTCGTCATGGCGCGACCCCTCGCCGCCCCTCGCGACGAGACCATCAGAACCAAGGCACGGCTCGCGGTTTCGCGGGCCGCGCGACGTTGAGTGTCACCATGACCGACCAGACCGAAAACCAGAACGACAGCGCCAACGAGGCTGAAGAGCCGATCGTCGATACGACGACCCTGGCCGCCTCGGTCGATCCGCAGGGCGATGACGCCGGCGGCGACGAAGAATCCGAAGTGGGCGCCACTGTTGCGGCGATGGGCCTGAAGACCATGTCCCTGCAGGAACTGAAGGAGAAATCCCCAGCCGACCTGCTGGCCTTCGCCGAGACCTTCGAGGTCGAGAACGCCAACTCCATGCGCAAGCAGGACATGATGTTCGCGATCCTCAAGACCCTCGCCGAGGAAGGCGTGGAAATCTCGGGCTCGGGCACCATGGAAGTTCTGCAGGACGGGTTTGGCTTCTTGCGTTCACCGGAAGCTAATTATCTTCCTGGTCCAGACGATATCTATGTGTCGCCCTCGCAGATCCGCAAGTTCGGCCTGCGGACCGGCGACACCATCGACGGCGCCATCCGCGCGCCGCGCGAAGGCGAGCGCTACTTCGCCCTGACCGGCGTGACGCTGATCAATTTCGAGAGCCCCGACAACGTCAAGCACAAGATCCACTTCGACAACCTGACGCCGCTCTATCCCGAAGAGCGACTCAACATGGAACTGCCCGATCCGACCATCAAGGATCGTTCGGGCCGGATCATCGACATCGTGGCGCCGCTGGGCAAGGGGCAACGCTGCCTGATCGTGGCCCCGCCGCGCGTCGGCAAGACGGTGATGTTGCAGAACATCGCCAAGTCGATCGAAACCAACCATCCGGAAATCTACCTGATTGTCCTGCTGATCGACGAGCGCCCGGAAGAAGTCACCGACATGCAGCGGACGGTGAAGGGCGAGGTCATCGCCTCGACTTTCGACGAGCCGGCGACCCGCCACGTTCAGGTGGCCGAGATGGTCATCGAGAAGGCCAAGCGCCTGGTCGAGCACAAGCGTGACGTCGTCATCCTGCTGGACTCGGTCACCCGTCTGGGTCGGGCCTACAACACCACCGTCCCGTCGTCGGGCAAGGTGCTGACCGGCGGCGTCGACGCCAACGCCCTGCAGCGTCCCAAGCGCTTCTTCGGCGCGGCGCGGAATGTGGAGGAGGGCGGCTCGCTGTCCATCATCGCCACCGCCCTGATCGACACCGGTAGCCGTATGGACGAAGTGATCTTCGAAGAGTTCAAGGGCACCGGCAACTCGGAAATCATCCTGGACCGCAAGGTCGCTGACAAGCGCATCTTCCCGGCCATCGATGTGCTGAAGTCCGGCACCCGTAAGGAAGAGCTGATCACCCCGCGCGACCAGCTTCAAAAGACCTATGTGCTACGCCGTATCCTCAACCCGATGGGCGCTTCGGACGCCATCGAGTTCCTGCTCGAGAAGATGCGCCAGTCGAAGACCAACGGCGATTTCTTCCAGTCGATGAATACCTAGAACCCATTGTCGCACGTGAAACATCAGGGGCGGCGGGATTGGTCCCGTCGCCCTTTTTCAATCTTCGTCCGTGCGTTCTGACGCGCGCCGGTCACGGGATCAGCAAGGTCGCGCCCGTCGTCCGTCGACCTTCCAAAGATTCGTGCGCGGCCCGGGCCTCGGCGAGTGGGAAGCTCTGGCCGACCTTGATCTTCACCTCGCCCGACGCCAGCACGGCGAACAGGGCCGCAGCGCTTTCGTCGAGCTCTTCGGTCGTTACGATATAGTCGAACAGCCTGGGCCGGGTCAGGAACAGCGACTTGCCCGCCAGCTCCAGCGGGGTGATCGCGGGCGCTGGCCCGGAAGCGTTGCCGAAAGTGGCCAGAACGCCGCGTCGACCTAGGCTCTTGAGGCTGGCCTCGAAGGTGTCCTTGCCGACGCCGTCATAGACGATGGCTACACCCTGGCCGCCGGTGATCTCGGCGACCCTGGCCGAGACGTCCTCCTGGCCGTACAGGATCACATGGTCGGCGCCGTGATCACGGGCGAGGGCGGCCTTGGTCTCGGACCCAACCGTCGCGATGACCGTCGCGCCCAGCGCCTTGGCCCACTGGACCAGGATCGACCCGACGCCGCCGGCGGCGGCATGGATCAGCGCGGTCTGACCCGCTTCGATCCTGTGGCAGCGCCGAACCAGGAACTCGGCGGTCATACCCTTCAGCAGTACCGCCGCCGCCGTTTCGAGGCTGACCGTGTCCGGGACCTTTACCGCTCGGTTGGCGGGAACCACGGCGGCCTCTGCATAGGCGCCGAGCGTGCCGTTATAGGCGACGCGGTCGCCGACGACGAACCGGGTAACGCCGTCTCCAACTGCCTCGACGATCCCCGCCGCCTCAAGACCCAGCACAGCCGGCATCTTCATCGGATAGAGGCCGCTGCGGTGATAGGTGTCGATGAAGTTCAGCCCCACCGCCTGGTGCCGGACCAGGATCTGGCCAGGCCCAGGCGAAGGGACCGGGAGATCGACGCGCTCAAGCACCTCGGGACCGCCGGCGCGGGCGGCTTGTATGGCCAGCATGACGGTCAGCCCAGCTTGGACTTGAAGAAGGACAGGGTGCGCGCATTGGCCCTACCCGCGGCGCTCGCGTCGTAGTGCTCGCCGCCCACCCGGGCAAAGGCGTGATCGCAACCGGGATAGGTTTGAACCTCGATCTGCAGATGGTCCTTCAGCGCGCCCAGGATCACCTTCTGCGCTTCCTTCGGCACGAATTGGTCTTCCTCGGCGATGTGCATCAGCAGCGGACGGGCCAGTTTGTCAGCCTCGCCGACATGTTTCTCGATTCCGACGCCGTAATAGGCGACGGTGACGTCGCTGTCGGTGCGGGCCGCGGTCAGGAAGGCCAGCAGCCCGCCCAGGCAGTAACCGAGCGCTCCGACCTTGCCATTGACGGCGGGCAAGGCGCGGGCGGCGGCGATGGTCGCGGCGATGTCCGAGACGCCGGCCTCGACGTCGAAGGCGTTATAGAGCTCGAAGGCCCGCTTCCATTCGGCTTCGCTCTGGTCGGTGATGTCGATACCCGGTTCGATGCGCCAGAAAAGATCGGGGCAGATGGCCATGAAGCCCTGGGCCGCGAGGTTGTCGCAGACATCGCGCATGACCTTGTTGACACCGAAGATTTCCTGGATGACGACGATCGCCGGCGCCGGCGCCGGCGCCGGCGCCGGCTCGGCCGAAGGGCGCGCCACATAGGCCGAGAAGGCGCCGTCCGGGGTGTCGATCGTGAGGGTCTCACTCATGGGGGCTCTCCGTATCCGCAAGGCGTCGATGGGACTTTCGACCAAAGCGCTCTAACGTGGTCCGACGCGCCTGACGCATAACAATGTCGTGCCCTACCCGAAGGGAACCAACCATGAAGATGACTATCGAGATCGATTGCACGGCTGTCGAGGCGCGAGCCTTTCTCGGCCTTCCCGACGTGACGGCGCTGAATGACCATATGGTCAAGGAGATGCAGAGCCGCATGGATGCGAACATGGCCATGCTGGCGCCCGAAGAGCTGATGAAGAACTGGATGGCGTTCGGTAGCGGCGCCCAGGACCAGTTCCGCAAGCTGATGACGGCGGCGGCCGGCGCCGCGGTCGGGGGCATGGGCGGCAAGCGCGAATGAACGACACGATCTACGCGCCGGCCACCGGCGCGGGGAAGGCGGCGGTGGCCGTCATTCGGGTGTCGGGCCCGCGTTCCGGCGGCGCCGTCCGCGCCCTGGCGGGAGCCCTGCCCAGGCCGCGTCGGGCGGCGCTACGACAGCTGAGCCATGCTGGCGTCGCCCTCGATGACGCTTTGGTTCTGTGGTTCGAGGGCCCTGCGAGCTATACCGGCGAGGACGCCGCCGAGTTTCACGTGCATGGCGGCCGCGCCGTGGTCGAGGCTGTGCTGCAGGCCTTATGCGCCGAAGGCCTGCGACTGGCGGAGCCGGGCGAGTTCACGCGCCGCGCTTTCGAGAATGGCAAGCTGGACCTGACCCAGGCCGAGGGCGTGGCCGACCTCATTGACGCCGAGACCGAGGCGCAGCGCCGTCAGGCGCTTGGGCAACTGGGTGGCGCGCTGAGCGAGCGCTATGAGACGTGGCGGGAACTCCTCGTCCAGACGCTGGCCATGTTGGAGGCCGCCGTGGATTTTCCTGACGAAGATCTCCCCGAAGATGTCGCGGGGCGTGCGCGCCCAGGCCTAGAGCTTCTTGAAGCAGAGATTGGCGTGGCGTTGAGCGACGCCGCGCGAGGTCGCCGGGTTCGAGACGGCTTTCGCATCGCGCTCGTCGGGGCTCCGAATTCCGGCAAGAGCACCTTGCTCAATGGCCTGGCGGAACGCGACGCCGCCATTGTCACCTCAACGCCAGGGACCACGAGAGACATCATCGAGGTCCCGATGATCTTGGGCGGCTACAAGGTCCTGGTGGCGGACACCGCGGGTCTACGGGCCACTGAAGACACCATCGAGGCCGAGGGCGTTCGCCGGGCTCAAGCCTGGGCGCGCGAGGCCGACCTGCGACTATGGGTCGTCGACGCTTCGATGTTCCACGTGAAACAAGGCGACGACTACGACGTCACCCGCCCCGGAGACTGGGCGGTGATCAACAAGATCGACATCGTCGACAAGGCTCGGCTCGGCGAGGTGCGTGATGCCCTGTCCGCCCGGGGGTTCCTTGTCGTCGAGATGGCCGCCCGGAAGCCAGGGGGCGTGGAAGCCGCGCGAGCGGCGTTGGCGTCCCACGTGGTTGACGCTCTGTCTGGCGCGGAGTTCCCCGCCGCGACGCGCATCCGTCACGCCGAAAGCCTGACCGAGGCCCGCCGCTTTATACAACGCGCCCTGTCCGATGTTGGTCTGGAGGTGGAGCTCGCGGCAGAGGACGTCAGGCTCGCCGCGCGCGCCCTGTCCCGCATCACGGGCCGGATCGATCCCGAGGATGTTCTCGACCGCGTGTTTTCAAGCTTTTGCATCGGCAAGTGATGTTCCACGTGAAACATCGCCTTGAACCATCCACAGCCTAATCACAGATGTATGGCGACTGTTTCACGTGGAACAGCCGCGACCGACTCGCCCACGCGGTGAGTCCCGCGTATAGGGTACTCTACGCCCCCCTGAGACGGGGGCGTTCGCATTGAGGCGCGCCGCTTGTCCAACACCTGGGATGTCATTGTCATCGGCGGCGGTCACGCTGGCTGCGAAGCCGCCTCTGCGTCGGCCAGGGCCGGCGCGCGCACGCTGTTACTGACCCACAAGCTCGAAACCGTCGGCGAAATGTCGTGCAACCCGGCCATCGGCGGGCTGGGCAAAGGCCATCTGGTGCGCGAGATCGACGCCTTGGATGGCCTGATGGCGCGGATGGCGGACAAGGCCGGCATCCAATATCGACTCCTGAACCGCTCCAAGGGGCCCGCCGTGCGCGGCCCCCGTTCCCAGATCGATCGTAAGCTCTATCGCGAGGCGGTGCAGGCCGAGCTGTTTTCCCACGTGAACCTGGACGTGATCGCCGCCGCCGCTGAGGACTTGATCGTCGAGGGCGGCGTCGTCGCCGGTGTGGTTGACGGGGAGGGCGGCGCCTATCGCGCGCCGCGCGTCGTGCTGACCACGGGCACCTTCTTGAAGGGCGTGATCCACCAGGGCCAGACTCGCACCCCGGCCGGCCGTGTAGGCGACGCGCCTTCGATCGGCCTGTCGGACCGGCTCTACGCGCTCGGCTTTGACATGGGCCGCCTCAAGACGGGCACGCCCGCGCGGCTGGACGGCAAGACCATCGCCTGGGATCGCCTGGAAATGCAGGCCGCCGACGAGGACCCCGAGCCGTTCTCGTTTCTCAATTCCACGGTGGACGTGCCCCAGATCCAGTGCGGCATTACCTATACGACCGCCGAGACCCACAAGATCATCGCCGACCGCCTGGGCGAATCCGCCGTTTATGGCGGCCGTGCCACCGGGATCGGCCCGCGCTATTGCCCCTCGATCGAGGACAAGGTCGTCCGCTTCGCCGACAAGACCAGCCACCAGGTCTTCTTGGAGCCAGAAGGCCTGGACGACGACACGGTCTATCCGAACGGCATATCGACCTCGGTCTCGCCCGAGACGCAATTGCTGTTCCTCCGCACCATGCCGGGCCTCGAGACCGTCGAGGTCATCCGGTATGGCTATGCGATCGAGTACGACTATGTCGACCCGCGCGAGCTCTACCCGACCCTTGAGGCCAAGCGCCTGGCCGGACTCTACCTGGCGGGTCAGATCAACGGCACGACGGGTTATGAGGAAGCGGGCGCCCAAGGCCTGGTCGCCGGCCTGAACGCCGCGCGGGCGGGGCAGGGCAAGGAGCCCGCGATCTTCGCCCGCGATGAGGCCTATATCGGCGTGATGATCGACGACCTGGTCACCCGGGGCGTCACCGAACCCTATCGCATGTTCACCAGCCGCGCCGAGTTTCGCCTGGTGCTGCGGGCCGACAACGCCGACCAGCGCCTGACCGATCGCGGCCTTGAACTGGGCTGCGTGGGGAAGGACCGTGCAGCCGCCTGGTCCATGAAGAAGGCCGAGCTTGCGGCCGTTCGGGCCTTTGCCCGTTCGGTCAATCTGACGCCGGCCGCCGCCGTGAAGGCCGGCTTCAAGGTTAATGCCGACGGCCAGCGCCGCGACGTCCTGGCCATGCTCGCCCTGCCGGAGGTTACGCTCGACGGCCTGACCTCGGTATGGCCGGAGATTTCCACGTGGAGCCCGATGGCCCGCGAGCAGATCGAGATCGAGGCGGCCTATGCCGGCTATCTCGACCGCCAACGCATCGACGCCGAAGCCTTCCGCAGGGAAGAGGATCTGCGCCTGCCGGGCGATCTGGACTACGCCTTGGTGGGCAGTCTGTCGAACGAGGTGCGCGAGAAGCTGCAGCGCGTCAAACCTCTCACCCTGGGCCAGGCGGCCCGTATCGAAGGCGTGACGCCAGGAGCCCTGACGGCGCTGCTGGCCCATGTGCGGCGCGCCCGTGCAGCCTGATCCCATGACCGACCTGATCATCGAACCGCTCGAGCCCCTCGACGCAGCCGCCTTCCAGCGGTTAACGGCATGTAGCGAGGCCCAGCTGTCCGACCTGCGGCGTTTTCAAGCCCTGCTCACCGAGTGGAACGCCGTGATGAACCTGGTGGGGCCGGCCTCGCTACCAAACTTCTGGAACCGCCATGCCTGGGACAGCGCGCAACTTCTGAAGCTGGAGCCCGAGGCCAGAATCTGGGCCGACCTGGGCGCCGGCGCTGGCTTGCCGGGCGTGGTGCTGGCGATCCTGTTGAAGGACACGCCGGGCGCCAAGGTCCATCTGATCGAGAGCATGACCAAGCGTTGCAAGTTCCTGCACGCGGTGGTCGATGACCTGAAGCTGCCCGCTGAGGTTCATAACGGTCGCGCCGAGGAGCTCGACCTCAAGGTCGATGTCGTCACGGCTCGGGCCTGCGCGCCGATGGTCAGACTTCTGGGTTACGCCCAGCCCTACCTGAAGCGCGGCGCGACGGGCTGGTTCCTGAAGGGACAGGATGTCGATGCGGAACTGGTCGAGGCCGCGACCTATTGGAAATTCGAGTCCGACCTGCGGCCCTCCCTGAGCGACCCGCGAGGCCAGATCGTGCAAGTGAAAGGGCTTAAAAGTGTCCGTAAAGTCTGACCAACCGCTGCGCGTCCTGGCGATCGCCAATCAGAAGGGCGGGGTCGGCAAGACCACCACCGCGATCAATCTGGGCACGGCCCTGGCGGCCTGCGGCGAACGGGTGCTGCTGATCGACGCCGATCCGCAGGGCAATTGCTCGACGGGCCTGGGCATCACCCGCATGCAGCGCAAGACCACGCTCTATGACGTGTTGATGGGCGAGAAACCGGTCGTCGACGCCGCGGTCCGCACCGAGCTGCCGGGCTTGGACGTCATTCCCGCCGACGCCGACCTGTCGGGCGTCGAGATCGAGCTTGGCCAGGTAGCGCGCCGGTCCTACCGTTTGCGCGACGCCCTGGAGCCGCTCCGCGCCGGCGGCCCCTACACCTATGTGCTGATCGACTGCCCGCCCTCGCTGAACGTGCTGACCGTCAACGCCATGACCGCCGCCGACGCCGTGTTCGTGCCGCTGCAGTGCGAATTCTTCGCTCTGGAGGGCCTCACTCAGCTGATGCGAACCATCGAACGCGTGCGCGGCAGCTTGAATCCCAAGCTGGAAATCCAGGGCGTGGTGCTGACCATGTACGACCGCCGCAACAGTCTGTCCGACCAGGTGGCGCGGGATGTTCGGCAACACTTTGGCGACAAGGTCTATGACGCGGTCATACCCCGCAACGTCCGGGTGTCCGAGGCACCGTCGTTCGGTAAACCCGTGCTGCTCTATGATCTGAAATGCGCCGGCAGCCAGGCTTACCTGCGTCTGGCGCGCGAAGTGATCACGCGTGAAAAGTCACGGTTGGCCCAAGCGGCGTAGAGCCCGCTTGAGGATAACCAGCCAAGTCATTGTCTGAGTTGAATGTTGAGCGCGTGCGGGAGTCGGTTGTGGTGGGAGAGCCGGGGATGTCTGAAGGTCGTCGTGGTCTGGGTCGGGGCCTGTCGGCTCTGCTCGGCGAGGTCGAATCCGCGCCCGCCCAGGCCCCCGGTGATACCGTGGGAGGGTCGCGCGAAGCCCCGATCGAACTGATCCGCCGTAACCCCAACCAGCCGCGCCGGACATTCCGCGAGGATGACTTGGTAGAACTTTCGGACTCGATCCGCGAGAAGGGCGTGCTGCAGCCGATCCTGGTCCGCCCCGCCGCTGGCGCCCCAGGCGAGTATCAGATCGTCGCCGGCGAGCGCCGCTGGCGAGCCGCGCAACGCGCCGGCCTCAAGACCATCCCGATCATGATCCGCGAGTTGGACGATTTGGCGGTGCTCGAGATAGGCATCATCGAGAACGTCCAGCGCGCCGACCTCAACGCCTTGGAAGAGGCGCTGAGCTACAAGGTGCTGCTAGAGAAGTTCGGTCGCACCCAGGAAGCGATCGCCCAGACCGTCGGCAAGAGTCGCAGCCACGTCGCCAATACCCTGCGCCTGCTGAACCTGCCCGACGCGGTGCAGTCCTACGTGACCTCGGGTGAACTGACCGCCGGCCACGCCCGCGCCATCGCCTCGGCTCCGGATCCGACGGCGCTGGCCAAGGAAGTCATCGCCAAGGGCCTGTCGGTCCGCGACGCCGAGGCCCTGGCCCGCCGGACCCCGCACGCCGCCGGCGAAGTTCGCGCCAAGTCGGCCGGTGGTCGTCCCGCGAAGTCGAAGGACACCGACACGCAGTCGCTGGAAGCCGACCTGTCGTCGCTGCTCGGCCTCGATGTCGAGATCGACGACCGTGGCGGGGCCGGCGCCCTGACGATCCGCTATGCGACGCTCGAGCAACTCGATGACCTCTGCGGTCGCCTGACCCGCGCCATCTGACTCCGAAAACGGACCCGTCTGTCGCGCATGGAGCGGACCTTTGCCGTGGTCCTGCCGGCTCTGTTTTCGACAGGCGAGATTGATCTGGTCGCAAACGGGCGACAACCTATTGATCCATAGGTATTATTCTGAGGAAATGGCGTGAAATTGGTCGCCGTCGGATCTGTCGTTTTCCACAGTTTTGAAGATCTAGAACTAAGCTGAAGCTTGACGGCGCGAGCGACTCCTAGTCTGGCGCTGACCTTTTACCCCAGCGGCTTGCTACAGCCCCAGCCGCCGCGCCTTGCCGGCGATCTGCAGGGCCAGACGCTCGGAAATCAGCTGGTCGGGCGAGCCGGAGGTCTTGCAGGCCTTGTCGGCGGCCAGCACCTCGGCCTGGACCATCAGCAGCTGGTCCAGCGTCCAGGCGCGGGCCTGGCGCAGGAATTCGCGCTCGGTCTTCCAGAACACGCCCGACGCCTTGGCGGCGGCGGCCAGGTCGATGCCGTTTTTGTGCAGGGTCAAGGTGCGGCGCAGGCGGCCCAGATGGTAGCCCATGGCTCTCACCGCTGCGGGTCCGCCCTCACCCTCGGCGGCGGCGCGGCGCAGGCCGGCCTGGGCGGGACCCAGGCGGCCGCCAAAGGCGTCGACGGCGGCGTCGCCCAGTGAGGCCTCGGGCTCGACCCCCAGGAAGTCGGTCAGGTCGGCCGGGGTGGCCACAAAGCCGCTGCCCGGGTTCAGATAGAGCGCCAGGCGCTCGATCTCGGCCCGGGCCACGCCGCGCTCCTTGGGCAGGCGCGAGACGAACAGGTCCAGAGCCTCGCCGTTCAGACTGACCTTGTCCTTGGCCAGGGTCTCGCGGGTCAGGCGGGCCAGGTCTCCGGCTTCGTCCTCGTAACAGGGGATAACCGCCGCGCCGGTCGACTTCTCGGCGGCCTTGCGCAGGGCCGAGTTGCGGTCGAGCGCCCCGGCTTCGATCAGGAACAGGGCGTCCGGGTTGAGCTGGCCCTCCACATGGCGGGCGAGGGCCTCGGCGGCCTGTTTGTCGGGTCCAGCCTTCTCGCCCGTCAGCCGCAAGCGCACCAGGCGGCGCCCGCCCATCATCGACAGGGCCGACAGCTCGTCCTCCAGCTTGCCAGCCTGGCTGTCGAGATCGCTCTCGGTCAGCTGGGCGGTGTCGAAGGGATCGTCGGGCCGCTCGAACAGGCGCTTGGCCAGTTGGTCGGCGCGATCGCGCACGACTCCTCGATCACGGCCATAGATCACCACGGCCCGGATCTCGCGGGACGGGTCCTTCAGGAAGCGTTCGATGTCCGGTCGCTTCGACAGGATCATGGGCTAGGATCCTAGGCCTTGGCCTTGCCCGCCAACCAGACGGCCAGGTCGAGCTGGATCTTGCGCGCCACCTCGGTCGCCGCCCGCTCCTGCCCGTCCTGCTGAGCCGCGATGGCGGCATAGGGCTGGTCGGCGGAGTCGTAGGTCACTGCGGCGTTGGCCGTGCCAGCGCGCACCGTCAGGCCGGTCTTGGCGTCCAGCAGCTGCCAATAGGCCGTCAGGTTCAGCTCGTAGCGGTTGGCCACGTTGTCGACGCGCACGCCGCGGGCGTAGCGCATCTCCTTCAGCGTGAAGACCAGCTTGTGCGAGGGCAGGACATTGACGTCGCGCGCCAGGGCGTCGTCCAGCTGCTCGCGCACCAGATAGCCTGAGCGGCCTTCGGGCGCGACCACCTCTATGGCGCCCAGGCCCTTGGTGACGATCTGCGGTCCGTACAGGGGCGTGAAGCCGCAACCCACCAGGGCCACGGCGGAGGCGGCGATCAGGGCCGCCGGAAAGATCTTTAAGAGCGGAAAGCGGTTCATCGATCAGCCAGCCACGATGTTGACGATACGGTCTTTCACCACGATCACCTTGCGAACAGTCAGGCCCCCAAGGTGGGCCAGGACGGCGGCGTCCGCCAGAGCGATTTTCTCCACCTCGGCCTCGGCCGTCCCGGCCTTGACCTTGATTTCGCCGCGACGCTTGCCGTTGATCTGGATCGGCAGCACGCGCTCGTCGTCGGCCGCCAGGGCCGCGTCGGCCTTGGGCCACGGCGCGTCGACCACCATGCCGCTTTCGCCCAGATGGGCCCAGGCCTCTTCTGCCAGGTGGGGCGTGAAGGGTGAGATCAGGCGCGCCAGGATTTCCAGCGCCTCGGCGCGGGCGGCCAGGACACCCTGAGACGCGCCCTCGGCCGGGGCGGCCTTCAGCATGTTCAGGAACTCATACAGACGCGCCACGCCGCTGTTGAAGCGGAAGCCCTCGATCGAGTCGGTGACGAAGCCGATCAGGCGGTGCGCGCCCTTGCGCAGGGCCAGGGCGGCGGCGTCGCTGTCATCATGGGCGAAATCGCCCGCTGGCTGGCTGTCAAACTCATTCCACACGCGGTGGGTGAATCGCCAGGAGCCTTCGACACCGCTGTTGGTCCACTGCACGTCACGCTCGGGCGGGCTGTCGCTCATCACGAACAGGCGGGCGGCGTCGACGCCGTAGGCCTCGAAGATGTCCTCGGGGGCGACGACGTTCTTCTTGGATTTCGACATTTTCTCGATGTCGCCGATGGTGATCGGCTCGCCGGTCGTGGCGTGGGCGGCCGAGCGTGCATTGCCCTCGACGGTGATACGGATGTCCGAGGGCTCGACCCACTCCCCGGTGGCGTTCTTGTAGGCCTCGTGGGTGACCATGCCCTGGGTGAACAGGCCAGCGAACGGCTCCTCCACCGACAGCAGGCCCTCGTCCTTCAGCGCCCTGGTGATGAAGCGGGCATAGAGCAGGTGCAGAACCGCGTGCTCGACGCCGCCGATATATTGATCGACCGCCATCCAGTGGTCGGCCGCGTCCTTGTTGATCGGTTCGGCCGCGGTCGGGTCGGTGAAGCGGGCGAAGTACCAGGAGCTGTCGACAAAGGTGTCCAGCGTGTCGGTTTCGCGCTCAGCCTTGCCGCCGCAGGTAGGGCAGGTGGTGTGACGCCAGGTCGGATGTCGCAGCAGCGGATTGCCCGGCTTGTCGAAGGCGACGTCGTCGGGCAGCACCACCGGCAACTGATCTTCCGGCACGCCGACGGGGCCGCAGGCCGAGCAGTGGATCACGGGGATCGGGCAACCCCAATAGCGCTGCCGCGAGACGCCCCAGTCGCGCAGGCGATAGACGGTCGCGCCCTGGCCTTGGTCCATGGCCTCGATGCGCGCCACCGCCTCGGTCTTGGCCGCCTCGATATCCAGACCGTCCAGGAATTCGGAATTGAAGATCGCGCCGGGGCCGACATAGGCCTCCTTGCCGACGTTGAAAGTCGCGGCGTCTTCGCCCGGCGGCAGCACCACCGGCAGGACGGGCAGGTCGTACTTGCGGGCGAAGTCCAGGTCGCGCTGGTCATGGGCCGGGCAGGCGAAGATCGCGCCCGTGCCGTAGTCCATCAGGATGAAATTGGCGATCCAGACCGGCAGGGTCTTGCTGTTGTCCAGTGGGTGGACGACCCGCAGCCCGGTGTCGCGGCCCAGCTTCTCGGCGCCTTCGATATCGGCCTCCGACGTCCCGCCCCGGCGGCACTCGGCGACAAAGGCGGCCACAGCGGGGTCGGCCGCCGCCAGTTGCTCGGCCAGCGGATGCTCGGGAGCGATGCCCACGAAGCTGGCGCCGAACAGGGTGTCAGGGCGCGTGGTGTAGACCTCCAGGCCGGTGGCATGACCCTCGGGCGCGACACCGTCGAACTTGAAGGTGAACCGCAGGCCCTTGGACCGGCCGATCCAGTTCTCCTGCATGATCCGGACCTTCTCGGGCCAGCGATCCAGGGTCTTGAGGCCGTCGATCAGGGCGTCGGCATAATCGGTGATACGCAGGAACCACTGGGTCAGCTTGCGCTTCTCCACGGTCGCGCCCGAGCGCCAGCCCTTGCCGTCGATGACCTGCTCATTGGCCAGGACGGTCATGTCGACCGGATCCCAGTTGACCGAGGCTTCCTTGCGATAGACCAGGCCGCGCTTCAGCAGGCGCAGGAACCAGGCCTGCTGTTTGCCGTAATAGGCCGGGTCGCAGGTGGCGAACTCGCGCGACCAGTCGATTGAAAGGCCCAGAGCCTTCAATTGCTCGCGCATGGCGGCGATGTTGTCGTAGGTCCAGGCCTTGGGGTGGACGCCGCGCTCCATTGCGGCGTTCTCGGCCGGCATGCCAAACGCGTCCCAGCCCATCGGATGCAGCACGTTGAAGCCCTGGGCGCGCTTATAGCGGGCCACGACGTCGCCCATGGCGTAGTTGCGCACATGGCCCATGTGGATGCGCCCCGAGGGATAGGGGAACATCTCGAGCACATAGTATTTCGGACGCGCGTCGCGGGTGATCGGCGTCAGGAAGGTGTTGGCGTTCGCCCAGGCGGCGCGCCACTTGGGCTCGGTGTCTTTGGGATTGTAGCGGGCCATGAAACCAGACTGTAGGTGCGGGGCGTCACGCCTCTGGCGTAATCCGCGGAAGTCTTAAGCGGTTTCGGCCCAGGCGCGCCTTGTAAAAGTGCGAACGGGAGCCTTTTGTCACGCGGACAAAGGGCTCCCACGAAGAACCAGGGAAGCCCTAGTTCTTGATGTTGGAAAGGCGAAGCTGACGGGCTCGCGTCAGGATGGCGTTCTCGACGTCGGTCGCCGTCTGCTCGGTGGCCGTGCTGTCGCTCCAGGTCCCGCTGGCGTCCTTAACCTGCTTGAAGATCGTGACGTTCAGGCCGTCGGCCCGAAGGCGAGTGTCAAGGATGTAGACCGTGGCCTTGAAGCGCTCGTCCGGCTTTTCTGGATTGGAGTACCAGTCGGTGACGATCACGCCGCCGTAAGGGTCGGCCGAGGCCAGGGGCATGAAGGCCAGGGTGTCCAGGCTGGCGCGCCACAGGAAGCCGTTGACGCCAATCGCGCCCGAGGCGGCCGGGGCCTGCTTGGAGCGTCCGAGATTGAAGGGGTTGAAACCCGGCTCATCGCTTTGGCTGGTGAAGGTCCTGGGACCCTTGGTGCTTCCGCAGGCGGATACGCCCACGACAACCGACAACGCCAGAACGCCAGCGGCGACGCCGCGCAACACCGACCCACGCTCAAACGCCATAGTACCTCGCTCCAATGTCTCGCCGACGCGATCGCGCATCCTGGCGCGCCCCCGCAGCCGGAAGCGGTCTATAGCATGGTCGCGCCGCGTCAAAACAGGAATCGCGTGGCAGGACCGCCACAGGCGCCCGCTGAATCGACTCTTGCGACGCTTGCTCCGATCCAAGGGCGGTTGACCGCGTTGTACTCAGGCCTTTAATCGATTTTCAGGGAACCCAATCCTATATGTCGGTTGACCTATATCGGGTCCGGGTTGGGTTAGGTTCGAGTAGCGATGTTCGCGGCACGGTATTTCATGGCTGGGGCTACGGCGTTGATCCTGTTGGGATCGACGACGATGGTCCATGCCCAAAGCAAGCCTCGCGCGGACTTCACCGTCAAGAACGACTTCAGCAAGCCCGCCCAGATCGCGCCCTTTGCGCCGGAAGGCCCGAAGCAGTCCCTGAAGTGGGACGCCAAGAAGGGCAAGTGGGGCCTCAAGCTCGACCTCGACCGGCCGCTTAATCGTGAGATGGAGCTGAAGGACGTCCAGGCAGGGGCCTATTACAGCGTCACCCCGTCGATCCGGGTTGGCGGCGCCGTGGCCTTGGGCGACAACAACCCCGCCCTGAACGCCCGCAAGAACGAGATCCAGGAAACCGCGCCCCGCGTGAAACTGGAAACCGCCTTCAAGTTCTAGGCGCCGAAGGCTTCCACTGCTGCTATTCCGATGATCCCGCTATCCAGCAATTGGTCGACCGTGCTCGCCCGCACGCCGCCCAAGGCATAGACCGGCGTCGGGACGGCCGCGACGATCCGTTTCAGCGCCTCAACGCCGAGCGGCGGACCGGCCGAGGGGCTGGCGCTGGAGAAGATCGGCGACACCACCAGCGCATCCGCCCCCGCCGCCGCGCCCGCCCGCGCCGCGTCCTCGCCATGAGCGGCCACGGTCAGCCACCAATGGGCATGACGCGCGCGAATCGCGGGAAGTTCGGCAGTCATGCGTTCCGGCAGGTGCAGGCCGTCGGCGCCGAGCCGTTCGGCCAGCTCAGCGTTCGCGCCGATCAGCAAAAGGAGGCCGCGCCGGTAGGTGATTTGCCTGAGTTTTTGGCCCCGCGCCTCGGCGTCCGGAGCGCCAAAGGCTCGAAACACCACAGCGGCGCCGGGAGGCAGGCGCTCGGCTACGCCTTCGGGATCGGGCGTGCGCAGCGGATCGGTGAAGAACAGGAGGCGCGGGGCCGGCTTTCCGCGCACGAGCCATGGGCGAAACCGCGTAGCCGTTCTAAACAGGACCTCCATCTCGTCGATCGCGCGCCTTGAATCCATGTCTGACGTCTACTCCTCGGTCCAATCCCGCATCCAGGCCGCCGCGCTCGCAGCCGGCCGACCGGCCGACGCCGTGACCTTGGTGGCGGTGTCCAAGCTGCAGCCCTGGGACCATATCGCCCCCATTCTCGACGCGGGCCAGCGGGTGTTCGGGGAAAATCGCGTTCAAGAGGCCATGGGTCGCTGGAGCGAACGACGATCCGCGGTCGAGCTGCGGCTGATCGGACCCTTGCAAAGCAACAAGACCCGCGACGCCGTGGCTTTCTTTGACGTCATCGAAAGCCTCGACCGCGAGAAACTGGCCCGTGCCCTGGCGGGCGAGATCCAGAGCCAGGGCAAGGCGCCGCGCCTGTTCGTCCAGGTCAATACCGGCGAGGAGCCGCAGAAGGCCGGCGTGCTCCCCGATCAGGCCGAGGCCTTCGTCGCCCTCTGTCGGGGCCTGGATCTGCCCGTGGACGGGCTGATGTGCATTCCGCCAGCCGACATGGATCCCACGCCGCATTTTCGGATGCTGGGCGAGATCGCGGCGCGCAACGGCCTGTCCAAGCTCTCGATGGGCATGAGCGACGATTTCGAGATCGCCATCGCCTGCGGCGCCACCTCGGTCCGCGTGGGTTCGGCGCTGTTTGGGACGCGCGCCTAGAGCATTTCTCGACCTGACTGCGTCAGGCCGTGAGCTCTAATCTTTTGTTTTGAGGCATTTTTCTTCACGCGAACCGGAACCACTTCGCTCGAAAAATGCTCTAGTCGGCGATGATCTCCACCGCGTCGCCCGGTTTGGCCTCCGCCAGCAGCGCCTCGACATCGGCCCGCGCCAGGGCGACGCAGCCTTCGGTGCCTGGATAGTCGTCCCGCGCCAGGTGCAGGAAGATCGCCGAACCCAGGCCGTCGACCGGCGGATCGTCGTTGTGGCCGAGCACCAGGACCAGATCGTAGATCTCGTCATCGCGCCACATCCGCTCGGCGCTGGCCGGATAGGGCAGGGTCACCGGTCGATTATAAGCCCCATCGCCCAGCGCGTCGCACCAGCCATCGTGGCGTGCGATGGGCGCGGCGGGCAGGGCGGTGGTCGGGCCGTTTGGATAGGCATCCGGCCGATAGAGCACGCGGCGGATCGGCCAGGCGCCCAGCGGGCTCCGATTATCGCCCTCGCGCTTGTCGATCGCCGCGATCACCCCGGCCTTGCCCAGCGCGCAGCGCACGGTGTAACCGTTCAGCGTCATCTGGCCGTCGGCATGGGCGCGAAAGGTCATCGAGCGGCGGCTTGTCCAGAAGCGCCCTTGGCGCCGGGTGCCGCAGCGGTGCATGTTCCCGCTCATGGCGCAACGCAAAACCCTTCTCCTGGTCGATGACGACGATGATCTGCGCGGCGCGCTCGCCGAGCAATTGGCCCTTCACGAGGAGTTCACCGTCGCCGAGGCTCCGACGGCCGGCGATGGCGTGCGGATGGCCCGTGAACTCAAGCCCGACCTGGTTTTGCTGGACGTTGATCTTCCCGACATGGACGGCCGCGAGGCCTGCCGGCTGATGCGCAAGAACGGGGTCACCGCCCCGGTGATCATGCTGACGGCGGCGGCCAGCGACAGCGACACCATCCTAGGGCTGGAGTCCGGCGCCAATGACTATGTCACCAAGCCCTTCCGCTTCGGTGTGCTGCTGGCCCGCATCCGCGCCCAGCTGCGCAGTTACGAGGCCTCGGAAGACGCCCTGTTCCGGATCGGGCCCTACGAGTTCCGCCCGTCCGCCAAGCTGCTGATCGACGAGAAGCAGAAGAAGGTCCGGCTGACCGAGAAGGAAACCAACATCCTGAAATACCTCTACCGCGCCGGCGCCAAGCCGGTGTCGCGCGAGGAACTGCTGACCGAGGTCTGGGGCTACAACGCCGGGGTCACGACCCACACGCTGGAGACCCACGTTTACCGCCTGCGCCAGAAGATCGAGCCCGACCCAGCGATGGCGCGGATCTTGATCACCGAGATGGGTGGGTACCGACTTCAGCCTTGATTGGCGCCTGTCCCATTTCCAGCAAAAAGCCCCTGTCGCTGTGCGCGACCGGGGCTTTTTCCAATTCAGCGATCCGCCTGAAATCAGGCGTTTCCGATCACTACGCCCTCGGCTTGGGCCTTGCGGGCCGCATAGACTCCGGCGAAGTCGATCGGGTCGATCAGGAAGGGCGGGAAGCCGCCCTCACTGGTGACATCGGCGATCAGGCGACGGGCGAACGGGAACAGGAAGCGCGGGCACTCGATCAGCAGGACGGGTTCCAGATCGGCTTCCGAAACGCCGCCAATGTGGAACAGGCCGCCGTACAGGACCTCGACATGAAAAACCGGCTGTTCGTCGCGCGTGGCGCGGGCCGACAGCTTCAGGTCCACCTCGAACAGGCCGTCGGTGCGGCCCCGGGCGTTCATCTCGACGCCCATGTCGATGGCGGGCGGCGGGCCGCCGGCGCGCAGCGAGTCGGGGGCGTGCGGGCTCTCAAATGAGAAGTCGCGCACGAACTGGGCGATGATGCGGATGCCGGTTTCCGTCCCTGCGGTGTCGTCCTGCGGGGCGGTCGGAGCGGCGGTCGTGTCGGTCATGGGCGATAAATCCGTATTCGGCGTCGAAATTGGCCGCTAGGAGAGAGCGGGGCTGCTAACACGCGGGCGACTGGCACGCAACGCCGGGCGCCTGTCGCGCGAGCCCGTCTGTCCTATATAGGATAGATGTCCCGGCTGGGCGCCCGTCTTGGCCGCCCGACCCTGGTGAATGAGCGGAAACTGTCGTGTTTGAATGGATTATCCTCGCGGTTCTGGCCGCGGTCATCCTCTACCAGCTCTACGCCACCCTGGGTCGCCGGGTTGGACGTCAGCCCGAGGACGCCCCCGCCGCCGTGCCGGCTAGCGCCCTGCCGCATGACGTCAAGAGGCCCGAAGTGGCCGGCGAGGCGCTCAGCGGCCTGGCCGCCCTGCGCGCCCGGCAGTCCGATTTCGATATCGGCCACTTCCTGAGCGGATCTCGGCAAGCCTATGAGCTGATCGTCAAGGCCTTTGCCGCCGGCGATCGCGAAACGCTCAAGCCGTTGCTGGCCGAGGACGTCATGGCCAATTTCGAAGGCGCCATCGCCGCCCGCGAAGCCGAGGGCCGCACCGAAAAGGCCGAGTTCCTGGCCTCTCCGCGCACCGATCTGGACTCCATCACCGTAGAGGGCGACGTCGCCAAGGCGGTGGTGCGCATCTTGGCCGAGGTTCGCACCCGCTCGACCAGCGCCGCTGGCGAGGCGGTCGACGATCGTCGCACAGCCGACCTCTGGACCTTCCAGCGCGACCTGAAGAGCAAGAACCCCAACTGGACCCTGGTCCGCGTCGACGTCGCGGAGGCCTGATGCCGCGTCTTTGGGGGGTTCGAGGAGGCTTGGTCGCCGCCTTCGCCGTCCTGGCGCTCGCGGCCTGCGCCACCACGGCGCCGATCAAGCCGACCGGACCCGTCGCCGTGGGGCATGGGTCGGTCGAGACGACGCCGACCGCGCCCGGAAGCGTCGTGGCGTTCGCCGACCTGGCCGGCTGGTCGCAGGAAGACCACCTCGGCGCCCTGGACGCCTTTCGCCAGGGCTGCGGCGTGGCCACGGACCCTGCCATGGCCGAGGTCTGCCGCAAGGCCCGCGCCGATCGCCCGGCCGACGACGCCGAGGCGCGCCGCTTCCTGGAAATCAATTTCCGACCCGAGCAGATCCCCGGCCAGGGCACGCTGACCGCCTATTTCGCCCCGGAATCCGCGGCGCGGATGTCGCGCTCGGCGGAGTTCAGCGCCCCTCTTCGGGGCAAGCCCGTCGACCTGGTGGTGTTGGACCTGGGTCAGTTCGAACCCGGCTTCGCGGGCAAGAGGGTCACCGGCCGGGTCGAGGGCGGCCAGTTCGTGCCCTATCCCGACCGCGCCGCCATCGAGGCTTCGACCGAAAACCGGCCCCTGGCCTGGATGCGGCCGGAGGAGCTGTTCTTCTTGCAGATCCAAGGCTCGGGCGTGCTGATCCTGCCGGACGGCCGCCGCGTGCGCGCCGCCTTCGCCGGCAGCAATGGCCGGCCCTTCGTCGGCATCGCCACCGCCATGCGCGAACGCGGGCTGCTGCCCGACAACAACACCTCGGGCGACGCCATCCGCACATGGCTGGCCGACCATCGCGGCCCCGAGGCCGACGCCATCATGCGGCTGAACCCTCGCTACGTGTTCTTCCAGACCTTGGCCGATGATGGCAAGCAGGCGGTGGGGGCGGCGGGGATCCCGCTGCCGGCTGGCCGCGCCATCGCCATCGACCCCAGCAAGCATGCGATGGGCGAGCTCTACTGGCTCGACGCCAGCGCGCCCAAGCTCAGCGGCGCCTTCCCCGCCTACCGCCGCCTGGCGGTGGCGCTCGACGTGGGGGGGGCGATCAAGGGCGACGTGCGGGCCGATCTCTATGTGGGCACGGGCGCGGCGGCCGGAGCCGAGGCCGGGCGCGTGCGCCATGAGCTGCGGCTCTATCGGTTGGTTCCTCGGGGCTAGCGATGAAACGGCCGCCCCGCCAGGACGAGATGCGCCTGTGGGGCATGGTCACCGCCACGGTGAAGGCCAAGGCGACCCAGAAGGCCGTTGGTTGGGCCCCCAAGGCCGAAAAGTCGCTGGCCCAGCCCACGACGCTCCAGCCGCTTGCCCCGCTCCTGCTCGACCCTCACAGCCTCAAGCCGGCGGGAAACAAGCGCTCGCCCGGTCCGCTCGAGGGCATCGAACCCAACCGCAAGCGCAAGATCGCCCGCGAGCACACGCCGTTGGAGGCGCGCCTCGACCTGCACGGCCTGGATCAGGACCGCGCCAAGCCGGTGCTTGAGGCCTTCCTGCGCCGCGCCTGGCAAGACGGCCATCGCGCCGCCTTGGTGATTACCGGCAAGGGGCGGATCGGGCAGGGCGTGCTCCGGTCACGTACGCCTGAGTGGCTGGCCGGCCCCGCCCTGCGCGACATCGTGGCGGGCGTCTCGCCGGCCGACAAGCGCCACGGCGGCGATGGGGCCTTCTATGTGGCGCTGAAGCGGCGGCCGCCTAGGGTCTGAACGCGCCCAGCGGTCGCCACGATTGTGGCGCCAAGCTTCGCCGCACTTCCGGAGACGCGCATGGACATCGAGATCGGGGCCGAGGCCAAGGACAAGAGCTTCAACCGGCGCGTGGCGATCACCGTGGTGTCCCTGTCGATCTTCATGGGCCTGTGCGGGGTCAAGGACGGCAACATCGTCCAGGCGATGCAGCAGGCCCAATCGGATGGCGTTGACGCCTGGAACGAGTACCAGGCCACCAAGACCAAGCGCCACATCGACGAAACGGCCCAAACCCAGGTACGGCTGCTGGCTCTGTCCGCTGGCGCGCGCCCGCTGGCGGCGGTCGATGTCGAGGTCCTGCGGCTAGGGACCGAGATCGCCAAGTACAAGGCGGAGGTCCCTATGCTCAAGGCCAGGGCCGAGGGGTTTTCCGCTCGATATGACGCGCTCAACGTCCATGACGATCAGTTCGATGCTTCCGACGCCCTGATCTCGATCGCCGTCTCCATCGCGGCCGTGGCGGCGTTGGTGGAGATCTCGGCGGCGCTCTGGGCGTCCTGGGCCTTCGGAGCGCTTGGCGTCATCATGGGCCTAGCGGGCTTCCTGGGCTGGAGCCTGCACTCGGCGCTCCTCAGCAAGCTGCTGGGCTAGAGCATTTCCCGACCTGACTGCGTCAGGCCGTGAGCTCTAATCTTTTGTTTTGAGGCATTTTTCTTCACGCGAACCGGAACCACTTCGCTCGAAAAATGCTCTAGGCGCGCGACGCCTTTTCGGCCAAACCCGATGTCCCTTCGCGGCCAGCCAATTTCTCGGCCACGGCGTCCAGTGAAACCCCGGAAGCCGCCAGCAGCACCAGCCAATGGTACAGCAGATCGGCGCTCTCGCTGGCCAAAGCGTCCGGACCCTGGGCGACGGCGGCGATCACCGTCTCGACGGCTTCCTCGCCCAGCTTCTTGGCGGCCAAGGCCGGGTCGGCCAGCAGCTTGGCGGTGTAGGACACCGACGGGTCGCCACCCTTGCGGGCCTCGATCGTGGCGGCCAGACGCTCAAGCACCTCGAACAATCGGCTCATGCGGCCCCCTGCAGGTCGTCCAGGCGCACGGCGATGCCGGCGGCGGCCATGGCCCGCTTGGCCTCGCCGATGCTGATCTCGCCGAAGTGGAAGATCGAAGCGGCCAGAACGGCGGCGGCATGGCCGTCGCGAGCGGCCTCGACCAGGTGTTCGGTCTTGCCCGCCCCGCCCGAGGCGATCACCGGCACGGTCACCGCCCCGGTCACGGCCTTGAGCAGAGGAATGTCGTAGCCGATTTTGGCCCCGTCGCGGTCCATCGAGGTCAGCAGGATCTCGCCCGCTCCCCGCTGGACGCACAGGGCCGCGTACTCGACGACGTCGAGGCCGGTGTCCCGGCGGCCGCCATAGGTCCAGACGTTCCACCCCGACCCGTCGGGGCGGGCCTTGGCGTCGATGGCCACCACCACGCACTGGGCGCCGAAGGCGTTGGCCCCAGCCGACACCAGGGCAGGGTTCTCGACGGCCGCGGTGTTGATCGACACCTTGTCGGCCCCGGCCAGCAGCAGGCGGCGCATGTCGGCCACCTCGCGCACGCCGCCGCCCACCGAGACCGGCATGAAACAGACCTCGGCGGTGCGGGAAATGACGTCCAGCAGCAGCCCTCGGCCGTCGCTGGAGGCGGTGATGTCCAGGAACATCAGCTCGTCGGCCCCCGCCGCGTCATAGGCGCGGGCCTGCTCCACCGGGTCGCCGGCGTCGCGCAGGGCCACGAAATTGACCCCCTTCACCACCCGGCCGTCCTTGACGTCGAGACAGGGAATGATTCGGGTCTTCAGCATCAGGCGGCCGCGATGGTCAGGGCTTCGGACGGCTTGATGGTGCCGGCATAGAGCGAGCGGCCCAGGATGGCGCCGGCGATCTCCACGCCCTCGCGGGCCTTCAGGCGCTCGATGTCGGCTGTCGAAGCGACGCCGCCCGAGGCGATGACCGGGATCGACACGGCGTCGGCCAGTTCGCCCACGCCGTCGACATTGACCCCCGTCAGGGCGCCGTCGCGGCTGATGTCGGTGATGATCAGGGCGGCCACGCCCACGTCTTCGAAGCGTCGCGACAGGTCGATGGCCGACAGGTCCGACAGGCCAGTCCAGCCGTCGATGGCCACCTTGCCGTCGCGCACATCGACAGCCACGGCGATCTGTTCGGGCCACAGGCGGGCGGCCTTGCGGACCAGGTCTGGGTCATGGACGGCGATGGTGCCCAGGATGACGCGCGAGACGCCGGCCTCGATCCAGGCCTCGACGCCTTCGAGGGTCCGAATGCCGCCGCCCAGCTGCACCGGAATGGAGATCGACTCCAGAATCGACTGAACGGCGATGGTGTTGATCGACTTGCCCTGGATAGCCCCGTTCAGGTCGACCACGTGCAGCCACGAGAAACCATCCTTGACGAAACGCTCGGCCTGATCGACCGGCGAGGTGTTGAAGACCGTGGCCTTCTCCATGTCGCCGTGCAGCAGACGCACGCACTGGCCGTCCTTCAAGTCGATGGCGGGATAGAGGATCATGGGCGCCATTCCAGGAAGTTGGCGAGCAGGGCGAGCCCCGCGGCTTGGGATTTTTCGGGGTGGAACTGTACGCCGGCCACGTTGCCCTTGGCCACGGCGGCCGTGAACGGGCCGCCGTGATCGGTGGTCGCCAGGACGTCCTCGGGGTTCGAAGGCGTCAAGGCGAAGGAGTTGGCGAAGTACATGTGGGCGCCGTGCTCGACGCCGGTAAAGAGCGGGTGGGCATGGGCGAGCGAGATTGCGTTCCAGCCCATGTGCGGGATGGTCAGGCCGGGGTCGTGGGGTTCGAGCTTCTTCACTTCGCCGGCGATCCAGCCGAGGCCGGGGGTGACGCCGAACTCCAGGCCCCGCGAGGCCAGCAGCTGGTGGCCCACGCAAATGCCCAGGAACGGCGCGCCCTTGCCGTGCACGGCCGCGTTCATTGCCTCGTAGACCCCCGAGGCGTCGAGGCCAGCGCGGCAAGACGCGAAGGCGCCCACTCCGGGCAGCACCACGCGGTCGGCGGCGGCCACAATGGACGGGTCGGCCGTCACGACGATGTCAGCGTCGATGGCGTGACGGCGGGCCGCCTCGCGCAGGGCCTTTTCGGCCGAGCGCAAATTGCCCGACCCGTAATCGATCAGGGCGACGGTCTGCATGAGATCAAATTCCCTACAGCACGCCCTTGGTGGAGGGGGCCAGGCCGCCGGTCTTGGGGTCGATCTCGACCGCCTGACGCAGCGCCCGGGCCAGGGCCTTGAAGCCGCTTTCGGCGACGTGGTGCGTGTTGTCGCCGTACAACGTCTCGAGATGCACGCAGGCTCCCACGTTCATCGCGAAGGCGTGGTGGAATTCCTTGAACAGCTCGGTGTCCATCTCGCCGACCTTGGGCCGCTTGAAGTCGACCTTCCAGATCAGATAGGGCCGGTTCGACAGGTCGATGGCGCAGCGCGTCAGGGTCTCGTCCATCGGGATATAGGCGTGACCGAAGCGTCGGATGCCCTTGAAGCCATCCAGAGCCTTGTTTATCGCCAGGCCCAGCACGATGCCGGTGTCTTCCACCGTGTGGTGCATGTCGATGTGCAGGTCGCCAGTGGTCTCGACCTTGAGGTCGAACCCGCCGTGGCGCGCGAAGCTCTCCAGCATGTGGTCGTAGAACCCGATGCCGGTCGAGATCGTCGAGGCGCCGGTCCCGTCGAGGTCGATCCAGACCCGGATCTGGGTCTCTTTCGTCTCGCGGACCACTTCAGCGGTGCGGGCCATGGTCGTCCTTAAATTCCGTTTTGGGCCGCGAGATCCCGCAGGCTGACCTGCGGGCGTGGACCGTAGTGCGCGATGACCTCGGCGGCGGCCAGGGCGCCCAGCTGTCCGCAGACGGGCAGCGGGTGGCCCTGGGAGAGGCCATAGAGGAAGCCCGCCGCGTATTGGTCGCCGGCGCCGGTAGTGTCTATGACTTTTTCGACGGGATAGGCCGAGATTTCGTGCAATGCCCCGCCGGAGGCTACCACCGAGCCGTGTTCGCTGCGCGTGACGGCGGCGATCTCGACCTTGCCGGCCAAGGCCTTCACGGCGGCGTCGAAGTCGGTGGTCTGGAACAGGGCGCAGACTTCCGAGGCATTGGCGAAGACGATGTCGCACTGGGTGTCGATGAAGCCCAGCAGGGCCTCGCGGTGACGCTCGACCACGAAACTGTCGGACAGGGTGATGACGATCTTGCGCCCCGCGCCATGGGCCAGGCCGGCGGCCTTGGCGAAGGCGCGGCGGGCTTCCAGCGGATCGAATAGATAACCCTCCAGATAGACGTACTGCGCCGCTTCGATGATCGCCGGGTCGACGTCGGCGGCGGTCAGCTCGACACAGGCGCCCAGATAGGTCGACATGGTGCGCTGGGCGTCTGGCGTGACATTGATCAGGCTCTGGGCCGTCGCGGGCCCTTCCGCCAGGGGCGGGGTGTTGAAGGTGGCGCCAATGGCGCGCATGTCGTGGGTGAAGACGCGGCCCAGCTGGTCGTCGGCGACCTTGCCTATGAAGGCGGCCTTGCCACCAAAGCTGGCGACGCCGGCCACGGTGTTGCCCGCGCTGCCGCCCGACGCCTCGATGCCCGACGCCATCACGTCATAAAGGATAGAGGCCCGCGCCACGTCAATCAGGGCCATCGAGCCCTTGACCAGGCCTTGTCGCTCCAGGAAGGCGTCGTCACACTGGGCGATGACATCGACGATAGCGTTACCGATGGCGGCGACGTCGTAGAGGGCGGTCATAAAAGGTCTTTTCCGAAAGGGCGACGCGCGCGGAGTACCGGATCGAGGCGCGCAAGGCAACGCGAGCCTTGCCCGAAGGATCGTGTCGCTCTACCGCCAAGGGCATGACCGACGTTCTGATCCTCACGCCCGCCGCCGACGAAACCCTGTTCGCCCACGCCTGGACCCCATTGTTCGAGCGTCTCGCGGCGCCGCTGCGGGCGCGCGGCCTGGACGTCGAGCACGCCAGCTGGGTCGAACCGCTCGACCCGGCCCGAGCCCGTGTGGTGTTGCCGCTGCTGACCTGGGGCTATCACCTGCGCGCGCCGCTGTGGTTCGAGCGGCTCGACGCCCTTGAAGCCACTGGCGCGCGCCTGGCCAATCCAGTGTCGGTGTTGCGCTGGAACACCACCAAGACCTATCTTGCCCAACTGGCGGCGAAGGGCGCGCCGGTGGTGCCGACCATCGCTCTGGATCGCTTGTCGCTCGAGGACCTGGATCGGGCTCGCGAGGTGTTCGGCGTCGACGTGCTGGTGGCCAAGCCGCAGATCTCCGGCGGATCGCAAGACACCGTTAAGCTGCGCCACGCCGACGGTTTGACGGGCTGCACCACTGGTCCGGCGCTGATCCAGCCGTTCCTTCCGGCGGTGGGCGAGGAGGGCGAGCTTTCGCTGTTCTATTTCGACGGGGTGTTCAGCCACGCGGTGACCAAGGTAGCGACCGGCGGCGACTTCCGCGTCCAGCCGCAGTTCGGCGGCCAGGTCAGCGGCGTCGCGCCCGAACCCGAGGCGCTGCACGCGGCGGCGATGGTGCTCAAGGCGGCCGGGACGCAGTTGACCTACGCCCGGGTCGACCTGATCCGAGGTCTGGACGGTACGCCCCAGCTGATGGAGCTGGAGGTCATCGAGCCGGACCTGTTCCTGCGGCACGCCCATGATGGCGGCGCGGCGTTCGCGGCGGCGGTGGTTAGGGTGCTCTAGCCCACTGACTTGCCCCCACCTGGCGGCTTCGCCGCCTGTCCGCCCCATAGGGGGCGGAGCTCGAAACGCGGGGCTCTTCCCCCTCTGGGGGAAGACGGTCGCGAAGCGACCCTTAGGGGCAAGTGTTCGCCGCTTAGGCGCCCAGAAACAGCTCCCGCGACGGACATAGATCCGCGATCCGGCACACCTCGCACTTCGGCTTCCGCGCCACGCAGACATACCGCCCGTGCAGGATCAGCCAGTGATGGGCCCGGGTCTTGTAGCGATCCGGCACGATTCGCATCAGATCGTCCTCGACCGCGTCCGGCGTCTTTCCGGCTGACAGCTTCAGCCGGTGCGAGACGCGGAACACATGGGTGTCGACGGCGATCGCCGGCTCGATATCCAGTTCATTGAGCACCACGCTGGCGGTCTTGCGGCCCACGCCGGGCAGGCTTTCCAGAGCCTCGCGGTTCAAGGGCACCTCGCCGCCATGATGGTCCATCAGGATGCGGGCCGAGGCGATGACGTTCCTGGCCTTGGTGCGGTAGAGGCCGATCGAGGCGATGTAGCCGATCAGGCCTTCCTCGCCGAGCGCCAGCATCTTGGCGGGACTGTCTGCGACCTGGAACAGCGGACCGGTCGACTTGTTGACCTGAACGTCCGTCGCCTGGGCCGACAGGGCCACGGCGGTCACCAGGGTGTAGGGGTTGGAATAGTTGAGCTCGGTCTTGGGATGGTCTTCCAGGCTTTCGAACCGCGAGAACAGCACCTCGATCCGCGCGCGCTCGGCCGGCGTTAGGCGCTTGGCGACAGGGCGTTTTCTGACGAACGGCTTGGTGGACGCGGGCTTGGCCATGGGCGGCGACCATGCCGTGATGCGCGCCTCTCGCCAAGCGTCGGGGCCGCCCCTAAATCAAGCCCATGTCCGCGCCGCTATATCTTGACGCCGTGATCAAGCCCAACCGGTCGATGAACCGGCAGGGTCTCTATGTGCTGCTTGGCGTGCTGACCGCCTTCAACCTGATGGTGGGGATCTTCCTGTTGATCCTGGGCGCCCCGCCGGTGCTGCCGTTCCTGGGACTGGACGTGCTGGCCATGGGCCTGGCCCTCCGCGCCAGTTTCCGCGCCGCCGAGCGTTCAGAGCGCGTGCGGGTCACGGCCGAGGCGGTGACCGTCAGCCGCGAGGACGAGAAGGGCGCCCGCGTGATCTGGACATCGCCCACCGCCTTCACCCGGGTCGGCGTCGAGCAGGCGGGCGAGCACGAGGCGCGGGTGCGGCTGATGATGTCGCGTCGGCGCCTGACGCTGGCCCGGGCGCTGAGCCCGCTCGAGCGTGTCGATTTCGCCCGGGCGCTGGAGCGGGCGATCCTCGACGCCCGGGCCGAACGCTATCGCTAAACGGCGCAAGAACCGGGCGGACGGCGGCGGCGGGGCGCACTATCTTCTCGCCATGCCGCTCGATGTTTCCCCCTCCCAAGCTATCGCCCATCTGACCGAGCGGTCGGCGGACTATGATCGCATGGCCAAGGCCCTTTCCTGGCTGGCCGACCGCTGGCAGGAGCGTCCGTCGCTGGACGAGGCCGCCGACGCGGTCGGCCTGTCGCCATTCCATTTCCAGCGGGTGTTCAGCCGCTGGGCTGGGGTCAGCCCCAAGATCTTCGTCGCCGCCATCGCCCATGCCGAGGCTCGGCGATCGCTGGAGCAGGGCGTCAGCGTGCTCGACGCGGCTTATGACGCCGGCCTGTCCGGCCCTTCGCGCCTGCACGACCTGTTCATCGCCCAGGAGGCGGTGACGCCGGGCGACGTGCGGCGTCGGGGCGAGGGGCTCCATCTGGCCTGGGGCTGGGCGCCGACCCCCTATGGCAAGGGCCTGTTCGTCATGGCCCCGCGCGGCCTGGCCGGCCTGGCCTTTTCCGATGGCGACGATGAGGCGACCTTCGCCGATATGCACCGGCGGTTCCCCGCCGCCGACTGGCGCCGCGATGACGAGGCCTCGGCCCGCACGGCGGTCCACGCCTTCGCCGGTGGTGACCAGCCCCTGCCGGTGGTGCTGATCGGCTCGCCGTTCAACATCCAGGTCTGGAAGGCCCTGTTGCGCATCCCTGCGGGCCAGACCGGCAGCTATGGCGAGATCGCGGCCTGGGCGGGCAGTCCGCGCGCTTACCAGGCCACCGGCGGCGCGATCGGCGCCAACCCTATCTCGCTGCTTATCCCTTGCCACCGCGCCATCGCGAGGGACGGCCGGCTGACCGGTTACCATTGGGGGTTGGGTCGCAAGGCGGCGATGCTCGGCATGGAGGCCGTCGGCGCGTCTTTGCGGTAACGCTTGGCGTCGTTACTGCGGAGCTTCAGCGGGTTCCCTTGGCGGAAGCCCCAACTAGGAGAATGCGCCGCTTAACGATGATTGAACTGGGGCGGAGAAACCCATGTTGAGCCTGCGTCAACGCATACGCGACGTCGTTGCGCCCCTCATCAAACTCAGCGGCAAGCTTCTTCACCGAAGCCCCGACCTGACCCCCGAATGCCAAGCCATGCTTCGGGAAATGGCCATCGGGCCGCCCAGACACTCGCAGTGGAACGAGCTGCTGGCCTTCCGTGACCGGCGGTTCCGCGAGGCCTACCGAGGCGACTTGGTGACGCCGGCTCAAACCCGCGAAGAGAACTGGTCCCTGTCCGAGATCGGACTGGCCAGCCTCCTCACGCATAACGAGCCGCCGCGAATCGTCGATCTGGGCGCGCAAGGCCCGGGGCGGCCGGAAAACACCCAAACCTTCCCGTCGAAATTCGCCTGACGCGCAGCGCGCGCGCCTAGAGCATTTCCCGACCTGACTGCGTCAGGCCGTGAGCTCTGATCTTTTGTTTTGACACATTTTTTTCACGCGAACCGGAACCGCTTCGCTCGAAAAATGCCCTAGAGGATGAACCGGCTGAGGTCTGCGTTCGCAGCCAAGGCGCCGATGCGTTCCTGCACATAGGCCGCGTCGACCGTGACCGTCTCGCCCGAGCGATCGCCCGCGCTGAAGCTGATCTCCTCGACCACCTTCTCCAGGATCGTCTGCAGCCGCCGGGCGCCGATGTTCTCGACGGAGGCGTTGACCGCCACGGCGGCGTCGGCCACAGCGTCGATGGCGTCGTCGGTAAACACCAGGGTCACCCCCTCGGTCAGGATCAGCGCCTGGTGCTGGCGGATCAGATTGGCTTCCGGCTCGGTGAGGATACGGCGCAGGTCATCGCGCGTCAGGCCCTTCAGCTCGACACGGATCGGCAGGCGGCCCTGTAGCTCCGGCAACAGGTCGGACGGCTTGGCCACGTGGAAGGCGCCCGAGGCGATGAACAGGATGTGGTCGGTCTTGACTGGTCCGTACTTGGTCGAGACCGTCGTGCCCTCGATCAACGGCAGCAGGTCGCGCTGAACGCCCTCCCTGGAGACGTCGGCGCCCCCGCGCTGACTCGAAGACGCCACCTTGTCGATCTCGTCCAGGAAGACGATGCCGTGGTTCTCGGCCAGTTCCAGGGCCTCTTGCGTCAGGGCCTCCTGGTCGAGCAGCTTGTCGCTTTCCTCGGCGATCAGCGGCGCGTGGGCGCCGGCGACCGTGGTCTTGTGGGTCTTGGTGCGACCGCCGCCGAACGATTTCATCATCTCTGACAGGTTCAGCACCGAGGCGCCCGGCTGGCCGGGGATCTCGAACATGCCGGCTCCCGCGCCAGTGTCGGCCAGCTGCAGCTCCACTTCCTTGTCGTCCAGTTCGCCGGCTCGCAGCTTCTTGCGGAAGCTTTCGCGGGCGGCGGTTGATCCGGGGCCTGTCAGGGCGTCGAGAATGCGCTCCTCGGCCGCCGCCTCGGCCTTGGCCTTGACCCCGGCGCGGCGCTTGTCACGAACCATGGCCAGGGCGCTTTCCACCAGATCGCGGATGATCTGATCGACGTCGCGGCCAACATAACCGACCTCTGTGAACTTGGTGGCCTCGACCTTCAGGAACGGCGCCTGGGCCAGCTTTGCCAGCCGGCGGGCGATCTCGGTCTTGCCGACGCCGGTGGGGCCGATCAGCAGGATGTTCTTCGGCGTGATCTCGTCGCGCAGGTCGTCGGGCGTGCGCCGGCGGCGCCAGCGGTTGCGCAGCGCCACGGCGACAGCCTTCTTGGCCTCCAGGTGGCCGACGATGTAGCGGTCGAGTTCGGAGACGATCTCGCGGGGGGAAAACTCGGTCATCAGAGGCTCTCCACCGTCAGATTGCCGTTGGTGTAGACGCAGATCTCGGCGGCGATGGCCATCGAACGTCTGGCGACATCGTCAGCGGTCAGGTCTTGGTCGATCAGGGCCTTGGCGGCCGCCAAGGCGTAGTTGCCGCCCGAGCCGATGGCCGCCACCGAACCGCCGCCGGTGCTCTCGCCGGGTTCGAGCACATCGCCCACGCCGGTCACCGTGAAGATCGAGTCCGCGTCGGCCACCAGCAGCATGGCCTCAAGCCGGCGCAGATAGCGGTCGGTGCGCCAGTCCTTCGCCAGGTCTACGCAGGCGCGGGCCAGCTGGTCGGGATACTGTTCCAGCTTGGCCTCAAGCCGCTCGATCAGGGTGAAGGCGTCGGCCGTGGCCCCGGCGAACCCGGCCACGACCTTGCCGCCGGCCAGGCGGCGGACCTTGCGGGCGTTGCCCTTGACGACGGTTGGGCCCATGGAGACCTGTCCGTCGCCGGCGATCACGGTCTGCCTGTTCTTGCGCACCGCCAGAATGGTCGTGCCGTGCCAATCTGGAAAAGAGTTGGCGGGGAAAGAATTGCTGTTTTTCATGTCCCGCATCTGGCGAGGCGCAGCAGAGATATCAAGCGCGATGAGCTTTTCACCGGCCGAAGTCGAACGCTACGCCCGCCATCTGGTGCTGCGCGAGATCGGCGGGCCGGGCCAGCAGAAGCTGAAGGCCGCGCGGGTGCTGGTGGTCGGGGCCGGGGGCCTGGGCGCGCCGGCCGCGCTCTACCTGGCCGCCGCCGGGGTCGGAACCCTGGGCCTGGTCGACCCTGACACCGTCTCGCTGTCCAACCTGCAGCGCCAGGTCTTGTTCGCCACCGGCGACATAGGTCGGTCCAAGGTCGAGGCGGCCGCCGAACACTTGAACGCTCTGAACCCCCACATTGCCGTCGAAAACCACCCGGTATGGCTGAACCAAGCCAACGCCGAGGCGCTCGTCTCGCGGTATGACTTGGTGCTGGACGGCACGGATGACTTCGCCAGCCGCTTCGCCGTCAGCGACGCCTGTCTGGCGACGGGCAAGCCCTTGGTCAGCGGCGCTCTGGGCCGCTGGACTGGCCAGGTCGGGGTGTTCGACGGCCAACCCTGCTACCGCTGCCTGGTGCCTGAAACCCCGCCCGACGCCGAGACCTGCGCCCGGGTTGGCGTGGTCGGCGCTCTGGCGGGCGTGATCGGCGCGATGATGGCGCTGGAGGCGGTGAAGGTGATCACCGGCGCCGGCGACCCCCTATCGGGCCGCCTTCTGATCTATGACGCCCTGGCGGCCGAGACCCGCACGGTCCGGATCGGCGCGGATCCGGAATGTACGAGCTGCGCGGGCGAGCCGGCTACAGCATAGACGGAATGACCCGGTCGGGCGGCCGGTGGCCGTCCATGAAGGTCTTCACGTTGACGATGACCTTTTCGCCCATGTCGATGCGGCCCTCGACCGTGGCCGAGCCCATGTGGGGCAAGAGCACGACATTGGGCAGTTTCAGGAGCTTGGGATTGATGGCCGGTTCGTGTTCGTAAACGTCCAGACCGGCGCCGGCGATCTCGCCGCGCGCCAGCATGTTGGCCAGGGCGCCTTCGTCTATGACTTCGCCCCGGGCGGTGTTGACGATGATGCTCTGGGGCCGCAACAGTTTGAGCCGGCGGGCCGACAGCAGGTGGTAGGTGGCGGGGGTGTGCGGGCAGTTGACCGAGATGAAGTCCATCCGGGCCAGCATCTGGTCCAGGCTCTCCCAGTAGGTGGCCCCGACCTCCTCGGCGATGCGCGGGCTGACCGGCTTGCGGTTGTGATAGTGGACCTGCATGCCGAAGGCCTTGGCGCGGCGGGCCACGGCCTGGCCGATGCGGCCCATGCCGATGATCCCCAGGCGCTTGCCCCACAGGCGGCGGCCCAGCATCCAGGTCGGCGACCAGCCGTGGAAGCCACCCGCCTTGACCACTTCGGCGCCTTCGACGACCCGGCGCGAGGTGGCCATGATCAGGGTCATGGTCAGGTCGGCGGTGTCCTCGGTCAGGACGCCGGGGGTGTTGGTGACGATGATGCCGCGCGCATTGGCGGTGGCGACGTCGATATTGTCGACCCCGGCCCCGAAATTGGCGATCAGCTTGAGACGGTCGCCCGATCGAGACAGCAGGCGCGAATCGATCCGGTCGGTGATGGTGGGCACCAGGACGTCGCACTGGCCCATGGCCTCGACCAGTTCATCGGCCGTCAAGGCTTTGTCGGTGACGTTGAGTTGCGTGTCGAACAACTCGCACATTCGCGTCTCCACCGGATCGGGCAGTTTGCGGGTAACGATGACTTTGAGCTTGCGAGCTGACATGAGCGGTTCGAAAAGCCTTCCCCCCCGTTGGGCGTTCCTGACGGGTGTTTGAAATCAGTAGCAAAGGGGCCGGGTGCGGCCAAGCAAGATGCCGACGAATCGCAAACATCGTTCGCTCGGCCGCCTGGCCCTGATCCTGCTCGCCCTGGTAGGACTGACGAGCATGGCGCGCGCCCAGGCCCCGAAGATCACGCCATCGGGCATGGAGGTGCCGCGCTACGTCTCGCTCAAATACGGCGAGGTCAATGCCCGGGTCGGCCCGGACGAGGAGCATCGGCTGCTGTGGATCTACAAGGCCAAGGGCCTGCCGGTGCAGGTGGTGGCCGAAACCCGGGAATGGCGGCGGATCTGCGATCCCGAGGGCAATCTGGCCTGGGTTCACCGACGGACCACCGACGGCCGACGCACCGCCATGCGCGTCCAGACCACGCCCCTGCCGTTGCGCGCCCAGCCCAAGGGCAATGCGCGGATCACCGCCTATCTGGCTGGCCACTCAACCGCCAATCTCGACAAATGCGAAAAGGGCTGGTGCCGCCTGAAGGCCGACGGCGAGGCCGGATGGGCCCCGGAAGGGGAAATCTGGGGGGCTTCTTCCCAGGTCCAGTGCAAGCCCTAGCGGCGAATCGAGACCGTCGCGGAGCGTCAGGCGTTCACAGGCGTTACCGAAAGTAACATTGAGGCGCGGCCCACCGTCGTGCTAGGGCGGGACCATGCAACAGAGTTCCTACACTTTCGACGAGCTTCTGGCCTGTGGCCGGGGCGAGCTGTTTGGCCCCGGCAACGCCCAACTGCCCGTGCCGCCGATGCTGATGTTCGATCGCATCGTGCGGATCGAAAAGGACGGCGGCAAGTACGGCAAGGGCTATGTCGAGGCCGAGTTCGACATCAATCCCGACCTCTGGTTCTTCGCCTGCCACTTCATCGGCGACCCGGTCATGCCGGGCTGCCTGGGCTTGGACGCCATGTGGCAGCTGGTCGGCTTCTTCCTGGGCTGGTCGGACGCGCCCGGCCGCGGCCGGGCCCTGGGCGTGGGCGAGGTCAAGTTCACCGGGCAGGTGACGACGGGCGTCAAGAAGGTGACCTACAAGATCGACTTGAAGCGGGTGATCATCCGCAAATTGGTCATGGGCATCGCCGACGGCGTGCTGGAAGCCGACGGTGTGGCCATCTATGAAGCCAAGGACCTGAAGGTCGGGCTGTTCACCGCGGAACAAATGGCGTCGTGATCCACCTGTAGGGTGGCCGCCTAGAGCCGTCCCTTTTGGATCGTGGGGAAGAAAGAGGATTGTTCATGCGTCGCGTCGTCGTCACCGGACTGGGGATCGTCTCGTCCATCGGCAACAACGCCAATGAGGTGCTCGCCTCACTGCGTGAAGCCAAGTCGGGCGTGGTCGCCGCGCCGGACTATGCGGAACTGGGTTTCCGCTGCCAGGTGCACGCCACGGTCAAGCTCGACTCGTGGGAAGCCCTGGTCGATCGTCGCGCCGCGCGCTTCCTGGCGCCCGGCACGGCCTATGCCCACATCGCCATGGAACAGGCGATCGCCGACGCCGGTCTTGAGCAGTCCGAGATCTCCAACGAGCGCACCGGCCTGATCGTCGGTTCGGGCGGCCCGTCCACGCGGGTGATCGTCGAGGCGGCCGCCACCACCCGGGAGAAGGGTCCAAAGCGCATCGGCCCGTTCGCGGTGCCCAAGGCGATGAGCTCGGGCCCCTCGGCGGTGTTGTCCACCTGGTTCAAGATCCGCGGGATCAACTATTCGATCAGCTCAGCCTGCGCGACCAGCGCTCACTGCATCGGCGCGGGCGCCGAGCAGATCCAGATGGGCAAGCAGGACATCGTCTTCGCCGGCGGCTGCGAGGAGCTGGACTGGACCCTGTCCAACCTGTTCGACGCCATGGGCGCGATGAGCAGCAACTTTAACGACCGCCCCGCCGTGGCCAGCCGCGCCTATGACAGGGACCGCGACGGCTTCGTGATCGCCGGCGGGGCCGGAATCGTGGTGCTTGAGGAATATGAGCACGCCAAGGCCCGCGGCGCGAAGATCTATGGCGAAGTCGTCGGCTACGCCGCCAATTCCGACGGCTTCGACATGGTCGCGCCGTCGGGCGAGGGCGCGGCGCGCTGCATGAAGATCGCCATGGCGCAGGCCGGCGACCGGACCATCGACTATCTGAACCCGCACGGCACCTCCACGCCGGTGGGCGACAGCAAGGAGATGGGCGCGGTCCGCACGGTGTTTGGCGACAAGGCCCCGCTGATCTCCTCGACCAAGTCGCTGACCGGCCACAGCCTGGGCGCGGCCGGGGCGCAGGAGGCGATCTATTCGATCCTGATGCTCGACAACGACTTCGCCGCCCAGAGCGCCAATATTGAAAACCTCGATCCCGAGTTCGCCGACCTGCCGATCCTGCTCGAACGGTCGGACAGGCCGCTGACCACCGTGATGTCCAACAGCTTCGGCTTTGGCGGCACCAACGGCACACTGATCATCGCCAAGGCTAACTGACGAGCACCATATGTCGCGACAGCGGTGGGGCTGGCTAGCGACCCCGCCTCCCTCGCGGATATCAGGGCGCGGCTGGTGCGCGCCGTCGAAGGCTCCGCCGTGTTTAACCCCGCCTGTTTCGCTCGTGATCTCGAGACGGCGTTCGAGACGGCGCACGCTCGCCATCAGCAGGGTCTTCCGGCCGTTGGCTTCGAAGTCGGCTGACGCCCCGCCCGCCCGCTGCTAGACTATTTTTCGAGCGAAGTGGTTCCGGTTCGCGTGAAGAAAAATGCCTCAAAACAAAAGATTAGAGCTCACGGACTGACGCAGTCAGGTCGGGAAATGCTCTAGCTACGGATACGAGCAAGTGGGACCCCTCGATGACCTATGAGGCGCCGGACCAGCCGTCGATCAGCCCTGCCGCACGGGTGTCGCGACGCCTGGTCGTGGTTGGCGAAAGGATTTGGACCGACACGCTTCCTGGCGCGGTCCTGAACGCATGGGGCGCCGCCGTCCTGCCGCATGCGGCGGACCGTCTGCTGGCAGAGGCCTGGATGGCGGCCTCGAAATGTCTCGCCGATCAACTGACGACCGACGATCGCTTCACCGCAGACCGCCTGGCCGAGGCGGTGCGTGCGGGCGCCATGCCCTACGCGGTGGTCGGCGACAGCCACAGCCGTATCCTGGTGCGGCGCGCCCGGCGGGGGCGCCGGTGGCTGCTGCCGATCCACCGGTTGCTGACCGGCGCTTCGGCGCGGGGGTTGAGTTCGACCGAGTCCCGGAGCGGGGCGGGCGAGCAGCTTGGTCGCGATATCGCGCCCCTGCTACGCGCCGCGCCGCGCATCCTGCTGATGTTCGGCCAGGTTGATGTGGAGTTCGTGCATCCCTATCGCCGATTTCGGGCTGGCCGCACGGCCTTCGACCCGATCGAACTGGCCGCCTTCCTTGACGAAACGGTCGAACGTTATGTCGACGCCCTGGCCCGGCGTATCGCCGCGGCCGATCGAGAGCGTATCGACCTAGTCTCGATCCTGCCCCCTGCGCTAAGCGATTTGGCCTGGCGGCGCGGTTATCGCAACGCCCATATCGCCCAGCTGCACGGCGAGGCCGACGGGCGGATCGATCTGGCCGGCCTTGAGATTCCCGTCGCGGCGGCTCGCGTGACCGCCCACGCCGATTTCAACACCCGGCTGGCCGCCGCCGCGCCGGCGCTGGGTTTTGGCTATCTGGACCTGTTCGCGCCGCTGATGGCTGGGCCAATGGTGGATCCCGCCTTCCAGGGTCCGGCCGCTGGCCAAGATCACCATCTCGACTACCACGCCACGCGCGAGGTCGTGCTCGACCGGCTCTGGCCATGGCTGGGGCGCCAGGCCAAGGCCGGTTGATCCGCCGTGGAGGCGTGGGCTATGATTCCTGCGCCATCGGGTGGGGCCAGTAGCGATGCGTTTTAACGTCCAGCCTTCCACGCCTTGGGTCGAGACCGACCAGGTCGAGGCCTATCTCGACGCGGTCGGGGCGAACCCGGCGCAGCGCCGCTTCATGACCGACCTGCATCGCGACGGCGTGGCGATCATCGACCTGGGTGCGGAGGGCCCGGCCCTGTGCGACCGGGTCGTCGCGGAAACCCAGACCTTCTTCACCCCTGGTGTCCGGCGGGCCCAGGACGCCTGGCGGCGATCGCCGGCGGTGAGGGTGCTGTCCAATCTGCCGGTGATCGAGTCGATGCTGGCCCTGGCCTATGGCCGCGAGCCCTTCGCGTTTCAGACCCTGAACTTCCTGGTTGGCAGCGAGCAGCACGCCCATGCCGACGCGGTGCACTTTCACAGCGAGCCACAACGCTTCATGTGCGGGGTGTGGTTCGCGCTGGAAGACGTCCACGCCGACGCCGGGCCACTGTTCTACCACCTGGGCAGCCACAAGCGGCCGGTCTTCGGCATGCGCGAGGCCGGGGTCACGGATCGCGCCCCGGCGGCGGGTGACTACGAGACCTTCTACGTACCCGCCTTCGCGCGGGAACTGGAAAGCGCGCCGACCGTGGCTTTGCTGAAAAAGGGCCAGGCCCTGGTCTGGACGGCCAATGTGGCGCATGGCGGTACGGCGATCACCCGCGAGGGCGCGACCCGCCGCTCGCTGGTCACCCACTATTATTTCGAAAACTGCCTCTACTACACGCCGATGTACTCCTCGCCGGAGGAGGGGCGGTTTCATCTGCGCCTGCCCGCCAACCTCAAGACCGGCGGTTGGGTCTGGCCCCGGCGTGACGGCAAGCGGGCGCGGCTGAAGCTCAGGACCGTCGCCAGCGCCCTGAAGGAAGCCGTCCTGCGCGCCGTCCACGTCGCCTAGAGCCCTGCCGGGGTTCCTCCGCGCGGTGGGTCCTGCTAGCTAGCGGGTCAAGGATTCCTGGAGAGCCAACCGATGGCCGACGAATACGCATTCCCCAAGGGCGAGCTAATGGCGGGCAAGAAGGGCCTGGTCATGGGCGTGGCCAACCACAACTCCATCGCCTGGGGCATCGCCTCGCAGCTCGCCGCCCAGGGCGCCGAAATGATCTTCACCTATCAGGGCGAAGCCCTGGAGCGCCGCGTGCGGCCGCTGGCCGAGAGCATCGGCGTCACTACCCTAATCCCGGCCGACGTCACCGACGACGCCTCGATGGACGCGGCCTTCGCGGCGATCGAGGAGAAGTTCGGGACGATCGACTTCGTCGTCCACTCGGTGGCCTTCGCCAACAAGGACGAGCTGAAGGGCTCGTTCGTCGACAACACCACCCGCGAGGGTTTCCTGCTGGCCCTGAACATCTCGGCCTTCAGCTTCGTCGACGTCGCCAAGCGCGCGGCCAAGATCATGCCGAACGGCGGGTCGCTGATCACCATGACCTATCTGGGCTCTGAGCGGACCATCCCGAACTACAACACCATGGGCGTGGCCAAGGCCGCCCTGGAAGCGGCGACCCGCTATATTGCCCGCGACCTGGGCCCCAAGGGCATCCGCTGCAACGCCATCTCGGCCGGCGCCATGCGCACTCTGGCCCTGGCGGGCATTGCCGGCGGCCGCGGCATGATCGCCCAGGGCCGGGCGTTCAGCGCCATGAAGGAAGACACCTCGATGGAGGGCGTCGCCGGCGCGGCCCTGTGGCTGGTGTCAGATCTGGGTCGCTCCACCACAGGCGAGGTGGTTCACGTCGATGCGGGCTTCCACATGATGGGCATGCCCGACGAGGCCGAGGCCTAGGACAACGGGCCCTCGCCGGTCGGGCGGGGGCCTTTGCTTATCGAGCATAGGCCCGCATGAAGCGCCTCGCCGCCTCGGCTGCGAGGGCCGCGAACGCCTCGGTGGTGTTTTCGGACGGCAGGCCCAGCAGGCTGCGCAGCTGGTGGTGGCTCATGACCATGCCGCCAAAGAATTCGGCCGCCTGTTCAGGGTCAGGCACGTCCATCCTGCCCAGGCGGTTTTCCGCGTCCAGGAACGCCGCCAGCTGCCGACGGGTCTGGCGGGGGCCGGCCTCGAACACCTCGCGCGCCACGTCGGGCATTTCGACGGCGCCCTGGATCACCACGCGCATGATGGCGTAGCTCTTGCTGGTCGCCACCGTCTCCAGCATCGAACGAGCGAAGGCCTCCAGGGCCTCGCGCGGATTGTCGATGGCGCCGGGATCGCGTAGCGGGGCGGTGATCACCGCCACCCTCCGGGCCATAAGGGCGCGCACCAGTTCGGCCTTGGAGCCATAGTGGTTATAGACGGTCTGTTTGGAGACCCCCGCCAGCTTGGCGATGGCCTCCATCGGCGCGCCCAGGCCACGTTGACCGATCACCTCGACGGCGGCGTCGAGAATGGCCTCGGTCTTGGCGACGTCGATCTGTCCCGCAACTCTAGGCATTGGCGACTCTCGACATGTCAGTGCGCGTCCGAGGGCGGGGATGGGGCGTTCTTGGCCGGCTTGGCCAGCAACGACACCACTGCGGCGATGAAACAACCATAGGCTAGCAAGGTGAAACTATCACCGAAGGCCAGCACCGTGGCCTGCTGCTGAAGCATGCCGCCAATCGCCTTGCGGGTTGCCCCATCCGGGTCGGAAACGCCAAGCTGCGCCATCCGCGCGGCCAGACCTTCCATCATGCTGGCCATCCGCGGGTTGCCCTGGCTGACCAGGTCCGACAGGCCCATATAGTAAAGGGCCGTCTGGTTGGTGATCGCCGTGGCCAGCAGGGCCAGGCCTACGGCGCCGCCGGTGTTGCGCGCCAGGTTCACCAGGCCGGAGGCGTTCTTGACCATGTTCTGGGGCAGGGTGCTCATGGTCACCTGCTGGGTGGCGATCATGGCGATCATCACACCCACGCCGCGACAGGCCTGCACCCCGGCGAACTCCCAGAAGCCCCAGTCCTTGGTCACGCCATGGGCCATGTACATGCCGAAGCCAGCCAGCATGAAGCCGATGAACATCGGGATGCGCGGGTCCATCTCGCGCACCAGCCGCCCGGCGATAGGTCCGGTGGCGAACATCGACAGGCCCGAGACCACCATGGTCGTGCCGACCTCCGACGCCGAATAATGCCGCACCCGGCCCAGGAACTGCGGCAGCAGGAAGGTGCCGCCGAACAGGCTGGCCCCCGACACCGCTGTCATGGCCACGCCGATCGTGAAATTACGATTGGCGAACGCCCGCAGCTCGACGATCGGATTGCGATAGGTCAGCGACCGCCAGACGAAGGTCACGCCAGTGATGACGGCCACCACGGTCAAGGCCAGTATGCCGCTGTCCTCGAACCAGCCGTCCTTTGAGCCTTCCTCCAGAACGAACTGCATGCTCATCAGGAAGGCGGCCATCACCGCCAGGCCGAACCAGTCGAAGCCCTTGGACAGGCTGGGATCGCCCTTGTCGAACTGGCCCCAGCGCGCCACGCCGAACAGCACGATGACGCCGATCGGCGCATTGATGAAGAACAGCCAGCGCCAGGAGAGCCACTCGGTCAGGTGACCGCCCAGGGTCGGGCCGACGGTCGGCGCCAGGGTGACGATCAGGCCCATGATCACACTGGCGGTGATCCGCTTCTCGGGCGGGAAGGCGGTGAAGGCCACGGCGAACACGGTGGGGATCATCGCCCCGCCGATGAAGCCCTGCAGGGCCCGGGTCAGGATCATCATGTCGATCGACGAGCTAAGGCCCGTCAGCACGCTCATGACCATGAAGCCGGTGCACGAGATCAGATAGACTCGCTGGGTGCCCCACAGCCGCGACAGGTACCCCGACAGCGGGATCATCACGACCTCGGGGATCAGATAGGCGGTCTGGATCCAGCTGACCTGGTCGGCGCTGGCGCCCACCCCGGCCTGGATCTGCGGCAGCGAGGCCGCGACGATCTGGATGTCGAGGATGGCCATGAACTGGCCAATGACCATCGCCCCGAAGCCAAGCATCAGCTTGCCCCAATCCACCTCGGGGGCGGGTTTGGGAATGGAAGAGACGGGAAGGGCGGCGTCGGCCATGTCTGGGTTCCGAACCCGGACGCGCTAGCGCGCCACGCCCTGCTGGGCCAGGCGCGGGGCCGGTTGGCCGGCCTCGGCGAAGGACGGGCCCGAACGGTCGCGCACGTCAACCTTGACGTCGACCGACAGACCAGGCCGCAGGGCCGAGCCCAGGATGGACTTCTCGACCACGATCTTCACCGGCAGGCGCTGGGTGATCTTGGTGAAATTGCCCACGGCGTTCTCGACCGGGATCAGGGCGAACTCCTGGCCGGTGGCCGGGGCGAAGCTGTCCAACTTGCCGTGGATCACCTGCTTGCCGAAGGCGTCGGCCTTGATCTCGACCGGCTGGCCGACCCGCAGGCGCGAGACCTGGGTCTCCTTGAAGTTGGCGACGATATAGCCTTGGCCGACCGGCACGATCGACATCAGGGCCACGCCGGGCTGAACAAGCTGGCCTGGCCGCACCGACCGGGCGCCGACCACGCCGGCCACGGGCGCGCGGATCACCGCGCGGTCCAGGTCGATGCGGGCGGAGGCGACGGCGGCGCGGGCGGCGGCCGCCTGGGCCACGGTCTGGGCGCGGGCCGAACCTAGCGACTGGGCCGAGCGGCGCTCGGCCTCCAGCGCCGCCTGGGCGCTCTGAACGGCTGCCCCGGCTTGGGCGGAGCTGGCCTGGGTGGTCTGGACCTTCTGGGTCGAGACCCAGCCCTGCTTGGCCAGCACGTTGTAGCGGTCAAGGTCGGCCTTGGCGCGGCTGGCGTCGGCCTGGGCGCTGGCCACGCCGGCGGCGCGCTGGGCGATCATCGCCTGTTCCAGGGCGGCCTTGTCATCGACGCCGGTGATGGCCGCTTCCAGTCCTTCGGCATTGGCGACGGCCTGATCGAGGCGGGCTTGCAGGGTGGCGGTGTCGATACGGGCCACGACCTGGCCGGCCTCGACCCGTTGGTTGTCGGCCACCAGCACCTCGGCCACGTAGCCCGAGACTTGCGGGCTCACCTGCACGGTGTCGGCCTGGACGAAGGCGTTGTCGGTGGTCTCGTAGCGCTGCTTGTCGACGAACCACAACCCGCCGCCGATGATCAGCGCCACGGCGGCGATCCCGCCGACGACCAGGGGAATAAGCTTCTTGTTCGACGCGGCGGCCATGGTCCAAATCCCGAAACAATCGGATGATCGAGGGTGGCGATATATCGAGCCACCGCCCTCAGCAAGGGATAAATGGACGCACCCGTCCAGAAATCAACCCCACGCTGATCGATGTTCACGGATCGCCAAGAGCGGGCCTTGGCCGCGATTTCCCGTAAAGGACGAATCACGACATGTTTTCTGGGCGTCCGTGCAACCGCGCGGAGGGGGCACGCGTATTTTCAGTAGCGGATGGGTCACCCGCGCTAAAGGACGAGCCGATGAACGCCGACAACCCGCTCTCGATGTTTCGCCCGGTTCTCTGGCTCGCTGCGGCCGCCTTCGCCACCGGGTTTGGCGGTTATATGATGATCGCTCAGGCTGCGAACGGTGGATAAGCCGTCGCTCGTTTGATCTATTTAGCGCCGGTCGAACCGAAACCGCCGGCCCCGCGCGCCGTCTCGTCCAGGCTGGCCACCAGGCTCCACGAGGCCTGGGTCACTGGCGCGATCACCAGCTGGGCGATGCGGTCGCCGCGACGGATGGTGAATTCTTCTTCCCCCAGATTGATCAGGATCACCTTCACCTCGCCGCGATAATCGCTGTCGATGGTGCCGGGGGTGTTGAGACAGGTGACGCCCGACTTGGCGGCCAGGCCCGAGCGCGGCCGCACCTGGGCCTCGAAGCCGCCGGGAACGGCGAAGGCCAGGCCAGTCGGAGCCATGACCCGGGCGCCGGGCTTCAGCACGATCGGCGCGTCGTCCGCGACGGCCGCCCGCAGATCCATGCCGGCCGCACCGTTGGTTTCATAGGCTGGCAGGGGCAGGCCATGGGCGTGGGCCAGCTGGACGACGGGGATGCTCGGAACGATCATGAAAGGCTCTCGGCTATGCGTTGGGCGAGGTCGTGGGCCACGGCGTCCTTGGCCGCGCGGTCCCAGCGTTCGGTCTTGTCCTTGGAAATCAGCAGCACGGCGTTTTCGTCGCCGCCCATCACGCCAGGCTCGGTGACGTCATTGGCGATGATCCAGTCGCAGCCCTTGCGCGCTAGCTTGGCGCGGGCGTGCAGTTCGACATCGTTGGTCTCGGCCGCGAAGCCGATCACCAGCTTCGGGCGTCTCGGCCCGGAGGCGGACAGGGTGGCCAGGATGTCGGGGTTCTCGACAAAGGTCAGGGCCGGCGGGCCGCCCCTATCCTTCTTGAGCTTGGTCCCGAACACCTCGTCGATCCGCCAGTCGGCGACGGCGGCCACGAACACCCCGACCTCGGCGGGCAGGGCGGCCTGGCAGGCGGCCAGCATGTCACGGGCGGTCTCGACATCGACGCGATCGACGCCCATCGGCGTAGGCAGGGCGACTGGGCCGCTGACCAAGGTGACGCGCGCGCCCAGCTTGGCCAGGGCGCCGGCGATCGCGTAGCCCTGCCGACCGCTGGAGCGGTTGGTGATGCCGCGCACCGGGTCGATCGGCTCGAAGGTCGGGCCAGCGGTGACCAGGGCGTGTTTGCCGGCCAAGGGTTTCGCGGCGGGACCCGCCAGGGCGTCCATGATGGCGGCGAAGATCGCCGGTGGCTCGGCAAGGCGACCGGGGCCGTATTCGCCGCAGGCCATGACGCCGTCGTCAGGGCCAACCAACAGCACGCCGTCGGCCCTTAGGGTCGCCAGGTTGCGCTGGGTGGCGGGGTGCAGCCACATCCGCACGTTCATGGCTGGGGCCATCAGCACCGGCTTGTCGGTCGCCAGCAGGGTGGTCGAGGCCAGGTCGCCGGCCAGACCGTGGGCGGCCTTGGCGATCAAGTCGGCCGTCGCCGGCGCCACCACCACCAGGTCCGCCGAGCGCGATAGCTCGATATGGCCCATCTCGGCCTCGTCGGTCAGCGAGAACAGCTCGCCATAGACCTTGTCCTCGGAGAGGGCCGACAGCGACAGGGCGGTGACGAACTCCGCGCCGGCCTTGGTCAGGATCGGCCGCACGGCCACCCCGGCCTTGCGCAGCAGCCGCGTCAGCTCCAGCGCCTTGTAGGCGGCGATACCACCCCCGACGATCAGAAGAACCCGCTTGCCGTTCAATGGATCTGTCACGTCGGCCTCCAGCGCTCGTCCGCCCAGACGCGCATAGAGCGACACGGCCCGTAGCGTAAGCCCCCTTGCGCAAAATCCTTAATGAGGACTCGACAGCCGTTCTTTCTTCGTTCTTAATCGCTCAGGTAGAGCAAAGATCCGGAGATCGATCATGGCGGTACGGTTTGCGTCCTGGTTTTCAGCCCTCGCCTTGACGGCTCTGGCGGCGGCCACCGCCGGCTGCGACGGTGGCGCGTCGGCGGTGAAGGCCCCCAAGGCAGGCGATGTCGCCTTGGCCGAACCGGCGTCGGACCGCGACGCGCCCGCCTATGAGAGTCGAACGCCGCGCACGGATCCGCGCGACGCGCCGGTGCGCAAGGTGGCGGGCAAGCCGATGTGGGCGGCCAACCGCACCCGCACGGCGGAAGAGGCCGCTCAGCGCGGTTTCGAACGCTTTGGCGCGGAATTCGCGGCGGCCGATGTCGATGACTACGTCCGCAAGACCCACGCCTTCGTCGGCCATCCGCCAGCCGGAGCGGAGACGCTGAAACGGGCCAATGGCGACACCCTGATCTACGACTCCAAGGGCAATGTCTTTGCGGTGGTCACCAAGGCGGGTGCGCCACGCACCATGTTCAAGCCGGACGACGGCGAAGCCTATTGGGCCCAGCAGAAGGCCGGCGAAAATCGGCGCTCGACGGCGTCGCGCGATCGGACCGCGAGCGACAACGGCTAGGCGGTAGGTTCACGACGAGAGCCGTGGGTTGGTCGGCCTGGAACGGCGAAGCGTCGATCCAGGACCAGGGGCTGCACGCAACGCCCTTGGACGGCGGCAATTGGGTCCCTCTCCCGGCGGGAGAGGGGGGCCGACGCGAAGCGTCGGGAGGGTGAGGGATTACGCTGCTCACGGTCCATCCTAGACCTCAGGTGGCCGGATTGGATGTCGCGAGACAAGCGAGGTCTCGGCCTTAGCCCAGCCAAATCCCCGCGGCAAACGCCAGGCCGGCTACCGCCACGCCGGCCAGGAACCACAACAGTGGCGGGCCGGAGCGAGTCTGGACCACCGCCACCGCCGGAACCCCGGGCGCCTCGGCCAACCGGGCGATGGCGCGGAGGGCGCGCAGGGCCTCGTCTGCGAAGTCCCGGACCTTGGCGGCCGGCGACAGCTCGCGGGCGATCCAGCGGCGCACAACGGGATCGGCGGCGGCCCACAGGTCGTGGGTCGGATCGATACGTCGGGCCACGCCCTCGACGGTGACCATGGTCTTCTGCAGCAAAACGAGCTCCGGCCGCAGGGCCATGTCGAACAGGGCGGTGATCTCGAACAGCTGGGCCAGCAGCTTGCCCATCGACACCTGGCGGGCGTCGCGGCCGAACACTGGCTCGCCCACGGCCCGCAGGGCCTGGGCGAAGGCGTCGCGATCCTGGTGGGCCGGCACATAACCGGCGTCGAAATGAATGGCCGCCACCCGCGCATAGTCGCGATTGAGGAAGCCGTAGAGGATCTCGGCCAGATATTTGCGCTCGGCGGGTCCCAGGCGCCCCAGTATGCCGTAGTCGACCGCGACGATGGAGGCCGGGGCCGCGACGAACAGATTGCCCTCGTGCAGGTCGGCATGGAACAGGCCGTGGTCCAGGGCCTGGGCCAAGAACCCGCGGGTCACGGCCTCGGCCAGGGCCTTGCGGTCCAGGCCTTCCAGCGTCAGGGCGGCGGGATCCGATAGCGCGACGCCGGGCGCCCAGGAGAGGGTCAGGAACCGCTTGCCGACCCCGTCCCATACCACGTCGGGCGCCCGCATATAGGGATCGGCCTTCATCGCCTCGCCTAGCTCGGCGCAGCCAGCGGCCTCGAATCGCAGGTCAACTTCCAGGTCAAGCGCGCGGATCACCACCTCGACGAATTGGCGCGGGCGCAGCCGGCGGGCGGCCGGCGCCCAACGCTCGGCGAGGTCGGCGGCCAGGCGGAGGGCGGCGCTATCTTGGGCCACGCGCAGCTCGATACCGGGCCGGAGGACCTTCACGGCCACCTTCGTGCCGTCCAGCAGGGTGGCCGGATGAGCCTGGGCCAGGGAGGCGGCGGCGACCGGCCCCTCGAAGCTTGCGAAGACGGTCTCCAGCGGCCGGCCTAGGCCGCGCTCGATCTCGGCGCGGGCAACCGACAACGGAAAGGGCGCCAGGCGATCCTTCAGGTGCGACAGGTCCTCGGCGAACGGACCGCCGAAGATGTCGGCGCGGGTCGACAGGAACTGGCCAACCTTGATGGCCGCCGGTCCTTCGCGTTCCAGCACCCGCGCCAGGCGCTCGCCGGGCCGGCCTTGCCGCGCCTTGCCGCCGGCGAAGATCCGCAGCGCCCGGCCCGCCCACTTCGCTGAAGACGGCAGGACGGGCTCGACCTCGCGCGGGATTAGGGCGTCGGCTCGGACCAGGGCCCAGCCCACGGCGATCAGGCGCAGGGACGCGGCGACGCGGCTCATGCGGCGAGGGTCTCGGTTGGCGAACGGCGGGCGGGCGCGGAAGCGTTCATGTCCCGGCCTGAAAGCCCCCTCCGCGCGCTCCGGTCAAGACCGCTTTCGCCGCCGATCGGCCGCGACCGGCGAAAAGCGGCGCGCGAATGCCCTTCAGAGCGAATGAAGCCGGCTCGCCCCCCACCTCGGACGCTTGGCGCCCGCTTGGCGGCAGCTCCGCCCGTCACGGCAGAGCGGCTGAAACAGGGGGCGCGCCGAGCTTCCTGAAGCGCGGGCCATGGCGGCCGCTGACGAACTCGGCCTCAAGGAAAGCCGTGACGCAGGCCTTGGCCGTGTCGAGCCCCACCAGGCGGGCGCCGAGAGCGATGACGTTGGCGTCGTTATGTTCGCGGCTGAGCGCCGCAGAGATGGGCTCGCTGACCAGCGCGCAGCGGCAAGCCGCATGGCGATTGACCGCAATGGCGATGCCTGCCCCCCGAGCCGCCGAGCGCGACGCCGCGCTCGGCCCGTCCGTCCGCGATATGCTCGGTAAGCTTGTAGCCATAGTCGGGGTAATCGACCCGCGCAGCGCCATCAGAACCCAGGTCCGCCACCTAATCGCCTTCGCCCGTCAGCCACCCGGCCAGTTCGGCCTTCAGTTTGAGCGCGGCATGATCCGAAGCGATGGCGATGCGCATGGAATCCGGTTCCTTGTCCCGGTTGGAGGTCGAAGCGGCCAGCAAGCCCCTTGCCCGCCATCAAGGGTGCCGCGACAGCTGCGAAGCCTCGAAATCCGCATCCGCCTCGGATGTGGCTGCGCCTCAAAGCCTTGACATCGCCAGACGCCAGAGCAAGCTCGCCATCAAGGTTTTAAGGCGAGGCCTCGCCGACGCGGGCGAATTGGGAAGGGGCACAACGCCAACCAATCCAGGCAAACCTATAACCGGGTGCGCTAGCGCCAGAGCCTGTGGAACCCCCTCGCCCCTAAACCGCCCAGCCCTGGTGCATCGCCGCGACGCCGCCGGTGAAGTTGGTGATCGTCACCCGTTTGAAGCCAGCGGTCTCCATCATCGATGCGAAGGTCTTTTGGTCGGGGAAACGGCGGATGCTTTCGACCAGGTACTGGTAGGCGTCGCGATCCTTGGCCAGCCACTCGCCGAACTGCGGGATCAGCTTGAAGCTATAGGCGTCATAGGCCTTCGCCAGGGCTTCGGTGACCGGCTTGGAGAATTCCAGACAGAGGAACCGACCGCCGGGCTTTAGCACGCGCCGCGCCTCGCGCAGGGCCGCGTCGATGTCGGTGACGTTGCGGATGCCGAACGAGATCACATAGGCGTCGGCATAGGCGTCGGGCAGGGGCAGGGCCTGCGCGTCGCCCACGGTCCAAGTGATCTCGGGCGCGCCGCCCTTCTCGATCCCCGCGCCAATCATCTCGGCATTGTAGTCGATGATGTTGATCAGGGCGTCGGGACCGCCACGGCGCTCCTGGGCCGCCCGCGTCATCTTGGCGAAGCGGCGGGCCATGTCGCCGGTGCCGCCGGCGCAGTCGATGATGACCTCGCCCGGCTGGGGATTGAGGCGCGCGGCGACCGCGTCCTTCCACAGGCGATGGACGCCGCCGCTCATCACGTCGTTCATCAGGTCGTAGTTCTTGGCGACCCGGTCGAACACGCCCCGCACCAGCCCGGCCTTGGCCGAGGCCTCGACGTCCTTGAATCCGAAGGTGGCGGAAGCCTTGGTCATGCGATCGCTCGAAAGGGGCTGGGTCTTCGCGCTCTTATAGCGGCCCGCGGCCGTCCGTCACCGGTTTTGCTTGTTCCGCGCGCGGGAAGGCCGATATCTGGCGGCCCCCACCCTTCCAGAGGTTTTCCTTGCCCGAACTGCCCGAAGTCGAGACCGTGCGGCGCGGCCTGGAGCCGGTGCTGAGCGGCGCCCGCCTGGCCCGCGTGCGCGCCAACCGTCCCGACCTGCGCTTTGCCTTGCCCGACGGCTTCGTCCAGCGCCTGACGGGCGCCAGCATCCTGCGATTGGACCGCCGCGCCAAGTACCTGCTGGCCCCACTGGACCGCGGCGACACCCTGGTGATGCACCTGGGCATGACCGGACGGTTTGAAATCGCCACGCCGGCGGGCGCGACCAGGCCCGGCGACTTCGCCCACGCGGTGACGCGCGACGAGAAGCATGCCCATGTGGTGTTCGAGACCGAGGGCAAGGACGGGAAGGCGGGGGCGGTGGTCACCTATTACGACCCCCGGCGCTTTGGCTTCATGGACCTGATCGCCACCAACGCCCTCGACCGCCACCCCTGGTTCGCCGCCATGGGTCCGGAGCCGCTGGGCGAGGCCTTCTCAGCCAAGACCCTGGTCGCCGCCTTCGCGGGCCGCAAGCAGGGGCCCAAGACCCTGCTGCTCGACCAGAAGACCGTCGCCGGCCTGGGCAATATCTATGTCTGCGAGGCCTTGCATCGTGCGCGCATCTCGCCGTTCAAGGCGGCCGGCACGATCGCCGGCAAGCGGCTTGGGCCCCTGGTCGCGGCGATCAAGGCCGTGCTGGCCGAGGCTGTCGAAGCCGGCGGCTCGTCCCTGAAGGATTTCGCGGCCACCGACGGGGCGCTCGGCTACTTCCAGCACCGCTTCCGGGTCTATGACCGCGCGCGACAGCCCTGCCCCACGCCTGGCTGCGAGGGCGTGATCGCCCGCGAAGTCCAGGCCGGCCGCTCGACGTTCTTCTGCCCGGTCTGCCAGGTTTGAGCCGGGGCGCCATTGCGGCGCTTGGGCATGCTGGCCGAGGACCTCCTTCGGCCGTAGATTGGGCCGGCTAGCCGATCGGCTCTCACGCAACGGTTTGAGCTCTGCGCTGTTTAACCCACGCCTTGACGGTGGGGGCGTTTGGGATCCGTCCGACCATGAACAAGCACGCCCCGACCGTGACCGCCCGATTGGAGCAGATGTTTCACGACCAGGCGACGTGCACGCCAGACGCCCCCGCCATCTACTTTCGGGGTCAGGTCGTCAGTTACGGTGATCTGGATGAAACGGTCGAACGCCTGGCCCGCGGTTTTTCCGCTCATGGTGTGGGTCCAGGCGTGCTCGTGGCGATCAGCCTGCAACGCACACCATGGATGGTCGCGGCGCTTCTCGCGACGATGAAAGCCGGAGGGGCCTATTTGCCCCTAGATGCCCGAAACCCACCGGAGCGCACGCGGTTCATGCTCGACGACAGCGGATGCGCCTTGCTGCTCGTGGACAGCGCCTCCCCGCCAATGGAGGGCTTTGGCGGGGTCGTCCTGGAGCTATCGGGTGGCGCGTTGATCCAGAGGGCGTCTGGGGCGCCGATCTCGAACCTGGCCCCGTCGAGCCTGGCCTATGTGATCTATACGTCCGGCTCCACCGGAGCGCCCAAGGGCGTGATGCTGGGGCACGGGGCCGCCCACTTGGTCCGCTGGGCCGAGCGGGCCTATTCCTTCGAGCAGCGCGCGCGGGTCGCCGCGACGACCTCGCTCGCGTTCGACCCCTCGATCTTCGAGATCTTCATGCCTCTTTGCACGGGTGGTGCGATCGTCCTGAAGCAGAACGCGCTTGAACCCTTCGCGCCGGACGAGCAGCCGACGATGCTGGACACCGTGCCGTCCGTGCTGGCCGAGCTGTGCCGGATGGACGCCATTCCGCCTAGCGTTGGCGTGCTCAATGTCGGCGGCGAGGCCCTGACCAGCGCGCTCGTTCGCGAGGTCTATAGTGACCGGCCGGCGATGGTGCTGGACAACCATTATGGACCGACGGAAGCCACGACCGTGGCGACGGTCGCGCGAATTCCACGCGACCTCACCGGCGAGCCCTCGATCGGGCGACCCGTGCGCGGCGCGACAATCCTGCTGCTGGACGTCGCGGGCGAGCCCGTTCCCGAGGGCGAGACCGGCGAGATCCACATCGGCGGGCCGGGCCTGGCGCTTGGCTATCTGAACCGGCCCGATCTAACCGCCGCCCGCTTCCTCCAAGGCCCCGCCGGTCGGCTGTACCGGACGGGCGATCTCGCCTGTTGGCGCGACGGCGCGCTGCATTTCGGCGGGCGGCTGGACGAACAGGTCAAGATTCGCGGCTTTCGCGTCGAGCTGGGTGAGGTCGAGTTGGCCCTGATGCGAATTCCCGGGATCGAAAGGGCGTTGGTCGTTGTTCGGCCCGCCTCTGGGCGCTCGCAGTTGATCGGTTATGTTCAGGCTCGGCGGGCCTTAACGCCGCTGACCGTGCGAGCGGCGCTGGCGGATTGGCTGCCCGACTACATGCTGCCAGCGCGGATCATCGTGGTCGACGCATTCCCCCTGCTCGTCTCGGGCAAGATCGATCATGGCCGACTGCCGGAGCTGGACGACGCCCCTGCGGACAATGGGCCCCCGCCGTCGCGCGGGGAAAAGCCGATCATCCACGTCTTCGAAGAAGTGCTGGCCCGTCGCGGCGTCGGCCCGGAAGACTCCTTCTTCGACCTCGGTGGAGACTCGCTGGCGAGCGTGCAGGCCGCCTTGCGGCTCGAAGAGATGCTCGGCTATGAGGTGCCCGCCGCCCTGATCCATCAGTCTCCCACGCCCCGCGCCCTGGCGGGCTCGCTGGACCATGGGCGCGTGCGCACCGAGGGCCATGTCAGCCTGCTCGCGCCGGGCGGTCCCGGGCCGCCGCTGTTCTGCATGGCCGACCTGTTTGGCCATCCGTTCAACTATCTGAGTCTGGCTCGCCGCTTGAGCGCGGAACGCCCCGTCCACGGCGTCGCGCCGGGACCGCTGCAGAGGGCGTTCACCGAGGGTGGCGACCTGCCCAGCATGACCCGCAGTTTCGTGGCCGAACTGCGCGGCGCGCGGCCGCAGGGTCCGTATCTGATCGCCGGCTATTCGGCGGGGGGGATGCTGGCGCTCGATGTCGCCTGCGCCCTGGAGCGCGAGGGCGAGACGGTTCGGCTCATCCTGCTCGATTCGTCCCTCCAAGGCCGGCGGCCTTCGCTGGACTTCGTCAAGCGTTGGGCCCTCGCCCAGGCGCGGGGCGTTTTCGCGGCGCGCACCCTCGGCGCTGCGGCTGAGCGCGCGGCGGCCCTGCTGAGCGCCTTGACCGGACGGAAGGCGCGCGGCGCCCCGCCCGATTGGATACCCAGATCGCAGGTCGCCTTCGCCGCGCGCATGATCCGGCTGAGCGCGGCCTACAGGGCGCAGGCGTTTTCCGGTCCCACCCTGGTCATCAGGGCTATGGAGCAAGGTCCCCTGGAGCAGTTGCACGATCACGATGGCCTGCTGGGATGGTCCGAGGTGCTCACCGGGCCGGTGGTCCAGGCGCCGGTTCTAGGCGGTCACCATGATTTCCTGCGCGAACCGTGGGTGGATGAGACAGCGCGCGCGGTCAGCCGCTTCCTGTCGAGCTTCGAAATAGCCCCGCAGGGCCGCAGGCTCGCTTCTGGGACTCCTCAACGCGGCCGGCCCCTCTATAACAGCGGCGCTCAACAGGAGACCCGCCGATGGCCGCCTACCAGACCCTGATCGTCGAGACCCACCCGGAGGCCGCGCCCGGCGTCGCCCTGATCCGCCTGAACCGGCCCGACGCGCTGAACGCCCTCAACACCGCCCTACTGGCCGAGCTCGCCCAGGCGCTGGCGGCAGCCCAGGCCGACGACGCGGTGGGCTGCATCGTCATCACCGGCTCGGCCAAGGCCTTCGCGGCCGGCGCCGACATCAAGGAGATGTCGGACAAGACCTACGCCCAGATGTTCAAGGACGATTTCTTCGCGGCCGGCGCGCGGGCCCTCGAGATCACCCGCAAGCCGATCATCGCCGCCGTCGCCGGCTACGCCCTGGGCGGCGGTTGCGAGCTGGCGATGATGTGCGACTTCATCCTGGCCGCCGACACCGCCAAGTTCGGCCAGCCCGAGATCAATCTCGGCGTCGCCCCCGGCATTGGCGGCACCCAGCGCCTGACCCGGCTGGTGGGCAAGTCCAAGGCCATGGACATGATCCTGACCGGCCGGATGATGGGGGCCGAGGAGGCCGAACGCGCCGGCCTGGTGTCGCGGATCTTCCCGGCGGACACGCTGATCGATGAGACCCTGGCCGTCGCCCGCAACATCGCCGCCCAGTCGCCTCTGGCCGCCGCCATGAACAAGGAGCTGGTCAACGCCGCCTACGAGACGACCCTGAGCACCGGGATCGCGCTGGAACGACGCCTGTTCCACTCGCTGTTCGCCTTCGACGACCAGAAGGAAGGCATGGCGGCCTTCGTCGAGAAACGAAAGCCGGCCTTCAAGGGCACGTGAACGGCTGTTTAGGGTCGCCGCGAGATTCTCGGCCTTGAACGGATTGACCCCCGGCCCCCCTTCCCGTATATCCGCGCGCTCTTGATTTTTCCTGCTTCGCGGCTGCCCGCGCGGCTGTCCGTTTGAAGGTCCGAACTATGGCCAATAATCCCGGCGCCAAGAAAGCGATCCGCAAGATCGCTCGTCGCACCGAAGTGAACACCGCTCGCCGCTCGCGCGTTCGCACCTATCTTCGCAAGTTTGAAGACGCGCTGTCGGCCGGCGACGCCGCCGTCGCTAAGGCGGCTTTCATCGAAGCGCAGTCGGAACTGATGCGCGCCGTCTCCAAGGGCGTCGTGCACCCCAACACCGGCTCGCGGAAGGTTTCTCGCCTCGCCGCCCGTCTGAAGAAGCTTGATCAGGCAGCTGCCTAATCCGGCTTCTCGCCGAACGAAGTTCGGTTAGAAAAATCAAAGACTTAGAGAAGCCGATCGAGGAAACTCGGTCGGCTTTTTCTATGCAAGTTTTGCGCACTCAAGATTGTCCCCGAGACATTTCCAAGAGCGTTCATCGGGTCCTGAATTTATATTCCCTTGCCGGGCGAGGACGTCTGCCGAGTCAACAGAAATATCCGCCGACGGACTCAAGTTTTCCGTTTGACCGGCAGGGGCCGCTGGCTAGTTTAAGGATCTCAACGGCCTTCCAGTCCATGGAGATCACTGGCGGCGGCGGAACCCTTGCGTTCGCCGATCAACCCCCTGTGTCTGCGTGACTGGAACGCCCTGAGAGACGCGGTCGTGCGCCATGGGGGGCGGCGATCGGGGTAACACGACATGTACGCGAGGCGGTAAACCGATGACGATCAAAGGCGGGGTAGTGAGCCAGGAGTTTTCGGCCGCGTTCTCGACGGTGGCTTGCGAGTCCGCGGGCGTCGTCTGGAACAGGGTCTGCGTGGTGCTGAAACGCGAACTGGGCGACGCCGCCTTTGGCTCGTGGATCGCGCCCGCCGCTTTGCGTGAAAGCCACGGCGGCGACGTGGTGCTGGTCACCCCGACCGGTATCGCCCGTGACTGGATCCGTCGCAGCGCCTGGCGCCGCGTCAGCGAGCTTTGGGCCGCCAATGATGCGCCGGCCCGCCGCCTGGACCTGAAGTCGCGCCTGGAATTCGAGGCCGCCGTCGGTGTCGCCGCGAGCGGCGAGTCCAAGGTCGAGCCAATCGAGATCGCCCTGCCCGTATCCAGCGACGTGCCGGACCGGTCCCCGACCAATGGCTCCAAGCCGTCGCCAGTCCAAGGGCTGCAGGAACGCTTCACCTTCGACACCTTCGTGCCGGGGCCGGCCAACGAGTTCGCCCACGCCGTGGCGCGCCGGGTGGCCAGCTGGGCCGACGGCCACTTCAATCCGGTGCTGTTCCACGGCCCCTACGGTTTTGGCAAAACCCACCTGCTTAACGCCCTGGCCTGGGAGGCCATGCGCCAGGCCCCGACCAAGCGGGTGGTCTATCTGACCGCCGAGCGCTTCCTGTCGACCTTCGTGCGGGCGGTGATGGATCGCCAGACCGCCGCCTTCAAGGAAGAGCTGCGCGGCGCTGATCTGTTGATCATCGACGACGTGCACTTCATCGCCGGCAAGCAGTCCAGCCAGGAAGAGCTGTTCCACACCCTGACCGCCCTGGTTGAAGACGGCCGCCGGGTGGTGTTCTCCTCGGACCGGGCGCCCGCCGCCATGACCGAGATGGACGCCCGCCTGCGCTCGCACCTGTCGGCGGGCCTGGTCTGCGGCCTGGAGCCGGCCGACCGCGCGCTGCGCATCGGCATCCTGGAGCGCAAGCTGCAGGCCCTGTCGCGCCAGCACGGCTTCGAGCCCACCTTGCGCGCCGAGGTGCTGCACTTCCTGGCCGACCGCTTCACCGACAGCGTCCGCGAGCTGGAAGGCGCGCTGAACACCTTGTCGGCCCGGGCCGGCGAAGGCGTTTCGCGGCTGACCCTTGATGAGGTCCAGGCGATCCTGCGGCCGCACCTGCGGGCCGGCGAGAAGCGCATCACCATCGACGACATCCAGAAGGCCACCGCCGACCACTACGGCATGAAACAGGCCGACCTGCTGAGCGAGCGCCGCAACCGCGCGATCGCCCGTCCACGCCAGGCCGCCATGTGGCTGGCCAAGCAACTAACCACCCGCTCGCTGCCCGACATCGGCCGGCGGTTCGGCGGCCGCGACCACACCACCGTCCTGCACGCCGTCCGCCGCATCGAGGCCCTGCGGGTGGATGATCCGGTGCTGAGCCAGGATTTGGAAACTCTGACCCGCAAGTTGCGGGGGTAGGATCGATCAAGGGCCGTCCCGCTGGGGCGGCCCTTTTTTCGTGGCTCACTGACTTGCCCCCACCTGGCGACTGCGTCGCCTGTCCGCCCCCGTAGGGGGCGTGGCCCCGCACATTCTGAGGTCCGCCCCCTATGGGGGCGGACAGACCGCGAAGCGGTCAGGTGGGGGCAAGAGGGTGAGCCACCGTCGCTCTTCTAAGCGTTAGATTGATCCGTCCGCCGCCGGGGATCAGGCTCGACGACCCCGGCAGGATTCGGTCCACCCCATGGAACGCCAGCCGCGCCGGGCCTGACAGCCGGCAGATGTCGCCCGACGACAGCCGCAAGCTGCGGGTCGGGTCCTTGCGCGCGGTCCCGCCGATCCGGAACACCGCGGTGTCGCCCAGCGAGACCGACAGCACCGGAAAGCGCGGATCGGCCTCGTCGCGGTCTTGGTGCAGACCCATCCGGGCATCGCCCCGATAGAGGTTGATCAGGCAGGAGTCCGGCGGCGTTTCCGGATCGCCCAAGGCAGCCCACAGGTCGAGCAAGGCCACGGGCAGGGTTGGCCAGGGCGCGCCCGTGCCCGGATGGCGGTCGGCATAGCGGTAGCCGGCCTTGTCGCTGGTCCAGCCCAGCGGTCCAAAGGCGCTCATCTTCACGCTCATCGCCTTGCCATAGGCGGTGGCGTAGTTGGCCAGGGGCGCCGCCTCGGTCGCCGCTAGGGCCAGGCGCGTCAGATCGGCCTGGGCCTTGGGGTCCAGACACCCAGGCCATAGGTCGAAACCCGGCAGAACGCTGATCGGTCTATTCATTACGGAGATTTAATGCGCCAGACGCGTTTGAACAGTGTTGGTCTGCGCCCCTCGGCGTTGGAGCCGAACAGTTTTTGCAGTTTCAAGGCCGACAATGCGCAAACTTCTTTCCACAGCGGCCGCCGCCGCGCTCGTTTTCGCCGCCGGTTCGAGCCTGGCCGCGACCCCCGCCTCCAGCAAGCCGGCGCAGATCACCGCCGCCAATGTCACCACCCAGCTGCCGCGCGGTGTCGTGCCGAGCCACTACGACCTGGCCTTCACGCCCGACGCCGACAAGCTGACCTTCACCGCCTCGGTCAAGATCAATATCGACGTGGTGACCCCGAGCAAGGCCATCACCCTGCAGGCCGCCGACCTGGCCTTCGCCAAGGTCGAGCTGGCCGGCGCGGGCGCCGCCAAGGTCACGGTCGACGCCGAGGCCCAGACCGCCACCTTCACCTTCGACAAGGTCATCGCCAAGGGCGCGCACGTCCTGGCCATCGACTATAGCGGCAAGATTTACAAGCAGGCCGCCGGCCTGTTCGCCCTGGACTACGACACCGACCAGGGCAAGAAGCGCGCCCTCTATACCCAGTTCGAGAATTCCGACGCCCGCCGGTTCATTCCCTCGTGGGATGAGCCGTTCTTCAAGGCCACCTATGACGTCCAGGTCATCGTCCCGACCGGCCAGATGGCCATCGGCAACATGCCGATCGCCAAGACCCAGGAGCTCGGCGTCGGCAAGTCCAAGGTGACCTTCGCCACCTCGCCCAAGATGTCGACCTACCTGCTGTTCTTCGGCCTGGGCGACTTCGACCGCGCCACCGCCAAGGTCGGCGACGTCGAGATGGGCGTGATCACCAAGAAAGGCGACCTGGCCAAGGCCGACTTCGCCCTCAAGTCCTCGGGCCCGATCCTGGCCTGGTATAACGACTATTTCGGCGCCCCCTATCCGCTGCCCAAGCTGGACCACATCGCCGCGCCCGGCCAGAGCCAGTTCTTCAGCGCCATGGAAAACTGGGGCGCGATCTTCTATTTCGAATACGCCCTGTTGGAAGACCCGGCGATCTCGACCCAGGCCGACCGCCAGGAAATCTACACCACCGTGGCCCACGAGATGGCCCACCAGTGGTTCGGCGACCTGGTCACCATGCAGTGGTGGGACGATCTTTGGCTGAACGAAGGGTTCGCCTCCTGGATGGAAGGCCGGGCTACCGAGCACTTCCACCCCGAATGGAACACGCAGCTGGCTTCGGTCGGCGGCCGTGAATACGCCATGGGCCTGGACTCCCTGGTCACCACCCACCCGGTCGTCCAGCATGTCGAGACCGTCGACCAGGCCAGCCAGGCCTTTGACGGCATCACCTACCAAAAGGGCCAGGCGGTCATCAGCATGCTCGAGGCCTATGTCGGCCCCGACGCCTGGCGCGATGGCGTGCGCCGCTACATCAAGGCCCACGCCCACGGCAACACCACCACCGACGACCTGTGGAAGGAAGTCGAGGCCGCGGCAGGCAAGCCCATCACCGCCATCGCCCACGACTTCACCCTGCAGCCGGGCGTGCCGCTGATCACCGTCGAGACCGGCGCCTGCGCTGGCGGCAAGACCCCGGTCACCCTCACCCAAGGCGAATTCAGCCGCGACAAGCCGACCAAGACCCCCATGGCCTGGCGCGTGCCGGTCTCGGCCCAGGTCGTCGGGTCCAGCACGGTGTCCAGGACCCTGGTCGAGGGCGGCAAGGGCGCGCTCAGCGTCGCGGGCTGCGGCCCTGTGGTCGTCAATGCCGGGCAGTCCGGCTATTTCCGCACCCTCTATGCGCCCAAAACCTTCGCCGGCGTCTCGGCCAGCTTCGCCAAGCTGCCGGCCATCGACCAGCTGGGGGTCATCTCCGACGCCTGGGCCCTGGGCCTGAACGGCCAGCAGACAGTGACCGACGCCCTGGACCTGGCCCTGGCCACGCCGCTCGACGCCGATCCGCAGGTGTGGGGCAAGGTCGCGGGCGTCCTGACCAGCGTCAACGGCATGTACGACAGTGCGCCGGCGGACCGGCCAGCCTTCCGCAAGCTGGCCATCGCCCGCCTGTCGCCGGCGTTCACCCAGGTAGGCTGGACGGAAAAACCGGGTGAAGCCGCTCCGGTCGCCACCCTGCGGTCAGACCTGATCAGCGCGCTCAGCGCCCTGGGCGAACCGGCGGTGATCGCCGAGGCCAAGCGCCGCTACGCCGCTGACAAGACCGACCCGACCGCCGTACCCGGCCCGCTGCGCAAGCGCATCCAGGCCACCGTGGCCCGCCACGCCGACGCGGCGGCCTGGGACACCCTGCACGCACAGGCCAAGGCCGAGAAGACCCCGCTGATCCGCGACCAGCTCTACACCCAACTGGCCTCGGCCGAGGACGACGCCCTGGCCGCCAAGGCCCTGGAACTGGCGCTGACCGACGAGCCGGGCGAGACCCTGTCGTCCAACATGATCTCGCGCGTCGCGGGTCTGCACCCCGACCTAGCCTTCGATTTCGCTGTCGCCCACAAGGACGCGGTGAACGGCAAGGTCGACGCGGCCTCGGCGACCAAGTTCATTCCGGGCCTGGCGCGCGGTTCGGCCGATCCGGCGATGATCGGCAAGGTCACCGCCTACGCGGCTGCCAACCTGCCGGCCGCCTCCCGTGGCGAGGCTGACAAGTCGGTGGCTTCGATCACCGACCGTATCAAGTCCCGCAAGGCCGCCCTGCCGCAAATCACGGCCTGGGTCGCCAAGCACGGCGGCTGAGCATCGACCTAGAACGCGCGCTCTGAGCGGGTTCAGCGAACGCGAGTTGAGGCTTTCGCGCCTCGTTCTCGCCCTATACGACGGGATGGCCGCGCTTTTTTTGGCGCGGCCTTTTCGCCTGGAGTCGCGATTCCCCTTCTTTCCATGCGGGATTGGGCTTGCAGGCTGGTACCTATCCCCCATATCCGCCTTCGAAGCGGGGTTGACGGGCTTGTCAACTTCGATTGAACGAACGCTTTCCGTTATAGACGTCGGCCTTGGCCGTCGTTTTTGAGCGGCAAGGATTTGGATCAACCGTTAGAACGCGACCAGACGGGGACGGCTCGAGAAAAACCGGGGCGCTTGCCTTAAGGCCCTTGTCACCGCCGTCCGCCATTCAGGAGCTGCAGGTCTCAACATGAGCAAGATTATCGGTATCGACCTTGGCACCACGAATTCGTGCGTGGCCATCATGGACGGCAAGACCCCGAAGGTGATCGAGAACGCCGAAGGCGCTCGCACCACCCCGTCGGTGGTCGGCTTCCTCGAAGACGGCGAGCGCCTCGTTGGCCAACCCGCCAAGCGCCAGGCCGTCACCAACCCGACCAACACCCTTTTCGCGATCAAGCGCCTGATCGGCCGTAACTTCGCCGACCCCGTCGTGGCCAAGGACAAGGCCATGGTCCCCTACGATATCGTCAAGGGCCCGACCGGCGACGCCTGGGTGAAAGCCCATGGCAAGGACTACTCGCCGCAGGAAGTCTCCGCCTTCATCCTGCAGAAGATGAAGGAAGCGGCCGAGAGCCATCTGGGCGAGCCGGTGACCAAGGCCGTGATCACCGTTCCGGCCTATTTCAACGACGCCCAGCGTCAGGCGACCAAGGACGCCGGCAAGATCGCCGGCCTGGAAGTCCTGCGCATCATCAACGAGCCCACCGCGGCGGCCCTGGCCTACGGCCTGGACATGAACGAAGGCAAGAAGATCGCCGTCTATGACCTCGGCGGCGGCACCTTCGACGTCTCGGTCCTGGAAATCGGCGACGGCGTCTTCGAGGTGAAGTCGACCAATGGCGACACCTTCCTGGGCGGCGAGGACTTCGACCTGCGGATCGTCGACTACCTGGCCGACGAGTTCAAGAAGGAGCAGGGCGTCGACCTGCGCAAGGACAAGCTGGCCCTCCAGCGCCTGCGCGAAGAGGCTGAAAAGGCCAAGAAGGAGCTGTCCTCGACGGCTCAGTACGAAGTCAACCTGCCCTTCATCTCGATGAACGCCTCGGGTCCGCTGCACCTCAATATCAAGCTGTCGCGCTCCAAGCTCGAAGCCCTGGTGGAAGACCTGATCACGCGCACCATCGGTCCGTGCGAACAGGCCCTCAAGGACGCCGGCCTGAAGAAGAGCGACATCGACGAAGTGATCCTGGTCGGCGGCATGAGCCGCATGCCCAAGGTCCAGCAGGCGGTGCAGGACTTCTTCGGCCGCGAGCCGCACAAGGGCGTCAATCCTGACGAAGTGGTCGCCCTGGGCGCCGCCGTTCAGGCCGGCGTCCTGCAAGGCGACGTCAAGGACGTGCTGCTGCTGGACGTGACGCCCCTGACTCTGGGCATCGAAACCCTGGGCGGCGTGTTCACCCCGCTGATCGAGCGCAACACCACCATCCCGACCAAGCGCTCGCAGACCTTCTCGACCGCCGACGACAATCAGTCGGCCGTGACCATCCGGGCGTTCCAAGGCGAGCGTCCGATGGCGGTGGACAACAAGTTCCTGGGTCAGTTCGACCTGCAGGGCATTCCGCCGGCCCCGCGCGGCGTGCCGCAGATCGAGGTGACCTTCGACATCGACGCCAACGGCATCGTCAATGTTCACGCCAAGGACAAGGCGACCAACAAGGAGCACTCGATCCGCATCCAGGCCAATGGCGGCCTCTCAGACGCAGACATCGAGCGCATGGTCCAGGAAGCCGAGGCCAACAAGGCTTCGGACGAGAAGAAGAAGTCGCTGGTCGAAGCCAAGAACCAGGGCGAAGCCGCTCTGCACTCGACCGAAAAGGCCTTCGCCGAACATGGCGACAAGGTCGGCCCGACCGAGAAGTCCGACATCGCGACCGGCATCGCCGAACTGAAGACGGCCCTGGAAGGCGAAGACGCCGAGGTTATCAAGGCCAAGACCCAGGCTCTGCTTCAGGCGTCGATGAAGCTGGGCGAGGCGATGTACGCCGCTCAGCAAGGCAATGGCGAAGGCGATGAAGCCGCCGCCGATGATGGCGTCGTCGACGCCGAATTCGAAGAGGTCGACGACTCCAAGCCGTCGGCGTGACCATGGGTCGCGGGCTGGACCTCCTAAGCGAAGTCCCGCCCGCGGCGCCTTTCGGGAACAAGGCTCCTGCCCGCCGCTTGTGGCTGGGCAGGAGCGCTCCCACCTCCCTATTCAACATGGCCTCCTTATTTCACATGGCTGGTGATCGACCCTGATGCGCGACTATTACGAAGTCCTGGGTGTGGCCCGCGGCTGCGATGACGCCGCCCTGAAGGTCGCCTTCCGCAAGATGGCGATGGAGCACCATCCCGACCGCAACGGCGGTTGCGAGGATGCCTCCTCGCGCTTCAAGGAAATCAACGAAGCCTATTCGATCCTGTCGGACGCCCAGAAGCGGGCCGCCTATGACCGCTTCGGCCATGCCGGGGTCAATGGCCAGCAGGGCGGCGGCGGTTTCGGCGGCGGCGACGCCAATGACATCTTCAACGACGTCTTTGGCGACGTGTTCGGCGAGATGTTCGGCGGCGGTCGCCGCCAGGCCAGTAACGGCCCCCAACGCGGCCAGGACCTGCGCTACGACTTGGAGATCTCCCTGGAGCAGGCCTATGCCGGCGCCGAGGTCGAGATCAAGGTTCCCGCCGCCATCACCTGCGAGGTCTGCGACGGCTCGGGCGCCAAGCCCGGCACCAGCCCGACGGTCTGTGGCACCTGCGGCGGCGCCGGCCGCGTGCGGGCCACTCAAGGTTTCTTCGCGGTCGAACGCGCCTGCCCCCGCTGCGGCGGTTCGGGCCGGCTGGTGCTCGATCCTTGCGTCAACTGCCACGGCCACGGACAGGTGCGCCGCGAGCGCATCCTGTCGGTCCGCGTCCCGGCCGGCGTCGATGACGGCGCCCGGATCCGCCTGGCCGGCGAAGGCGACGCCGGCGCCCGCAGCGGTCCGCGCGGCGACCTCTACCTCTTCCTGTCGGTGATCCCGCACGAACTGTTCGAGCGCGATGGCCTGGACCTGTTGTGCACCGTGCCCGTGCCGATGACCGTGGCCGCCCTCGGCGGTGACATCGAGGCCCCCTGCCTGCTGGGCGGCGAGACCTGCGACGGCAATTGCCGCATCACCGTCAAGGTCCCCGAAGGCGCCCAGACCGGCAAGACCGTCCGCCTCAAGGGCAAGGGCATGCCGTCCTTGCGCAGCCGCCAGCGCGGCGACCTGGTGGTTGAACTGTTCGTCGAAACCCCAACCCACCTGTCGGCTCGGCAGAAGGAACTGCTCGTCGAGTTGGCCACCCTCAGCAGCGAAAAACAGAACCCCAAGTCCGCTAACTTCGTCGGCAAGGCCAAGCGGTTCTGGGAAGAAGTGACGGGGAGCTAGGGCGCGTTTTTCGACTTGGGCTTCAGCCCGTTGATTAAACGTAACATCTCCTCGACATGTTCGGCCTCGGCGATGCGGGCTTCGGCGACTTGCCGCCCGGCGTCGAAGGTTTCAAACCGTTCGTGGGCGAGCCGTTTGGCTTTCTCCGCCGCGATTCGGCCGGCGTTGAGCAGGACGTCACGGTCGTTGAAGGTCAGGAATGCGTCGAGGCGAGCGGCCCATTCCGCCATGGTCATCGGCTTTCGGCGTGTGGCCTGATCCTCGGCGAAGTCCAGGAACATCGTCACGACGCGGTTTAGGTCGCTCACCTCATCGGCGACCAGGTAGTTCTTGGCGGTGTCGACGTCGCCCTTACGGACCCGCCCGCCTTTCCAGCTCTGCAGTCCCATGTTCGGCGCCGGCGGGTCCGCCCTGACAACGATCAGCTCGCTGGCGGTCTTGCCGGTGACGGCGTGCAGCATCTTGTTCTGGACGGTCGCGAAGAGTAGCTGGGCGGTCTGGGATCGGCCATCATAGTCAGTGGCGGTGGCGTAGACGTCCCGAACCTTCTGATAGAACCGCTTCTCCGACGCCCGGATATCGCGGATCTTTTCCAAAAGCTCGTCGAAATAATCGAACGGACCCGGGTCACGCAGTCGTTGCTCATCGAGCACGAACCCCTTCACGAGGTACTCGCGCAGCCTGATCGTCGCCCACTGGCGGAATTGGACACCCCGTGGCGAACGCGCGCGATATCCAACAGCAAGAATGGCTTCAAGACTGTACCAGAGCGTCCCGTAGGCCTTGCCATCAGCGGCAGTTGTCAAGGATTCCTTGACAACTGAAGTCTCCATCAGTTCGCCCTCCGAAAACAGGTTGCGCACGTGCAGCGAGACGTTCTGTTTCGTCGTCGCGAACAGGTCCGCGATTTGAGCCTGCGTGAGCCACACCGTTCCGTCGGCCGCCCCTCGAATCCGGCGCGTAAAAGCGTCGGTACAAATCATGAACATGATACATCGCACTTCTGCGATTCAGCGGCAAACGTTAAGTCTTTGAGGATGAACGCCCCTGCCTCCACCACAATCCAGACCTATGACGCCACCGGCGCGACGCCGGTGATGCAGCAGTTCTTCGAGATGAAGGCGCGGCAGCCGGACGCCCTGATCTTCTTCCGGATGGGCGATTTCTACGAGATGTTCTTCGACGACGCCTACGGCGCCGCCGCGGCCCTCGGCATCTCTCAGACCTTTCGTGGCACGCACAATGGCCAGCCGATCCCGATGGCCGGGGTGCCGCAGCACGCGGCCGAGGCCTATCTGTCCAAGCTGATCCGCCTAGGCTTCAAGGTCGCCGTCTGCGAGCAGATGGAAGACCCGGCCGAGGCCAGGAAGCGTGGCTCCAAGTCGGTGGTTCGCCGCGACATCGTCCGGGTGGTGACGCCCGGCACCCTGACCGAGGACGGCCTGCTGGACGCGCGCGGCGCCAACCGCCTGGCCGCCGTGGCCATCCGGGCCGGTCAGGCGGCCGTAGCGGCCGTGGAGCTGTCGACCGGCGAGGTCGAGTGTTTCCTGGTGGCCCGCGACGCCGTGGGGGCGATCCTCGCCGCCCTGGCCCCGTCCGAGACCCTGGTCGCCGACCGCCTGCTGGCCGACGAAGATATGGCCCAGACCCTGAAGATTTGCGGCGGCCTGGTTCAACCGATGCCGTCAGCCCTGTCGGAGCCCCAGGCCTCGGAGACGCGGGTCAAGCGGCTGTATGGCGTCGACACCCTCGACGGGTTCGGCGGACTCTCGTCTGCCGAGATCGGCGCCCTGGGCTTGATCGCGGCCCATCTGGAAATGACCCAGGCTGGCAAGCTGCCCGCCCTGCGCGCGCCGCGCCGCGCCGCCGAGGCCGACGTGATGTCGATCGATCCGGCCACCCGCGCCAGCCTGGAGATCGACCGCACCCAGGGCGGCGACCGCAATGGCTCGCTGCTGGCGGTCATCGACCGTACCGTCACCGCCGCTGGCGCCCGCTTGCTGACCGCCCGCCTGGCCAGGCCGCTGCTTGACCCCCGCGCCATCGACGCCCGCCTGGACGCCGTCGAATGGTTCATCGACCACCGACCCCTGCGCGAGCGTCTGCGCGAGGTGCTGAAAGGCGCCGGCGACATGGCCCGCGCCCTGTCGCGGCTGGCGCTGGGCCGGGGCGGCCCGCGCGACCTGGGTTGCCTCAAGGACGGCCTCAAGACCGGTGAGAAGCTGGCCGGCATGGTCGGCGGCTCGGGCGATCCGCTGTCGCCCCCGCCGGCCGAGCTGGAGCTGGCGCTGAAGGCCCTGACCCCAGCGCTGCACGACGGCCTGTCGCGCCTGCTCGATCAGCTGGAGATTGGCCTGGGCGCCGACCTGCCCGCCCTGGCCCGCGACGGGGGCTATGTGGCGGCCGGCGTCCGCCCCGAACTCGACCAGGCGCGAGGCCTGCGCGACGACAGCCGCCGTGTGGTCGCCGCCTTGGAGACCCGCCTCTGTCAGGACAGCGGCGTGCCGCTGAAGATCCGTCACAACGGCGTGCTGGGCTATTTCGTGGAGGCCACGGCCGGCAAGGCCGACCCGCTGTTCCAACCGCCATTGAACGCTACCTTTATCCACCGTCAGACCCTGGCCAACCAGGTGCGGTTCACCACCGTCGAGCTGGCCGACCTTGACGCCCGCATCGCCCAGGCTGCCGAGCGCGCCCTGGCCATGGAGGTGGCGGCCTTCGAGGACTGGCGCGCCGAGGCCTGCCGCCTGGCCGAGCCGATCCAGCTGGCCGCCGAGGCCCTGGCGAAGCTGGACGTCGCCGCCGCGCTGGCCGAGTGGGCCGAGGACAGCGGCGCGGTGCGCCCCATGGTCGACAAGTCCCTGGTCTTCGAGGCCAAGGCCGCCCGCCACCCGGTGGTGGAGGCCGCCGTCAAGCGGGCCGGCGATCCCTATACGCCTAACGACTGCTGCCTGGACGCGGCGGGCGAGGCCGGGGCGCGGCTGTCGATCGTCACCGGTCCCAACATGGCCGGCAAATCGACCTTCCTGCGCCAGAACGCCCTGCTGGCGATCCTGGCCCAATCCGGCTGTTACGTGCCGGCCAAGAGCCTGCGCCTGGGCGTGGTCGATCGGCTGTTCAGCCGGGTCGGGGCTGGCGATGATTTGGCCCGCGGCCGTTCCACTTTCATGATGGAAATGGTCGAGACCGCGGCCATCCTGACCCAGGCCAGCCCACGCAGCCTGGTGATCCTCGACGAGATCGGCCGGGGCACGGCCACCTATGACGGCCTGGCCATCGCCTGGGCCTGCGCCGAGGCCCTGCACGACACCAACCGCTGTCGCGCCCTGTTCGCCACCCACTATCACGAGCTGGCCACGCTGGAGACGCGCCTGGCCCATGTCTCCAACCTGTCGCTGCGGGCCAAGGAGTGGAACGGCGATCTCGTCTTCCTGCACGAGGCCGCAGCCGGTCCCGCTGACCGCTCCTATGGCGTCCAGGTGGCCAAGCTGGCAGGCGTGCCGCCGGCGGTGGTGGCACGGGCCAAGGCGGTGCTCGACCGCCTGGAAAGCAAGACCGAATCACCGGCCAGGCTGGACGACCTGCCGCTGTTCGCCGCCTTCGCCCCGGCTTCGGCGCCTGCGCAAGTGGCGCCCAGCCGCACCGATGCGGCGTTGCAGGACCTGGATGTCGATGGCATGAGCCCGCGCGAGGCGCTGGACGCGCTTTATCGTCTTAAGGCTCTGCTCAAGCCCTGACATCCTATAGTGAGAGCACGCTGATCGCCGGTACCGGCTGTCTCTTCGCGATCACGCGCCTGGACACCATATAGCCCTCATGCCCCGCCGCCTTCGCCCCACGCCCCTGGAACATGTCGTCGACGGCCACGCCCTGCGCGCCCGGCTGTCGGCCGCCGCCCTCGACCTGATCGGCGACGAGGCCGCCCAGCGCACCCGCGCCATCGAGATCCTCAAACAGGCGCTGTTTCGCGGCCGGATGATCGCCAAGGAGCGGCTGGAGAACGGGGCCGGTGGCCTTGAAACGGCGCGCCTGCTCAGCGGCGTCACCGACGAGGTGATCACCGCGCTCTACGACTTCACGACGGTCCACGTGTTCCGGGCCCGCAACCCCACCGAGGGAGAGCGCCTGTGCCTGCTGGCCGTGGGCGGCTATGGCCGGCGCACCCTGGCGCCGTTCTCGGACATCGATCTGCTGTTCCTGCGGCCCTACAAGGTGACGCCGCACGTCGAGAGCGTCATCGAATATATGCTCTACGCGCTGTGGGACCTGGGCTTCAAGGTCGGCCATGCCTCGCGGACGGTGGAGGAGTGCGTGCGACTGTCGCGCGAGGACTTCACCATCCGCACCACCATACTGGAAGCCCGCCGCCTGACCGGCGACGAGCGCCTGGGCGATGACCTCAAGCGGCGCTTCCGCGACGACGTCATGAAGGGCACCGGCGCCCAGTTTGTGGCCGCCAAGCTCAAGGAGCGCGACGACCGCCAGGCCCGGGCCGGGGCCAGCCGCTACATGGTCGAGCCCAACGTCAAGGAGGGCAAGGGCGGCCTGCGCGACCTGCACACCCTGATGTGGATCGCCGAATACCTGCATCCGGTGGATCGTCCCGAGGATGTCTTCAAGCTGGAGGTGTTCGACCGCCGCGAGGCCAAGGGCTTCATCCGCGCCTTCGATTTCCTGCATGCGGTCCGCGCCCACCTGCACTTCACCACGGGTCGCCCCGAGGAACGCCTGACCTTCGATCTGCAGCCCGAGATCGCCCGCCGGATGGGCTATGGCGACCGAGGCGACGCGCCCGCTGTCGAGCGCTTCATGCGCCGCTATTTCCTGGTGGCCAAGGAGGTCGGAGCCCTGACCCGCGCCTTCTCGGCCAAGCTGGAGGCCGAGCACTTCAAGCACGAGCCCAAGGGCATTTCCCGCTTCCTGCCCGGCGGCGGCCGCCCCAAGCGCAAGGCGCTGGACGTGCCGGGCTTCTACGAGGACGGCGGCCGGCTCAACATCGCCGGCCCCGAGGTGTTCGAGAACGACCCGGTCAATCTGATCCGGCTGTTCAAGACCGCCGACGAACGCGACCTTGACCTCCACCCCGACGCTTTCACGGCGGTCACGCGCAATCTCAACCTGATCACCTCGAAGGTCCGGCGCGATTCCCACGCGACCAAGGCCTTCCTCGACCTGCTGGCGCGGGGCAAGCGGTCCTACCGCACCCTGACCCTGATGAACGACGCCGGCGTATTAGGCCGCTTCATCCCGGAATTTGGCCGTATCGTCGCCCAGATGCAGTTCAACATGTACCACTCCTACACGGTGGACGAGCACACCCTGCGGGCTGTCGGCCTGATCGGCGACATGGTCGCGGGGCGCCTGGTCGACGACCATCCGCTGGCCGTGTCGATCCTGCCGCTGATCGAGGATCGCGAGGCCCTGTTCCTGGCCATGCTGCTGCACGACACCGGCAAGGGCGGGGTGGGTGGCCAGGAGAAGGCCGGCGCCCGCAGCGCCCGCTCGGCGTGCGAGCGGCTGGGCGTCGACCGGCTGAAGGTCGAGCTGGTGGCCTGGCTGGTCGAGAACCACTTGGTGATGAGCGACTTCGCCCAGAAGCGCGACGTGGCCGATCCCAGCACCGTCGCCGCCTTCGCCCGCATCGTCGAGAATCCCGAGCGCCTGCGCCTGCTCCTCGTCATCACCGTCGCCGACATCCGCGCCGTGGGGCCGGGCGTCTGGAACGGCTGGAAGGGCCAGCTGCTGCGCGAGCTCTACAACGCCACCGAGGCCGTCTTCCGGGGCGGACGCGGCAGCGACGCCGCCGCCAGCGTCAAGCGCCACCAGGAAGCCGCCGCCGAGGCGGCCCGCGAAGCGTTGGTTGAGGCCGACCCGGCGTCCAAGGGCTGGGCCCAGGCCATGGAGGCCGCCTATTTCGGGGCCTTCTCGACCCAGGACCTGCTGGACCACGCCGCCCTGGCCCGCCGCGCCGCCATCCAGGGCGGGGCCGCCGCCGAGGGCCGGGTGCCGGTCGGCGCCAACGCCGCCGAGATCGTCATCGCCGCCCAGGACCGGCGCGGCCTGTTCGCCGACCTCGCTTTGGCCATCTCCGCCTTGGGGGGGAATGTGGTCGGGGCGCGGGTCTTCACCTCCCGCCAGGGCCAGGCGCTGGACGTCTTCCATGTGCAGGATGTCACCGGCGCGCCCCTGGGCTGCGAGAACCCCCGGGTCCTGCGCCGCCTGGCCGACGCCCTGGAGGCCGCAGGTCGCGGCGAGCCCCTGGTCATGGAGGCGAGGCGAGGCGGCGAGCAGTCGCGCACGGCGGCCTTCTCGATCGCCCCCACCGTGGTGGTCGACAACGAGGCCTCCAACGAGGCCACGGTGGTCGAGGCCTCCGGCCGTGACCGCCCCGGCCTGCTCCACGCCCTGGCCCACACCCTGGCCGAGAATGGCCTGTCCATCCAGTCGGCCCATATCGACGGCTATGGCGAGCGAGCGGTCGACGCCTTCTATGTCCAGACCGCCGAGGGCGGGAAGGTGGTCGACGCCAAGAAGGTCACGGTGCTGAAGGCCGATCTGCTGGCGGCGCTGGAGCAGAACGAGGCGGGCGCGCTGAGCGCGCGGCCAGGGCTGAAGCGGGCGCGGGCGAGCGTGGCGCGGTAGGGGGGTTTGTTATGACTATCAGGTTGTCACGTAGGCTTGGTTTGGCTCTACTCTTGGTGACCGGCTGCGCGCCGGCAGGCGAGGCTTCTTCGGCACAAACCAACCCAGCCGGGCAATGGGAACCTGAGTGTTCCATTCAAGCCGATGGCCCAGACCAACCCGCTCTGCGAGAGCAGCTTTGGACCGAAAGAAAAGCCGCTGAGCCTCTGTGCCTGTTTATCGGCGCCATGGCCTGGGCCCCTTACGATAAAGATAGGGCGGCGGAACTATACGCACTCGCCATGGTGCGCCGACGCTATGACTTGGGGCGCTGTGTCCACCCGCCAGGAGGGCCGGTGTCTTCTATGATGGCGGCGATGAGGATGGGTGCGGGCGACAAGCTGCGAGAGGCGGGCATCGTGGTGGGGCGAACAGCAATCCGTCCGCTAGCGCTAGATCCCGAGATGTACAAGTACCGCACGGATCATCTAGCCACGATGTGCGAAGGCCCCGTCAAGCCGAGCAGTTCATGGCCTGATGTGGAGGCTCAGATGCGACGGGAGATAGAAAGCGTCTCGTCTCGAAAATAGCATCCGGCCCGGATGCGGCCACGCCTTAAACCTTTGGTGGATTGGAGCTCTGGCGTCTGACGATGTCAAGGACCGCCTCTGGCGGCCGCGTCGCGGCGGCGCTCGGCGCCGTCCTTGACATCGTCAGACGCCAGAGCAAGCTCGCCATCAAGGTTTCAAGGCGCGGCCTCGCCGTTGGCGGAGGGTGGGGGGGGCTAGTGACGGCTTCTGCTCACCCGTGAAACGGGGGAGGAGAAGGGGGTCTTCGGCGGAGGTCGATGCTTAGCGTACAGCGAATCGAGTTCAACGATTTCAACGCCCTAAATTTTCTCGACCGAACTTATCCCCACCCCCTCGAACCGCCCGTATCCTAGTCTCACCTGAAAGCACGGGAAGGGCGCACGTACGGCGACCGTTGCGACTTTCGGGGGTGGTCGAGCGGGAAGCGTTCGTCGGTGGCCTTGAGTGGCGACTTCGCGACGGTCCAGGGCAGGTTCCCCTTAGTCGGGACGAAGCCCTGGCGGTGAAGGATCGGCGGACGCGGCAGGCGTGGGCTGAAATCGCCCATGCGGTCCGGGATGTGCCAGCATCCCGCCCGTCGGGGGCCTCCATCGGAGCGGGTTAAAATCCGCTATCCGAAGGCTTCCGGATAACGGTCCCCGCGGAGCGCTCGTCTTCGTCGAAACGGTACATCTACTGCAAAACCTCCAGGCGGAGCCCGGGCGCTTCGCACCTTTCCCACATCAGCTCATGGCCTATGGCGTGAGATCACACCCACTTGCCCCCACCTGGCGGCTTCGCCGCCTGTCCGCCCCCATGGGGGGCGGAGCCTTCGCGTGGCGCTCGCCAGGAAGCTCTTCCCCCTCTGGGGGAAGACGACCGCGAAGCGGTCCGTAGGGGGCAAGGGGTCGCCGTACTGAAAATCCTTTGGAAATCCTTCCCCGACCGCCCCCGAACCGCGCCAACCTCTCGCCCGCCCCAAGCCCTAGCTTGACGCCCCCTCATCCAGCCCGCAGAAGCCCTTCGTGACCGACACCGCGCCCCCCGAACAAACCCCGACCGAAGCTGTCGCCGCCAAGAAGCCCGGCGGCCTGCTGCGCTCGTCGATGATCTATTCGGGCCTGACCCTGGTCAGCCGGTTCATGGGTTTCGCCCGCGACCTGGCGGTCTCGTATCGCATGGGCGCCAGCGCCACCCCGGCCGCCGACGCCTATCAGACCGCCCTGGCCTTCCCGAATCTGTTCCGCCGGTTCTTCGCCGAGGGCGCCTTCGCCGCCGCCTTCGTGCCCGCCTACACCAAGTCCCTGCAGGCCGACGGCGAGGAGGTTGCCGACATCCTGGCCGCCGACGCCATGGCCACCCTGGCGGCGGCAACCATCATCATCACCGTGATCTGCCAGCTGGCCATGCCCTGGCTGATGATGCTGATCAGCCCCGGCTTCGCCGCCGAGCCCGAGAAGTACAAGCTGGCGGTGCTGCTGACCCAGATCACCATGCCCTATCTGCCGTGCATGGCCATCGTCGCCCACCTGTCGGGCGTGCTGAACGCCCGCGACCGCTTCGTGCTGTCGGCGGGGGCGCCGGTGCTGCTGAACATCGCCACCCTGATCTTCATCCTGCCCCAGACCACCGCCGTCGATGCGGCCAAGTGGGGCTCGGTCGGGGTGATCGTCGCCGGCGTCGCCCAGGCGGCCCTGCTGACCTGGGGGGTCAACAAGTCCGGCGCCAAGGTCCATTGGCGCCTGCCGCGCCTGACGCCCGAGGTGAAGGCCCTGATCGGCAAGGCCATTCCCGGGGCCCTGGCGGCCAGCGCCACCCAGGTCAATATCTTCATCTCCGGCGCCCTGGCCAGCCATGTGCCGGGCGGCCGCTCGTGGCTGGCCACCGCCGATCGCCTGTACCAGCTGCCGCTGGGCCTGGTGGGCGTGGCGATCGGGGTGGCCCTGCTGCCGCGCCTGTCGCGCGCCGTGCTGTCGAAGGACACCGCCGACGCCCAGGGCGCCATGGACCAGGCCATCACCCTGGCCATGGCTTTGACCCTTCCCGCCGCCGCCGCCCTGACTGCCATGCCCGGCTTCCTGTCGGACGCCCTCTATACCCGCGGCCAGTTCACGGCGTTCGACGCCAGCCAGACGGCCTCGGCCCTGTTCTTCTACGGCCTGGGCACCCCGGCCTTCGTGCTTCAGCAGCTCTATTCGCGGGCCTTCTTCGCGCGCGGCGACACCAAGAGCCCGATGCGGTTCGCCCTGATCTCGGTGGCCGTCAATGTGGGCGTCGGCATCGCCCTGTTCCACATGGTGGGGGTGAAGGGCATAGCGGCGGCCACCGCCATCGCCTCGTGGCTGAACGTGGCGCAGATGGCCTTCGGCCTATCGCGCAAGGACCATTATAACCCCTCTCTGCAGACCTGGTCGCGGGTGGCGCGGATCCTGGCGGCCAGCGTCGTGATGGGGCTGGTCCTGGCGGCGGCCTCGCATTGGCGGCCGCTGATTGAGGCGCCGCTGGTGGCCCTGGGCCTGAAGGGCCATGTGATTGGGGCCAAGGAGGTCGCCTTGCTGCTGACCGTGCTGGTCGGCGCGGCGCTCTATCCGCCGCTGGTCTTCCTGTTCGGCGGGGTGACCCCGGCGGAGCTGAAGGGCGTGCTGAAGCGGGGCAAGGCCTAGAGGCTGTCGGGGACAGGCCCTTGGGCGTGTCCCCGAGTCTGGGCGCGGCGCTTGCTGATGGGGACACGCCGCAAGGGCATGTCCCCGGCTCGGGTCTTGCCCTTGAACCCCCGGCCCGCTAACCAGCATCCATGGCTTCGATCGGATCTTCCGCGCCGCGATGGCGCCGCTTCATCTGACCCCGATCGCCGTGCGGCGCGCACGGCCAGCGCATTTGCGCGTCCGCCCTATCCGTTACCCGTTCCAAGGCTGCAGCCATGACCGACCACACCCCCGTTCCCTACACGGGCGCCGCCCGCGTGCTCTCCGGCGTCCAGCCGTCGGGCGCCCTGCACCTGGGCAATTATCTCGGCGCCCTGGTGAAGTTCGCCAAGCTGCAGCACGAGATGGACACCTTCATCTTTGTGGCCGACCTGCACGCCATCACCGTCTGGCAGGCGCCGGAGGCGTTGGCCCAGCAGACCCGCGAGATCGCCGCCGCCTATCTGGCCGCCGGCCTCGATCCCATGAAGGCGACGATCTTTCCGCAGTCGGCGGTGCGCGAGCATGCCGAGCTGGCCTGGATCTTCCAGTGCGTGGCCCGTCTCGGCTGGCTGGACCGCATGACCCAGTTCAAGGAGAAGAGCGGCAAGCACAAGGAACGCAGCTCGGTGGGCCTCTACACCTATCCGGTGCTGCAGGCCGCCGACATCCTGGTGTACAAGGCTACCCACGTGCCGGTGGGCGAGGACCAGAAGCAGCACCTGGAACTGACCCGCGACATCGCCGCCAAGTTCAACCACGATTTCGGCGTTCAGGGCTTTTTCCCGCAGCCCGAGCCGCTGATCCAGGGGCCCGGGGCGCGGGTCATGTCGCTCCGTGACGGCTCGGCCAAGATGAGCAAGTCCGACCCGTCGGACTATTCGCGCATCAACCTGACCGACGACGCCGACACCATCGCCACCAAGGTAAAGAAGGCCCGCACCGACCCCGAGCCGCTGCCCGAGACCCTGGAAGAGCTGGCGACCCGCCCCGAGGCCGACAACCTGGTCGGCATCTTCGCGGCCTTGTCGGGGACGACCAAGGCGCAGGTGCTGGCCGACTATGTCGGCAAGGGCTTCGGAACCTTCAAGCCGGCCTTGGCCGACCTGGCGGTCGAGAAACTGGCCCCGGTCGGCGAGACCATGCGCAGGTTCCTGGCCGACCCGACGGAGATCGACCGGATCCTGAAGGCCGGAGCCGAACGGGCGAGCGAGGTCGCCGCGCCGACGGTGGCTGAGGTGAAGAAACTGGTCGGGTTCTGGGGGGCTTAGACGCCCTGCGTCCTTCGAGGCTCGGCTTCGCCTCGCACCTCAGGATGAGGAATTCAGAGCAACTAAGCTCCTCATCCTGAGGCGCCCACGGAGTGGGCCTCGAAGGACGCACCGCATTTAAAGCCGGCTCGGGATCCGCACCGGCAGGGTCTCATACCCCTTCACGAAGCTGGAATAGACCCGCTTCGGCTCGCCCATCACCTCGATCTTCGGGAATCTGGCGAGGATTTCCTCCCAGATGATCTTCAGCTGCAGTTCGGCCAGACGATTGCCGACGCAGCGGTGGATGCCGAAGCCGAACGACAGGTGGCGGCGGGCCTGGGGGCGGTCGATCAGGAAGGCGTTCGGATTGTCGATCGCGGTCTCGTCGCGATTGCCCGAGACGTACCACATGACGACCTTGTCGCCCTTCTTGATGGTCTTGCCCGACAGTTCGAAGTCCTCCAGCGCGGTGCGGCGCATATAGGCCAGGGGCGTCTGCCAGCGGATGATCTCGGAAACCATGTTGGGGATCAGGCTGGGGTCGGCGCGCAGTTTGGCCTCTTCCGCCGGGTTCTGGCTGAGGGCCAGCAGGCCGCCGGTGATCGAGTTGCGGGTCGTGTCATTGCCGCCGACGATCAGCAGGATGATGTTACCCAGATATTCCAGCGGCGGCATGTTCCGCGTCGCCTCGCCATGGGCCAGCATCGAGATCAGGTCGGAGCCCGGCTCGGTGGCATTGACCCGCTCGTTCCAGAGATTGGTGAAATAGGCCAGGCACTCCATCAGCTCCTCCCGGCGCTGCTCCTCGGTGTCGACGATTCCGGCGCCGGGCACCGCGGTCGAGACGTCGGACCAGCGGGTCAGCTTGCGGCGTTCCTCCCAGGGGAAGTCGAACAGGGTGGCCAGCATCTGGGTGGTCAGCTCGATCGACACCTTGTCGACCCAGTCGAAGGTCTCGCCGATCGGCAGGCCGTCGAGAATCTCGCCCACTCTTTCACGAATAGTGCCCTCCAGGGCCGCCAGGTTCGCCGGCGAGACGATCGGGCTGACGGTCTTGCGCTGGATATCGTGCTTGGGCGGGTCCATGGCGATGAACATCGGCAGGACGAAGTCCTCGTCGAAGTTGCGGATCGTGATGCCGCCCAGGCTGCTGTCGGACGAGAACACCTGGTGGGTGGTGTCGACCGTCATGATGTCGGCATAGCGGGTGATCGACCAATAGGGCCCGTGCTCGCTGTTGGCGCAGTAATGGACGGGATCCTCGGCCCGCAGCCGCTCGAACCAGGGCCAGTGGGCGTCGGCCTGGAACAGGGCCGGATCGGCGACGTCAAACTGGTCGAGCGGCGTGGCATAGGCCTTGGCCCGCGCATCACCGGATAGATCGATTGCCCCGTCGCTCATGGCGCGCTCCTTAAAACACTTGTTTTGATCATGGAGCCACAACGCCGATCGTTTGTCACGATGACGTAAGCGGCAGCCAATCTTCCTGAATAGGGGGCTCTTGTCGCGAGGCTCTTGCGGGTCCATTTCTCCGTCATGTTCATCCAGACCGAAACCACCCCCAATCCCGAGGTCCTGAAGTTCCTGCCCGGCCGCGAAGTGCTGGGTGAGGGCGCGCGGGAGTTCAAGACGGAGGAGGAGGGCGACGCCTCACCCCTGGCCGAGGCTCTTTTCCGGCTGGGCGACGTCAACCGGGTGTTCTTCGGTCCCGATTTCCTGACCGTGACCAAGGCGGAGCACGCCGAGTGGCCGCATCTGAAGGCGCCGATCCTGGCGGCCATCATGGACCACTTCACCAGCGGCCGGCCGTTATTGCTTGATGCGGCCGAGAGCGGTCACGACAATGACGGCGTCTATGACGAGGAAACGACCCAGATCGTCGCCGAGATCAAGGAGCTGCTCGACACCCGCATCCGCCCGGCCGTGGCCCAGGACGGCGGCGACATCGTCTTCAACCGGTTCGAGCCGGCCACCGGCGTGGTGTGGCTGCACATGCGCGGAGCCTGCTCGGGCTGCCCGTCCTCGTCGGCCACGCTGAAGTCCGGGGTCGAGAACATGCTCAAGCACTATGTGCCGGAAGTGACCCGGGTCGAGCAGACGCTCTAGCGACCCAAAAAAACTTCGCGGCCTCGCGCTTGCGAGCGCGCGCGCGAGTGCATACTGTAACTATAGAAGTTGCTGATAGCGCACTTGAGGACTGTCCCATGGCCAAGCTCGACACCGCCGCCCTTTCCCAGCTGTTCACCGAGGCGCGGACGCGGAACGGCTGGAAGCCCGACGCCATCCCCGAGGCGCTTCTGCGCGAGCTGTACGACTTGGTGAAGTTTGGCCCGACTGCGGCCAACACCACGCCGGCAAGGTTCATTTTCGTTCAGACCCCGGAAGCCAAGGCCAAGCTGGCGGCGCTGTCTTCGGGCTCCAATGGCCCCAAGATCCTGGCCGCCCCGGTCACCGTCATCGTCGGCTACGACCTGGACTTTCCCGAAACCCTCGACAAGCTGTTCCCCAATGCGCCGGGCGCGAAAAACTGGTTCGGCGACCCGGCGGCCAAGGAAGTCGGCGCGCTGCGCAACAGCTCGCTGCAGGGCGGCTATTTCATCCTCGCCGCCCGGGCCCTGGGCCTGGACGTCGGGCCGATGTCGGGCTTTGACAATGCCGGGGTCGACGCGGCCTTCTTCGCGGGGACCAATATCAAGTCCAACTTCCTCGCCTCGATCGGTTACGGTACCGACGAAGGCCTGTTCCCGCGCAATCCGCGCCTCGACTTCGAGGAAGCCGCGCAGATCATCTGATCTTCTCAGGCCCGTCTCCGGCTTCGCCGGGAAGACGGGCTTGGGTGCGGATCGAACCCAGTGCTAAAAGACGCGCCATGACCCAGCGCCTCGCTCAGATCGCCGCCCCGCTCCTGCTGCTCGCCGCCTGCGGCCCCGCCAAGCAAGCGCAGACCACCGCCCCGCCGCCCTCGGCCGAGACGCCGAAATCCGGCCCGGTGGCCGTCGCCACCGTCCCCTATAATGGCGGTCCGCTTGAAGTGCGCGCCGACGGCGTCGGTCCGATCACCGGCGCCACGGCCTTCGACATGCCGACCATCGCGGCCCTGTTTCCCAAGGCGGTGGTCAAGAGCGCCTTCATCCACACCGGCGAAGGGCCTCCCGGCCCGATCATCACCGTCGAGCAGGACAATGTCCCGCTGATGGAGATCGGCAAGGGCCCCGACGGCGGCATTGGCGAGATCCGATTGGCCGGCGGGCCGGTCCGGGGTCCGAAGGGCGAAGCCCTTCTCGGAAAATGGGCCGACCTGTCCTTCGACATCGCCCAGTGCCGAGCCGGCGAGGGCCGCACCGTCAACCAGACCGTCTGCGTGCGTCCCGAGGCGCCGAGCGTCGCCTACGTGTTCGGCGCGCCGGGCTGGACCAAGGGCGGCCTGCCGCCGGTAGAGACCCTGAAGGCCAAGGGCCAACTCAACGAGTTCGTCTGGCGCCCGGCCGACAACGCCGCCGTCGGCGCGGCCTGAGGTCATGGCGCCGCGATACGCTCTGCTGGCCGCGACCCTGCTGGCGCTGGCCGCCTGCGGGCCGGCCAAGAAGAGCGGAACCGCCCCAACCAAAGCCCCCGCGGCGGCGGCCGAGGCCCCCGCCCTGGTGACGCGCAAGACCGCTGACGGCCGGATCGACCGCTTCATGCCCCATGTCGGCGGACCGTTGGCGCTGGACGAATTTTCCGTCGGTCCGCTCATGGCCCAGACCGAGTTTTCGATGGAGGCGGTAAAGCCGCGATTCCCAAAGGCCACGGTCCAAGGCGTCTTCATGCGGCAAGATGGAGCGCCCTCGACGCTGATGGGGATCACCGTCACCCAAGGCGGCGGCGTCATCGAGATCCAGGGCAACCCGGGGACCGTGCTGGTGGGCGACATCCGCGTTACGGGCGGGACCCCGGTCGGTCCGCGCGGCGAGACTCTGAGGATGAAGTTCGCCGACGCCGACATGGATTACGAGCGTTGCCGGATGGGCGAGGGCCGCGATCGCCATACGGTGATCTGCTTCCAGCCTGGCGAGGCCGTGCTGCGCTACGTGTTCGACGTGCCGGGCTGGACCACCGATGTCCTGCCGCCCCTCGACGCCCTGCGCCAGAAGGCCTTGCTGAGCGGGTTCATCTGGAAGGGCGGGGCGCCCGCCATATGATCCTCGCCGTCGATACCTGCCTCGGCGCCAGTTCGATCGCCGTGCTGGAGGGCGATGTCGTTCGCGCCGCCCGCAGCGAGCCGATGACTCGCGGCCATCAGGAGCGCATCGCCGTCCTGGCGCGCGAGGTGATGGCCGAAGCCGGCGTCAAGTTCCCCGACCTGACCCGCATCGCCGTCACCGTGGGCCCTGGCTCGTTCACCGGGCTGCGGGTCGGACTGTCCTTCGCCAAGGGCCTCGCCACGGCCCTCTCGATCCCCTGCGTCGGCATCAACAGCCTGGAGGCCCTGGCCGCCACGACCGGCGCGACAGGCTTCGTAGCCGCCGCGCTCGACGCCAGGATGGGGCAGGTCTATCTGCAGATCTTCGACAGCGGCAAGGCCCTGATGGCGCCCGACGCCCTGGAGGTCACGGTCGCCATCGCCCGCCTGGCCGAGCTCTATTCCGGCGGTCCCGCCACCCTGATCGGCTCGGGCGCGCCCATGATCGCCGACGTCCTGCCGGGCGCCACCGTCCTGATTCCGGCCTTCGCCGACCCTGTCGCCATCGCCTGCCTGGCCGCAACCCGCCCGGCGCCGAGCCACTCGCCCCGGCCGCTCTATCTGCGCGCGCCCTACGCCGTGGCGCCCGCCGCATGATCCTGCGTCCCGTCGGGCTGGAAGCCTGTTTTACCTTGGCCGACCTGCACGACCGGGCCTTTCCGAGGCCGTGGAGCGCCGAGGAATTCGAGACGCTGCTCAACGGCCCTGGCGCCTTCGCGGTGCTGGGTGAGGGTGACGATCCAAAAGGCTTCATCCTCTGCCGGGCCGTGGCGGGCGAGGCCGAGATCCTGACCGTGGCGGTCGATCCCGCCGCCCGCCGCCGCGGCTGGGGCTCGGCCCTGGTCGAGATGGCGGCCGGCGTCGCGAAGGAAGCCGGCGCCTCCGAGATGTTCCTGGAAGTTGCGGCCGACAATCTCGCGGCGATCAGGCTCTACGAAACAACGGGTTTCGACCGCGTCGGCCTGCGAAAAGGCTATTATCCCCATCTGGATGGCGCCAAGGACGCGTTGGTGATGCGCCGGGTGCTTAACACCTAGCCGCCGAGCGCCTATCCTGGCCCCGAATCCCGCCTTGATTCATCTTTCCGGAGACGCCGCCTTGGACCGCCTCGAAAAGCTCTGCATCGAAAAGGGCATGCGCATGACCGATCAGCGCCGGGTCATTGCCCGCGTGTTGTCGGGCGCTGTTGATCATCCAGACGTCGAAGAACTGCACCGCCGCGCCCACGCCGTGGACCCGCACATCTCGATCGCCACGGTCTATCGCACCGTGCGGCTGTTCGAGGAGAGCGGCATCATCGAGCGCCACGACTTCCGCGACGGTCGATCGCGCTATGAAGAGACTCCCGACCACCACCACGACCACCTGATCGACATGAAGACCGGCAAGGTCGTCGAGTTCGTGGACGAGGAGATCGAGGCCCTGCAGAACGCTATCGCCCAGCGGTTGGGCTACAAGCTGATCGACCACCGGCTGGAGCTTTATGGGGTCCCGCTGGAGGAGTGATCGGGTTTTTCAGGTCCCCCCCTGTGGGGGAGGCGGCCCGAATGGGCCGGTGGGGGGGAGCAGGCCCACTCTGGCAAACTCCCCTCTCCGTCGGCTTCGCCGACACCTCTCCCACGGGGAGAGGACTTTCTGGGTGTGTCCCCCGCGTCCTTGCGCCAGCGCCCCCTCGCGCTCATAACGCCCCGATGAGCGAGACCCCGCAAAAGCGCCTCTATATCAAGACCTACGGCTGTCAGATGAACGTCTATGACAGCGAGCGCATGGCCGATGTCCTGCGGCCGCTGGGCTATGGGATTGTCAGCGAGCCCGAGGGCGCCGACCTGGTGGTGCTCAACACCTGCCATATCCGCGAGAAGGCCACCGAGAAGGTCTATTCGGAGCTCGGCTATATCAAGCAGATGAAGGCCCGTCGGGCCGAGGCCGGCGGGACCATGACCATCGCCGTGGCCGGCTGCGTGGCCCAGGCCGAGGGCCAGGAGATCATGCGGCGACAGCCGGCCGTCGATCTTGTGGTCGGGCCCCAGGCCTATCATCAGCTGCCCGAGCTGATCGCCCGCGTTCACCGGGCGACCGGCGAGCGCCTCAGCGCCGACTTCGCCGCCGACGAAAAGTTCGACGCCTTGCCGGCCGAGCGCCAGGTCAATGGCGTGACCGCCTTCCTGACCGTGCAGGAGGGCTGCGACAAGTTCTGCACATTCTGCGTGGTGCCCTATACCCGCGGCGGCGAGTGGTCGCGGCCGCCCGGGCAGATCGAGGACGAGGCCAAGCGCCTGGCCGACCAAGGCGTGCGCGAAGTCACGCTGCTGGGCCAGAACGTCAACGCCTATGACGGCGGCGGCTATACCCTGGCCAAGCTAGTGCGGCGTCTGGCGAAGATTCCCGGTCTGGATCGCATCCGCTACACCACCAGCCACCCGCGCGACATGGGCGACGACCTGATCGAGGCCCATGCCGAACTGCCGGAGCTGATGCCCTATCTGCACCTGCCGGTGCAGGCCGGATCGGACAAGATCCTCAAGGCCATGAACCGCGACCACACGGCCGAGAGCTATGTGCGGCTGATCGAGAAGATCCGCGCCGGCCGGCCCGACATCGCCATGAGCGGCGACTTCATCGTCGGCTTCCCCGGCGAGCGCGACGGCGATTTCGACAAGACCCTGGAGCTGATCCGCGAGGTCGGCTTCGCCTCGGCCTTCTCGTTCAAATATTCGCGCCGGCCCGGCACGCCCGCCTCGGCCATGCCCGGCCAGGTGGACGAGGCGGTCAAGGCCGAGCGGCTCGAGCGGCTTAACATCCTGCTCGACGAACAGCAGAAAGCGTTCAACGCCGTGCAGGTCGGCAAGACCATGCCGGTGCTGTTCGAGAAAAAAGGCCGCAACTCCGGTCAAATCATCGGCCGCAGTCCCTATCTTCAGTCGGTCCATGCGTTAGGTCCTGACAGCCTGCTGGGCCAGATCGTCCCCGTCCGTATCGAGTCGTCGGCCAAGATGAGCCTGGGCGGCGTGCTCGAGAGCCAACCTCTGCTGGAGTCCGCTTGAGCCGTACGCCTGAGTTCCTGCCTCTGTCCGACACCGCCGTCCGCGCCGTTTCCGGCCCCGGCGGGCGTCACGCCGCCCTGATCGAGGACGCCTTCAAGGTGTTGATCGAGACGCCCGGCGGCGGCGTCACCCTCACCGGCGACGTCAAGGGCCGCACGGGCGCCAAGCGGGCGTTGCGCGACGTCTCGGAGCGGGCCGACGCCGGCGAGGACATCGTCGAAGCCGACATCCGCGTCGCCGTGGGCGAAGCCCAGAGCACCGGCGGTCAAGCCTCGCCCCGCAATGTGCGCAAGGGCTCGGTAGCGCCCAAGACCAAGGCCCAGGCCCGCTACATGGAAGCCATGGGCAGCCATCCGCTATCGTTCGGCCTTGGCCCGGCCGGCACCGGCAAGACCTTCCTGGCGGTCGCCCATGGCGCGGGCATGCTGCTGCGCGGCGAGGTCGACCGGCTGATCGTCACCCGTCCCGCCGTCGAGGCCGGCGAAAAGCTCGGCTTTCTTCCGGGTGACCTGAACGAGAAGGTCGATCCCTACATGGCCCCGGTCTGGGAGGCCCTGACCGACATCATGGGCGCCGAGCAACTGCGCCGCCGCCGCGAGAAGCTGGAGATCGAGGTTGCCCCGATCGCCTTCATGCGCGGCCGCACGCTGGCCCATGCGTTCGTCATCGTCGACGAGGCCCAGAACTGCTCGCGCCTGCAGATGAAGATGGTCCTGACCCGTCTGGGCGAGAACGCGCGGATGGTGGTGACCGGCGACCCGACCCAGGTCGATCTGCTGAACCCTCGCGATTCCGGCCTGGCCCATGCGGTGTCGATCCTCGAGGGCGTCGAGGGCGTGGCGGTGTCGCGCTTTACTTCGGCCGACGTCGTGCGCCACCCGCTGGTCGAGCGGATCGTCAAGGCCTACGACGCCGACGCCCTGCAGAGTACGCCGCGCTGATGACCCTCACGGTCGACATCGAGATCGAGGACGAAGCCTGGCTCGCCGCCGAGCCCGAGGCCGAGGCCCTGGTCTGGCGCGCCGCCCAGGCGGTGCTCGACGCCCATCAGGACATTGAGGGCCACGGCATCGTCATCCTGCTGGCCGACGACGACAGCGTCCAGGTGCTGAACCGCGACTTCCGCCAGAAGGACTATCCGACCAACGTCCTGTCCTTCCCGGCGCCGACGGAAGGCAATCCGGAAGGACTGATCGGCGACATCGCCCTGGCGTTCGGGGTCTGCCAGCGCGAAGCGGCCGAGCAAGGCAAGCCACTTGCGCACCACTTGCAACATCTGGTGGCGCACGGGGTGCTTCATCTCCTAGGATATGACCACGAGAGCGACGACCAGGCCCAGGCCATGGAGGCGTTCGAACGCGAGATCCTCGCCGGATTGGACGTTCCGGACCCCTATGCCGAGCCGCCGTCTCCACAGGGATAACCAAGACCGGGCATGCCCAGCGACGACCAGAGTTCCACGCCCGCCGGTCCAGCTCGCTTGAGCCGGGGCGTGCGGGCGTTCTTCCGCAAGATGCGCAAGGACCTGGCGGGGCGCGGCGTGCCTGGCCTGGCCGAGGTCTCGCGCCCGGCCGACCCGGCCCTGGTCCACGAGGTCGACATGGTCGACCAGGCCGAGGCCTTTCAGAGCCTGCGGGTCGCCGACGTCATGACCCCGCGCGCCGACATCGTGGCCGTCGAGGTCTCTGCCCCCTTTGACGCCGTGGTGGCCCAGTTCACCGAGGCCGAGCACTCGCGGATGCCGATCTATCGCGAGACGCTGGATGACCCGGTCGGCGTGATCCACGTCAAGGACGTGTTCCGCCTGCTCGCCAACGAGGACAAGCGTCCGGCCCCCAGCGACCAGGTCCTGCACCGGCTGCGCCGAGAAGCGCTCTATGTGCCCGCCTCGATGCGGGCGGCCGACCTGCTGCTGCGCATGCGCACCAGCCGCATCCACATGGCCCTGGTCATCGACGAGTTCGGCGGCACCGACGGCTTGGTGACCATGGAAGACTTGATCGAGGCGGTGGTCGGGGAGATCGACGACGAGCATGACGACGCCCAGGTTTCCAGCATCGTCGCCCGGCCGGGCGGCCTGTTCGAGGTCGACGCCCGCGCGCCGCTGGAAGATTTGGAAGCCGTCCTCGACCGCGACCTGGCCCCGCCGGACATGGAAGAGGACATCGACACCGTCGCGGGTCTTGTCGTCGCCCTGGCCGGCCGCGTGCCCCAGCGCGGTGAGGTGATCGCCCATCCGGCCGGCTTCGACCTGGAAGTCGTGGAAGCCGATCCGCGCCGGGTGCGCCGCGTGCGGGTGCGCCCTGCGGTAAGTCTCGATCAGGCCGCCGGGAACGCCGCGGCCGAACCTGGCCGCGTGGCCGCTTCGTGAACCTGCCGGCCTGTCCGAGGCTGACGCCGTGGCGAGCGCGGGGCCTGGCCCTGCTCGCGGGCCTGGCCGCCGCCTTGGCCCATCCGCCGTTCGGGGTCTTGCCGGGGGTCCTGGGCTACGCCGTTCTGCTCTGGCTGCTCGACGCCATCGAGGGACCTCGACCGTTGCGCGCGGCTTTTTTTCGCGGCTGGTTGATGGGGCTGAGTTATTTCGGCCTAGGCACCTGGTGGATCGCCGAGGCCTTCATGGTCGACGCCGCGAACCAAGGCTGGATGGCGCCGTTCGCCGTGGCGGCGATGGCGGCTGGGATGGCCCTGTTCTGGGGTCTGGCGGCGGTGCTCTACCGCTGGCTGGCGCCGGCCGGCGTGCGGCGGGTGCTGGTGTTCGCCGGAGCCTTCGCGGCCCTGGAATGGACTCGAGGCCACATCCTGACCGGCTTTCCCTGGAACCTGCCGGGCGAGACCTGGAAGGCGGGTTCGGCCTTATCCCAGTTCGCGTCCGTGGTCGGCGCCTACGGCTTGACCTGGATCACACTGGCGATCGCCGCCGCCCCGGCGGTGTGGCGCGAGGGTCGGCGCGGACGCCTGGCCGTCGGGAGCGCCGCCGCTGTGCTGGCGGCGCTCTGGCTCTATGGCCTGGCAGCCATTTCGGCCACGCTGATACCGACGGCCCACCCCAGCGTCCGCATCGTCCAGGCCGACATTGAGCAGGAGGCCAAGTGGGACGCCGGGCGCTTCGCCCAGATCGTTCAGGCCTATGTCGCGCTAACCGCCAAGCCCTATGGCGGCAGGCCCGCCGACATCGTGGTCTGGCCCGAGGGGGCTCTGCCGGCCGCCATCAACGACTACATGGCGCCTGGGAGCTGGGTGCGGCAGGCCATCGTCGATGCGCTGAAGCCGGGCCAGCTCCTGTTGATCGGCGGCTATCGCTATGACGGACCGCCAGACAAGCCCGTCTACTTCAACAGCCTGGTCGCCCTGCGCCGTGAGGCCAGCGACGTCGTGGTGGTCGGGATCTACGACAAGCACCGCCTGGTGCCGTTCGGCGAGTACCTGCCGGCCGATGCTCTGATGACCCGGCTGGGCGTCAAGAGCATGGCCCATCTGGGCGACGGCTTCGCCACCGGCCCTCGGCCGGCGCCCTTGCGGATCGCGCCCGACCTGCTGATCCAACCGCTGATCTGCTACGAAAGCCTGTTCCCGCTCCTGGCCAAGCCGGCTCCCGGCGTCCGCGCCATCGTCAATGTGTCGAACGACGCCTGGTTCGGCGTAACCTCTGGCCCCCGTCAGCATTTAAACCTGGCGAGCTATCGCGCCATAGAAACCGGCGTTCCCATCATCCGCGCCACCCCGACGGGCGTATCTGCGTTGATCGATGCGCGCGGCCGCGTGGTCGGCCAACGCCTCAACCTGGGAGAAACCGGCGTTATCGACGGCCTTTTGCCGGAAAAACTTCGCTCGACCCCGTTCTCAAAGTTCGGGCACTGGTCCTTCGCTTTGCTACTTTTGCTTTCGTTGGTGAACGTTGTTCCCCTGAGAGCAGGTCTGGGCTTGGAAAAGTCGCCGAACTGAAACAGACAGGGTTATCAAACCGTAACTTCAGTGATTGACGACGGCATGAACACGACTCCTGATCAAGAACGCCTCCCCAATCCGGTCGACCTGCACGTCGGCGCTCGCATCCGCATGCGCCGCAAGATCCTCGGCGTAAGCCAGGAGCGTCTGGCCGACGACCTGGGCCTGACCTTCCAGCAGGTCCAGAAATACGAGCGTGGCGCCAACCGCGTCAGCGCCAGCAAGCTGTACGAGATCGCCAAGAGCCTGCAGTCGTCGGTGTCGTACTTCTTCGAGGGCCTGGCCGATCCGACCGACGTGGAAGGTTTCCAGGAAAACGGCTCTGAGCAGTTCGTGCACGATTTCCTGATGACCCCCGAAGGCCTGGAACTGGCCGCGCTGTTCCCGCGGATTAGCAAGTCCCGGGTTCGTCGGCGCATCTTGGACCTCGTGCGTTCGATGGCCGAGGATCCGGTCGAGGAAGACGCCGGAGCCTGATCGGCGCGCTGTTCCGCGCGAAACCTCTCGCGGCCGCTTGCGGACATAAACATATCTTTATATGTTCCTGGCTCAGTCCGCCGGACAGACCGTCCGCGCGGGCGGCGTCATGTCCGGAGCTGACCCTTGAGCCGTTCTTCCTACATCTTCACCAGTGAAAGCGTTTCCGAAGGCCATCCGGACAAGGTCGCCGATCGGATCAGCGACACTGTCGTCGACGCCTTCCTGACCGCCGATCCCGAGGCGCGCGTCGCCTGCGAGACTCTGGTCACCACCAACCGCATCGTGCTGGCTGGCGAAGTCCGGGCCGGCAAGCCGGGCGGCGACAAGTCCGCCAACAAGGCCCTGACCAAGGATATCCTGGGTTCGCTGGAGTCCAAGGTCCGCGCTGCGGTCAAGGACATCGGCTACGAGCAAAAGGGCTTTCACTGGCAGAAGGCGAAATTCGCCAACTATCTGCACGGTCAGTCGGCCCACATCGCCCAAGGCGTGGACGCTTCAGACAAGAAGGACGAAGGCGCCGGCGACCAGGGCATCATGTTCGGCTATGCCAGCACAGAGACGCCGGAGCTGATGCCGGCCACCCTGCAATACAGCCACAACATCCTCAGCCGCCTGGCCCAGCTGCGCCATTCCGGCGAGCTGTCGGAGCTCGAGCCGGACGCCAAGAGCCAGATCACCCTGGAATATGACGCCACCGGCAAACCGGTCCGCGTCGTCTCGATCGTCGTGTCGCACCAGCACAAGAAGAAGATCGACGGCAAGGCCGCCACGTCCAAGCGCGTGCTCGACCTGATCAAGCCGCACATTCTGCCGATCTTCCCGGACGGCCTGATTACCAAGAAGACCCAGTGGCTGGTCAACCCGACCGGCCGCTTCGAGATCGGCGGGCCCGACGGCGACGCCGGCGTCACCGGCCGCAAGATCATCGTCGACACCTACGGCGGCGCGGCCCCGCACGGCGGCGGCGCCTTTTCGGGCAAGGATCCGACCAAGGTCGACCGCTCGGCCGCCTATGCCTGCCGCTACCTGGCCAAGAATGTGGTCGCGGCCGGCCTCGCCGAGCGCTGCACCATCCAGATCGCCTACGCGATCGGCGTGGCCCAGCCCGTCTCGTTCCACGTCGATCTGCACGGCACGGGCAAGGTTGATCCCGAGGTTCTGGAAAAGCTGCTGCCGCAACTGATCGGGGGCGCGACCCCGCGCTCGATCCGCGAGCACCTGCAGTTGAACAAGCCGATCTACGCCCGCACCGCCGCCTACGGCCATTTCGGCCGCACGCCGGACAACGAAGGCGGCTTCTCCTGGGAGAAGACCGACCTGGTGTCGGAACTGAAGGGCCTGGCTTAAGGCTTCGACCCAACGTGGGGACAGGCGCATGCGTCTGTCCCCAACCGTATCAGCGGGCCCCGATCATCCGATCGGGGCCCGTTTCATTTGCGCGCTCATTTCGGCTAAGACCCCGCCCATGACCAACCCCATCCAGCCCCACGGGCCGCTGCGCTCGTTCGGCCGCCTCAAGTCGCGACCGGTGAAGCCGCGCCAGCAGGCCCTGCTCGACACCCTGCTGCCGACCCTGACCATCCCGACCGCGCCGTTCCTGCCCCGCGACCTGATGCCGGAGGTCACGCAAGTCTGGCTGGAGATCGGTTTTGGCGGCGGCGAGCACATGGCCGCCCAGGCCGGCCGCCGCCCCGACGTGCTGGTGATCGGCGCCGAGCCCTTCGTCAACGGCGTGGCCAGCGCGGTGCGGCATGTCGAGGAGCAGGGGCTGGGCAATGTCCGCATCCACGAGGGCGACGCCCGCGACGTGCTGTCCTGGTTGCCCGACGCCTGCCTGGACCGCCTGTTCGTGCTGTTCCCCGACCCCTGGCACAAGGCGCGACACAACAAGCGCCGGCTGATCCAGCCTGCGGTGGTGGCGGAACTGGCGCGGGTGCTGAAGCCGGGCGCGGCCTTCCGCTTCGCCACCGACTGGGCCGACTATGCCGAGTGGACGGTCGAGCGGGTGCTGGCCGACCCGGCCTTCCGCTACGCCGACGTTTCAGCCGACCGCAACGCCCCGCCCGTCGACCACGTCACCACGCGGTACGAGGAAAAAAAGCTGGGCGACTGCCCGCCGCTGTTCCTTGATTTCGTAAGGGTCTGACGCGCTATTTCCTCCCCCTGCGGGCCCTTGCGGGCCGCACAGGGGGAGGATTGCTACTTCTTCGCCCAGCCGCCATCCAACGGCTTCCAGTACTGGCCCGGCGCCAGGCGGGCATAGAGCTGCTTGGCTGTGGCCTGGCCGGCGGCTTCGGCGGTGACTCCCGTCTTCGCGGCGGTGTCCTTGTAGACAGCGGCGCGGCCGGTGTTGATCTCGACCACAGCGGCGCGCTGAGCCGCGTCGCCGCCCGACACCACGGCAAGGAAGCCGTCGGCCTGTTCGCCCACGGTCCCGGCGGCCTTGCCGGCGTCTACGGTGGCCTTGGCCGTTTGGGCGAAGGCGGGGAGGGCCCCGAAGCCCACGGCGGCGCCGAGCGAGGCGGCCAGGGCCAAAACCGTCATTGTCTTGCGGATCATGTCGGCGCCTTTCTTAGAACAGGTTGGGGTTTTGCTGGATGGCGGTCTGGACTTCCTTGTCCAGTTGCACACGCACATTGGCGTCCAGCTTAGCGTAGATGTTGATCGGATCGACCTTGACGTGGATCGTCGGCGCGCAGGCCGCGACAGAGGCCGCCAGGGCGCCCGTCGCGATCAGGGCCGATATCAGGCGCTTGGTCATGCGTGTCTCCATTCGGGTGAAATCTGCGGCTTCACGGGTGAACCGGGTCTGAACGGGGCGACGCCTGGACCGGGGTTTGGACCGGGGGTGTCGGAGTCCGGGCCTGGGCTTGCTCCCAGGTACGCTTCCATGACGCCAGAAGCTCGTCAAAGTTCAAAGAGGTGTCGAGCGTCAGATCGACCGGGGTCTTGGCCGGCAGCGGGATCCGGCGCTGGAAGGCCGTGCCCCGCAGCAGCTCCAGCAGGCCGATCTTGGCCTTTTCGGCGACCTTGGGGTCGTGCTCGCCCTTGATGTGAAACAGTATGCCCAGCTGACCCGTGTTGGTGCTGTTGACCCCCGCTTCCAGCGTCTCGAAGTGGAGGTTTTCCATGGCCTGATAGGCGAAGTCCTGGATGGCGTTGACCGGTGCGGGCTTGGCCGCCGTCAACGGATCCTTCGCATCCACGCCGCTGGTATTGGCCGAGATATCGCCCAGGGCCTCGCGGGCGATCGAGATCCGGCCCGGCTGGATGGCGTAGACCTTGCCGTCCAGGAACTTGAAGCCGGCCGGTCCCAGTTCGAACGGCAGCCGGCCGTCAACGACGGCGTCGATCTTGACCTTGTCGGCCAGGGACGAGCCGGCGACCAGCTCACCCAGGTCCAGGTGCGCGATGTTGATGACGCCCTTCATTGTGCCCTTGCCGTCCAGCGGCACATCCATTGGCTCGACCGAGATCGCGCCCTTGGCCGCTTCGAAACGGGCCGATTGCAGGCGCAGGGCCTCGGCGCCCAGGGTGAAGACCGCGCCCAGCGCCTCTAGCGGCACGATGGCGTCGACATGGTCGATCTTCAGGGTCTGGTCGGGCGCGCTGATCAGCGGCGCCAGGCTGGTGAAGGCGATGTCGGCCCGCATGGAGGTCGCCAGGCCCAGCGGGCTCTTGAAGTTCAGGCCCGGGGTCGAGACCCGCCCCTGGCTGGTCATCACGTCGCCCGCCCACGCGAAGCGGCCGGTGAAGGCGACCGGGCCTTCGGCTTCGCGGGTCACGGAAGCCAGGGGCGTCAGGCCCAGGGGCTGCAGGCCGCCCTTGGCGAACACAAGGTTAGAGGCGTCGATCCGGGCCTCGCCGCGACCGCTGACCACGTCGTGGCGAAGGTCGATACGGGCCAGGGGGTGGCCGTCCAGGGTCTTGGCGTCGAAACCGCCCAGCCACTGGCCGCGCGCCAGATTGACCGCCCCCGTCGCCGCGAGGGTCTCGAAACGCTTGGCCTCGGCGGCCTCGACTATCCGGCCAGCCGTGATCCGCACCTGGGCCTCGTCGAAACCGCCGTGACCGCCGCCTTCGAAGGTCGCGGCCACCTCCTCAACCCGCGCCTGGGCGACGGTGACCAGGGCCTGGCCATGCTCGACCCGCGCCGAGGCATGCCAGGCGCCGCCCGCCGACTGGATCAGCGGCCGGGCCGTGGGGCAAAGGTCGAGCTTGAGGGCGGTGATCGGCGGCTCGCCCATCTCCACCGTCCTGGCGGTCAGGGGTGTGCAGCGCCCCAGGCGCAGGCTGAAGTCGTCGCCGACCAGCCGGGCCTGGCCGGCCAGGGTTCCCGACAGGCCCCTCAGTGGCGGCGTGTCGAAGGTCCCGGCCAGGATCAGGTCGCTGGCCATGCCGTCGGGGCCGAACCGCCAGTTCGGGACCTTGAGGCTGACCTCGGGCAGGCCGCCGCCGCTTAAGGCCAGGCTCAGGCGGCCCGACGCCACGCCGCCCGCCGCCGCGACCAGGGGTCCGCCGGACGCGGCCAAGGTCGCCCGCCCGCCGCCGGCGCTGGTCACCGCGACTGGCCGTGGCAGGTAGAGGCTGGTCAGGCCGTCCCTCATCGTCAGCTTGAGGGCCGGGGCCGCGACCTCGAAGCGGGACAAGGCCTTGAAGGCGGCGGTGACATAGTCGGGATTGGGCAAGGCCGCCGTTAGCCGCTGGGCGTCGGGGCCGGAGACCGCGCCGTCCGCGCCAGCCTGACCGACCAGCGCCAGGCTGACCCCGTCGGTCCCGGCCGAGAACCGGCCCTGGCCGTCGGCGGCCAGGCTGGACAGCACCACCCCGCCCACGGCGACGCGGCCCCCGCCCAGATTGACGCCAACCGGTCCGCTCAGCGACTGGCGATCGGCGTCGGAGACGAGGGTCAGGCTGTCGGACTTGAGTTCGATCGACGATCGCGACAGGGCCGCGCCGCCGGCGATCGCCTTCTCGGCCGTGGCCGCCAGGCGCGTCTTGGCCGAGCCTCGCGCGCCGCCTGGATCATAGGTCAGGGCCAGGTTGGACAGCGACAGGTCGCCAACCACCTCGCGGGCGTCGAGGTTCTGGGCCGCCAGGCGCTCGCCCCGCGCGTGCAAGGTCGAGTGGCCGGTGAAGCCGCCGCGCTTGAAGCCGCCGCTGAGCACGCCGGCCACGGCCAGATTGGCCTCGACATCGCCGGCCGCCGCCGACTGGACGTCCACCGCCCGCGCCTTCAAGGCCAGCCGCAGATCCGCCGGCCCGGCCATCGACAGGGTCTTGAGGTCGGGATAGGCCAGATCGGCCTGGAGGGTCCCCTGCGCCTCGGTCAGGTCCAGCGCGCCGGCGCTGAGGGCGCGGATGTCCAGGTCGATGTCGAGGGTCAGGCGGTCGCCGCGCTTGCGGGCCTTGACCAGCAGGCCGGCCGTGTCGAACGACAGGTCAGACGTGGCGTAGTGCAGCGGGGCCAGGCGGCCGTCGAAGCGCAGCAGCTTGCCGTCGTCCAGGCTGGCGTCGCCGGTCAGCCTTGCCGGGCCGCCGGGCGTCGAGAGGCTGACCCGCGCGTCCTCGACCAGGATCGCTGGGCCGGGAGCGGTCGAGGCCGGCGCCTTCAGGGCCTCGTCGACCATGGGCTGCAACACCCCGAAATTCAGACCGTTCGCGTCGATCCGGGCGTTGAGGCGCGGCCGAACCAGGCGGATGGCCCGGGTGTTGAGCGCGAACTTGCCGCCGCTCCACGGCGTCAGCAGGTCATAGGCCACCTCGATCCGCTCGGCCGAGAACACTGGCGCGCTCTTGGGACCCAGGCGGATCGTGCCGGCGAAGCCCGTGGCGTCCAGGTCCTCGAGATCGAGCGCCGCCTCGACGCCCTTGTCCTCCAGCCAGGCCAGGGCCAGCTCGCGGCTGATCTCGCGGCGGCCGGCATAGGCGGTGAATCCGATGGCGATGAAGGCCAGGGCCGCCAGCGACATCACTTCCAGACCGGCGTCGACCATCACCGCGCGCCGGGCGCGGCTGGCGGAGGGGGACGGCGCGGCGTCAGGCTTGGGGTCGCCTAGAGGGGGATTGGACGGGGGTTGCGCCATCGGGGTCACCATGCCGCAAGCCGCGACGATTGTGAGGCCCTAGTTTTCAAAATCCCAGCACGTCCTGCATGTCATACAGCCCCGGCGGGCGCCCTCGAACCCACAAGGCGGCCGCCACCGCGCCACGCGCAAAGAGCCCTCGGTCGGTGGCCGAGTGCGAGAGGGTCAACACCTCCTCCTCGCCGGCGAAGATCACGCTGTGCTCGCCGATGATCCCGCCGCCGCGCACCACGGAAAAGCCGATGGCGCCCTCGACGCGCGGGCCGGTCACCCCGTCGCGCGCCCGGTCGGAAACCTGGCCAAGGTCCACGCCGCGCCCGTCAGCCGCCGCCTGGCCCAGCATCAGGGCGGTGCCGGACGGCGCGTCGATCTTGCGCCTGTGGTGGGCCTCGAAGACCTCGATGTCCCAGTCGGACGCCGGCAAGGCGGCGGCGGCCTGTTTCACCAGGCCCAGCAGCATGTTGACGCCCAGCGAATAGTTACCGGACTTGACGATGGCGATCCTCTCCGCCGCCGCCGCGATCCGGGCGGTCTGAGCGTCGCTGAAGCCCGTTGAGCCGATGACCAGCGCCGGTCCGCCGTTCGCCGCGCAGGCCTCGGCCAGGGCCGTGGAGGCCTCGGGAACGGTGAAGTCGATGACCACCTCGGCCGCCGCCAGGGCCACGTCGCGCTCGACCAGGCCCTCGCCTTGCGCGCCCGGACGATCGAACCGCGCCGCCACCACCGCATCGCTTCGGCCGACGAGCGTCCGCGCCACGGCGAGGCCCATCCGCCCCGAGGCGCCGGCCAGGGCGATGTTAACGCTACCATGCGGGGCGGCTAAGTCGTTCTGGCTCAAGGCGATCTCCAGGCGATGACGCGCGGGGTAGTCTCCCGACCCGACCCCCCAGGTCAAGGGCGCGCGCGGCGAAATGACAACGTTGGACAACGGGCCTCCAGGGCGCAATCCCAAGCGGAACAAGCGTTTGCGTCGAAAAACTCCACGCCGCAAAGGTTGTGACCCGCCGGCCCCCTCGTTACGGTGACGCCAAATAAGGCCGCGTCGCATCGTTCGACGCGTCTCCAGCACGTGCGCAGCGGGATCGGGAAACATGAGCGACAGCGAGAAGAAGACCTTCACCGACGAAGAAGCGCTGAACTTCCACCGCTATCCGACCCCCGGCAAGATCGGCGTCGTCGCCACCAAGCCCATGGCCACCCAGCGCGACCTCAGCCTGGCCTATTCGCCCGGCGTCGCCGTGCCGGTGCTGGCGATCGCCAAGGATCCCGACCTCGCCTACGAATATACCTCCAAGGGCAACCTGGTGGCGGTGATCAGCAACGGCACCGCGATCCTGGGCCTCGGCGACCTGGGCGCCCTGGCCTCCAAGCCGGTGATGGAGGGCAAGAGCGTGCTCTTCAAGCGGTTCGGCGACGTCGACTCCATCGACATCGAGATCACCAGCAAGGACGCCGACGAGATCATCACGGTGGTCAAGAACATCGGTGTCACCTTCGGCGGCATCAATCTGGAGGACATCAAGAGCCCCGAATGCTTCCGCATCGAGACCGAGCTGCAGGAGCTGCTCGACATCCCGGTGTTCCACGACGACCAGCACGGCACGGCGATCATCTGCGCCGCCGGCCTGATCAACGCCTGCCACATCACCGGCAAGAACCTGGCCGACATCAAGGTGGTGCTCAACGGCCCCGGCGCGGCCGGCATCGCCTCGATGGAGCTGATCAAGGCCATGGGCGTGCGGCCCGAGAACGTCATCGCCGTCGACAGCAAGGGCGTGCTCTATCGCGGCCGCACCGACGGCATGAACCAGTGGAAGAGCGCCCACGCGGTCGACACTCCGCTGCGCACCCTGGCCGAGGCCGTGGTTGGCGCGGACGTGCTGCTGGGTCTCTCGGCCAAGGGCGCCTTCACGCCGGAGATGATCGCCAGCATGGCCCCCAATCCGGTGATCTTCGCCATGGCCAATCCCGATCCGGAGATCACCCCAGAGGAGGTCCACGCCGTGCGCAAGGACGCCATCATGGGCACCGGCCGCAGCGACTATCCCAATCAGGTCAATAACGTCCTGGGCTTCCCCTACATCTTCCGCGGCGCCCTGGACGTGCGGGCCCGCCGCGTCAATCACGAGATGAAGATCGCCTGCGCCAACGCTCTGGCCATGCTGGCCCGCGAGGACGTGCCCGACGAGGTCGCCGCCGCCTATCACGGCCGCCAGCTGAAGTTCGGACCGCAATATATCATCCCCTCGGCCTTCGACCCGCGGCTGATCTGGTACGTGCCGCCCTTCGTCGCCCAGGCGGCCATGGACACTGGCGTGGCCCGCAAGCCGATCGAGGACATGGACGCCTATCGCGCGGGCCTGGCCCAGCGCCTGGACCCCACCGCCGGCTTCCTGCAGAAAATCAGCGGCGCCGTTTTGTCGAACCCGAAGACGATCGTTTTCGCGGAAGGCGAGGACCCGTCGGTGATCCGCGCCGCCTATGCCTACCAGACCGGCGGCTTCGGCAAGGCCATCCTGTGCGGCCGCGAGAACCTGGTCGAGGACAATATGCGGGTCGTCGGCCTGGACCCGGCCACCGCCGGCCTCGAGATCATCAACGCCCGGCTCAGCGACCGCAATCCGGACTATGTGGACGCTCTCTACAAGCGCCTGCAGCGCCAGGGCTACCTCAAGCGCGACGTCCAGCGGCTGATCAATCAGGACCGCAACAGCTTCGCCGCCTCGATGGTGGTGCTGGGCGAGGCCGACGGCATGGTCACCGGCGTCACCCGCAGCTTCGACCAGGCCCTGGAAGACATCCTGCGCGTCGTCGACCCGGCCCCCGGCGGCCGGATCATGGGCATGTCGGTGGTGCTGGCCAAGGGCCGCACGGTCTTCGTGGCCGACACCAATGTCACCGAGTTGCCCGAGGCCGACGAACTGGTCGAGATCGCCCTGGAAGCCGCCCGCGCCGTCGCCCGCCTGGGCTTCAAGCCGCGCGTGGCCTTCATGAGCTATTCCACCTTCGGCAACCCGATGGGCGAGCGCTCGGAAAAGGTGCGCGAGGCCGTGGCCATGCTCGACGAGATGGACATCGACTTCGAATATGAGGGCGAAATGCCGCCCGAACTGGCGCTAGACCCCGAGCGGCGCGCGAACTACCCGTTCATGCGCCTGACCGACAGCGCCAACATCCTGATCATGCCGGCCATCCACGCGGCCTCGATCTCGACGAAGCTGGTGCAGAGCCTGGGCGGGGCGACCGTGATCGGGCCGGTGCTGTTGGGGTTGAGCAAGCCGGTGCAGATCGCGCCGTTGTCGGCGTCGGTGTCGAAGATTTTGAATATGGCGATGATGGCGGCCTATGAGGCGCCGGGGGATGGGGGCGGGGAGGGGTAGGAGCGCCACCGGTTCAGTTTTCTGAACTTGTTGACACTCCTTGCATAGGAGCCACCGCTTGGGAGCGTCTTGGGCTCTTGGATCGAGATTTTCCCCTAGCCGCATATGACCAGTTGCCGAAGTTTTCCTAAGCCATCGGGCCCGCCGCTGGGGCGGCCGGAGGGGCGGCCGGCGGGGCGAAGGGGTGGGCTTCCATGCCGTTGGGGCGTCGTAATTAGCCTCTGCTCTCTGGGAGAAAGTTGAAGGAGCTAGCCTCCATGCCCTGCGAATAGCCAGTAAACTCTAGCGTTTTTAAGGCACTAAAACTTTTCGATCTAATTGATCCTCTCCCTCCAGATCACCGCCATACTGGTCCTACCCAAGAGCACGGGAAGGGCGCACGTACGGCGACCGAGGCGGCTCTTGGGGGTGGTCGAGCGGGAAGGCTTGTCCGCCGTGTCTTCTTCGGAAGACGCCCCAGGTCGGTTCGGAGCAGGTTCACCCCCGTGGTGACGAAACTCCGGCGCTCGGGGTAGGCGGACAGGCTGGCAGGTGCGGGCTGAAATCGCCCGCACGGTCCGGAAGGGTTAGCCGCCCTTCCGCCCGCCGGGGGCCAACTTCGGAAGCGGGTTAAGACCCCGCGCTCCGATGGCTCCCGTCTGAAGGCCACGCGAGGCGCTCGTCTTCGTCGAAACGGTACATAAAACGCAAAACCTCCGGGCGGAGCCCGGGCGCTTCGCATCCCTCCCATCCCATCGCAGCCTCCGGGCGCGTGAGGGCGAAGCGGCGTCCAAAGTCGCGCACCGGCCGCCGAAGCGAATAGATTATGTCTATCTCCAATGATGAATTAATCGATTAGCCCTATCGCACCCTCCCCTGTATGGGTGGCCTCGCAATTTCCTGCAGGAGCACTCCATGTCCTTGATCAACACGGCCATCAAACCCTTCACCGCCGAAGCCCTGAAGGACGGCAAGTTCATCACCGTCAGCGACGCCGACTTGAAGGGCAAGTGGTCGGTCGTGTTCTTCTATCCCGCCGATTTCACCTTCGTCTGCCCGACCGAACTCGAGGACCTGGCCGACAACTACGCCGAGTTCCAGAAGCTGGGCGTGGAGATCTATTCAGTCTCGACCGACACCCACTTCGCCCACAAGGCCTGGCATGACACCTCGGAAGCCGTGGGCAAGATCGAATACACCATGGTCGGCGACCCGACCGGCACGATCACCCGCAACTTCGACGTGATGATCGAGGAGGTCGGCCTGGCCGATCGCGGCACCTTCGTCGTCGATCCGGACGGCAAGATCCAGATCGTCGAGATCACCGCTGGCGGCATCGGCCGCGACGCCCTCGAACTGCTGCGCAAGGTCAAGGCCGCCCAGTATGTCGCCGCCCACCCGGGCGAAGTTTGCCCCGCCAAGTGGGAAGAGGGCGAAGCCACCCTGAAGCCTTCGCTGGACCTGGTCGGCAAGATCTAGGTTCGCGATCGCGTCACCCCTTTCGCCAGCCCGCGAACGGGGTGACGCACCCTCGTTGAAATTCGCGCCGCATCCTCCCCCGAGGCGACGCCACGCATTGGAGCACGTCATGTTGGACGCCGGTCTCAAGGACCAACTGAAGGCCTATCTGGGCAATCTGCGCCAGCCGATCGAGCTGGTCGCCTCGCTGGGCGAGGGCCAGGGCTCCAAGGACATGCTGGCCCTGCTCGAGGACGTGGCCGCGGCCTCCGACAAGGTCAGCCTGAATCTGGCCGGCGACGACGCTCGCAAGCCGTCCTTCGCCATCGAGCGCGACGCCAAGGATTCCCCCCAAGACAAGGTTGGCGTCCGCTTCGCGGGCCTGCCCCTGGGCCACGAGTTCACCTCGCTGGTGCTCGCTTTGCTGCACGTCGGCGGTCACCCGCCGAAGTTCGACGCCGAGGTGCTGGACCAGGTCCGCGCCCTGGAAGGCCCGTTCCGCTTCGAGACCTATTTCTCGCAGAGCTGCCAGAACTGCCCGGACGTGGTCCAGGCGCTGAACACCATGGCCGCCCTGAACCCCAACATCACCCATGTCGCCATCGACGGAGCGCTCTTCCAGCAAGAAGTCGAAGCGCGCCAGGTCATGGCCGTACCGACGGTGTTGCTGAACGGCCAGCCGTTCGGCCAGGGCCGGATGAGCCTGGAGCAGATCGTGGCCAAGCTGGACACGGGCGCCGTGGCCCGCGAGGCCGAGAAGATCAAGGCCAAGGACGCCTTCGAGGTGCTGATCGTCGGCGGCGGTCCGGCCGGCGCGGCGGCGGCAATCTATGCGGCCCGCAAGGGCATCCGGGTGGGCGTGGCGGCCGAACGCTTCGGCGGCCAGGTGCTCGACACCATGGCCATCGAGAACTTCATCTCGGTGTCGCACACCGAAGGCCCCCGCCTGGTCGCGGGCCTGGAGCAGCACGTCAAGGACTACGACGCCGACATCATGAACCTGCAGAAGGCAGTCGGCCTCGTGCCGGCTCAAACTCCGGGCGGCCTGATCGAGATCAGGCTGGAGAACGGGGCCAGCCTGACCTCGCGCAGCGTGATCCTGGCCACCGGCGCCCGCTGGCGCAATGTCAACGTGCCCGGAGAGGCCGAGTACAAGAACAAGGGCGTGGCCTATTGCCCGCACTGCGACGGCCCGTTGTTCAAGGGCAAGCGCGTGGCGGTGATCGGCGGCGGCAACAGCGGCGTCGAGGCGGCCATCGACCTGGCCGGCATCGTCGCCCACGTGACCCTGATCGAGTTCGACAGCCAGCTGCGGGCCGACGCCGTCCTGCAGCGAAAGCTGGCCAGCCTGCCCAATGTCAAGATCGTCACCTCGGCCATGACCACCGAGATTCACGGCGACGGGACCCGCGTCAGCGGCCTGACCTACAAGGACCGCAACCACGACAGCGCCCATCGCGTCGACCTGGAAGGCGTATTCGTGCAGATCGGCCTGGTGCCCAACACCGAGTGGCTGAAGGACAGCGGCGTGGCGCTGAGCAATCGGGGCGAGATCGAGGTGGACTATCGCGGCGAGACCTCGTTGCCCGGGGTGTTCGCCGCCGGCGACGCGACGACCACGCCCTACAAGCAGATCGTCATCGCCATGGGCGAGGGCAGCAAGTCGGCCCTGTCGGCCTTCGACTACCTGATCCGTCTGGAACCGGCCGTCCCGGCGCAGTCGGCCGCCGCCTAGGGCGAAACGCCCTCATCGTCACGGTTCTGGAAGCCGCCGCGTTCGCCGTTCAAGGCCGACGCGGCGGCTTTCGTCGGTTTGGCGCTGCGGCAATGCGCCTCTCGCCGGACACGCGATCTACGCCTCGACATCAATCTTGGCCCCGGGCATCTTGTTAACGAATGAGCAAATGATTCTGCGCGGCCGACGGGCCGATTCGACGCGATGGGCGTCGTTACGCGGGTCGTTAAAAGGTGGGCAAGATGCGGCTGCTGTCGAAGAACGATCGCAACACCAAGAGCGGCGTCAAGCCGGTGATGCTGGCGACCGAGAACGACCGTCCTGAGTCCACGGAGACGTCCGACCGTCTGATCGAGGCCACCCAGGCGATCGGCGTCCGCTACGAAACCATCCATGGCGGCCTCGACAGCATCAGCCGCGTGGTCGAGCACCTGCGGGCCATCGAGCCCCTGCTCTCTGAAATTCGCGGCCCGGTCGCCGAGGAGTTTGAAGCCCGCCGTAGCGAGCACGCCGAGCTGATCTCGCTGCGCGCCGCCTTCGACACCGCCGCCCGTCAACTGGCCGCCGTCCAGGCCGAGGAGCGCGAGCTCTCCGCCAAGCTGGCCGCCTCCGACGCCGGCCTGGTCGAGTCTGACGCACGACGCCAGGCCCTCGACGTGGCCCTGGAAGACGGGGCGCTCGAGATCGATCGGCTGCGCAACGGCCTGCTGCAGTCCGACCTGAAGGTCGGCGGGCTGGAAGCCGCCCTACGAGACGCCGCCGCGCGCGGCGAGCACCTGGCCCAGGACGTCGACACCCTGCGCCTGCAGACCCAGGACATCGACACCCGTCGCGGCGAGGCCGAATCGGCCCTGGCGCGCTCGAACCAGCAGACCGCCTTGCTGGTCGAGGAGTCTGGCACGCTGAAGAAGCGCCTCGAACAGGCCGGTTCCGACGTGGCCCGCCTGTCGCGCATCGAGACCGAGCTGGAAGGCCAGGTCGCCGCCGAGCGCGCGCGCCTGCTGGCCTCCGACAACGCCCTGACCACCTTCCAGTCCGACAGCGCCCGCACGATCCGTGGCCTTGAGGCCCAGGTCGAGGCCGGCCGCACCGAGGTGTCGGCCCTGCAGACCCGCCTGGAGACCGCCACCGGTCGTGCCGACAAGCTTGAAGAGATGAACGGCCAGATCTCGGCCAAGCTGAACGAAAGCAGCGCCCAGCAGCAGGCCGTCGAGCGCCGGGCCGGCGATCTCAATGTCGCCTTGGAGCGCGCCCTGGAACGGGTTCGCAATCTGGAGGACGAGGTCGAGGACCTGCGCGGCCGTCATGCCGGCGTCGACACCGCCCGCGCCGCCGCCATCGAGCGCGCCGACCAACTGGCCAAGACCGTCGTCGCCAACGAAAAGGCGCTCAAGCGGGCCGAGGAACGCGCGACCCAGTTGCGCACCCGCTTCGACGTCATGCAGACCGCCCAAGACGACATCCGTCGCCAGCACGACGACAAGGTCGCCGAAATGCAGACCGAGATCGAGCGCATCCGCTCGGAAGCCGCCCTGGCCGAAGGCGCTCTGGAATCGGCCCGTCGCGACCGTTCGCGCCTGCAGATGGCTCTGCTCGGCGCCACCAGCGACGACCTGGCGGCGGCGGGGTAGTTTTAAGCCCTCCCCCTGTGGGGGAGGCGGCCGAAGGCCGGTGGGGGGATTGGGCGGCGAACGCCCTGCCACTCCCCCTCCGGTCGCTACGTGATCACCTGCCCCGGAGGGGGAGGATTTATTTTTCCGTCTCTACATAGACCTTGAGCCGGTCGAACTGGTCGCTGAGCACGCGATCGACGACCGGCGCGATCCTGTCCAGGCCGCCCTTCATGTAGCCGCCGACGTCATAGGTCTGGGTCAGGGTGGTCCTGCCGTCTTGCTCGGACAGGGTCCAATTCAGGTGACCGCTGGCGCCGCTCATCTGCAACGGACCTAGGCCGCCGAACAGCCGCAGGCCCTGGCCGGGCTGGGCATAAACCACGGTCATGTGCACCACCGAGCCGCCATTGGGCAGCTTCTCGCAGAAACAGCCGCCCGACATCGCCGCCATCGACAGATTGGCCGATGAGCCCGACCAGGTATGATCCTTGTTCCACCAGGCCGAGGGCTGGGTCAGGGCGGCATAGACCTTGTCGGCCGGCGCGTTGATCACCGCCTCGCGCTTGACCTCGAACCCGTTGGGCTGGGCGTCGACGACTTCGCCGTGGGCGCTGGCGGCGGTGAGCGCCAAGGTCGCGGCGATGAGCAGGTGTTTCATGGGGGCGTTCCTGATGTTGGACTGAGGTTGACGCCTCACCCATAAGCGTCAAGTCAGCACTTGCCCCCACCTGACCGCTTCGCGGTCTGTCGCGGCGAGCGGGCGGAGCCTCGGACACTTGGAGCTCTTCCCCTATGGGCGAAGACGACCGCGAAGCGGTCCGTAGGGGGCAAGTCCGTGACCTAAGCCGCCTCGAACCGCAGCGGGCCACCCCAGAAGGTCTGGACCAGCGCATTCTGAGGTCCCGGCTCGCCGGTGGTCAGGAAAACCCGGCCGCCGCCCGTCCCAGGGTCCAGCTCCGGATGACGCTCGAAATAACGCTCCAGCGCGTCGGCCGTGGCGGCCGGCTGCTGGATCATCGGGGTGCCAGCCGGCAGGGCGGCGCGGAAGATGTCGGCGATGATCTCGTAATGGGTGCAGCCCAGCACCGCCCGGTCGGGATAGCGCCCGATGCGGGTCTTCAGCGCCTGGACATAGCCCTCTACGGCCTTGGCCAGGTCCACGGCCCCGGCGTCGGCCTCGATCATCGGCACAAGGTCCGGACAAGCCTGCGAGAACACCGCGATGTCTTGCTTGCGTTTGTCGATCTCGATCTCGTAGACGCGAGAATTGGTGGTGCCCTGGGTGGAGAACACCCCCAGCACGTCCAGCTGCTCGACCTTGTCGCCGCGCCGCTCGGCCTCGTGTTCCCAGGGCAGGCCGGTGGCCGCCTCGATGGTCGGCACGATGATTCCCAGCACATTGACCGGCCGGCCCAGCGCCTTGCGATAGCCCGGCAGCCAGGTCTGTTGCAGGCGGCGCAGGGCGATGGCCGAGGCGGTGTTGCAGGCCAGGACGACGACGCTGGCCCCGGCGTCGAACAGGCGCTCGCACCCGGCCCGCGTCAGATTGACGACCTCCTCGCCCGGCCGCCCGCCATAGGGCGCATTGGCCTGGTCGGCCAGATAGATGAAGTCCGCCTGGGGCAGACGGTTCACGAGGGCGCGGTGGACCGTGAGGCCGCCCACGCCGGAGTCGAAGACGCCGATGGACATGGGACGACACTTAGCTTTCGTCGCCGCGCCCGTCCACGGTGGTGAAGGGTCACAGCGGTGTCATGTGACGGCGCTTTTCGCGTGGCCTAGGCTGATCTTCAAACGTTGTCCCGGAGACACCCCTTGAAGCGTCGTTCGTTCCTCGCCGCCGCCAGCGCCACGGTCCTCATGCCCGCCATCAGTGAAGCCGCCGACCCCGCGACCCCAGCCAATCCCCTGCTCGCACCCTGGACGGGTCCGCATGGCGGCGTCCCGCCCTTCGACAAGGTCAAGCCTGATCTGTTCGCCTCGGCCTATGACGTCGCGATGGCCGAGCAGCGCCAGAAGCTCTTTGCCCTGACCGCCAAGCGTTCGGCGCCGAGCTTCGAAAGCATCATCGCCGAATACGAGGATTCCGGGCGGGCAATGAGCCGGGTCAACGGGCTGTTTGGCGTGTTCACCTCGACGATGAACGACGCGGTCATGCAGAAGGTCGAGGCCGCCACCACGCCCAGGCTGGCGGCCTTCACCGACGAGATCATCCAGAACGAACAGCTCTTCGCCCGGATCAAGGCTGTCTACGACGCTCGCGAGACGGCCGGCCTGACGCCCGAGCAGAAGCGCCTGACCTGGGTGACCTACAACAACTTTGCCCGCCAGGGCGCGGCGCTGGATGGCGTCAAGAAGGCCCGGCTGGGCCAGATCAACCAGGCCCTGGCCGGCCTCTACACCAAGTTCAGCCAGAACGAGCTGGCCGACGAGGAAGGCTACAGCCTGGTGCTGGAAAGCCAGGCCGATCTGGTGGGCCTGCCGGACTCGATCCGGGCCGGAGCGGCGGCGGCGGCCGAGGAAAAAGGCCAGAAGGGGAAGTGGCTGATCACCAACACCCGCTCGTCGATGGAGCCGTTCCTGGTCTATTCCGACCGCCGCGACCTGCGTGAGAAGGGCTGGAAGCTGTGGATCTCGCGCGGCGACAATGGCGACGCTCATGACAACAAGGCGGTGATCACCGAAATCCTCAAGCTGCGGGCCGAAAAGGCCCAGCTGCTGGGCTTCCCGAGCTACGCCCACTGGATCACGGCCGACAACATGGCCAAGACCCCGGACGCGGCCATGGACCTGATGACGCAGGTCTGGAAGCCGGCCGTGGCGCGCGTCCATGAAGAAGTGGCCGACATGCAGAAGGTCGCCGCCGCCGAGGGCGCGACCTTCAAAATCGCGCCCTGGGACTATCGCCACTATGCCGAGAAGGTCCGCAAGGCGCGCTATGATCTCGATCAGAACGCGGTGAAGCCCTACCTGCAGCTGGAGAAGCTGCGCGAGGCGATCCACTGGGCGGCCGGTCAACTGTACGGCTTCACCTTCACCCAGATCACCGACGTGCCGGTCTGCCACCCCGACGTCCGCGTCTGGGAGGTTACAGGGAGCGGTCAGCGCGTGGGCCTATGGTACTTCGACCCCTACGCCCGGGCCGGCAAGCAGTCGGGCGCCTGGATGAGCGAATACCGCACCCAGGAGACATTCCGCGGGGTGGTGACGCCGATCGTCTCCAACAACTGCAACTTCGTGAAGGGCCAGCCCGGCGAGCCGGTGCTGATCTCCTGGGACGACGCGGTCACCCTGTTCCACGAGTTCGGCCACGCCCTGCACGGCCTCAACTCGGACGTAAGCTATCCCACCCTGGCCGGCACCAACGTAGCCCGCGACTTCGTCGAGTTCCCCAGTCAGCTCAACGAGCACTGGTTGCCGACCAAGCCGGTGCTGGAGAGGTTCGCCGTGCACTACCAGACCGGCAAGCCGATCCCCGCCGATCTCGTGGCCAAGATCGAGAAGGCCCACACCTTCAACCAGGGCTTCTCGACCGTCGAATATCTGTCCTCGGCGATCTACGACATGAAGATCCATCTGGCGGCCCAGGGTCAGGTCATCGATCCGGAAGCCTTCGAGACGGCGACGATGGCGCAGATCGGCATGCCGTCGGAGATCGTCATGCGCCACCGACCCACCCACTTTGGCCACATCTTTTCCGGCGACGGCTACTCGGCGGGCTACTACGACTACATCTGGGCCGACACCCTGACCGCCGACGCCGCCGAGGCCTTCGCCGAGGCGCCCGGCGGCTTCTACGACAAGGCCGTCGCCAAGCGTTTGCACGACGACATCATGAGCGTGGGCAACACCCTTGACGCCGGCGAGGCCTTCCGCCGCTTTCGCGGCCGTGACGTGAAGATCGGCGCCCTGATGCGCAATCGCGGCTTCCCGGTTCCGCCGGGAGCCTAGGCTGGTCTACGAATGGGGACATGCGCATGAGCATGTCCCCAGCACCTTCCCGGCATGATCAGATATATCTAAAATCACTCTTGCCCCAGTCCAATTTCGATATATCTATAACTTCGATGTAACGAAACAGGATCTAAAAATGTTTGGACGTCATCACCATCCCGAAGGCCGCATGGGTCACCATGGGGGCCATCACAGCCGTCATCCGTTCGGCTTCCACGGCCATGAAGGCCATCATCGTCGCGGCGGCCGCATGGGCCGGTTCTTCGACCACGGCGATCTGCGCCTGGTCGTGCTCAAGCTGATCGCCGACAAGCCCAGCCACGGCTACGAACTGATCAAGGCCGTCGAAACCTCGGCCGGCGGCGCCTATACCCCCAGCCCCGGCGTGATCTATCCCACCCTGACCTTGCTGGAAGAGCTGGGCTACGTCACGGCGGCAGACGCCGGCGGTGGCAAGAAGCTCTACACGATCACCGACGAAGGCCAGGCCTTCCTGGAAAGCAATCGCCAGCCCGTGCACGGGCTGTTCGCCCGGATGGCCGAGGCCGCCGCCCAGAGCGCCGCCTTCTCGCCGCAGATCATGCGGGCTCGCGAGAACATCAAGACGGCGCTCCGCCTCAAACTGACCGCCGGCCGGCTGACACCCGAGCAGATCGCCGCAATCGCCAAGGTGCTGGACGGCGCGGCCGCCGCCATCGAGGGGGTGTAGCGATGCAGAGCCATGCCCGTCTGAACACCGACAAGGCCGCGCGCTACATGACCCAACTGGCCAAGCACTGGAGCCACAGGTTCGAGGTGGCGTTCGACGCCACCTCGGCCCGGATTCCGCTGCCGGTCGGGACCTGCGTCCTGCTAGCCGAACCCGATGGCTTGAACATCACCGTCGAGGCGCCGCTGCTCGAGAACCTCACGAAACTGGAGGACGTGGTCGCCGACCACTTGCTGCGCTTCGCCTTCCGCGAATCGGTCGAGCGCCTGGCCTGGACCCGCGCCTGGGAAGCTGGGCGAATTGACCCACCCGCCCTACGCGTCAATCACGTCGGTCTCTAAGGCAAAACCCTGGTCACAATGTCGGGATAGCGCCGTTTATCCGTGGGACAGGCAGTCAACTGCCCTTGCGTGAACCCATTAACCATCGTTTGCTTCGCCACGAGTCCCGGTAGAGGACTGTGGAGGAAACCATGGGTCATGTGGTTCGCGACGTTGTGTTTCGCCCGCGGATGGATGGTTGCCAACGCCGTCTCCGCTGGCTTTTAGCCATCACGGCGTTCAACATCGTGCTGTGGAGTGGGCTGATCGCCTTGATCAGCCATAGGGCCTAAGGGCGTCGCAGGACGTCGCAGCCTGTCGGGTCAGCGCTAGAGCATTTCCCGACCTGACCGCGTCAGGCCGTGAGCTCTAATCTTTTGTTTTGACGCATTTTTCTTCACGCGAACCGGAACCACTTCGCTCGAAAAATGCTCTAGCGCAGGCCGCGAAGCACGTCGATCCGCCGCATCGCCTTGCCCGGTAGGGCCGACACCCGGCCCAGCGGCAGGGATTCGGCCATCTCGCGCACGCGATAGGCGGTCTTGCGCGCCAAGGTCGAAACCGACGGGGCGCCCAGGAAGCCGAAAGTCACCATCTGCTGATGGTTAGACAGATCGCGCTTGAAGCGATAATCGCCCGCGCCCAGGTCGAGCCGGCGATAGGGGCTGTGGTCCAGGCTCTTCAGGATGTCTTGAAACAGAAGCAAGCCCGGCGAGTAGCGCTCGAATTTAGGATCGTGGGCGATCAGCCAACCGTGGATCGTACCGCCGCCGCGCAGGTGGAAATGCGCCGCCGCCAGCTCGTCGCCCAGGTGGAGGGTGTAGAGGCCGCCCCCGAACGCCGAGTCGCGATCCCCGAACAGGGCCTCGATCAGCCGCATGACCCAGGGTGTCTTGAAAAGGTCGGTCTGGCCTGTGGCGGCAAGCTGGGCGCGCTTCCAGGCGATGAGCTGGGTGAAGTCCTCGCGCGATTCCGATAGGGCGGTGAACCGGGCGGCGCCCGTCTCACGCTCGGCCTTGCGACGCTTCTTGTCGATGTCCTTGAGCGCTCCGATCCCCGCCGCCTTGCGCTCGGCCTCGTAGGCGGCGTAGCCGTCGGCGACGTCGATGATCCAGGAGGTGCTTTCGCCTCGTCCCTGCCCACGAAAGGCCGGGTCACCGGCCTGCATGTGGCAAAAGTCGAAGCGGGAAACGCCCATGGCCCGAAGCATGGCGCGCGGATCCGGCCGGAAACCGCCATGGGTCACAAGGGCCTGGTAGTCCGACATCGGCGCCCCGACCGGCATGGCGATGTCGCCACGCTTGCGCACTGGCAGGAAGGCCGCGGGCTGGCCGGCCGTATCATGCTGGATCGCCACTTGGACGCCGCTGTCGGGGCCTTGAGCCCGCGCAACGGCCGAAACCCACTGCGGCGACAGGAACGGGCTGTCGAAACGCGGCTCGGCCGCCTGGGCGGCCGACCAGCGCGCGCTGACCTCCGGCGGCAGTTCCAAGGCGGGGACGACGTCGATCTTCAAGGCAACCTCGATCCGACCTGAACGAGCAGCCGGAATTCTTGGCGATTTTGCTCTGTATAGATTGAATGAGGGTTTACAGCCTCAGTCCATCAGCTTCTTCGACAGATAGACATATTCCAGGGCCTGGCGGCGCGCGGTTTCGGCCTGGTTGGCGCTGGCCGCGTGGCCGCCGTCGACATTTTCGTAATAGAGCACCGGATAGCCCAGTTCTTCCAGCCTCGCGGCGGCCTTGCGGGCGTGGGCCGGGTGGACCCGGTCATCCTTGGTCGAGGTCTCGATGAACACCTCGGGATATTTCTGGCCGACCTTGAGGTTGGTATAGGGGTCATACTTGGCAATTACCGCCCGCTCCGACGGTATGGCCGGGTCGCCATATTCGCCGATCCACGAGGCGCCGGCCCCGATCTGGCTGTAGCGGATCATGTCGAACAGCGGCACCTGCACGACGACGGCGTTGTAGAGCTCGGGCCGCTGGGTCAGGGCCACGCCCATCAGCAGGCCGCCATTGCTGCCGCCCATGATCCCCAGATGGCGCGGCGAGGTGATCTTGCGGTCGATCAGGTCCTGGGACACGGCGAAGAAGTCGTCATAGACCTTCTGGCGGTTCTCCTTGAGCCCGGCATTGTGCCAGGCCGGGCCGAACTCGCCGCCGCCGCGGATATTGGCCACCACATAGGTGCCGCCGCGCTCCAGCCACAGCTTGCCCATCACGCCCGAATAGCCGGGCGTCATCGACACCTGGAAGCCACCATAGGCGTAGAGCAGGGTCGGCGCCTGGCCATCCATGGCGAGGGTCTTGGGATGGATGACGAAATAGGGGATCCTGGTCCCGTCTGTGCTGGTCGCCTCGAACTGTTCGACCACGTGGGCCCCGGCGTCGAAACGGGCCGGCGAGGCCTTGATCTGCTCCAGCTTCAACGAGCCGGCGTCGGCCAGCCAGAGGGTGGAGGGCGTCAGATAGCCGGTGACGCTGAAGAACAAGCGGTCGTCCTTCGACGAGGCCGAGCCCAAACCGATCGTCGAATTGGCCGGGAGGTCGAACTTCTTTTTCGTCCAGCCCAGGGGCCCGTGATTATAGGCGAAGGCCACGCCGGTGACGTTGTCCAACAGGCCGACGATCAGCTTGCCGCGGGTGCTGGTCACCGACTCGACCGACTGCTTGGCGGTGGGGCGCAGCACCAGGGTTGCCTGGGCCTTGGCCGGATCAGCCTTGACCGCCCTGAGGCTGAAGCTGATCAGGTCGCCGGTCTTGAAGCCCTCCTCGGCCCAATCCTGCTCCAGAGACACCACCATCTGGCCATTGACATAGCCCTGGATCGAGCTCTTCACGGGCAGGTTCAGCCGCACGGGAGCAGCGTCGGTCAGCAGGTATTTTTCGCTCTCGAAGAAGCTGGTGGCGCGATTGGCCATCACCGCCTGGACCACGCCGTCGGCGTCGCGCAGCGTGTAGCCGCTGACCGAGACGTCATCGACCGTGCCGCGAAACACCTCCCTGGCCGAGGCCAGGGGGGTTCCGCGCTTCCAGGTCTTCAGCACATAGGCATAGCCCGACTTGGTCACTTGGCCCGGCTCCCATTCGCGGGCGACCATCAGGGTGTCCTTGTCGATCCAGTCATAGTCCTGCTTGCCCTCGGGCAGCACGAAGCCGTCCCTTACGAAGGCGCGGGTCATCGAGTCGAACTCCCGGACGGTGACGGCGTCCTTGCCGCCGTCCGACAGGGTGACCAGGCACAGGGTCTCGTCAGGGGCCAGGCAATTGGCGCCCTTGAACACCCAGTTGGCGCCCTCGGCCTTCGACAGGGCGTCGATGTCGAGGAGGGTCTCCCATTGTGGCGCGGGCGTCCGGTAGCTGTCCAAAGTCGTGCGGCGCCACAGGCCGCGCACGTGATCGACGTCCTGCCAGAAGTTGCGCAATGACCCGTCGCCGGCGAACGACACGCCCGGCACCCGGTCCTTGGCGTTGAGGATCGCCAGGGCCTTGGCCTCAAGGTCGGCATAGCGCGGATCACCCTGCAGCTTGGGCAGGCTGCGAGCGTTCTGGGTCTTGGCCCAGGCCAAGGCGCGGGCTCCCTCGATCTCTTCCATCCACTTGTAGGGATCGTTCTGACCCAACTGGTCCAGGGGCGTGCGCGCCTCGGTATCGGCGGAAGCCGGGACGGGCTGGGCGGCTTGGGCGGTGTTCGAAAGGGTCATGAGGCTCGTGGAGGCGAGGAGAACGAGAAACAGTCTGCGCATCTAGTGATCCAGGGCTGTCGCGACAGGTGGGCGGGCGACGGTAACGAAAATCACGGATGGCGCCAGAGTGGCCGAAAACACGCGGGTCAATCGTCTAAAGCCGCGCTAAGAACGCCGCACTTGGGCCTGACCTCTGACTCGGCCGAGGTTTTCCACTATATAACCCGCACCATGAGCCGCACCTTTCTCAAGATGAACGGGCTGGGCAACGACTTCGTCGTGCTTGAGACCGCCTCGCAGCCCTTCCATCCGACGGCGGAGGACATCCGCGCCATCGCCAGACGGCCCGGCAAGGATGGGGGCGAGGGCGGAATTGGCTGCGACCAGGTGATCGCCATCGATCCGCCCAGGGGGCAGGGCGCGAGCGCCTATGTGCGGTTCTGGAATTCGGATGGCGAGGAGACCGGGGCCTGCGGCAACGGTACGCGCTGCGTGGCGTGGCTGCTGATGCAGTCGTCGGACAAGACCGCCGTGGCCTTCGACACCGTGGCCGGCCGGCTGACCGGCCAGATGGCCGGCGACAAGCTGGTCACCGTCGACATGGGCCCACCGGGCCTGGCCTGGGACCAGATCCCGCTGTCCGAGGAGATGGACACCACCGGCATCGAACTGCAGGTCGGCCCGATCGACGCCCCCGACCTGCACACGCCGGGCTGCGTCTCGATGGGTAATCCGCATGTGGTGTTCTTTGTCGATACGCCGGCCACCGATGAACTGGCGCGCGGCACGGGGTCGCTGATCGAACACCACCCGCTGTTCCCGCAGGGCGTCAATGTCGGATTCGCCAACGTCGTTGAGCGCGACCACATCAGGCTCAAGGTCTGGGAGCGCGGCGCGGGCCTGACCGCCGCCTGCGGCACCGGCGCCTGCGCGGCCCAGGTGGCCGCCGTCCGCAAGGGCCTGACCAACCGCGTCGCCAGGGTCGAGTTCGAGAGCGGGTCCCTGACCATCGAATGGCGGGCCAGCGACAGCCACGTGATCATGACCGGTCCCGTGACGATGGAATTCAGCGGCAAACTGCCCGAGAAGGTCGCGGCATGAGCGTCCATACCGCCCCCATCCACCCGGCGATTGGTCCAGGCAAGACGGCCGTGATCACCGGCGCGGCCGACGGCATCGGCCTGGCCGCCGCCCAGACCTTCGCCGGTCTGGGCATGAACGTGGTCATGGCCGACATCATGGGCCGCGCCCTGGCCAAGGCCGCCGACTCCATCGGCGAGCGCGCCCTGGCCGTGCCTACCGACGTCGCCGACCGCGCTGCGGTCCAGACCCTGCGCGACGCAGCGGTCGATCGATTCGGCGCTGTCGACGTGCTGATGAACAACGCCGGGGTTGGCGGCGGAGGCGACGCCTTCTCGGGCGAGGACCCGTGGAAGCGCATCCTCGACGTCAACCTGTGGGGCGTGATCAATGGCGTTCAAGTGATCGGCGAGGAGATGGCCGCCAGCGGCCGCCCCGGCTTGATCATCAACACGGGCTCCAAGCAAGGCATTACCCAGCCGCCGGGCAACACGGCCTATAATGTGTCGAAATCGGCGGTGAAGTCGCTGACCGAGGGGCTGGCCCACACCCTGCGCGAGATCGTCGATTGCCAGGTCGACGCTCGCCTGCTGATCCCCGGCTTCGTCCACACCGGCATGACCCGGCGCGGCGGCGACAAGCCCGCCGCCGCCTGGACCCCGCAACAGACCGTCGACTTCATGCTGGAAAGCATCCAGCGCGGCGACTTCTACATCCTGTGCCCCGACAACGACGTGCCCCGCGCCGTCGACGAAAAGCGCATGGCCTGGGCCATCGGCGACATCATCGAAAACCGCCCAGCCCTGTCGCGCTGGCGCCCCGACTGGAAGGACGCCTTCGCGGCGTTCGTCGATAAGCCGTGACCACCTACACCCTCATCTCCCGGCCGCCGAAGCCGGCCCCCACCTCCCAACATGAGAATGGGGGCGAGGAGGGCGGCCCGGCCGTCGTCTCCAGCGGTCCCGACGACGTGGCGATCGTCACCTTCGGCTGCCGGCTGAACGCCTATGAGTCGGAAGCCATCCGGGCCCGCGCGGCCGCCGATGGCTTGACCGACGCGGTGGTGTTCAACACCTGCGCGGTAACCAACGAGGCCGTGCGTCAGGCCCGGCAGGCGATCCGCAAGGCGCGTCGCGAGCGGCCGGACGCCCGGCTGATCGTCACCGGCTGCGCCGCCCAGATCGATCCCGCCGCCTTCGCCGCCATGCCGGAGGTCGACCTCGTGCTCGGCAACGCCGAAAAGGCCGCGCCTGGCGCGTTGATGGACACCTCTACCCGTGTTCGTGTCAATGACATCATGTCGATCAGGGAGACCGCCGGTCACCTGATCGCCGGTCTCAAGGACCGCGCCCGGGCCTATGTCGAGGTCCAGAACGGCTGCGACCACCGCTGCACCTTCTGCATCATCCCCTATGGCCGGGGAAACTCGCGCTCGGCCCCGGCCGGCGAGGTGGTCGACCAGGTCCGCCGGCTCTCGGACGAGGGCTATAACGAGGTGGTGTTGACCGGCGTCGATGTGACGTCGTGGGGCTCCGACCTGCCCGGCCAACCGACCCTTGGCCAGCTAGTGGGGCGAATCCTGAAGCTGGTTCCTGGCCTGCCGCGCCTACGGCTGTCGTCGATCGACGCCGCCGAGATCGACGTCGACCTGTTTCGGCTGCTGGAGACCGAGCCCCGGCTGATGCCCTATCTGCACCTGTCCTTGCAGGCCGGCGACAACCTGGTGCTCAAGCGCATGAAGCGTCGCCACAGTCGCGAGGACGCCCTGAAGCTGGTGGCCAGCGTCCGCGCCGTGCGCCCCGACACAGCCTTCGGCGCCGACCTGATCGCCGGTTTCCCCACTGAGAGCGACGAGGCCTTCGAAAACACTCTGAGGCTGGTCGAGGAGGCGGGCCTGGCCTTCCTGCACGTCTTCCCCTACAGCGCTCGCCCCGGCACGCCCGCCGCGCGGATGCCGGCGGTCAAGGGCGGAGTGATCAAGGACCGCGCCCGCCGCCTGCGGGAAGCTGGCCAGGCTGGGCTTGAACGCCACCTCCAGCGCCAGGTGGGCCGCGTTCTATCGGGCCTGGTCGAGCGCGAAGGCGTGGCCCGCGCCGAGGATTTCACCGAGATCGCCTTCGATCCCGCCTTGGGGGGCGCCGCGCCCCAGGGCCGGATCGTTGCCTTTCGCGTCACCGGCCACGACGGCGTGAGGGTGATCGCCGAGCTCACCGCCTAGGGAGGTTTCCCATGTCCGATACGACCGCGCTGACCGGCGGCTGCCAATGCGGCGCGGTGCGCTTCAGCGTCGACGGCGCGCCTGGCCGCGCCTCGATCTGCCATTGCCGAATGTGCCAGAAGGCCTTCGCCGGAGCGTTCGGGGCCTTGGTCACCGTCTCGGTCGTCGACCTGATCTGGACGCGCGGCGCTCCGGCCCATTTCCAGAGCTCCGACCAGGTGAAGCGCGGCTTCTGCGCCGCCTGCGGCACGCCGCTAACCTTTGAATGGAGCGCCGAGCGGATCGACTTGGCGGTCTTTGCCTTCGACGATCCCTCGCGGGTCGAGCCGGCGGTGCAATTGGCCGTCGAGGGTCGTCCGGCCTGGATGGATCATCTGGCCGATATGCCGGTTCGCCCGCCGACGGGGCCGTCGGGTGTAGTAGTCAGCCGGCAGCATCCCGATCACGACACCTGATCCTTCTCCCTTTGCGGGAAAAATGTGGGCTCGCTGAGCGATGTCGGACGAGGGGTTGACGGGAGGATCAGCCGCAAGCGGCGGGCGGGTTGATGCGATCCCTCATTCGTCGGCTGCGCCGCCACCTTCTCCCGCTAGGGGAAGGGAGAGAGGGTGTAGACGCTTCACCGACAGCGCCAGATAGGCCACACCCATGACGGTCCAGACGATGTCTTCGGCGCGCCGACCTTGAATGACGATCATCGTCTCACCCTCGAAGCGCGGCTTGCGTCCGTTCACGCCTTCTCCTCTCCGCCTGCAAACCCCGGCAGGCTCCAGCCCAGCTTGAGCGCACAGGCCCGCAAGCCGAAGGCGGCCACAAATCCGGCGATCCCCGCCGGCCAGAAACCCGCGTGCAGCAGGCTCAGCACCGCGAACACCGACGCCCCCAGCAGGGCGGCGGTGATGTAGATCTCGCGGCGCAGCAGCAGGTTCGGCTCCCCGGCCAGCACATCCCGGAGGATCCCGCCGAAGGCGGTCGTCAGCACGCCCATCATCACCGCCGTGAACGGATGGACGCCCAGGCTTAGCGCCTTGGCCGTGCCGACCACGCAATAGGCGGCCATGCCCAGGGCGTCGAGCCACAGCAGGGCTCGGAACCGCCAGCCGCGCTTCCCCAGCATCCAGACGATCACCGCCGCCCCCAGGCAGGCCAGGACATAGCCGGGCCGCTGGATCCAGAACACCGGCGCGCCGATCAGCAGATCGCGGAGGGTTCCGCCGCCAACTCCGGTGATGGCTGCGAAAAAGCCGAAGGTGATGATGTCGTGCTTGCGATGGGCGGCGGCCAGCGCCCCGGTCGCGCCGAACACGGCGACGGCGGCGTAATCCAGCCAGAACAGTGTGGTCGAAAGCGCGTCCATTGGCGTTTCATGCCACGGCCGACAGAGCCTGTCCCAGGCTCTGTCCCCTTTGATTGGAGCGTGGCGGGCGCTGAAACCGCTCACACTTTCAGCTGCCACGCTCTAAAGGAACGCCATGAGCGAAAAGCCCGAGCAGAAAAAAGGCTGGTTCCAGCGCCTGACGTCGGGCCTGGCCCGGTCGTCCCAGCAGATGACCGACCAGGTCACCGGCGTCTTCGTCAAGAAGCCCCTGGACCAGGAACAGCTGGATCAGCTGGAAGAGATGCTGATCGAGGCGGACCTTGGTCCCCAGATCGCCGCCCGCATCGCCGACGCCTTCGGCAAGGCGCGGTTTGGCAAGTCCTCGACCGAGATCGAGGTCAAGGAAGCCCTGGCCGACTTGGTCGCCGCCGAATTGACCGACCGCGAGGGGGTATTCGACCCGCTGTCGGGTCCCAAGCCCTATGTGGTGCTGTTCATCGGCGTCAATGGGTCGGGCAAGACCACCACCCTGGGCAAGATCGCCTCCGACCTGACCCTCAACAAGGGCGCCAAGGTGCTGATCGCCGCCGGCGACACCTTCCGCGCCGCCGCCGTGGAGCAGTTGAAGGTCTGGGCCGACCGGGCAGGGGCCGATTTCATGAGCCGTCCGCCCGGTTCCGACGCCGCCGCCTTGGCCTATGAGGCCGTCGAACGCGCCAAGCTCGAAGGCCATGATGTCGTGCTGATCGATACCGCCGGCCGGCTGCAGAACAAGCAAGGCCTGATGGACGAACTGCTCAAGGTCATTCGGGTGCTCAAGAAGGTCGATCCCGACGCCCCGCACGAGACCCTGCTGGTGCTGGACGCCACGGTGGGCCGCAACGCCCTGGCCCAGGAGAAGATCTTCGGCAACCAGGTCGGCGTCTCCGGGATTGTGATGACCAAGCTGGATGGCACGGCGCGCGGCGGGGTGCTGGTGCCGGTGGCCCGGGCCTCGGACAGCCCGATCAAGCTGATCGGCGTCGGCGAAGGCGTCGATGATCTACAACCGTTCGACGCGCGTGCCTTCTCGCGCTCGCTGGTGGGGCTTGAGGACTAGACATGACCGAGATTCCTCCCCCCGAGCCGGCGTCCGCACTGGCCACTCAGCCCGACAAGAAGAAGAACGCCGCCTGGGTGCGCACTGCCGTCGACTACGGCGCACCGGTGGCCTTCGCCGTGGCCTTCTTCGCCACCAAGAACTTCCAGACCGCCACCTGGGTGCTGGTCGTCGCCTCGGCCCTGGCCCTGGCGCTCGGCTATGCCGTCGAGCGCCGTGTGGCCCTGCTGCCGCTGTTTTCCGGCGTCATGGCCCTGATCTTCGGCGCCCTGGGCCTGGTGTTCCACAGCGACGTGTTCGTGAAGATCAAGGTGACCGTGGTGAACGGCGCCCTCGCCCTTTTCATGATCGGCGGAACGCTGATGGGCCGCGCGCCGCTCAAGGCGCTGATCGGCGAGGCCGTGCGCCTGCCCGACGCCGCCTGGCGCACACTCACCCTGCGTTATGGCGGCTATTTCACCTTCGCGGCGGTCGCCAATCAGGTGGTCATCGCCATCACCAACGGCATGCCTGCGGTGCAGGGCAACGACCTGTGGGTAAAGTTCCGCATCGCCCTGCTGCCCCTGGCCATCGTCTTCTCCCTGACCCAGGTGCCCTTCATGATGAAGCACATGGCCAAGGGCGACGAGGCCAAGACACCCGAACCGCCGGACGCCGGCTTCTAGGTTGGCAACCGACAGCCCACGGACCATCTGTCGTCAAATCGACGTGTAACCGTGGTACCTGAAGGTCCGTCGACGGAAACGAGGGACGACGGATTATGGCCAAGATCAAGGGCGACAAGGGCGGCGGCAGGTCCGTCGGGGCGGATCACGGCGGGGCCCTGACGCGGTCGCCCAGCCACCTGCTGCACCGTGTCCTGCAACTGGCCCTCGACATCTATGCCGAGGAGAGCGGCGCCGGCGGCGTCACCCAGCGGCAGTTCGCGGTTCTGGCGGCGGTGGCCGAGAACGAGGGCGTCACCCAGACGGGCCTGGTGCGCGCCACCGGCATCGACCGTTCCACGCTGGCCGACATGGTCGCCCGGATGATCACCAAGGGCCATCTGGAGCGTCATCGCTCCGATCTGGACGCCCGCGCCAACACCGTCAGCCTGACATCGGCCGGCGCCGCCGTGCTGGAGGAAAGCCGTCCCAAGGTGGCCATGGCCGACGCTCGCATCCTGGCCCTGCTCAAGCCCAGCAAGCGTGCGGGCTTCCTTGAGTTGCTCGCCGACATGGCTGTGTCCGACGTCCACGGCGAGCCGGAGGTCAAGGTCAAGAAGACCAAGGCTCCCAAGGCTGAGAAGGTCGCCAAGAAGGACAAGAAGCCCAAGAAGGAAAAGGCCGCCAAGAAGGCGGCCTGAGGGCCCAGCCGGGGACACGCACAAGCGCATGTTCCCCGGCTCTTCCGCCGAAAGCCTTAGGCGGGCGTCCGTCGAAGCCCTAAAGTCGTCTCAAGCCGATAGGACGGCTCGGCCTGCTGGACATCCCGGCGCGCGAGCGCCCTGGCAGGGAGCGCGCATGGCCAAGGGTCAGAAAAAGTCCAACAAGGAAGTCCGCAAACCGAAGGCCGACAAGAAGGCCGCGCCAGCCGCCGCGTCGCCGTTCATCGTCACGTCCGGGAAAAAATAGGGCGCTCCGCAAGGGGGCCTACGCCGTCTTCGTGCGACTGGCGTCTTCGGCGAACGCCCCGAACAACGGGTCCCACTCCACGATCGTCAGGTCGTCGATCAAGCCCTCGACTGCGAAGGGATCCTCGGCGACCAGCCGTTCGACCGCCTCGCGGCTGTCCACGGTCGCGATGATGAAGCCGGCGCGCTTACCCAGGCCGGTGGCGGGCCCGGAGGCGCGTATCAGCCCTGCATCGATCAGGCAGCGCAGATAGTTGACGTGGGAAATGACGTGCTGGCCCCAGCCATCGCCGTCGGGGTGCGTCATGGTCACGAGGAAAAAGGCCATGCGGAAGGCTCACATCCCAACTCGGGTCGGCCGCTAGAGCATTTCCCGACCTGACTGCGTCAGGCCGTGAGCTCTAATCTTTTGTTTTGAAGCATTTTTCTTCACGCGAACCGGAACCACTTCGCTCGAAAAATGCTCTAAAGGCGAACCGCCCGCCTCGCGTCGGCGGGGCAGGCGGCTGTGGTTAGCCTGAGCGGCGAACGCCTAGGCCGGCTGTTTGACGCCGGCTTCGTTCAGCCATTCGAGGATCTTGGCCTTGGGCATGGCGCCGACCTTCATCGACGCCATCTGGCCGCCGCGGAACAGCATCATGGTCGGGATGCCGCGCACGCCGTAGCGCGAGGGGGTCGTGGGGCTGTCTTCGATATTGACCTTGGCCACGGTGACGAAGTCGGCCAGTTCCTCGGAAATCTGCTCCAGAGCCGGGGCGATCTGCTTACAGGGACCGCACCATTCGGCCCAGAAATCGACGAGCACGGGCTTGTCGGCCTGCAGCACGTCGCGTTCGAAGGATTCGTCGGTCACCGCTAAGGTGCTCATCGGTTGGCTCCATCTGCGCCTCGGGGGCGGGCGCGCTAGAAAAACGTCAGGGTCGGGGATTCGCCGCCCATCTTGCAGCAAGATTTAGGGGCCCGCGCCCCTCACGGCAATGATCTAGAACAGCCTGGCCAAGGCGTCGGCCATAACCTTTTCTGGAACCGCCATGAGTTTGGGGCCGTCGGTCCAGACGATCGCCGCCTCGATCGGTCGATCGGGGAACACCTCGGCCAGCACGGCGGCATAGATGGCCATCTGCGACAGATGGGCCGGATCGGCCTCCTCGATGCGGGCCGGCGACGGGCGGTTGGTCTTGTAGTCGACCACCAGCACCCGGTCGGGCGTCACGATCAACCGATCGACGCGACCTGAAATCTTCAGGTCGGGCGGCAGGCGCGCGGCGCCCCCCGCGAGCGCGACCTCGGCCCGCGAACCGGGGCCGAACACCCGGGCGAACCGGTCGTCCTCCAGCACCCCGAAGGCGGCGCCCGCCATCTCCTGGCGCTGATCGTCGGTCAGGTCGCGCTCGGCCTGGAGCAGACGCGTCGCGGCGGCCCGCCGCCCCTCGGGCTCCAGATCAGGCAGCAGCTGCAGCAGCCGGTGGATGATCTCGCCGCGTCGATAACGGCCGAGGCCTTCGACGGCCGCCAGGGGAGACGGCGCACTGCCCTTGGCCTCGTCCTCCAGGGTCGAGGGCGCGGCATAGCGGGCGGCGGGCGTTTCGGGCGTCGCGGGGGCCAGGGTCCAGGGTGGGGTCGGGATGACGGTGGGCGCGGCGATCGCGGCCGTGGCTTCGGCCCGCATGGGATCGGGACCAAATCTCCGTCGCCCTTCATCACCGATCTCCCGCACCTGGGGTTCGATGTCGGAATGGGCGAAGGCGGCCTGGGCGGCGGCGTACCAACCCCCGACGTTCTCGTCCTTGGTCCGCGCGTCGATCCGGCCGCAGAGGACAAGCCGATCCCGCGCCCGGGTCAGGGCCACGTAGTAGAGGCGAAGAGCTTCCTCGGCGTCCTTCTTCTCGCGGCGCTCGCGGGCCATGGCCGAGGGTTCGCAGTCATTGGCCTTGGAGGCGCACCACAGGAAGCCGCCGTCCTGGGTGGCCATCAGCGGCGAGCCCCGCGCCCCGCCCTTCATCGTAGTTTCGGGCAGGAAGACGATCGGGGCCTCCAGCCCCTTGGCGCCGTGGGCGGTCATCACACGCACCTCCCGGCGCGCCCCCTCCATCTCGCGCTTGACCACGATGTCGAGGCTGGCGAAATCAGCGACCAGGGCCTCCAGGTCGCGCACCCCGCGCTGCTCGGCGGCCAACACCTGGGCAAGGAACTCGTCCAGTGCCTCGGCGGCCTCCTGACCCAGGCGCGTCAACACCTTGGCGCGGTTGGAGCGCACGCTCTCGTCCACCTTGCCCAGCAGCAGGGCGTAGAACTCGAACGGCTGCTTGCGGCGGGACTCGATCAGGGCCCAGCGCAGCAGGTCGCGCGCAGCGGCCCAGACCGGCTGCTCGGCGGCCCGCCGCTCCAACGCCCGCCAGAGCGTGTCCGGCGAGCGGCCCTTGGCCAAGGCGTACAACGCGTCGTCCGACAGGCCGCAGAAAGGGCTCTTCAGCAGGGCCGCCAGCGTCAGATCATCGTCCGGGAACAGGCAGAACCGGCCCAGGGCCAGCAGGTCGTCGAACACGATATGGGCCGACAGCGACAGGCGATCGGCGCCGGCCACCGGCACGCCGCGCCGCTTCAGCGCCCGTAGCACTTCCTCGAACAACGCCTTGCGCCGGCGAACCAGCACGATGACATCGCCCGGATGAGCCGGCCGCCAGACCTTGTCTTCCTTGTCGAAGACGGCGTCGCCGCGGGCGATCAGCGCCGCGATTTCGATGGCGATCTTCTCGGCCAGGCGGCGGTTGGCGCCATGCTCGCTCTCGGCGTCGAGCGGCGCCGCCCAGGCTTCGCGCTCCTCGCCCGGCGCCTCGCGCTCCAGCGGCCACAGGTCGACGCAGCCCTTGTGATTGATACGGTGCGGCTGGTGGCGAACCACGTCCTCGCCGGCCGGGGCCGGCACGCCCGAGCGGGTCTCCGGCGCCGAGAACAGAGCGTCGACGAAGCTCAGCACCTCCACCGTCGAACGGTAGGAGGTGGTCAGGGGCACGGCCTTTCCCACCCGGTCGGCGGCGGTGATCTGGGCGATATATTGCTGCGTTTCGGCCAGCAGGCGCTGCGGGTCGGCGCCCTGGAACGAGTAGATCGACTGCTTCTCGTCGCCAACCACGAACAGGGTCCGGGTGTCCTCCCCCGCCCTCCACCGCGCCGCGCCCTCGCCGGCGAAGAAGTCGGAGGTCAGGGCCCGCAGGATCGCCCATTGGTCGGGGGCGGTGTCCTGGGCCTCGTCCAGCAGGATGTGGTCGATGCCGCCGTCCAGCTTATAGAGCACCCAGGCCGCATCGACCTTCTCGGTGAGCAACACGCGGGTGCGGTCGATCAGGTCGGCGAAGTCCAACGCGCCGCGCGCCGCCTTCTCGACCTGGTGCGAGGAAATGTAGAGGCCGGCCAGGCGCAGGGCATCGCTGCTGTCCTCGGCCACCCGGGCGGCGCGCAGCCATTCGCGGGCCTCCTCAAGACGCTCCTGTTCGGCCAGCAGGCGGGCACGAAGATCCTCGCGGGACTTCAGGCCCGAGGTCTTGGCCGGCCAGGTCATTGGCGTGCCGACGCCCTTCTCGGTGAACAGCGCCGCGAGGGCCTGGTCGAGATCGGCGTGCGGATCGCCGGCGATCTGGGCCATCAGGCCGGCGCACTTGATGTCGGTCTTCGTCCCGTTCAGCAGCACGTCAGCGACCGAGCCCCACAGGTCGCGGTCCAGCTCGGCCATGGCCTCGGCGACCACCCGCTCGACGCTGCTGGGGCCGTAGTGGAAGCCGCAGGCCTTCCAGACATCCTCGATCGCGCCCGACGGCCCGCCCTGGGCCTCGAGATAGGCGCCGATCGCCCCGCGCTGGCTCTCGAAGGTGGCGAACATCGCCTCGAAGGCCGCGAAGTCCAGGGCCACCGAGAACCGGGCATAGGCCAGGGCGTAGGGGTCGTCATGGTCGGTGACCCAGGTCGCCACCTGCCGCAGCGCGCCCTGGGCGATGGCGGCCGAGGCGCTGTCGTCCATCACCGTGAAGCCGGGCGACACCCCGGCCTCCAGCGGAAAGCGCCGCAGCAGTTTCTCACAGAAGGCGTGGATGGTCTGGATCTTCAGCCCGCCGGGGGTTTCCAGCGCCTTGGCGAACAGGCCCCGAGCCTTGGATAGCTCGCGGTGGCCGAAACTGGCGGGATCCCGACCCTCCAGCGCGCCCAGTTGCTCGCGCAGCCTGGCGTCGGGCGTCACGCACCATTCGCCCAGCCGCTCGAAAAGCCGGCGCTGCATCTCAGCGGCGGCGGCCTTGGTGTAGGTGACGCAGAGGATGGCTTCGGGCGTGGAGCCGGCCAACAGCAGGCGCGCGACCCGGTCGATCAGGGTCTTGGTCTTGCCCGAGCCGGCATTGGCGGTGACGAAGGCCGAGATGGCCGGATCGGCGGCGATGCGTTGGGGGTCGATCATGAAAATCCTCCCCCTGTGGGGGAGGCGGCGCCCCGGACTTGATCCGGGGCGACGGAGGGGGGGGTGAACCACCGCCCGACGGCTCCCCCCGCCGGCGCTGCGCGCCGCCTCCCCGACAGGGGAAGGACCTGTTTGGTCGGCGCGAGGCTCATTCGCTGCCCTCCCCGTCATCGCCGCTGGTGGACCATTCGAACACTCGCGCCAGGTGGCCGTAGTCGCCCGCATGGTCGTGCACGAACTGCGGCGCCACGCGCGACAGGTAGGGCTGGTCGGGATTGTCGTAGCGCTCGATCAAGTCGCGCAGGCCCTGCAAGGCCTTGACCGCCGCCTCCCGGCTGTCGCCCCCAGCGGTCGCCCGCACCTCTTCCACACCGGCCGGCTTGCGGCCCGTGACCCGCAGATAGGTCAGGTCGCCAGGCTCGCGGCGACCGACGGCCTCGAAGCCGCCCTCGCGCAGGATGGCCGCGGTCAGGGTCAGCTGGGGAGAGAAGCCGGTCTCGACCTGCTTTTTCGACGGCGCGGCGCCGGTCTTGTAGTCGAGGATGTGGGCCAAGCCGTCGGCGGTCGGCTCGATGCGGTCGGCCTTGGCGAAGACGGTGAAGGGCCGACCGCCGATGTCGAAGGTCAGCGTGCCGGTGGCCTCGACGACGACGCGCTCGGCGCCGGCCCGGCGACGGGTCTCCAGGTCGGCCACCCACAGCGCCGCCTCGCGGGCCAGGGCGCGCTCGCGGGCCAGGGCGGCGGGCGGCATGCCGGCCTGGACCAGTTCGGACAGATAGAGCCCGGCGAAGATTTCGGCCGCGTCGGTCGGGACAGGGCCCGGATGGTCGAGCGAGAAGGTCTCGAACGCCGCGTGGATCGCCGTGCCGCGCGCCCGCGCCTCGACCGGCTCGTTGGGGCGCTCCAGTGGAAACAGCTTGAGGATGTCGCGCGCCCAAACGGCGTAGGGGTCGCGGGTCAGGGCCTCGATGCGGGTGACGGCCATGCGGCGCGGACGGTCGGCGACGGGAGGCGTGGGCGCCGGGCGGCTGATCGGGGCGTAGGGGCCTGGCGCGTCAAGGTCGCGAGCCCAGGCCAGCACGTCGGCGCGCTCCGGCAGGGCCTGGCCCGCGCCGCGCGCCAGGGTGCGCAGCCGCCACAGCCAACGGCTCTCGACGGCCGGCGCGCCGCCCCGGCGCTCGCTGTGGACCAGGATGACATCTGGCGCGGCGGCGGCCTGGGCGAAGTCATGGGCGGTCAGGCCGATGCGGCGCTCGGGCGGCGGTAGGCCCAGGCGCTCGCGCATCGGTCGCGACAGGAACGGGTCGATCGGCGCGCCCTTTGGCCAGATCCCCTCCTCAAGTCCGGCCAGGATCAAGCGATCGGCCCGGACCATCCGCGCCTCGATGGCTCCGAAGATCCGCAGGCGCGGATGGGTGGCGCCGCCGACCCGCAGGGTCTCCTCATTGACCAGCCGGTCCAGCAGGTCGCCGAAACCGATCTTCGAAGCCGGTGGCAGGACCAGTCCGTCGGTTATCAGCGATGACAACAGGCTGGCCAGGCCCTCGCCCGCCGAGCCGGCCCACAGGTCGCCAGGGTCGGCCAGGGCTTCCAGGCTCTCAACCAGGGCCCGCGCGGCGGTGGCGGGGGCGCCTTGGTCATCGACATAGGGCGCCGCGGCCTGGCGCGCGGCGGCCAGCACCCGCTCGGCGAGGCGGCGCGCGTCGGGATAGGCGTCGAGCTTGCCGAGCAGTTGCGCGGCGTCGCGGGGCGCCGGGCCCCGCAGACCCTTCAGTTCCAGGTCGCAAGCGGCGTCGGCGTCGGCCCGCAGCAGCGGATGCTTGGCCACGGCCAGCAGGCGCACGGGGTCCAGCGGGTCGATGGCGAGGGCGGCGACGTGCTGGGCCAGGATCGCGGCGGGACTGGCAGCCAGGGGCGCGCCGGCCGAGCTGTCGGCGATCACGCCCCAGCGGGCCAGGCGAGCGGCGACCCGGCGAGCCAGTTCCTGGTCGGGCGTGACCAGGGCGGCGGTCTGGCCGGGGGTCTCCAGCGCTTCGCGCAAGAGAAGCGCGCAGGCGACGGCGGCCTCCTCCTCGGTGCGGGCGCTGATCAGCGACAGGCCCTTCAACCCCTCGGCGATCGGGTCGAGGTCCGGGGCCTCGGCGCGAAGCCGATCGATCTGGGCCAGCCAGTCGGCGGTGGCCTCGGCCGGGCGCAGGGCCTCGTTGATCAGCCGACGCCGCCAACGGCCCCGGCTATCGGCTTCGGGCCACCAGGGGCGGACTTCGGCGCGCGTGGCCTTGAAGCGATCGAGCAGGCGCTTCATCGCGCCCTGCGGATGCTGCTCGCCGACCTGGCCCCAGGCGTCCTCGGCCAGGCCCTCGTCAAGGCCCGGCAGCACCACGGCGCCCTGGGGCAGGTTGGCGATCACGCCCAGCAGGCGGGCGGTGGCCGGGGCCGTGCCCGTCGAGCCGGCGGCGATCATCACCCCCTGTGGCGGCGCGTCTTCCCACTGGTCCGAGAGCGCGTTGAGCAGCCGCACGCGGCGGTCGCTGACGTCGATCAGGCCCAGGTCGTCCAGGCGCTTGGGCCAGGCGGCGAGGATGGCCTTCAGGAACCTGGCCGAGACCTGCCAGTGCTGGGCCAGGTCGCCCTCGGCCAAGCCGTCGAGGCGACCGTCGTCGGTGATCAGCTCCTCGATCTGGCAGCTGTCGAGGAACTCGGCCAAGGCCTTGGCCATCTCCAGGGCCTGGCCCGCCTGGGGGGTGAAGTCCAGCAGGTGGGCGTGGTCGGCGACCAGCCGGGCCAACTCGAACCGCCGGCGGCGCGACGAGACAGCGGGCGGCACGTCCAGGCTGATCTCGCCCGGCTCGAACGGCGGCTCGCCCTCGTCCAGATCGCCCAGCGGCCGGATCTGCGGCAGCAGCAGGGCCTTGCCGGCGCCCGCCGCCCCGTCGATCACCTGGACGAAGGCGTCGGCCAGGGCGCGGGCCCCGCGCCGCGTCGGGGTCAGCACCGTAGCGCGGGGCAGGGCCTCGGGACCCAGTGGGGCCAAGGCGCTCAGCAGCCCGCGGGCCAGGTCCTCGACGAACGGCCGGTGAGCGGGGATCGAGAACCAGCGCGGCCCCGGCGTGTCGAAGGGACCCGCCGCGCTCATGCCAGCCTGGCCTCGGCGGCGATCACGGCCTGGGGGTCGCCGACATGCATCCAGAGACCGTCCGGCGTGACGCCATGGACGCGGCCCCCGGCGGCCAGGACCCGCCAGATCGGGGTCAGCGAAAACGGACCCTCGGGACCGTCGGACACGATCCCGGGCTTGCAGATATGGACCCCGACATAGACCAGCGACGCGGTCTCGCCGGCGGTCTTGAAGCGCACCACGCCATCGTCGAGGAACACGTCGCCGCTGTCGTGGAAGCCGAGCGACTCGGTGGTCGAGGCCAGCATCAGGCAGACATCCATGGCCGCCGGATCCCAGGCCCGCGCAATCGCCTCGATGGCCGAGCCGCCGTGCTCGATCCAGACGGAGTCGATATTGGCCACCCAGACCGGCGCGTCGCCCAGCAGCGGCAGGGCGTGCTTGAGGCCGCCGCCGGTTTCCAGCGCCTGGGGGCGTTCGTCGGAGATGACGATCCGAGGACGGGCGCCCCGAGCCGAGCGCGCCGCCAGATGCGCCTCCAGCCGGTCGGCGAAGGCGTGGACATTGACCACGGCGGTCTCGACCCCGGCGGCGGCCAGGCGGTCCAGCATGTGGTCGATCAGCGCCTTGCCGCCCACCTCGACCAGCGCCTTGGGCCGGTCGTCGGTCAGGGGTCGCATGCGGGTGCCCAGACCCGCAGCCAGGACCATGGCGACCGTGGGAAAGGCGCTCATCGACGCGCCTCGGCCGGCACATTGGCGTCGAACCAGGTCTTCAGCCCGGCCAGCGCCGGGCTTTCGAGGTTGCGCTCCAGATAGCGCCAGGTGCGCGGCATGAAGGCCTCGTACTGCGGGCGGCCCGCCAACGCCTGGCGGGCGAACACCCGGCCCAGGATCCGCGCCGCGTTCGAGGCGGCCAAGGCGCGGTAGTCTGCGATAAAGGCTTCCCGGTCCAGCGCCGGCCGGGCGGCCAGGTAGCGGTCGAGCATGGCCTGTTCCAGCGCCGGTGACACGTCGCGGCGGGCGTCCTGCAGCAGATGGGTCAGGTCCCAGGCCGGATGGGCGCGCAGGGCGTCCTGGAAGTCCAGCAGGCCGACCCGTGCCACGCCGTCGCGGCCCGGCAGCCAGATCAGGTTCTGGGCATGATAGTCACGGTGGGTGAACACCGAGGCGCCGGCTTCGCCGCGCACCCAGACCGGGGCCCACAGAGCGTCCCAGCCGGCCACGGCGGCGTCGCTGAAGTCCGGCAGGCCGGCGAACTTGGGCCACCATTCCAGGAAGGTGTCGGTGGCGACCTTCAGGGCCAGGGCGTCATAGGTCAGCAGCGGCCAGGACACGCCCCCCTCGGCGGTTAGCACCTGCGGCGGCGCCGCGCTGTGCAGGGCGATCTGGACGTCGACGGCGGCCTCGTAGAGCGGCGTCTCATCCTGCCCCTCGGCGATCAGGGTGGCATAGAGGCCGTCGCCCAGGTCTTCCAGCACCGCCAGGCCGGCGGCGATGTCATGGGCGAAGATCCTCGGCGCGGAGAGGCCTCGGTCGCGCAGATAGGCGGCGGTGGCCACGAAGGCGGCGACTGAGCCGGCGGCCAGGCGCGCGGCGGCGTTGTAGCCCGAGGCCAGGCGCTCGGCGTCGCTGGCGTCGGGCGGGCACACCGAGCTCTCCAGCGCCGGCGGCTGGTCCATGAAGATGAAGCTTTGGTCCCCACGATGCAGGCGCTCGTAGCTGCGGGTCGAGGCGTCGCCGCCCAGCGACTCGCGGCGGACGTCGCCGAAGCCTTGGGCGGTCAAGAAGGCCGCCTTCGCCGTCTCTCGGGCCGTTTCGCGATCAGAGCTCAAGCTTGCGTCCTTCGAAGGTTCCGTGCGGCGTCAGGGTCGCGCGGCGCGCCTCGCCATCGTCGCTGGGGGTGATGTCTATAGCGAGTCGGTTGGCGGGCAGACGCCCCTCCAGCCGCTGGGGCCATTCGATCAGCACCGCGCCGTCCTCCAGCGCCTCGTCCAGCCCGATCTCGTAGGCCTCGTCGGGATCGGTCAGGCGGTAGAGGTCGAAATGGGCGACCGGGAAGGCGGGGCCGTCATAGAACTGCACCAGGGTGAAGGTGGGGCTGGGCACCTCCTCGTCCGGCGAGGTCAAGGCGCGGATCAGGGCGCGAGCCAGGGTTGACTTGCCGGCGCCGAGCGGTCCCGTCAGGCAGATCGCGTCGCCCGGCCTCAGGGCGCGCGATAGCCGAATACCCAGGCGCTGGGTGGCGGCTTCATCGGGCAGGGCGACTTCGATCACGCGGGTCCTTGGCATGGCGGGCGGCGGATCGACCCGAAGCCTGAGTCTAGACAAGCCGCGCCGCGCTTCCAAGGCGGCCGGGCCGCTGTCCTCAGGAAAGTTTGACGACGGCTCTTAGCTGTTCGACGGTGCGGGACTGGATGAGGAGCGCTTGATGAAAACCCTGGGCCGTTGGCTGATCGTCGCCGTCGTGATCCTCGTCGTGGGCGCGGCGGGTTGGGCCTATTGGAACATAGAGCTGCGCTGGCGGCCCAAGACCATCACCAAACACCAGGCCGAGATCACCAAGATCCTGGAGACCTCCGGCTGGGTGTCGCCGGGACTGAAGAGGCAAAAGCTTTACATGGTCAGCTTCCGCACCTGCCCCGACTGCGTGCGGTTCAAGGCCGAGGAATATCCGGGCCTGCACAAGGCGGGCGTCGACACCCGGCTGATCGAGATCGCCCGCGCCGACCGCAACGGCGTGCCGAAATCCACGCCGGCCGAGCGGGCGACCGTCGCCGAGATGTGGGTCAACCGCAGCTGGGCCCTGTCGGAAAAGTGGGACGCCACACCGGTCGAGGCCTGGACGGCCGCCGGCATCGCGCCCGCCGACGGCGACGTGGCCCGCACGGCGGTGATCGAGGCCGGCCGCAAGACCGTCGATGACCTGCGGCCGCTGCTCAAGGACAATGGCGTGAACTTCGCCTATCCGCTGCTGGTCTGGTGGACCAAGGACGGCCAGATGAAGGCCTGCGCCTGCGAGAAGCGCGAGACCTACCGTTTCGTGCGCCAGGATCTGGGGGTCTAGGCCTTTCCCCGCGGCGCTCCTCGCGCTAACCCCGTCCGCGATGCCGACATCCGTTCGAACCGCCTATCGCGACCGCCTGGCTCAGGGCGAGATCAAGCCCGATGCCGCCCAGGCCGCCGCCGTCGATGCGCTGGCGCGGCTGGAGGCCGATCTGGACGGGGCGGGCGAGCCCGGCTTCTCGCTGTTTGGCCGCAAGCCCAAGGGCCAGAAGGGCGTCTATCTGTGGGGTCCGGTGGGACGCGGCAAGTCGATGCTGATGGACCTGTTCTTCGACAGCGCGCCCATCGACAAGAAGCGCCGCATCCACTTCCACGGCTTCATGGCCGAGGTCCACGGCCATATCGACGCCTGGCGCAAGGGTGACGCGGCCGAGCGCAAGGCGCGGTTTGGCCAGCACAGGGGCGACGACCCGATCGCGCCGACCGCCGATCTGATCGCCGCCCAGGCCCGCCTGCTGTGCTTCGACGAGCTGCAGGTCACCGACATCGCCGACGCCATGATCCTGGGCCGCCTGTTCGAGGCGCTGTTCGCCCAGGGCGTAACCCTGGTGGCGACCTCCAACCGGCCGCCGGACGACCTCTACAAGGACGGCCTCAACCGCCAGCTCTTCGTCCCCTTCATCGCCATGCTGAAGGACCGGATGGACGTGGTCGCCGTGCGGGGCCCGGTCGATTTCCGCCTCGACCGCCTGCGCGCCGCCCGCACCTGGCTTGCGCCCAACGACAAGACGACCGCCGCCGAGTTCGACGCCCTCTGGGCCGACATGCTGGATGGGGCCGAGGAGACCGGCGCCACGCTCGAGGTTCTGGGCCGCAAGATGCGCCTGCCCCGCGCCGTCGGCGGCCTGCTGCGCGCCTCGTTCGCCAGCCTGTGCCAGCAGGCCCTGGGGCCGCAGGACTATCTGGCGGTCGCCGCGCGCTTCCACACCGTGTTCCTGGAAGACGTGCCGCTGCTCACGCCCGAGCGGCGTGACGCGGCCAAGCGCTTCAACACCCTGATCGATTCGCTCTACGAGGCCGACGCCAAGCTGGTGGCCCTGGCCGATGGCGAGCCCGACGCTCTGTATCCGGCCGGAGATGGGTCGTTCGAGTTCGAGCGCACGGTGTCGCGTCTGCAGGAAATGCGGTCAGCTGACTATGTGGCTAAGGTGAGGGACTAGGGGATGAGCGTCGCCGATCGGGTGCGGGTCAAGACCGTCACGGTGCTATCCGACGACCACTACCTCCTGAAGAAGACGATGTTCGACTGGCAGCGCGACGACGGCCAGTGGGCGACCCTGAGCCGCGAGACCTATGACCGGGGCGATGGCTGCACACTGCTGCCCTACAACATGGCGGCCCGCACCGTGCTGCTGACCCGGCAGTTTCGCTATCCGGCCTATGCCGTGGGTTATGACGACCTGCTGATCGAGACCCCCGCCGGCCTGCTGGACGACGCTTCGCCCGAGGACCGTATCCGGGCCGAGGTGGAGGAGGAGGTCGGTTACCGGCTGACCGGCGTGCGCAAGGTGTTCCAGGCCTTCATGAGCCCCGGCGCGATCACCGAGATCCTGCATTTCTTCGTCGCCGAGTACGACGCCTCGATGAAGGTCTCCGACGGCGGCGGCCTGGAAGAAGAGGGCGAAGAGGTCCAGGTGCTGGAGCGCTCGATCGACGAAGCCCTCGCCATGGTCGCCAGCGGCGGGATTTGCGACGCCAAGACCATCCTGCTGCTGCAATGGGCGGCGCTGAACCTGTTTCGCTAGAGCATTTTTCGAGCGAAGTGGTTCCGGTTCGCGTGAAGAAAAATGCGTCAAAACAAAAGATTAGAGCTCACGGCCTGACGCCGTCAGGTCGGGAAATGCTCTAGGCCACGGCCACGGGCACCCAGAACTCGCAGAGCACGCCCTCTGGTCGGTAGTCGATCGCGAACCTGCCGCGCAGTTCGCTGGTGATGCTGCGCTCGATCAAGCGCGAGCCGAAACCGCGCCGGGTGGGCGGGGCGACCGTGGGTCCGCCGGCCTCGTGCCAGGTGAAGGCCAGGCCGTCACCCTCCCCCTGCCAATGCACCGACAACCGGCCATCCTGGGCCAAGGCCCCGTACTTGGCGGCGTTGGTGGTCAATTCATGGAACACCATGCCTAGCGACAGGGCCGTGCGAGCTGGCAGATGGGCGTCGGGTCCGTCCAGGCTGACGCGCTCGGCGCCATGCGGCAGCAGTTCAAGGTTGAGGATTTGGCGCAGGCCCGCGCCGGACCACTGGCCGTCGGTCAGGGCGTTGTGGGTCTGAGACAGGGCCAGCAAACGCGCTTCGAAGGCCTTGGCGAAGGCTGCAGGATCGGACGCGCCGCGCAGGGTCTGCTGGGAAATGGCCTGAACCGTGGCCAGGGTGTTCTTGACGCGGTGGTTAAGCTCGTCGAGCAGCAGGCGTTGCTGGTCCTGGGCCTGGACCTGATCGCTGATGTCGAACCCCTCGACGAAGACGCCCGACACCGAGCCGTCGTCCTCGATGATCGGCTGGTAGACGAAGTCGAGATAGCGGTCTTCCAGCGGTCCGTCCGGCGTGCGCTGCAGGGCGATCTTGATCTGTCGGCCCACGAAGGCCTCGGCGCTCGATCGGACCTTGTCGAGCAGATCGGGGAAGCCCTGCTCGACAACTTCCGGCAGGGCCTCGCGCATTGGCAGACCGACCACGTCGCGGTGGCCGATCAGCTGCAGATAGGTGTTGTTGATCAGCTCGAACACGTGATCGGGGCCGCGCAATATGGCCATGAAGCTGGGCGCCTGCATGAACAGGCGGCGCAATTGCAGGCTCTGGGCCTGAACGGTTTCGGCGCGCTGCAGGATGTCGCCGCCCAGCATTGTGACGGCGCTGGGCGCCCGACCGCCAAAGGCGACGTCCTTCAGGCGCTGGAGCTCTGTGACGTCCTGGGTGTGCTGCAAGATGAAGATGGTGTGGCCGCGCGCGTCGAGGATCGGGGTGTGGGTGGCGCTCCACGTCCGGGCTTCCGACCCACCGCCCAGGAGGGTGGGACGCTGGATGGCGTATTCGATCAGGGGCAGCACGTCGACCTGACCGGTGTCGCGCGCCCGGGCCAGGGATTCCTCGAGGGTCCGGCGGCTTTCACCCTCGACGGGAAAGGCGTCGAAGACGTAGCGGCCGGCGATGTCTTCCCAGCGCAGCTCGACCGCCTTGAGATAGGCCCGGTTGGCCGCGGCGAAGCGCAGATCGCGGTCAAGCATCATGTAGGGGCTGGGAATCCGGTCGAAGACGTTCTGAAAGTCGATCGGGCCGGACATGAACAGCGCCTCCCCGCTAAGGGTCCGATAACGCCACCTTCAGCTTCAGGTTCCGCTGGCGGGACACTTGATCCTTACCGCTGTTATGCTGAGAACGTTTCTCAACAAAGGGCGTTGCGTTGACACCCCCAACGTCGCGCTTAAAAGCATCCCGCAACGCACAAAGCCAAAGGGTTGGACGTTTTCATGACCGACACCAGCGGGGGACTTCCCGAGCGCCCACTATCGCCACACCTCCAGGTCTGGCGGTGGCACATCACCATGACCTGCTCGATCCTGCATCGGGCCTGCATCATGGCGCTGTATGTCGGCGTGCTCCTGCTGGCCGGCTGGGCCCTGGCTCTGGCCTCGGGGCCTGAAGCCTACGCGACCTATACCGGCCTGCTGGGCTCGTTCTTGGGAAAGCTGGTGCTGTTTGGCCTGACCGTCGCGGTGCTGTTCAACATCGCTTACGCCGTCCGCCAGACCGTCTGGGACGCCGGCAAGGGATTCACGCCGAAGGTCGCCGACATGTCCGGCGCCTGCGCCATCGCCTTCGCCGTGGTCGGCGCGATCGTCGTCTGGGTCATCGCCGCCCAAACCGGAGCGCTTTGATCATGGCCCATTCGACCTCCGGCCGCTTCCGCACCCCCATGTCTCGCGCTCGGGGCCTGGGCGCCTCGCACCACGGCGTCGGCCACTTCATCACCGATCGGGTGTCGAGCGTCGCCCTGATTCCGTTGACCCTGTGGGGCCTGTTCGCGGGCCTGCGCCTGGCCAGCCTCGGCTTCGACGGCGCCAGCGAGTGGGTGGCCATCCCGCACAACACGGTCTTGCTGTGCTTGTTGCTCGTTGTCGCCCTGATCCATCTCAAGGGCGCGGTGCAGGTTGTGATAGAGGACTATTTCCCGAACTTCATGACCAAGACCGTTCTCGTCCTGGCCAATCTGTTTGTATGCGTCCTCGGCGGCGCTCTTGGGGTCGTCTCGATCCTCAAGGTCGCCTTCACCGGAGTCTTTTGATGTCGGCCTATACGTTTATCGACCACAAGTTCGACGTCGTCGTCGTCGGAGCGGGCGGCTCGGGCCTGCGCGCCGCGCTGGGGTGCGCCCAGGCCGGGCTGAAGACCGCCTGCGTCACCAAGGTGTTCCCGACCCGCAGCCACACCGTCGCCGCCCAGGGCGGAATCTCGGCCTCGCTGGGCAACATGGGCCAGGATGACTGGCGCTGGCACATGTACGACACCGTCAAGGGGTCGGACTGGCTGGGCGACCAGGACGCCATCGAATATCTGACCCGCAACGCGCCGGCCGCCGTCTATGAGCTGGAACACTGGGGCGTGCCGTTCTCGCGCACGGCCGAGGGCAAGATCTACCAGCGCGCCTTTGGTGGCATGACCAAGGAATTCGGCAACGGTCCGATCCAGCGCACCTGCGCCGCGGCCGACCGCACCGGTCACGCCATGCTGCACACGATGTACGGCCAGTCCCTGGCCCACGACACCGAGTTCTTCATCGAGTATTTCGCGCTCGACCTGATCATGGAAGACGGCGTCTGCCGGGGCGTCACCGCCTGGAAGCTGGACGACGGCACCCTGCACCGCTTCCAGGCCCAGCAAGTGATCCTGGCGACCGGCGGCTACGGCCGCGCCTATTTCTCGGCCACATCGGCCCACACCTGCACCGGCGACGGCAACGCCATGGCCCTGCGCGCCGGCCTACCGCTGCAGGACATGGAATTCGTCCAGTTCCACCCCACCGGCATCTATGGCGCCGGCTGCCTGATCACCGAGGGCGCGCGTGGCGAAGGCGGCTACCTGACCAATTCCGAGGGCGAGCGCTTCATGGAGCGCTACGCCCCTTCGGTGAAGGACCTGGCTCCGCGCGACATGGTCAGCCGGGCCATGACCATCGAAATCCGCGAAGGCCGGGGCGTGGGCCCCAACAAGGACCACATCTTCCTGCACCTGGATCACCTGGACCCGAAAATTCTGCACGAGCGCCTGCCCGGCATTTCCGAGACCGCCAAGGTGTTCGCCGGCGTGGACGTGACCAAGGCGCCGATCCCGGTCTTGCCGACGGTCCACTACAACATGGGCGGCATCCCGACCAACTATCACGGCGAGGTCGTTACCAAGTCGGGCGACAATCCCGACCAGGTGATCCCCGGCCTGATGGCCGTGGGCGAGGCGGCCTGCGTCTCGGTGCACGGCGCCAACCGCCTGGGATCCAACAGCCTGATCGACCTGGTGGTGTTCGGCCGCGCCGCCGCCTTGCGCTGCGCCGAGATCCTCAAGCCGATGGCCACCCAGCCGGAGCTGAAGGTCTCTCAGACCGATCCCCACTTGGACCGCTTCGACCGCTACCGCAACGCCAATGGCCATCAGCCGACAGCCGCCCTGCGCCTCGAAATGCAGAAGGCCATGCAGGAGGACGCCGCGGTGTTCCGCACCGGCGAAACCCTGGTCGGCGGCGCCGAGCGCCTGGCAGTGGTCTGGGAAAAGGCCAAGGATATCAAGGTGAGCGACCGCGGGCTGGTCTGGAACACCGACCTGATGGAAACCCTGGAGTTCGACAACCTGATCGGCCAGGCCGTTGTCACTGTGGCCAGCGCGGTCAACCGCACCGAAAGCCGCGGCGCCCATGCCCGGGAAGACTTCTCCACCCGCGACGACACCACCTGGATGAAGCACACCCTGGCCTGGCTCGACCAGGGCACGGGCAAGGTGAAGATCGATTTCCGCCCGGTGCATAGCTACACCATGTCGAAAGACATCGACTACATCCCACCCAAGGCGCGGGTTTATTGAGGGTACGCTGATGGTTCAACTCACCCTCCCCAAGAACTCGACCGTGCAAGCCGGCAAGACCTGGCCGGCGCCCGCCGGCGCCACCAACACCCGCGCCTTCAAGGTCTATCGGTATGATCCGGAAGACGGCCGCAATCCGCGCTGGGACACCTATGAGGTGGACATCGACGCCTGCGGCCCGATGGTGCTGGACGCCCTGCTTTACATCAAGAATAGCATCGACCCGACCCTGGCCTTCCGTCGCTCATGCCGCGAGGGGGTCTGCGGCTCCTGCGCCATGAACATCGGCGGCCGCAACACCCTGGCCTGCACCCACGGCCACGCCGACACGCCCGGCAAGGCCGTGCAGATCGCGCCGTTGCCCAGCCAGCCGGTGGTCAAGGACCTGATCCCCGACCTGACGCTGTTCTACGCCCAGTACGCCTCGATCGAGCCCTGGCTGCACACCGTCACGCCCGAGCCGCAGAGCGAATGGCTGCAGTCGCCGGAAGACCGCTCAAAGCTGGACGGCCTGTACGAGTGCATCCTCTGCGCCTGCTGCTCGACCTCGTGCCCCAGCTATTGGTGGAACGGCGACAAGTACCTGGGCCCGGCGACGCTGCTGCACGCCTATCGCTGGCTGATCGACAGCCGCGACGAAGCCACTGGCGCGCGCCTCGACGACCTCGAAGACCCGTTCAAGCTCTATCGCTGCCACACGATCATGAACTGCGCCCAGGTCTGTCCCAAGGGCCTGAACCCCGCCAAGGCCATCGCCGAGATCAAGAAGATGCTGGTCGAACGGGTCGTCTAGAGCATTTTTCGAGCGCAGTGGTTCCGGTTCGCGTGAAGAAAAATGCGTCAAAACAAAAGATTAGAGCTCACGGCCTGACGCATTCAGGTCGGGAAATGCTCTAGTCCGCAAGATCGACGCGCGGCTTGCCAAAAGGTGACGCCGTCGTCATTTTTGGCGGAACGGGAGGACACGGCCTTTGAGTGAAGCGGGTACGGGCGATCTGAACAGCCGCGTCGTCATCGTCGGCGCCGGCCATGCCGGCGGTTCGGCCGCCGCCTTCCTGCGCCAGTACGGCCATGTCGGCCCCATCGTGTTGATCGGCGACGAGCCCCTGCTGCCCTATCAGCGTCCGCCGCTGAGCAAGGGCTGGCTGAAGGGCGAGGTCGACGCCGAGGGCCTGCAGCTCAAGCCGTCAAGCTGGTACGAGGAAGCTGGCGTCTCGCTGCGCCTGGGCGGCGTGGTGATCGGTTTCAATCGCGGCGCCAAGACCGTCACCCTCGCCTCGGGCGAACACCTGCCTTACGACTATCTGATCCTGGCCACCGGCGCTCGGGCCCGGGCGCTGCCGATCCCCGGGGCCGACCTGGCCGGTGTGCTGTCGCTGCGCACGGCGGCCGACGCCGAGGCCTTGAAGGGCGCGCTGGGTCCCGGCAAACGGCTGGCCGTGGTGGGCGGCGGCTATGTCGGCCTGGAGGCGGCGGCCTCGGCCCGCGCCCTGGGCAGCCACGTGATGATCATCGAGCGGGAACCGCGCGTTCTGGCCCGGGTCGCCTGCGAGACCCTGTCCAACTTCTTCCAGGACTATCACCGCGCCCGAGGCGTGGCCTTCGAACTGAACGCCGGGGTCGAGGCCTTCGAGGGCGGCCCTCTTGGAGATAGGCGGGGCCACATCACGGGCGTGCGACTGGCCGACGGCCGGGTCGTGGCCTGCGACGCGGCCTTGGTCGGGGTCGGGGCCCATCCCAATGTCGAGCTGGCCCAGGACGCGGGCCTGGAGTGCACGGGCGGGATCGTCGTCGATCTGGAGTCCCGGACCAGCGACCCGTTCGTATTCGCCATCGGCGACGTGACCCACCGGCCGCTACCGCTGTATGACCGCCAGTTCCGGCTGGAGAGCGTGCCCAACGCCCTTGAACAGGCCAAGCAGGCCGCCGCCGCCATCACCGGCCGCGCCATGCCGCCGCACGAGATTCCGTGGTTCTGGTCCGACCAGTACGACCTGAAACTGCAGATCGCCGGCCTGCCGTTCGACGCAGACACGCAGATCGTGCGCGGCGACGTGTCTGGAGCCAAGTTTGCTGTCTTCCACTTGAAGGGCGACCTGGTTCAGGCCGTCGAGGCCGTCAATGCGCCGCCCGAATTCATGGCGGGAAAGCAGTTGATCGCCAAGCGCACGCCCGTCAGCTTGGAGAAGCTGGCGAACTCGACCATTTCCATGAAAGAAGTCGCGGCGTAAAACGACCGTTCAAAAAAAAGCGCCCCAGGGGACCCATGGCCAAGATCACCTATATCGAGCACGACGGCACGGAACACGGCATCGACGTCAAGCCGGGCCTGACGGTCATGGAAGGCGCGGTGAAGAACAACGTGCCTGGCATCGACGCCGACTGCGGCGGGGCCTGCGCCTGCGCCACGTGCCACGTCTATGTCGACGAAGCCTGGCTGTCCAAGACCGGCGACAAGTCGGCCATGGAGGAGTCGATGCTCGACTTCGCCGAAAACGTCGGGCCGAACAGCCGGCTGTCGTGCCAGATCAAGGTGAGCGACGCGCTGGATGGGCTGGTGGTGCGGCTGCCGGAAAGCCAGCACTAGGCTCGGCAAGTCCTCCCCCTGTGGGGGAGGCGATCGCGTAGCGATCGGTGGGGGGAGTTTTAGGGTCGATCGATCCTGCGTGCGGCTGAGGTCGTATCTCTCCCCCCTCCGTCGGCTTGCCGACACCTCCCCCATAGGGGGAGGACTTAAAACCTAAAACCCGAACTCCGGTTGCGCCGCACCCGGCTGCTGCGTCTCTGGAAGGTGGCACGTAAACGTCGAGCCCGCGCCGGGCTCGCTCTCCAGCGCCACCCAGCCGCCATGCAGCTCGACCAGAGCCTTGACCAGCGCCAGGCCCAGACCCGGGCCGCCCCTATCGCGGCCGACGAAGCGGTCGAAGATGTGGGCCTGCACATGGAACGGCACGCCGCGGCCGGTGTCCCTGACGTCCAGCCGCACTTCTCCAAGCGCCCGCCGCGCCGATAGGGTGACCACCCCATCCGGCGGCGTCTGGCGCAGAGCGTTCTCGACCAGGTGGTCGAGGATCTGCGACAGGCGCTTGAGATCGCCTCGGATCAGGCCGACGTCCTTGTCGCATTCGACCGCCAGGGTCACGCCGCCGATCTGAGCGATCTTCAGCGAGCGCTCCTGGGCGTCGCTCATCAGGCCGGCCACCCGGATGTCCTCGATCTCCAGCGCCATCTCGCCGGCGTCGATCTGGGCCATGTCGAGCACGTCGTCGATCGAGCGGGCCAGTTGGGTGGCGGCCGAGCGCACCGAGGCCACGTGGCCGCGACTGCGTTCCGACAGGCCGTCGGCCCGCTCCAGCAGCTCCGAATAGCCGATGATCGTGGTGAGCGGCGTGCGCAGCTCGTAGGAGACATTGCCCACGAAGTCGCGCTTCAGCCGTTCGGCCTCGGTCAGGGCCTGGGACCGATCGGCCAGGGCGCTTTCCAGCTGACGGGTGTCGGTGACGTCGGCGAAGGCGATCAGGGTCGCGCCGTCGGGCAGAGGCCGGCTCTGATAGAGCACGATGCGGTTGTCCGAGGTGCGGGTTTCGCCGGAGGTGGGCGCGCGCATCTGCGGATCGGGATCGGCCACCCGGCCCTTCAGCTCGCGCCAGAAGGACAGGTCGTGCAGGCGCGGCACGCATAGCTCGACCACGCCCTCGAAATCGACCGCCGCCTCGAGCGCCATGGCCGACACGTTCCAGAAGGTCTCGAAGGCCTCGTTGTGCAGCCGCAGCCGGCCGTCCGAGCCGAACACCGCCACGGCGTCGTTCAGCTTGTCCAGCGTGGCCTGCTGCACCTGGATCAGGGCGTTGTACTGGGCCTTCAGCCGCAGCTCGCCGGTGATGTCGGAATAGAGCAGCAGCATGCCGCCCAGCGGGTGGGGCTGGCGCACCACGCGCAGGGTGCGGCCATCGGGCAGGTCCCACATCTCGTCGGCCTGCGGTCCCAGATCCTCGTAGCGCGCCAGCTCGGCGCCCTTCCATTTGGCGTAATCGACGGTTTCGGGCAGGCGGCGACGCTGGCGCAGGCGGTCCAGCACCTCGCCGTGGGTGGGTCGCTCGGCCAGCCAGGCCGGCTCCAGGCCCCACAGCGCAGCGAAGGCGGTGTTATGGAACGCCAGGCGGCGGGTCTGGCTGAAGATCGCCACCGCGTCGGCGATGTGGTTCAGGGTCTCGTCATGGGCCGCCACATGCTTGCGCAGGGCGTCGCGCATGTCCTCGACCTCGGTGACGTCGCTGCTGAACACCCCCACCCCGCCGCCGTCCAGCGGCTGGGCCGAGAAGCGCAGGGCCCGGCGACGGCCGTCGATCGGCACCCAACGCACGGCCTCGCGCAGCTCGCCGGCCTTGGCGGCCTCGACGGCGAGGGCGTCGGCGGCGCGGTCGACGGTCTGGCCCTCGCGCGCCGCCTCGGCGGCCGAGACCGCGCCGACCACCCGCAAATAGGCCGCATTGCCCCAGACCGGCGCGCCGTCGGCGTCGGAAATCCAGGCCGGCTCGACCATGCCGTCCATGAAGGCGGCGAAACGCCCGGCGCCGGGCAGGCCCGACTCGTCGACGGCGGCTGCGGCCAGGCGCAGCCAGGCCACCGCCCCCGCCACGCGGCCTTCCACAACCACGCCGCCGTCGGCGCGGTGCGCCTCGAAGGCGCAGGCCTCGCCGCGTTGGAACAGGGCGGCCAGCTTGTGGGCGTGGTCGGGATCGGCGGCGACCAGGGCCTCGACCACGGCCGAGGCATTGGGCGCGACGTCGAGGATCCTGGCGCAGGCGGCCAGGGCGTCCTGGCCCGAGACCAGCCGCGCGGCGCCGCCGTCGATCGCGATCAACACGGTGTCGAAGACTTCGGCCGAGGCTTCGCCGACCAAGGTCCCGCTTTCCAGGTCGGCCAGGCGGGCCCGCATAGAGGCCAGTTGGCTTTCGAACCGCCGCTGCTGGGACATCGCCCAGAGCGTGGCGCAAAGCGCCAGGCAGACCGCGCCGGCCGTCGCGGCCAGGATCAGATCAGGCGAGGTCATCAGGCTTGTCGGTCGCCTCTAAGGGGAATTTCGAATCAGAGTCACAGATTAGGCCGCGCGTGACCAGAGGGCGATGAGCTGTGCTGTCGCGGCGGCGCCGAGAGGCTGGCGCTGCGGGCCAATCGGCCTATGTACGAACCATGACCTGGACCGACCGCCTCGCCCCCTCGCTCGACGATTTCGCCGCCCTGGCGCGGCAGGCCTTCGACGATCTGCCCGCCGACTTCCGCCGCCAGACCGGCGACCTGGTGTTTCGCATTGACGATTTCGCCAGCGATGAGGTGCTGGACGACCTGGGCATCGAGGACCCGTTCGAGCTGACCGGCCTCTACCAAGGCGTCGATCTCGCCCATCGCTCGGTGCTGGGTCCGTCGCCGGAGCCGTCGATGGTGTTCCTCTACCGCCAGGCGATCCTGGCCGAGTGGTGCGAACGCGGCGATGCCTCGCTCGGCGAGCTGATCGCCCATGTGCTGGTCCACGAGATCGGCCATCACTTCGGCCTGTCGGACGACGACATCCACCGCATCGAGGACGAGGCATGAGCCTGTTCAACAGGCCCCTCTTCGACATTGGGGCCTGGCGCGAGCGCATGGATGAGCGCTGGTTCGAAAGCGGCGCCCAGCTGGCTGAGGCCGGCGCGGTCGATCTGGTGGCCATCGAGGACGACGCCGTCACCGCCCATGTGAAGGGGGGCGACCTCTATGTTATCACCCTGCGCGCGCCGAACGGCGAGGGGGCCTGCACCTGTCCCGGCTTCGACAAGTTCGGGGCCTGCAAGCACCAGGCGGCCGTGGTGGTGGCGACCAATCTGCTGGACGACACCGGCCTGGGCTATGTCCGCGAGCGCATGGCGCGGCTGCGCGACGGGCTGGCTCTGGAGAGCCGCGAGGCGCTGATCGAGCGGATCGTGGAGCTGGCGAAGGCGGATCCGGGGGTCTTGGCGAGGCTGGAGGGGTAGGGGGTGACCTTAGGCGGACCTAGACAAACTTGTCGAACATGTCGTCGAGCCGCCGCCGCCAATTCTTCAAGGCCGGTCGCCCTTGGGGCGCGTCGAGCATTCTAGAATGGAACGGGACCGGCGCTAATCTTTCAACGCCCCGGCCACCACGTCCCGCGCTTCGGCCTGCACCGACCTCAGATGATCAGCCCCCAGGAACGACTCCGCATAGATCTTGTAGACGTCCTCGGTCCCCGACGGCCGGGCGGCGAACCAGGCGTTTTTGGTCACCACCTTCAGACCGCCGATCGCCTCGCCATTGCCGGGGGCGGTGGTGAGGATGTCGATGATGGCCTCGCCGGCCAGGGTCTTGGCGGATACGTCGGACGGGCTGAGGGCGGCCAGCCGCGCCTTCTCCGCCCGGTTGGCCGGGGCGTCGATCCGGGCATAGGCCGGCGCGCCATATTGCTTGGTCAGGCCGGTATAGAGCTGGCTGGCGCTCTTGCCCGTGCGGCCTTGGATCTCGGCCGCCAGCAGGGCCAGCAGCAGACCGTCCTTGTCGGTGGTCCACACCGTGCCGTCCTTGCGCAGGAACGAGGCCCCGGCCGACTCCTCGCCGCCAAACCCGACGCTGCCGTCCAGCAGGCCCGGCACGAAATGCTTGAATCCGACCGGCACTTCCAGCAGGCGGCGACCCATGCCGGCCACCACACGGTCGATCATCGAGGACGAGACCAGGGTTTTGCCGACGGCTACGTCCGGACCCCAGCCCTCGCGATGGCTGAACAGGTAGGAGATGGCCACGGCCAGATAATGATTGGGGTTCATCAGCCCGCCGTCGGGCGTGACGATGCCGTGGCGGTCGGCGTCGGCGTCGTTGCCGGTGGCGACGTCGTACTGAGCCCCGCCCTGCATCGCCCGGATCAGGTTGGCCATGGCGGCCGGCGACGAGCAATCCATGCGGATCTTGCCGTCATTGTCGAGCGGCATGAAGGCCCAACGCGGATCGACGGCGTCATTGACGACGGTCAGGTTCAGCCGGTGGCGGTCGGCGATCTCGCCCCAATAGGCGACGCTGGCGCCGCCCAGCGGGTCGGCCCCGATCCTCACGCCGGCGGAGCGGATAACGTCCAGGTCCAGCACGCTGGGCAGGTCGTCGATATATTTCGCCAGGAAGTCGTAGCGGCCGGCGGCGACGACCGCTCGCTCGAACGGCACGCGCTTGACGTCCTTCAGGCCGCCCTCGATCAGTTGGTTGGCCCGCGCGGCGATCGCCGAGGTGGCCTCGCCCCCGGCGGGTCCGCCCGAGGGCGGATTGTACTTGATGCCGCCATCGCGGGGCGGGTTGTGCGACGGGGTGATCAGGATGCCGTCGGCGGCGCCGGGCGCCACGCGATTGAACTTCAGGATCGCGTGCGAGACCCCTGGGGTCGGGGTAAAGCCGTCCCGCGAATCGATCAAGGTCTCGACGCCGTTGGCGATCAGGACCTCCAGGGTCGAGCGCCAGGCGGGCTCGGACAGGGCGTGGGTGTCGCGGCCGACGAAGATCGGGCCGGTCACGCCCTGGTCGGCGCGGTATTCGACAATGGCCTGGGTGATGGCGAGGATGTGATCCTCGTTGAACGCCGCGTCGAGGCTGGATCCTCGATGGCCGGAGGTCCCGAAGGCCACACGCTGACCCGGGTTCGAGGCGTCGGGATGGGTCTCGAAATAGGCGCGGGTCAGGGCGTCCAGATCGACGAGGTCTTCGGGTCGGGCGCGCTGCCCTGCGTGGCTATGCATGGCGGCAACCTAGCCAACGAGGATGACGCCTTCAATCGGCAGAGCGTCGTTTGGGCGCTGGAGGCGGGTTCTCTGTCGCGAAGAGGGCAGGGCTCAGAAGGCTTCGGCCATGATCGTACCGTCGGGGAACAGGGCCGCGCGCTTCAGACCATCCGAGGCGAAGGGCATGGCGACATGGCCTTCGCGGTCCACGGCGATCAGTCCGCCGTCGCCGCCCAGGCCGGCCACGCCCTGGATGGCGGCCGCCGTCGCGCTGGCCAGGCTCTCGCCGCCGAAGCGCATGCGGTGGGCGACCTGCACGGCCACGGCGGTGCGGATGAAATACTCCCCCTGGCCGGTGCAGGACACCGCTGCTTGGCCGTCAGCCCAGGCCCCGGCCCCGATGATGGGCGAATCGCCGACCCGGCCCGGAAGCTTGCCGAACACGCCGGCCGTCGAGGTGGCGGCCGCAAGCCGGCCCTCGCCATCGCACACCACGCAGCCGACGGTGCCGGTGGGCAAGTCCGGCGGATGGTTAGACTCAAAGGCCCCAGCATGCGTGAACCAGGTCGCGGGATCCGTGATTGTCTTCAGGCCTTGGGTCCTGGCGAAGGCGGCCGCGCCTTCGCCCGCCAGCATGACGTGCGGCGTCCGCTCCATCACCGCCCGCGCCGCCAGGATCGGGCTCTCGAAGCCCTGAAGCGCGGCGACCGAGCCTGCCCGGCCGCTGGCGCCGTCCATCAGGCAGGCGTCTAGCTCGTAGATTCCTGAGGCATTGGGCGAGGCGCCCCTGCCTGCGATGTAAAGGCCGCTGGCTTCCAGGGCGACGACCGTCTCTACCGCGACGTCCAGGGCGTTGGCCCCGGCGGCCAGTCGGTCGCGCGCGGCTTCGACCAGGCCGCGCATGTGGGCGACCTCGACGCCGTAGTCATGACCCGGTGCGGAGCCCGCTCCGCCGTGCAGGGCGAGACTAAAACGCTTGTTTGACATTCTGCTTCCTTGGCCGGCGACCGTGCGCTAGCGTCCGCGCTCTTAAAGAAGAAAGACGGGAGAGGCGAGATGAAGGCGGTGCTCAGCAAGGCGGTCGGCGGACCCGAGACCCTGGTGCTTGAAGAGCTTCCCGACCCCGTCGCCGGTCCGGGCCAAGTGGTGCTGACGGTCAAGGCCTGCGGCGTCAACTATCCCGACGTGTTGATCATCGAGGACAAGTACCAGTTCAAGCCGCAGCGGCCGTTCGCGCCCGGCGGCGAAGTGGCCGGGGTGGTCGAACAGCTTGGCGAGGGCGTCACCGGCCTGACGGTCGGCCAGCGGGTGCTGGCCTCCAGCGGCCACGGCGGCATGGCCGAGAAACTGCTGGTCGACGCCGTGCGCTGCACGCCGATTCCCGACACCATGCCGTTTGACGAGGCCGCCGCCTTCATCCTCACCTACGGCACTTCCTATTACGCCCTCAAGGATCGCGGCCAGCTGAAGGCCGGCGAGACCCTGCTGGTGCTCGGCGCGGCCGGCGGCGTGGGCCTGGCGGCCGTCGAGTTGGCCAAGGCGGCCGGCGCCAAGGTGATCGCCGCCTGCTCCAGCCAAGAAAAAGTCGATCTGGCCATCGCGCACGGCGCCGACAGCGGCGTGGTCTATCCGCGCGGCCCGTTCGACAAGGACGGTCAAAAGGCCTTGGCCAACCTGATCAAGGACGCCTGCGGGCCCGCCGGCTGGGACGTGGCCTATGACGCGGTCGGCGGCGACTATTCCGAAGCCACCATCCGCGCCTCGGGCTGGAACGGCCGCTTCCTGGTGGTCGGCTTCCCGTCGGGCATCCCCAAGATTCCGCTGAACCTGACCCTGCTGAAGTCCTGCGACATCGTCGGGGTGTTCTGGGGCGCCTCGGTGGCCCGTGAACCCAAGCTACACGCCCAGAACGTCAAGGACCTGATGGGCCTCTATGCCGAGGGCAAGATCAAACCCTATGTTTCCGAGCGCTTCCCATTGGCCAAGGCCGGCGACGCCATCGCTCACCTGGCCAGCCGCAAGGCTATGGGCAAGGTCGTGGTCGTCAACGATTGAGGCGTGTGCGCGCGGCTTAGGAACGCCGGGTGGCGGCGTTTGGCCGGACCAGCTGACCACATATCCGCGCAGGTCGAATGACCGGCTGAGGTAATGCCGAAGCGCCCGCCGCCGGGCGGCGGTCATCGGTTCGAACGCTTCGGTTGGACCCAGGCTGAAGACCCCGCCCGGCGTCGCGAAAACGATATTGGCGGCGAGGGGCGTCAGGTCCAGGCCAAAGGTCCGGATTGGGGCGCGGCAGGGGCGGGCCGACAGCAGATAGGGGGCGGTGGGCGTGGGGCCGTCGCCGGTCAGATCGACGGCGAAATCCAGGTCGGCCAAGGCGGGAACAGCGCGTCTCAGCGCTTCAGGCGTGATCTCCAGATGCTGGTCGTAGACGGCCAGGCTTTCGCCGTGCGTTCGGAAGCGCCAGTCCCTGGCGTTGTGCTCAATTGTGGGCTCGAACGGCGAACGGCCACCCGACGCCAGCCCGGTTCGAGGAAACAGGAAGCAGCCGCTGGTCTCGGGCCCCGGATTCAGCAGCGCCGCCGCCTGGCTGGGGGTCACCACCAGACCCGCGCCTGGATCGATGGCCGCGAAAACACCGTCGCCGCCGTCCTCCAGCGGGGTGAATGGCGGGCTTCCCGGACGCAGGCGCGGCAGGGCGAACAGCGGCGCGGCGTCCACGCCGAGGTCGCGGGCGGACACCGCCGCGGCGTAGCGCGACAGGTGCGGGGCCAGCCTGACGCCCGCCCCCACGATAATTGCGGGCGCGTCGTCGCCGGCGACCTCGTCAAGACGCGACGGCGCGAAGGATCGGGCCTCGGTGTTGGGCAAGGCGCGCACCTCGCCCGCCCGCCAGTCCAACCCCCGGGCCACCGCCTGGAAGGTTCGGGGCTCGGCGGCGATGGCCAGGTCCAGCTTCAGATTTTCGATTTCCAGCCCCGCGAGGTCGGACACCAGCGTGTCGGTCGCCCTGCTGGAGTCGGCATGGAGGTGCAAGGTCAGGCGCATGCGTGCAGCTCCGCATCGGCAGGGCCGGCGTGGGCGCCGCGCGCCGCCGCGCTTGGGCGATGAAAAGTTCGGTCTGCAGCGGTTTGAGGATTTGGAAAGCCAATTTCCCCAGGCCGAAACCGCCGTGGACCGCGCGGATCAGCTTCAGACGACGCAGCGGCGTCATCGCGCCGAACGCCGTGGCCGGGCAGAAGCTGAACAGCCGTCCAGCAGCCCCGTCGGCGATGTCATCGGCGGACGTCGAGCCCCCACGTATCCCGTATTGGCGCGTCGGCAGGCGGCAGGGCCGTGAGGAGAGCGGAAGAGGCTTGCTCAGGGCGTTGGCCGGCTTCGTGCCCATCAAATCAACGTCGAAATCCAGGCTCGCGAGCTCGGGACGCAAGCGAGCCAGCGCTTCGGGCGTGGGCTCATAGAATACGTCATAGACCGCCAGCGACGCATCGAGCCGGGCCAGCCGCCATTGGCGGGCTCGCGCCAGGTCCAGCGGGGTTTGATAGATGCTGACCACCCGTTTGGTATGGGCGCCTGAACGTGCCGTGTTGGTCGATAGGGAGGCGCGAGGGTAGACGAAATAGCGCCCCGTCTCGACCAAATACTTGATGTAATACTTCTTCCAGGAGGTGGGCTTCCAGGCCTGGAGTTGCCTGGGCAAGCCGCCCGCGGCGGAAAACGGGCGATCCTTGTCCTCGACGCACCACCGGCGGAAGGCGTTCCATTGGTCCGCTGTCCACGCCTGTCCCCAGGACGAGGCGACCTGCAGGAAATAGACGTCGGCGCCGTCGGCCACCGGCCGGAAATCCAGGTTATTGAATTCGTTGAGCCGATAGTTGTAGAGCGAAATCCCGCCTATCCGCGGATCCTTGGCATAGAACGCCATGGCCTGAAGCACATAGTCGTAGCCGCCAAGCGCCGCGAGAAGGTCGTCCTCGAACAGGATGGCCCGCCGTATTCGACGGCCAGGTCGCCGCACCGCAGGATGTGCTCGCGAAGCCCCAGACGAGCGGCGTGTCGAATCACCCGCTTGGGCCCGTGGGCCCAGGTGAAGGCATCGGTGACAGCGGCGGTGTCGTCCTGGTCGCAGTGATCCAGGCTAATGACCAGCGGTGTTTCCGGCGGGTAGGCGCCGGCCCCCAGCGACGCGAGCAGGCGCGCCAGAGCGTCGGGCCGGCTATGGCCGATCGCGACGACGACTGGACGAAAGGCCGTGCTCATGCCTGAACTCACGCACGAACCATGCTCCAGAAGACCCTAACGCTGACTAAGCTTGGGTCCGATAGGAAAACAAAACGGTAATTTGAGGTCTGCGAAATAAACCAGCGCCGCTATCGTACGTTACAATCCGAAGTCGAGAGATTTAAAGCTCGAAATGTCGCGCACAGCCTGTGGGCGACGCCTTTGCGCGTCCGTTGAGCGCCTATGCCGCGTTTCAACGCTTCTAGAGCGCGGTAAATGGTTTCGGTTATCTTAGACATCGAAATCAAATTCATAAGTACCGGACGATTATCAACAATACAGTCATGCATAAAAGGCATTGTGGTAAATGATATTTATACCAGATAGTAAAGCCAACGCTATTGCCCGGATCGTCATAATTACGGTTAAAATACGGTAAGTATCCTTGTTATCGAACTGATCAGGCTGATCACCTAAAACGAACCTTTGAGTAGTCGGAGGTCGCGTTGATGTTTCTGCCCGCGCGCGACGCCTTCCAGCCGGAGGTGCGTCGAAACTTCCGCCAGAGCCGTCGGCCCGAAGAGCGGGTGCAGGTGCTGGGCGGGTCGATGGACCTTGTCCGGCCCGAGGAGGTGTTTCACTTCGTGGCGGGCAAGATCGCAGCGCGCGAACACGCTGTGGTCGCCAACCACAACCTGCACAGCCTCTATCTGATCCGCGACAACGAGAAGATCGCCGAATTCTACCAAACTTCCGACCTGATCGAGGTCGACTCGGTGCCGCTGATCTTCTGGGCGCGAATCGTCGGCCGGGCCAGCCGGCGTTTCCATCGCTGCACCTACCTGGATTGGCGCGACGCCTTCTGGGGGCGGGCAGTCGCCGAGAACTGGAAAGTGTTCTTTGTGGGCGGCGCGCCCGGCGTGGGCGACAAGGCCACCGCCCGTATCCGGGCCGACTGGCCAGGGGCTCAGATCAAAAGTCATCACGGCTATTTCGATGTGACGCCAGGCTCGGTCGAGAATGAGTCCGTGATCGATGCGATCAACGCCTACCAACCCGACATCCTCCTGGTCGGCATGGGAATGCCGCGCCAGGAGCTTTGGGTGCTGGAGAATCAGGCGAAGCTGGCTCCGTGCGTCACCTTCACGATCGGCGGCGCCTTCGACTATGAGGCCGGCGTCCAGCGTCCTTCGCCCCGTTGGCTGGGTCAGGTGGGCATGGAGTGGCTGTTCCGGCTGATGGTCGATCCACAGCGCTTGTTCACCCGATACTGCGTGGAGCCGTGGCACCTGTTCGGGCCGGCGCTTCAGGACTTACGGAAAGCGCTTGTAAAACAAGCCTCTTCCCCCCAGGCTACGGATGCCGCTTGCGTGGAATACGCGCGGGCGTCGGATCTGGCGCGCTCTGATGGTCTGGGGGGACGATGAGCCTGAACATCTATTCGCCGTCGGCGGCCGAAGCGGCCGAGCGACCCCGCATCGCGCAACGCGTCGCGGCGATCTTCGGTCTGGCTGGCCTGGTGCTGGCCTGGGTCGTTGTCTTGCTGCCCTGCGCGGTGTGGCTACTGGGTAGCTTGGTGGTCAACCGGCTCCAGGGCTCTCCCGTTCGCCAACAAGCCTGAACGGCGTTCACTTAGCCCTGGCCATCGGCGCGCCATCGCGCCAGGATAGCCACGCCATGGCGTAGCGGTCCGACCCCAGAGACCGCCCGCCTCGCGAGGGAGCGGCGCATGACGGGACGTCTGGACGGCAAGGTCGCGGTGATCACCGGCGGATGCTCGGGCATTGGACTGGGAACGGTCGAGTTGTTCGTGGCTCAAGGCGCCTGCGTCGTGGCCGCCGACCTGCAGGTCGAAAAGGGCGCGATGCTTGAGCGGCGCTTTCCGGACAAGGTCCGTTTCTCACGCTGTGATGTCACCGACGAAGCCCAGATCGCCGCGACCGTGGCGGTGGCGAACGACGCCTTCGGCGGCCTGGACATCCTGTTCAACAATGCCGGTCACGGCGGCGCGCCCAATGGCGTGGCCGATATGACGGCCGAGGGCTGGGACGCGGTCTTCGCCCTGCTGGTCCGGGGTCCTGTCATGGGCATGAAGCACGCCTTGCCGCTCATGCTGGCGCGCGGCGGCGGCAGCGTGATCAACACGGCCTCGATCGCCGGCCTGCAGGCGGGGTTCGGCCCGCTGGCCTATTCCACCGCCAAGGCTGCGGTGATCCACATGAGCCGCTGCGCGGCCGCGGAGCTGTCGCCGCAGAAGATCCGCGTCAACGCCATCTGCCCTGGCCTGATCGCCACCTCGATCTTCGGCGCCTCGATGGGATTGCCACGCGAGGTCGCCGACCAGATGGCCGCCCAGATCGCCCAGGTCGGTCCGAAGATCCAGCCAATCCCCAAGGCAGGTTTGCCCGAGGACATCGCCCGCGCCGCGCTCTATCTGGCCAGCGACGATTCCGAGTTCGTCACCGGCACGCACATCGTGGTCGATGGCGGCATCACCATCGGCGGCCGCAGCAGTTGGGATCATAGCGCGCCTTCGCCGCTGCTGTCGGCCATGGGCATCACCCCCGAACAGGCCGAACAGATGCGGGCCGCCTTGGTCGCCTCGCAAGGCGGTTCATGAGCCTGGTCTCCGCAGGACGGGGCTGGAGCGCGCGTCTGACCCCCAACCTGCGCGGGGCGTTGTGGATGCTAGGCTCTGCCGTGCTGTTCACCGGCATGACCACGCTGATCAAATATCTTGGCCCCGGCTATCCGGCCGCCTTGCAGACCTTCTACCGCCAGCTTGCTGGGGTCATCATCCTGCTGCCGCTGGTGGCCAGAGACTGGCGCGGCGCCTTGCGGACCACCCGGCCGGGAATCCTGATCTTCCGCTCCAGCGCCGGCGTGCTGGCGATGATCCTGGCCTTCTACGCCTATCAGGAACTGCCGTTGGCCGACGCCAACGCCCTGTCCTTCACCCGAACCCTATGGCTGGTGCCGCTGGCGGCGCTGGTCCTGCGCGAGCCGACGGGCCCGGTGCGGATTGGCGCGGCCCTGGTCGGTTTCGTTGGGGTCTTGATCATGCTGCGGCCCAGCAGCGACGGCAGTCATTGGCTGGGCTGGCCGCAGATGGCCGCCTTGATCTCGGCCGCGCTGTTCGCCCTGACCATCACGGGCATGAAGGTGATGACCCGCGATCACTCGCCCTTCACCCTGCTGGTCTACGCGGCGGGTCTAGGCTTGGTGTTCTCGATACCGCCGGCCCTGTTCGTCTGGCGCTGGCCGACCTGGCCCGACCTTGGACTGCTGGCCCTGATGGGGGTGATCGGCACCCTGACCCAGGGCTGCTACATCAAGGGCATGGAGGCGGGCGAGGCGGCGGTGATGGCGCCGATCGACTATACCCGCCTGGTGTTCGCCGTGGCCGCCGGCTTCTTCCTGTTCCACGAAAGGCCCAGCCCCGCCGTGCTGAACGGGGCCGCGATCGTGGTCGCCTCGACGCTCTACATCAGCGTGCGCGAACACCGTCTTTCGAAGCGGGCGGTGATTGAGGATCAGCCCGGGTAGAAACCTCGGTACCAAGCGGCGAAGCGGTTCAGACCCTCCATCAGCTTGACCTTGGGCTTGTAGCCGGTAAGCGCGCTGAGCTTGGAGATGTCGGCAAAGGTGGCGGTGACGTCGCCCGGCTGCATGGGCCGCATGACCTTGACCGCCTCTTGGCCCAGCGCTTTTTCCAGAGTGGTGATCATCTCCATCAGGCCGACGGGATCGTTGTCGCCAATATTGTAGATCTCGTGGCCGCCCTGGGCCGGGGGATGGTCAAGCACGCCGACAATCCCATCGACGATATCGTCGATATAGGTGAAGTCGCGGGCCATCTTGCCATCGCCATAGACCTCGATCGGTTGGCCGGCGAGGATCTTCTGGGTGAAGCTGAAATAGGCCATGTCCGGCCGACCCCACGGTCCGTAAACGGTGAAGAACCGCAGGCCCGACATCGGAAAGCCGTAGAGCTTGGCGTAGCTGATGCTCATCAGCTCGTCGGCGCGCTTGGTGGCCGCGTAAAGCGATACCGGAGCATCGACCGGGTCGGTCTCCTTGAAGCCCGCGCCGTCGATGGGTCGATCGCCATAAACCGAGCTCGATGAGGCATAGACCAGGTGAGCGACGCCGTTGTGGCGGGCCGCCTCCAGGACCGACAGGTGGCCGGCGAGGTTGGAGCGTTCGTAGGCGAAGGGTTGGTCAATCGAATAGCGGACGCCCGCCTGAGCCGCCAGATGGACGATCCGCTGGGCGCCGCTCTGACGGACCAGGGTATCGAACGCTGGTGCGTCGGCGATGTCCATCCGCGCCATGGTGAAGCCAGGGTGGGCTTCCAGACGTGCGGCGCGCGTCGCCTTGAGAGCACGGTCGTAATAATCGTTGAAGTCATCGATCCCGATGACCGTCTCGCCGCGATCAAGCAACCGTTCGGCAAGATGCATGCCGATGAATCCCGCCGCCCCCGTGACGATCACCGCATCCATGGGTCAGCCACGTCCGATGCTGGCGTAGGTGAAGCCGTGGCGAACCATCTCCGCAGGCTTGTAGATGTTGCGTAGATCAACCACGACCGGGGTGTGCATCAGCAGCTTGAGACGGTCCAGGTCCAGGGCGCGAAACTGATCCCATTCGGTGATGATCAGCAGCACGTCGGCGCCGTCGGCCGCGTCGTAGGCGCTGGTCTTGAAAGTCACTCCCGGCAGCAGGCGCTCGGCCTCGTCGCGCCCTTCGGGGTCATAGGCTTGGACGGCGGCGCCCATGGCCTGCAGAGAGGGCAGGATATCCAGGCTGGGTGCGTCGCGCATGTCATCAGTATTCGGTTTGAAGGTGAGCCCCAGCACGCCGACAGTCTTGCCGGTTAGGTTCTCGATGCCCATGGCCTTGGCGACCTTGATGGCCATGGCCTTCTTGCGCGCTTCATTGACCGCCACCGTTGTCTCGATCAAACGTACGGGCGCGCCATAATCCTTCGCGGTGCGTACGAGGGCGACGGTGTCCTTTGGAAAACATGAGCCGCCGTAGCCTGGACCTGCATTGAGGAATTTGCCGCCGATCCTCTTGTCCAGACCAATGCCCTTGGCCACCTGTTGCACGTCGGCCCCAACCTTTTCGCATAGGTCAGCCATCTCGTTGATAAAGGTGATCTTCATCGCGAGGAAGGCGTTGGCCGCGTACTTGATTAGCTCGCTGGTTCGTCGAGTGGTGAAGACGATCGGTGTCTCGTTCAGCGACAGGGGGCGGTATAGTTCACGCATTACCGCTTGGGCGCGTTCATCGTCGGATCCGACCACGACCCGATCAGGGCGCTTGAAGTCCTCGATCGCCGCGCCTTCGCGCAAAAATTCAGGGTTGGAGACCACGGCGAACTGGACGTTGGGATTGGTCTTGCGGATGATCGCTTCGACCTCGTCGCCGGTGCCGACCGGTACGGTCGATTTTGTGACGACCACGGTGAAATGATCGATCAGGCCGGCGATCTCCTCGGCGGCGGCGTGAACATAGGACAGGTCGGCACGGCCATCGCCGCGACGGGTCGGGGTGCCCACGGCGATAAACACCGCGTCCGCCTCGCGGATCGCTCGGGCGCCGTCCAGGGTGAAGAACAACCGGCCCTCGCGCACGTTGCGGGCGACCAGGTCTTCCAAGCCAGGCTCGAAGATCGGGATCTCGCCGCGTTCCAGCCGCTCGATCTTGCCTGGGTCCTTGTCGATGCAGGTCACGACATGCCCGAAGTCGGCGAAACACGCCCCGGACACTAAGCCGACATAGCCAGTGCCTATCATCGCTACGCGCATCGTTGCTTTTCCTCGCCGCCTCGCGGCGGAGCCCTACACCAAGTTTAAGACAGTGCTCCAGACATTTAGGATCAAATCTGCCGCGTTAGTTGACGTGGGCAATGACGGGGTCCTTTTTCGGTGCGCGATTCAACCGAGTAATATACTGCCGGCACAGGTGCCGGTCTGAGTGGGGGTCTGAGTGACTCAGAAAGTTCTCGTCGCGGGCGGAGCGGGCTATATCGGCTCCCACACCTGCCTGAGGTTGGCCGAGGCGGGCTTTACGCCGGTGACCTACGACAATCTTTCCAACGGCTGGGCCGAGTTCGTGCAGTGGGGTCCGCTGGAAATCGGCGATATCCGCGACGCGGCCCGGCTGGACGAGGTGTTCGCCAAGCACCAACCGGTGGCGGTCATCCATTTCGCGGCCCTGATCGAGGTCGGCGAATCGGTGAAATATCCGGGTCGCTTCTATGAGAACAATGTGGGCGGGGCGATCACCCTGATCGAGGCCTCGCGTCGGGCGGCGGTCGAGGCCTTCGTCTTCTCATCGACCTGCGCCACCTATGGCGCGCCGGTGAAGGTGCCGATGGACGAGACCCATCCCCAGGCGCCGCTCAATCCCTATGGCCGCACCAAGCTGATGGTCGAACAGATCATGGCCGACCTCGATCAGCAGGTGGGGTTCAAACATACGGCGCTGCGCTATTTCAACGCCGCGGGCGCCGATCCCGAGGGCCGAGTGGGTGAGCGGCACGAGCCGGAGACCCATGCGATTCCGCTGGCCATCGCTGCGGCGCGCGGCGGCAACCGTGGTTTCAATCTGTTCGGCGTCGACTACGACACCCGCGATGGGACCTGCGTGCGCGACTACATCCACGTGCTGGACTTGGCCGACGCCCACGTGCTGGCGGTGCAGCGGCTGCTGCGCGGTGAGCCCAGCGAGGTCTTCAACCTGGGCACAGGCACCGGCACCACCGTCAAGGAATTGATCACGGCGATCGAGACCGTGTCGGGCCGGGCGTTCCCGGTCGAGATCGCCGAGCGCCGCCCCGGCGACGCGCCGATCCTGGTGGCCGACAACGCCAAGGCCAAGGCCATGCTGGGCTGGACGCCGCGCTACGCGCTCGAGGACATCATCCGGCATGCCTGGGCGTGGCACGCCGCAGGCGCGCTGCGGCTCGAACGCGAACCGGTTTAGGCATCGCCATGAGAGACAGCGCCATCTCGATCACCCGCCGAGCGCTCGCCGCGCTTTTCGCTCCGCCGGTCGCGGCCATCGGCGCTGGCGCCGCCGTGGCGGCGGATCGCGGCGCCCCACCCCCCGCCTGGATGCGCGACTGAGAGCGGGCCGCCTCGCAGCATGTGCTGTCCGGCCTGGGCGTCTCTCGGGTGGAAGGCCTGGAGAAATACGCCGAGCTTGGCGGGATCGTCCTGGGCGCGGGCGACGACCAGCCGGCCTTCGACGCGGCCGCCATGACGGCGGCCAGTGCGACCGGCGGTCTCTCTATGTCAAGGTGCCGCAATGACGGGACGCGGCAAAGTTTCCCAGGTTTGGCAACAGCAACGGTTTCTTTGCAACTTATGATGCAAAGAAGGCAGATTCGCCCTGGGGGACCTCTGTGTGTTGAAGGTTTTGACTTGCCTGACGAGGGAACATGACCTGCGACTAGTCGTCGTCGCTGGGCTGATCTGTTTCGCCGCCTGCTTCACGGCGTTCCGGCTCTATTCCCGCATGCGCGGAGCCAAGGGCGTGGTGCGGGCCGCGTGGCTCCTGCTGACCGGTCTGGTGTCGGGATCGGGCGTCTGGGCGACTCACTTCATCGCCATGGTCGCCTATACCCCTGGGCTGAAGACGGGCTACAGCCCCACGGGCACGCTGCTGTCCCTGATGATCTCGGTGATGTTCATGGCCTGCGGCTTCGCCGTGGCCTCGGCTCAGCGCACCAAGACCAACGACTTCGCTGGCGGCCTGGTGCTTGGCATGGGTGTCGCGGCCATGCACTACACCGGCATGTCGGCCTTCGTGACCCAGGGCGTCGTCCAGTGGGAGCAGGTCATGGTGGCCGTCTCCGTGCTGGTTGGCGTCTGTGGCGCGACCCTGTCCCTCCTGGCGGCAGGGCGAGCTCGCAGCCTGCTCAAGCAGGTCGGCGGCGGCGCCTTGCTGACGCTCGGCGTCTGCTCGCTCCACTTCGCCGGCATGGGCGCGATCACCATCGTCCCGGATTCGGCCATCATCGTTCCTGACCAACTGCTGTCGGGCGGTATACTGACGCTGGCTGTGATCTCGATCACCACCATGATCATCCTCGGCGGTCTGGGCGCCGTCGCCATCGAGTCCCAGACCAGCCGGTCGGCTCTGGACCGCATCCGCCGCATGGCCAACGCGGCCTATGAAGGCATCGTCGTGGTTCAGGACGGCAAGATCAACGACGCCAACGCCGCCTTTTGCGAGCTGATCGGCGCCGATCTGGACGCCATCATGGGCGCGCCGCTCGCGGCCATGCTGACCTTCGACGGCGAAGCGCCCACCCGCGAGGGCGTGCGCCGGGAAGGCGCACTGCAACCGATCGACGGCGAACGTCCGATCCCGGTCGAGGTGTTCTCGCGCCTGATGGACGACGGCGCGCGGACCGAGACGTCGGGCCTGACCGTGCTGGCGGTTCGCGACCTGCGCGAACGTCGCTCGGCCGAGGAAAAGATTCGCTACCTGGCCGAGCACGACGGCCTGACCGGCCTGCCCAACCGCAATTCGCTCCAGACCCGTCTGGCCGCCGCGCTCGAGCGCGTCGAGGCCTCGGGCGAGAGCCTGTCGCTGATCTGCATCGACCTGGATCACTTCAAGGAAGCCAACGACCTGCACGGCCACCATGCCGGTGACGCCCTGCTGGTCGAGACCGCGCGCCGTCTGCAGGACGCTTTGACCGCGCCGTCGTTCGCCGCGCGCCTCGGCGGCGACGAGTTCATCATCGTCCAGGTCGCGGCCGGCGACCAGCCTGTCGCCGCCGCCGAACTGGCCGGCCGTCTGCTCGAGGCCCTGGCGCTTCCCGCCAGCTACGAGGGCCAGGATCTGGTCATGGGCGCCAGCCTGGGCGTCAGCCTGTTTCCGGACGATGGCCGCACCGCCGAGGCCCTGCTGGCCAATGCCGACATGGCGCTCTACCGCGCCAAGGAAAGCGGTCGCGGCGCCTATCGCTTCTTCAAGCGCGAGATGGACGACTCGATCCGAGAGCGTCGCACCATGGCCCGCGAACTGCGCCAGGCGATCATCGACGAAGAGCTGGTGGTCTACTATCAACCGCTAGCCCGCGCCTCGAACGGCGAGGTGTGCGGCTTCGAGGCTCTGGTGCGCTGGAAGCATCCGGTGCGCGGCATGATCCCGCCGCTGGACTTCATTCCGGTCGCCGAGGAGAACGGCCTGATCGGCCAGCTTGGCGAGTGGGTGCTGCGCCGCGCCTGCGCCGACGCCGTGACCTGGGAGCGGCCGCTGCGCATCGCCGTGAACCTGTCGCCGTTGCAATTGAACCAGCCCGACCTGCCCAAGCTGGTGCACGAGATCTTGGTGCAAACCGGCCTGTCACCCAGGCGTCTCGAGCTTGAGATCACCGAAAGCGCTCTGTTCAAGGACTATCAGCGGGCGCTCGACAACCTGCGCCGCTTGAAGGCGCTGGGCGTGCGGATCGCCATGGACGACTTCGGCACGGGGTTCTCGTCGCTATCGACCCTGCAGTCCTTTCCGTTCGACAAGATCAAGATCGACAAGAGCTTTGTCGAGAACATCCATCGCGACGACCGCGCCACGGTCATCGTTCGGGCCGTTCTGGGTCTGGGCCGAAGCCTGGACATCCCGTGCGTGGCCGAGGGCGTTGAGACCCAGGAGCAGATCGATTTCCTGCGCGGGGAAGACTGCGCCGAACTCCAGGGCTACGCTATTGGCCGCCCCGCCCCGGTCGACACCCTGTCGGCCTGGACCCTGGCCAGCGTGGCCCCCGTGTCGCCAGGGCCGGAGATCGCAACGCCGCGAGAGCCCACGACCAAGAAGCCACGTCGCCGGAAGGCGGCCTGACGCGCGGTCGTCCGGTCCCTACCGTCGTCGCGACATGCCACCGAGCAGGCCCCGCATGATCTCGCGCCCGGCTTGGCTGGCGATAGTGCGCAGCAGGGATTTGGCGAAGGTCTCGCCCATCGATTGACGACTGGAGGCGCGGGGACGCGGGGTGGCGCGGGCTTCCTGCGTCTCTTCGCGTTGCCGAACCTTGTCTTGGGCGGCGCGCCGCCGGTCCAGTTCAACCTGGTCGGCGGCGGCGTCCGCCTGTTGCTGGACCTGGGCGGCCCGGCCCTGCAGGGTCTCATAGGCCGAGGCGCGGTCCAGGGTCGTGTCGTAAAGGCCGGCGACAGGACTCCTGGCGATCAGGGCCGCGCGTTCCTCGGGCGTCACCGGTCCGAGCCGCGACGCCGGCGGGCGGATGAGCGTCTTCTGCACCACGCAGGGCGCGCCCTTGGCGTCGAGCGTCGAGACCAGGGCCTCGCCCACGCCCAGGGCCTGGATGGTCTCGGCGGTGTCGAAGGCGGGATTGACCCGGAACGACTGGGCAGCGGCCCTCAGACCCTTCTGATCGGCGGGGGTGTAGGCGCGCAGGGCGTGCTGGACGCGCGCGCCCAGTTGGCCCAGCACCGCGTCGGGGATGTCGGACGGGTTCTGGGTGACGAAATAGATGCCAACGCCCTTGGAGCGGATCAGCCGCACGACCTGCTCGATCTTCTCCAGCAGCGGCTTTTCGGCGTCGTTGAACAGCAGGTGAGCCTCGTCGAAGAAGAACACCAGCCTGGGCTTTTCCGGGTCGCCCACTTCGGGCAGTTCCTCGAACAGCTCCGACAGCAACCACAGCAGGAAGGTCGAATAGAGCTTGGGCGACTGGATCAGCGTGTCGGCGGCCAGCAGGTTGACATAGCCGCGCCCGGCCACGTCGGTGCGCATGATGTCGGCCAGTTTCAGGGCCGGCTCGCCGAAGAAGTTCTCGGCCCCCTGGCTCTGCAGGGTCAGCAGCTTGCGCTGGATGGCCCCGATCGTGGCGGGCGCGACATTGCCGTACTGGGTGCCGATCTCGGCGGCGTGGTCAGCGACATATTTCAGCGCAGCCTGCAGGTCCTTCAGGTCCAGCAGCAGCAGCCCGTCCTTGTCGGCGACGTGGAAAACGACGGTCAGCACGCCCTCCTGCACATCGTTCAGCTCCAGCAGCCGTGACAGCAGCACCGGCCCCATCTCCGAGATGGTCGTGCGGATCGGGTGGCCCTTCAGGCCAAACAGGTCCCAGAACACGACCGGCGGCGCTGATGGGATCAGCGCCATGTCCATGGACGCGGCGCGGGCCAGCATCTTGTCGTTGGGGACGCCGGCCATGGCGATGCCCGACAGGTCGCCCTTCACGTCGGCGGCGAACACCGGGACGCCGGCGTCGGAGAAGGCCTGGGCCATGATCTGCAGGGTCACGGTCTTGCCGGTGCCCGTCGCGCCGGCCACGACGCCATGGCGATTGGAGCGGTCCAACCTCTGGGTCACGGGGCCTTCACCGAGACCGAGCAGGATTTCACCTTCGGCAATCACCAGGGTCATACGCAACGTCCTTCACATTGAGGGCTTAACCGTAGCCCCGGCCTTGCGCCGCGCCAATCGGCTCGCGCAATGTGGCGCCGGTCTTTTACAGACGCTTCGTTAGAGAGATTCCGCCGATGACCATTTCGCCTTCGATCACCGGCCGCAACGCCCTGGTGTTCCTGGCGGTCATCGCCGGGGCCGCCAGCCTCTATTGGATGCGGGGCATCCTCACCCCGCTGGCCCTGGCCGTGTTCTTGGCGATGATGATCGACAGCTTCGCCCGGGTGCTGACCGAACGCGTGCCGGCCTATCCCAGGAACCTGGCGCTCCCGACCGCGCTGATCCTGTCCATCCTGTTGTTCGGCCTGGCGGTCTGGGTGGTGACGGCCAATGGCGCGGGGTTCGTGCTGCAGATGCGCGAATACGCACCGCGCCTGAATGGGGTGATCGCCAAGCTGGCGTCGCTGGTGGGGATCAAGGTGGCGCCGACCATCGGTGAGCTGGTCAACCAGATCAATCCCTCGAAATACGCCGGCGCCGCCGCTCAGAGCTTGCAGAATTTCGCGTCGAGCGCGATCCTCGTCCTGATCTATCTGGGTTTCATCATCGCTTCCCGGCGGGGTTTTGGCCGCAAGATCGTGGCGCTTTATCCCCATCACGCCGAGCGCGACGGCGCGATGCAGCTTTTCCAGCGCATCCGCAACGGCGTCGAGCAATATCTGTGGATCCAGACCGTCACCGGCCTGATGATCGCTGCGGCCTCCTGGGCGGTGATGATGCTGATCGGCCTGGACAATGCGCTGTTCTGGGCCTTCCTGATCTTCATCGCCGCCTATATTCCGATCCTGGGCGGCGCGGTGGGCTGCATCCTGCCGCCGATTTTCGCCCTCGTGCAGTTTCCCGACACCTTCCTCCCCGCCTTGCTGCTGTTCGGCGCGCTGGAACTGATCTTTTTCATCGTTGGCAATGTCATCTATCCGCGCATGCAGGGCGAGAGCCTGAACATGGACCCTACGGTGGTGCTGCTGTCGCTGGCGGTCTGGGGCGCGCTGTGGGGCGTGACCGGCATGTTCCTGTCGACCCCGCTCACCGTGGCGGCGATGTTGATCCTGGCCCAGTTCGAGGGCACGCGCTGGATCGCCATCCTGTTGTCGGAAGACGGCGACCCCAGCGGCGATTCTCTCGACTCTCCACGGGCCGGCTCGCCGAAAAAACCGGGCCAAGCTTTAGGTTCACGACAGAACGCGACCAAGGGGCCTTAACATCCCAAATGGGCTTCCTATCTAGGCCTTGTCGGTGTCCCCCCACGCCGACCCCGCGCGACGCAGACCGCATTTCATGGCGCGTCGAACGCGGAACCGCCCGCCGCCCCCCCCCGGCGGGCCTGCGCCGCCGGTTTCCCCCCACCGGCGGCGCTTCCGTGTCCGGGCCACGGGTTTCTTACTGGCAAAATCTTGTTCCACTTTCCGAGGTTGCGGTTGAAACCGAGCCGGTAAAGGCTAGGTTGTCGCCAAAAATTCGCGAGGAAATCCTATGGTCGGTGCAAAACTTGACCCCAAGGCGACGGCAGCGCAATCGGACGGCTTGGTGGCCGCCTTCGGGGTGGCGCTCGGTCAGGGCGCGTTGACCGAGCCAGTTCGCCAGTTCGCCGCCCAAGCGCAGGAAGACTGGTCGGCGGAGGAACTGCCCGGCTTCACCGCCGCCGACATCGCCGCCGCCTTGATCGACTTCTGGCGCTTTGGAGAGGCCGCTTCCGATCCCGTCGCGATCCGGATCCGTGCCGCTGACGGCGGCGAGCTGAAGACCGACCTGCTGGAAATCGTCCAGCCCGACCGGCCGTTCCTGGTCGATAGCATCATGGGCGCCATCGCCGAGCAGGGCTTCTCTGTCCGCGCCATGTTCCACCCGGTGGTGGAGACCGCCGCCGGCCGTTGCTCGATGATCCAGGTCTATATGGCCCCGGTGGGCGAGGATCGCGAGGCCGCCCTGATCGGCGCCGTCCGCGAGACCCTGGCCGACGTCCAGTTGGCGGTCGACGACTTCGACGCCATGAAGGCGCTGATGCGCCGGACGATCGACGCCTTGCGCGACACGCCCCAGGCCATCCCCGAGGCCGAACGCGCCGAGAGCCTGGCCTTCCTCGACTGGCTGGAGGGCGACCACTTTGTGTTCCTGGGCGCGCGGGTCTACGAATATCCGCGCACCAGCGCCGGCGGCTATGCGGCCGAAGAGCCACTGTATCAGACCGAGGGCAGCCTAGGCGTGCTGCGCGACCAGACCCGCACGGTGCTGCGCCGCGAGAGCGAGCCGGCGATCCTCTCGCCCCAGGTCCGCGACCACCTGCTGCTGGGCGCGCCCCTGGTGGTGGCCAAGTCGAACCTGCGCTCCAAGGTCCATCGCCGCGGCTACATGGACTATGTCGGCGTCCGCCGTTATGGCCCCGACGGCAAGGCCTCGGGCGAGGTTCGCTTCGTGGGCCTGTTCACGGCCGAGGCCTACGAGACCCCCGCCCACGAGGTGCCGGTGATCCGCCGCAAGGTCGAGCACGTGCTCAGCGAAGCCGGCAAGGATCCCCACAGCCACAATGGCAAGCGGCTGCGCAACATCCTCGAGACCTGGCCGCGCGACGAGCTGTTCCAGACGCCCGAGGACGAGCTTCTGACCATGGCGCTGGGGGTGCTGCACCTCTACGATCGGCCGCGCGTGCGGCTGTTCGCTCGCCGCGACCCGTTCGACCGCTTCATCTCGGTGCTGATGTTCGTGCCGCGCGAGCGCTATGACAGCGGCGTGCGCGAGCGGGCCGGCAAGATCCTGGCCGACGCTTTCGGGGGCCGTGTCAGCGCCTACTATCCCAGCTTCTCCGACGCGCCCCTGGCTCGCGTGCACTACGTGCTCGGCGTCACGCCCGGCAGGCATGGCGATCCCGACCTCGCCGCTCTGGAAACCGAGATCGCCGAGACAGCGCGTACCTGGGAAGACCGCTTCGAAGCCGCCGTGCGCGATGGCGGCGCCCCCGGCCGCGTCGCCCAGACCCTGGCCCGCTATCAGACCGCCTTCCCGCCTGGATATCGCGACCAATACGACGCCGTCGAGGCCCTGGCCGACATCGCCGTCGTCGACGACCTGGACGCCGCAGAGGCCGTCCGCGTGCGCGCCTTCCACCTGGCCGATGATGACAAGCTGACCTTCCGCTTCAAGCTCTATCGCCCTGGCGCCGCCGCGCCCCTGGCCGATGTCCTGCCGATCCTCGAGCACATGGGCCTCAAGGCGCTGATCGAGAACGGCTTCAAGCTGTCGCCGGCAGACGGAACACACGCCAAGGTCTGGGTGCACGAGTTCACCCTCCGGGACGAGCAGGGCGAGCACCTGTCGTTCGGTGACGTCAAGGCGGCCTTCGAGGCGGCCTTCGTGGCCATCTGGACCGGGCGCGCCGAGAGCGACGGCTTCAACCGGCTGGTGTTGGAGCTCGGCGTGGGTTGGCGCGAGGCGGCCCTGGTTCGGGCCCTGGCCCGATATCGCCAGCAGACCGGGCTGGACCCCAGCCAGGGCGTGCAGGAGCAGGCCCTGTCGGACAATCCCGGCGTCACCCGCCTGATCCTCGACCTGTTCCGCATCAAGTTCGACCCGGCTGTCCACGCCGACCTCGCGGCCCGCAAGGAACAGGCCAAGGCCGTCGAGGCCAAGATCGGCGAGGCGCTGCAGGCCGTGGAAAGCCTGGACGCCGATCGCGTCCTGCGCCGCATCGCCGCCCTGGTCGGCGCGATCCAGCGGACCAACTTCTTTCAACTGGGCGAGGACGGCGAGGCCAAGCCCTATATCAGCTACAAGATCGCCTCGCGTGAGCTGGAGGACCTGCCGGCGCCCAAGCCCTATCGCGAGATCTATGTTTCGGCTCCGCACGTCGAAGGCGTGCATTTGCGCTTTGGCCCCGTGGCCCGGGGCGGCCTGCGGTGGAGCGATCGCCGCGACGACTTCCGGACCGAGGTGCTGGGCTTGGTGAAGGCTCAGCAGGTCAAGAACGCGGTGATCGTGCCGGTCGGCTCCAAGGGCGGCTTCTTCCCGAAGAACCTGCCGCGCGGCGGCGATCGCGACGCTATCCAGGCCGAGGCGATCCGCGCCTACAAGACCTTCCTGTCGGGCTTGCTGGACATCACCGACAACATCGATCCCGAAAACAAGGTGGTCCCGCCAGCCGGCGTCATCGTCTATGACGGTGAGGATCCCTATCTGGTTGTCGCCGCCGACAAGGGCACGGCCACCTTCTCCGACATCGCCAATGGCGTGGCCGAGGACTACGGCTTCTGGCTGGGCGACGCCTTCGCCTCGGGCGGCTCGGTCGGCTATGATCACAAGGTCATGGGCATCACCGCCAAGGGCGCGTGGGAGGCGGTCAAGCGCCACTTCCGCGAGTTGGGCAAGGACATCCAGACCCAGCCCTTCACCGTGGTCGGCGTCGGCGACATGAGCGGCGACGTGTTCGGCAACGGCATGCTGCTGTCCAAGCAGACCAAGCTCTTGGCCGCCTTCGATCACCGCCACATCTTCCTGGACCCCGATCCGGATCCCGCTACCTCCTGGGCCGAGCGCGAGCGGATGTTCAAGCTGCCGCGCTCGTCGTGGGAGGACTATGACAAGAGCCTGATCTCCAAGGGTGGCGGGGTCTTCGCCCGCTCGCTGAAGACCATCACCCTGACGCCTGAGGTCCAGGCGCTGTTCGAGCTCAAGGCGCAGGTGGTGTCGCCGGCCGAGCTGTTGACCGCGATCCTCAAGTCCAGGGCCGAGCTGCTCTATCTCGGCGGCATCGGCACCTATGTGAAGGCCAAGGGCGAGAGCCAGGCCGATGCGGGCGACAAGGCCAATGACGCCATCCGCGTCAACGGCGCGAACCTGCGGGTCAAGGTGGTGGGCGAGGGCGCCAATCTTGGTTTGACGCAAGCCGGTCGGATCGAGTTCGCGCAGATGGGCGCGGGAGGGGCGGGCGGCTACATCAACACCGACGCCATCGACAACTCGGCCGGGGTCGATAGCTCCGACCATGAGGTCAATATCAAGATCCTGACCGGGATTCTGGAGCGCGGCGGCAAGCTGACCCGCGAGGCCCGCAACCGGCTGTTGCCGACCATGACCGACGACGTCGCCAGCCACGTGCTGGCCGACAATTACGATCAGACCCTGGCCCTGTCGCTGATGGAGAGCGACGCGGTGTCGGAGATCGATTCCCACGCCAAGTTCATGACGGCGCTGGAAGCCAAGGGCCGCCTGGATCGTCGGGTCGAGGGCCTGCCCGAGGCGGCGGTCCTGACCGAGCGCGCCAAGGCCGGCAAGGGTCTGACCCGGCCCGAACTGGCGGTGCTGCTGGCCTATGGCAAGATCGACCTGTTCGACGACATCGTGGCGTCTGAAGCGCCCGACGATCCGTGGTTCGAGGCGACGCTGGAGGGCTATTTCCCGCCGGCGCTTGGTCAGTACGCCGACGAGATGCAACGCCATCGGCTGAAGCGCGAGATCATCGCCACGGTGCTCGACAACCGGATGATCAACATCTGTGGCCCAACCTTCCCGAGCCGCCTGCGGGCCGCGGCCGGCTGCGACACCAAGGCCCTGGTCATCGCCTTCGCCGCCTCCCGCGAAATCCTTGGCGTCGACGCGCTGTGGAACCGGGTGTCGGCTTTGGACGGCAAGGCCTCGGCCAGCGGCCAGCTGGCGCTCTACAAGGCCTTGGCCTACGCCCTGCGCAGCCTGACCTTCTGGCTGGCCCGCCGGGCTTTCCGCGACAAGTCCAGCGTCAAGACACTGGTCGAGGCCTATGGGCCGTCGGTCAAGACGCTAGCTGTTCTGGGCGCGAGCATCTTCTCGCCGTTCGAGCAGAAAACCGTCGCCAAGCGCGCCAAGGCCTATGTCGCCGACGGCGCGCCCGAGGCCCTGGCTCAGAGCGTGGCCGCCCTGCAGCCCCTGACGACGGCCGCCGACCTTGTCGATCTGGCCAATGCCTCCAGCTGGTCGGTGCAGAATGTCGCCCGGCTCTATCACCAGGTCGGCGCCGCCTTTGGCTTCGACCGCCTGCGCGGCGCGGCCGGCTCGTTCATCGGCGGCGACCCCTTCGAGCGGCTGGCCGTGCGCCGGCTGATCGAGGACATGCTGGCCGAGCAGACCGCCATCACCCAGGCGGTGCTGAAGTTCTCGGCCAACGCCCAGGCCGGCGACGACGAGCTCTCGGCCAAGGCGGCGACCACCTCGTGGGCCGCCATGCGCGCCGACACCGTCCGCGCCGCCAGGCGCACGGTGGAGGACATCGAGCAAGCCGGCGGCGGCTGGACCTTCGCCAAGCTGACCATCGCCAACGCGGCGCTCCGGGGACTGGCGAGCGCTTCCTAGATCTGATCGGGGACACGCACATGTGCGTGTCCCCAGCCGCTGAAGCTTCGCGTATAAGCGATGCTTCAGTTGGGGGAACGCTCATGGACAAGGGTGATCGGCGGCGGGCCGCCTGGGCGCTCTACGAGTGGGCGCAGCAACCCTATTGGGCGCTGATCGCGACTTTCATCTTCACCCCCTATTTCGCCGCCGGCTTCATCGGCGACGCCGCCAGGGGCCAGAGCCTGCTGGGCTATGCGGGCGCGGTCGCCGGCCTGATGATCGCGGTGTTCAGCCCGCTGGTCGGGGCATCGGTCGACGCCCGGCGCAATCCGCGTGCCTGGCTGATCGGCCTGGCCGTGCCCTTCGTCCTGGCCAGCGCCGCCCTTTGGCAGGCGGTTCCCGGCGATGCGAGCCGCATTCTGCCGGTCCTGGCCTGCCTGGTGGTGGCCAGTGTCTCCGCCGAGCTCAGCGGCTCGGTGATGAACGCCCTGCTGCCGTTGGTCGCCAAGCCGGGCGAGGTTGGGCGCCTGTCCGGCTCGGCCTGGGCCCTGGCCTATGTCGGGGCGCTCGTCACCCTGTTCATCGTGTTGCTGTGCTTCTCGTTGCCGGACGTCCCGATGCTGGGCCTGTCCAAGGCCCTGCACGAGCCCGACCGCATCGTCGGCCCGCTAGTGGCCGTGTGGTTCCTGATCTTCTCCTGGCCGCTGATGATCACCGCCCCGCGACCGCCCGCCACGACCACCGAGAAGAAGCCGCTGGTGGAGCTGTGGGCGACGTTGCGCTCTCTGCCCGGAAAGCCCTGGATGCTGCGTTTCCTGGTCGGCCGGATGCTGATCGGCGACGGCATTTCCAGCTTCATCGCCTTTGGCGGCGTCCTGGCCGCCGGGATGTTCGGCTGGACGACGACCCAGCTGGGTTTCTACGCCATCGCCCTGTCGATCACTGCGGGCATCGGCACCTTCATCGGCGGCCGGATCGATCAGAAGCTTGGCTCCAAGGCCACCGTGCTGATTGCCACCGGCGTGGTGCTGTTTGGTGCCTTCGGGGTCGGAATGGTCGGCCGCGACAGCCTGTTCTTCGTGCTGCACGTCGCCCCGCCGATCGCCGGTGGAGCCCTGTTCTCCAGCTTGCCCGAGCGGGTATTTCTGGGCTTCTCGCTATTCGTCGGCCTGACCTTCGGTCCGGCCCAGGCCAGCTTGCGGGCCTGGATGGCGCAGCTGGCGCCGGCCGGCGAGAGCGGACGGTGGTTTGGGCTCTATGCCCTGTCGGGCAAGGCCACGGCCTTCATGGCGCCTCTGGTCATCGCCGTGGGCACCCGCTGGATTGGCGACCAGCGCGTCGCCGTGGCGGTCTCGGCCCTGTTCATGATCACCGGCGCGGTGGTCCTGGCCTGCGTGCCGCGTCAGGGACCCGAGGCCTCGCCGATCTGAAAAACCCTGGGTTGTCGCAAGCCCGCGTCCGGTTCAGGATCGGGGCGTGGGTCGGGGACGTTTCGCATGGTCAAGGATCGTATTGTTCTGCTGGACTCCCTTCGGGGTCTGGCGATCCTGGGCATCCTGCTGTGCAACATCCCGCTGGCGGCGGTCCCTGAATCGGTCGCGACCAGCCTGACCCTGTGGCCGCACGGCATGGCGCCGGCCTCGGTGGCGGTCTGGTTCGTCACTCAGGTATTCTTCCAGCAGAAGTTCTATTCGCTGTTCGCCATGCTGTTTGGCGCCTCGATCATCCTGGTCGGCGGCGAGGGCGACGACAGGGATAGGCGGCGGATCCTGTTGCTGCGCCTGGTCAGTCTGCTGGCCATCGGCCTGATCCACGGCTTCCTGATCTGGCAGGGCGATGTGCTCAACACCTATGCGATCGTCGGCCTGGTGGCCCTTTGGGCCCGGTCCTGGTCGCCAAGGCGCCTGCTGCAAGCGGGGGTTGGCCTGCACGTCGGGCTTTCGGCCTGGGGCGGCTACAAGATGCTCGAGCATACGGCCAAGGGCGGCGGCGATCCGCCCGCCGGGGCGATGAGCCGGTTCCTGGCCGGCGTGCACGCCGATGCGTTGCAGTATGGCGGGACCTTCAGCCAGTCCCTCGTGCAGAACGCCAAGGACTATGGCGACTTCGTCCTTGGCTCGTTCACCCGCTGGCCGCCGATCTGGCCGCTGACGGTGCTGGCGCTGATGCTGATCGGCATGGGGCTCTACAAGCTTGGCGTCCTGAGCGGCAAGGCGTCGAGCGGCGCCTATCGCGGCTTGATCGCGGCGGGCCTGGGCGCGCTGGTGATCGTTGGCGTCGCCGAGGCCGTCTACACGGTCCTGCCCAGCCACGCCTGGCCGGTCCGCGCCATGGCCCGCTGGCTGCAGGGCGCCACCGCCCCGGTGGTCAGCCTGGGCTATGTGGGCCTTATGGTGATGGCGGCGCGCGTCAAGGCCTGGAAGACGATCCCGGCGATCCTGGCCCCGGTCGGTCAGATGGCCTTCACCAACTATCTGACCCAGTCGATCTTGATAACCGGCCTGCTCTATGGCGGGCGCGGTCCCAGCCTGTATGGCAAGGTCGATCGCCCGTTCCTGGCCGGCGCGGTGGTGGCGATCTGGGCGGCCCAGATCCTGTGGTCGCGCTGGTGGATGGCGCGCTTCACCCTGGGGCCGCTGGAGTGGCTGTGGCGGCTGGTCTATCGCGGACCGATGCCGCTGCGGCGCCCTGCTTCTTCACCGCTCATCCCGGCGAATGCCGGGACCCAGGTCCCGGAGCAGTAGAGCGTTTGGAAAAGCGCGGCGCCCCTGGAGTTCGCCTCGGCGGCCTCCATCTGGGTCTCGGCATTCGCCCCGATGAGCGGAATGGAGTCTAGATCGCGTTCAGGGCCCTGGCGAAATAGTCCTTGGTCTGGGCGAACAGATCGGGGCGGTACTTGGCGCGGGGATCGTTGGCGCGGTCGTCGTCGAAGGCGTGGGTGGCGTCGGGATAGAAGACCGTGTCCACCGACAGCCCGTCGCGCTTCAGCCGCTCCAGGGCCTTCCGCGGATATTTCCAGCCGACCACCTGATCTTTGCCGCCGACCACCGAGAACACCTTGGGGCCATAGGTTCCCCAGCCCCTGCTGGACGTCAGGGACGGGTAGCTGGCATAGGGATAGACCAATAGTGCGCCCTTCACCTGGGCCCGCAGGCGCATCGGGTCTGCGTCGGAGAGACCGGTGGCGCGGGCGGCGTTCAACCCGATGGCGTAGCCGTCCATGATCGCCCAGCCGCCATGGCTCCAGCCCGCCAGGAAAACTTTGCGATGGTCGGCCCAGGACTGGCCCTCCAGCCAGGCCAACATGGCGAAGATGTCGGCCGAGCGCTTCAGGCCCTGGACCGCCATGCCCGTGCAGACGAACAGCTTGGCGTCCATGGTCGACATGCCGCGCGGCTTGAACGAGTCGACCACCACCGCCGCGTAGCCGGCCTGGACCGCGACCTTGGCGTAGTCTTCCAAGAACGGCGTCTTGCCGCCGCAGCCGTGCAGGATCAAGGCAACCGGAAAGGGGCCACGCCCAACCGGCTTGAAGACCTTCGAGGCCTCGGCGACCTTGGCGCCCCACTCAGCGCTGTGCATGCGATCTCCCGTCCTAGAGCATTTCCCGACCTGACTGCGTCAGGCCGTGAGCTCTAGTCTTTTGTTTTAACGCATTTTTCTTCACGCGAACCGGAACCACTTCGCTCAAAAAATGCCCTAGTGCCTGAACACCCGCACGCCGGTGAAGGCCATGGTCAGGCCCAGCTTGTCGGCGGCCTCGATCACTTCGGGGTCGCGCATCGAGCCGCCCGGCTGGATGATCGCCGTGGCCCCGGCCTCGGCGGCCTGGATCAGGCCGTCGGCGAACGGGAAGAAGGCTTCCGAGGCGCAGGCGCAGCCCCTGAGGTCCAAGCCGAAGTCGGCGGCGCGCAGGGCGGCGATCCGGGCCGAGTCCTTGCGGTTCATTTGGCCAGCGCCAACGCCCAGGGTCTGGCCGGCGCGGGCATAGACGATGGCGTTGGACTTGACGTGCTTTCCCACGGTGAACGCGAACAGCATGTCGGCCACCTCCTCGGCGGTCGGCTGACGCTTCGTGACGATCTTCAGGTCGCTGGCGGTGATCCGGGCGTCGTCGCGAGACTGGACCAGGAAGCCCCCGGCCACCGACTTGAAAGTGTCGCCGGTCGACAGGGCGTCGGGCAGGCCGCCGGTGATCAGCAGACGCAGGTTCTTCTTGGCGGCGAACACGGCGACCGCGTCGTCATCCGCCTCGGGGGCGATCACTACCTCGGTGAAGATCTCGACCATCTGCAGGGCGGCTTCGCGGGTCAGGCGGCTGTTGACCGCGACGATGCCGCCGAAGGCCGAGGTGGGGTCGCAGGCCAAGGCGCGTTCGTAGGCCTCGCGCTGGCTGCCGCCCACCGCTACGCCGCAGGGGTTGACATGCTTGATGATCGCGACGGCTGGACCTTGGGCCGGGTCGAACTCGGCGATCAGCTCGAAGGCCGCGTCCGTGTCGTTGATGTTGTTGTAGCTGAGGTCCTTGCCCTGCAACTGGGTGGCGGTGGCCACGCCGACGCGGGGGCTGGGGAAGGCGTAGAAGGCGGCTTTCTGGTGCGGGTTCTCGCCGTAGCGCATCACCTGGCGCAGCGCGCCGGCGATGGTCTTGCGGCCCGGGAAGTCCTGACCAAGTCGCGCCGCGAACCAGGTGGAGATCGCCGCGTCATAGGCTGCGGTGCGGGCGTAGGCGCGGGCCGCCAGGGTCTGGCGCAGGGCCAGGGTCGTGCCACCGGCCTTCAGGGCCTCCAGCACTTCGGAGAGGTCCGACGGATCGGTGCAGACGGCGACATAGCCGTGGTTCTTGGCCGCCGAGCGGATCATGGCCGGGCCGCCGATGTCGATGTTCTCGACGCATTCGGCGTAGCTGCCGCCCTTGGCGACCGTGGCCTCGAACGGATAGAGGTTCACATACAGGATATCGATGCCGCCAATGCCGTGGTCGGCCATGGCCTGAGCGTGTTCGGGAGCGTCACGAACGCCCAATAGTCCGCCGTGCACCACTGGGTGCAGGGTCTTGACCCGGCCGTCCATCATCTCCGGGAAGCCCGTGAGGTCGGAGACGTCCTTGACGGGGATGCCGGCCGCCGCGATCGCCGCCTTGGTGCCGCCGGTCGAGACCAACTCCACCCCGGCCGCGTGCAGGATATGGGCGGCCTCGACCAGGCCGGTCTTGTCGGAAACCGACAGCAAGGCGCGCTTGGGGGCGACGAGATCGGGTGCGGACGGATAGTCAGGGGCGGCGGGCACGGCGGAGCTCCGGGTCTATGGAAAGACGAAAGGGAGCCCAGGCGCGCGGCTGATGAGGTTCGTGCTCCCCGATGGTTGCCCATCACTAGCGCCAGTCACGCGAACGGCGCGAAAATACGGAGGGAGGCGGGGGAGTCAACAACGGCCTGAAGATGCGAAGCATCGCCGTGACAACTCGGGCCGTAAGAGGCTTCAATTTCCGGCGTCAGCCGACGTCCGCCCGAAGGCGAACGCCGGCCGCCGTGTCCTTAGAACGTGTAGGCGAACTTGCCGTAGTAGTAGCCGCCGTTCAGGCCGTACGGCGAGAAGCTCGGATAGATGTCCTGAGCCCCGTTGCCGTTGTCGGCCTCGTCCTCGAGTTCGTCGGCGCTCTTCCTGTCCGGCTTCTTGTCGAACAGGTTGTTGGCGCCGGCCGAGACCTTGAACTGCGGCATGACTTTCCAGGAAACTTCAAGGTCGGTGATGAAAGCGGAATCGACCTTTTCCAGCCAGTACTTGCCGCCATCATAGGTGGCGTATTCGGTGGACTTTCCGTACAGCGTCTCATGCAGGTTCACGCTGATCGGGCCGTGCGAGAAGAGCGCGCCGCCCGAGACCTTGTACTTCGGCGAGGCGGTCTCGAGGTCCGAGATCGCGGCCTTGTCATAGAGCGACGCGCCCGCCAGTTGGGTTGGCGCGGGCGCGATCTTGGTGACCTCGGTCTTGTTGTAGTTGCCCGCCAGGCTCCATTCGACGTGGCCGTAGTCTTCGAAGTCGCTGGAATAGCTCACCACTGCCTCGACGCCGCGAGTCCGGGTGTCCAGGCCGTTGGTGAAGATGTTGATGCCGATGTCGGTGGCGTCGTCGGAGATCGAATTGCCGTTGGCGGCGATGGCGGCGGATACGGCCGCGTAGTTGTGCGCCCCGCCGGCCCCGTACAGCGAGCCGCTGCCGGCGATGCGATCTTTGATCTCGATCTGATAGGCGTCAATCGTAGCGGTCATGCGCGAGATCGGGTGGGCCACGAAACCGACGCTGTAGTTGGTCGATTTCTCGGGCTTGAGGCCAGTGACGCCCACCAGCTTGGCGCCGATGGAGTTCGGCGCCAGCTGCACGAAGGCCGAGGTCGGGCCGACATTGGTGGCCGAGTAGTTCTCTTCGGCCAGGGTCGGGGCGCGGAAGCCCGTGCTGGCCGTGCCGCGCAGGGCGAAGGCGTCGGTGAAATCGTAGCGGCCGGTCAGCTTGCCGACCGTGGTGTCGCCGAAGTCGCTGAAGTGTTCGTAGCGGGCGGCGGCGTCCAACTGGAGGGCCTCGACCGGCTTCAGCGCGAAATCGACATAGACCGCCTCGTTGTCGCGTTCGTGTTCGCCGGCGTCGGTCAGCGAGAAGCCCGGATAGGACTGCGAACCGCCGTTATAGCGCGAGGAATACTCCCCGGCCTTGATCTTGTAGGTCTCGTGCCGCTGCTCGGCGCCAAAGGCGACGTTCAGCGGACCGGCCATGCCGATGTCGAACCCTCGGCTCAGATCCAGGGTGGTGGTCCACTGGGTGGAGAGGAAGGCGCCGGCGTGGAAGGCCGACTGGGTCGAGCCATGGCCCGGCACCGTGGCGGCCGCCAGATAGAGGTCCTTGTTGACAGAGTTGGTGACGTTGATGGCGGCGAAGTCGCGGCCGTAGGTGGTGGACAGGTCCCAGTTCCAATCGCCGAACAGCTTGCCCTCCGCGCCAACCGTCAAGGCGTAGTCTTCCTCCTTGATGGTCTCCATCGGGTTGAAGCCCAGCGGATAGAGTTGTGGCAGGCGGCTAGGCTTGCGGAAGTTCTCATAGGCGCCGGCGTATTTGTGGCCGTAGGTGCCGAACGAATAGAGGTTCACGTCGCCGATCTCGACGCCGCTGTTGAAGGCGAAGGTCGTCAGCTGATAGCGGGCGTCGCCCGAGATCTTGTTGGTGTGCGGATATCCCGCCAAGCTGGCGGCCCAGCCGTTGGCGGCGGTGGCGCCGCGGATCACCCGCTGGTCGTCGCCGCCCCAGTCGCTGAGACCGTGATACCGGGTCTCGGCCGTTATGTTCAGATAGGCGTCGGAGAACGGCGCCAGGCCGATATTGGCCGAGACATTGCCCGTCTCCCCGTCGCCCGCGCTGTACTTGCCACCCGTGACGTCGAGCGAGCCGCCCGAAGCGCTCTTCTTAAGTATGATGTTGACCACCCCGGCGATGGCGTCGGTGCCGTACTGGGCGGCGGCCCCGTCCTGCAGCACTTCGATGTGGTCGATGGCCGACAGCGGGATGAAGTTCAGGTCGGCCGCGGCGCCGCCCTGGTAGGGTCCGCCGAGAACCGCGAGGTTGGCCGTACCGTGCCGACGCTTGCCGTTGATCAGCACCAGGGTGTGATTGGAGCTCAGGCCGCGCAGACGGGCCGACAGCGTCAGGGCCGCAGTGTCGCCGCCAAAGGCCTGGGCGTTGAACGATGGGATCGCCTGGGCCAGGGCCGACATCAGGTCGGGCTTGCCGGCGCCCTTCAGGGCGAGGGAGTCCAGCACCTGGATCGGCGCGGCGCTGTCGACGGCCTTCAGGCCGGAAACCCGGGTGCCGGTGACGATGACGGCCTCGACGGTGTCATTGTCGGGCGTGGGCGGGCTTTCGGCCGCCATGGCGACCTGCGCGACGCCGAAGGATAGCGCGGCCATAGACAAGCTGGCGAGCAAAGCTCGTTTGGTGCGAAACATTGTTGAGTGCCCCTCAAGTTTTCTTGATGACTTGCAGGGTTGGGCCACGCCGCCGACTCTTCGAACCATCATGCGGCTTCGAAGCGCCATAAAAATGAATTGCTGATCTTCTCGGCTAAGTGCCGCCTAACGCTGCCGCTTAATAGAACACTCGAAGTTTTCGTGGATGACGGTGAGTGCGGTCTCGTGCGTCTATTGCAAAGTCGCGTCGTGCGGGTTGGGCGCGATCAGTGGTCCGCCGCTCGAGCCAACTTCCAACGGATCTTGGCGCCCTTTTCGGGCCGGACCTGGCTCTTGAGGACGATCGTCCCGGCCCGTCGGGCGTGGCCATGATCGAAATGGGCGGACGGCGCGATGGCCACGTCCACCGCGTCGTTGCGCAGCCACCAGCCCACATTGGACTGACCCTTGATCAGCACGCTCTTGCCGTCACGGGCCAGGGAGGCGCGGGCGTCGGGATGGAGGTGGAAGCTGATCATGAACGGCAGATAGCGGCGCGGGCCGTCCTCGCCGCCTGAGACGATCGGCAGCAGGCTGTCCTCGCCGCGCAGTTCGTCGGCCTTGAGGTCAAGGAACAGGCGGCGGGCATGGGTCAGGCCCAGGCGTTTCCAACCATCGTGGACGATGTCCAGCCAGACGCCGGTGTCGGCCACGTCGTGGCGCTTGACCTCGACGTCGGCCGCGCCGTCGATCAGCCAGGGGCCCAGCCCGCCAGCCCGCCAGCCCGCCAGGGGGCGTCCGGCCGAGCCGTCGCCCACCGACAGGGTCGAGGCCGCGTCCGAGAGGCGAAAGGCGTTGGCGCCGGCGGCCTCCGGGCTCCAGCCGCAGCTGGTGATCAGCCGGTCCTTGCCGCAGACGATCTCTATGGCGGCCGGCTGGGCGCAGGCCGCGACGCTGAGCACGCCCTTGGCCGGCGGTCCGGCGTCGGCCATCACCTGGATGCTGCCGCCCTGCATCTTCTGATAGCCGACATGCGGCGCGCTCTGCGGCGGGCGTGGCCCTTGGTCGTCATGGGCCAGGGCTGCGGCGACCCGGCGCGAACCGACGGCCTCGCCGCCCTGAAAGGCGGCCAGATGGCCATCCGCCAGTACGAAGAACCGCACCGAGGAGCTCAGGCGGTCGATGGCCCGCCCCAGACTTTCGGGTGCGGGCCGTCCGCGCTGGTTCAAGGCGTCGTCCAGGGTGAGCAGGTCGAACAGCAGCTCCAACCCCGCCTCGGGCGAACGGCTGGCATGACCGCCATCTGGCAGGACGATGAGCTCCATCAGCGCGATGACCCGCTTGAGGCCCGTCGCGATCAGCCGGTCGCTGGCCTTGCCCGACAGGGCGCAGCCGGCGATGGTGACCACGACCGCCCGCTCCAGGGCGCGATGGGGTGCGTCGCAAGCCTTGAGCAGCTGGCGCGCGCCCCGGGCGATGTCGAGCGCTATGGCCGAGATCTCGGCGTCCGACGCTTCCGGCGCCAGGGCCCGGGCCGCGCAGGCCAGGTGGAAGGTGCGCCGCTCCAGCCGCTCGCCGCTCCACGAGAAGGCGTTCCAGACGCCGAACACCCTTCGCCAATCCTGCAGCAGGCGCAGGGCCAGGCGCGACGAGCCGGGTCCGGCCGACATCAAGTGCGGCAGCCAGTCGAAGCCGTGCAGAGCGATGGCGAACTGCCGGGTGGGGCTGGGCTGATCGAAGGGGTCGCCCGTCTCGCCCAGGCGCAGGGCGCCGCCGTCCAGCGCCATGACCCCGTCCAGCAATTGCCGACCCCGCTCCAGGTCCACTGGACGCGGGTCATGCGGATGGGCGGCCAGACCCACCGGGTGGGGGCGACTGATCAGGGCGCGGTGCGGTGGTGAGCCGAACCACTCGCGCTCGACATTGGCCCGCGTCGCCGCGCCCAGGGCTTTCAGGAACACGCCCTTGGTGCGACCCGCGCGGGATCTGCCACGCCCGGAAGGTCCGCCAAGCAAGGCGGAGGACTTACGGACCGACGGTGTCGCGGGAGCCCCCTCCATGTCGCTGGATCAGCCGCCCTTCAAGGCGCGGATATTGTCGGCATAGAAGGCGGGTCCGCCCTTGAACACCGCCGAGCCGGCGACCAGAGCCGTGGCCCCCGCCGCCACGCACTGCGGCGCGGTGGCCGGGGTAACCCCGCCATCGACCTCGATGATGACATCCAGCCCGCGGGCCTCGACCATCCTGCGCAGGGCCTCCACCTTGCGCAACTGACCGGGAATGAAGCTCTGGCCGCCAAAGCCGGGATTGACGCTCATAACCAGCAGCAGGTCGACGTCTTCCAGGATCCATTCGACATGGTCGATCGCCGTCGAGGGGTTGAACACCACCCCGGCCTTGGCCCCCAGTTCGCGGATGCGCTTGAGCGAGCGGTGCAGGTGCGGGCCGGCTTCGGGATGGATGCTGATCAGGTCGGCGCCGGCGGCGCGGAAGGCTTCCAGATAGGGGTCGGCCGGGCTGATCATTAGGTGCACGTCGAACGGGATCGTGGCGTGCGGGCGGATGGCTTTGACGATATCGGGACCCAGCGTGATGTTGGGCACGAAGTGGCCGTCCATCACATCCACATGCACCCAGTCCGCGCCGGCCGCCTCGATGGCGGCGACCTCTTCGCCCAGCTTGGCGAAGTCCGAGGCGAGAATGGACGGGGCGATCAGTGGCGCGGTCATGACCTTGGCTTAGCGGGCTTGGCCTCGCGCGACAAGCGAGCCCGTTGTCGCGCGCGGGTTTGGCGCGGCATCGACTATTTCTTGACGAACCGCGCCGCGAAGAACCCGTCCAGGCCACCTTCGCGGTGGTGTGGCAGGATGCGCAGGGTGCCGCGCGGCGTCAGGCTGGCGGCGGGCGCGCCGCCTTCCTCAGGGACGATCGGGTCCAGCGCCATGTCCGGCCGGCGGGCCAGGAAGGCCTCGACCTGGGCCTCGCCCTCCTCGGGCTCCAGCGAGCAGACGCAATAGACCAAGCGACCGCCAGGCTTAAGACGCCCGGCGGCGCTGTCGAGCAGCTTGCTCTGCACGCCGGCCAGGCTGGCCACGTCGCCCGGACGCGCGGCCCACAGCACGTCGGGGTGGCGGCGGAAGGTGCCGGTGGCCGAGCAGGGGGCGTCGAGCAGCACGGCGTCGAAGGTTCGCGCGTCGTCCCAGGCCCCGGCGTCGGCGGCGATCACCTCGGCGGTCAGATGCGTGCGGGCCAGGTTCTCGGTCACCCGGCCCAGGCGGGCAGGCGAGCGGTCGATGGCTACGACCTGGGCGCCGGCGGCGACCATCTGCATCGTCTTGCCGCCGGGCGCGGCGCAGAGGTCGAGCGCGGTCTCGCCGGGCGTGAGGTTCAGCAGGCGGGCGGGCACGGCGGCGGCGGCGTCCTGGATCCACCAGACGCCGTCCTCGAAGGCCGGCCAAGCCGAGACGTCGCCGCGCCGCTCGGTGCGCAGCGTGCCGCCGGGCAGGATCTCGCCATCCAGCTCGATCGCCAGGGCGGTCGGGTCGAAGTCGGGTTTCAGCGACAGGTCGGTGGCGGGTTCGAAGCCGATCTGGGCGGCGATCGCGTCGGCGGTGTCGCGGCCATAGGCGCTGACCCATCGGGCGTAGAGCCAGGGCGGGGCCAGGTGTTCGGAGGCGTCCGACAGGCCGCCGTCGCGCAGCAGGCCGCGCAACACGGCGTTGACCAGGCCCTTGAACGGTCGGCTGGTCTTGCTGGCCCCGGCCAGTTCGACGCTGGTGGCGACGGCGGCGAAGGCTGGCACCTCCAGGAAAAAGGCTTGGGTCGCGCCCAGCCGCAGCAGGTTGCGCACGCGTGGCGGCGGCTCCTTGGCCAGCTTGCCGGCCAAGGCGCGGTCGATGGGGCCAAGGTGGCGCAGTGCCGCCATGGCCAGGGCGCGCGCGAAGGCGCGCTCCCGCGGTTCGAGAAAGCGGAAAGCGTTGGCCGAAGCGGCCTCGTCGAGGCCCCCGCGTCGCGACAAGGCCGCTTCGATGAGGGCGAGAGCGCCTTCCCGTGCGGGGAGGCCGTCATTGAGTTCCTGAGTCACCGCCTCGCCGTGCCCCGAGGCGACGGCGAGCGCAAGCTTTTTGGCGTGAAGGGTGTTAAGAAGCGCCGATGTCCGAGACCGATCTGCCGCCTGGCGCGGCCCCCGACAAGCCCCTGACCCCGGCCGCCCGCCGCGCCCTCGAAGAGGCCGCCGCCCGCCGCGCCGGCGCTCAGGTCGCCGCCCTGCCCACCGAGGAAGGCGGTCGAGACGGCCCCGAGCCGACGCGGTTCGGCGACTGGGAGCGCAAGGGCGTCGCGGTGGATTTCTAAACCCCCTCCATTTCCGCCACCACCTTCAGCGCCGCTTCGCGCGGGTCGTTGGCCGCCGTGATCGGGCGGCCGCAGACCAGGTGACTGGCGCCGGCCTTCAGGGCGTCGGCGGGGGTGGCGGCGCGGGCCTGGTCGTTCTTGGCGGCCCAGAAAGGGCGCACGCCGGGCGTCACCACCAGGAAGTCGGGTCCGGCGATCTCGCGGGCCAGGGCGGCCTCCTGGGGCGAGGAGACGATGCCGTCGACGCCGCAGTCCACCGCCTGGCGAATGCGCCGGGCCACGAGGTCGCGGGTTCCGAAGGCGTATCCCATCTCGATGAGGTCGGCGTCGGTCAGGCTGGTCAGCACGGTGACGGCCAGGATCTTCAGGCTCGAGCCGCCCTTGGCCTTCACGGCAGCGGCCATCACCTGCGGTTCGGCATGGACCGTCAGCAGGTCGCAGCCCGCGCCGGCCAGCACCCGGGCCGAGCGCTCCACCGTCGCGCCGATGTCGTGCAGCTTCCAGTCCAGGAAAACCTGCTTGCCCTGGCGCTTCAGGTCGCCGGCGAAGGCCATGCCGTCGGTGGCCAGCAGCTCCAGCCCGATCTTGTAGAACGACACGGCGTCATCCAGCGCCTCAACCATCTGGCGGGCCTCAGCGACGCTGGGAAGATCGAGCGGGACGATCAGGCGCGGATCGGCGGTCATGGGCGAGGTCCCCGGGTGTGGCGCGCGGCGACGCTTCACCCTAAGAAGGGCGAGCACCAAACGCGGATTGAAGGCTAAGCAGGTCGAATGAGCCAGGCAGAACTCGCCGTCAACTTCTTCGTCGCGCTGTTCGCCCTGATCGACCCGATCGGCAACGTGCCGCTGTTCGCCGCCGCCACCCTGGGCGCGGCCGGAGCCGGCCGGCGAATGGTGGCGCTCTATATCGGCCTGTTCGTCGCCGCTTTCCTGATATTCTTTTATTTCACCGGGGTGTCCTTGCTGGAGTTCTTCGGCATCTCGATGCCGGCCTTCCGCATCGCCGGCGGCATCATCCTGTTCATCCTCGGGCTCGACATGGTGCGCGACGACTTCACCACCATGTTCGCCGACGCGGCCGAGGGCATCGAGGGCCAGTCGGCGCGGGTCTATGCCAAGCAGCGGTTCGAGCGGTTGATCGTGCCCTTCGCCATGCCGCTGCTGATCGGGCCGGGCGCGATCTCGACGGTGATCATCTATGCCAGCGAGGCCAAGAGCTTTGGCCTGGCGGGCATGGCGATCGGCTGCGCGGTGATCGCGGCGGTGTCGGTGGTGCTGGTCGCCGTCTTCTGGGCCTCGCCGATCATCAGCCGGGTGCTGGGCCGGATCGGCATGAGCATCGTGGTGCGGGTGCTGGGCCTGATCCTCTGCGCCCTGGCGGTGCAGTTCGTGCTGATTGGTGTCGGCGACGCGACCAAGGGCCTGATCCGGGCCGACGCGAAGGCGCCGTACCTGGAGCACAGGTAGCTCAACATTCCTCCATCCCCCTCGTGCAACCCTGTGATCGGGCGCGACGAAGCCAAGGCTGCTGGCGCATCAAAATGAGGCTTGCGACGTCATAGCCTTCGTGTGGCGGCGACGAATGCGCGCTAGCCGCGCTAGCCGCGCTAGCCGCGCTAGCCGCGCTAGCCGCGCTAGCCGCGCTAGCCGCGCTAGCCGCGCTAGCCGCGCTAGCCGGGGCCATGGCCCCGGCTAACCTGGCTAGCCTCAATAAGGCAGCTGCTCCGGCGGGGGCGTGCCGGGAGCCGGGGTCTCGGCCGCCGGACCCTGCGGCGTCCCCGGACCCGTCAGTATGTCTCCGATCGGGTCGTCGGTGACTGGGGCCGGGGGCTCGACGACGCCGCCGGGGATCGGGGTGGCCTTCAGGCGCGGCAGGGCGGCGCTCATGAAGGTCTTCCAGATCTCGGCCGGCGCGCCGCCGCCGGTGACCTTCTTCATCGGGGTATTGTCGTCCTTGCCGGTCCATACCGCAGTGACGAAGCCGCCGGTATAGCCGACGAACCAGGCGTCCTTGTAGTCGCTGGTGGTGCCGGTCTTGCCGGCGATGTCGTAGCTGGCGACCTTGGCCCGCGCCCCGGTGCCCGAGGCCACGACCTGGCGCATCATCTGGTTCATATATTGCAGTGACGGCGAGCCGATGACCGCCGGGCGCTGGCCCTTGTCGACACTGTGGTCGTACAGAACCTTGCCGCTGGTGGTGCGGATGCGCTCGATGCCGTAGCCCTTGGCCAGGAAGCCGCCGTTCGAGAACGGGGCGTAGGCCTGGGCCATCTCCATCGGGCTGACCTCAACCGCGCCCAAGGCCATGGACGGGTCGAGCTGGATCTTGCTGGTGATCCCCAGGCGGCGGGCGGTGGCGGCGACGTTGCTGGTGCCGACCTCATTGGCCAGGCGCGCGGCGACGGTGTTGATCGACTGGGCCAGGGCCGTCTGCAGGGTCATCTGGCCCAGATACTTGTTGGTGTAGTTCTTGGGCTCCCACGTGCCGATCTTCACCGGCTCGTCATTGACCACGACGCTGGGATTGCGGCCCTGGTCCATGGCGGTGAGATAGACGAACGGCTTGAAGGCCGAGCCGGCCTGGCGGCGGGCGCTGGTCGCGCGATCGAACTGGCTCTCGCTGTAGTCGACGCCGCCGACATAGGCCCGGATGCGTCCCTCGCCGTCGATGGCCACAAGGGCCGCCTGCTGCACACCCTGAGCCTTATGACCCTCGACGCCCAGTTGCACCGAACGCTCGGCCGCCACCTGGATCGGCAGGTCCAGGGTGGTCTCGACGACCAGGTCCTCGGTCGGTTCGCCGACCAGCGAGCGGACCTGGGCGTCGACATAGTCGGTGAAATATTGGGCGCGCTGATTGGCCAGGGTCGCCGAGACCCGCACGGGTTCGGCGAAGGCCTGGTCGCGCTGTTCGGCGGTGATCGCCCGCATCCGCACCATCTCGTCGAGCACTATGGTGGCGCGGCGAGCCGCGCGGTCGCTGGCCGAGACCGGCGAATAGCGGGCGGGCGCCTTCATCAGTCCGGCCAGCAAGGCGGCCTCGCCCACGGTCAGCTGTGAGGCGGGCTTGTTGAAATAGCGCTGCGAGGCGGCCTCGATGCCATAGGCCCCGGCCCCGAAATAGACCCGGTTCATGTAGAGTGCCAGGATCTGCTTCTTGCTGAACTTCAGCTCCAGCCAGACGGCCAGGATCAACTCCTGGGCCTTGCGGCGATAGTTCTGGGCGGGGCTGAGGAACAGGTTCTTGGCCAGCTGCTGGGTGATGGTCGAGCCGCCGCGCTGCGGGCCGCCACGATGGCTGATGTTCCAGATGATCGAGCGGCCGATGCCCCAGGGATTGAAGCCGATGTGGTGGTAGAACTGGCGGTCCTCGATCGCTACGAAAGCGGCCGGCACATAGGGCGGTAGGGCGTCCAGATCGACGGGCGGCGCATATTGGCTGCCGCGAACGGCCAGCAGGGCGCCGGAGCGATCCAGATAGTTGATCGAAGGCTGGCGTTTGACGTCGTAAAGCTTGGAGGTGTCGGGCAGGTCGCTGGCGAATACCGCGAAAAAGGCGACCACGAAGATCAGGCCCCAGACGCCGAGCACGATCGTCCAATACAGCAGCGCCTGCAGAGGCGTGCGCTGCGGCTTCGCCGGCCTGTTCCCGCCGAAGGTACCGTTGGCCATGTCGTCCTGTTCCCGAAAGGCGCGGGTGTCCCGAGGTCGCGCCGAAATCCGTTTAACCGAAGCTCACAGAACGCGCGACAAGATTGACGAGGCATGAACGCCGCCTTCCCCATCTTGCGGCGCAAGCGTGTTCATGTCTCGTTTCAGCTTCCGATCGCGCTGAAACCAGGGTGATGAGCCGCTTTGCAGGGCCGTTGAAGCCGATGTCGGCTTTTGAGCCAATTTCCGGGGCTAGATCGTGGCGCCGCGCTTGGCCTTGTGGCCGGGCGCTGTCAGAACACGCTCGTGCACGATCAGCCTGACTCAAGTTTCGACCGCTATTCCCCTGGGCCGCCGCCCTCGATCGAGGCGGCTCGCGAGGTCTTGCGCCGCACCTTCGGCCATGCCGAGTTCCGCGGCCTGCAAGCCGGGGTGATCACCGAACTGCTGGAGGGCCGCAGCGCCTTGGCCGTGCTGCCAACCGGCGGCGGCAAGAGCCTGTGCTACCAGATCCCCGCCCTGATCCGTCCGGGCCTGGGCCTGGTGGTCTCGCCGCTGATCGCCCTGATGGCCGACCAGGTAGCCGGGCTGCAACAGGCCGGGGTCGCCGCCGAGCGGCTGGACAGCAACACCTTGCCGGCCGAGCGAACCGAAATCTGGCGGCGGATTGACGCCGGCGGGCTGGACTTGCTGTATCTGTCGCCCGAAGGCCTGATGCAGCCGTCGATGCTGGAGCGGCTGTCACGCCTGGCCCTGTCGCTGGTCGCCGTCGACGAGGCCCACTGCGTCAGCCAGTGGGGTCACGACTTCCGGCCCGAATACCGCATGCTGGGTCGCCTGGCCGAGGTCTTCCCCCATGCCCCGCGCCTGGCGGTCACCGCCACCGCCGACGCCCGGACCCGCGACGATATCCGCAGCGAACTACGCCTGCAGGGCGCGGCCGAGTTCGTCGACAGCTTCGCCCGCCACGAACTGGCCCTCAATGCTGAACGCAAGAAGGGCAAGGGCCACGAGCGGGTCATCGAACTGGTCACCGAGCGGCCCAACCGGGCCGGCGTGGTCTATGCCGGCAGCCGCGACTCCACCGAGAAGCTGGCCGAGAAGCTGATCGCCGAGGGCATTCCAGCCCTGGCCTACCATGCCGGCCTCGACAGGACCGTCCGGGCTCGCCGGCTGGAGGAGTTCCTGGAGGCCGACGAGGCGGTGATGGTCGCGACCATCGCCTTTGGCATGGGCGTCGACAAGCCGGACGTCCGCTTCGTGATCCACGCCGATCCGCCGGCCGCCATAGAGGCCTATTGGCAGGAGATCGGCCGGGCCGGCCGCGACCGCCAGCCGGCCGAGGGCATTACCCTCTATAGCTCCGCAGACCTGGCCTGGGCCGTGCGCCGCATCGACGGCCAGAGCGCGCCCGACGAGGTCAAGGCGGTGCAACTGCGCAAGCTGCGGCAGTTCTACGCCATGCTTGAGGGCGTCACCTGCCGCGCCGCCGCCGTTCGCCGCTATTTCGGCGAGGAGGGGGTCGAGCGTTGCGGCGTCTGCGACATCTGCGTTTCGCCCCCCACTGGCGTGGATGCGACCCAGGCCGCCCAGAAGGCCTTGTCGGCGGCCCACCGCATGGGCGGCCGGTTCGGGCGCGGCCGGTTGATCGACCACCTGCTGGGCAAGACCAAGGACGTCACCCAGGCCGAGGCCCAGATGTCGACCTTCGGCATCGGCAAGGAATTCAGCCCGCAAGGCTGGCGCGAGCTGCTCGACACCTTGGTGTTCGAGGGCCTGCTGCGCGAGGATCCCAATGACGGCCGGCCGTTGATCGGTCTGGGCGACGGCGAGGGGGTGCGCCAGGTCTATCGTGGCGAACGGCTGGTCTCCCTGCGCCAGCAGCCTGCCACCGCCGAGGCGCCTGGCCGCGCCGGCGGCGCGGCGGCGGGCAAGACGGCCCGCAAACGCCAGGCCCTGACCGTGCCGCTCGAGGACCAGGCTGTGTTCGAGGCCCTGCGATCCTGGCGTCGCGAGGCGGCCCAATTGCAGCACGTGCCGCCCTATGTGATCTTCCACGACGCCACCCTGGCCGAGATCGCCGCCGCCCGCCCCGGCACGCTAGGCGCCCTGGCCAAGGCCGGCGGCGTTGGCCAGGGCAAGCTGGACCGTTATGGCGATAGCGTGCTCAAGGTGGTGCGCGACAACTAGGCTGGCGGGTTGCCTGGCCGAAACGATTTGCCTTCCGGCGCGTTACGTCTTTCAGCTCTCCTCCCCGTGGGATTTCGTATGACCGACTTCACGATCAAGGCTCCAGCCCCGAAGACCACGGCCAAGACCGGCGCCAAGCGCGCCAAGGCCGCCGTGGACAAGGCCGTCGAGACCGTCACCGAGAAGGCCCATGTCGCCGCCGAGTTCGTCGGCGAGAAGGCCGAGATCGGCAAGACCTGGACTCTTGAAAAAGCCCAGGCGGCCCATGTGGTCGCCGAAGAGCGCCCTGTCGCCCTGGCTGTGGGGACCTTCGTCGCCGGCCTGGTGTTTGGGTTCCTGCTCGCCCGTAATTTCGACCGTTAGGCCGGGAGCGCCAAGTTAGAGGGCGAGGCGCTCGGCATTGACACCGGCGGCACGCAGCGCCGCCATCCTTGCGAAGGCCAGGGTGAGCGCCTTGCGGCGCGGCGGTGCCAGCGGCGTGACCGGAGCCTCGCGCACCACGGCCCCACCAAAGCCGTCGGCGACGATCAGACCTGGATCGTCGGGCAGAATTCCTTCAGGAAAATTCGGCGCGACCGCAAAATAGAAGGCGTCGCAATAGGGCGCGTATTCCGGCCATTTGCGGTCGATGCGGAAGTCCTCCAGCCCGGACTTCACCTCGATGATCAGCACGTCGCCCTTGCGGCCCAGCGCCATCAGGTCGGCCCGCCGGCCATTGGGCAGGGTCACCTCGGCCAGGGGCGCATAGCCCAGCGACACCAGGAACCGCGCCGCGCCCCGCGTCACCAGGTCGGTGGTCTGAGGCCGTGAAGGCCGAAGGTCGATGACGACGTCCATGCCGGAACCATGTTCCAGCTTTGTTCGGGTTTCAAGGGGGTCAATAGTGGTAACGGCATTGGGCGATTTCCAGCCTCTGGTCTTCGCCTGAACCGGCCACGCGATAAACCAGCCTGTCCTCTAGCGTGATGCGCCGCGACCACCAGCCCTTCAGGTCGCCCTTGAGCGGCTCAGGCTTGCCCGTGCCCTTGAACGGCATGCGGGAACATTCCTTGATTAGGGCGTTCACACGATCCACCACAGCCTGATCAGTGGCCTGCCAATGCAGATAGTCTTCCCAGGCATCCTGCGAAAAGACGAGCTTCACAGCTCGATCAGCGTCCGCTCAGATCCTTGCCCACTCTCCAGCTGGGCGATCGACCTACGCAGGCGTTCGGCATTGGTCGACGACGAGAAGAGGTGGATCGTTTCTTCCATCGCGTGCCAGTCCGACAGCGAAACCATGACGACGGACTCGGCCTTCTGGCGGGTGACCACGACTGGAGCGCGGTCATCGACGACACGGTCCATGACCTCTTTGAGATTGGCGCGGGTGTCGGAGTAGCTGAGCACGTCCATCGCGATCCTCCATGATCGACGATGACCAATATGTACAAAATTCCGTACAAATCAAGATGTGTGCTGCGTCACGCGTAGCATCGTCGTGTCGTAGCCCATTGCGCGAGCCCGGTTGGTCAGGGTCTTGAGCTCCGTCGGTGTCGGCGGCTTGCGCGTCAACAGCCACAGATACTTGCCGGAGCCCTCGCCGACGATCGACCAGCTGTAGTCTTCGGCGTGATCGAGCACCCAGTAGTCGCCGACATAGAACGGGCCGAAGAACGAGACCTTCAGCTTGGCTTGGCGAGTCGCGTCGACGACCTTGGCCTTGCCCTCGCTGACCTTGACCGGTCCGGTCGGCCCGCCCTGGTGGCAGGTGTTGACCACCCGGATCAGGCCGTCGGGGCGTTTGGAATAGTCGGCCGTGACCCCGTCGCAGCCCTTCTCGAATCGCATGTCGTAGCGGGCCGCCTCATACCAGCGGCCGGCATAGCGATCGAGATCCACGGCCTTGGCGGGCTGGGGCGGGTTCCTGTTACCGCTGGGGCCGGCCACGCAGGCGACGAGACCGATCGCGGTCAAGAGAACGGCGGCGAAGCCGAGGAGGCGGCGGGTCATCAGCGACCTCAGGCCGGCGGCTGCTTGGGGAATTCCAGCTTGGCGTAGCCCAGGGCCTTGACCCTCGCCAAGGCGGTGGCCCTGGCGGCTGGGCTCATCACGGCGTCGCGCGACAGAAGCCAGACGAAGTTGCCGCCCGGCGTGGCCATGATCGCCCAGGACTGGTCGCCGGCCCGGTCCAGAACCCAGTATTCCTGCTTCTTCAGCCCTCCCAGGAAGCTCATCCTGAACTTGGCGTTCTGGCTTCCGGCGGCGATCTTGCCCGTGGTGTTGAAGGTCTTAGGCGGCCCGGAAGCGCTGCCCTTATGGCAGATCTGGACGACCGTGAAGCCCTCGGCGCCCTTGTCAGTGAACTGGGTGGTGGCGGCCTGGCAATCGCGCTGGCCCGCATTGGGCGTGCGGGCGACCTCGTACCATTTTCCGGTGTAGAAGGCCGCCGAAACCGGCTTGGAAGGTGGCTGGGCGGCCGCGAGCGCCAGGCTGGGCGCCAGACTCGGGGCGAGTGTCGCGACCAGGGTCGCGGCCAGAACGAACGATCGGATGCGCATGTCGCCACCTTGCCTCACAAGACGCCATAAACGCAAAGCGCCTCGCCGGGGTTCCCCGTCGAGGCGCTGAGAAACAAACCGAGGACCCTATTCGGCGGCGATGGTCACAGGGGCAGAGGGCCGATCCCGGAAGTTGATGGCCTGCAGGTGGCGGATGCCCTCCTCGGCGATGTCGTCGCCGACCATCCGGTCGCCTTCGGACTTCAGCTCATCGATATCGACATACATCGCGTAGAACGCCTTGGTGCGTTCGGTGATGATGCCGGCGTTCAACAGCGTCTTGACCAGCACCCGGAAGATGTTGGTCTGCTCCTTCATGGCCTCGCGACGGACATCGTCGGTCATGATCTTCCCGTACTCCTCGACCACCTTGTCGGGATCAAGCCCGAACTCGGCGTAGAGATCGAGCTGCTGGTGCGGCGAGACCAGGTTGAACAGCAGGGTCTGGAAGCAGTGCGCCGCCCAGTCCTCGATGATCGCGTGCTCCTCGGGGCTCAGCTTGGGGACGGTGCGGTCAGCCCAGATCTTGCCGAACTTGTGGTGGAAGGCCTCGTCGGTCATCACCAGCTGCAACATCTTCTTGCCGACCGGATCGTTAATCTGGTTGTAGAAGGTGGCGAAGGCGCCCATGGCCAGGCCCTCGACCAGCATCTGCATGCCGATGATCTTCTTGTAGACCTCCGGCGCGCCGATGATCTCGATCAGCAGGGTCTTCAGGGCCGGGCCGCACTCGACCGGCTTGCCCCAGCGGGCCTTGATGTACTTGGCGAAGGCCGTGACGTGACGGGCCTCTTCGCGGGTCTGGTTGGCGGCGTATTCCTGGGCGCCCTGGTCCTTCAGCACGTGGCACAGCGAGGCCGACAGGTTCAGAGCGCCCTGCTCACCATGCAGGATCGAAGAGAAGCTGCGCAGCACCGACTGGTTGATGAAGCGGATGCGCTGCTTGGGATCGGACAGGTGGTTGGAGACGTAGTCGGTGGACAGGGCGATGACCAGCTCCTCGGGAACCAGGGCCTGGTTCTCCATGTCGAACGGCTCGTCGAAATCGATATAGGCCTTGTCCAGCGGGTCCCAGAAGTGGTCGTGGGTCGCGGAGATGATCTTGTCGAAGGCCGTGGAGCGGTTGTTGTAGCGGTCCAGCTCGAGCATCGACTCGAAGTCGTCCGGCGCCACCGCGTCGTACATGGCGTCCTTGGTGATGTTCTTGTCCGTCATGGGGGGCTCCTCGCCTAAGGGGCTGGACAGGGCCCGTCTGACGCGGGTCTCTGGCCTATCTGAACACTGTCAACTCAAAGGGCGGGCGGGGTCAAATTAAAAGTGACGACCGCGTCAAGTTTGAAACGCGCCGGGGCTTGGTGACAAGTGTGTGGTCCCACGCCAATCTGGCTGTGAGCGGTTGAAAAGTGTCGCGGAGCGCCGGACGACGTCCGGAGTGTTTTGAACAGTGTGCCGTTTCGACGAAGGCGATCGCTCCGCGCCATCGTTATCCGTCCGCGTCCGGTGGGCAGCCCTGTTGAGACTTAGCCGAATCCGGTGTGAACCGTTTCCGGTCCAAACGGGTGACGAGGGCGCGGATCAATGGACACGCACGCTTGTTCCCCGTCGACGCCGACGGCGGGCGGGGCCTACAACGCCAGGCTCCCCGGACACGCTGGAGTAACTCCCTCCAGCCCAGTCCCGCTCGATCGCCCCCCGCCGCCGCATCGGTCGCTGGCCATGCGCCCTTCCCCCGCGACGAGGTGAGATCAGCATACGGGAGGTTTGAGTGCGCCAGCGGTTGTGACGCTGGTTATTTTTTTGGGCGTTGAAGTTGCCGGAGTTTGAGGTTGCGATTGTGGGGATGGCGCGACGGCGATCCCCGCCGGGGACATTCACTCATTCCACGACCTGTCAAAACCTGTCGGGACGGTGGGGTGAGTGCGTGTCCTCACCGTCATCCCGGACGCTTAAAGACTATCCCTGCTTCAACCACCAACGCAGCGGGCGAAGATGGGGACACGCACTCACGGCCAAGCCACTGCAACCCGGCCAAGGCCGGGGCATGAGTGCATGTCCCCAGCTGCGCGCGCCCAAGCCCCTCGCGCCCTAAGCCGAGATCGCGTGAAGCTCCGCCGCATGAGCTCGCAGCCAGGCCCGGTGGGGGGCCGGATCGCCGGCCAGTTGACCGCACAGGGCCCAGAACCGAGGCCCGTGATTGGCTTCGATCAGGTGAGCGCATTCATGGGCGACGACGTAATCGGCCACGTCGAACGGCGCTAGCACCAGCCGCCAGCTATAGCGGATCGCGGCCGGGGTTCCGGGCCTGGCCGGCCGGCAGGACCCCCAGCGAGCCTTGGGGTCGGCGACGGCCACCGAGGGCATGGGGCGGTTCAGGGCGGCGGCGTGGTGGGCGGTGCGTTCGGTCAGCCGGGTCAGGGCCTCGCGCTTGGCCAAGCGGAGAATGCGCAGCGACCATGTGCTGTCGTCAGGGGCGATCAGGGCGTCGTCGGTCATTTTCGGCCGGCCAGAGCCGACCTCAAGTCGGTAGGGCCGGTCCAATAGGCGCAACACGCCGCCCGGCGCGACCACCTGGCGGGTGGGCAGGGCGGCCAGCTGGCCGGCGATCCACTCGGCCTTCTCGTGGGCGAAGGCCACGGCCTCGGTCAGGCGGCGCGGGGTGGGAGCCAGGGCCACCACCTCGGACTTGGCGCGATCGACCCGCAGCGACACCCGCCGGGCCCGGCCATCAACCTTAAGCCGCACCGCGCAGCCGCGCACGTCCAGCCGGTCACCGTCGGCATAGCGCTGCGGGCGGAAGAGATTCATGTCCTCTAGATCGCCCGTCGCGGTACGTCACGCAAGGCTGGCGACAAGCTGGGACTACACATTGGGAAGCGCCAAGCGCACTCGAATCCGTCTTCCCGGCGAAGGCCGGAACCCAGATTCATCCAGAGCGGCTCGTGGGTTTCATCTGGGCCCCGGCCTTCGCCGGGAAGGCGGGGGAGGGGCGGCGCCGGAGACAAAGACGCCTCAAATGTTGAAATTCGGGTCGCTCTTGCGGATGAAGTCGCGGACGCGGGGATAGATTTCCTCGCGGAACCGCCGGCCGTTGAACACGCCGTAATGGCCGACATTGGGCTGGACGTAGTCTTCCTTCTGATCGTCCGACAGCCCCGAGCACAGGCCGTGGGCCGCCTGGGTCTGACCGATGCCGGAAATGTCGTCGTTCTCGCCCTCGACGGTCATCAGGCCGATGTCGGTGATCGCCTCGGGCTTCACCAAGCGGCCGCGATGCATCAGCTCGCCCTTGGGCAGCAGGTGCTGCTGGAAGACGATGTCGATGGTCTGCAGGTAGAATTCCTCGGTCAGGTCCAGCACCGACAGATATTCGTCGTAGAATTCCAGGTGCTTGTCGGCGCTGTCGCCGTCGCCCTTCACCAGGTCCTGGAAATAGCGCTGGTGGGCTTCCTGGTGCTTGGCCTTATTCATGCTCATGAAGCTGGCCAGCTGTACGAAGCCCGGATAGACGCGCCGGCCCATGCCCGGATAGGGCGGCGGCACGGTGTAGATCATGTTGGACTGGAACCAGGCGAAGGGCTTTTCCTCGGCGAGATTGTTCGTCACCGTGGGAGAGAGTCGCGCGTCGATCGGCGAGCCCATGAAGGTCATGCTGGCCGGGCGCGAAGGGTCGTTGTCCTCGGCCATCAGGGCCGCGGCGGCCAGGACGGCTGGACCGGGCTGGCAGACGGCCACCACATTGGGGCGCGGACCCAGCACCGCCAGCATCTGGCGGATGTGGTCGATATAGTCGTGGAAGTCGAACCTGCCCTCGAGCACCGAGACCTCGCGGGCGTTGATCCAGTCGACGACGAATACCGCGTGGTCGGGCAGGAAAGCCTCGACCGTACCCCGCAACAGGGTCGCGTAGTGACCGGAGAGGGGCGCGACGATCAGCACGGCGGGATCGAGGCTGAACTTGCCGGCCCGGCGCATGTCGGACATGTCGCGGTCGAACTGGATCAGCCGCGCCCAGGGGCTCTCCCAGACCACGGTGGGCCGCACCCGCACATCGACCTGGCCGACCTTGATGCTGTCGATGTTCCAGGCCGGCTTGCCATAGCGACGGGTGACGTTGGAAAACAGGTCGGCTCCGGCGTGGAGACGCCGGCCGACATCGCTATTCGCCGCCGGGTTCAGCGGCGAGCCCCAGAAATCGCGGGCGGCGCGAGCCGCCATACGGAGGGGCGTGGAGGCGTAAAAATTTGCCTCGTGCAGGGCGTACAGCATGGCGCATCCAATATGTTGCAACGCAACATAACACGCCGCACCCTAAGAAAGTACAGCCTTCCGGTAGCGCTGCAGGGCCGCGGCGTTTTATCTGCCCGCCATGGCGTCCTTGATCTGCCGGGCGATCTCCTCGGGGGGCAGCCCATAGGCCAGCGGCTTGACGAAGCGGCCCTTGGGATCGACCAGATAAATCACCGTCGTGTGATCGACCGTGTAGTCCGGCCCGTCGCCGACCTTCTTGGAATAGACGCGGTAGGCCTTGGCGGCGGCGGCGGTCTGCTCCGGCGTGCCGGTTAGGCCCAGGGTGTTCCTGGGCAGGTAGTCGGCCGACAGATAGGCCTTCATCTGCTGGGGTGTGTCGCGCGCCGGGTCCACCGAGACGAAGACGATCCTCAGGTCCTTGGCCTTGGGACCCAACTGGTCGCTGGCCGTCGCCAGGGCCTGCAGCGTGCCGGGGCAGACGTCGGGGCAGTAGGTAAAGCCGAAGAACACCGCGTTCCACTGGCCGTTCAGCACCTTCTCGGTGACCGGTTGGCCGTCTTGGTCGACCAATTGGAACGGGCCGCCGATCAGCGCCGGTTGAGGCTGGCGCTTGAACATCCCGGCGCCGACGATCAGCGTTCCGGCGATCAGGACAGCGGCCATGGCGGCCAGAATGGCGACTACGCGATGACGCGGCATCGGCTCTCGAACCTTTCGTTCTCGCCAGACGGGAAAGTCTGGCCCTATGGTGCGACATGGCAGACGCTTCGTTCAGGAACGCGCCGCACAGTTCGCCGCGGACGGGGCTCGATAGGCCCGACGGGGAGACGGCGCAAGACGAGGACTGGTCCTGGGCGGGACCGGGGCTGCGTCGTGGGCGCCTGAGGGTTCGCACCCTGATCGCCCAACGCTGGCTGATGGTGGCGGGCCAGACGATCGCCGTGTTGGTGGCGGGGCCGGGTCTGGACCTGAAGATTCCCTACACCCTGTGCTTCTCGCTGATCGCCTTGTCGGCCTGGCTTAACGTGCTGATCGGCTTGGCGTTCGGGGGGCAACGGATGGCCCGCGAGGGCGAGGCGACGGCCCAGATCGCCTTCGACATCCTGCAACTGACGGGCATGCTCTATCTGACCGGCGGGATCATCAATCCATTCTCCCTGCTGCTGATCGCCCCCGTGACCCTGGCGGCCGCCACCCTGCCGGCCCGGTTCGCCGCGGCGATGGGGGCGCTGGCGGTGGCGGCCTGTCTGGTGCTGGCCGTCGTCCATCTGCCCCTGCCCTATCGTTCGGCAGCGGGTCCCGGCCCCATGCCCGGCATGCTGACCATGATGACCATCGTGCTGTCGCGGGTGCTCGGCATCGCCCTGACCGGCGCCTATGCCTGGCAGGCGGCGACGGAATCAGCGCGGATGGAACTGGCGCTCAATGTCACCGAGACGGTGTTGGCCCGCGAGCAGCGGCTGTCGGCCCTGGGCGCCCTGGCCGCCGCCGCCGCCCACGAGCTCGGCACGCCGCTAGCCACCATCTCGGTCGTCGCCCGCGAGATGGTCCGCAACGCCCCCGACGAGCAGACCCGCGAGGACGCCGAGCTGATGATCGGCCAGGCCGCCCGCTGCCGCGAAATCCTGCAGCGCCTGACCGAGATGCCCGAGGCCAAGGACGCCGTGCACGAGCGGATGAGCCTGGTCCAGTTGGTCCAAGAGACCATCGAGCCGCACATGATCCACGGCGTCCGCGTCGAGGCCGTGGTCAATGGCCCGTCCGGCGAGGCGGCGCCCGACATTTGGCGGCGGGCCGAGGTGATCCATGCCCTGACCTCGATCGTCGAGAACGCCGTCGACTTCGCCCGCGCGGAGGTGATCGTCATCGCGCGTTTCGACGCCCGCGCCGTGGTCATCGAGGTGCGTGACGACGGTCCCGGCTTCTCGCCCGAGGTGCTGGCCAAGCTGGGCGAACCCTATGTGACCTCGCGCCCCGGAGCGGAGGGCTCGCGCACCGGCCATATAGGCATGGGACTGGGCTTCTTCATCGCCAAGACCCTGCTGGAACGAACCGGCGCCACCGTGGATTTCAGGAATGGACGGCGTGGCGGCGCGGTTGTGGCGGCGCGCTGGCCGCGATCGGCGCTGGAAGCGCCGGGCTTCGTGGGCGTATGAGCATGAAACGCTTGCGGTCCAATGGAATCGGGCGACATGATGACCCCCGGGGGTTCAGGTTAAGTATTGGCGCGGGGAGGCGCTGAGTTCATGGCGGATATCGTAGAACTGGTTGCGGCCTTGCCGGACAAGTCCCTGCTCCTGCTCGACGACGACGCGCCTCTCCGGACGCGTTTAGGCCGGGCGCTGGAGCAACGCGGATTTTCGGTGACACTCTGTGCTTCGGTCGCCGAAGCCATGAGTTCTCTACGAAGTCATGCTCCCGCCCACGCGGTTCTCGACATGCGTCTTGAGGACGGCACCGGTTTGAAAGTCGTGGAAGCCGTGCGCGATGCGCGTCCCGACGCCAAGGTCATCATGCTGACGGGCTATGGCAACATCGCAACCGCCGTGGCGGCGGTGAAGGCCGGGGTGATCGACTACCTTTCCAAGCCCGCCGACGCCGACGACGTGGCCCGCGCCCTGCTGGCCGCCAAGGGTGACGCCCCAACCCCGCCGGAAAACCCGATGAGCGCCGACCGCGTCCGTTGGGAGCACATCCAGCGCGTCTACGAGATGTGCGGCCACAATGTCTCCGAGACCGCCCGCCGCCTCAACATGCACCGCCGGACCCTGCAGCGCATCCTGGCCAAGCGCGCGCCGCGGTGACTGCTGATGGGGACATGCGCATGCGCATGTCCCCAATCGTATGGCTCACATCGCCGAAATGCCGCCGTCGACCTTGATCTCCGCGCCGGTCATGAACTTGCTCTCGTCGCTCGCCAAATAGAGCACGGCGTTGGCGATATCCAGCGGCTCGCCGATGCGGCCCAGCGGCACCTGCCGCGCCAGCTTGGCATGGGCCTCCTCCTTGCCGAACCGCGCTGTGAAGCCATCCAGGATCGGCGTGTCGATGAAGGTCGGGTGGATCGAGTTGGATCGAATGTTCAGCCCCTGCTTGGCGCAGTAGAGGGCGATGTTCTTGCTGAGCAGCCAAACCGCCGCCTTGGAAGCGTTGTAGGCCGGCGAATTGCCGTTGGCGATCAGGCCGGCGATCGATGAGAGGTTGATGATCGAGCCCGGCTGGTGGGCCCGCATGTGGGTCAGGGCGTGCTTGGCGCCCAGGAACACCGAGTCGACATTGACCGACATCACCTTTTTCCAGAGCCCGAAATCAAGGCTCTCGATGGGGCCATCGCCGCCGATGCCGGCGTTGTTGACCAGCACCGACAGGCCACCCATCGCCTCGGCCGCCTGTGCCAGAACCTCGATCCACTGGTCTTCCTGGGTGACGTCCAGCTCATAGGCGAAGGCCGTGCCCGCGCCGTGGGCGGCGTTCAACTCGTCGGCCACGGCCTGGACGCCGGAGAAATTGATGTCGGCCACGGCCACCTTGGCCCCGTGCTCGGCCAGCAGACGCGCCGCCGCTGCGCCCAGGCCTTGGGCGCCGCCCGTGATGAAGGCCTTCTTGCCAGCGACCCGGCCCATGCTCTGCGCCATTCGGCGTCCTCCCAATTATAATTCAAACGATAGTTTGAACCGGATGGGCGGCTGGAGGAAGGGGGAAACGCAAGTCCTTCCCCTGTGAGGCAGGTGTCGGCGCAGCCGACGGAGGGGGAAGCGATTGGCAGGCCGCAAGGCCCACGAGCTTCGATCCCAGAACTCCCCCACCGATCGCTTCGCGATCACCTCCCCCACAGAGGGAGGAACTCAGCCGGCGATCTCGTCCATGAACCGGGCCATCGTCACGTCCAGGTCGCTGACCCCGTCGGCGTCGTGGGTGGTGAGCACCACCTCGACCCGGTTGTAGACATTGAACCATTCGGGATGGTGGTCGAGCTTGTCGGCCAGCAGGGCCACGCGGGTCATGAAGCCGAAGGCGGCGTTGAAGTCCGCGAACCGGAAGGTCTTGCTGATCGCATCCTTGTCGGACACGGTGGCCCAGCCCTCCAGCTGGGCGAGGGCGGCGGGCGCGCCGATCTTGGCGGGGCGGGACATGGCGGCTCCTGCGGAAGGCTTTCCCCAGTCAGAACGCCAAACCGGTCGCCGCCGCAAGGTCCGCCAACGCCTGGTCTTCCGTAGCGACCTTGATCGCGGTCATGCCCAAGGCTGCCGCGGGCTTGCAGTTGACCCCCAGGTCGTCGAGATAGACGCAGTTTTCCGGCGCGACGCCGAGCGCCTCGCACATCATCTGGTAGATGCGCGGATCGGGCTTGCGCACCCCGACCTTCGAGCTTTCCAGCACCACCTCGAATTCAGCGATGATCCGCGCCACCGCCGCCGCCTTGTCGGCCGAGCCCGACATGCCCGCGCCATGGCCGGTGACCACGTTGTTGGTGATGCAACCGACCCTGAAGCACGCCTTGCAGGTCTTCAGCGCCGCCACCACGCGTGGACGGATGTCGCCCGACAGCAGCGGCAACACCTCGGCGCCGGCCAGTGGGTGGCCCAGGCGCGCGGATTCTTCCAGGAACCGGGCGTCGAAGGCGGGGGCGTCGATTTCGGAACGCTCGAACAGCGCCCAGGCGTTGGTGTCGGGGTTGGTGGCGTTGACCCGGCGGATGAAGTTCTCGGGCAGGCCGCGCTGAGCCTCGAACCGCGCGAAGGCCTCGAAGGGCGACGTGGTGAACACGCCCCCGAAATCCCAGATCACCGCCTCGATCGCCATATCGTCCTCAAACAACTGTTTAATCGCACGCTAGGCCGGGAGAAATCTCATGGCAACGCTCGCGTCGCGGATGAAATCCTGAGCGCGCCCCTTACGCTTCTGATTTGTTAACTTTCTGGAGTTTCCGCATGTCGCGCCGCCTCGTCCTTTCGCTGTTGCTGCTCGCCGCGCCGGCTTTCGGCGCCGGCGTCGCGACGGCTCAGGACCGGCCGGGCCTCTACCTTGATCCCCAGCAATTGCCGCCCGACACGCGCTCGGGCGAATGCGTCACCCGCCGGGTCACCGGTCCGGGCGGCGCCTATCGTTGGGATCGGGTGGAATGCGAAGGCGACGGCGGTTGGAGCGATTTCGATCGTTGGGGGCATGGACGTCCGCTGAACGTCGAGAATCGGACGGAACGCGGCGGCCGCCACGGTTATGAATATCGGCCCGGGTGGGGATCCGGGCCGAACGATCGTCGCTACCGCGTGGCGGGCCGCGACGGCGACGGCTTCCTGGTCTGGCCAGGCAAGCAGCCATAGGAACACGATTTTTTGGCCCGAGGATTGCGTCCGGGGGACTGGACGCATCAATTCGGGACGGGGGGACTACCATCATGCGATCGCCTAACGGGCCGCTCTTCAAGCGATATGAGATCATCGCCATCGTCGCTTTCGTGTTGGCGGCTGTCGCCGTCAGCAGCTTGAGGCTGGTCTACTAAGCCAGCTTTTGAGCGGGTTCGGAACACAAGGCCCCCGTCTGCGCGTTGTGGGCGGGTACCGGAGGTTCCCGCCCTGTCCACGCCGTCGATCACGTCCGCTCAAAACCCCGCCTGGCATCACAGGGCGGTGAAGCATTGGCGCGGCCTGCCGCCTGGCGCGCGGCGCGGCATGCTCGCCGCGACCCTGGTGTTCGCGGCCATCATCGTCTTCCTGATCCTCTTCGATTGGAACTGGTTTCGAGGCCCGGTGGGCCGATTGGCTTCGGCCCAGCTGAACCGCGAAGTGGTCATCCAAGGCGACCTGCGGGTCCACCCCTGGTCGTTCTCGCCCAAGGTCGAGGCCTATGGCGTGCGCGTGGCCCAGCCCGATTGGGCGCCGAAGACAGGGGATCAGGCCGGGCGGCCCATGGCCAAGGTCGACCGCATCGCGGTGCAGATCAAGATCCTGCCCCTGCTGAAGGGCGAGGTGATCCTGCCGCTTCTGGCCGTCGATCGACCCGACGTGCGCCTGCTGCGCGAGGCCACGGGCCGCGCCAACTGGGTGTTCGGCAATCCCAACGCCCCGAAAAGGCCGCTGAAGCTGCCGGCCATCCAGCACTTCATCATCAATGACGGCCAACTTCGCTACGAGGACAAGCAGCGCGACATCTTCTTCAACGGCATGGTCAGCTCCAACGAACAGGCGACTGGCGACGGGCGGGGCAAGTTTGTGCTGGAGGGCAAGGGCCAACTGAACCGCTCGCCGTTCACCGCCATGGTCACCGGCGGCCCGCTGCTCAACATCTCGCCGCGCAAGCCCTATCCGTTCGACGCCACGGTCGATGCGGGTCCGACCCATGTCACCGCCAAGGGTGACATCACCAAGCCCTTCGACCTGGGACGGTTCGAAACCCAGGTCAGCGTTTCGGGTCCGGACCTCAACCGGCTGTACGCGCTCACCGGCCTGACCCTGCCCAACACCCCGCCCTACAAGATCAGCGGCCACCTCAGCCGCAAGGATGAGCGCTTCGATTTCCAAAAGCTTGTCGGGCGCATCGGCGACAGCGACGTCTCGGGCGACCTGTTCGTGCTGATGGGCAAGGAACGCCCCTATCTCGAGGCTGACCTGCAGTCCAAGCGGCTGGACTTCGATGACCTGGGCAGCCTGGTCGGCGCCGCGCCGGCCACGGGCAGGGGCGAGACCGCCTCGGCCGGCCAGAAGGTCGAGGCCGGACAGCGCGACGCCACCCAACGCCTTCTGCCCGACGCCACCCTGCAAGTGGATCGCGTCAAGGCCATGGACGCCAAGGTCAAGTACCGCGCCCTGGCCGTGAACGCGCCCAACCTGCCGCTGAAGAAGGTTCGCCTGGACCTGACGCTGGACAAAGGCGTGCTGACCCTGGACCCGATCGCCTTCAGCTTCTCGCGCGGCGATCTGGCCGGCAAGATCCGGCTCGACGCCAATCCCAAGGTGCCACGCACCGATCTCGACCTGCGGCTGACCAACGCCAAGCTCGAGGACTTCATTCCGATCAAGAGCGGTGGGCAGCCGGCGATCGAGGGCGGGGTGATGGCCCGCGCCAAGCTGACCGGCTACGGCAATTCGGTGCACCGCGCCGCGTCCAGCGCCAATGGTCAGGTGACGGTTGTGTCGCCCAAGGGCGAGATGCGCCAGGCCTTCGCCGAGCTGCTGGGCGTCAACGCCTCCAAGGGCCTGATCCTGCTGCTGTCGGGCGACAACCGCCAGACCAGCGTGCGCTGCGCCGTCGCCGACTTCACGGTCAAGGACGGGATCATGCGCTCCAACCAGATCGTCGCCGACACCGGCGTGGTGCTGGCCAAGGGCACGGGCACGATCGACCTACAGAACGAGAAGCTGGACCTGCGCATCGAGGGCCAGAGCAAGAAGCCCCGCTTGGTGCGGCTGTTCATTCCGATCAACATCAAGGGCCCGTTCATGGCGCCCAAGGTCGGGCTCGACACCAGCGGCGCGGTGACCCAAGGCGGTATCGCCGCCGTGCTGGGAACGCTGGTCAACCCGCTGGCCGCGATCATCCCCTTCGTCACTGGCGGCGGCGCCAAGGACGCCGACTGCGCCAGCCTGGTCGCCGGGGCCCGCAGCGACGGCGCCCCGGTGAGGGTGACCCAGACCACGCCGGCCAAGGTCAAGAAGTAGGGTTGGGCCGGGGTGCGGCCGGGGACATGCCCATGGCCATGTCCCCGGCGGTTCTTTAGGCCAGTCGGAAGAAGAACACCCGCGCCGCGCCGTAATCGCGCGCGTCTAGCCGCTCGAAGCCTTGCGGCGCCGGGTCGAGTTCGTCGCGGCCGCGTTCGAACATCACGATGGCGCCAGGCGCCAGCCAGTCGCCGGCGATCAGTTCGGCCAAGGCCTTCTCGCCCAGGCCCTTGGCATACGGCGGATCCAGAAAGGCGATCGTGAACGGCGCGCCGACGCTGGCGGGGCGCAGGCCCAGATCGGCGGCGTCGCGGCGGTGGACCTTGGTCTGGCCGAACAGGCCGAAGGCGTCGATGTTCTCGCGGATCGCGCCGCGCGCCGCGTCGTCGGTCTCGACGAACACGCAGAAGGCCGCGCCGCGCGAGATCGCCTCCAGGCCCAGGGCTCCGGAGCCTGCGAACAGGTCGATCACCCGCGCGCCGTGCAACTCGGGAGCCCAGGCGGCGTGCTCCAGGATGTTGAACACCGCCTGGCGGGCTCGATCGGAGGTGGGGCGCGTGGCAGCGCCGGGCGGCGTGGCGATGGCCTTGCCGCGATACTGGCCGGAGACGATGCGCATGCCTAGGCCTCGGAAGGCAGGGGCGCCGGCTTGGGCTGCAGGCGGCGGCCGATCAGGGCCAGGGCCAAGCTGATCGCCCCAATGCCCAGGAACCCCCAGGGGGTGTGCGTGCCGAGGCTGAGGAACGACAGGCCGCAAAACAGGCCCGGCAGCAGCGTCACGCGCAGCAGGATGAACAGCCGCACGCCCAGGCCTAACGGCTCTGCCAGCTTGCCGATGAAGGCCGCATGGGTCCAGATGAGGCCCTGGGTCAGGCCGATGACAGCCACCAGGCTGACATAGAGGATCAGCGGCCCAGCCGTGTGCACGCCCCACAGCAGCTGCGTCGCCAGGGGCAGCAGCGCCACCAGCCCCAGCATCAGAAAGTTCAGCACGTCCAGCAGGGCGTCGGCGCGCCGCAGACGGGAGAAGGTTCGCCGGTGGCTGATCCACAGCACGCCGATGGTCGCGAAACTAACGGCATAAGACTGCAGCTTGGCGGCCATTAGATGGAAGAAGGATCCGACCTCGCCATCCCAGCCTTCGGGTGGGTGGATCTCGATAGCCAGCAGGGTGATGGCGATGGCGAACACCGCGTCCGAGAACAGGATCAGACGGTGGAGGTGCTGCTCTTCCTTGTCTGCGATGTTGGTCATGGGGCGCCCCGTCTTTGAACCGATGTGTGCCGCGCTCCGGCCATCGCGGCAAGTCGCCTGTTGGGCGCCTTGCGTCCCGCGCGGCGAACGCCTAGCGGTGAACCAGGATTTGAACGGGAATGACGGTGCTAGCAAAGCTTCAACGGTCACCGTTCCTGGACGACCTGACCCCCGACGACCGGCGCGTGAGCCGCGTCTTGCTGACCTTGCCGCTGGGCGTCGTGGCCGCCTTGCTGAACGCCGTGATCGCCGGACTCTTGGTCTTCCTGGTTTTCCTGTTCGGCGCGGGCCTGGGCGAGGCGCGGTTGATGGACGCCCTGCGCGGTCGGGTTCCGCTGGGCGGCGACGTCATGCTGGTGATGTTCGTCCTGGCCCTGCTGGCGGCCACCAATGGCGGCATGGCGGCCGCCTTCACCGCCGTCGCGGCGCGCTTGCATCATCGGCGGCTTCGCTCCTACGTCACCGCCGCGCCCCGCTTCCGCTGGCGGTTGACGCTGCTAGGCCTGGCCCTGTTCGCGGCGGGCATCGGTCCGCTGCTGCTGCTGTCGGTGGCGCTGGATCCCAAGACCGCGACCATCACCGCGCCGATCCTGACCATCAGTCCCAGCCTGGAGGGCCGCGCGGCCTATGCGGTCGGCGCGGTCGTCCTGCTGCTGCTGGCGGCGGCGGCCGAGGAACTGGTGTTCCGCGGCTGGATGGTGAAGGTGCTCGGCGCCTATACACGCTCGCCATGGGTGCTGATGATCGTCAGCGCGGCGGCGTTCTCGGCCGTGCATTTCGATCCCAATCTCGACGCCAACCTGATCCGCGCAGCGATGGGCGTGGGCCTGGCCTGGAGCGTTCTGCGCCTGGGCGGCATCGAGTTCGCCATCGGCGCCCACGCCGCCAACAACATTCTCATCCTGCTGTTCCTGCAGCCGATGTCGCTGAAGCCCGAGCCGCCGCACGCCTTTCCGCTGGAAGTACTGATCCTCGCGCCGCTGATCCTGGCCGGCTACGTCGCCATGGCCGAGATCGCCGCCCGCTGGACGCCGCTGCGGCGGTGGAGCCAGGTGGCTGTCGCCTAGGCTAAGACCAGCGAAGGGGCGGCGCTTCGGCCCTCAGGGCCAGCAGCGACGAGCGCAGCTTGGTCATGAAGGCGTGGCGGTCACCCTCCCAGGCCAGGGGCTCGCCGACCAGCACCGCGCAGTTCAGCGGCACGGGGATGGTCTCGCCCTTGGGCAGCACGCGGCCGGCGCCCTGGATCCAGACCGGCGTCACCGGCGCGTCGGGAAAGGCCTCGGCCAGACGCGCCACGCCGCTCTTCAACTGACCCATGCCCTCGTCGCCCTCGCCGTCGCCCCGCGTGCCTTCCGGAAACACCACGACGATGTCGCCGGCCGCCAGGGCCGCGCGGGCGGGCGCGAGAACGTCCTCGTCGCGCCCGAACTTGCGCCGCGCCACGGGCACGATGCCGATCACGTGGCGCGAGAACCAGCCGATCACCGGGTCCCTGAGGAAATAGTCGGCCGCCGCCGCTGGCCGCACCCGCGCCAGGGCTCGGGAGGGAAAGATCGCCAGCAGCAGTAGGGTGTCGACATGGCTGGAATGGTTGGCCGCGACGATCGCCGGTCCCTTCAGCGGCAAGCGCTCGCGCCCCGAAACATCGGCCCCCGTCATGAACAGCGCCAGGGGGCGGGCCACCAGGATCAGCAACAGGAAGCGCAACCAGCCCTTCATGGTCAGAACTTCACCAGGGCGAACAGCGCCAGCAGATGGAAATAGAGCGGGGCGGTGAAGGTCAGGCTGTCGGCGCGGTCCAGCACCCCGCCGTGGCCGGGGATGGCGTGGGAGGTGTCCTTGACGCCGATGTCCCGCTTGACCGCGCTCATGGTCACATCGCCCGCGAAGCCCGCCACCGGCAGGGTCACGGCGACGACCAGCAGGCCCAACCCGGCCAGCGGGGTGAACACCGGCCCGACGAACCAGATCAGCAGGACTGTCGCCAGCCAGCCGCCGAGGAAGCCTTCCAAGGTCTTGTTGGGGCTGACGGTGGGGGCGATCTTGTGGCGGCCCAGCAGCTTGCCGAACACATATTGCGCCACGTCGTTGAACTCGGTGACCAGCAGCAGGAAGAACACCAACCCAGCCGCCCCGGCCGGCAGGGGTTCGCTGGCCGGCGTGCGCATCAGGAAGGCGGCGAAACCCAGGTTGTAGACGCAGGTCACCAGGCCCCAGTGAAAGGTCGCGGCAGTGGTGAGAAAGCCGCGCGTCTGCCCCAGCATGGCCATCAGGAAAGGCAGACCCAGGAAGGTCCAGACCGGGATGAACACCAGATAGAACATGTACTGGTCGGCGGCGACGAAACCGTAGGCGGCGATCAGGATCAGATAGGCCGCCAGGATCGCCGGACGGTCCTCCTTGCGGATCGGGGCCAGGGACAGGAACTCGCGCAGGGCCATGAACGAGATCAGGGCGAAGACTACGACCGTGGCTTGCCACCCCACCAGCAGCGCCCCGGCTAGCAGGGCCACCATCACCCACCAGCTGGCGATGCGCTGGCGCAGTTCGAGATAGGACTTGTCCGGCCGCAGCGCCGTGAGCACTGCGGCGACGATCCCGGCCACCCCCAACAGGATCACCACGCCGACCAGGCCCGCGAGCAGGGCGGGCGGTTGGGCGGCGATGAGGGCGCGGATGGTCGGAAGAATGGTCCTGCGTCTCCTGGCGGCGATCGGGTTTAGCTATAGCCTAGTTCGTGTTCGCGACCACCGGAGCGCCGCATGACCGACGACCTCGACAACCGCCGACCGCTGAAGGTGCGCCAGGCCGCCTTCGCCCGGCGCCTGGCCCAGCGTCTGGCCGACGCCAAGATCACCCCCGACGCCATCTCGGCGATGAGCGTGGCCTTCGCCTTGCTGGGCGGGGCGCTGCTGGCGGTGTCCGGCGCGTTCGACGGGTTCATTCGGGGCGCGTGCCTGGTCCTGGGTGCGGCGTGCATCCAGGGCCGGCTGCTGTGCAACCTGCTGGACGGCATGGTCGCGGTCGAGCACGGCCGGGCCAGCAAGGCCGGGCCGGTGTGGAACGAACTGCCCGACCGTGTCGCCGACATCTTCCTGCTGGCAGGAGCGGGTTACGGCGCCCAGACGGCCGGGCTTGTCGGGGCAGACGCCCTGGGTTGGATCGCCGCCGTGCTGGCGGTGCTGACCGCCTATGTCCGCGAACTGGGCCGAGGCCTGGGCTTGCCCGCCGATTTCTCGGGCCCGATGGCCAAGCAGCATCGCATGGCCGCTCTGACGGTGACCTGCGGGATCTCGGCGTTTGAGCCCCTTTGGGGCGGCCAGGCGCAGGTGCTCGTCGTGGGGCTGGCGGCCATCGCGATCGGGACGCTGGTCACTGTGGTCCGGCGGACACGGAACCTGGTGCGGGGACTCAAGGGCTAGCCCGCAGCGCCGGGGAGCGGACGGTCCCCGTCCTATCCGCTAACGCTTGCCGCGTGGTCCGCCGGCGCCGCTGGACTTGCCGCCCGGACGAGGGGCCGACTTGGCCATCCCAGGCTTGGACCACACCTTGCCCGCTTCGCCGGGCCTGGTCGCGCCGGTCGCCTTGACCGTGCTGGGCTTACTCCCCGGACGCGCGCCGGGGCTGCTGGCCGGCTTGCCCGAACCCTTGGCGTCCAGCGGCTTATAGCCATTGGCCCGCAGCGCGCCCAGCTTCGGCTTCGACGGCGGCCTGGAAGACGGAGCGCTCTCGGCCTTGGCGGGCCGCTCGGTCTTGCCGCTGGCCGCGCGCTTGTCGGCGGCGTTCTTGCTGGCCATGCCCTTTTCGCGCACGCGCTTGGCGGCGGCGTCGCGGTAGGACAGCGGCTTGGGGCCGATCATCTTGCTGTCGAGCGACTTCTTGGCCGCCCTCACGGGCTCGCGGCCAGCGATCACCGGCTTCTTCTTGGGCTTGGCCCAGCCCGGCTTACGGACGAACTTCGCCTCTTCCACCGGTTCCTCTTCGGTGATGATCGACACCTGGGTCAGCCTGTTGCTGCGCGGCACGCCGCGCCGCTGCATCTCGCCGCCGCCCGTCGTGCCCACGGCCTTGATCGGATCGGCCACGCCCATGAACTGCGGCTTGTCGCCCTTGGGCATGTTCTCCTCGGAGACGATGCCGTCCAGCAGTTCCCGGATCACCCGGGGGCCGACCTCCTCGACCTGGCCCGGCATCAGCGTGCCCAGGGCGAACGGGCCGTAGGACAAGCGGATCAGGCGATTGACCTTCAGGCCGAGCGACTCCAGCACGCGCCGCACTTCGCGGTTCTTGCCTTCGCTCAGAGTGAGGGTGATCCAGATGTTCTTGCCGCCGCCGACCTTTTCCTGGGCCTTGTCGAGGCGGGCCTCGATCGGGCCGTAGCGGACGCCCTCGACCGTGCAGCCGTCCTTCAGCCTGCCCAGCTTGGCCTGGGTGGTGTCGCCGAACGCTCTGGCGCGATAGCGCCGCACCCAGGCGTTGTTGGGCATTTCCAGGGCGCGTGACAGGGCGCCATCATTGGTCAGCAGCAGCAGGCCCTCGGAATTGAGGTCCAGCCGGCCGACCGAGATCAGCCGGGGCAGGTCGCGCGGCAGGGCCTGGAACACCGTCGGGCGTTCCTTGGGATCGTTGTGGGTGGTCATCAGCCCGGTGGGCTTGTGATAGCGGAAGACGCGCGTCGCCTCGGGCGCGTCGATCATCTTGCCGTCGACCGTGAGGATGTCGTCGGCGCGAACCTTGACGACGGGACTGGTCAGAACCTCGCCGTTCAGCGCCACGCGCCCGGCTTCGATCAGCCGCTCGACCTCGCGCCGCGAGGCCACGCCAGCCCGAGCCAGCATCTTGGCGATCCGCGAACCGCCCTCGCCGTCGTCTTGACCGGGGACGGCGTTGTCATGCAGGTGGGGCTGGTATTTCTCGGTCATGGCGTCGGTCCTTCAAGGGGAGAGGCGCATCTCACGATGGGCAGCTTTCTAATGCGCACTGAATGCGGCCCGGATCAAGTTTGACCGCGTTCAGAAATAGTATATACTAAGTATAATATCTGGAGTTAGCGCAGTGAAGTACGGGCCTCTGAAGCACCATCTGGAAGGGCTGTTCCCAGCGGTCGAGACCCGGCTCGATTTCGCGGACATCGAACGCATCCTGGGCTTTGGCCTGCCACGCTCGGCCTATGAGCACCCGGCTTGGTGGTCGAACACCCGCGCCGGACACTCGCACGCGGCGGCATGGCTCGACGCGGGCTGGAAGACGGCCGCCCTCGATCGCGCGGCGCGAACCGTCGGCTTCGTCAAGGCTGAAGCGGCGCCCGCCGGCGTGGCCGAGGAGCAGGCGGCGTTCCTGCAAGACGCCCCCGCTATGGTGACCTTTCCGCTCGCCGCCCTGGGCGAACGCGCCCTGCGGATGATCGACGAGCACGCCAAGGAGCACGGCGGCGACCGGGCCGGCGCCTGCGTCACCCTGCTGAACCAATTGGCCAATGATCGGCTCGTGGCGATGGTCGAGTGGTTCCAGAACGCGTCAACGCCGTCCACGATCTCCGGCGCCGACTTGATCCGGGAGGATCGAGACAGCGATGAGCGATGAGGTCGTGCTGGACGCCTCGGTCGCTGTTGACTGGCTGCTTCCAGGGCCAGGATCGGCGGCGGCGCTGACCTTTATGCGATTGGGTGCGAGACGAATTGCGCCAGACCTGATCTTCGCCGAATTTGCTTCGGCCGCGACGAAGTTCGTTCGGCGTGGCCTGACCTCGAAAGCGGATGCGCGCGCGGCTGTCGAGCGGCTGCCCCGATTGATTGACCAAGTCGCGTCCTTGGGTGATCTGGCGGGACCTGCCTATGATTTGGCGACCAGCCGCGGCTTTTCCGCCTATGACAGCCTCTACTTGGCCCTGGCGCTACGACGGGGCCTCCGTCTGGTCACCGCCGACGCGAAGCTGGCCAGACGGGCGGCGGATGTCGGGTTTTCCGCCCATGTCCATCTCCTGACCCCGGAGTCCTGACCATCGCCGCCCCGCTCACCGACGAAGCCGCCATGGCCCTGGCCCTCGACGCGGCGCGCGACGCCGCCGCGCGCGGCGAGACGCCGGTGGGGGCGGTGATCCTCGATCCGGCGACGGGCGAGGTCGTGGCGACGGCCGGCAACGGGCCGATCGGCGCGCATGACCCCACGGCCCACGCCGAGATCACCGCGATCCGGCTGGCCGCCGCGCGCTTGGGCAATTACCGCCTGACCGGCCTGACCCTGGTGGTCACTCTGGAGCCCTGCGCCATGTGCGCCGGGGCGATCAGCCACGCACGGATCGGCCGGGTGGTGTTCGGGGCCGAGGATCCCAAGGGCGGGGCGGTGGTGCACGGCCCGAAATTCTTCGCCCAGCCCACCTGCCACTGGCGGCCCGAGGTGACCGGCGGGGTCATGGCGCAGGAGAGCGCTGACCTGCTGCGAGGCTTCTTCAAGGCGCGGCGAAAGAAGTAGGGCTCTGCGCCCTAATTCACCATCGCCGAGCCCAGAAGCACCTTGGCGCCCTTGCGGCCCAACACCTTGTCGGCGGCGTCCTGCATCCGCGAGCCCAGATAATCGAGGTTCGGCGCCGCGCCGCGGGGCATGCCGGCGGTGTAGGTCATCAGCACTTGGGCGAAGGCGGCGCGCAGGCGGGGTTCGGACTGCTTGGCGCGCTCCATCACCTTGGGATCAAGGGCCTCGATGCCGCTCTCCAGGGTCATGACCCCGCGCCGGCCATCGCGACGGATGGTGGTGGCGGTGATCGTTTCGAGGGCGAAATAGGCCACGGGCGCCCCCTTCTCCTCCTTGCCGTGGCCGGCGAAGGCGGGCGTGGCGGCGAGGCTGGCGGCGGCCAGCAGCGACAGGACGGGGATCAGGAGGGCGCGGCGCATGACGCCTTGTGACACGACGGGGTTGACGTCCTCTTTACGTCTGGCGCGCACAAAGGGGCGTTAACCATGAAACGCCCCGCTCCACGATCCTCGCGGCGGGCGCGCAGGAGATTGAAATTGGGGCGCTTTTCTCCGAAAAACCTCGATCTGGACGGCAAGGTCATCCTGGTGACCGGCGGCACCGGGTCGTTTGGCCGCCGCTTCATCGAGACCGTGCTGCGGCTGTCGGACCCGCGGAAGGTCATCATCTATTCCCGCGACGAATTGAAGCAGAGCGACATGCAGCAGGAGCTGCGCGAGCAGTTCGATGACGCCACCTATGGCAAGCTGCGGTTCTTCATCGGCGACGTGCGCGACCGCCAGCGCCTGACCCTGGCCCTGCGCGGCGTTGACATCGTCATCCACGCCGCCGCCCTGAAACAGGTGCCCGCCGCCGAATATAATCCGTCCGAATGCATCCACACCAATATCATGGGCGCCGAGAACGTGGTCTGGGCCAGCCTGACCAACCAGGTGAAACAGGTGGTCGCCCTGTCGACCGACAAGGCCTGCAACCCGATCAACCTCTATGGCGCGACCAAGCTGGCCTCGGACAAGACCTTCGTAGCCGCCAACAACCTGTCGGGCGACATCGGCACGCGCTTCGCGGTCGTTCGCTATGGCAACGTCGTGGGGTCGCGCGGCAGTGTGGTGCCGCTCTACAAGCGCCTGCTGAGCCAAGGCGCGACCGAGCTGCCGGTCACCGACCCGCGGATGACCCGGTTCTGGATCACCCTGAACGAGGGCGTGGCCTTCGTGCTGTCGTCGTTGGAGCTGATGCGCGGCGGCGAGATCTTCGTGCCCAAGATCCCGTCGATGACCATGCCCGACCTCGTCAAGGCCATGTCGCCCCAGGCCGGCGTCAAGATCGTCGGCATCCGGCCGGGCGAGAAGCTGCACGAGATGATGATCAGCGCCGACGACGCCCGCGCCACGGTCGAGCTGGAAGACCGTTACGTGATCGAGCCGACCTTCGTGGAATATCCTCGCGACCGTTTCGGCCCGGCCGATGGCGCCAAGCCGGTGGACGAAGGCTTCAGCTACAGCAGCGACAACAATGACGATTGGCTGAGCGAGACCGGCCTCAACGCCATGCTGGCCGAGAAGGCCTGAGGTGTCGGACCTGCCGCTCCTGCCCCCCTTTCTCCCTTATGGCCGTCAGACCATCGAGGATGACGACGTGGCGGCGGTGGCGGCGGCCCTGCGCGCCGACTTTCTGACCACGGGCCCGACCGTCGAGGCGTTCGAGACCGCGTTCAAGACCAAGGTCGGGGCCGAGCACGCCGTCGCCGTGGCCAATGGCACCGCCACCCTGCACCTGGCCATGCTGGCCCTGGGGGTCGGCGAGGGCGACGTCTGTATCGCGCCGTCGGTCACCTTCCTGGCCACCGCCAACTGCGCCCGCTATGTCGGGGCCGAGGTGGTCTTCGCCGATGTCGATCCCGATAGCGGCCTAATGACGCCCGAGACCCTGGCCGACGCGCTGAAGCGCGCGGGCGACCGTCGCGTCAAAGCCGTGCTGCCGGTGCACTTGCGCGGCGACATTTGCGATCTGCCGGGCCTGAAGGCCTTGGCTGACGGCGTTGGCGCGGTGCTGGTCGAGGATGCGCCCCATGCACTGGGCACGGTGGGGACCTTCGACGGGGTGGCCCATCCGGTCGGCGATGGCGCCTTTTCGGCCTTCGCCAGCTTCTCGTTCCATCCGGTCAAGACCCTGGCCACCGGCGAGGGCGGCATGCTGACCACCAACGACGCGGCCCTGGCGGCGCGGGCTCGCTCCCTGCGCGGCCACGGCATGGTGCGGCCCGAGGGCGCCGCGCCGTGGGTCTATGAGATGCCGGAGCTGGGCTTCAACTATCGCATCCCCGACGTGCTCTGCGCTCTGGGGATCTCGCAGCTTTCCAAGCTCGACCGCTTCGTGGCCCGGCGGCGGGCGTTGACGGCGCTCTATGCCGAAAAACTGGCGGTCCTGGTCCCGCACGTGCGCCTGGCTGAGAGCCCCGCCTGGTCCGACCCGGCCCTGCACCTGCTGACCGTGCTGATCGACTTCGAAGCCGTGGGCGCCACCCGCCGCGCGGTGGTCGAGGCCCTGAAGGCGGCGGGGATCGGCAGCCAGGTTCACTACATCCCGGTCCACACCCAGCCCTATTACCGGGCCCGCTACGGCGCCCTGGAGCTGCCCGGAGCGGATGCCTGGTACGCCCGCTGCCTGACCTTGCCGCTGTATCCGACGATGGCGGATGAGGATGTGGAGCGGGTGGTGGAGGCGTTGTCGAGAGCGTTGGGGCGGTAGTGCGCTAAAACCCTCTCTCTTCGAGAGAGGGAGGGGCCCGCCGCGAAGCGGTGGGAGGGTGAGAGGTTACACCGCTTCCGGAAAATCCCGATTCCTCCCGTTGATCGGCCCCCGGGCGTCAGGCCAAGTTCGGCCATGGACAAGACCGCCAACGCCCGTCGCCTGCGCCGCGACCAGACTCTGGCCGAGAGGACGCTCTGGGCGCTCGTGCGCAATCGTCGTCTGGGCGGATTCAAGTTCCTGCGACAGGTGGCGATCGACCGCTACTTCGCCGATTTCGTCTGCGAGGCGGCCAAGGTGATCGTCGAACTGGATGGCCCGGCCCATGATGGGCGGGAGGAGTACGACGCTGGCCGCACGGAGACCTTGGAGTTGTTTGGATACATCGTGGTGCGGTTCCGTAACGAAAAGGTCTTGGCCGACATCGGTGCGGTCGCCGACGATCTGCTCGCCGTGCTCCGATCGGCGAGAGTGTAACCTCTCACCCTCCCACCGCTTCGCGGCGGGCCCCTCCCTCTCTCAAAGAGAGAAGGAAACTAAGGGGGCGACCTCCGCCCGCAGCGGCCGCATCCGAGGCGGCGGACTTCAAAACCAATGGCTATTCATTGCCCGCAAGAAGCCGGGATCGTCCACGGGAAGGCCTGATGCCGATCCCAGGACCGAGTCAATTTGGTAGTGCGGGCAAATAGCTGTGCCTGAGCCCTCGTTCAGCCAACGCTCGACCTCGGCTGGCTTGAACGTTTCAAGGCAATAGAAGCAGCCGCAAATACGGCTGCCCTCAATGGCCTTTCGATGCCCGGACGAGTGCCGGTGCGCTGCTCTTAAAGTGTCCGCAGAATAGGTCATACGGTAAGGGTGGATGAAGGTGCCAGCGTCTGCAACGGGCGGAAAGCAGACCTTGCCTCAACCCCCTAAGCTGCCGCCTTGTGCATCACCATGCCCTTGAGCAAATCCATCGTCTCCGGCGAGGCGGCCAGCGCCTCGCGGGCCTCCGGGGCGCGGGCCAGTTTCATGGCCTCGAGCTTGGCCTTGTCAGCCACCGGACCTGTCGGGCCGGCTTCGCCCATGGCCAGCTTGATCAGCAAGGCCAGCCTCTGCGGCAGGGGAGCGGGCGCGCGGGCCAGCATGGCGATCAGGCGGGTGTCGGCCTCGATCATGCCGCCCACCTCGCCGATCTTGGCGCACAGCGGCTCATAGTCCTCGATCACCAGGCCCGAGCGGACCAGCGACCGTTGCAGGGCGCCCAGGGCGGCCAGCTTGGAGGCGGCGCTGTCCGGTCCCTGGCGCAGCTCGCGCTCGAAGCGCAGGGCCTGGATATTGGCCAACAGCCAGCGGGCGGCCATGCGCTTGTTGACCGCGCCCATGACGTTCTCGGCCAGGCGGATCAGCATCTGAATCTCTTCACGCGACGAGCGCTCGCGGCCGAGCAGGGCCTCGATGAACTCGCCATTCAGCAGGGTCTTGGAACGGGTGGTGAAGGCGCTGGTGATGTCCTCGGCCGGCAGGATGCGGCCGGCGGCGGCGGTCAAGCTCATGGCCAGGGCGCGCAGGTGCTCGATCTCGGATTCGGCGTCAGTGGGCTTGAGGCGGCGCACGCCGTTCAGCTCCTTGAGCACCCGATGGGCGATAGACGAGCGGACGGCGGGGAAGTCGTCGCCGGTCAGCCACTCGCTCAGGCGCTTGGCGGTGCCCGACAGGGTCGGCATGCAGTTGCGCACGCCTGCCTCGACACGGATCAGGGCCTCGACCTGGGCGCCGCCCGCCAGGCGGGTCATGCCGGCCAGGGTGGTGCCGAGGTCGGCGTTGTCGGCGCCCAGCAGGTCGGCCATGCCAGCCTTCGAGCCAATGATCTCGGCCAGGGGCTGTTCGAGGGCGGCCAGGGCTGCGGCCCTGGCGCGAGGCTCGGTGGGCGCGGCGTCGGCCAGGTCGAGCAGGCGGGCGATCTTCTCAGACCAGTTCTTGCCGGGCGCGATCGAGGCGGCGACGCCGGCCCCCAGCAGGAAGGCGCGGTCGGGATCGCTGACCAGACGCTCGGCGGCGCGGGCGAAGCCTTCCTTGTCGAGATCGGGCAGGGCGCCCTTCTTGAAGGCCTTCATCAGGTTAGCGACGGTGCGCTCGACCAGGCCCTGGAAGGTGCGGATCAGCTCGTGGACCGACATGCCCCGGGCCTCGGCCTCGGGAATGGCGATCTTTTGCAGGGCGTGCTGCAGGTCGGTGCCCGAGGCTTCCAGCTTCTCGACCAGGTCGGGACGGTGCAGCAGCTCGAACGGGGTGGCGTTGTGCCGCGCCAGCCAGGCCTCCAGCAGCCGGCCGATCCGGTCGCGCGCGTGGGTGGTGTAGAGGTCGGACGGCTGGACACACAGCGGGTCCAGGTCTTCCTGGACCTTCTTGGGCTTGCCGCCATCGACCTGGCCCTTGGTGAAGATCGAGATCGACTTGTACTCACGGGAGTCGTTGTCGAGGGTTTCCTTGGTCACCCTCACGGCGATCGCACGGCCCTGCTGCAAGGTCTCCTCGGCGACGGCCAGGGCGTGGGTGCGGATCTCGGTCGCCATGTCGAGCGTCCACTGCGCGCCGGGCTTGCGGCGCACAAACAGCTCATAATGGACCTGATCACTCATGGGCTAAAGGGCTCCCCGGGGCTCCGTTATGGGATACGAGACCTTAAGGCGAAGTTGCCGGGATACCGCGCCTGAAGCGCTTGGCCGCATTGGCGCCACGCTGGAGCCGCAAAAGATCGCGAAAGCTTGGCCGCCTCCCAAGGCGCCATGGGCGTTGCAGGCGCGTTGTACGGGGGCTCGTCGCCCGATAGTATCGGCGGGAAGACTCGAAAGGACCGATAAGGCTCGATGGCCGATATTACTCTCATCGACGACGACGAGAACATCGTCGCCTCGGTTTCGCTGGCCCTGGAAAGCCATGGCCATGTGGTGAAGGCGTATTATGACGGCGCCTCCGGCCTCGACGCGGTCGAGAGCCAGGCGCCCGATCTGGTGATCCTCGACGTCAAGATGCCCCGCATGGACGGCATGGAGGTGCTGCGCCGCCTGCGCGCCACCACCGAGATTCCGGTGATCATGCTGACCTCCAAGGACGACGAGATCGACGAAATCCTGGGCTTCAACCTTGGGGCCGACGACTATATCCACAAGCCGTTCAGCCAGCGCCTGCTGCTGGAGCGGGTCAAGGCCGTGCTGCGCCGGGCCCGCCCAGAGGAAGACGAGCCGGGTGTCGCGCCGGGCTCGCCCAATTCCAAGATCATGAAGCGAGGCAAGCTGACCCTCGACTCGGCGCGCCACGACAGCCTGTGGGACGGCAAGCCGGTGCGCCTGACGGTCACCGAGTTCCTGCTGCTGCAGTCCCTCGCCCAGCGCCCCGGCTTTGTGAAGAGCCGCGACAACCTGATGGACGCCGCCTACGACGATCAGGTGTATGTCGACGACCGCACCATCGACAGCCACATCAAGCGGATGCGCAAGAAGTTCCGCCAGGTCGATCCGGAGTTCGACTCCATCGAGACCCTCTACGGCGTCGGCTACCGCTATCGCGAATCCTGATCCCGCCGTGGGATCGGAGTCCGCACAGCGGCCAAAGCGCCGATTGAGCTGGCCCAAGCTGGTTTGGCCCAATTTAGCCTGGCCCAATTTAGCCTGGCCCAGGGGTTCGCGCCTGGGCCGGCTGATCATCGGGCTCAACGTCCTGGCCCTGGCGATCCTGCTGGGCGGGGCGCTGGTGCTCAACGAGCTGCGCAGCGGGCTGATCAAGGCTCGCATCGACAGCCTGACCACCCAGGGCGAGCTGATCGCCAATGTCATCGACCTGGCCGCCACGGTCGGCGATCCCGAGCCACGGCTTGAGGCCGATCGGGCCAGCGACATCCTGCAGGGGTTGTTCATCCCTCGCTCGCAGCGCGCCCGGCTGTTCGACGCCCGGGGCAATCAACTGGCCGACAGCTATGTCGTCGCCGATCGGGTGGAGTCGCAGGCGCTGCCGCCGGCCCGCAAGCCCGGCCAGCCCGAGTTCCGCCTGCCCACCCACGATGCCGACACCAAGCCCAAGGCCGTCGCGGAGGCCCGCGCGGCCCTGATCGCCGAGATTTCCCGGGCCCGCGAGGGCGGCCCGGTGGCAGGCATGCGCCGGGCCGAGAATGGCGAGCGGGTGGTGTCGGTGTCGATCCCCATCCAGCACGTGCGGGCGGTCCTGGGGGTGCTGACACTGGAGGCCGGCGATGTCGACGAGATCATCGCTGGCGAGCGCAAGGCTTTGCTGCCCTTCGCCCTGATCGCGGTGTTCACCACTCTGATCTCGTCGTTCCTGCTCAACCGGCTGATCGCCCAGCCGGTGCTGCGCATGGCGCGCGCCGCCGACCGCGTGCGCCTGGACGGCGCGCGAGCGATCACCCTGCCCGAGATTTCTGGCCGCAAGGACGAGCTGGGCGACCTGTCGCGGGCCCTGGAAGAGATGACCGACTCGATGTCGGAGCGGATGGACGCCATCGAGCGCTTCGCCGCCGACGTGGCCCATGAGATCAAGAACCCCCTGACCTCGATCCGCTCGGCGATCGAGACCCTGGACCTGGTGTCCGACCCCGCCGCCCGGGCCCGGCTGCTGGGCATTTTGCAGCAGGACGTCACGCGCCTGGATCGGCTTGTGACCGACATCTCCAACGCCTCGCGCCTGGACGCCGAGCTGTCGCGCGAGGCGCCCAAGGCCTTCGCGCTGAATCTGCTGCTGCTGGAGGTGATCCACCTCTACGAGGCTCAGCTTCGGCCTGGCGACGCGCCGGGCAGCGTGCGGGTGACCTTCGACGACAAGGCCGCGCCGCAGCATGTCTGGGTCATGGCGCGCGAGACTCCGATCGGCCAGGTGTTCCGCAACCTGATCGACAACGCCCGCTCGTTCAGCGCCGCCGATGGCGAGGTGCGGGTGGCCCTGGCCCGCGAGCATGGCCTGCGTGACCACCACAACCGATTGATCGTCACGGTCGATGACGACGGACCAGGCATCCCGCCCGACAATCTCGAGACCATTTTCGAGCGCTTCTACACCTCCCGGCCCAAGGGTCGGGCGTTCGGCGGCAATTCGGGCCTGGGCCTGTCGATCGCCCGCCAGATCGTCGAGGCCCATGGCGGCCAGATGATCGCCCAGAACCGCAAGGACGGGGACGGCAGGGTGGTGGGGGCGCGGTTCCGCGTCGATCTGCCCGAGGCCGGCGCCAGCCACCACGGCGGCCAGCGCGAATGATCCGCCATGCCGGCCTGATCGCCTGCCGGGTGGCCGGCGCCTGGCGCGGGGCGCTGATCGAAGGGGCGTCCGGCGTCGGCAAGAGCGACCTGGCGCTGCGGGCGCTGGACCAGGGGTTCGCCCTGGTCGCCGACGACCGCACCCTGGTCTTCGTCTCGAACGGTCGGCTCTTTGGACGCGCGCCCGACGCCCTGGCCGGGTTGATCGAGACGCGGGGGGTCGGAATCCTGTCCAGGCCTTATCGGCCGTTCTGTCCGGTGAACCTGCTGGTGCGCTGCGTGGATCGGCCGCAGGCGGTCGAACGGCTGCCCGATCCGATGTTCGAGACCTTCGAAGGCGTTGTCACGCCGGTGCTTGAGCTGTGGCCTCTGGAACCCGGCGCGCCCGGGAAAATCCGCCGCATGTTTGAGCATCTTGGAGTCGCCGAATAACAAGCGTATCAAGGCGACCCGCGCGGCCCTCCCTGGTCGTCACGGGTTATGGGGATCCCGTTTGAGAGATCAGGCATGATCGGGCTCGTGATAGTCACGCACGGGCGGCTGGCGGAGGAGTTTGTCTCCGCCATGGAGCACGTGGTCGGGCCGCAAAGCGCGGTCAAGGCCATCTGCATTGGCCCGGAGGACGACATGGAGCGTCGCCGGTCCGACATTTTGAAGGCGTGCGCGGCGGTCGATAGCGGCGGCGGCGTCATCCTGCTGACCGACATGTTCGGCGGCACGCCCAGCAATCTGGCCATCTCAGTGATGGAGCAGACCAAGGCCGAGGTGATCGCCGGACTGAACCTGCCGATGCTGATCAAGCTGGCCAGCGTGCGCCAGCGTGAGACCCTGCAGACCTGCGTCGCCCACGCCCAAGAGGCTGGACGCAAATATATCTCCGTGGCCTCCTATGTGCTCGCGGGAGAAAAATGAGTCGCATGGCGACGCGCACGGTCGAGATCGTCAATGAGCGGGGGCTTCACGCCCGCGCCTCGGCTAAGTTCGTCAAGCTGGCCTCGGGCTTCGACGCCGAGGTTACCGTGGCCCGCGACGGAACCAGCGTCGACGCCCGCTCGATCATGGGCCTGATGATGCTGGCCGCCGGCATCGGCTCGACAATCGACATCGAAGCCGATGGACCTGAAGCAGAGGCGGCGCTTGAGGCGCTGACCGAGCTGGTGGCCAATCGGTTCGACGAGGAGCGATAGCCTCTTCCCTCTCCCCTTGTGGGAGAGGGTAGCCCCGCAGAGCGGGGTCGGGAGAGGGGTCGAAGGCCAAAAAAGCCGCGAAAGCCGAAAGGCCGGTCGCGGCTTCTGTCGTTCGAGAGACCCCTCATCCAGCGGCTACGCCGCCACCTTATCCCGCAAGGGGAGAAGGAAAATTACGCCGCCGCCACCGCTTCCGGGGCCACGGCCGTGGCGACGCCCATCGGGCGCAGGTCCAGGTCCTGGAACAGCGCGCTATCCTCGTCCTGGCCGGGCAAGGGGGTGGTCAGCAGCTTGCCGCCGACGAAGATCGAGTTGGCGCCGGCCAGGAAACACAAAGCCTGCAGCTCGCGGCTCATGTCGTCACGGCCGGCCGACAGGCGAACCATCGATTTCGGGCACACGATCCGGGCCACGGCGACGGTTCGGACGAACTCGATCGAGTCGATCTGGCCTGCCTTCAACACCTTGTCGCCCAGTGGCGTGCCGCTGACCGGCACCAGGCCATTGATCGGCAGGCTGTCGGGGTGGCTCGGCAGGTTGGCCAATTGGCGCAGCAGGCTGGCGCGGTCGCGGCGGGTCTCGCCCATGCCGACGATGCCGCCGCAGCAGGTGCTCATGCCGGCGTCGCGCACATGGGCCAGGGTGTCGAGGCGGTCCTGGTAGGTGCGGGTGGTGACCACGTCGCCGTAGTACTCAGGGCCCGTGTCGAGGTTGTGGTTGTAATAGTCGAGCCCGGCGTCCTTCAGCTGTCGCGCCTGGTCCGGGGTCAGCATGCCAAGGGTGGCGCAGGTCTCCAGGCCCAGGGCCTTCACCCCGCCGATCATCGCCGCCAGCCGGGGCAGGTCGCGGTCCTTCAGCTCGCGCCAGGCGGCGCCCATGCAGAAGCGCTGGGCCCCGCCGTCGCGGGCCTCGCGGGCCTTGGCGATCACGACGTCGGCGTCCATCAGCTTCTCGGCCTTCAGGCCGGTCTTGAAATGGGCGCTCTGGCTGCAATATCCGCAGTTCTCTGCGCAGCCGCCGGTCTTGACCGACAGCAACTGCGACAGCTGCACCTCGGACGGGTCGAAACCGGCCGCCCGATGCACCGAGGCGGCGTCGAACACCAGTTCCATGAAGGGCAGGTCGAACAGGGCTTCCACCTGGGGAAGCGTCCAGTCGTGGCGAGGTTCGGCGGCGAAATTGATCTGCGTCATGGCGCGCAGGTTTGGACTCGGCGATGCCGATTGGCAAGCGCGCGAAGCGCGTTCGCCCCTCGCGGCGACCCGCTTGCAGCCAAAACCCGCCGCTCCGGTTATAGTCAGGCCATGGATCACGAAATCGAGCTGAAGTTCCTGATCGCCCCGGAGGCTGCGACCGCGATCCTGGCCCGTCTCGAGGGACGGGAAGCGGTCAAGCAGCTCGACGCCACCTATTTCGACACCGCCGACCACGCCCTGCGCAAGGCGGGCTTCGGCCTGCGGATCCGCGACGGCGAGAACGGCCGCAAACAGACCCTGAAATCAGCCTCGGCCGGCGGGGTGTTCGCGCGCGGCGAATGGGAGAGCGCGGTGGTCGGCCCCGAGCCGGACCGCGACCTGCTGGCCAAGACCCCCGCCGCCCAGACCGTCAACGGCGCCGCTCTGATCCCCGTGTTCGCCACCAATGTACGCCGGGTGACCCGCATGATCGAGCGCGAGGGGGCGACCATCGAAGCGGCGCTAGACCAGGGCGAGCTGCTGGCCGACGCCCGCCGCGCCGGAGTCAGCGAACTGGAGCTGGAGCTGAAGTCCGGGCCGGCCAGCGCGCTGTTCGACCTGGCCCGCGACGTCGCCGCCCACGCGTCCCTGCGCCTGTCGCTGGTCAGCAAGGCCGAGCGCGGTTACGCCCTCGCCCTGGACGAGGCGGACGGCCCGCGTCCCGCGACGCCGCTGGCCCTCAAGGCCACCACCAGCGAGGCGTTGCAGGCGCTGGGCCGGGCAGCGCTGTGCCGTCTCTGCTCCGCCGCCGAGGCCCAGCGCACGCGCCCTGGCCCTGAGCGGGTGCACAAGCTGCGGGTGGCGGCGCGGCGCTTCCGCGCCCTTCTGTCGACCTTCAAGCCGCTGGCCGGTGACTCCGCCGCGCGCCACGTTCGGGCCGAGCTCAAATGGTTGGCCGACCAACTGGGCGCGGCGCGGGGCCTAGATGTGTTCATCGCCGACGTCTGGCGTCCGGCCGCCGAGAGCCAGGCCGCCGAAACGCCGGCCGAGGCGGCTGTCGACGCCGCCGCCGAGGACGAGGCCCGCACCCTGGCCGCCTTCGGCAAGGCGCTGCTGAGCGCCCAGACCCAGGCCTATGCCCAGGCCGAGGCCGCGGTCGATTCGGCTCGCTTCCGCGCCTTGGCTCTGGAAGCCGCCGCCTGGCTCGAGGCAGGCTCCTGGACCACCGACAAGCGCCTGAAGACGGTCCGCGACCGCCCCGCCGCCGCCTTTGCCGCCGACACCCTGGCCAAGGCTCGCCGCCGCATCCGCAAGGACGGCGCCGACCTGGCGGCCCTGAGTCCGGGAGACCGTCACCACCTGAGGATCCGCGGCAAGAAGCTGCGCTATGCGACGGAGGATCTCGGCGCCCTGTTTCCTGACCATCCGAAGCGGCTGGCTCGGTTCGTCGAGGCCACCAAAGTGTTGCAGGACAGCCTGGGTCTTCTGAACGACCTGGCGGTGCGCGAGGCCTTGGCCCGCGAGGTCGCCCTATCCAGCGAAGACCCTGAAGTTGCTTTCGCCGCCGGCCGCCTGACGGCGGGCGGACCTGAACGCGAAGCCGAACTTCTCGCCGACGCCCAGGGCGCCTATGTCACCTTCGCCGAGGCTAAACGGTTCTGGTGACCCGTATATTTTCGGGCATATAAAGAAATCCTTATGCCTTAATTGCGAGAAGGGCGCGGGCGGGGTATAGACCCCGCAAGACCTTCCCCCGACTGCAGGAGCCCGACCGTGGCCGACTACATCGTCAAGGACATCTCGCTCGCCGATTTCGGCCGCAAGGAAATCGACATCGCCGAGACCGAAATGCCCGGTCTGATGGCTACCCGCGCCGAATATGGCCCGGGCCAGGTGCTGAAGGGCGCCCGCATCGCCGGCAGCCTGCACATGACCATCCAGACCGCCGTGCTGATCGAGACGCTCACCGCGCTCGGCGCCGACGTCCGCTGGGCCTCGTGCAACATCTTCTCGACCCAGGACCACGCCGCCGCGGCCATCGCCGCCTCGGGCGTGCCGGTCTTCGCCTTTAAAGGCGAGAACCTGGTCGAGTACTGGGAATACGCCCACAAGATCTTCGAATGGTCGGACGGCGGCTATCCGAACCTGATCCTCGACGACGGCGGCGACGCCACCCTGCTCTGCGTGCTGGGCCCCAAGGCTGAGAAGGACCCGACCCTTCTCAACAATCCGCAGAACGAGGAAGAAGAAGCCCTCTACACCGTGATGAAGCGCTATCTGGCCGAGAAGCCGGGCTTCTACACCGCGATCCGCGACGCTATCGGCGGCGTGTCGGAGGAAACCACCACGGGCGTCCACCGCCTGTACCAGATGGCCGCCAAGGGCGACCTGCCGTTCCCGGCCATCAACGTCAATGACAGCGTCACCAAGAGCAAGTTCGACAACCTCTACGGCTGCCGCGAATCGCTGGTCGACGCCATCCGTCGCGGCACCGACGTCATGCTGTCGGGCAAGGTCGCCGTGGTCTGCGGCTATGGCGACGTGGGCAAGGGTTCGGCCGCCAGCTTGCGCCAAGGCGGCGCCCGCGTGATCGTCACCGAGATCGACCCGATCTGCGCCCTGCAGGCGGCGATGGAAGGCTATGAGGTCCAGACCCTGGACGACGTGGCCGGCCGCGCCGACATCTTCGTCACCGCCACGGGCAACAAGGATGTCATCACCGTCGACCACATGCGGGCGATGCGTAACAACGCCATCGTCTGCAATATCGGTCACTTCGACTCGGAAATTCAGGTCTCCGGCCTGAAGAACTTCAAGTGGGATGAGATCAAGCCGCAGGTCCACCACATCGAGTTCCCGGACGGCAAGAAGATCATCCTGCTGTCGGAAGGCCGCCTGGTGAACCTGGGCAACGCGACGGGCCACCCCTCGTTCGTGATGTCGGCCAGCTTCACCAACCAGACCCTGGCCCAGATCGAACTGTGGACCAACAGGTCGGCCTACAAGAACGACGTCTACACCCTGCCCAAGCACCTTGACGAGAAGGTCGCCCTTCTCCACCTGGCCAAGCTGGGCGCCAAGCTCTCCAAGCTGCGCCCCGACCAGGCTGAATATATTAACGTCCCGGAAAACGGCCCGTTCAAGCCGGACCACTACCGCTACTAGACTTCGCCTCCGGGTGAAGTCTGAAAGGCCCGCTGCGGAAACGCTGCGGGCCTATATTCGTGGCGAGTGTTCAACCATGATCAATTGATACCGACGTTCTCTCACCTAAGCGTCACCATTGCACGATCGCCCTATTCAACGTCGCATTGCTCGGCTAAGCGCTTGAGTATGCCGCTAGCCTTGATCATCTCCAGCCATGTCGCCGGCAGCCGGGTCGGCGCGTCGGCCCAGGCCTCCGCTCTCGTACAGTTCCGCATCGATTCGATGATCGTGCCGACCGTGCTGTATGGCCGCCATCCCGGCTGGGGCATTCCGGGCGGGGCGCCCGTGCCGATCGAACTGGTCGAGAGCATGCTCGACGGCATCGAGGCCAATGGGCTGTTTGGCCAGACCGACATGGTCATTACCGGCTATTTCGCCAGCGCCGCCCAGGTCCGCGCTGCGGCCCGAACCATTGACGCCGTGCGCGCTGCGCCGCGCGACAACGCGCCCCAGGGCGGCGTTGTCCGCAAGCCAACCGTCATCGTCGATCCCACCCTGGGCGACGCCGGCAAGGGGCTGTATGTGCCCGCCGAGGTGGCCGAGGCCGTCGCGGCCGAGCTGATCCCGCGCGCCGATGTCGTGGCCTGCAACGCCTGGGAGCTGCAGCACTTGACCGGAACCGACGCCCGCGAGCCCCAGGCCGCCGTGCGCGCCGCGCGTCTGCTGAACAAGCCGACCCTGGTGTCGTCTGTACACAGAGGAAGCGAGATCGGCGTGGTCTATGCCGACCGCAAAGAGGCCTGGTTGGCCGCCCACGCCAAGGCCGAACGCTCGCCCAGCGGCACCGGCGACCTGCTCACCGCTCTCTACGCCGCCTCCATCCTCGAAGGTCAGACTCTCTCCTACGGCCTGGCCCGCGCCGTGGGCGGCGTGGCCGAGACGGTGACGGCGGCCAATATCTGGAACGCCTCGGAACTGCCGATCGTGGCCATGGCGGCGCGCATCAAGCAGACTTCGCCGACCGTCCGGATTGAACGGCTGGCCTAGTCCCCACCCCTCTCCCTTTGGGGGAGCAGTCGCGAAGCGACTGAGGGCTGTGGATCGCTTCCGAGCTCACTCCCCCCTCCGGCCCTTCGGGTCACCTCCCCGACGGGGGGAGGACCTGCTAAACCCTCCCCATGACCGTCGACATCACCGGCTTCTGCCCCGACCGCTTTTCCGCCGTCCGCGACGCGTTCGCGGCCAATTTCGAGAACCATGGCGAACTCGGCGCGCGCTTCAGCCTGGCGATCCAGGGCGAGGTGGTCGTCGACCTGATGGGCGGCCACGCCGACCGCAAGCACCAGGTCGCCTTTGGCCCGGACACCCTGACGCCGCTGTTTTCCACCACCAAGGCCGTGGCGGCCCTGCTGATCGCCCGCCTCGTCGACCAGGGCCGGCTGACCTACGATCAGACCGTGGCCTCGGTCTGGCCGGAGTTCGCCCAGGCCGGCAAGCAGGACGTCACCGTCGGCCAGGCGATGTCGCACCAGGACGGGCTGTCGGGCTTTCTGGACGAGCAGGATCCCGCCCTCTGGTACGACTGGGACGCCACCTGCGCCAAGCTGGCGGCCATGGCGCCGCTGTGGCCGATCGGCTCGGCCAGCGGCTATCACCCCGTGACCTTCGGTTTCACGGCCGGCGAGATCTTCCGCCGGGTCGATGGTCGGACCATGGGAACGGCGCTGCGCGAGGACCTCGCCGAGCCCTTGGGCCTGGACCTGTGGATCGGCCTGCCCGACAGCGAGCACGCCCGCTGCGCCGAGCTGATGCGGCCCACGGGCCTGCCACGGTTCGGGGCGATGAACGATGCGGTGAAAGCCGCCTTCATGACCAAGTGGGCGGCCCCCGGCGGACGTGGCACGGCCGACTGGCGACGGGCCGAGATCCCCTCGGCCAACGGCCATGCTACCGCGCCAGCGCTCGCCCGGCTGATGGGCGCCCTGGCGTCGGGAGGCGAACTGGACGGCGTGCGGGTGCTGTCGCCCGAGGCGGTCGCCATGGCCAGCGCCGAGCGCATCGTCGGCCAGGACCTCGTCCTGCCGTTCGTGATCAGCTGGGGCGCGGGGTTCATGCGCAATACGCCCAACTTCTTCTATGGCCCGACGCCGGAAGCCTTCGGCCACAGTGGCTGGGGCGGCTCCTGCGCCTTCGCCGACCCGTCGCGCGGGGTGTCGGGGGCCTATGTGATGAACAAGCAGGGCACGGAACTGATTGGCGACCCGCGAGCTGTTCGGCTGATCCAGGCGGCCTATTCGGCGCTTTGAACGGCTTTCAGGGGATCGACCCGATGCGACGACTTTTTACGGCCACGACCCTGTCTCTGCTGGCGATGGCCGGCGGCGCTCGCGCTCAAGACGCCACCCGCGATTTCTGCGCCGACCGGCCCGGCAAGGGCTCGCCGCCCTGCGTTCTTGATGTCGGGCGCTTCCAGGCCGAGCTGGGCGTGGCCGACGGCGCCTGGAGCCGGGGCGGCGGGACCTCCACCGTCGACACCGCCTTTGGAGATTTGGAGCTGCGCCTGGGCCTGACCCCGACGGTCGAGGGACAGGTCAGCTGGACGGCGCATGAGCGCATCCGCGACGAGGATCGGACCAGCGGCGCGGTCTCGACCGTCTCGGGCGCCGGCGACCTGAACCTCGGCCTACGGTGGTCGCTGAAGAACCCCGGCGGTGACGGCGTCTCGATCGCCTTGCAGCCGTTCGTCACCGCGCCCGTCGGGTCCGACGGGATCGGCGACGGCGCGTGGCAGGGGGGCCTGATCGCTCCGATGTCGCTGCCGCTGAACGCCGACTGGTCATTGGCCCTGTCACCCGAGGTTGACGCCCGGGCTGATGGGGACGGTAGCGGCCGCCATCTCGGCTATGCGGCATCCGTGGGCGTCGGGCGCTCGATCGGCCCGTTCGGCCTGGGCGTCGAACTGTGGGCCGATCGCGATGAGGACCTGTCCGGTCACGTCACCGAGGCCAGCTTTGACCTGACTGCGGCCTGGACGCCGAAGGCGGTTTCCGACCTGCAGCTGGACGCCTCGGCCTATGTGGGGCTGAACCACGATACGCCGGACCTGGAGCTGGCGTTCGGGGTGGCCAAGAGGTTCTAGAGCAGTTTTCGAGCGAAGTGGTTCCGGTTCGCGTGAAGAAAAATGCGTCAAAACAAAAGATTAGAGCTCAAGGCCTGACGCAGTCAGGTCGGGAAATGTTCTAGGCGCGGACGGGGACAGGCGCATGCGCCTGTCCCCAAACCTAAACTCCGCGCGTCCGCTTCCACGCTCCATAGGCGAACACCGCGACGCCCAGCCAGATGAAAGCGAAGGACAAGGCCCGCATCGGGGTGAAGGCCTCGCCCAGGGCCACGCCGATCGCGAACTGGATGGTCGGGGCGATGAACTGCAGGAAGCCCATGGCGCTGAGCGGCATGCGGCGCGCCGACCAGGCGAACAGGGCCAGGGGCACGACGGTGGCCGGGCCGGCCAGCATCAGCAGCGTCGTGACCTTGGCCGTCGCCCCAAAATGCCCCAGGCCGGCGGCTTGCAGATGCAGAACGTACAGCAGGCCGGGGAGGGCCAGATAGGCGCACTCGATGAACAGGCCGGTCTGGGCGTCGGCCTTCACCTGCTTGCGGAGGATGGCGTAGAGGCAAAAGCTGAAGGCCACGCCCAGCGAGATGATCGGCAGATGGCCCAGGGCCACCGTCTGGATCGCCACGCCGATCACCGCCAGGCCGATGGCGATCGCCCCCTCGCGGCTGATCCGCTCGCGAAACAGCAGGGCGCCGGCCGCCATGTTCATCAGCGGGTTGATGTAATAGCCCAGGCTGGCCTCGATCACGTGGCTGGCGTTGATCGCGAACACATAGATCGACCAGTTGATGAAGATGGCGGTTGTCGACAGCGCCAGGATCGCCAGGGTGCGCGGCTGGCGCAGCACGTCCATCACCTGCCGGCCTTGCCGCGCCAGCAACACGGCGAGGAAAGCCCAGGGCGCGGCCCATAGGGTACGGTGAGCGATCATCTCCCACGACCCGACGCCGAGCAGCGCCAGCAGGTGGAAGTACAGCGGCAGGAAGCCCCACATCAGGTAGCAACCCACCCCGGCGATCAGCGCCGTCCGACCCTCGTCCGGGCTTTTGCTCAAATCCGCCGTCATGGCGTCGTGTCCTGTCATTGGCATGAAAAAGGGCTCCCGGGACTTAAGTCCCGGGAACCCTTGAAATCGTCCACCCGCTTGTTGCGGAGGGCGGCTTAGGCCGGGAGTTTCTGCTTGATCAGGCCGCGCTCATGGAGGAGCTGGGCGATCTGCACCGCGTTCAGCGCCGCGCCCTTGCGCAGATTGTCGGCGACGCACCACAGCACGATGCCGTTCTCGACCGTGGGGTCGGTGCGGATGCGCGACACATAGACCGGGAACTCGCCGGCGCTTTCCTTGGGCGTCATGTAGCCGCCATCCTCGCGCTTATCGACGACCGACACGCCGTCGGCGTCGCGCAGAATCTCGCGGACGTCATCCTCGTCCAGCGGGGTCTCGAACTCGATGTTCACGGCCTCGGCGTGGCCCACCATCACCGGCACCCGCACGCAGGTGGCGACCAGCTTGATGGACGGATCCAGGATCTTCTTGGTCTCCATCATCATCTTCCACTCTTCCTTCGTGAAGCCGTCCTCCATGAAGCTGTCGATATGGGGGATGACGTTGAAGGCGATCTGTTTGGTGAACTTCTTGGGCGGCGGGGCGCCGAGGACGAACACGCCCTTGGTCTGCTCCCACAGCTCATCCATGCCTTCCTTGCCCGCGCCTGACACCGACTGGTAGGTCGAGACGACCACCCGCTTGATCTTGGCTTCGGCATGCAGCGGCGCCAGCACCACCACCAGCTGCGCCGTGGAGCAGTTGGGGTTGGCGATGATGTTCTTGGGCATCTTCAGCACGGCGTCGGGATTAACTTCGGGCACCACCAGCGGCACGTCCGGATCCATCCGGAAGTGGCTGCTGTTGTCGATGACGATCGGACCGGCCGCGCCGATCTTCTCGCCCCATTCCTTGGAAATGGCGCCGCCGGCGCTCATCAGGACGATATCGACCGTGCTGAAGTCGAACTGAGCCAGGTCCTCGCAGTGCAGGATTTTGTTGCCGAACGAGACTTCCACGCCGATGGATTTGCGCGAGGCTATGGCATGCATTTTCTCGACGGGGAACTTCAGTTCCTCGAGGATATTGAACATCTCACGGCCCACATTGCCCGTGGCGCCGACCACGGCGACCCGGTAACCCATCGCAGCCTCCAATTCGATTGTTTCCACGCCTGCAGTGGCGAGAGCGGACCCGTTACGCCCGGGAGGGCCGGGAAGCAAGAACAGGCTTTCTAAGGCGACGCTTAGCGCAGAGCGTTGGGGGAAGATTTCATCTGGTGTGGACGGGTTCTGCATCTGACGCGTCGCGGCGGCTAACGTTTCTCCGCCTTCACGAAATCCACGAAGGCCCGTAGCGGCGCGGGCATGTGCCGGCGGCTCGGATAGTAGAGATAAGGCCCGCTGAACGGCGCCAGCCAGTCGTCCAGCACCGTCTCCAGCTTTCCGGCCGCGACGAGGTCGGCGACGAAGTCCTCGAAGGTGGCCAACAGGCCCACGCCGGCCACGGCTGCGGCCTGTTCCAAGTCGATGCTCGTGGTGATCAGCGGTCCGTCGGGCGAGACGCGGATCACCTCGCCGTCCTTCTCGAACTCCCAGGCATAGCTGGTCCCGCTGGCGAAGCGGTGGCGGATGCAGGGATGGTTGAGCACCTCGCGGGGGTGAACCGGCCGGCCGTGCGCCGCGAAATAGGCCGGAGAGCCAACCACCACGAAGCGCTGCGGGCCGGCCAGGGGGACGGCGATCATGTCCTTTTCCAGCCGCTCGTCGTAGCGCACGCCGGCGTCGAAGCCGGCCGCCAGCACATCGACGAAGCTGTCCTCGACCGTGACCTCGACCCGGACGCCCGGGTGGGCGGCCAGGAAGCGCGGGATCAGGTCCGGAAAGACGATCCGCGACACCGCGCCGGGCACGTTGAGCTTCAACACCCCCGTGGGGCTGTCGCGGAAGGCGTTGACCTCGTCCAGCGCCAGGGTCACCTCGGCCAGGGCCGGGGTCAGCCGGGCCAGCAACCGCCCGCCGGCCTCGGTGGGGGTGACGCTGCGGGTGGTGCGGTTCAGCAGGCGGACGCCAAGATCGGCCTCCAGTCGGCGCAGCGCCTCGGACAGCGACGAGGCCGACACCCCGCGCAAGGCCGCCGCGCCGCGGAAGCTTCGCGCCCGGGCCACGGCGGTGAACGCGTCGAGATCGGCAAGGTCGGGCTTGGCCATTGTGCGGATTTCCAAACAGCTCGTGCAGCGGTGAATGGATTATCGCACGCGAGACGCCGAGGCATAGTCCCCTCGTCGCATTCAAGGAGACATCCCATGCAGCAGCGCAAACTCGGAAATACCGGCCCCACCGTCTCGGCCCTGGGCCTGGGCGCCATGGGCATGTCGGGCATGTACGGCCCCTCGGACCGCGCCGAGAGCCTGGCGACGATCGATGCCGCCTTGGAGGCCGGGATCACCTTGATCGACACCGGCGACTTCTACGGCATGGGCCATAACGAGATGCTGATCGGCGAGGCCTTGAAGGGCTCCAAGCGCGACCAGGCGATCCTCAGCGTCAAGTTCGGCGCCCAGCGCGATCCGGCCGGCGGCTGGATCGGCTTTGACGGCCGTCCGGCGGCGGTGAAGACCTCGCTGGCCTACACGCTGCAGCGCCTGGGCGTCGACCATATCGACATCTACCGCCCGGCCCGCCTGGACCCCTTCGTGCCGATTGAGGACACGGTCGGAGCCATCGCCGAGATGGTCCAGGCCGGATACGTGCGCCACATCGGCCTGTCGGAGGTCGGGGCTGCAATCATCCGCAAGGCCCATGCCGTCCATCCGATCGTTGACCTGCAGATCGAATATTCGCTGATCTCGCGGAGCCTCGAGGACAGGATCCTGCCGGTGCTGCGCGAGCTGGGCATCGGCATGACCGCCTATGGGGTGCTGTCGCGCGGCCTGATCAGCGGCCATTGGGACAGGAATCAGGGGCAGGAGAAGGGCGACTTTCGAAGCGTCTCGCCACGCTTCCAGGGCGATAATGTCGACAAGAACCTGGCCCTGGTCGAGGCCCTGCGGACAATCGCGGCAGCCAAGGGCGTCAGCGTCGCCCAGATCGCCATCGCCTGGGTCGCCGCCCAGGGCGACGACATCGTGCCGCTGGTTGGGGCCCGCACCCGCGCCCGGCTGGCCGAGTCGCTGGGATCGCTGGACGTGATCCTGTCGGCCGACGACCTGGCGGCTATCGAGCATGCGGTTCCCAAGGACGCGGCGGCCGGCACGCGCTATGCCGAGGCCCAGATGGCCCACCTCGACAGCGAGCACTAGCCGGGCGTTTGGCTTACACAGAAACAGCACTCCAAGTTCCGTTTTCCCGGAGAAGGTCGGGACCCAGTTTCATCCAGAGCCTCTCGCGGGTTTCACCTGGGCCTCGGCCTTCGCCGGGAAAACGGAAATTTGGATGGCGATTGAATCTGAGCCCAACCCGCAACAGCCGTTTCGTGAGCGCCGTTCCGCAAGGGAAGACGGACGAAAATTTCGGTCTGTTCCTGGCGGCGGCGCTCGCGCTACGGTTGGCGCCATGATCGAAGCTCTGCTCAAAAAGATGATCAAGGTCGGCGACCTGACGATCCACATGCCGAACGGTTCGGTGGTCAAGGCCGGCGACGGCGCGGGTCCGCCGGTGACGATGCGCGTCACGGCCAAGGGCCTGCGGCGGCTGGTGACCAATCCGAGCCTCGGCCTGGGCGAGGCCTATATGGACAGCGACCTGACGATCGAGCAGGGAACGCTGTGGGACCTGCTGGAGATCGTCGGCAAGAGCGGCGGGCGCACGCCCAAGCGCGGCTCGGCCCTGAAGCGGGCCCGCAAAGCGCTGAAGCGTACGGTGCAGTCGGTCAATAACCGCCTGGCCTCGCGCCGCAACGTCGCCCACCACTACGACGTGTCGAACGCCCTCTATGAGCGGTTCCTCGATGCGGACATGCAGTACAGCTGCGCCTATTTCGCGCGGCCCGACATGACACTGGAAGAAGCCCAGGTCGCCAAGAAGGCCCATATCGGCGCCAAGCTGAACATCACGCCGGGCATGAAGGTGCTGGACATCGGCTCGGGCTGGGGCGGCCTTTCCATGACCCTGGCCGCCGACCACGGGGCGAAGATGACCGGGGTCACCCTGTCCACCGAGCAACTGGCCCTGGCTACCGAGCGCGCCACGAAGGCGGGCCTGTCCGATCAGGTCAAGTTCCGCCTCACCGACTATCGCGACCTAGACGAGACTTTCGACCGCATCGTCTCGGTTGGCATGCTGGAGCATGTCGGCGCGCCGAACTTCCGGACCTATTTCGACACCGTCAAACGCCTGCTGGCCGACGACGGCAGCGCCGTGATCCACGCCATCGGGCGGATGAGCGGCCCCGGCGCCACCAACGCCTTCACCCAGAAATACATCTTCCCCGGCGGCTACATCCCGGGCCTGTCGGAGATCGTCAAGGCGGTCGAGGCGGCCGGCCTGTGGATCACCGATATCGAGATCCTGCGCCTGCACTATGCCGACACCCTGCGCGAATGGCGCAAGCGCTTCCTGGCCGATCCCGAGATCCCGACGATGTTCGACGCCCGCTTCCTGCGGCTCTGGGAGTTCTACCTGTGCGGGGCCGAGCTGGGCTTCCGCTATGGCGGCCACATGGTCTTCCAGATCCAGGTCGCCAAGAAGGTCGGCGCCCTGCCGATGACGCGGGACTACATGTTCGAGGGCGAGCGGACGCCTGGATAGGTCCTCCCCCTACCAGTAGTCCTTCATGATCTCGCCGGCCCAATCCGGCTCGCGATGTTCGCCGCGCGGGGCGAAGCCGGCCATCACCGGCTTGAGGTCGAGCACCGGCGTGCCGTCGATGGCGTCCAGGCCCCGCACCTCCAGCGACAGGCCCTCGACCGAGACGATGTCGCAGACCGTCACCCCGATGCGGTTGGGCCGGTTCTTGCCGCGCTGGGCGAAGATGCCGACCTTGGGCCAGGCCTTGTTGCCGCGCGGGTGACGGGCCCCGGTGACGATCTGGTCGTCGGTCACCTTGTCGAAGACATAGATCACCTCGACGTGGCTGAAGGCCTCCAGCCCCAGCAGCGCCTCGGCGTCGAACCGCGCGGGGTCGAGATCAATGCGCGCCCGGCTCGGGCCCCAGTCATCGTCCTCGGGCACGTCGCGACCGCCGTGGACGACGCCGATGGGTGTCATGGTGATCGACATGGCTTCTCCTTGTTTGCGCAGGGCCGGCGTCGCGCCTATTCCACCGTCACCGACTTGGCCAAGTTCCGCGGCTGGTCGACGTCCGCGCCCTTGATGACCGCCACATGATAGGCCAGCAGCTGGATCGGAGCCGACATCACCAGCGCCGAGACCAGGGGGTCGCAGGCCGGGGCGGTGACCACCACCCGCGCGCCCGCCGGGGCGTGGCGCGCGCCTTCGGGGTCGGTGATGAACACCACTTGGCCGCCGCGCGCCATGACCTCGCTCATGTTCGAGGCCGACTTCTCGAACCATGAGTCGTAGGGCGCCAGGATGATGATCGGGGTCTGGTCGTCGACCAGGGCGATCGGCCCGTGCTTCAGCTCGCCGGCGGCGTAGCCCTCGGCGTGGATATAGCTGATCTCCTTGAGCTTCAGCGCGCCCTCCAGAGCCAGGGCCGACATCGGGCCGCGGCCGAGGTAAAGCACGTCGCGAGCCTTGGCGATCTCGCCGGCGATCTCCTTCAGCGAGTCCTCCAGCCCTATGGCCTCGGCGATCAGGCGTGGGGCTTCCAGCATCACCTTGACCAGGCGCTGCTCCTCGGCGTCGTCGATCGTCCCGCGCGCCTTGGCGGCGGCGACGGCCAGGGCGATCATCACGCTGACCTGAGCGGTGAAGGCCTTGGTCGAGGCGACGCCGATCTCCGGCCCGCAATGGATCGGCCAGACCACGTCGACCTCGCGGGCCATGGTCGATTCCTGGGCGTTGACCACCACGGCGCTCTTCATGCCCTTGGCCTTGCAGTAGCGCAGGGCCGCCAGGGTGTCGGCGGTCTCGCCCGACTGCGACATGGCGATGACCAGCGAGCCTGGACGCAGGGCCGGGGTGCGGTAACGGAACTCCGAGGCGATCTCGACATCGACCGGCAGGTCGGCCAACTGCTCGATCAGGTACTTGCCGATGACGCCGGCGATGTAGCTTGTGCCACAGGCGACGATCTGGATGCGCTCCAGGGCCGCCAGGTCCAGGCCGCCGGGCATGGCCGTGCGGGCGGTCAGGGCGTCCACATAGGCGGCGATGGTGCGCTGGCAGCCCTCCGGCTGGTCATGGATTTCCTTCTCCATGAAGTGCCGGTAATTGCCCTTCTCCATCATCACCGCCGAAGCCGGGACGATCTTGACGGGGCGGGTCACGGCCGCGCCGCTGACGTCGAAGATCCGCGCGCTGTCATGGTCGAGAGCCACATAGTCGCCCTCCTCCAGATAGATCACGCGGTTGGTGAAGGGGCCGACCGCCAGGGCGTCGGAGCCCAGGAACATCTCGCCCTGGCCCTTGCCCACCACCAGCGGGCTGCCGCGACGCGCGCCGAGGATCAGGTTGTCGGCGCCCTCGATCAGCACCGCCAGGGCATAGGCGCCGGTCAGCCGGTCCAGCGTGGTCTTAAAGGCCTCCAGCGGCGCCAGGCCCGTGGCCAGTTCGGCGTCGATCAACTGGGCTATGACCTCGGTGTCGGTGTCGCTCTCGAAGGTGCGACCGGCTGCGGCCAGCTCGGCCTTCAGCTCGGCGAAGTTCTCGATGATGCCGTTGTGCACCAGGGTGACGCGGCCGGCGGTGTGGGGGTGGGCGTTCTTGAGATTGGGCGCGCCATGGGTGGCCCAGCGGACGTGACCGATGCCGTTCTGCCCAGCCAGCGGCTGCTCGGCGAGCAAGGCCTCCAGGTTCCTGATCTTGCCCTGGGCGCGCCGGCGCTCGACCTTGCCATCGGCGACGGCGGCGACGCCGGCCGAGTCATAGCCGCGATATTCCAGCCGCTTGAGGCTGTCGATCAGCCGGTCCGAGACGGGCTTGACGCCGACGATGCCGATGATGCCGCACATGGGCCATGATCCTTTGTAGAACGCAGCGACCAGACTAATGCTGTCGCAGCGGATATTTCACGGCCGGGCTTTAGCATTCGTGCAGGACCTGCCCTCATAAATCTGCATTTCGGATCGTTTCGCGGTTCGACGATGGCCTAACGAGACCGGAAGACGACCATGAGCAAGCGCGCCTATTTCGGCACCGACGGCATCCGCGGCCAGGCCAACCTGCACCCGATGACCGCCGAGGTCGCGCTGCGCGTCGGCTTGGCTGCGGGAAAGCTGTTCCGCTCGCAGGACGACCGCCGCCACCTGGTGGTGATCGGCAAGGACACCCGGTTGTCGGGCTACATGATCGAGCCGGCCCTGGTCGCTGGTTTCGCCAGCGTCGGCATGGACGTGCGGCTGTTTGGCCCGCTGCCGACCCCGGCCGTGGCGATGATGACCCGCTCGATGCGCGCCGACCTGGGCGTGATGATCTCCGCCAGCCACAACGACTTCGCCGACAACGGCATCAAGCTGTTTGGCCCCGACGGCTACAAGCTTTCGGACGCCCAGGAGCTGAAGATCGAGGCCCTGATGGACGAGGGCCTGCAGGAGGGCCTGGCGCCGCCGCGCGGCCTGGGCCGGGTGCAGCGCGTCGATGACGCCCAGGCCCGCTATATCGAGATCGTCAAGGCGACCTTCCCGCGCAACATGAGCTTGGCTGGCCTTCGCATCGTCATCGATTGCGCCCATGGCGCCGCCTACAAGGTGGCTCCCCAGGCCCTGTATGAGCTGGGCGCCGAGGTGTTCCCGCTCGGGGTCGCCCCCAACGGGACCAATATCAACGCCGAGTGCGGCTCGACCCATCCCGAGGCCATGGCCAAGCTGGTGCGGGAATATCGCGCCGACATCGGCATCGCCCTGGACGGCGACGCCGACCGCCTGGTGATCTGCGACGAGAAGGGCTTGGTGGTCGATGGCGACCAGATCATGGCGATCATCGCCCTGGCCTATGCCAAGGCCGGCAAGCTGAAGGCCGGCGGCGTGGTGGCCACGGTGATGTCCAATCTTGGCCTTGAGCGGCTGATGGCCGACAACGGGCTGAAGCTGGAGCGCACCGGCGTCGGCGACCGCTATGTGATGGCCCGCATGCGCGACGGCGGCTTCAACCTGGGCGGCGAGCAGTCGGGCCACGTGATCCTGTCGGACTTCTCGACCACGGGCGATGGCCTGATCGCCGCCCTGCAGGTGCTGGCGGTGATGATCCAGTCCGGCCGGCCGATGAGCGCCCTGGGTCGCCAGTTCGAACCGGTGCCGCAACTGCTGGAGAACGTCCGCTTCGCCGGGGGCAAACCGCTGGAGGCCAAGACGGTGATGGAGGCCATCGCCGACGGCGAGAGCCAGCTGAACGGCTCGGGCCGCATCGTGGTGCGGCCCTCGGGCACCGAGCCCCTGATCCGCATCATGGCTGAGGGCGACGATCCGGCCCTGGTCAAGAAGGTGGTCAAGTCGATCGTCTCGGCGGTGAAGGCGGTTTCCTAAATCCGCTCATCCCGGCGAATGCCGGGACCCAGATGGAAGACTCAGACTGGGTTCCTCAAGCGCTGAGCTCTCCCAATCAGCCTCGACGCCATACGATCTGGGTCCCGGCATCCGCCGGGATGAGCGGTCGTTGTCTACTCCCCGCCAACCCCCTCCACCACCTCCCGCAGATACTCCACATGCCGGCGGAAGGCCTTGCGGCCGGCCGGGGTCATGGCCACGCGGGTGCGGGGCTTCCTGCCAACGAAGTCCTTGGCGATCTCGACATAGCCGGCCTTTTCCAGGGTGGTCAGGTGGCTGCCCAGATTGCCGTCGGTGGCCTGGGTGATGGCCTTGAGGCGCGCGAACTCCAGCGGCTCGGCGCCTTGGGCGTGCAGGGCCGCCATGATCTTCAGCCGCAGCGGCTGATGGATCAGCTCGTCCAGCTCCGCCACGCTCACGCCCTCCGCAGCCATAGGCCGCCCAGGATCAGCCCGCCGCCGCCGACCGCGGCCATCCAGAAGGCCAGCCATGGCTGGAAGAAGAAAAACCCGACCAGGGTGGCGACGAACACTCCCGCGCCGATCCACAGGAAGCGCGGCGCGAAGGCGATGCCGACACCGCCATAGACCAGGCCGGTCATCAGCCCCGGATAGACGATGGCGGGCTCTAAAGAGGTCGGCTGGAAGACCAGATAGGTGGCCGTCATGAACGCCATGATCGTCAGGGCGCTGGCCGCGATCTTCCAGCCCGACCCTGCCCGCGCGGCGTTCTTGCCGCGCCGCGACATCAGGATGGTCGCCAGGATGCCCAGCGCGTCCAGCGGCAGCCAGGTCATGCCCCATTGCTCCGGCGGCAGCAGGCCCATGCCGGTATAGCCCAGGATCCAGACCACGCCCCAGACCATCAGGATCGGCCCGGCGATCTGGTAACCCTTCAATTCGCGGCTGCGGCCGGCGGTGCGTTCGATGTCGGTCAGGGCCGACGCCGCCTCGGTTCTCGAAATGCCCATTGGGGCCTCCATTGCTGAGCGTCCAGAGCGCTCTGTCAAACAGAGTGACATGATTTAGTGCTCTGTCAATCAGAGTTCTCTAAAATTGTGGCGATGACGCTGCGATGGGTAGACCCAACACTGGGAGGGCTGCGAGTCACGGCCCACGGAGACCCCGATCGGCGCCCCTGTGATCGCGCACGCGCTGAAGTCGCGCCGTGCAATCGGGGACACGCCGCAAGGGCATGTCCCCGGCCGTGGTCACCCCATCATCCCACCTTCGGCGCCTTCAACCGCCGCTTGTTGACGTGGCTCGCCGGGGCCGGGGCCTCGACCTCCTCGGGATATTCCCCTTTGAAGTAGAACCGCTGCCAGGCCTCCTTCATCGCCTCGGGGTCGCGCTTGAAGATGCGGGTGTTGAACTCGCCGCGCTTGGCGGCCCAGGCGTCGTACTGGCCACGCAGGTCGGGGTTGGAGTTCATCGAGCGGATCACCGGCTGCACCTGCTCCAGGGGCTTGTCCTGGATCATCATGAAGAAGCAGAATGGCTCGCCCTTTTCGAAGCGCACCGTGCCCGGGCGGGTGAAGATCCAGTTCATCGTGAAGGGGAAGGGCAGCCAGTCGGTCTCGACCAGCCCCGCCAGCGGTTGGACGCCATCCTTGATGTGATTGGGCGGGCCCATGGTCCAGATCGACCAGCCGGGCGGGGTGCGAAACAGATAGCCGGTGTGGAAGGTGATGGTGCCGCGCGAGAAGTGTGACTTGACGAAATCGTCAAACCCCGGATGCGGATGGTCGGCCTTGAAAGTGATGCAGTTCTGATGCGCCCCGCCGTCCCAGGTGGCGGAAAAGCCGACCGGGCAGAGGATTTCCCAGCCGGTGGTGTTGGCCATGGTCAGCGGCAGGCAGCGATAGGGATGGCGGTCGGCGAAATGGTCCATCCAGGCCCGCTGCGGCCGGCCCGGCACGATCTCGGGCGGGCGATTTTCGGTGGGGTAGCACTCCAGTTCCATGCCGCTCTCTTCTTCCTGCGTTCGCCATTCCCTATCCTGCTCTAGCGCCCGAAGGGCGAGCCCGTCCAGCGCACCGACCCGCACCGATCGAAAGGGGCCTTGATGAAACCCATGCTCACGCGCCGCTTTGTCGTCACCGGAGGACCGGGGGCGGGCAAGACCAGCCTGATCGACGCCCTGGAGGCGCGGGGCCTTCCGTGCGTCTTCGAGAGCGGCCGGGCGATCATCCGGGGCCAGGTCGAGGCCGGCGGCACGGCCCTGCCGTGGGCGGACCGCGAGGCCTATGCCCGCTGGATGCTGGTCATGGACAGTCGTGCGCATGCCCTCGTAGAGCTGCTCAGCGGGCCTGTGTTCTTCGATCGCGGCGTGCCGGACATTGTCGGCTATCTGCGGCTGTGCGGCCTGCCGATCCCGGAGGACCTCGCCGCAGCGGCCTTGACGCTGCACTACGAGCCGCTGGTGTTCATCGCCCCGCCGTGGCCGGAGGTCTTCACCAACGACGCCGAGCGCCGCCAGGATTTCGCCGAGGCCGTACGCACCCACGCCATGATGGCGCAGGTCTATACCGAGCTCGGCTACACCTTGGTGGATCTGCCGCAGGCCCCAGTCGAGGACCGCGTCGCTTTCGTGCTGGAACAGGTCCTCGCCCGCCTTAGAACGTCCGGATGAAAACCCGCGCCGACCTCTTCGCCTTCCTCGACGCCCACGGCGTCGCCCATTCCACCCTGGATCATCCGCCGGTGTTCCGGGTGGAGGAGGGGCTGGAGATCAAGGCGACCCTGCCCGGCGGGCACACCAAGAACCTGTTCCTGAAGGACGCGAAAGGTCAGCTATGGCTGATCTCGGCTCTGGGCGAGACGGTGATCGACCTGAAGCGCCTGCACACGGTGATTGGCTCGGGCCGGCTGTCGTTCGGTTCTCCCGACCTGATGCTGGAGACCCTGGGGGTGACGCCGGGCTCGGTCACGGCGTTCGGCCTGATAAACGACACCGACCACCGCGTGCGCTTCGTGCTCGACGCGGGCTTGGCCAAGTCCGATCCGGTCAATTTCCATCCGTTGGCCAACAACGCGACCACGGCGATCTCTCAGGACGGCTTGCGACGGTTCCTGGCGGCGCTGGGCTTCACGCCGATGATCGTCGATTTCCCGGCCATGGCGGTGGTCGGATAACCGGCATCCCCCGATTGCGAACCCCGGCGCGAGAGACCATCTTGGCCCCCTAGACCGGCGCCCGCCCGATCCAATCGGCGCGCCATGCGTTGAAGACCCTGCGTGAAGAGAGACCCGATGGCCCTGATTGGCGAAAAACCCGCTCCCATCCTTGCTGGCGGAGCGAGCAAGAGCGAGCACATCAAGGACGGCACGGACGCCAGCTTCCTGGCCGACGTCATCGAGGCCTCCAAGATCCAACCGGTGATCGTCGACTTCTGGGCGACCTGGTGCGGTCCGTGCCGCCAGCTGACCCCGGCCCTGGAAAAGGCGGTCAACGCCGCCGGAGGCGCGGTCAAGCTGGTCAAGATCGATGTCGACAAGAACCCCGGCTATTCGGGCCAGTTGCGCGTGCAGTCGATCCCGACCGTCTACGCCTTTGTCGACGGCCAGCCGGTCGACGGCTTCCAGGGCGCCCAGCCCGAAAGCGAGATCAAGGCCTTCATCGACCGCATTTCCGGCCCGCCGGCCCAGAGCGACGCCGACGCCCTGCTGGCCATGGCCACGGAATCGATGGAGCTCGGCGACATCGGCGGCGCCGCCCAGGCCTTCGCACAGCTGCTGCAATTGGACCCGGCCAGCCTCAAGGCCATCGGCGGCCTGGCCCGCTGCTATCTGATCGGTGGCGACCTGGAGGGCGCGGCCGAAGTCGCCGCCACCGCCCCGGCCGACGCCAAGGACCCCGACCTCGAGATCGTCCGCGCCGCCTTGGTCCTGGCCCAGGACGCGCCGTCCGAGACCGCGCCGTTCGAGCAGCGCCTGGCGTCCGACGCCGACGACCACGAAGCCCGGTTCGAACTGGCCAAGGCCCTGGCCGGCGCCGGCCAGCTTCAAGCCTCTTCCGACCATCTTCTGACCATCATCGAACGCGACCGCACCTGGAACGACGAGGCGGCGCGCAAGCAACTGCTGACCGTGTTCGAGGCGGCCGGCTATACGTCGGAAGTGGCCAAGGCCGGCCGCAAGCGGCTGTCGGCCATTCTGTTCAGCTAGGAGAACCCGATGCCGGGCGTCTATCGAAGGGCCGACGACCTGCCGCTGGTGATCCCGGTGTTTCCGCTGGACGGCTGCCTGCTGCTGCCCGGCGGCCAGTTGCCGCTCAACATCTTCGAGCCGCGTTATCTCAACATGTTCGACGACGCCATGTCGGGTGAGCGGATCATCGGCATGGTCCAGACCCGGCCCGGCGGCGACGACGAGCGGCCCAGCCTCGCTTCCGTCGGCTGCGCGGGCCGGGTGACCAGCTTCGCCGAGGCCAGCGACGGGCGTTATCTGGTGACTCTGACCGGCGTCTGCCGCTTTCGGCTGGGCGCGGAGTTGCCCAGCCGCGCGCCCTACCGCCAGGCGCGCGTCGATTTCTCGACCTTCGAAGCCGACCTGCGCGAGGCCGCCGAAGGGGCCACCTCGGGCGGCGAGGCCGAAGCCCTGTTGGCGGCCCTGCGCCGTTATCTCGACCATCGTGGTCTCGACATCGACTGGACCAGCGCCGAGGCCGCGCCCTCCGACGCCTTGATCAACAGCCTGGCCATGGCCCTGCCGTTCGAGCCGGTCGAGAAACAGGCCCTGCTCGAGGCCCCCACCCTGACCGACCGCCGCGAGACCCTGGTGGCGTTGCTGGAGATCGACGCGGCGCTGGGGGACGACGAGGAACCGGGGATGCTGCAGTAGTTTGCGCCGCTGCCAAAACCGCCTACAACGCCGCCCATGACCGCCGCTTCTCCCCCTCCGCCCGCCGATCTCGACCCGCGCCTGCTGGAGGTGCTGGTCTGTCCCGTCACCCGCGCGCCACTGTTCTATGACCGCGCCCGGGGCGAGCTGATCAGCAACGCCGCCAAGCTGGCCTATCCGATCCGAGACGGCGTGCCGATCATGCTGCCCGAGGAAGCCCGCAGCCTGGAAGACTAGACACGGCCAAGTCCTCCTCCTGTGGGGAAGGTGTCGGCGAAGCCGACGGAGGGGGGGCGTGGTCGGCCACCGGCCATGCTCCGGACCGCCGATTTCAAAAACTCCCCCCCACCGATCGCTGCGCGATCGCCTCCCCCACAGGGGGAGGACCGCTAGATGGCCATGCCCCTGAGCAGTTTCGGCAGATCCCCGACCCCGCCGCCGGCCTCGTGCATGAAGAACCGCCGCGCTGGCGCGATGCGGTTGACCGCCGCCATGCCCACGCCGCGCGCCAGGCGTAGCAGTGGATTGTCGTTGGAGAACAGGCGCACGAAGCCGTCGAAGGCCAGGGCGTTGGTGATATTGTCGAACCGTCGCCAGCGGGCGTAGCGCTCCAACACGGCCTCGGCCCCGATGTCCTCGCCATTGCGCAACGCCTCGACCACTACCTGCGCCAAGGCGGCGGCGTCCTTGAGGCCGAGGTTGAGGCCCTGGCCGGCGATCGGGTGCACGCCGTGGGCGGCGTCGCCGATCAGGGCCAGGCGCGGCGCGACCAGCCGTTCGGCCAGCGACAGCGACAGCGGATAGACGAAGGTTGGGCCAGCCATCTCGACCGTGCCCAGAAACTCGCCGAACCGTCGCATCAGGTGGCTGTGGAAGGCTTCTGGCGAAGCGTCGCGCAGGGCCTCGGCGCGCAAAGTGCTTTCGGTCCACACCAGGCTGGCGCGATTGTCCGTCAGCGGAAGAATGGCGAATGGGCCGCTAGGCAGGAAATATTCGTGGGCCACGCCCTGGTGCGGGTGCTGCAGACGCACAGTGGCCACCACGCCGCTCTGGCCGTAGCGCCAGCCGATGTCGCCGATGCCCGCGGCCTTGCGCAGCACGCCATTGCGGCCCTCGGCGGACACCACCAGCGGCGCCGAGAGGGTTCGGCCGTCGGTGAGGGTCAAGGTGGCGCCAGCGGGGGTGACGTCCAGCGCCTTGGCGCCGGCCGGCGCCAGCACCTCTATGCCCTTGTCGATCACGGTCTGGGCCAGGGCGGCGCGGATCTGGCGGTTCTCGATCAGATAGCCCAGGGGCTCGCCGTTGGAGCGGTCGGCGATCTCGCCGCTGTCGAAGCGCAGGAAGAACGGCGAGGGGCCGCCCGAGGCCGGACCCGGGGTCTTGCCGTCGGTGACCAGGATCTGCTCGATCCGCTGAGCGTGGGGCGCCAGGGCCTCGCCGGCCCCGATCGTCCGCCATTGGCGAAACGACGAATAGGCGACGGCCGAGGAGCGCCCATCGAAGCTCGGCGCCAGCTGGGTGTCGAACGGCTGGGGATCGACCAGCAGGGCCTTGACCCCGGCCGAGGCCAGGGCGAGCGCCAGGGTGGTTCCGGCCATGCCGGCTCCGGCGATGATGACGTCGGCGTCGTGGTCGTGCATGGACGGATATGGCGCTGGAGGGGGCGGGGTGTCCAGACGGGAATGGCGGACGGGGCCAGACCGGGGCATAGCTGGAACCTTCAGACGCTCCCTAGGCCGACCTGACCATGACCGATTCCGCGCCGAACCCCCCGTCTGTCAATCTGCTGGGCCACGTCACCGCCCTGAAGGTGGCCGCAGTGATCACCGCCACGATCCTGACGGGCTTTGCGCTGTGGGCCTTGCGGGGAATCCTGGAGCCGTTCGTTCTGGCGGTGTTCCTGCTGATCATCATCGACGGCCTGGCCCGCCTGCTGACGGTCCGACTGCCCAAGGCGCTGCGCCGGCTGGCCCTGCCGGTCGCCATCGCCGCCATCGTCGCGGTGCTGGTGGTGACGATCTGGGTGACGGCCGACAACGCCAGCGACTTCGCCGCCCAGTCCGCCAGCTACACAGCGCGGATCAACGACCTGCTGGGCCTGGTGGCGCAGCATCTGGGGCTGCGCGTCACGCCGACCCTGTCCAGCCTGATCCAAACGCTCAACCCGGCCCAATATGTGGGCGTGGTCGCCGGCTCGTTCAGCCATTTCGCCGAGGCGACAATCTTCGTGCTGATCTATCTGGGCTTCCTGCTGGCCTCGCGCCGGGGCTTCAAGGCCAAGGCCCAGGGCATGTTCCAGAACGCGGAGCGTCGCGTCGAGGCCCAGCGGGTGTTCAACCAGATCCGCGACGGCCTGCAGAACTATATCTGGGTGCAGACCGTGGTCGGGCTGATCATCACTGCGGCCTCGGCGGCCTTGATGGCGGCGGTGGGTCTGTCGCACATCCCTTTCTGGTGCCTGATCATCTTCCTGACCAACTACATTCCGGCCATCGGCGCCGCCGTCGGCGTACTGTTCCCGGCGGTGTTCGGCCTGGTGGAGGTGCAGGACATCTGGCGCGGGGTGATCCTGCTGGTCGGCCTGGAAGCCATCCACTTCGCCGTTAGCCACGTGGTCCAGCCGCGCATGCAGGGCCGCAGCCTCAACCTCGACCCGATCGTGGTGCTGCTGGCCCTGGCCTTCTGGGGCTTCCTGTGGGGCGTGACCGGGGCCTTCCTGTCGACCCCGCTGGCGGTGATGACCATGGCGATCCTGGCCGAGTTCAGCGGCACGCGGCCTTTGGCGGTGCTGATGTCGAGTGATGGAAAGCCGTATGAGGATTTGGCGGGGTAGGGGTTCTGCTTTCGACCCAAATCGGACTTCCAGGCGGCCGCTTCGGGCGCTTTTCAGGTGAGATCACGCGCCCTTGCCCCCACCTGACGGCTTCGCCGTCTGTCCGCCCCCACCTGACGGCTTCGCCGTCTGTCCGCCCCCATCGGGGGCGGAGCTCTCGCGTTTTAGGCTCTTCCCCCTATGGGCGAAGACGATCGCGAAGCGATCCGTAGGGGGCAGGTGAGACGCTGAATAGGTCCTCCCCTCGTGGGGGAGGTGTCGGCGAAGCCGACGGCGGGGGAGGGATCGGATGACGGTCGAACCTACGATCAACGATCCCAAAACACCCCCCACCGGTTGCTGCGCGACCGCCTCCCCCACAGGGGGAGGACCTTGCTACCGCGGCAGCGGCCTCGGCTTGCGATCCTCGCCAATGGCCACGAACGTGAACACGCCCTGGGTCACCTTGTGGGCCTGCTCGCCGTCGCGGCGGCGGCGCCAGGCCTCGACCTCGACCTTCAGCGAGGTGCGGCCCACGTGGACGACCTTGGCGAACAGACTGACCTCGTCGCCGACGAACACCGGGCTGATGAAGGTCATGCCGTCGATGGCGATGGTGGCGCAGCGGCCGGCGGCGCGGTGGAAGGCGATCGAGGCCGCCGCCAGGTCCATCTGCGACAGCAGCCAGCCACCGAAGATGTCGCCCTCGGGATTGGTGTCGGACGGCATGGCGATGGCCCGCAGCACCGGCGCCTCGTGCGGCCATTCGGCAGCCGCCCAGGCCTGGGCCAGGGTCTCGGCGCGGCGCAGGGACGCGGACTCGTCGGTCACCTCAGTGGCCGCCGGAGCCTTCATAGACGCCAGGGGCCAGTTGCTCGTCCTCGTCATGACCCGGGGCGGTGGCGGCGATGAAGCGGCGGTCGCAATAGGAGCAGTCGACGAAGCCGGCCGCGCCCATCTCCAGCCAGACGCGTGGATGGCCCAGGGCGCCGCCGACGCCGTCGCAGGCGATGCGGTGCGAGCGGACCATGATGGTTTCGGGGGCGGAGCCAGGATGGGCCAAGGTGTCCATGCCGGTCGGGGCCGTGGCGGGCCCCGACATCGCCGATCCGGGCAGGGCGTCGAGAGCGGAGGTGGACTTGGCCTTGCGCGCCATCTTGGTAAAACCCTTGAAATCCAGACGCGGCCTTGGCGTGGCGGCGATGCAGGCATACCTATGCGACCTGTCGCGCCGCCGTCAATTCGCACGCACGCGTTCGTTTTTCTTCAAGCGCCCCAAAGCGCCGCATCTGGACGTTTCATGGACCTGCCCGCCTACGCGATCGAAGCCGAAGGCCTGTTCAAGACCTATCCCGCCAGCAAGACATCACCCGAAAAACGGGCTTTGAACGGCATCGACCTCAAGGTGCCGCGTGGCTCGATCTTCGGGCTCCTGGGACCGAACGGGGCTGGAAAGTCGACCTTCATCAACATCCTGGCCGGCCTGACCCGCAAGACCAGCGGCACGGTGCGGATCTGGGGCCGCGACATCGACGAGCGCCCGCGCGACGCCCGCGCCGCCATCGGTGTGGTGCCCCAGGAACTGGCGGCCGACGTATTCTTCACCCCGCGCGAATCGCTGGAGGTCCAGGCCGGCATGTACGGCGTGCCCAAGAGCGAGCGTCGCACCGATGAACTGCTCAACGCCCTGGGCCTGGGCGACAAGGCCGACGCCTATGTCCGCCAGCTGTCGGGCGGCATGAAGCGCCGGCTGATGGTGGCGAAAGCCATGGTCCACCAGCCGCCGGTGCTGATCCTCGACGAGCCGACCGCAGGCGTCGATGTCGAGCTGCGTCGCCAGCTGTGGAGCTATGTCACCGGGCTGAACAAGCTGGGCGTGACTATCGTGCTGACCACCCACTATCTGGAAGAGGCCCAGGAGCTGTGCGACCAGATCGCCATCGTCAATCGCGGCGAGGTGGTGGTCAACGAGCCGACGGCCAAGCTGCTGAGCCGAATGGACATCCGCAACGTGGTGGTGACGCCCGAAGAGCCGGTGACCGCAGCGCCGCTGCTGGCGGGCTTCGAGACCAAGCTGCGCGGGGCCGGGGCGTTCTCGGTCTCCTACCGCACGGGTCAGTCCAGCGTCGAACAGGTGCTGGCCGCGGTGCGGGCCGAGGGTCTGAAGATCAAGGACATCGCCACCGAGGATCCGGATCTGGAGGACGTGTTCGTGTCGCTGACCTATGGCGATCCGAACGCCAAGGATCCGCTGCGGGCCTGAGTTCCTCCCCCTGTGGGGGGAGGTGGCGGCGAAGCCGACGGAGGGGGGAGTGATCGGGAGCTGGCCATTTCCACACGATCGACGATCCTAAAACGCCCCCCACCGATCGCTTCGCGATCGCCTCCCCCAAAGGAGGAGGACTAGGGCAGCGCCTTGACGAACGCTCTCACGACGGTGGCGCTGTTGGCCGCAGCGAACTTCAAAAACACCGGGAACTGGTTGCCGGCCGGGTCGCCACCGGCCAGGTCCGACAGGCTGCGGAAGGCGATGAACGGCGTCTTGTTGACATAGGCCACCTGGGCGACGGCGGCGCTTTCCATGTCCAGCACGCGTGCCCCGAACGTCGTGTGGGCATATTGACGGAAGGCGGCATTGTCGACGAACACCGGCCCTGAACCGCCCACCCCGCCGACCACCACCTTGGGCGCCTTGGTCAGGCACTGGTCGGCGGCGCAGCGTTGCAGGGTGACGCGCTCGGCGACCCGCCGGGCGACCTTCAGCAAGGCCGGATCGGCCGGGAAGTTCAGCCGCTCCTCCGGCGCCTCGCCCGGATCGCGCTGAGCGCGGACCGGGCGCGGATACATCATGCCGAAGGCCGGCAGCCCGGCGGTCAGACCTTGGGGCGGAGCAAAGCCGCCGGGAACCTCGCGGGCATAGGCCATTTCCGACGACTGCACCCAGCTGTCGGGGGCCACCACGTCGCCGACCTCAAGGTCGGGATCGGCCCCGCCGGCTACGCCGGAGAACACGATCCGCTCGATCTTGAAATGGTCCAAGCCTAGCTGTGTGATCATCGCTGCGTTGACCATGCTGACCCCGCTGAGGAACAGCACCACCGGCTTGCCCTCCAGTGTGCCGGTGACGAAGCGCGTGCCGGCCGCGGCATGGTCGTGCTTGTCGGTGGTCGCGGCTTCCAAGGCCATCAGTTCGGGCGGGAAGGCGCTGATCACCGCCGTGCGCGGCGTGGCGTCCAGCAGGTCGGCGGCCTGGGCGGCCAGCGGGGCCGAGAGCGGCGCGCAGGTCAGGAACAGAAGCGTCAGGGCAAGGCGCATGGATAGGCTTTCGGGGCGTTGGTGAGTCGGTCCACCTTACCGCCTTGCCGGCGGGAGAGGCGAGCCTGGCGAGTGTCGCTCGGTCAGCTTGAACGTGGAAGCCCCCGATCGGGCGCCGTCGCCCAGACGACGCGCAAACGGGCGCGCTCTTGCCGCCAGCCAATTTCTCCGATTGCATCGCGCGGCGGAGCGGATGATTTTCGCCGCCAGTTTGGGGCGTGAGGACGGTATGCGGCGATTTCTGTTTCGGGTCTTGATGACCTTCGTGCTGGCGACCGGCCTTGGCGGCGTGGCGCTCGCCAAGCCGATGCCGATCAAGGTCGTCATCGTCACCACCTTCGAGGTCGGGGCCGACACCGGCGACTTCGCCGGCGAGTTCCAGCCCTGGGTCGAGGGCTGGCCGCTGACCCACGAGATCAAGATACCCGGCGTGCGTCACATGGCGCGCTATTCCGACGACGGCGTGCTGGCCATCGCCAGCGACATGCGCGGCCGAGCCCGCGAAAGCGTCGCCGCCCTGATCCTCTCCAAGCAGTTCGACCTGTCCAAGGCCTATTGGATCGTCAGCGGCATCGCCGGGGTCGATCCCCAGGTCGCCTCGGTCGGCAGCGCCGCCTGGGCCAATTTCGTGGTCGACGCCGACCCGATCTACGAGGTCGATGATCGCGAAATCCCCGCCGACTGGCCCTATGGCCTCTATGCGCTGCAGACCGACCGTCCCCAGGTCAAGGGCGACGCCAACGGCTCCAGCGGCATGGTCTGGAAACTCGACGCCGGCTTGGTCGACTGGGCCTATGGCCTGAGCAAGGACGTCGCCTTGCCGGATTCGGAGAAGCTCAAGGCGCTGCGTAGTGGCTATGCGGGCCAGCCCCTGGCCCAGAAGCCGCCCTTCGTGCTCGAAGGCGACGTGCTGGGCGCCACCCGCTTCTGGCACGGCGACCGCCGGACACAGTGGGCCCGAGACTGGGTCCAGCTTTGGACCGACAAGGCCGGCGTCTTCGCGATGAGCGACTGCGAGGACCAGGGCATACTCGACGTGCTGCACCTCTATGGCGACGCCGGCCAGATCGACGCGCGCCGGGTGCTGGTGCTGCGCACGGCGAGTAACTATACGCGACCGCCCCTCGACCAGCCGACCTTCCCGCGGGTGTTCAACCATGACGGCGCGGCCGCCGCCTTCGCCGCCACCTTCAAGGTCGCCGGTCCGGTGGTTCGCGAACTGACCCATCACTGGAACGCCTACGCCACGACCCTCCCGGTCGGCGCGCCCACCGGGAGCCGCTGAATGCTTGAGAAGCTCTTCGGCCTGAAGGTCAACGGCACGAACGTTCGCACCGAGGTGCTGGCCGGTTTCACCACCTTCATGACCATGGCCTATATCGTCGTGGTCAATCCGACGATCCTCGGCGAGGCCGGCATGCCGGTGGCCGCCGTCGCCGTCGCCACCTGTCTGGCGGCCGGCTTCGGCTCGATCCTGATGGGGCTGATCGCCAACTATCCTCTGGCCCTGGCCCCCGGCATGGGGCTGAACGCCTATTTCACCTACACCGTGGTCAAGGGCATGGGCGTGCCGTGGGAGGTGGCCCTGGGCTGCGTCTTCCTGTCGGGCGTGGCCTTCCTGATCCTGACCCTGGTGGGCGTTCGGCAGATGATCGTCGCGGCCATCCCCAAGCCGCTGTTCTCGGCGGTTGCGGCCGGGGTCGGCCTGTTCATCGCCTTCATCGGCCTGAAGGAGGCGGGGATCATCGTCGCCAGCCCCGCCACCACCGTGGCCCTGGGCGACCTCACGACCCCCAGCGCGGCCCTGGCGATCATCGGCCTGCTGGTCATCGCCGTGCTGCAGGCCTGGCGGGTCAAGGGCGCGATCCTGATCGGCATCCTGCTGGCCACCGCCGCCGGCTGGGTCCTGGGCCTTGCCAAGGTCATCCCCGCCACCTCCAGCCTCGCCGACCTGACCGCCACGGCCTTCAAGCTCGACATCCTCGGCGCCTTCCACCTGAAGGGCGGCCTGGCGCTCGCCATGCTTGAGATCGTCTTCGTCTTCCTGTTCGTCGACCTGTTCGACAATGTCGGCACCCTGGTGGCGGTGACCAAGAAGGCCGGCCTGCAAGCGCCGGACGGCTCGATCCCCCGCCTCAACCGCATCCTGTTGGCCGACTCGGCGGCCACCATGGTCGGCGCTGTGGCCGGCACCAGCACGGTGACCAGCTATATCGAGAGCGCCGCCGGCGTCACGGCTGGCGGCCGCACCGGCCTGACGGCGGTGGTCGTGGGCCTGCTCTTTTTGCTGACCATGTTCTTCGCGCCGCTGGTCCAGGCCATACCGGCCGCCGCCACCGCGCCGGCCTTGATCCTGGTCGGCGCCCTGATGGTCGGGTCGCTGGTCGACATCGACTGGGCCGACCCGACCGTGGCGATCCCGGCCTTCCTGACCCTGATCACCATTCCGCTGACCTTCTCGATCGCCAACGGCCTGGCCTTCGGCATCACCAGCTACGCCTTGCTGCGCCTGTTGACCGGCAAGATCACCAAGGCCGACTGGCTGCTGCTGGTGCTGGCGGCCCTGTTCATTCTGCGCTTCGTCTATCTGGCCAAGGGATAGGAAAGACCCGTTTGCGCCGGCGCGGCCTTTCCGCTAAGACCGCGCTTCCGCAAGGCGGAAGCACCCGTAGCTCAGCTGGATAGAGCGTTGCCCTCCGAAGGCAAAGGTCACACGTTCGAATCGTGTCGGGTGCGCCAACTTCCAAAACATCGCTGAAAACGTTGAGGATTCACCGTCTGGGGAACCGTCTCTCGACGTTTGCTACACACCCTTGCTACACAATCCTGACCACGATCCTGGCCTAAGTGTCCGAGAACGTTCAGCTAAACACTTGCGGGGCTGCTACACAAACGCGCTACACATTCGAACGCATTTCGTATGCCGGGGCGGTCGTTACTACTACCGGCGCCGTGTCCCCGGATCGTTGCGGGCGATTGACGGCAAGAGGGAAATCTGGCGTTCGTTAGAGACGGACAGCCCCACGGTCGCCCTGCGCCGTTCGTATCAGATCGCGGCTTCAATCGAGCGGGACTTCGAACTGGCCCGCGTCCGGTCAGGATTGCCAGTCGATCAAACGATCACTGGTGGGCGGGTTGAGCCAGTCGCAGCACTCCGGGTTCCGGCCTTGGCCTCGCGTTGATAGCTGCGATCGCTGAGCTCCATGGCGCCGAACTCAGGCTGTCGGACAACAGTCCCGGCTTGGTGGTGGAGGTTCACTTCGCGAACGCCGGAAAACCTTGAGGTCGATAGTCGGCAACCTTGCTGTAAGGCCGCCGTGCGTAGCCCTGCTTCGCGCCACCTAGCCGGCGTGTCAGCTTCTCGCGTGCTTGCTTCCAATCGATCGCGGCGGCTGAAAAAACCGCGACCCAGGGAAAGGCCAACGGTGGTCAAGACGCCGAGGAGCGCCCTGCAATCATCGCTTGTTCTCGCCGCCACCGCCGGAATTTTCTACAAATCCGCCAAGTCAGGCCGATGGTCATAGAACTCAACCTGCATCCGCATCGGGCCGGCAGGCGTCACGAAGTGAGGTTGCTCCGGAAGGACGAGGCCCAACCGCTCGGGCGTCAGGCGCTGCTCGTCTGGTGGATCGAGGATCGTGAAGACAACCTCGCCCTCAAGGACCCGGATCACGCCCCAGACGCCGACCTTAGTGCGGTGATCGCGGCGCAATGCAGCCGGCAGACTGGTTTCATCAAATACGGACGTGGTGCGGTAGGGCTGCGAGACCTGTGCGGGTTCCATGTCACGCAGTCAGTCGGATGTCGTGGGCATGGGGCGGATAAGGCGCCGCGGCGTGGTCGATGGGTAGGCCGGCAAGCGTGCTGGCGAACCCGTGATTGACGTCACGATGATGAGCTTCGTCCGCGCGAACGACAAGCACGACATCTCGTAGGGTCGCGGTGTCGGGCAGCTTCCAATAGTGCTTGGCGATGGCGGGGGCCTCGACGTTGGGCGAACGGCCCTCGTCGATCTCCTTCAGATAGAGGGTGTAGCTGATCACCGCCTCTTCCTCGAAATATCCGACGACGCGGTGGGCGGTGCGGCTGGAGACCAGGTAGAGCAGGAAGAAGGCGATATAGAAGATCCACTGGACGAGGATGATCACCAGGCGCTCGAAGAGGTTGGGCTGGGCGATCTGCACGAAGGTCATCAGGTGCATGCGCTCGTTCTCAGCCTCCTCCATGAGGGTGCGGATCCAGCCGTCGTCGTCCTTCATGCGGCGCAGGGCGGTCAGGTGGTTGATCGTCGCCCCGACCATACCGGGGACAGCCGCGACCGTTTCCAGCACGATGGCGCGGTGCCCGTAGCGCTTGGCGAAGAAGGTGTCGGCGGCGAAGCGCAGCAGCTTGGTGAAACCCAGGGCGAACCGATCCGAAAAGCCGACCGGCTTGTGATGAACCACGGGCTCCGCGACCGCCTCCTCGGCCAGGGCTCGTGGGTCGGGTGCGAGAATCTTGTTGACCACGATGTACCCCTTTTGGGCTTGGGCCGCAGCGGGAGCACTGCGCGGCTGACAGAAAAAACAATGCAGGCCAGCTTCCCGACGCCCTGGGTTGGGAACGTGTGTCAGGGCCGCCTGTTCCGTAAGCTGGGGAGTTCCGGCGTCGCTCGGGAACCCCACCTGCCGGCGTTCAGAATGGGGTCTTCATGGCTGATGAAATTCCCGGCGCCTCAGACCGCGCGAGGCTACGCGAGAAGGCGCTCTCGAGGTGGGATAACGAAGGCGGCGCGAGCCGCCAGGGACCACAAGAAGGCTCACCCGCGGAGGAAGCGGGCCCCGACCGCGAGCCTCAAATAACCAACACCGAACTGGTGCAGCTTCGGGTTCGCGTGATCGCGCTTGAGAACCTGATGATCGCCTTGCTGGCCGAAGGCTCTGACAGGCAGGCGGAGGTTGTCCGCGATATGGCAGCCTACATCTCGCCGAGGCCAGGTTTCACACATCACCCCCTAACGATCCACGCCGCCGCCCACATGATCGACCTCGTCCAGCGAGCTGCTCATTTCAGCTCTCGGGCAGATCCCGATGGCTAAGCAATTCAATGTCGGTGATCGCGTCAGCTGGAACTCCGAGGCCGGCCGCGTCAGCGGGACGATCATCCGCGTCCATACTCGGGACGTCGACTACAAGGGCCATACCCATCACGCGAGCCCTGCGATCCCGCAGTACGAGATCAAGAGCAGCAAGACCGATCACATCGCCATGCACCTGGGCGCAGCGCTCAGCCGGCTGACATGAGCAACAAGCCCACGACCCCGGAGCCGCTGGAGGCGGCCATTACCCAGGCCGACGATCGCCTGCTGGCGGATCACTGGATGCCGCCGCAGGCCGGCATCGTCCCGAGGGTGCGCGTCGGCCGGCGCTGGATCAGCGTGCTCTGGGCGCTCCCCATCGGGACTGCCGCGCTCATGGTGTTGATCGCCGTCGCCCAAGCCGCGCCACCGGTGGATTCCGGCTTTCCCTGGTGGCTGCAGGTTCAGCACTTCCTGAACATGTTCTTCATGCTGTTCATCATCCGGGCCGGCCTGCAGATCCTGGCCGACCATCCGCGGCTCTACTGGCGGCGCGATTGCACGCCGGGGACGGACTGGTTTCGTTTCCAGCGCCCCGTGCCGAAGGGTCGGGTTTGGACTGCCAAGGATGACTCCGTCACGCTTCCGACATGGCTGGGCATTCCCGGTCTGCGCCATACCTTGGGCCTGGCTCGCTGGTGGCACTTCTCGGTCAACCTGCTGTGGGTGATCAGCGGCGTCCTGTTCTACGGGCTGCTGTTCGCCACCGACCAATGGCGGCGGCTGGTGCCGCTGACCTGGGAGGTATTTCCGGCCGCGCTCTCCACCGCCATCCAGTACGCCTCGCTGAACTTCCCGGTGGACCACAGCTGGACGCGCTACAACGGCCTGCAACAGCTCAGCTATTTCGTCACCGTGTTCGTCGCCGCGCCGGTGTCGATCGTCACTGGCCTGATGCAAAGCCCGGCGATCGCCAACTCCCTGGGCTGGATCGGCAGGCTGCTCAATCGCCAGGCGATGCGGTCGATACACTTCCTCTCGTTCGCCTGGTTCGTGACCTTCATCGCGATGCACGGCGTCATGGTGTTCATCACCGGGCTGCGGCAGAACACCAACCACATGTTCGCCGGCGTCGAGAACGACTCTTGGGCGGGCCTGCCGCTGTTCCTGCTGGCAATGGCTGTCTTGACGGCGGCCTGGCTCTTGGCCTCGCCGTTCACGAGACGGCACGCACGGCTGGTGCAGCGCACCGGAAGGTTCATGATCGGCTGGCTGAAGACCTTGGCCACGCGGATGGACCCAAAGACGCAATTCGAAGAGAGCGACATATCGCCGTTCTTCTGGCCAAACGGCACGATGCCGAACTCGCAGGCCTACGACGCCCTGGCCGCGAACGCCTTCGCCGACTACCGGCTGCGGGTCAACGGCCTGATCGAAGCGCCGCAAGAGCTATCGTTGGCCGACCTACAGGCCATGGCGAAGCAGGCGCAGATCACAGACCACTTCTGCATCCAGGGCTGGTCTGGCGTCGCCAAATGGGGCGGCGTGCCCATGCGCGATATCCTCGACCTCGTCCGCCCCCTGCCTCAGGCCCGCTATGTCGTCTTCTATTCGCTCGCGGATGGAGCTGATGGCGGGCGCTACTATGACGTCCACGATCTCGCGAACATGCGTCACGACCTCACCCTCCTGGCCTACGAGATGAACGGCGAGCCGCTCAACATCCTCCATGGCGCGCCGCTCAGGCTGCGGTGTGAAAACCAGCTTGGTTACAAGATGGTCAAGTGGATCGCGGCCATAGGGTTCGTCGAGTCCTTCGCCCACCTGGGCGCCGGGCAAGGTGGCTACAACGAAGACCATGAATTCTACGGCTGAGCTCTCTCCCAAGGCTGCGGCGCCCAAGCGTCACTCGACGACGGGCATCCGCAGCGCTGGAGCACCGTCATGACGGCCACGGTTCCCAATACGCAGCGACCCTTCTTCACGATTGGTCATTCCACCCGGTCTGTCGAAGAGGTCGCCGATCTCCTTCAAGCGGTCGGAGCCGACATGATCGTCGATGTGCGTAAGATGCCGCGGTCTCGCACCAATCCCCAGTTCAACAGCGAGGCCCTTCCCGCCGCGCTCGCCGAACGGCAGATCGGCTATCGCCACATAGCGACCTTGGGTGGATTGCGCGGACGCCAGGCTAGCCGCGAGACCTCACCGAACACCTTCTGGCGGAACAAGAGTTTCCGGAACTACGCCGACTACGCGCTGACGCCGCCTTTCAAAGAAGGGCTCGCCGAATTGATCGCCCAAGGCCGCGAGCGCACCTGCGCGATCATGTGCGCGGAAGTCCTCTGGTGGCGATGCCACCGGCGGATCATCGCCGACTACCTGCTCGCGGACGGTGCGACCGTCTTTCACATCCTGGGTCTCCACGACGTAAAGCCGGCCGGCCTTACGTCCGGTGTCGAACCGATTCCCCAAGGCCTACTTTATCGAGAGCGGCTCCGCGCCGACCCTGACGAGCCGGCTTAAGCGCCAAGCGTGGATGCTGATTTCCAGTCAACCGCGATCGGCGCCTAATATTAGAGGCTGACCCGAAATGAAGTTGTTTGATTTCAGGCCCTTGTGATTCTGTTGGAGATGCGAACCAACAACGGAATTCGACATGTGGACCGAAACCACCCGGAGCAAGCATGCCCGAAAGGGCCTACGGTATTCAAGCGATCTAACGGACCAGGAATGGGCGGTTCTGGAGAAGCTGTTCCCGGCGCTGTCTAGGTGTTTGGTCCCGGGCTTTGATGGATCGGATTGATCTTGAATCTTGCAGGCTCTTTTGTCCACATTTTGCAGATGAAGTCGTAGGGGGTCAGGCCCTTGAGCTTCTTAAGGCGCCGACCATAATTTTAGGCGTCGATGAACACGGCGAGGTGAGCCTCGAGCTGCTGGTGGCTGTCGTAGTGGCAGCGCTTGACGGTAGCGTCCTTGATGGTCCGGTGCATCCGTTCGACCTGGCCGTTGGTCCAGGGATGCTTCACTTTGGTAAGCCGATGCTCGATGCCGTTCTCTCGGCAGCGCATGTCGAACATGTGCGTCATGTAGCGAGCGGTTGGGCCGTCGGCGTAGCGCGGCGGGAAGGCGAACTGGATACCGTTGTCCGTCAGGACGGTGTGGATCTTGTAGGGGAACGCCTCGACCACTCTTTCCAGGAACGCGGACGCCGAAGTCCGCCCGGTTTTCTTGACCAGTTGCACGACGGTGAATTTGCTTGTGCGATCAATGGCGACATAGAGATAGAGCTTGCCTTCGGCGGTCTGGACCTCGGCGATATCGATGTGGAGATAACCGATCGGATAGACCTTGAACCGCTTCTTGGCGGGCTTGTCGCCCTCGACCTCCGGCAGTCGCGAGATGCCGTGACGGGCCAGGCAGCGATGCAGTGACGACCGTGTCAGCTGCGGGATCGTCGGTTGCAGTGCATAGAGGCAATCGTCCAGCGGCAGCAGTGTATGCCGGCGAAAGGCGACGATGACCGCCTCATCCTCCACCGATAGCACCGTCGATCTTGGCTCCCTGGGGCCCGTCGGGAGATCGCTCACAGAGGTCCGGCTTTTCCACTTCGCGACCGTCTTCTGGTTGATCCCGTGCCGCCCGGCCAGAGCCCTCAGGCTCTCTTGACTATGCTGTATCGCTCGACGGACCGCCTCAGTCGTGCGGGCGCTTCCGTGCAGTATCTGGCCCATAGTGCTTCCTTCCACTCGGCGGAAAAGATTGCACCATCAAAGCCCGGGACCAAACACCTAGACTCCGCGTAGATTTACCGAACCCCATCGCGAGAACCTCTACGATGAAATCCGAGCATCCGGATGGAAATACGCCTGCTTCATCTTGGACAAATGGTGTCACGAGCGCCACGCCGAGTGGGCGGCGGGTGTTGGTCACTGGAGGTGCCGGATTTCTGGGCTCGCATCTCTGTGAAAAGTTGCTAGTGGAGAGAACGCGACGTTTGAGTCCCCCTGGAAATCGCTCGATCCCTTTCCCGAGAAGGATTTGGGCGGGTTCCAAGCGACTGAATCTCACCACTAGCTCGCGGCGACGAGGTGCTATGCGTTGAAAATTACTACACGGGGAGGCGTGTGCGACCGCGTTGGCGAGTGTCTGACGAGACGATGTCTTTTGCTGCATGAAGCCGCAATCTGATGCAGCCAAGCGCATCATTGCGCTAACTATCAAAAACCGATATCTTCCGCTGCATCGCTTATGCGCAATGATGCATTGGATTACATCGTGAGCTACCAGGCAGAAGCCTTCGCCCAGAGCCTCCGCGAGGCGCGCCTGCAGAAAGGCTGGTCCCAGAGGGACCTCAGCGGGAAAGCTGGTATCCCACAGGCCCATATCTCGCGGATCGAAAGCGGGGCGGTCGACGTGAAGGTCTCCACCTTGGTGGAACTCGCGCGGCTGCTGGACCTCGAACTTGTTCTCGCGCCGCGCGCCTCCCTTCCGGCGGTCAAGGCTTTGATCCGAGAGGCTGAGGCGAGCCATGATCTGCGCTCTGCGCGCGGCTTGGCAAATTCTCTTCAGCCCGTGCTACGTCGCCTCCGGATCGAACACCCCAGGAGCAGCACGACTGAGCGCCTGGCCACCCTGATCCTCGACGTGATCGCCATTGCGCCTCTGTTTCAGACGCCTGGCGCCTTGGGGCAGTTGGAAGATGCTGTCGCAGGCATCCGACGCGCTGCCGACAGTGCCGGCGATGATCTGAAGGGTCTCGATGCAGCCATCAATGGCCTAGCCAAGATCCGCAGCGGGCTTGTCCATGTCAGAACGCCAGCGCAGACCCCCGCCTACAGTCTCGACGAGGAGGATTAGGCGATGGCCGCTGATATCCTCGACATCTTTCTAGGCGACCGCAAGGTGGGCGCGATAACCGGGCTGGGCGGCGACAGGAGCGTCTTCACCTTCGATGACGCCTACGCGGACGACCCAGGGCGCCCAACCCTGAGCCTGTCCTTTAAGGACGCCATGGGCGATCTGATCCGGGATCAAAAGCGCACGCAGACGCGGCTTTTACCCTTCTTCTCGAACCTTCTGCCGGAAGGACCTCTGCGCGATTACCTAGCCGAGAGGGCCGGGGTAAACGTGGTCCGGGAATTCTATCTCCTGTGGGCGCTTGGGCGCGACTTGCCCGGCGCCATCGTCGCCCGCGGACCAGATGGAGAAGAGCCGGCGCCGGAACCGCAGGATGATGCTCTCTCCACGCCTGGGGAGGCTACAGAGGCCCCCCTGCGGTTCTCTCTGGCCGGCGTTCAGCTCAAATTCTCCGCGCTCGAAAAGGCAAAGGGAGGCTTGACCGTTCCGGCCACCGGCGTTGGCGGCTCCTGGATCGTAAAACTGCCATCGACCCGCTTTCCCCGCGTCTCCGAGAATGAATTTTCCATGATGACCATGGCCCGGTCCGTGGGCATCGATGTGCCCGACATTCAGCTTCTCGATCTGGACCAGATCGCCGGCCTACCGGAGGGGATTGGCCGGCTGGAGGGCGCGGCCTACGCGATCCGCCGTTTCGATCGAACAGCCGATGGCGAGCGCATCCATATGGAGGATTTCGCTCAGGTCTTCGGCGTGTACCCCGACCACAAGTACAAGCACGCGACCTATCGGGCGATCGCCAAGGTGTTGTGGCTGGAGACGGGGGAGGCGGGGATCACCGAGTTCATCCGCCGCTTGGTGTTCAACGCCCTGATCGGCAACGCCGACATGCACCTCAAAAACTGGTCGCTCCTCTACGCAGACGGCGTCACGCCCTCCTTGTCGCCCGCCTACGACTTCGTCTCCACCTTGGCCTACATCCCGGATGATAAAGCGGCCCTCAAGTTTAGCCGCACAGCCCGCTGGGACGGCTTCAACGAGGACGAACTCTCCTACCTCGCGGCCAAAGCCGGTCTTCCCGAAAGGCTGGTCGTCAGTATCGCCCGCGAGACTGTAGCGCGTTTTCGGGAAGCCTGGGCCAAGGAGCGCGGTCATCTTCCTCTCCATTCGGAAATCGCGGGCGTCATCGACCGCCAACTTGAGATCGTCCCTCTTGCAGGTGATCGAAAGGAGTAGCGTGCGGATCATTTCAAACCGAGGAACCGATCGCGCAATCGATCAGATCAAGAGCGTCGCCGCGACGGCTGACGCCAGCGCGATCAGTTCCAGCGTTTCGATCTTCGGCCTCTCGGCGCTGCAAGGCGCGTTGACGCGCGACCTACCCCTGCGGCTGCTGCTGTCCGCCGAAACCGTACTGTCTGAAAGCCTGATAGGCGGCGCGTCTGATCGCTTCTTACGGAACGGACTCATCGCCCGTCGACTCGCCGCCGACGCCTCGGCTGTGCAGCGGCGTGGAAGAAGGACCCCCTTAGCGGGCCGACCGCCGCTTCGTTCGCGTGCTGGCGGCGGTGCTGATCGATGGCCTGGATGTGGTCGATGACGCCGTCCGCGAGGCCCTGGACGCCGGCGCCGCCAGCGACGAGGTCATCCTCAACATCCTGGCCCGGCGGCGCGAGCCGCCAGCGCCCCAGCCGATCAACACCTGCGAGGCGCTGGTCCTGCGCCATCCGCCCATCGCCGACTGCGCCCGCTACGACCTGCTGCGAGGTCCCCGTGCAGCGGCATGAGATGATCCAAGCCTTCGCCCAATTGGGCCTGAAGGGCATGGCCGGGGCCTTCGATGAGACCGTCACCACAGGCCTTCAGCGCAACCGCACGGCCATGGAGATCCTGGCCGACCTGCTCAAGGCCGAGACCAACCATCGCCAGGCCGCCTCCATCCGCTATCGCCTGACCGCCGCCAAGCTGCCGAAGCCCGGCGCGGCAAGGCCGGCGCCCTGGCGGCCCAGCTCTCGCGCCTCGATCTCGTGGTGCTCGACGAGCTGGGCTACCTGCCGTTCGCCCAGTCCGGCGGGCAGCGCCTGTTCCATCTGGTCAGCAAGCTCTACGAGCGCACCTCGGTGATCATCACCACCAACCTGACCTTCGGAGCGTGGCCCGCCGTCTTCGGCGACGCCAAGATGACCACGGCGCTGCTCGACCGCCTGACCCACCACTGCGACATCGTCGAGACCGGCAACGACAGCTGGCGACTCAGAAACCGCGCCTAACCGGCACGCCCCGCTTCATCCACAACCTGTTCAACCTCCCCCCAGACCCCCTCCCGGGCAGCTGATCAATCAGTGGCTCACCCCGCGGCGATGCTCTGCGCTGGCTGAGAGCTACGCGCATCGCCGCTCGGAAGCCGAATAGGGGGTCCCGATTGCGCGCCGTTTGACGCCCAATAGTTCATATCATCAAAAAGTGCAATAAAAACAGCAAGTTATAATGTAGCGCATTGAACATTATCGGAAATGATGTCCGTCCTACGTGGCGATCTGCTCAGCCAGCATCGTTCCCGACATCCACGCCGCCTCGACCCGTGCGCCGATAAACCAGTCCCCGCATAGGCCAAGTCGACGGTCCGCGTCCCAAAGGGCGCCGGAGCCCTCAACGCCTGAGCGGGCATACCGCCATAGATGCGCACTGCAAGCGATCGGGGGCGGCAGCGTCTTTTCGAGCCGCGCAGAAAGAGCCGCCGACAACTCACCGGCAACCCAGTCGGCGTCCGCATTGAGATGCTGCCTTGACCAGTCCGGGCTGGCCTGAAGTACCCACGCCTCGGGTCCGGTCCGACCGGGCTTGGAACCGTTGCGCGCCGCCCAGCCGAGCGCGTCAGCCGCCCTCCCCCTGAGGCAGTTCACCGGCGTCGGCAAGGTGTCCCCAAACGCCAGCATCACGGTCCAGCACGGCGCAGTGGGCGTGGCCCGGGCAAGCGCCGCCAGGTCTGGCCTTGCCGGCCGAATGAGCTCTGCCGCCTGCTCGGCGGGCAGCGCCACGACCACGGCATCCGCCTCGAACGACCCGGTTTGCGTGACAAGGCGCCAGCCCTCGGCGAGTGGGGTCAGCGCCGTCACCTTGGCGCCCCATTGCACGTCAAAAGGTTTCGCCATTTCACGGATGGGCGCGTTCATCCCAGGAACACCGACCAAGGCGTCCGCGCCCGCTGCTAGCCAAGGCGCAACACATCCCGCAGCGATCATGTCGTCCACCAAGGTTCGAAAACCCGGATCTCGAACAGTGAAATACTGGGCTCCGTGATCGAATGTCGCCTCGCCTGCGCTGGTGGCGACCCGGCGGGTCGACATGCGACCACCAGGACCGCGGGCTTTGTCCAGCATAGTGAGGACGTGACCCCGCCCGGCCAGTCCCCTGGCGCACGCCAAGCCGGCCATACCGGCGCCCACAATCGTGATCCGCATACGTCCCCCTTCGCCGCCAATAGGGCGACCGGTGCTGTCAGTCCAACGGCAACTTGTCTCCGCCAGGGCGCAATGCCCCCAACCCGCGCCTGGCTCTAGCCCATGACCTGCCGCCATTCAGCCAAGGCGGCTGAGCGTCGTTCGCGGTAGAGGTCTCTGCTGATGAGGTGACGTTCCTGATTGAAGTGGTTGTGGATCGTGCCTAGCACGGCGGCGAATTTCTGGAGTGTCTTCATCCTCCGAAATCGCTCCATCGCCCGTTCTCGTCGTCGGAACGGCTGGTGTGAGTTCTCGGCCCTGTTGTTGAGCCAGCGGCCCACCTCTTGGCGATCGGCGTTGCCGATCACTTTCATGGCGGCGCCGTAGGACCGCAGGCCGTCCGTGACGACGGCTTGAGGCCGGCCGTGGCGCTTCATCGCCTTCTTGATGAGGCCTGAGCCGCGGCCTTGTCGCGGGTGGTGGTGACGTAGGATTCCAGCACCTCGCCCTCGTGATCGACGGCGCGCCAGAGGTAGCGCATCTCGCCGTTGATCTTCACGTAGACCTCGTCCAAGTGCCAACGCCAGTGAGTGTGCGCCCGCATGTTCTGGACCCGCTTGCGGCGGATCTCCGCGGCGAACATCGGGCCGAACCGGTTCCACCAAAGCCGCACCGTCTCATGGCAAATGTCGATGCCGCGCTCGTAGAGCAGGTCCTCCACGTTGCGGAGCGACAGGGGGTACTTCACGTACATCATCACCACTCGGCGGATCACCTCGGGTGATGAATCAAACCAGCGAAACGGGTCGTAAGTCTTTTTCGGACGGACCTTTTCGCCCGCCGAAGCCCTACCTCTTACTGGCCGGTGCATGTCAACTGACAGAGCCGCTTCGGCCCATGAAGTTGAGCAACACAAAGCCGAAAAACGCTGAGACGATGGAGACGTTGGGGCCAAAGCCGAGCTTCAACACGATGTAAGGATAAGAGGTGCCCATGATGCCGGCGACGATGATGGCAGCAATCAGGGCGCGTGCTGAGGATCACTTACCTACTATTTGTGGGCCTCGCCAAGTTGACGAGACCATGGGTGCTGTCGGTGTTGTGAGGCCAAAAGTATTTGGCCGCGCTCCGCCCCCCCCCCCCCCGCCCG
>NZ_JAFCUC010000001.1:0-441201 GCF_049896345.1 Caulobacter sp. DWR2-3-1b2 | reverse complement strand
ATTTCATTATTTTTTGTGGCCTTGCCATTTTTTTTTTTCCTTGGGGGGTGTTGGTTTGTTTTGGCAAAAATTTTTTGGGGGGGGCCCCCCCCCCCCCCCCCCCCCCCCCCCGCCCGGCCAATTACGGGCGGCAACGATCGCGTTTTCAAGAAAACGTTGGAGAAAACCCGGTCACCGAGGGCTTCAAAGTGCGCGTTTTGCCTGACCGAAGGGCAAACAAAAGCCTATCTTGAGTTTGGTCTGACGGTGCCCTATGTCTGCCTCGTGAGCAGCCCCGGGCCGTCAAGATTGCGCAAGTTTCTAGCTCAACTGGGTCCCGGTCTCGTGACCGGCGCGGCTGACGACGATCCGAGCGGAATTGGCACTCACAGCCAGATCGGCGCGCAGTTCGGCTATGGTCTCGCCTGGACCTTTATCCTCAGCTTCCCGCTGTTGGCCGCGATCCAGGAGGTCGCTGCGAGGATCGGCCGCGTCACGGGCGGCGGCATCGCGCGCAATCTTCGCCGCCACTATCCGCGGCCGCTGCTGATTGGCGTGGTTCTGCTTTTGTTGGTCGCCAACATCGTCAACCTGGGCGCCGACCTCAGCGCGATGGGCGCGGCGCTAGCTCTACTGACGCACGGAAACAGTGGGTTTTACACGCTGCTTTTTGGCGTTTTTTGTGTCGTGGTCGAGGTGTTCCTGAACTATGCCCGCTACGCGGCAGTCCTGAAGTGGACCACACTATCCCTGTTCAGCTACGTGGCCGTGGTCGCGGTGGCGGGCGTGCCCTGGGGCAGGGCTTTGACCGCCTTGATCGTCCCCGAGATCCAGTGGAACGCGACCTATGCGACGGCGATGGTGGCCATCCTTGGCACCACGATCAGCCCATACCTGTTCTTCTGGCAGGCAGGTCAGGAGATCGAGGAGCAGCACCGCCATCACGCCAAACCGCTTTGCATAGCCCCCAAGGAAGCTGGACCGGAGCTGAGACGAATTCGGCTGGATACCCTTGTCGGCATGGGGTTCAGCACCCTCGTTTCGTTGGCCATCGTCTATGCCACGGCCGCCACTTTGCACGCCCATGGGATCACCGACATCACCACTTCAGCGCAGGCCGCCGAGGCGCTAAAGCCGATCGCCGGGCCTTTCGCGTTCGCCCTGTTCGCGGTCGGGATCATCGGAACGGGCTTGCTTGCAGTCCCGGTGCTGGCAGGGTCGGCCGCCTATGCCGTCACCGAGATGGCGGGCGTTGCCGGCAGCCTTGATGCCAAGCCGATGCGGGCTCGGCTGTTTTACGCCACAATTTCCGTAACGACCCTGCTCGGCGCCTCGCTGAACTACATCGGCATCGACCCCGCCAAAGCCCTGTACTGGGCGGCGGTCGTGAACGGCGTTCTCGCTGCACCGCTCATGGTCGTCATGATGCTGATCGTGCGCAATCCTCGCGCCATGGGCCGGCTGACACTGTCAACCAGGGGGACAGTGGTTGGCTGGACCGCTACCGCCCTCATGATCATCGCAACCGCGATCTTCTTCGTAACGGCGTTGTAGGCTAGTCATGCGCGGGGTCGTCCAGGAGATGCATTGTGAATCGGCGTGGGGTCACAACGACGATCTGCGTGCTAACGAATTGATTGTTTTCGGGCGGCAGGGGTCAATTCGCGACGCCGATTCACATACGTGACGCCAGAGATGTCTACGCCGGTTAGAGATGTCGCGGAGTCTGCCAGATAGAAATGTCGTGGCAGGGCGTTTGATGTCGGGCGGCGGGCGGGCGCGGAGCTCTCACACCGCGCAGAGCCCGGCCGGCGACCGTGGTGCGGGCAGGGGTGTTAGTCGTTTTTGATCTCACCGAGCGCGCCGCAGGCGGGCGAGGCTCTGACGGGTTTGCGCGCCGCGAGCAGACGTTCGAAACTTCTCAGAAGGGTGGTCAGCGGACCTGCGTTCGCTCAATGATTTGAGCGTCAATCTCGGCAACTCGCGCTTCCAACTGCGCTAAGTAGGGTGCGCCGTGTTGCGCCATCTTGTCGGGCGAATACACCCAAAGTTCATCATATGCCCGTAACGTACATTTCTGCCCGTTCTATGGCGTCACCCCTCCCAGGCACCGCAAAATCGCCGCCAGGATATCAACCCCAGACGAGGCCAACCCTCCAATAAATCCGCGGCGGTCCCAAAACTTCTGACGACGTACAGTCAGATCCGACCAGGTTCACGAAAAAATAGGATGCAAATATGTCGATTAATCAACTTGTTTATATAAGCCAAGCAACACGTAAGATGTCTCCGGAAGACCTCTCTGCGATACAGGAAACGGCGAAGAAAAACAATGCACCACTCGACGTAACGGGTAGTTTGTTTTACAACGGCGGTTGGTTTTTGCAAGTATTGGAAGGTCCATTATCAACGCTCGATAAGCTATATGAAAAAATAGAACTCGATTCTAGACACAAAAATTCGCGAGTATTGTACAACGAGCCGGCAAGCTTCCGTACCTTCCCGCGCTGGAACATGAATATGACCAACTTAAACGACAGACAAGCCGACAAATATGATGAACTTGTCGAAGTCATCGAGGCGGCTCAAACAAACCGTAATATCGGATCGGCATCCCCAGCAGTGGCATTACTCAAGATTTTTAGAGGCTGAGTCGAAGGGCCCGAGTCCATCGGGTTGAAGGTTGTCGCGTTCACCGCCGAGGCTCGCTCTATCCTAAGCGAGAACGATGACGCGTTAGACAGCCATCGTTCTCTACGAAGTCACCAAGCAGCGGCGTGAGTATCAAAGCCGGTACCGGTTGCGCGACCGGCGAGGCGAGCGCTCCGTGCCTTTGCCGACGGTACTTGAGCCGAAGGTATAATGCTCAACGTCCGACTAGGGTCGGGTGCAGAAATCGGGCCGTCGCCCGAAACCGGACGTTGAGGGTAGGGGCTCAGCCGACCCCGAACATATGGTTGGTCTGATCGCGGCGCTTGGGGCCTCTACTGGTGCGTGCCCCGGGTGGCCCGGCGTCTTGGCTCTGTCGGATGAGGGTGAGAAGGCCACCTAACCGCTTGTTCTCGATCACGGCCGCCTCGGTGACGCGACGAAGCTTGTCGAAGTCCGGTAGGGCATGCTGCGACCCTTGTGGCGGATCTCCAGGCGGCCATCGGGGAAGTCGACGACCTCGACGCGCCGGCCGATCGCTCCTTGCGCGAACTCGGACGGTTCGATCATGAGGAGGATGTTGTCGTACTGGAGCGTCAGCGCCTGTGAGAGGGTCCGCTCAGCGCGCCAGGTGAAGGCCTCGTCTAATCGGTCCCGCGGCGCCATGGGCCGGTGCAAGTCCTTGTCGTTGAACGGCGCCTTCGCGAAGCGGGTGTTGTAGTCGGCCATGAAGCTCGGCAGGAAGGCGTTGCCGTCGTCCATTGAGCTGACGCCGGCGAGCCGCAGCTTCTTCACCAGTCGGTCCTGCAGGGTCTTGTTGGCCCGTTCGACCCGGCCCTTGGCCTGGCTGGAGTTGGCGCAGATGATCTCGATGCTCAGGGCTTTGAGAGCGCGGCCGAACTGGGTCATGCCGTCACCATGGAGACCGCGGCCTTGTTCACGCGAAAGACCGCATGCTTGTCGGTGTAGAAGGCGATCGGCTTGCCGTGGGCCTCAAGGTAGCGCTGGGTCGCGTTGAAGTAGGCGAAGGTCGACTCCGACTGGACGAACTGCAGGTGCATCAGCCGACTGGTGGCGTCGTCGATGAAGACCAGCAGCGTGCAGCTGTCGGCGCGGTCCTCGAACCAGAAGTGATGGGACCCATCGACCTGGATGAGCTCACCGACGCATTCCCGCCGATAGCGCGGCTGGTAGATCCGACCGCGCCGCTTTTGCCGATCGGCCCAGAGCCCGGCCTCCAGCATCCACATCCGTAGCGTCTCACGCCCGATGTAGACGCCGTGGAGCTCACGGAGCTTCTCGGCCGCCAGCGTTGGACCAAAGCCCGAGTACCGCTCGCGGATCAGTTCCAGCGCCTGCGTCTTGACGTCCGGCGGCGTCCGCCGGTTGCTCGGCTGACCACGCTTCTTGGAGATCAGCGCCGTTGCGCCTTGCTGCTGATAAGCCTTAGCCAACCGCTGAACCTGTCGTCGCTCAAGGCCCAACAGCTGCGCCGCGGCGGGCGTCGTCAGCCGGCCGCTAGCGAGATCGCGGAGGATCTCCAGCCGCGTGAGCTCCTTGTCGCTCATGAAATGCAACGCCATCCTGGAGGCCTCCATCGCGGTTGCGGCGGAGGGTGACATGTCTAAATGGCACGGTGCGACATAACTAAATGGCGGCTACAAGCGATCCTCGTCTAATACATCTTATCGGAAATCAAGACACTATAATTCAATATTGTCAGAGACATACAGATTTGAGCTTTGGTTCGGTCTAGCGCTTTGAGTCATTGACGCGCGGCGCCAGCGCCATGCCGCTGGGCCAAACAGGCTTTGAATTATTGGATGCGGGTTTGAACGCCTCAAGCGGCCATTTGCCTAGATCCGCACTGCAAGCCGCGTGCATCGACTGCCGCTTCACCTGACCCCACAGGTCAGGTCGCGCCGCCGACGCCACGCTGTGCAGCGGCGTGGAAGAAGGACCCCCTTAGCGGGGTGATAGGCGCCTAAAAGGGACCCCTCATTCCGATGGCTTAGGCACGGCGGCTTGGTTCAACCGGGCGGCCGAGATCGGGATGTTGGTCGTGGAGACAGTGGTGCGGATTCGCCGTGAGTCTGCGGCGGGCAAGTCGATCAAGGCGATTTGTCGGGATCTGAGGCTCTGTCGCAAGGTTGTGCGCAAGGCGATCCTGGCGGAGGAAGGCGCGTTCAGCTATCGGCGCGTGACGCAGCCGTTTCCGAAGATCGGCCCGGTGCGCGAACGGCTTGAGCAGCTTCTGACCGAGAACGAGGCGCGGCCCCGGCGGGAGCGGTTCTTCAAGCCGCGCTTGCGGTTCGCCACCCTGGAAGAGCTGAACGGCTGGCTTGAAGCCGAGTGCCGCCGCTGGGCGCGCCTGCACCCCGACGGCTTCCACGAGGTCGAGCACGCGGTGACCGGAACCTGCCTGATCACCTTCGATCGCAACCGCTGCTCGGTGATGGCCAGGGCCGCCAAGCGCAAGGTGCAGGTGCGCGCCTATGCCGACAAGATCGTCGTCCGCTGCGCCGGCGAAGTGGTTGCTGAGCATGCCCGGTCCTTCGGCCGGGGCCGGACGATCTATGATCCCTGGCGCTACCTGCCGGTCCTGGCCCGCAAGCCGGGCGCTCTGCGCAACGGCGCGCCGTTCCAGGATTGGTCCCTGCCGCCAGCCCTGACGCGGCTCAGCAAGAAGCTGGGGCGTGGCGACGAGGCCGACCGCCGGTTCGTTCGCGTGCTGGCGGCGGTGCTGATCGATGGCCTGGATGTGGTCGATGACGCCGTCCGCGAGGCCCTGGACGCCGGCGCCGCCAGCGACGAGGTCATCCTCAACATCCTGGCCCGGCGGCGCGAGCCGCCAGCGCCCCAGCCGATCAACACCTGCGAGGCGCTGGTCCTGCGCCATCCGCCCATCGCCGACTGCGCCCGCTACGACCTGCTGCGAGGTCCCCGTGCAGCGGCATGAGATGATCCAAGCCTTCGCCCAACTGGGTCTCTGAAGGGCATGCCGGGGCCTTCGACGAGACCGTCACCACAGGCCTTCAGCGCAACCGCACGGCCATGGAGATCCTGGCCGACCTGCTCAAGGCCGAGACCAACCATCGCCAGGCCGCCTCCATCCGCTATCGCCTGACCGCCGCCAAGCTGCCGAAGCCCGGCGCGGCAAGGCCGGCGCCCTGGCGGCCCAGCTCTCGCGCCTCGATCTCATGGTCCTCGATGAGCTGGGCTACCTGCCGTTCGCCCAGTCCGGCGGCCAGCGCCTGTTCCATCTGGTCAGCAAGCTCTACGAGCGCACCTCGGTGATCATCACCACCAACCTGACCTTCGGAGCGTGGCCCGCCGTCTTCGGCGACGCAAAGATGACCACGGCGCTGCTCGACCGCCTGACCCACCACTGCGACATCGTCGAGACCGGCAACGACAGCTGGCGACTCAGAAACCGCCCCCTGACCGGCACGCCCCGCTTCATCCACAACTTGTTCAACCTCCCCCCAGACCCCCTCCCGGGCAGCTGATCAATCAGTGGCTCACCCCGCGGCGATGCTCTGCGCTGGCTGAGAGCTACGCGCATCGCCGCTCGGAAGCCGAATAGGGGGTCCCTATTGCGCGCCGTTTGACGCTCATGGCTACGAGTAGCCCCTCGGTTGATTGCGAAACAAAACGATCGGCATTCAATCGGTTGTCAAGTTGATTTCGAAACACTATTATGTCTTCGAAGAGGTGATTATGTCAGCGCGCGAAACGGCGGAACTCCTGCTGCTGGTGGGGCGGCTCGTCCAAGCGGAGGGCTATCAGGGCGAACTCAGTCCCGCCCAATGGATGGCGCTGCGCTTCTTCGCGCGCGCCAACTCGTTCTCCCGCACCCCGTCTGCCTTCGCGGAATTTCAAGCGACGACCCGTGGCACCGCATCACAAGCCATCAAGGCGCTTGAGGCTGGTGGGTACCTGGGCAGACAGAGATCCCAGGCGGATGGGCGAAGCGTCAGTCTAAGGCTGACGGACAAAGGCCACGAAGCGGTTGCGCGCGATCCGTTCGAAGTTCTGGTGCGCGCCGTGGAATCACTCGCCGCGGAAGAGCAAAGCGCGATGCGCGGCGCAATGCACCACGTGCTGACCACCGTAGCTGCGAGCGGGCCGCATCGGCACTTCGGTGTTTGCCAGGACTGCACGCACCTCGCTGGAGAAACGTGCTCCGACTCCACGGGAGCCTCCCTCTCGGCCCTCAAATGTCAACTGTTCGACGTTCCGATCGAGCTAGAGGAAGCCAGTCTACTCTGCATGCATTTTTCAACCAACGAGCCAGCCGCGCGGGGGCGGACACCGCGAATGAGTTCAGCACTGCGATCTGCTGAAAGGACGCCTAGTTGACCTACATCGTGATGGATGCCTGCATCAAATGTAAGCTCATGGACTGCGTAGAGGTGTGTCCGGTCGACTGCTTCTACGAGGGCGAGAACTTCCTGGCGATCAATCCGGACGAATGCATCGATTGCGGAGTCTGCGAACCGGAGTGCCCGGTGAACGCCATCAAGCCCGACACCGAAGACGATCCAGACGGCAAATGGCTAAAGGTCAATTCCGAATTCTCCCGCATCTGGCCCAACATCACCGTCAAGGGTGAGGCGCCCGCCGACGCCGACGACTTTGAGCGCGAGACCGGCAAGTTCGAGAAGTATTTCAGCGAAAAGCCCGGCAGGGGATCCTAGTGAACCACGAAGCGATATCAAAAAAGCTTAGCCATGCAGGCCACTGACCCACACCACGCGCGTGGCCCGTCGTCATTGCCGGCCGCCGGCGCAGAGAAGCTGCCTGGGATTCGGCACATCGTCGCCATAGGCAGCGGCAAGGGCGGCGTCGGCAAATCCACGGTGAGCGTCAATCTGGCGCTCGCGCTGCAGCAGCTCGGAGGGCGCATCGGGCTGGTAGATGCCGATATCCTTGGCCCCAGTATCCCCGGCATGCTCGACATCCCAACCGGTCAGCCGCCGGCGCAAACCCCGGAAGGCAGGATCATCCCGGCGGAGCGGCACGGTCTGAAGGTGATATCGATGGGGATGCTGACCGGAGACGACAATCCGGCCGTCTTGCGGGGCCCAATGGTGGGCAAATACCTGAAGATGTTCGTCGCCGGCGTGCAATGGGGACCCCTAGATTACTTGATTCTCGACCTCCCGCCCGGCACCGGCGACACGCAGCTGACGCTGGCGCAGAGCATGCCGCTGTCGGGCGCGGTGATTGTGACGACGCCACAGGACGTTAGCCTCAAGATCGCCCGCCGCGGCTTGCGGATGTTCGAGAAGGTGCAGGTGCCGATTCTTGGGATCGTCGAGAACATGCGCACTTTCACCTGCCCCCACTGCGGACAGAGCACGGATATCTTCCGTAACGGCGGCGGCGAGCGGATGAGCCAGGAGCTCGGCGTCCCGTTCCTCGGCGCCTTACCCCTCGATCCCGCCGTCGTCGCCTGCGGTGACGTGGGGCGCCCGATCGTGGTTGACCAGCCGAAGTCAGTCAGCGCCCAGGTTTACGCCGCCATCGCCGCAGCGCTTGCTGAGCAGCTCCACGCGGTGGCCACGGTGCTTCAGCCCTTTGTGTGGAGTTGGGACAGCAACGAGGGGGCGCCGGCCTGGATGGAAGGCTCGGTTCGGGCTGCTGGATCGAGGAATACCCCCATCGGTTTCCGGCGCCGCGATCCACGCACCTTGTCCGTGCTCTGGGAGGACGGCCATAGCGACGACTTCGACGTCCGCGATCTGCGACTGGCGTGTCACTGCGCCCTCTGCGTCGAGGAGATGAGCGGACGCAAGTTGCTCGATCCGAAAACGGTGCGGCCTGATGTGAGCCCGCGCAAGATCGTAAGCATAGGAAACTACGCGATCGGACTTGATTGGAACGACGGCCATAACAGCGGGATCCATACGTTTAAGAACCTGCGCGCCGCAGGCGCGCGCGCCGCAGAAAAGAACGTCGAGGATGTCTGACGCCCAGTCTATGGATCTGCAAATCGGCATCCGCGCGGAGACCTCGCTCGCCGACCCCGACACTTGTAAATTCACGGTGAGCCGCGATTTACATCCCGGTGGTCCGCTCTTCTTCGGCAATAAGGAACGGGCGGCCGGGTCGCCGCTCGCCGAGCGACTGTTCGCGCTTTCCGGTGTGGCCAACGTGCTCATCGCCGAGAGCGTAGTGACCATCGGCAAGGAGCCGAGCGCCTCGTGGTCGGGACTGAAATCGGCAATCGGGATGGCCGTCCGGACGCAGCTGCTCTCCGGCGTGCCGGCGATTTTGGAGATAGCTGCTCAGGCTAGCACGCAAGGAAGGGCCGACGCCGAGGTTCGCGTGGCCGTGCAGACGCTCCTGGATAAGGAAGTCAATCGTTCGATCGCCAACCACGGCGGGAAGATTTCAATCGTGGACGTCAGCGAGGGGAAGCTTTTCATTACGATGAGCGGCGGCTGCCAGGGATGCGCATCCTCTCAGGTGACCCTGAGGCAGGGATTCGAAGTTATGGTTAGAAGGGTTGCCCCGGAAATCACGGAAATTGTGGACGCGACGGACCACGCAGCGGGGAAGGAACCATTCTACAGACGCCCTGGCTAGATGTCAGGGAGACATCCGAAAATCGACTGTCCCGAAAATCCGGCCAGAATCCCAAGCAACCCGAAAGGAGCAACATTGTCCCTAAATGAACCTTTCCACCAGCAGATCTCCGACCTCGTGGCACAAAACCGAGTCGTTCTCTTCATGAAGGGAACTCGCCACATGCCACAATGCGGGTTCTCCGCCCAGGTCGTGAAAATCCTCGACGAGCTGCAGCCAAGCTACGAAACGGTCGATGTACTTCGCTCCCCCGAGATCCGGGATGGAGTCAAGGCGTTCTCCGAGTGGCCGACGATCCCGCAACTCTACATCGATGGGGTGTTCGTGGGAGGCTGCGACATCGTCCGCGAGATGCAGGCGTCCGGAGAGCTTCAAGAGCTCATCGGCGTTAAGGCCTAGTGGTGAGAATCTGACGGTTGGCGACCCGCCGAAAGTCTTTGGGGCCGAGGATTGGCGCCATTTTGACGGATTCAAACGCCGCTTTCGATCCGTTAGCAGCCCCGCATGCCGAGGACCACCATGAGCGAGGCGGTCGGAAGGGGTTTGCGGCAGTTGTCGCAGATCCGGGTGACGCAACGGGGAGCGCTAGAGCATTTTTCGAGCGAAGTGGTTCCGGTTCGCGTGAAGAAAAATGCTTCAAAACAAAATATCAGAGCTCACGGCCTGACGCAGTCAGGTCGGGAAATGCTCAAGCCAACATCGGACTCAAAGGCGGCATCGACGCGAGGGAGCTGCCCATCGACGCCTCAGTGCCGCGTTACTGATATAAAAAGGAGACCAGCATGTCGTCCCATCCAACTGACTTCCAAGGTTCCGTCATCGATGCGCTCCGCGAGGCCATCGAGCGCAAGATTCCCGATTCACGGGCCGGAGTGAACGGCGGCGGCGGCCACTTCAATATCGAGGTGACGTCGCCCGTGTTCGCCGGCAAGAATATGCTGGAGAGCCAGCGGATAGTGTACAGCGCCATCGCCGATTTGATGAAGGGGGACAGGGCTCCGGTGCATGCCGTCGACAGTTTGAAGACCCGGGCGCCATGAACAGCATGACTGCGTCAAACCTGACCCTCTCCCAGACCGCAGCCCAACGGCTTCACGCCCTCAGCCAGAGCGAGGGCTATCGCGTCATGCTTCGGGTGGCGGTGGAAGGCGGGGGCTGTTCCGGCTTCCAGTACCAGTTCGACTTGGTCAGCGAGCTGCATGCCGATGACCTGGTGGTCGAACGTGACGGGGCCGCAGCCCTGGTCGATGCGATGAGTTTAATCCTGCTGAGGGGCTCGGTGATCGACTATGTGGACGAGCTGTCCGGCGCCGAGTTCCAGGTCCGCAACCCCAACGCCAAGTCCAGCTGCGGCTGCGGCGTCAGCTTCTCCATCTAGAACATTTTTCGAGCGAAGTGGTTTCGGTTCGCGCGAAGAAAAATGCGTCAAAACAAAAGATTAGAGCTCACGGCTTGACGCAGTCAGGTCGGGAAATGCTCTAGCAGACTGAGGGAAAGGTCCGGACTGACGGCCTGTCCAGATTCTCCGGGCCGGCTCTTATAGACAACCTGGGTTCGACGCTTAGTCGCGCCCGCAGCCACAGGATTGGCGTCGGCATGAGCAGTTTCAGTGTGAGCAACGAACCCTTCACCCTGTTGCGCGATTGCAACGCCGTCATGGTGCCGCTTGGCGACGCAGCATGCCTGCCCATCGGCCAGATCGGCTACATCACTCAGGCGCTAGGGGGCAGTTTTACCGTGTATGTGGACGGCAACCTATTCCGCATTGCCGGAAGCGATGCCGACGCGCTGGGCAAGGAGCCGCCGGCGGCTATCGAGGTGGCCGCCGATGCCACCAATGCGGATGTGGAAAAGCTGGCGTGGGATCAGCTTCGCACCGTGTTTGATCCGGAAATTCCGGTCAACGTGGTTGATCTGGGGCTGGTCTACGACCTGCGCCTGGAGCAGACGGCTTCAGGCGAGCGCAAGGTTTATGTGAAGCTCACGTTGACCGCCCCCGGCTGCGGCATGGGCGACATCCTGGTGGATGATGCCCGCACCAAGCTCAAGATGATTCCCACGGTTGCGGAGGCTGATGTGGATCTGGTGTTCGATCCGCAGTGGAGCCATTCAATGATGTCCGACGCCGCCAAGCTGGAAACTGGCATGCTCTGAGTCCCGCCATGTTGGCGGACGGCGATGTAGGGCAAATATTCACGACTCAACGACCTTACCAGGCTCGATAGTGACGCTTTCCCCGCAACCGCAGGCGTCGGTCTGGTTGGGGTTTCGGAAGGTGAACTTGGCTGAGAGCTTGGTCTTTTCGTAGTCAATCTCGCTGCCGATCAAGAACAGGACCGCCTTGGGATCGACCAGAATGGTGACGCCCTTGTCTTCCACCACCTCGTCCAGGGGCGCGGCGGCCTCGGCATATTCGATGGTGTATTCGGAGCCGGCGCAGCCGCCGTTCTTCACCCCAACCCGTAGTCCCCTATAAGGGACATCAGCGCGGCCCATGATCTCGCGCACGCGCTCAGCCGCAGTGTCGGTCAGGGAGACGAGCTTGGGGCGGAGTCGGCGCGGCGGCGCGCCGGCCGCAGTCAGATTGAGATCGCTCATGGTCAGAATCCATTCAGTCGGAGCTTAGCCTCGTCGGACATCCGCGAGGAATCCCATGTCGGGTCGAACACGAGATCGACCTTCACCCGGCCGATGCCGGGCAGTTCCTTCACCACATCCTTCACCCAGTCCGGAATTTCACCGGCCACCGCCGGCAGCTTCCGAGCTGAGGCGTCGCTGTCGAAATAAACCAGCGGCTCGCCGTTCACCTGGCGAGCCAGGATCGGGAACCGCTCGCGGATGGCTTCGACGTCGAAGTCCATGGTCAGGCTCTCAACCTCTGGGCGGCCCAGGCGCGAGCGACCTCGCGGGCGGGCTGGTAGGCGATCCGCTCGATCACCTGACCGACGAACGCCTCGATCAACAGGGCGCGGGCCTCGGTTTCGGGGAGACCCCGCTGGCGCATGTAGAACAGCGCCTCTTCGTCCAGGGCGCCGATCGTATTGCCATGGGCGCACTGCACGTCGTCGGCGAAGATCAGCAGCTCCGGTTTTGCATCGACCTCGGCGCGATCCGACAGGATCAGTGCGTTGTGCCTCATGCGAGCGTCGGTGCGGTCAGCACCCTCCTCCACCACGATGCGCCCCTGGAAGACGCCGCGGGACTGGTCGCGCACGACGCCCTTGGTGAGCTGGTCCGTGGTTCCATCAACCCCTCCGTGCTCCACCATCGTGGTCAAGTCGGCATGATGCTGACCGGAGAGCAGATAAACGCCATCGAGGCGCACACCGGCTCCGGCGCCCGGGTGGGCGACGTGGGTCTCGATCCGCTGTCGTTTGGCGCCGTCAGTCAGCAGGGTCTGGGCGAAGCGGGTCTCAGGGCCGAGCGCAACCTGGGTCGAGCTGACCGAGATCGCGCCTTCGCCGTCGGCGGCCACCACGATGCGCTCCAGGGCCGCGCCTTTGGCGAGCGAGATATCGAGGGCCGTGTCGGCGACATAGTCGCCCGCTAAGCCCTCATAGCTCTCCAGCAAGGTCAGGTCGGCGCCTTTGCCCAGTTGAATGGCGAGCTGGACGGAATGGGCGCTGTCGGCGCTTTGGGCGACGAACCGCAGGCGCACGACACGCTTCTCGCCGGGCTTCAGAATCAGGGCCGAGGCGTCGCCGCGTAGGCGGCCGTTGACGATGGCGACCTCGATCTCGCCCAGATCACCAAACGGGCCAGCGGTCAGCGCCGCCTCGCTTGGCGGCGAGGGCGGCGGCAGGACGCGCAGCAGGCCGCGCAGGTCGGTCCACTTCCAGTCTTCGTCGCGCTTGCTGGGAAGCAGGCCGGCGTCGCCGGATTTCAGGGCGGTGGCGAGACTCAAGCGGCCCTCGCGTATTTGTCGTAGCCTTCGCGCTCGAGCTCGAGCGCCAGGTCGGGCCCGCCGGTGGCGGCGATGCGGCCGCCGGCCAGGACGTGGACCTTGTCGGGTTTGAGGTAGTCGAGCAGCCGCTGGTAGTGGGTGATCACCAACATGGCGCGATCGGGATCGCGCATGGCGTTGACGCCTTCGGAGACGATCTTCAGGGCGTCGATGTCGAGTCCGGAATCGGTCTCGTCAAGGATCAGGAGGCGCGGGGCCAGCATGGCCATCTGGAAGATTTCCATCCGCTTCTTCTCACCGCCTGAGAACCCGACATTGAGGGCGCGCCTGAGCATCTCGAAGTCGATCTTCAGTTCGCCGGCCTTCTCGCGCGCCAGCTTCAGGAAGGCCGGGGCGCTGATCTCGGTCTCGCCGCGCGCCTTGCGCTGGGCGTTCATGGCCGTGCGGATGAAGGTCAGCGCCGGAACGCCGGGGATTTCCAGCGGGTACTGGAAGGACAGAAAGACGCCTTTGGCGGCGCGTTCGTTGGGATCGAGCACCAGCAAATCCTCGCCGTCCAGGGCGGCGGTCCCGCCGGTGACCTCGTAGCCCGAGCGGCCGGTGAGCACGTAGGAGAGCGTCGACTTGCCGGCGCCATTGGGGCCCATGATGGCGTGGACCTCGCCCGCGGGCACATCAAGCGTCAGGCCTTTGAGGACTTCCTTGCCGCCGACTTCGGCGCGCAGATTGGAGACGGAAAGCATCTTGGGGGTCACTCCACGAGAAACTGCGCCAGGACCTCAAGGGCCTCTTGCGCGCTTGCAACGGGCTGCTGCTTGGTGGGGGAAGCGGTGGGCCTGGTGGCCGAGCCACCCAGCGCGGGCCAGGTCGGTGCCTTGGTGGAACCGCTCGGCCTCCTCCCGCGCGTGGCGTTCGGCTTCAAGACTTGCCCTGAGGATATAGGGGCGATCCGTTCCGGAATGGCGAGGGTCATCCGACCGAACCTTCGAGCGAGATCGCGACGAGCTTCTGGGCTTCGACCGCGAACTCCATGGGCAGCTCCTGCAGCACCTCGCGGACGAAGCCGTTGACCAGCAGCTGGACCGCCTCCTCCTGGGAAAGACCGCGTTGTGTGGCGTAGAATAGCTGGTCGTCCGACAGCCGGGTGGTGGTGGCCTCATGCTCAAGGATGCAGTGGCCATTGCGCGCCTCGATGTAGGGCACGGTGTGGGCCGCGCAGGTCTTGCCAATCAGCAGCGAGTCGCACTGGGTGAAGTTGCGCGAGCCCCTGGCCTTGGGGTGGACCGAGACCAAGCCGCGATAGGTGTTGGACGAACGCCCCGCCGAGATCCCCTTGGAGATGATCCGCGAGCGGGTGTTAGCGCCCAAGTGGAGCATCTTGGTGCCGGTGTCGGCCTGCTGGCGGCCGTTGGTGATGGCGATCGAATAGAACTCGCCCGAGCTCCCTTCGCCGCGCAGGATGCAGGACGGGTATTTCCAGGTGATGGCCGAACCGGTCTCGACCTGGGTCCAGGAGACCTTCGAGCGGTCTCCGCGGCAGTCGGCGCGCTTGGTGACGAAGTTGTAGATGCCGCCCTTGCCCGTGACCGGATCGCCCGGATACCAGTTCTGGACAGTGGAATACTTGATCTCGGCGTCTTCCAGCACGATCAGCTCGACCACGGCGGCATGGAGCTGGTTCTCGTCGCGCATGGGGGCCGTGCAGCCCTCCAGGTACGAGACGTAGGCGCCCTGGTCGGCGATGATCAGGGTGCGCTCGAACTGGCCGCTGTTCTCCGCATTGATCCGAAAATAGGTGGAGAGCTCCATCGGGCAGCGGACGCCGGGCGGCACATAGACGAAGCTGCCGTCGGAGAAAACCGCAGCGTTCAGGCAGGCGTAATAGTTATCCGAAACGGGCACGACGGAGCCCAGGTATCGCTTCACCAGTTCGGGATGTTCGCGGATCGCCTCGTTCATGGAGCAGAAGATCACGCCCACCTGGGCGAGCTCCTTCTTGAAGGTTGTGACCACCGAGACACTGTCGAACACCGCATCCACTGCGTACCTCGGCGCGCCTTCGACGCCGGCCAGGACCGCCTGTTCCCTCAAGGGGATGCCCAGCTTTTCGTAGACGGCGAGAATTTCCGGATCGACCTCGTCGAGGCTCTTGGGGCCCTTCTTCTCTGACGGGGCGGCGTAGTAGTAGCTGTCCTGGTAATCGATGCGCGGGAAGTGGACCTTGGCCCAGGCCGGCTCGTCCATGGCCAGCCAGCGCTCGAATGCGTCCAGCCGCCACTGCAGCATCCATTCCGGCTCGTTCTTCTTGGCCGAGATGAAGCGAACGATGTCGGCGTTCAGACCCTTGGGCGCGAAGTCCTGGGCGATGTCGGTGGAAAAGCCGTGCTGGTATTTCTCCAGGCTCTCGACATGTTCGATGGTCTGTAAGGCAGCGGACATATGCGTGCTCCAAGGCCGCAAGCGCGCAGCGACGCGCGGAGTGGCGGGATGAATTTGGCGTCCAGGCTTCGACGAAGGCGGCCCGGTCGGTGTCGGTGATCGACCTCGCCGTCATGGCCTTCCGCCTGCACGATCCGCGATGTTTGCAGCCGGATGACCGCCGTTTCGCGTGCTGACATGTTCACCTTTTCCCGCAAATTGATAGCCCTTCGAAACCATATTGACAAGCGACCTGGGGATTAATAGTTGTGTTTCGAAATCAGTGTCGAGGCGCGAATGAACATCGGTCCAGCTGTCTACGATGCCGTCGAGCTCATGGTTCGGCTGGCTGCCGCCGATCGCCAGGTGACAGCAGGCGAGCTCGCCGCCCAACTGGCCCGTTCGCTGTCATATACGGAGGCGCTGTTGGCTCGACTACGGAACTGCACCCTTGTGAAAACCGTCAGGGGTCAAGGTTACCGCTTAGCGCGACCGGCTGCGTTGATCTCAGCTGCAGATGTTTTCGAAGCCGTGTACCGGGGAAGAGCGACCCCGGCTGCGCGACGATATCTTCCGTATCTCCGACCCAGGGACGCGGTAATCGGGGTAGATCTGCTTAAATATTCGCTCATGACCTATACTATGACTTTCCTAAGCGGTGTCAGGCTCGCCGACCTGTTGCCTGATTCAGCGATCACAGATGCTGGAACAGGACCAAACTCATTCGCCGAGCCGCCCTATCGCTCATCGAATCCCCTGCACGGTGTAGGCGCCTGAATGCTGGCCTTGAGGCTGCAGCGCGGCCGGACTAGCGATCAAGAAAATCCGAGGCCACCGTCACAAGGCTGATCTGGTTCGCCGCCACCCCCCCTCTTTGGAAAGGAGAGAGCCATGACCGACAACGCGTCGGAAACGAACAAAAACGTGGAAGCACTACGGCGGGCGCTTTCCCGGTGGGACAATGAGGGTGGTGCGGCCGCGCAGGACCCACAGCTGAGCCCATCAACGAGTACCGCCGAAACTGGTGGACTCAAGCTGACCATCCCGAGCTTCAAACACGCTTGATCGCATTCTATTCAGGTTGGACGTCGGTGGAGCGAGCAGATCGATATGGCACGTGAGGTCTATCCGAAGTTCACGAACGACCACGGTGTGCCGGAGATTCGCATCGGGGTTAAGGCGTTCAAATGCATCGGCGCATCACCACCCCAGGACCACCCGCATATCTATCTTGCAATGGGCGGACAGGACACCAGCATTCTCTGCCCTTATTGCGCGACCCTATTTCGGTTCGATCGCGACCTCGATCCATACGGGGCCGATCCGCCAGACAGCGTTTTCGCCTTGGGTGACGAGGCAGAAGGAGCATAACGCTGGTCGCCGAGAAAGTATGGTTGCCGATCCTGGTGACGATGCCGGCGCGGGCGGCGCGGCGGCCTATCATCGCGTAGGCGTCGGACCAGGGCAGTGGCGTGGTGGTCAGCACCGCCTCCCCCGCTCAATGGTGCGCAACAGCGGCCACTTCGGATTGCCGCGCAAGGCGCAGCCGTCGAGGCGTCCAAGTAGAGAACGGCGCGACGTTTGTTAGCTGAGCAACTCTGAGGGCGAACGGAACCCGAACCCGCCAACTTCAGGCCGCGCCGCGCATTCGGCGACCGATGGTCAGCTGCCGGCGCCCCGTTGGCGGCGTCGCGGCGTGGTCCCACAGGAAGTCGCCCGAGAACGCGATGTGCTCCCAGCCGACCGGCGAGGTGTGGGCGAGGAGATCGTCGGGGGCAGGCTGGCCAGCAGCCCGCAGGTGGTCGACGGCGTCGGCCATGTAGGTCGAGTTCCACCAGACGATGGCGGCGATCACCAAGTTCAGGCCCGAGGCGCGGTACTGCTGCGCGTCGCGGGCTGGACAAGGCCGACGCCCTGAGGGAACGGGAAGTGACCGCAGACTGGCCAGCCTTCGATCCAGCCACAGGAGCAGACCTTTGCGCGGCGCTTGGCCACCGGCCACAGTCTGGCCGACCTCGACCTCGTACCCTTCCAAGGAGCCGCGATAATCTTCGAAGGTCGGTTTGGAGTGCTCCAGCACGTCGTCGACGCTTAGGCACGCACGCGGATGTCCAACCTAAGGACCTTGACTAGTTTAGGGCTCAATTATATAGTTGAGGTCTCAACTGTGAGGTCTTCATGACAACTCGTCGTAGTGTGCTCGCTTGCCTCATCGCAATGCCAGTCGTGTCCGCCGGATGTGGGTCAGGTTCAACAATAGACCCCGCTGCGGCATGGCGCACGCCGGGCGCCGGCGAGACTGATCCGCGACGCTATGCGCTGGCGCATGCGATCCTGGCCCCCAACCCCCACAACCGGCAGCCCTGGCTCATCGATCTGGCCGGAAATGATGAGGTTCTATTCTACCCTGACACCGCCCGCCTGTTGCCGGCTACGGATCCGCCAAACCGACAGATCACCCTAGGCTGCGGCGCGTTTTTGGAGCTATTTGACCTCGCGGTGCGGCAAGTGGGGCGACGGGCGGACATCACGCTTTGGCCCGAGGGCGAACCCCATCCGCGCCTGGACAACCGCCCTATTGCCCGTATTCGCTTAGTTTCCGATCGCAACATCCCGCGCGATGCCCTTTTCGAACAGATCACAAATCGACATACGAACCGCGCCCCCTACGACCTGAAGGCGCCGCCGACCGCCGCGGAACTCGCAGCCATCTTGGCTGCAGCGGACGGTGGCGGGATCACGGCCGGAACGATCAGTGACGAGGCGACCCGCGTGCAAATCATGCAACTGGCTTGGCAAGGATGGACGATCGAGAGCCACACGCCTGCGACCCATATGGAATCCGTTCGCCTGATCCGTATCGGGGCGGCGGAGATCGCCGCACATCGCGACGGCATTTCGCTGAGTGGCCCCATGTTGGAAATACTCAAGGCTGGCGGCGTGCTTACGCCCGCAACCCTCGCCGACCCAGACTCATTCGCGGCGAAGTCCAGCAACGACATGGCCCGCAAAGCGCTAGACGCGACACCCGCGTTTTTCTGGCTGAAAGGCGCGAATAATAGCCGGGCGACCCAAATCGCCGCCGGCCGAGCCTATGCCCGAGCCCACCTCACAGCTACAAGGCTTGGCCTCAACTTTCAGCCTTGGAGCATGACCCTGCAAGAATATCAGGAGATGGCAGGGCCCTACGCGGCCACACAAGTGTTGTTAGGTGCGGGCCCTGAAGCTCCACTTCAGATGCTGGTCAGGGTGGGCCGAGCCAAGGCCACGCCTCCGGCGCCGCGACGCGGCTTAGCGGCGCACATTCGAACATGACAGATGCCGTTGAGGATCCGTTGGCCTTCCAGGTTTTCAACGAGATCGCAACTATTGAACACTTGTCGAGCACGGCGTTCGAGCGGGTGCTGCCGAGGGGGCTCTCCCTGGCGGGCTTCACGGTCCTCAACCACCTCATCCGCCTGCGCCACGAAAGGCGGGCGCCAGCTTTGATCGCGAGCGCGCTGCAAGTCACCCGGGGCGCCATCACCGGGACTGTTAAAAGGCTGGAAGCGCAGGGCCTGGTTCACTCGAATCCAGACCCGAAGGATGGCCGAGCAAAGGAGATCAGCGTCACGCCTGCCGGCCGCACGGCTCGCGATGCGGCGATCGCCGCTCTGCAGCCCATCCTGGCCCAGTTGCAGACCGAGATCGACGAAACGCTACTGGCGAAGCTGCTGCCAGGTCTGCAGCACCTGCGGCGTGTCCTTGACGCCGCAAGGGATTAGGTCAGGAGTCCAAAAGGCGGCGAAATCACCCGCGCGGCCCGCGCCTCATTCACGTGCCAGAGCTGCCCGAAGGCGATGAGGGACTGGTCTGCACGCATTGGGTGAGTGCGCGGACAGGCTGCAAGCGGTCCTTCCCAACGTCAGTCAGAACCGCGAACAGCCGCAGGCGCACCTCAGTGTGGCGGACAATACCGCGCCTGCAGAAATAGATGTCCTTCTGGGAGGAGACCGGCCGCCGCCGCGACTTGAAGCCGGACTCTGGGTTCCTGCTGGGTGAAAAGGCGCCAGGTGTTGCCGACGTGGTGCCGGCTGTCCTCTGGTCGACCGTGACCGACCGCTTTTCCAAGATCGAGGCGATCCTTGAGGACACAGCGCCCATGACAGCGGCGCTGACACGGCGGGTCGCCGATCCGCCGCCGCTCGTCAAGCTGGCCGCCGAGGCCCGGCAAGACTATGGCGACACCTATTGCGGCGGCCAGATCGAGGCCTCCCTGCGCAAGGTCCTGGACGCTTAAGCCTTCAAACGCCCGGGAATCGCTGGTCGATCGCTGCGGCTCCGTTATAAAGATGGACCTTCCTGCGGACGAAGTCCCCTGCCCCGCGCCGCGAGGGGCAAAACGAGGCCGCAGCCCACCGCGTCTGAAGGACCATCAAGGCCGACCGCGTCACGCCCATCCACCCTTGCTTGTCTGACCACACCCGCTCGGCAGGTGCGAACGGCCACTCACTCGAGATTTCCATGCCGCTGACCCGCCCCCGTTCCGCGTCGAGCCTCAAATCCGGCGCGGAGGTGTGGGCGACGCTGGGGCTGGCCGCTGTCCTTACGTTCTTCCTGATCAGCGGGGCTGTCGCCTACATCAACATTCAGGCGCTGCGGGCGAACGATCAGAACGTCCGGCATACGCACGAAGTGATCATCGCGCTGAACGACATGCTGTCGACGGCCCAGGACGCCGAGACCGGCCAGTGGGGCTACCTACTCACCGGGAACGAGACCTATCTCGCGCCATACGAAGACGCCGTCGCGAAACTCGCCGGCCGAGTCGACGCAATCGGCTCGCTGACACGCGATAACCCGGCCCAGCAAGCCAAACTCGCCCAGCTCCAACGCCACATTGACGCCAAGCTCGCGGAGCTCAGCGAGACGGTTGAATTGCGCAAAACCAAAGGAATCGAGGCTGCGCGCGCCGTGGTCACCACCAATCACAGCAAGATCGAGATGGACGCCATCCGCGCCCAGGTCGAGGTCATGCGGCAGGACGAAACTCGCCTGCGGAAAATCCGTATTGCGGAGATGTCGAGCGCCTTCAGCGCGGCCCAGACCACTGGCGTGCTCTCCGGCCTTCTCGGGGCCGGGCTCACCGTCGTCGTGTTCATCCTGATCCGCAGGAACACGCAGGTCCGCAAGCGCCAGCAGTGGCTACAGTCGGGTGAGGTCGGGCTTGCCGAGGCCATGATGGGCGACAAGTCGGTCGAGCAACTCGCCGACAGCATCCTGGCCTTCTTGGCGCGCTACGTCGGCTTCCAGGCGGGCGCGCTCTTCAACGGCGATGGCGACCAGTACAGTCGGGCGGCGACCCTCGGCGTTCCGGCCGACGCGGAGGTCCCGGTCCGGTTCAGCGTGAAGGAAGGACTTCTGGGACAGGTCGCGGCCGAAGGGCGGGCAACGATCATTCGGGACGTTCCGAAGGGCTATCTGACCATCGGTTCGGCGTTCGGCCAGGACACGCCCAAGCATCTTGTCATCGTTCCGGCCCGTGCCGACGATGTCGTCAACGTGGTGATCGAACTGGGCTTCCTGCACGCCGTCGACGATCGCGTGCTCGATCTGCTGGAGCAGGCTTCGGCGTCGATCGGTATCGCTCTGCGCTCGGCGCGCTATCGGACCCAGCTGCAGGATGTTCTTGAGGAGACCGAGCGCCAGGCCGAGGACCTGCAATTACAGAGCGAGGAGCTTCGCGTCTCCAACGAAGAGCTCGAAGAACAAAGCCGCGCCCTCAAGGAATCGCAGGTGCGGCTCGAGCAACAGCAGGTCGAGCTGGAGCAGACGAACAGTCAGCTTGAGGGACAGGCTCGGACGCTCGAAACCCAACGCAACGACCTTGAACACACGAGCGCCGCCGTGCAGCTGAAGGCCCGCGAACTGGAGCAAGCGAGCCAGTACAAGTCCGACTTCTTGGCCAACATGTCGCACGAGCTGCGAACGCCGCTGAATTCCCTGCTGATCCTCTCCAAGTTGCTGGGCGACAACCCCGAGGGCACTCTCTCCGACGAACAGGTGAAGTTTGCCCGGACCATTCAATCATCGGGCAACGATCTTCTGACGCTCATCAACGACATTCTCGACCTCTCGAAGATTGAGGCAGGTCACATCGAGATCCAACCGGCGAGCCTTCCGCTACAGAGACTGGCCGGCGATCTTCGGCAGCTTTTCCAGCCCGTTGCGGGCGAACGCAAACTCACGTTCGAGATTAGCCTCGCCGACGACTGCCCCCCCGCCATCGACACCGATCGCATGCGGCTTGAGCAAATTCTCAAGAACCTGCTGTCCAACGCTTTCAAGTTCACAGAAAGCGGCGGCGTTCGCCTCGCCATCGCACGCGCCGGCGCCGATCGACTGGCGTTAGCGGTGACGGACACCGGGATCGGCATCTCAAGGGAGCAGCAGGAGGATATTTTCGAAGCCTTCCGCCAAGCGGATGGCACCATCAGCCGCCGGTACGGCGGCACCGGGCTTGGCCTGTCGATTTCGCGCGAATTGGCGCGGCTGCTCGGCGGCGCGATCACGCTTGAGAGCATGCCTGGCGAAGGCGCTACCTTCACCGTCACGGTTCCGATCTCCTACCACCCCGCCTCGGTCGCGCCCCGCGATCAGCGCGAACCGTCTCCGTCCGAGGCGGCAGTCGCGACGTCGTCTGCCGCACCGAAGACCAAGCGAGCGCCCTCACTAGGGACACCCGAGGACGACCGAGACGCCCTCACCGACGCGCGCCGTCTGCTTTTGGTCGTTGAAGACGACGAGGCATTTGCCGCCATCGTGCGCGACCTGTCCCGCGAAATGGGCTTCCAATGCATCGTGGCCGGCACGGCCGAGGAGGCCGTGACCCTTGCCAGGAAATTTAAGCCCAGCGCGATCGTCCTCGACATCGGCCTGCCGGACCAGTCCGGCCTAACGGTGCTCGATCGCCTGAAGCGCGATGACCAAACTCGCCACATCCCCATCCACGTCGTGTCCGGCACCGACCACAGCCAGACGGCGCTGTCGCTGGGCGCGGTCGGCTATCTCGTGAAGCCGGTTAAGCGTGAAGACCTGGCCGAGGTGCTGCAAGCCCTCAAGTCAAAGCTGACAAAGACCAAGCGGCGGGTGTTGATTGTCGAGGACGACGACGTTCAGCGCGACGCTGTCGGCAAGCTACTCGCCTCGCGCGATGTCGAAACCGTCGGCGTGGGCACCGCCGCAGAATGCCTGGAGCAGCTCCAATGGCAAACCTTCGACTGCATGGTGCTCGACCTGTCTCTGCCCGACGCCTCCGGGTACTCATTGCTGGAGACGCTGAGCCAGGGCGACCACGCCTTCCCACCGGTCATTGTCTATACCGGCCATGATCTGTCGGCGGACGATGAACAGCAACTGCGCCGCTATTCCAACTCGATCATCATCAAGGGCGCGAAATCGCCGGAGCGCCTGCTCGACGAGGTGTCGCTGTTCCTGCACCAGGTGGTGGCCGAGCTGCCGCCGGAGCAGCAGAAGATGATCCAGAAGGCGCGTAATCGAGACGCCGTTCTCGAGGGCCGCCGCATCCTCATCGTCGAAGACGACGTCCGCAACGTCTACTCCCTGACCAGTGTCCTCGAACCCCGCGGCGCCGTCGTCCAGATCGCGCGAAATGGTCAGGAGGCGCTCGACGCGCTGGCAGGGTCCGCGCAGGATCCGTCGCGGACCATCGACCTCGTGCTGATGGACGTGATGATGCCGGTGATGGACGGCTTGGTCGCGACGCAGCAGATCCGCAGCGATCCGCAATGGGCTAAACTGCCCATCGTCATGCTGACCGCCAAGGCGATGCCCGACGATCAGGAGCGCTGTATCGAGGCCGGCGCCAACGACTACATGGCCAAGCCCATCGACGTCGACAAGCTGCTCTCGCTCGTTCGCGTATGGATGCCAAGATGAGAGTGATCTGTGCGAGACGGCGTTGAAGGCATCGAGATCCCGCTGCTGCTGGAGGCGCTCTACCAGCGCTACCACTATGATTTCCGTCACTACGCTCGGGCGTCGATCAAGCGGCGCTTGATCCAAGCCCGCGTGCAGCTCAATTTCAGTAGCATCTCGGCCATGCAGGATAGCCTGTTGCACGATCCGTCCACGCTGCCCCGGCTGCTGGACTACCTCACCGTCCAGGTGAGCGAGATGTTTCGTGATCCGTCCTATTTCCGGGCGCTGCGGGAGAAGGTCTTGCCGTACTTGCGGACCTATCCCTCGCTGAAGGTCTGGATCGCCGGCTGCAGCACCGGCGAAGAGCTCTATTCGCTGGCGATCCTGTTCCGCGAAGAAGGGCTCGATCAACGCACGCTGTTCTACGCCACCGACATCAATCCGGGGGCCCTCCGTGCCGCCGAGGCCGGCGTCTACCCGCTCGACCGGATTCGGAAGTTCACCGAGAACCACCAGAAGTCCGGCGCCAAGACGTCGCTGTCGGACTACTATACCGCCGATTACGGACGGGCTGTGTTCGACAAAACCCTGCGCAGCCGCGTCGTGTTTTCGGACCACAGCCTGGTGACCGACGCCGTTTTCGCGGAGATGCATCTCATCTCCTGCCGCAACGTCCTGATCTATTTCGATCGCGCCCTGCAAGATCGGGCCATAGGCCTCTTCCGGGACTCGCTCGCACGCAAGGGCTTCCTGGGCCTGGGGTCGAAGGAGAGCCTGCGCTTGTCAGAGCACGCCGCCGCATTCTCCGATTTCGACCGCGACGAGAAGATCTACGAAAGACAGGAGCCATGACGGAGGCGCCCATCAAGGCGGTCGCGATCGGCGCGTCGGCGGGTGCGGTTCAGGCGCTCTTGCAGATCCTGCCATCGCTGCCCGCCAGCTATCCCTTTCCGGTGCTGATCGTCGTTCACGTTCCGCCTGATCGGAGAAATGCGCTGGTGCCGCTCTTCCAGATGAAGTGCCAAATCGAGGTCAAGGAAGCCGAAGACAAGGACCCCGCGCTTGCGGGTGTGGTCTATTTCGCGCCTTCGGACTATCACCTATTGGTAGAGGTGGATGGATCACTTTCGCTTTCCTCGGACGAGCTTGTGAATCATTCCCGCCCATCTATTGACGTGCTGTTCGAGAGTTCGGCCGACGCCTTCGGACCCGCGCTCGTAGGGGTCATCCTTACAGGGGCAAATCATGACGGCGCCCTAGGGCTCAGGGCGGTCATGGACGCGGGCGGCGTCGCCATCGTTGAGGACCCGGCCGACGCCCACGCCTCAACGATGCCGGCCGCAGCGCTCAGTGCATGCTCATCTGCAAAGGCCATGAAACTGGACGCGATCACATCCTACTTGTTGAGTCTGGGAACGGCATGACCCGCGAGGCGCCGATAAACTTCCTACTGGTCGATGACCTTGAGGAAAACCTTCTAGCGCTCGAAGCGCTGCTGCAGCGTGAGGGCCTCCGCTGCCTCAAGGCGCGCTCGGGCGAGGAGGCCCTGGAACTCCTCCTCGTCCATGACGTCGCTCTGGCGCTGCTCGATGTACAGATGCCGGGCATTGACGGATTTCAGCTCGCGGAATTCATGCGAGGCGCTGAGCGGGCGCGACACATCCCGATCATCTTCCTCACGGCCGGCAGCGTCGACATTCAACGCCGGTTCCGCAGTTACGAAACCGGCGCGGTCGACTTCATTCAAAAGCCAATCGAAGCGGGCATCCTGCGCAGCAAAGCCAATGTGTTCTTCGACCTGTATCAACAGCGCCGGCAGATCGTGGTGCAGCGTGACGAGCTTGCAGCCAATGCGGATCTTCTGCGAACCGTCGATCGGCACAAGAATGAGTTCCTCGCGGTTCTCGGCCACGAGTTACGCAATCCGATTATGGCACTCAGCGCGGGCTTTAGCCTCCTGAAGCGGCGCGACGACCCCGAGCAAGTTCTGCAGATACGGGCGGAGATGGACCGACAGGTCGTCCATCTGTCGCGACTGGTCGATGACCTCCTCGATATCTCCCGTATAGATCAGGGAAAGTTTTCCCTGAGGAAGGAGAAGGTCGCACTTCTGAATGTCCTCAAGTTCGCGATCGAGACTAGCCAGCCGCAAATCGACACCGGTCATCATGCGCTCACAATCGACATCCTGACGGAACCGACTTGGCTGGACGCCGATCCCACCAGAATCGCGCAGGTCGTCAGTAATCTCCTGAACAACGCCGCCAAGTATACGCCGGAAGGCGGGCAGATCAGGCTCGTCGCACGGGTGGTGGATGGGTTTGCGGAGATCGAGGTCTCCGACAACGGGATCGGCATTCCAGACGATATGCAGTCCACGATTTTCGAGCTGTTCGCGCAGGTTAGGGGCTCAGGGGCAACCGCACAGGACGGGCTAGGGATTGGCCTGGCTCTCGTTAAGCAACTGGTCGAGCTTCATGGAGGGACAATTTCGCTCACGAGCAGTGGATTGAACCTGGGCAGCAGCTTCCAGGTGCGCTTCCCAGTCCTCCCTTAGCGTTCTCTAGAGTTTGTCCAGACCGGCCCGCTCGTCGGAGCCGCGCCTTTCTGAATGGAAGGCCACTGCGGGGAGTCGCTCGATCTGAATCTCATTCCGGACGACCACCCGACCTGGAAAGCTACGAGGGGTCTGAGTAGCAGCGGAACAGAAAACCTGCACAAGCTCGGTGTCAGGCCTCATCGACACCGGCCGTGCGCGGGTCGCGCGGCGGCCGGAGTTCGCCTCGGGCGACAAAATCCGGCAGTGTGAGCCGGGAAGGTGGGCATCGACCGCTGCGCGGAGCGCAACCAGGCTCGGCGGCTCGTCAATTTTCTCCAGGCGCTCGACCGAGAGGTCCGGGCCGTCGGGCGTGGCGATGATTGTCACCGCCGAATTCACTGGCACGCGTTCGGCGGTCTCGCGGTAAGCGAGATCGAGACGCCGCGACAGCCTGGCGAGTTCCTCATCGGCCGATGCCGAAACGCCCACGGTGCGACAGATCGCCGGCCGCGCCACCTCCCAAGCAGCGACGGACAGCAGACCTTTTCTCGGATCCGCATAGCGCAGCGAACGAAGTGGGAAGACGTCGCGCCTGCGGATGGCACGGCGAAGGCCGTCGAGAACGCAAAGCCGATAGCCGGTCAGGTCCAATGAGCCATCGGCCGTCTTCATCTGGCCCAGCCATCCATTCGGTGCGAACACCGTGGGCGCCGGTCCTGGACGTTTGCGGCCGGAGTGACTGGCACGCAGGTACTTAACCGCCTCGAGCAACGGCCGGCCCGCCGGCGCCGCGCTGAGGTCAAGGCCGGCAAGGAGCGCGGGCGCGTATCCGATTTTGCGATGACTTTTCCGCAGCTCGGCGAAATAGGTATCATCGCGGGGTTCGGCGAGCGCCCCGACGCGCTCGACCGTAGTGACGAACGCGTCACGATCGATCAGATTGAACACGGCCCTGCGGACGTCATCGTCGGGCGTCTCCTCATCGAGAATAACGATCCCAGCATCGCGAAGCTTGAGCGCGGCGGCGTCGAGATCGCGCAGCGAGCGCAGCCTGGCCTCCTTCGACGCTGCGTCGGCCGGCGCGAACATCGAAGTGGCGACCGCATCAAACAAGTCGATGACATCGTCGCCGGCCGTCGCCTCCAGCGTCCTGACGAAGGCAAGGAGCGTGGCCGCACGCCGGTCGTTTGGAAGCCGCGCAACCACCTGCGCCTTTGCCGCAGCCGCGAAGCGCGCGAGCGCCACGATCTTGCCTGGCGGCAGGCGATCCGTTTGCGGAAGAGCGTTGGTGATCGTGCGGATCTCTTCCAGGCGGTTGAGCGCACGGCTGATTTCGCGGCCACTCTGGATATACGGGCCGTCGCGCAAGCGATCGAGCGGGCTTTGGCGCCCGCCATCGGGGACCGCGACGAGCTCGTCGAGGTTCGCGCGTTGCTCAGGCGTCATCGCCTCCATCAACAGGCGGTGCAGATATGAGTTTGCGCGCGTCCGAACCCTGGCCGCAGCGCGCCCAAGCACGGAGAGGCCCGGCAGCAGCACCTTGGCCTCAAGCAGCCATGCAACAGCGCGGTCGAACAGCGCCGAGGGGCGGTCGGCGCCCGTCCAGCACAGCGCATATAGAAAGCGATCGAGGCGGAACGCGATTCCAAAGTCGGCGAAGGCGCGGTAGCCGTAGCGCTCGCGGATGCGGGGCCGCGAGCGGGTTAGTCCGCTGGCGCTACGCCGACACCGCCCCCACGGGAGGAACGTCCAAGGCCTCGCGTAGGGCGGGCTGGCGGGAGCGGCTGACCGGCAGGGGCGCGCCCTCGCTCAGGTGCAGCCGCCAGCGGTCGCCGTCGCGCTCCAGGCGCTGCGCCTGGGCGAGATTGGCGATCACCGACCGATGGATGCGCAAGAAACTCCCCGGAAGTTGGGTCGCCAAGCCGTCGAGGCGAGCGGCGTGCAGCAGGCTGCGGCCGCCGACCAGCCGCAGCTCGACATAGTCGTCGGCCCCCACCACGGCCAGGATCTCGGCGATCGGCACCAGCTCGACGCCTCGGGCCGAGGCCACTGTCAGGCGGTCGGGGCGGCTGGCGGCGCGGGTCAGGGCGGCCTCGCGGCCCCGATCGTCGCGACCCAGCCGCACCACCTCGACCGTCAGCAACGGCAGCACCAGACCAGCGGCGAGCAGGAAGAACGAGATGTCGGCCAGCCATTCGGGGAACCCGAGGGCCAAAGCGAGAAACAGCGCCAGATAGGCCAGGGTCAGCCGCGCGCCGGGGACGCGCCGACGCACGCCCGCCGTGGCAGGCAGGGCGGCGAGCGCCACCCCCAGGATCAGCGCCCAGCCCGTCTTGATGTCGAAGCCCGGAAGCAGGGCCGTGGCGCCGACCACGCCCAGGGCCAGACCGATCATCAGACGGCGCGCCTTGGGCAGGAACCGGCCGGCCACATAGCTCACCAGCAGGACCGCGAAGGTGGCCGCCAGCACCCAAATGGCGCTCATCCGCCAGGCGTGCAGGGGATAAGGATAGTCGAACAGTGTCCTCAGGCTCTCGACAATGGCCTGCACGGCCGCGACCCCGGCCATGGCGGCCAGGACCAGGCTGGATCCCGTGCGACGCATGACGTGAATGACGCCGAAGCCGAACGCCGCGGCCAGCAGGGCGCCGGCCGCCAAGAAGGTTACCGCCAGCAGCGCGGGGCGCTGCGGATAGGGGTAGGGAAAGACGCCTATCGCGCTCATTGGACGGGCGAAACGCAGGCCGCCGTGGAAGGACGACAGGTGCATCACCAGTACGTTCTCGCCGGTCCGCCAGGCCGTCTCGCGGATCGGAAAAATCGCCTGGTAGCGCCCAGGAACCTCGTCCCGCGCCGTGGCGCCGGGGCGACCGTTGACGCCCAGGCGCTGACCGTTGAGCCAGGCCTCGGACGAGGCGACGCCCGCCAAATAGAGGGCGCGCGGCCGGGTGTCGGTGGGGGCGCTGACGGAGGAGCGGATCCAGAGCTCGCGGCCTTGGGGGTCGACGAAATCCTGGATCGGGCGGCAGTCACTCAGCACCGGGCCGGCCGGGCTGGGCACGCCATGACAGGCCTGCCACGGCGTCTCCTGGGCTCGGGCCAGGGTCGTGAGGCCGGACAGGACCAGGCCGAGAAGCAGGATTCGCCACATGCTCCCCACTCTACGGCGCCGCTCACCGAGATGGGCCGCCATTCGCCGGTGACTAGGCGCCGTTGACCGAAGCGGGGTGGCGGACGGCGCCACCGACGGCTCATCTGTCGGCATGACCCACACTTCGCTCAATCGCCGCGCCCTGCTCGCCGCCGCCGGCCTCGCCCTTCCGGCCCTGGCGTTTGCCCAGGTCCCGGCCCCGACCCAGACCCCCGCTCCAGCGACGTCTCCGCCGCGGGCCGGCCCCTTCCGCTTCAAGGGCTGGCAGGGTCAGGAAACCGACGCCGAGCGGGGCTTCTTCGAGGTTCCCGAGGATCGCCGCGATCCCGGCTCGCGGAAGATCCGGTTGAGCTATGTCCGGTTCGCCTCCACGGCGGCCAAACCGGGTCCGCCGATCATCTACCTGGCCGGCGGACCAGGCGGCATGGCGACGAGGGCGGCGGGCGGACCGCGCTTTCCGATCTTCATGGCCCTGCGCGAGGTGGCCGACGTCATTGCCTTCGACCAGCGGGGCACGGGCCTGTCCAACGCCATCCCGGAGCGGCCCGCCTTCACGCGCCCGCCGCCGGTGTTCACGGAGGCCGGGCTCACCTCCCATTTTCGCACGGAATTCCAGAGCGCCTGGGTCGACTGGACGAAGGCCGGCGTGGCCATGACCGGCTACAACACCGAACAGAACGCCGACGACATCGACGACCTGCGACGTCACCTGGGCGCGGAAATGGTCAACCTCTGGGGCATCAGCTACGGCACGCACCTGGCGCTCAGCATGCTCAAACGGCACGGCGACAGGGTGAACCGCGTGGCCCTGGCCAGCCTGGAGGGCCAGGACCAGACGGTGAAGCGGCCGGCGGCGATCGACGATCTTTTGCGCCAGGTGGACGGCCTGCTGGCCGCCGATCCGGCCGCCCGCGCCGCTGTGCCGGACCTGCCGGCCCTGATGCGCCGCGTGCACACCAGGCTGGAGGCGCGGCCAGTCGTGACAAAGGTCACGCTGAAGGGCGCGCCGGGCGAGATCAGGATGGGCGGCTTCGGCGTCCAGATGCTGGCGGGTGGGCTGATCGCCAATCCCAACACCCTGGCCATGCTGCCGGGTCTTTACCTCGCCCTTGACGCGGGAAAGACTGACATGCTGGCGCCGTTCCTCGGCGATGTGGTTGACCTGCTGAGCATAACCGGCATGCCCGAGGCCACGGATCTGGCGTCGGGAATCTCGCCGGGCCGGCTGGCCTTGGTGCGGCGGGAGGCGCGGGTCGCCGTGCTGGGCAAGGCGCTGAACTTCCCGATGCCGCAGCTGCTGGGCGCGGTCCCAGGCGTCGACCTGGGCGAAGGCTTCCGGGCGCCGTTCCGCATCGACCATCCCGCCCTGTTGGTCGCCGGTACGCTGGACGGCCGCACGCCGTTGGCCGAGCAGGACGAAGTGGCGGCCCAGTTCCAGCGCAAGTCACGGGTGATCGTCGAGAACGCCGGCCACAACGTCTTCGAGGCCCATCCCGACGTGCAGGACCTGCTGGTGCGGTTCTTCCGCGGCGAGGCCGTGGCCGACACCCGGCTGGCCTTGCCGCCGCCGAAGTTCCAGATGGCGTGATCGGGCGGCCGGCGACGAAGAGACCTGACGCGACCCCCTGAAGCTCCCCCAGCAATAACTCGCTCGCGCGAGAAGTCCCGAACCTAGAGCGTTTCCCGACCTGACTGCGTCAGGCCGTGAGCTCTAATCTTGTGTTTTGACGCATTTTTCTTCACGCGAACCGGAACCACTTCGCTCGAAAAATGCGCTAGGGCAGTCATCGGCGGAGGTGGAAGGTTTGGAAGTTGGAGCGGTCCCAGAGTCTCTTTCTGTTGAGGGTTTCGGATGCTGGCCCATGCGCGGACTTGTGAGCTGGCGCTTGAGGGAAGCCTTCAGGGGAGGAAGCGGCGGTCAGTGCTCCGGGTGTGTCAGGCTATGGCGATAGCGGTTGTCACTGCCGGTCTGGCGGCGGCCGAATAGGCCTGGGCAGTGCCTGTGGCAATCTCAAACGGCCAACAAGTCGGTCCCAAGCGGGGTGAAGCGTCGATGCTCGCGGCGGCTGAACGAAGCTTGAGGTGACGCTGGACGTGAGACGCAGCCGATCCCGCGCCAAGACCCAGGGTGATGGCGGAGCAGATGTCGAAGATGATCATGGCTCTGCTCATGAACTATAATGCGACTTGAGATTGATCTGACGGGCGCGCCACGCGCCGCGCCCGCCAATGACCTCGATGATGCGCAGACCGCCACCGCAACACGGGCAGGTCAGGGCGGACGCGGTCTTGGGCTCCGGGGCTCGGGAGTCTGTTCGGGAGAATTACCCAGCGCACGCGCGCCGCGGCCATGCTTTTGCTGGTCCAGGACTGAAAGCTTACCCTCGACGACGACATCCGGCGCTACCTGCCAGAGATGCCAGACTACGGAACGCCGATCACCATCCGCCACCTGCTGACCCACACCAGCGGCCTGCGCGAACGATGGAGCCTAATGGCCTTGACCGGAAATGGGCCCGGGACTCAAGCGCACACCATGACCATGATCCTCGACTTGGCGTCGCGTCAGAAGGGCCTCAACTTCAGGCCTGGCGCGGAATTTCTCTGTACCAACACCAACTACGCGATGGCGGCGATGGTCATCGAGCGGGTCAGCGGCCAGAGCCTTCGGCGGTTCACTGATCAGCGTCTCTTCCAACCGCTAGGCATGAGCCACACGCGCTGGCGGGAGGATTTCCGCACCGTCGTTCTAGGGCGCGCGACGGCCTATGCGCCAGCCGGCGACGGCTTCATCGCCAACATGCCGTTGACCAACGTCTACGGAAATGGCGGCCTGCTAACCACGGTCGGCGACCTGGGGCGCTATCCCGAAGAGGGCCTATCGATCGCCGTGATGGGCAATAACGGCGGGATCGATCCGGTCGACATGGGCGAACGGGTCGCCAGGCAGGCCCTGCTGGCGACCGGCCACGCCGGAGCTATCGTTTCCGCGCCCAGGACGATCGCGGCGGCGCAAGCGCCGACGGCCGATCTCGCGGCCTACCAAGGCCTGTTCCGCAATCCTGTGACCGGCGAGCTAATCCAGCTACAGGCCGCAGATGGTCATCTGACGCTGAAACGCGGCGCATCCGAGGTGTTGGCCCCGCTGGGCGACAACCGCTTCCAGCGCCCAGACGGCGACCTCGTCACCTTCGCCAGGAGCGGTTCCAAGGGGGCCGAAGTCACGTTGAGCCACGGCGAGACCCGCCAGAGGTTCGTCGCCGTGCAGGCCGCCCAGAACGACAGCGCCGCGTTCGCCGGCTATGTCGGAATCTATTACTGCCCCGAGCTGGACACTCGTATTTCGGTCATCCTGCAGAACGATGTCCTGGTGATGCGTCAGCCTTTCGCGGTCGGGTGGATACTGAGCCCCAGCTTCGCCGATGGCTTCACGACTCGTCTGCGCGGAACGACCACTTTTGTGTTCGACAGAACGGCGGACGGACAGGTTAAGTGCTTTAGCGCATGGGCGAACGGCGTCCGTAACCTAGCCTTTGCCAAGCAATGACGGCGGAACTGCGCCATTGGACCAAGCCGCTCGCGCGGCATGGGTGATCGGCGCAGACGCCGTAGATGGGGTCACTTTCGTGCAGTGCCCCTGACAGAGAGCTTGTGTAGGTTCTCTGTTCCGCTGCTACTCAGACCCCTGTCATATTAAATGTCTGCCGGGGTGATGCTCTTCACGCCCGCGTCACTGCTTGGGTAGTCGTCAGAGCTTGGGGTCAACCTTATCGAGGAGGGCGAGGGAAGTCGTTTTGCCCATGGTCCTTACCGTGCAGCGTCAACAGCAGACTGGCCTCCTGCCAGCGATAGAGGGTCAGGCTGACGCGGCGAAATGGCGTCATCAAGCAATCGGTCCAGTTATGGGCGCGGTTAATATGTCTTTCAGTCGCACCTCCATACATTGACCCGATGACTGGCAGTGAGATCAATGCGACCGAGGCCATGGCCTGGCCAGAGGCGGCGCCAAGGCGAACCCTTGGCCTAACCGCCGCCCTGACGGCTCTGGCGACGGGCCAGATCGGGGTGAGACTATGCGCCGGCGACACGCATAATCCAGAGGTCGAAGCCTTCAACGCCTTGGCCGAGCGGCTCGACCGCCTGGGCCCGGTTCTCCCTCCCGCCTCTAAGGCGCCCACATCTTTCTTGGAGTTGGAGTCTTTTGAGGCGGTCGAGGCAGGTCAAAGCCTCTACGTCGCCATCGTCGGGATCGACGGATTTAGCCGGTTACGACGCCAATTGGGTTCGAGCGTCGCGGCGTTGCTTCTGAACAGTCTCAGCGCCCGCCTGCGCGCCCACATGCCCAATGCGCGTATTGGCCGTGTGGGGCGCACGAACCTAGAGTTCGCCTTCCCTGCTGCCGGAGACGCCGAAGCAGAGCGCGCCTTGCTCATGCTCCGACCAATTTTGGAAGACCGGTATGAGTTGGAAAGCGGACAGGCTTTCGATCTGAACATGGCTTTGGGTTTAGCCGGCCGGGAGGCCTGCGGCGAGTTCGTCATCGAATGCGCCGCAGAAGCTCTCGCCCATGCCCAGTCGCAGCTGATCAAAGTCGCGCTCTATCGCGACGAGGATCGGGCGCGCTCCGCCGCTAGCCTGTCTTTGCTGCGCGATCTCCGTTGCGCGATCGAGGAAGAAAACCTCTCCCTCGTCTACCAGCCAAAGCTCTCACTGGCCGACAACAAGGTCCGGGTGGTTGAAGCGCTAGTACGCTGGCGCCACGAAACCCTTGGCATGGTCAGTCCGGATCGCTTCGTGACTCTAGCCGAGGAAACCGGTCTCATCGGCGACCTGACGCGCTGGGTGGTCCGCACGGCCATCGCGGATCAAGCCCGGCTGGCGGCCAGCGATCATGCGCTCTCGATCCACGTGAACCTTTCCGGTCAGATGGTCGCTGACGACGATTTCGCGGCCTGGCTACTCGCCGAGATCTCCCGCATTCCCTCGGGAGCGCTGGGCTTGGAGATCACTGAGACCGCCGTCATTGACGAACCCGAAAAGGCCCTGCGTAACCTCCAGGCCTTCGCAGACGCCGGACTGGTGATCGCCATCGACGATTATGGGTCTGGTCTGTCGTCGCTTGCCTACCTAAAGCAGTTGCCAGCCCATGAGCTGAAGATCGACAAGTTGTTCATCTCGCAACTAACCAGCAGCCACCGTGACCCGCTGCTTGTACGCTCAACTATAGATCTGGCCCATGCTCTGGGCATGGCAGTCACGGCCGAGGGCGTGGAAGACGCCATGACCCTGGCGCTTCTTAGGATGATGGGTTGCGACATGGCTCAGGGCTACTTGGTCTCACACCCCATCGCCCTGAGCGAGCTCATGAACTTCATGGATAAAGGCGACCACTTGCCATCTTCTGCAATTTTACCATTGATGTTTAAAGTTAATCCGTAGATTACCAAGTATAACTTATAGATAATGCAACTTTTACTCTGCCCCTTAACGGCCCAATAAGCGTACCCCTCCTAATCTTCGGCGACCTGAAGAACTTCGGGCTGGAGGGAAATCATGTTTAAGGTCAAATGTTTGAGAGGCCACACCTTGCGGTTGGTCGCCCTGGCGTCGGTATCAGTCTTTGCCCTGCCGGCCTTTGCTCAAGTCGCACAGAACCCTCCCGCGACTACGGTCGGCCCCGTCAAGCCGATGTACGGTAACCTTCGCGCCTTCTATGGCGACCTGACGCCCTATTACGGCAACATCCGCGGGTTCTACGGCAATCTGCGCCCGTTCTATGGCAACATCCGCCCGTTCTACGGCAACATCCGCGCTTTCTGGGGCGATGCCAATCCGTTCGCCGCCGACTTGGTCCCGTTCTGGGGCAAGCTTCGTGCGTTCGATAATGGCCTAAGCGCCCCCACGGTCGGTGATTACTGGACCAAGGCCGGCGGCGACTGGGATGGCGTGGAAGCCAGCTGGACCGTGGCCCAGACGGCCGGCGCCAGCGGCGACTACAGCCAGGCCGCCGCGCAACTGCGCAGCCTCGTCGTCTCCGCCGAGACCTTCTGGGGTTCGGCCGTTCAAGCCAAGACCGGCCAGTCGTTCCAGGCGGGCTTCGCCGCGCCCCTGCTGGCCAAGTATGGCCTCGACCTCAACGACCCGACCTCGCTGTCCAAGCTTTCGCAGTCTGACCGCTCGATGTTCTTCCTCGAATGGTACGACGGCCTGATGAACTTCACTGGGACCGACCATGTCGATCACTGGATGAAGACCGTCAATTGGACGCCGCAACTGACCCAGACCCAGGGCTATGGCGCCGACACGGTCATCGGCCTGCTGGATTTCACCGTCGCCGGCGACACGGTGATCCAGAAGAACATCGTCAAGTATGGCGGCGTCTCCAACTTCACCAACGGCCACGGCGCGGCCGTGGCCAGCTTGATGGTCGGCGCCCATGACGGCCAAGGCGTGATGGGGATCGCGCCCAAGGCCTCGGTCATCGCCTACAACCCCTTCGACGCCAGCGGCACGGCGGGTTGGGCCGATATCTCCAAAGGCATCGTGATGCTCACCCAAAACCGGGCGAGCGTGATCAACATGTCGCTGGGCGTGCCCGGTTCGACGCTGGATCAAGGCTGGAACGCGGTGTTCTCCGATCCCGCCGTCTCCGCGGCGGCCAAGAACGCTGTGTTCGTGGTGGCCGCCGGCAATGACGGCGTCACCCAGACGGCCAACATCGACTGGAACTTCGCCACCAATCCCAGCCTGATCGTCGTCGGCTCGATCGACCTAGCCGGCAATATCTCCAACTTCTCCAACACACCCGGCACGGCGTGCCTACTGGACAACAGCACCTGTAAGCCCGGCGACCGCCTGATGGACCGTTTCATCGTCGCGCCGGGCGAACTGATGCTGGTGTCGGATGACAAGGGCGGCGTCACCCGCATGTCGGGCACCTCCTTCGCCGCGCCGCTGGTCTCGGGGGCCATCGCGCTGCTGCAGGACCGCTGGCCCTGGCTGGCCAACTATCCCAAGGAAACGACCGACATCATCCTGAAGTCGGCCAAGGACCTCGGCGCGCCCGGTGTCGACCCGGTGTACGGCGTGGGTCTGCTGGACGTCACCGCCTCGCAGTCGCCCCTGGATTTCAACAAGCTCAAGTGGTATCAGGTCGACGACAAGGGCAAGCCCAAGGAACAGGCCCTGAAGGACGTCATCAAGACCGTGGGCGGTCTGCCCACGACCTTGACCGAAGCGTCCGTCAGCACCGTCGTCTCTACGTCGATGAGCGAACAGCAGCTAAAGTTCGACGCCAAGGGCATGTATTTCTACGCCTTCGAACCGCTAGGCGGCACCACCCGCGACTTCGCCATCCCGCTGTCGTCCAAGCTAATCGGCCAGAACGTCATCACGGCCAACGGGGGGCAGGAGCAGTTCCAGTCCTATCTGCTCAGCCGCATGAACGTCTGGGTCGCGGCTCAGGCCGCCGCTGGCGGCAGGACCAAGTTCGCCGCGGCTAACGGCTTCGTCGAAGACGCGCCGGTGCCCAACAGCTGGGGCATGAGCATGACGGTGTCGATCGCGCCGCGCCCGGCGCACTACGGCTTCCGGCAGGACGGTCCCGACTACCAGTCGCGGCTGAAGATCGCCGGCGAGAAGGTCGTCTCTCAATTTGGCTTCGGCGATGGCGCCGTGGCCCTGGCCAATGTTCGCGGGCTAAACTCGGCTTCGGACTATGACAGCGATCGCGGCGGGGCCAACCCGCTGCTGGGCCTGGCCTCGGGCGGCACCTTCGCCAACTTCGCCTACGCCATGAACGACAAGCTGCAGATCTCGGCCGGCACGACGCAGCGTGACGTGCGCCGCGATCGCAGCGACCTGCCGGGCCTGAACTTCATCGACACCGGCGCCGAGCGCTACCAGGCCTCGGCCCAGCATTTCGGGGCCGACTACGCGGTGCGCCCCGGCGTCAATGTGGTGGGGTCCTACACCCGCCTCCACGAGCGCTCGGCCTTGCTGGGAACCCAGTCGCTGGACGCCAAGGACTTCCGCCAAGGCACGACGACCGACGGTCTCACCTTGGGCGTGGGCGCGGACCTAGGTCATCGGACGACGCTAGGCATCTCCGGCACCGTGGCGCGCACGCGCCAGATCGGCGGCGGTCAAGCGATCCGCATCGAGGACGGCCTGACCTCTACCGCTTTCGAGATGGCGCTCACCAAGGTCGGCTTCATCGGCAAGAACGATGTGGCGCGGCTGACCTTTTCGCAGCCGCTGTTCGTCAACAGCGGCGTGCTCGGAACCTCTACGGTTCAGGTGATCGACCGCAGCACCGGGGCGATTGGTGTCGTCAATAATCGGATCGAGGTCGGGCAGTCGCGCCCCCTCGCGGGCGAGTTGCTCTACGGGCGTCAGATATTCCAGCGGACGTCCGACCTGAGCCTGTTCGGCCGTGTCGAGGTCAACCCTGGCGCGGTTGTCACCCAGACCTTCATGGCGGGCGGCCGGATCCGCATCGGCTTCTGAACCAAGGCCTGCGGCGGCACGTTCGTCGCAGGCCTTAGGCCAGCCTTAAGAGACTCCCGCTAAACTCCCGGTTCTAAAGGGAGACTTTCATGGCGGGCGAGAAGCAAATGCTCTGTGGTCTGATGGTCGCGGGCCTGTTGGCGGCGACCTCGGCCGCTGCCATGCCAGCGCCCGACCCCGGTTTCGACGGCCTCATCGATGCGTCGAAGATGGCAATGATGACCGATCCTCAGGTCGCCTACGACCTGGCCGACCAAGCGCTGCGGCTGGCCAAGACCGCGCCGGACCCCGACACCCACGCAACGCGCACCGCCACCGCCCAATGGCTCGAGGCAGAAGCCCTGATCCGGACCGAGCGGGCCGAGGCCGCCCTGCCCGTCATCGCCCAGGCGTTGGCGGCGATCCAGAAGAACCACCCCAACACAAAGCTGCATGGCGACCTGTTGATGGCGCGCGGCGGAGCCAAATCCGTCCTCGGGCAAGTCCAGCCAGCCCTGGTGGACTTCCTGGCCGCTCACCACGTGTTTGGGATCGCGGGCGAGGCTCGTGGCCAAGCCAAGGCGCTGCAGGAGATCGGCTCGATCTACCAGGACGCCGGCGACTACCCACGCGTGCTGCAATACTATGATCAGTCGGCCGAAGCTTATGCGGCCGACCCTTCCCTTCTGGTTTCGGCCCACAACAACAAGGCCAACGCCCTCAAAGCGCTGAACCGGTTCCCCGAAGCGATTGGGCAGTACCGCCTGGCCCTTACGCAGGCCCGCAAGCTGGAAAGTCCGGCGCTCGAGGCTCACATCCTGACCAACCTGGCCTCCACCGAGGTCGCAGCGGGCGACTTGACTCGGGCCGACGCTGATTTGGCGCGAGCGCGGAACTTGACCAGCAGCGCCGCCGCCCGCCAGGAGCGGCCATTCATTGACGGCGTCGCGGCTCAGGCGGCCCTGAAGCGAGGCCAGTATCAACGCGCCGCCCAATTGCTGGAAAAAATCTTTGTCGGGGTCGATCCGACATCGACCAATCCCACCTATCGCGACTTCCACGAAGCGGCCTACCAAACCTACAGCCATCTCGGCGACGACCGCCACGCGCTGATTCACCTCCGCGCCTTTAAGCGCATCGACGACGCAACGCGCAGCCTGGCCGCCGACACCAACGCCGCCCTGATGACGGCGCGGTTCGACTTCGCCAACCAGGATCTGAAGATCACGAAACTAAAGGCGGGACAACTTCAGCGCGACGTGGAACTGGCGCGGTCGCGAAACGTGGTCAGCACCGTGCTGCTGGTCGCCGCGGCGATCGTGCTCGCGCTGCTGGCCTTTGGCCTGGTCTCGATCCGGCGCAGCCGAAACGCCGTTCGGGCGTCCAACGTGAAGCTCAACGAAGTGAACGGCTCGCTGCAGAAAGCTCTGAAGGCCAAGACGGAATTCCTGGCGACCACGAGCCACGAGATCAGGACGCCACTCAACGGCATCCTCGGCATGACCCAGGTGCTCCTGGCGGACCGCAAGCTGGGTCATGACGTGCGGGAAAAAATCTCGATCGTCCACGGCGCCGGCGAGGCGATGAAGGCGCTGGTCGATGACCTGCTCGACGTCGCCAAGATGGAAACGGGCAAGGTCGCGGTGTCCACGGCCGAACTCGACGTCCATAACCTGCTTCGACAAACGACCCAGCTGTGGAAACAGCCCGCGACCAACAAGGGCTTGGTTCTGAAACTGGAGATTCAGGACGTTCCACTGCGGATCATCGAGGACGGCGCACGTCTCAAGCAGATCCTGTCGAACTTGATGTCCAATGCCATCAAGTTCACCGATCAGGGTTCGGTCACGCTTATAGCGCTTGTCGAGGGCCAGGGCGATGAAGCACGACTTTTGCTTCGCGTGGCCGATACCGGCATAGGCATCGCCGCCGATCAGATCGAGGAAGCGTTCGAGTCGTTCAAGCAACTGGATGGCGGCCTGACGCGCAAGCAGGGGGGCACCGGCCTTGGCCTGACGATCTGCCGCAACCTGGCCGCCGCCTTGGACGGCACGATCACTGTGGTCAGCGCGGTGGGGGCGGGCTCAACCTTTACGCTCAGTCTACCACTGCGCCCTGCGGCTGCAGCGACGCCCGCTTTCGCTGCCTTGACTGGGGTCGTGGGCACGCTGTCCGACGCCAGGTTGCTGATCGTGGAAGCCAACCCCTTGGCTCAGAGCGTGATGCGTGCCCTGCTGCACGCCAAGGTAGCCGGGCTAGAGATGGCGTCGTCCGTGGCGCCCGCGCTTGAGTCGTTGCACACCAGCGCTCCAAATCTCATCTTGGTCGAAATCAGCGCCTTGGGACCCGACCTGACGACGCAGCTCAACGCCCTCAAGCAAATGGTGCGCACGGCAAATGGCGCCCCTATCGCTACCCTGTGCGCCTCACCCACACCCGACGTGATCGCAACCCTTCTTGACGCCGGCGCAACGCAGGTCTGGTCCAAGCCGATCAACGGGCCAAGCCTGTTGACTCACCTGGAGGCTCTTGCTGCGGCCGGCGCGATTGAACCCTCCACGGCGCAGCGCGCTTAGTAGTCAAGGTTGTTGTCGAGAAGGGCCGGAAGCGATGCGCGTACTTTTCGTCGAGGACGATGCGATGAATCGCCGAGTCGTTCGCGACATGCTGGGCGTCGCCGGGCTCGATATGTCAGAGGCGCCTGAGGCCGAGACTGGCCTTAAGATGATCGGCGAAAACGACTACGACCTCATTCTGATGGACCTGCGCATGCCCGGGATGGATGGCCTCTCCGCCATTCGGAATATCCGCGCTCGCGGCGACCTGAAAGGAACACTTCCGATCATTGTCATCACGGCCGACATGGCGGTCAACATCCGCGAGAATTGCCTCGCGGCGGGCGCCAACGATGTGATCCTCAAGCCCGTCGCAATGGACCTTCTGTTTGATGCGATCGGACGGATGATCGCCGCTAACCCGCAGGATGACGTCCTCAGCTAACACCGAGTGCTCTGACATCTATCTTGTCCGGTTGGCCAAGATTATCGCGCGGACTTTCGTGTTTCCAGTGGGCCAGCGGCAACTGGCAACTGGCAACCACTGCGACTTCCGGACTTCTTGTGCACAAGCGCCACCTTGGCAGGTTCTGATTGCCTGACGGCGGTGGCGCGACCCATTGAAAAAGAGCGGGCCGGGATTGTCTGGACAGGGATCGGCGTCGGTTAAGTGGAATCGCTGCCGGTTGTGATTGGCCGGGGTTGGGCCCGGGGTTGGGCCTGGTGGTGGTGGAAATAGGCCTGGTCGGGAGTGCGGGCGCCCAGGCTCGAATGCGGGCGCTTGCGGTTGTAGAAGTCCAGATAGCGGCCGATGCAGGCGCGGGCTTCGGCGACGCTGTCATAGGCCCTCGGATAGACCTCCTCGTACTTGACCGACCGCCAGAGGCGCTCGACAAAGACGTTGTCGCGCCAGGCGCCCCTGCCGTCCATGCTGATCCGAATGCCGTTGGCGGCCAGCAGGCCGGTGAAGGCTGAACTGGTGAACTGGCTGCTCTGATCGGTGTTGAAGATCTCGGGCTTGCCATGCCGGGCCATGGCCTCCAGGGCGGCCTCCAGGGCGGGCTCCTCGACGGCCTCCGGGCAAAAATCCACCTCCATGCTGATCGACACCCGCCGATCACTGCGGCCCGGTAGGCGAAGCTGCGCTTCATCGGGATGTAGCTGATGTCCATCGCCCACGCCTGGTTGGGCCGATCGACCGTCAGGCCGCGCAGCAGATAGGGGTGGATCTTGTGCCCCGGCGCGAGTTTGGACGTGTTGGGCCGGCGGTAGATGGCCTCGACGCCCATCCGACGCATCAGGGTGATTACCCGGGCGCGGCCGATCTGGACACCCTCGCCGTGCAGCAGATCACGCAACATCCGGCTGCCCGCGAACGGGTAGTCCAGGTGCAACTCGTCGAGTCCGCCGCATGACCGCCAGGTCCGCCGCCGACACCGGACGGGGTTGGTAGTAGACGCGCCGCGCCCGGATTTGGCCACAGGCCTCGTCGGGGGTGGCCCCGGCAAGGGCCGAGTGGGGCCGGTTGGTGTTGTAGTAGCCGATCCACTTGGTCAGGCCGGCCCGCGTCTCCGATCCGGTCTCGAAGGCGTGGATGTAGACGCACTCATATTTGAGGCTGCGCCAGAGCCGCTCGATGAAGACATTGTCCATCCAGCGGCCGCGGCCGTCCATGGAGACCCGCACGCCGGCGTGCTTCAGCACGTCGACGAAGCGGGGCGAGGTAAACGGGCTGCCCTGGTCGGTGTGGAAGATTTCTGGCGGCCCAGGTACAGGAAGCCCCGTCGCATCGGGATGTACGTAATGTCGGCGCACCAGACCTGATTGGGCTTGTCGATGGTCAGCCCGCGCAGCAGGTACTTGCAGGCCCGGTGCTCCGGGTGCGGGATCGTCGTACGCGGCTTCTGATAGATCGGCGCCAGGCCCATCCTGGCCATCAGCCTGCGCAACCCGCATCCGGCCGACCCTGTAGCCTTGGCGGCGGAGATGGCGGGCCACCTGGCGCGAGCCGTACCAGGGTGTCTCCAGGAACGCCTCGTCGATCAGCCGCATCAGCGCCAGGTTCAGCGGGGTCTCGCCCGCCGGCCGGTAGTAGAAGGCCGAGCGGCTGATCGACACCAGGGCGCACTGGCGCTGGATCGAGATCTTCGGGTCGTTGGGGTCGATCATCGCTCGCCTCCGGTCCAGGCTCAACGACCGAAGGCCTTGGCTAAAAAATCCCGCACCACCAACAGCTGGCCGATCTTGGCGTGCAGCTTGTCGATCTCGCCCTCCCGGCCCCCCCTCGGTCGCCTCGGCCTTGCCCGATAACACCCCGGAAAGCCCCTCGATGGCCTGTTTGCGCCACGCCGCGATCATCGTCTGGTGGACGCCGTGCTTTGTCGCCAACTGCGACAGGGTCAGCTCCCCCTTCAACGCCTCCAGCGCGACCTTGGCCTTCAAATCAGCCGCGTATCGCTTCCGCTTCCCAGTCATAAAGTCCGCCCTTCATCGAGGTCGAACCTACCTTGGCCAACTGTCCGAATTTCCGGCGCCGCCTCACAATAGGGCGGGCCGAAAAGCTGCTTGCGAGACGAAAAAGCTAACGCTGCCCCAGGTCCTAGCCCCTTAGCTGTAGGGCAACGGCGATATCGAGCGGCTCAATCCGCGCGGCGGCGGCGCTAAGCACGGCGAACAATTCGGCCACGTCGATGGGCTTTTTCAGAACGCCATCGACGCCGGCAGCGTGATAGCGGTGGATATCGGCCTCAAAGACGTTTGCGGTCAGCATGAAGATCGGCATCACACCGGCGTGGCTGTTCAACGCCCGTATGGCGCGGACGGCGGTGACGCCGTCCATGCGTGGCATGTTGGCATCCATCAGGATCATGTCGAAGACGCCAGCCCGCATGGCCTCGACAGCCTCCTTACCGTCTTCGACCAATCTCAACTCCACGCCTAGGGGGTCGAGCAACACCCGCAGAACGTGCCGATTGGCGGCGTTGTCTTCAGCCGCCAGGATGCGCAGCGGCCGGTGGGACTGCGTAGCCGGGGGTTCTTCCGGGATAGGCCCGGACAACTTGTTGCCAACGTCGGCAGGGAATTCAAACCAGAAGCGGCTACCGCCAGCATTGGTCGGGTCATGGCCGATGGTCCCGTTAAGGCTGGCGATGTTGCCGGCGCAGATGGCCAAGCCCAGACCCGTGCCCCCGGCCTGGCGGCCCGCATCCGTCTGCTCGAACGCCTGGAAGATTCTGGCGCGGTCGGCGGGGGCGATGCCCGGTCCTTGATCGATTACCTCGACAGAGACCAGATACCGCCCTTCCTTTCGCTGTGCGCGCACCGCCAGGACAACCTGACTGTCGGGCGGCGAGAACTTGAGGGCGTTGGACAACAGGTTGATCATCGTCTGCTCGACCTTGCCCTTATCGGAGACGATGCAGCAATCGTCGGGCAGCGCGCCGAGTTCGGTGACCAGCTCGACGCCTAGTTCCTGGGCTCGTGGCCTCCAGACCCGCTCGGTCGCCTCGATCGTGCGGCGCAAATCGAAGGCTTCGACCTGAGCAGACATCTTGCCCGCCTCGATCTGGGCTAGGTCCAGCACCGCGTTGAGCAGCCGCAGCAGCAGTCCGCCGGACTCCAGCACGCCGTAGACCAGGGTCTGCTGGTGGGGATTGAGCGGCGTGCGCGCCAAGGCTTCGGTCAAGCCGAGAACGGCATTCAAGGGCGTGCGGACCTCGTGACTGGTCACCGCGAGAAAGACGGACTTGGCGCGGTTAGCCGCCTCGGCGACGACGCGCTGGGCCTGCGCCGCCTTGACAGAGCGCACCAGCTTGCTGTTGCGGGCCTTGGAATCCGCCTCGGCGCGGCTGCGTTCGATCACCCGGCCGAGTTGGGCGCCGATCTGAGTCATGATCCGAAGCATGGATTCGTCAGGCTCTTCGGCCTTGTAGGAGAAGAACTCCAAAACGACGGCGACCTCCTCTCCGACTAGGACCGGGAAGCCGAAGGCTGCACGTAATCCGCAGCGCTTGGCGGCTTCGGCCCGCAGGAAGTTCGCTTCGACGGTTACGTCGGTGACCCAAATGGCCGCCTTGTCCGCCATGACCCGGCCGGGCAGTCCCACGCCAGCGGGAAAGGTGCTTCTTTCCGAGATCTCGTAGAATTCGGCGATGTCGGCCCCGTCAAGCGCCCACCAGAGCTTCTCCGACGCCATCACGGCGTCGCGTCCCCGCCGCCGGACATAGACATGGCCGACTGGCCAACCGGTGAAGCGACAGACCTGTTCGAGGGTGGTCTTCAGAGCTGCGGTGGGACCCTGGGAGAGATTGCAGGCTACCGCGATGGTTTCCAGCAGCCGCAGCCGCTCAGCATGGACGAAGAGCTCGCGCGTGCTAGTCTCGGCGATTGCTTCAGCGGCGAAGCGGGTGGCGCGTTCTCGCTGCAGGCGCCGCTCCAAGCGGTTAAGATGGTAGCTATCGTCTTCCAAGGTCGGGCCTCAGGCGACCGCCAGCTGCGGCCATCGGATATGGAAGACACAGGCCGCATCGCCCTTGTCGATGCACCGGGCGTGCTGGAAGTCGATGTTCTCGCCGTAGTAAGCGCTGGCCCCTTCAGCGAGGCCTTGCGCCAAGACGCAGAGCCGGCGGGTCGATCGGTAGTCCATGCTGAGGCTGCCGTCCGGCCCTTCGCGGAACTGGAAGTAAGGGCATTCGGCGCCAGCGTAGAGCTTGCGGACCTCGACGTGGATAACGTCGTTGACACTGAGGATGAAGGAGCGGGCCGAGGTGTGCCCCTCGAAAAAGCCTGGATAATGTTGGGCCAGGAGCGGCATAGCCTGCTGACCGAACCAGCGCAGCACCGCCGCTGGCGGCAGCCCGAGCTTGTCAGATGCGGCGCCGACCAGGGCGGTCATCTCATCGTCGGAATAGCTGCCAACTGAGGTATAGACGCCATCGACGCCAGCGGCGTCGATAAGGTCGTCCCAAACGTCTTCGCTGTAGTGCTGGGTGACCACCTCCTGCAAGAGGTTGAAGATAATTCCCTTCATAGTCGCCCCCAAGTGCAGCCCTTTTGAGACCTTAGTGACGAGCGGATAAAAACCGCTTAACAGCGGTCAATTATCTCGAGCAACACCGACCAGGGCAGCCAGTTCACCAGCGCGGCCTTCACCGGCCTGCTGGCCGACAACGGCATCGCGATCAGTATGGGCGGCAAGGGCGCCTGGCGCGACAACGTCTTCGTCGAACGGCTGTGGCGGTCGGTCAAGTACGAGGAGGTCTATCCGAGGGCCTATGACAGCGTCGCCGAAGCCCGCGCCTGCATCGGCCGCTATCTGGACTTCTACAACCGCAAGCGCCCGCATTCGAGCCTGGGCGCCCGCACCCCGGACCAGGCCTGTTTCGACCACCGGCTCCAAGCCCTCGCGGCATAAAACTTTCGCCGCCGGAGTTGGTGCGTCACTCCCGACCAATCACAACCGGCAGCGATTCCACTTAGCCAGCGGCAATCCCTGTCCAGACAATCCCGACCACCGCTGTCGAACCTACCCTAGCCAACTGTCCGAATTTCCAGCGCCACCTCAGACTTCATCGAGCCGTTATTGGTGAGCTGCGGAACTTTGGTGGCAGAACGCCATTGTTCGTCCTATGGCAATAGTTTGTGCCGCGAGAAACCCTCCAATAAATGGAAGGTTTGAAAATCCGATCGCTGCTTGATGCTACGCAAATTGAAACTTGCGGCAACCTTGTTCTCCTGGCGCCATCAAACTTCTCGGAGCGGCGTTATGACACCGAGGTCCTCAAGCGAGCCTTCAAACTCGCGCGATCCGCACTGATCTCCGGCCTCCCCTACCGCTGCAATCGAGACGTCCCGACTCAACTCGAATTGGACCGAACAAATGAAGACGACAGCCAAATGCCTTTCCTTGCTTGCCGCGCTCGCGGGGAGCACGGCATGGGCCGCAGAGCCGGATGCGCACGCCGCTCACCACCCCGCGCCCGCCGCTGCGTCGATGCCGGCGGCAAAGGCCGGCGCCAAGCCCGGGGCGTCCATGATGGGCGGGGGCATGATGGACATGGCCGACATGCATGGCCTTGGGATGAGTGCGGCCCGGCTGGGCGCCTTGAAGGGAGAACTCGCCCTGACACCCGCACAGCTACCTCTGTGGGACGCCTTCGCCGACGCAGCCCGGGCGATGAGCGAAAGCATGACGATGCATCCCGGGATGGAAATGCCCAAGGACAAGCCGATGATGCCTGCGGCGGCGATGCCGCAGGGCGCCGCCATGCCAAAATCCGGCATGGGCATGATGGGCGCGCACGGGTCGCTCCCTGATCGGCTGGATCGCCACGAGGCGATGATGACGGACCGATTGGAGGCCCTCAGGAAGGTCAAGGCGGCGTTGTTCCCCCTGTACGCCGCGCTCAGCCCCGCCCAACGGACAAAGCTTGACGCGACGCCACCTCATCCGCACGCACATTAGGTCGAGGCGACGGGGCGTGGGTCAAGGACGTGCGGCTGCGCCACATGTTCAGATGAACGCCCCGTCCACTCGTACGGGTACTGAGCTCGCTGGGGGGCAGGCCCTGCGAGTGACTGCGCAAGGTTACAAGCGTAAGCGAAGCCATCGCCCTGCACGTGCCCGGCCACACCCCAGCCTGCATGGCCTATGTGATCGGCCCGCCGTCTTTGTCGGCGACACCCTGTTCATGCCCGACTACGGCAACGGCCCATTGCGACTTCCCAGGCGGCGACGCGGCGACCCTCTACCGGTCGATCCAGCGGCTACTGACCCTGCCCGACGCTACCCGGGTTTTCCAGTGCCACGACTACAAGGCGTCCGAACGGATCGATTTGGCTTGGGAAACGACCATCTGCGCGCAGCGGCGGGACAACGTCCATGTGCACGCAGGGGTCACCGAGGCCGCCTTCGTGGCGCTCCGCGAAGCCCGGGACAAGACGCTCGGCATGCCACGCCTGATCCTGCCTTCGGTGCAGATCAACATGCGCGGCGGACATTTGCCGGAGCCGGAAGACAACGGCGTTCGCTATTTGAAAATTCGCCTCAACGCCGTTTGATGAGGCCAATGATCAAAGCCCTCACCCTCGCCGCTTCGCTCGCTTTCCTGGCTTCGGCCGCCTTGGCCGAGCCAACCCGTGCGATGGTCCGAGCCCAGGCCCACGACGCCAAGTTCATCGGGGACCATATGGGCGGGGTGCAGGTCACGCTCGTCGACGCGAGGACGGGGGTGGTCCTTGCCAAGGGCCTGACCAAGGGCGGCGCCGGCGATACGCCGCTGATCATGAAAACGCCACGGACGCGCGGAATGAGTATCGCCGGCCCGTCGTCGGCCGGCTTCGAGGCGGTCCTGGATCTGAAACAGCCGACCCTCGGGCGCGTTGAGGCGGTCGGACCCGTCGGCAAGCCCGCCGCAGCTATCAAGGTATCATCGACCCAGTAAATCTTGCCGGGTCGCGATATCATCGGCGATGGATGGGTACTGGATTTCCCCGGCCTGGTGATTGACCCGATGGCGCCGGTCACGCCCGGTGGCGCTCTGCAGATCAGCGCCAAGGTCAGTTTGATGTGCGGTTGCCCCATTGAGCCGGGCGGCATTTGGAACGCCGACACCTACAAGGTCGAGGCGCAACTGATGCAGGGCGATCGGCAGGTAGCCAAGGCGGCGCTAGCCTATGCGGGCCAGCCCAGCCAGTTTACCGGCGCCGTCGCGAAGCAGGCTTCTGGGCGCTATCGGCTTCGCTTGGTCGCCTTCGATACCACATCGTCAAATGCGGGCGTGGTCGAGATTCCCCTCCACCTGCGTTGACCGCCGCCGCCCCACGAAAATTGTGGCTCCGAGACGCCGAGGGCAACCTAATAGAGGTCTACGCGCGTTAAACCGCTGGCGAGCTCGCGCAAAAGCCGGCGAGCGCAAACCTTTCTCGTCCCCGTGCCGGTGAAAAATGCTGGAATATCGCGTCAATGCCGTCCGTCAGGACTCTCACGGGAGCCTGGCCACCTGCAAACAAGCTGAGGTCGCCCTCGACACTGACGTCAACGGCCGACCCGACGCCTTCAACCCAGCAGAACTGTTTCTAGCGTCCATAGCCGCCTGCATGATCAAAGGCATCGAGCGGGTCACACCGATGCTTAACTTCGAGCTTCGCGGAGTAGAAGTGCGCCTGCACAGCGTTCGCCAGGACGCCCCGCCGATGCTCATCGCCGTGGACTACGAGCTGATCATCGACACCCATGAGGACGATCAACGCCTCGAGCTTTTGCACAAGAACGTGCGCAAGTACGGGACAATCTCCAACACTGTCGCGGCGGCCCTGCCGTTGACAGGCACGATCCGCCGCATAGGCTAGACTGTCAAACGGCGCAATCGGGACCCCCCATCGGCGCGCAATCGGGACCCCCTATTCGGCTTCCGAGCGGCGATGCGCGTAGCTCTCAGCCAGCGCAGAGCATCGCCGCGGGGTGAGCCACTGATTGATCAGCTGCCCGGGAGGGGGTCTGGGGGGAGGTTGAACAAGTTGTGGATGAAGCGGGGCGTGCCGGTTAGGCGCGGTTTCTGAGTCGCCAGCTGTCGTTGCCGGTCTCGACGATGTCGCAGTGGTGGGTCAGGCGGTCGAGCAGCGCCGTGGTCATCTTGGCGTCGCCGAAGACGGCGGGCCACGCTCCGAAGGTCAGGTTGGTGGTGATGATCACCGAGGTGCGCTCGTAGAGCTTGCTGACCAGATGGAACAGGCGCTGCCCGCCGGACTGGGCGAACGGCAGGTAGCCCAGCTCATCGAGGACCACGAGGTCCAGGCGCGAGAGCTGGGCCGCCAGGGCGCCGGCCTTGCCGCGCCGGGCTTCGGCAGCTTGGCGGCGGTCAGGCGATAGCGGATGGAGGCGGCCTGGCGATGGTTGGTCTCGGCCTTGAGCAGGTCAGCCAGGATCTCCATGGCCGTGCGGTTACGCTGAAGGCCTGTGGTGACGGTCTCATCGAAGGCCCCGGCCATGCCCTTCAGGCCCAATTGGGCGAAGGCTTGGATCATCTCATGCCGCTGCACGGGGACCTCGCAGCAGGTCGTAGCGGGCGCAGTCGGCGATGGGCGGATGGCGCAGGACCAGGGCCTGAGAGGTGGTGATCGCCTCGGGCCTGGGTGGCTCGCGCCGTCGGGCCAGGATGTTGAGGATGACCCCGTCGCTGGCGGCGCCGGCGTCCAGGGCCTCGCGGACGGCGTCATCGACCACATCCAGGCCATCGATCAGCACCGCCGCCACGCCCCAGCTTCTTGCTGAGCCGCGTCAGGGCTGGAACGGCGCGCCGTTGCGCAGAGCGCCCGGCTTGCGGGCCAGGACCGGCAGGTAGCGCCAGGGATCATAGATCGTCCGGCCCCGGCCGAAGGACCGGGCATGCTCAGCAACCACTTCGCCGGCGCAGCGGACGACGATCTTGTCGGCATAGGCGCGCACCTGCACCTTGCGCTTGGCGGCCCTGGCCATCACCGAGTAGCGGTTGCGATCGAAGGTGATCAGGCAGGTTCCGGTCACCGCGTGCTCGACCTCGTGGAAGCCGTCGGGGTGCAGGCGCGCCCAGCGGCGGCACTCGGCTTCAAGCCAGCCGTTCAGCTCTTCCAGGGTGGCGAACCGCAGGCGCGGCTTGAAGGACCGCTCCCGCCGGGACCGCGCCTCGTTCTCGGTCAGAAGCTGCTCAAGCCGTTCGCGCACCGGGCCGATCTTCGGAAACGGCTGCGTCACGCGCCGATAGCTGAACGCGCCTTCCTCCGCCAGGATCGCCTTGCGCACAACCTTGCGACAGAGCCTCAGATCCCGACAAATCGCCTTGATCGACTTGCCCGCCGCAGACTCACCGCGAATCCGCACCACTGTCTCCACGACCAACATCCCGATCTCGACCGCCCGGTTGAACCAAGCCGCCGTGCCTAAGCCATCGGAATGAGGGGTCCCTTTTAGGCGCCTATCACCCCGCTAAGGGGGTCCTTCTTCCACGCCGCTGCACGCGAATCTCGACGCGGCCTTGAAGCGCAACTGAAAGACTATCCAGCCGCTCGGTTCCGCGATGTCAGCGCGCACTATGGCGTTCTTGAAAAGACCACGCCATTTGTCGGCTTCTGCGGTTGGATCAATGCAAAAGACGGTCGCGGCGCATATTTAGGATGGCAATTCTTCATCTTGGTTGGCCAAGGGATCGATCTCTATAAACCTGAGCGTTACGACATAGACGCGATGCGCGCGAGTGGGTGTATTGGGCCATCGATGTCACCGGACGTGGTGTCAGACACCGCTGACTGGTCGGACCAGATCGCTTATCACGACCCAAAACAAGGTCGGGACCAGCGCCCTGCCCAGCGTGCGGTCGGGGGCGAGCATTCCATGCCACGCCCGGCACAAACGGGCCTGCCCGGCCATTGCTCACGCCCAGACCGGAACACGCGACCGCTCTCCATCATGCTTGGTGGCGGGAAAGCAACCGCAGGCTAAAGCTTCAGAGTCTGACTCATAATGTTTCTGATTATGATCAGAGTGTTGCGAGCCTTCGGGTCATGAGTTGGACCGAGGCCATGAAGAGCCATGCGGTTGAGCTTGCGAGAGTGGCCTCGAAATCCTTGGCCAGGCGTCGGTTTCGGCCGAGCCAGGCGAAGGTGCGCTCCACCAACCAGCGGCGGGCAGCAGCACGAAGGTGCGTTTGGCGGTGTTGGATCGCTTGATGATCTCGATCTCCCAGTCGCCGCGTCCGACCATGGCGTGTCGCAGCTTGTCGCCAGCCTAGCCGCCGTCGGCGAAGACGTGGCGCAGCCAGGGGAAGCTGGCGCGGATCGAGGTCAGGACGTCAGGCGCGCCGTCACGGTCCCGGATATCGGCTGTGTGGACCAGGGCCGTGACGAGCAAGCCGCCGGTGTCGGTGAGGATGTGACGCTTGCGGCCCTTGATCTTCTTGCCCGCGTCCCCCCGGTCCAGCCTCCGGCTGGCCGAGGACAGGCTCCCCCAACAGGCCCGCCGCTTTCGGTGGTCTTGACGCTCTGGCTGTCGATCACCCCGGCGCTGGGCGAGGCCTGGCGTCCCACCGTCTCCCGGCAATCCATCAGCAACAGATGATTGAGGGTCCGCCAGAGCCCCTTGTCGCGCCGAGCGTAGAAATAGCGCTGAACCGTCGTCACCGGCGGGAAGTCCCCCTGCAGCATCCGCCACGGCAGACCGCTGCGCAAAACATAGAGCAGCGCGTTGGTGATCGTCCGCAACGACCACTTCGCCGGACGACCCAGGCGAGACCGCGCCGCGATCAGCGGCTCCAGAACCGCCCATTCCTGGTCCGTTAGATCGCTTGAATACCGCAGGCCCTTTCAAGCACGCTTGCCCCAGGTGATCTCAGTCCACATTTCGTTTTCCGTTGATGGCTCGCATCTCCAACAGAATCACAAGGGCCTGAAATCACCCAACTTCATTTCGGGTCAGCCTCTGAGAGAATCGAGGTTTGCTGACCCTGAGCCTCGAAGGTTTGCAAAGCCGAGCGGGCTTGCCCTCAACGGCATTTCGCTCAATGACCAAACGGGCCGCTTGGGCGCCAGACGACACGGAACACATGTCAGTCGCAGTCGGGCGCCGCGAAAGCCGGCGTTAAACGATCATCTCGTAGGCCGGCAGGGTGAGGAATTCATCGAGAGCTTCGGTCAGCACCATCCGTGAGAAAAGTTGCGCAGCGTCCTCCAGCCTGTCGCTGGGAAAATGCTGACGAAGTTCCGTCAGCTCTTGGGTGAAGAAGCTGACGAACAACTCCGAGCTTAGGTCTCGGCCGTCGTCCAGCGCCGCGTTAAATCGCAGCCATTGCCATAGCTGGGTGCGGCAGATTTCGGCGGTCGCGGCGTCTTCCATCAGGTTGTAGAGCGGCACCGCGCCCCGGCCCTCGATCCAGGCCTGAGTGTAGCGCACGCCAACGCGGATGTTTTCGCGCACGCCTGCTTCGGTGCGGACGCCGTCATGCAACTTCAGCATTTGCTGCCGCGTGATCGTGAGGTCGGCGAGGCGCTTGTCCAGCTGGTTGGGCGTCGGCATTAGGCGGTCAAAGACCTCCATGGCCACGGGCACCAGGTCGGGGTGGGCGACCCAGGTGCCGTCGTGACCGGCCCCGGCCTCGCGTTCCTTGTCAGCCCGCACCTTGGCGAAGGCGGCTTGGTTGGCGGTCTCGTCGCCCTTGATCGGGATCTGGGCCGCCATGCCGCCCATGGCGAAGGCCGCCCGGCGGTGGCAGGTCTGGATCAGCTTCAGCGAATAGGCGCCCAGGAAGGCCTGGCCCATCACCATGGCCGAGCGGTCCGGCGTGAGGAATTCAGCGCGTCCGCCCAGGCGCTTGATGAACGAGAAGATGTAGTCCCAGCGACCACAGTTGAGGCCGGCCATGTGGTCGCGCAGCTCGAAGATGATCTCGTCCATCTCGAAGGCGGCAGGGATGGTCTCGATCAGCACCGTGGCCTTGATCGTGCCGTCGGGGACGCCCAGCGCGGCCTGGGCGTGGACGAACACCTCGTTCCAGAGGCGCGCCTCCAGGTGGCTCTCTAGCTTGGGCAGGTAGAAGTAAGGACCCGAGCCTTGCGCCAGGGTGGCCTTGGCGTTGTGGAAAAAGTACAGGCCGAAGTCGAACAAGGCCCCGCTGACGGGCAGGCCATCCACTTCCATGTGCTGTTCAGGCAGGTGCCAGCCGCGTGGGCGGATTTTCAGGACGGCCAGGTTCTCTCCCAGCGCGTAGCTCTTGCCGGACTTGGGATCGACGTGGGCCAGCTGGCCCGCCCAGCGATCCTTCAGGTTGACCTGGCCTTCGATCAGGTTGGACCAGGTCGGAGAGGTGGCGTCCTCGAAGTCGGCCATGAACACCTTCGCCCCGCAGTTGAGGGCGTTGATGATCATCTTGCGATCGACGGGGCCGGTGATTTCGACGCGGCGATCCTGTAGGTCGACTGGGATCGGCGCGACAGTCCAGTCGCTCTCGCGGATGTCGACGGTATCGGGCAGGAAGTCTGGCAGCTCCCCAGCGTCGAAACGAGCCTGGCGTACGCTTCGGGCCACCAGGAGTTCGCGGCGACGCGCGTCGAACCGGCGGTGCAGATCGGCCACGAAGGCCAAAGCTTCGGGCGTCAGGATCTCTACCGCGCGGCCCTCGACAGGACCGTTGATCTGGATATTGGCGGCGATGTCGAGGGGCATGGGAAATCCTGCAGGCTCTGTGGAGGCCTCCCGGGCGTAAAGCCCGGGAGCAAGCATATCGACGAGGTGGTGTTGTAGATCAGTCGCTCTTGGCGGCGCCATTGGGTCGAACGGTCGGGACGATCTGGTCGCCCCAATTGCCCGCCCCGTCGTGGTGACGCGAGGTGCGCACCAGCTCGACGGAATAGCCGGCCGCGATGGCCCGTTGCACTGCCTCGTTCAGGCGGTGGGCGGCCTCGGCCACCCGATCGATCGCGCGTTGTTCGGCGGAGGCGTTCGGCATGGCGGCGGGAGCAAATTGCGTGGCGGTCATGATGGAATCCTTTGATCGGGTGGGGAAAGAAAGGCCGTTCGCCGACTATTCGGCGGCGAACTGGTTCATGGTGTTGGCGTGGCCGCCGGCCTTCAGGGCGCGCTCACCGGCGACCATCTCCTTGAAGGTGTCACCCAGATCCGAGCCGACCTCGTGCTGGTGCTTCACGGCCGAGACGCCGCGACGGATTTCCTCGCGCTGGACGGTGTTGACGTAGGCCTTCATCCGGTCGGGACCGAAATAGCCGCGCGACAACTCGTCCATGCTCTTGGCCGTCAGGTGGAAGGTGGGCAGGGTGATCAGGTTGTGGAACACCCCGGCGCGAGCCGCGATGTCGGCCTGGAAGGCGGCGAGACGGGCGTCGGTTTCCTGGCCCAGGTCGCTGGCGTCGAACTCGGCCGACATCAGGGTGTTACCCTCGGGATAGGAGTCCTTGTGGATCTTTCCCTCGGCGATCCATTGATCACGAACCTGGCGGCGCAGGTTCAGGGTCCAGTTGAACGACGGCGAGTTGTTGTAGGTCAGCTTGGCGTTCGGGACGACCTTGCGGATCTCGCTGACCATCGAGGCGATCTCGTCGACATTGGGGGTGTCGGTCTCGATCCACAGCAGGTCGGCGCCGCCCTGAGTCAAGGATGCGATGCAGTCCTCGATGACGCGGGCCCGGCCGGTGCCTTCCTGGAAGGCGAACAGACCGTTGGGCATGCGCACCGGCTTTTCGAACCGACCGTCGAGATAGATCGCCAATTCGCCCGGCAGGATCGGGCTATCGACGGTGATCGCCTCGGTCTTCAGCCACTTGATGTAGTCAGAGGCCAGGTCGCCCGGCGCCTGGCTGACCGGGATCTTCTGGGTCAGGCCGGCGCCCAGGCTGTCGGTGCGGGCGACGATGACGCCCTCGTCGACGCCCAGTTCCTCGAAGGCCAGGCGACAAGCGCGCAGCTTCTCGATGAAGTCCTCACGCGGCACCGTGACCTTGCCGTCCTGGTGGCCGCACTGCTTGGCGTCGGAGACCTGGTTCTCGATCTGCAGGCAGCAGGCGCCGGCCTTGATCATTTCCTTGGCCAAAATGTAGGTGGCGTTCTCGTTACCGAAGCCCGCGTCGATGTCGGCGATGATCGGCACGACGTGAGTCTCGAAGGTGTCGATGGCGGCGATTGCGGTTTTCTCGGCGACCTGGTCGCCGACGTCGCGGGCGGTCTTCAGGGCCTTGAACAGGTCGTTGATCGCGACCTCATCGGCCTGGCGCAGCGAGACGTAGATCTCCTCGATCAGATCAACGACCGAGGTCTTGTCGTGCATCGACTGATCGGGCAGGTGGCCGAAGCGGTTGCGCAGGCCGGCGACCATCCAACCCGAGAGATAGACGTAGGCGCCCTTGGTCGTGCCGCGCAGGCGCTTGACCGACTTGATCATCTGCTGGGCGTGGAAGCCCGACCAGCAGCCCAGCGATTGGGTGAACTGGGCGCTGTCGGCGTCGTAGGCGGCCATGTCGGCACGCATGACGCCGGCCATTTCGCGGGCGATGTCCAGGTGGGTCGAGAAAGTGTTCTGCAGCTTCAGCTGGATAATGTCGTCCACGGCGATGCCGGCCGGCGCGAGGCCGTCGGGATAGCGGCCCAGCAGCTCCTGGCGGTGTTGGGCGTAGGTCTTGCGCAGCGTCGTCATCGGTCGTTTGTCCCACATCAGGCGCCGATCCGGCTTGGCCGCAGGAGGTGCGGGAGGGCGGGTCGACAAGGAAGCGTTCGTGACCGTGAGCTAACGCCGCCCGGCGAAAGCCGTCGAACCTAATGAAGGCGATTTGTCACATCAAGACTTTGTAAATCTGTCAATCTATGACAACTTGACCATATGTCGACGAATGACAAGAAGCTCTTCCTGGGCGGCCGGCTGAAGCGGCTGCGGCGCGATCTCGGCGTGACCCAGAGCCGGATGGCGGAGGACCTCGGCGTCTCGCCCAGTTATTTCAACCTGCTGGAGCGCAACCAGCGTCCGGTCACCGCCCAGATCCTGCTGCGCCTGGCCGACGCCTACGACCTGGACCTGCGCAGCCTGTCGGCCGACGATCCGGGCGGCGGGGCCAGTTTGGAGGAGGTGCTGGCCGACAAGATGTTCGCCGACCTGGGCGTCAATCGCCACGAGTCGGCCGAGGTCGCCGAGCTGTCGCCGGCCTTCGCCGAGGCCATGACCCGGCTCTACCGCGCCTATTTGGATCGGGGTCGCCTGATAGACCTTGGCGCCTTCGAGCGTCCGGACGGCACGGCGGCGGCCTCGACAACCTCGCCCACGGACTGGGTCCGCGACCTGGTCAGCGCTCAGCGCAACCATTTTGCCGAGCTGGAGACCGTGGCCGAGCGGATCGTCGCGGCCATGAAGGCCGACCCGCAGGACCTGGGTCCCGCCGTCCGCGCCCGGCTGCTGGAACAGTTCGGCGTCCAGACCCGGGTGATGCCGGTCGAGACCATGGCCGGCTCGCTGCGACGCTACGACCATCACCGCAAGCGGCTGATGGTGTCGGAGACCCTGGCCCCGGCCAGCCGCATCTTCGCGGTTTGCTACCAGCTGGGTCTGATGGAGGCCGGCGAAACGCTGACGACCTTGACCGACCGCTTCCAGGCCCCCGACCGTGCCACGCGCCAACTGCTGAAGGTGTTCCTCGACAACTACCTGGCCGCCGCGATCATGACCTCTTACGAGCCTTTCCTGGCGGCCATGGAGGCTAGCGGCTATGACATCGAACGGGTCCGCTCACGGTTCGGGATCAGTTACGAGCAGGCGGCCCAGCGGCTGACGACGCTCAGCCGCCCCGGCTCACGCGGCGTGCCGTTCTTCATGATGCGGCTGGACGCGGCGGGTAACATCTCCAAGCGGTTCGCGGCCGGGCCGTTTCCGTTCTCGCGGTTCGGCGGAGCCTGCCCGCGCTGGAACGTCCACGACAGCTTCAAGACTCCGGGCCGCATCATCACCCAGGTGATCGAGACCCCCGACCGCGAGCGCTATTTCACCCTGTCGCGCACGGTGCGGCGAGTGTCGGGCCTGCAGGCGGGGCTGGAGGACGAGCTGGTCATTGGCCTGGGTTGCGAGCTGAAATACGCCGGCAAGCTGGTCTATGCCCGGGGGCTGGACATCACCGCGCCCCTGGCTGTCGAGATCGGCCCATCCTGCCGGATCTGCGAGCGCCCGGCCTGCCCGCAGCGGGCGGCGGCGCCGATCAATCGCACGCTGTTGGTCGAGGAAAACAGCAAGGCTGTCTCGCCATTCCCATTTGCAGCGTTTTAGCGGCTGACTGGGTCAGGTCTCTGTCGGGCGCAGGGCGATTTGCCTCGATTTTTGCTCCGCTCAAGCACCGCTGCAACGTACCGGTTCTGCTGCTATCGCGGGCCAAGTTACGCCGCCGGGATGACAGTCTGCTTCACGCCTCCAATCCTTGCGGCTTCAATCGCGGCGAGGCGCTGGGCCTCGCCGCATTGCGTCGTCAATATTTAGAGTTCAGCTCGATCCCGACAGTGCGTCCCTTGTTCAGGGGCGCAAACCCGCCGCCGCCGTAGGAGGCGGGAAGCGGGAAGCGGGAAGCGGGAAGCGGCGAGTTTTGGTCGTAGAAGAGCCATGCGGTTGAGCTTTCGAGAGTGGCCTCGAAGTCCTTGGCCAGGCGTCGGTTTCGGCCGAGCCAGGCGAAGGTGCGCTCCACGACCCAGCGGCGGGGCAGCAGCACGAAGGTGCGTTTGGCGGTGTCGGATCGCTTGATGATCTCGATCTCCCAGTCGCCGCGTCCGACCATGGCGTGTCGCAGCTTGTCGCCAGCCTAGCCGCCGTCGGCGAAGACGTGGCGCAGCCAGGGGAAGCTGGCGCGGATCGAGGTCAGGACGTCAGGCGCGCCGTCACGGTCCCGGATATCGGCTGTGTGGACCAGGGCCGTGACGAGCAAGCCGCCGGTGTCGGTGAGGATGTGACGCTTGCGGCCCTTGATCTTCTTGCCCGCGTCCCCCCGGTCCAGCCTCCGGCTGGCCGAGGACAGGCTCCCCCAACAGGCCCGCCGCTTTCGGTGGTCTTGACGCTCTGGCTGTCGACCACCCCGGCGCTGGGCGAGGCCTGGCGTCCCACCGTCTCGCGGCAATCCATCAGCAACAGATGATTGAGGGTCTGCCAGAGCCCCTTGTCGCGCCAGGCGTAGAAATAGCGCTGAACCGTCGTCACCGGCGGGAAGTCCCCCGGCAGCATCCGCCACGGCAGACCGCCGCGCAAAACATAGAGCAGCGCGTTGGTGATCGTCCGCAACAACCATTTCGCCGGACGACCCAGGCGAGACCGCGCCGGGATCAGCGGCTCCAGAACCGCCCATTCCTGGTCCGTTAGATCGCTTGAATACCGCAGGCCCTTTCAAGCGCGCTTGCTCCGGGTGGTTTCGGTCCACATGTCGTTTTCCGTTGATGGCTCGCATCTCCAACAGAATCACAAGGGCCTGAAATCAAACAACTTCATTTCGGGTCAGCCTCTTAGTGGAGCTGCTACGTCGCATCGTCGACCAAATTGAGGGTTCGGACGTGTTGACCGACGAGGAGCGCGAAGAGGCATTGGACGGGTTGGGAGACTGGCTATAGGCGGCTGCCTCGTCTGCCTGCCTCATTCATCGTTGCGTCGCGACATCGGATCATCAACTCCCCGATCATTCGTGGCTCCGGCCGCCGCTCCAACACCAGCCATGCGATGAAGCGCGAAGATGAGCTTCCGCGTCGCCGCCGGGTGCGGTGAAGGCGGAGCCTTTTTCAGCAACTCTCGCGCGATCTCAGGATGAACCATCGCGGTGGTCACAAACTCATCCACCCGGGCGATGCCGGCAAAGAGGCTCATGCTGGACCGATCGACCTAGGATGCTGCGCGGCGTCTCGCGCACGGCGCGCAGCGCCCGATGCATGGCGATTATGGGAGCTTCGCCCTTACCACGCGCGCACGTACTCGTCCGGAAACCCCGAAATTCGTCTAAAAAACTCGCGGATCAACAGGCAGGCTCGTCCAGCCAAGGCCTCGCGCTCGCGCGTTCGCGTACTGCTGCCAAAAATCGGAGCGGCCGCTCCGTCAACGAGTCGCGGCCGGGGTGGCGGGTCGCGGCCTCTCGGATCGGGCTAGAGCATTTCCCGACCTGACTGCGTCAGGCCGTGAGCTCTAATCGTTTGTTTTGACGCATTTTTCTTCACGCGAACCGGAACCACTTCGCTCGAAAAATGCTCTAGAAGATCCACCCACCTTGCGAAACAAGGTCAGTGGCATGCACGCCATACAGAGTGATGCTGTCGCCGTTGTTCAGGGTTATGGCGGTGTCGGCGCCGACCTGGGCGATGCTCCAGCCGATTGAGGCCGTCACATAGGCCTGCAGATTGATGGCGTCTTCGGCGCCCCCCGCCACGAAATCCAGGATGCGATCGGCGCCGTCCCCGGGTGCGAACACGAACTGGTCGTGATCGGCGCCGCCGATCAGGACATCGTCGCCCTTTCCGCCGTACAGCACGTCGAACCCGGCGCCGCCGTCCATCCAGTCATTGCCGGCGCCGCCCTGCAGGCCATCGGCCCCCGTGTTGCCGGCCAGGGTGTCGTCACCGGTCTCGCCATCAAGCCAGTCGTCGCCGGCTCCGCCGTCCACCGCGTCGTTGCCGCCTCCTGCATAGATGAAGTCCCGGCCTCCCAGACCGCCCAGATAGTTGGCGCTGGCATTGCCGTACAGCTTCTCGTCATAGTCCGACCCGAAGCCATTCGACGCCGCGCCGGCCAGGCGCAGAATCTCAACATTGCCGTGCAGTTGGAAGTCGATTGTCGAGATCACCGTGTCGGTTCCCGCGTTGACCTCCTCGATCGCCTGGTCGGAGACGTTGTCGACCAAGTAGATATCATCGTCCAGACCGCCATACATGTTGTCGGCGCCAGATGCGCCGTCCAGCCAATCCTTGCCCGCCCCGCCGGCCAAGCCGTCGTCGCCGGTTCCCCCGTAGACGACATCGTCTCCGTCGCCGCCGTTGAGCCAGTCGTTACCGCTCCCGCCGTCGAGAGAATCCGCGCCAGCGTCGCCGAACAGGTCGTCGTCACCGGCCAGGCCGCCCAGGTAGTTGGCCCGCTCGTTGCCCACCAGCTTGTCGCTCTGATCGTCGCGGCCAAACAGATTGACGTCGAACCCGGCGTCCGCTTTGGCGATCTCGACATTGACGTGCAGCTGGTAATTGAACCTGACCAAGGCCGTGTCGACGCCCTGGCTCTTCAGTTCCACGATCGCATCCTGCGCGCTGTCCAGCACATAGACGTCGTCGTTGCCCCCCCCGACAAGAACGTCCAAGCCAGCGCCGCCATCAAGCCAGTCCGAGCCGCCACCGCCTTCCAGGCGGTCATCGCCCGCGCCGCCAAAGACGATATCGACAGCCTGGTTGCCGACGTACTGGTCAGCGAACGCGCTCAGAGTAAACCGTTCCACCAGGAAGAAGGTGTCGCCCTGCGCGTCTCCAGTGTGCTGATTGGTCGTAAAGTCGAGCGTCACCGCCGCCGACGCCGCAGCGTAGCTGGCCGTGTCCTCGCCCGCGCCGCCATCCAGATAGTCGGCGCCCGCGCCGCCTTCCAGAAAGTCATTCCCATCGCCGCCGTCGATGATGTCCGCACCAGCCCCGCCATAGAGCTGGTCGTCGCCGAGTTCGCCTGAGAGCTTATCGTTTCCGCCTCCGCCCAAGATCTTGTTGGCAAGGCCGTTTCCGGTAACGATGTCGTCGGCCTCGCCGCCTATGGCGTTTTCGATCTTTGCATCATGGGCGATCGTGAAACCGCCATAGATTCCCGACCCGCTGGACAGCAAGCCGCCGCCGCCCACCTCGTTAAGCAGGCTCGCCTCGCGAAGGTCGATCGTGCAGGCGATGCTCGCGCCTTCGGCGGACAGCGTATCGACGCCCCCGGCGTCCCACAGACAGGAATAGGATGTGCCGGCCTGGTTGAGTAGGGGGATGCGATAGACGTCGTCACCGGCGTGGGCGGACGTCTTGGCGCCATACAGCGCCTGGATCGCTGCGATGTCGAAAGCGCCCGGCGTGGACATCCAGCCGTAAGCGTAGGACGGCGAATATCCCTTGGTCAGGTAGCCGTCATTGTAGCTCATCACGGTGAAAATGCTTTGGTTCAAACCAAAGCTGCCGAGCGAGCTCTCGGACGTGACCCCTGGAAAACTGGCGCCGTCGTGAGGGTGGTCGAGGCCCAGGGCGTGGCCGATCTCATGCACGAAGGTGGTGAAGCTGTAGCCGCCTAGCGCATTGTTTTCGCGCGTGAACACCGCGCTCTGGTTGTTGAACCCGCCCTCGAGTTGCATCGCGAACGTGGCGTTTCTGTAAGGCAGCTGGTGATGACCGAGTTCAGTGCTTTCACTGCCCAAAAAGTCGATTTTCTCGACCCAATTTGCGCCGGTTCCACCCGACCCGTTATAGTAAAACGGATAGGCGGCGATGGAGATGTTGCTTACCGCCGTCCAAGTTCTGACAGCATTGATAAAAGCAGTGGCCGCGCCGTTTGCTGACCAGAGCGTACCGCCGTAACCATCATAACCACTTGAGCCGGCTTTCCCTTGTAGGACGTAGGTTATAGAGCCGGAAATATTCCCAAGATCATAAACGGTGGGCCCGAGCAGCGCGTTGAGGAACGGGTTGCCGAGATCCGGAGCGCCGGTGGTTATGTAAATCGACGACATGATACTGCCTTGACTGGACAGGAGGCCCGATGGGTCGGTGAGCTGCTCGGATACTGGGATTCGTGCTTCTAGGAAGAGCGCCGCGCGGTGAAGCGGTCGCGGCATGTTGGATCAGCGGCTTGAATTTCTAGCCAAGCCATCAAGATATCCCCCTCTTTCGATCGACAAGATGGCGCGTCTCAGACGGCGGCGTCAAGCAAGGTGAACGCTCTGATATATAGATAAATCACCTCGGGCCGCCTGTTATTGGCTGCCGGATGCCTCATGACTAAGGGCGTGCACGGCATATCCTGACCTCTCAGGCCAGGCCGCGCGTAATGATCTGCCCTGTCTCATGTAGCAGAGAAGAAAACGGGCTATCGTGCGTCCCAATCGTGCGTCCTGGCTGGGGCGCGTTGCCGGTTCGGCGGGTGCGCTAGGTGCAACGGAGAGCGAACCTCGCGTGGCGTAGGCTTTCGCGCCCCAGGATGCCATTTATGCTCTGTTTGGAGTGTCTCGCTCGACGCTATTCGTGCCAACCTTGATCGGCAATGGCGCGTGATTTAGCCCCGCTCTCACTGGCTTCGTTGCCTTCGCTTCGATCTGAGGTAGATTCGAGAGCATGGTTGACGGGACAACCCACATCGAGGGCGACGGGCTACTGGAGGCCGGCTTCATGGCCTACGTCGGGGCCGCGAACGTTCTTGGATCGCTGAAGGCGGAACTGCCCTGTAACCTCGGCGACACCCGCTTCCATGGGGTCTGCGAGACCGGCGCGTTCACCTATTGCAACGGCGGCGCGATCGCAGATGCGGTCATCGGCCGGTATTGCTCGATCGGCCAGGACGTCTTGATCAACCCGGGCAACCATCCGACAAATATGCTCTCGACGCACCCCTTTGCCTACAAGGCGGACGGCGCCTCCTGCGGCCTAACCGGCCGTCCTGAGTATAGCGACATCGCGGTCGATTTCACGGACGAAACGGACGCCCGCCCCAACCGCGTGGTGGTCGGCAATGACGTCTGGATCGGAGCGCGCGCGACCATATTGGGCGGCGTGACGGTCGGAGACGGGGCCGTCATCGGGGCTGGCGCTGTAGTGACGCACGACGTCGAGGCCTACGCCGTTGTCGGCGGCGTGCCGGCGCGCATGACCCGCCGCCGCCTCCCGGAAACCTATGAACGCCTGTTGGCCAGCAAGTGGTGGGAATTGGATCTTTCCTACCTGCCGGGCAATCGCGACTATTCGGACGTGGCTGGGTTTCTGGACCGGCTGGTTCTCTCGCCCTTGCCGCCGCTGCCACATAGAGTCGCACGGATCGAGTTCCGCGTGGACAAGCCGCCCTACATCGCAGTGCCGCAAAGCGGTCTAAGGTAGATCCTGGATGAGCGAGGGGCTGCTTCGGTTCCCGGATGTCGTCGATCTCGACGGCTTCGGCGAATATCTGGCGCTCAAGGCCGCCGGCCGCATCATTGTGACCGATTACCCGGTCAAATCCAGGCCGCGCGACTTCCGAGCGAACGGCGCGGCGGCCAGGTTCGAGGCCATCTTCGACAAGTTCGATAGCAACACCCGGCGCGCGCTCGCCGCCATGCGGGCCAACGCCGAAGCCCTGGCACGCGTCCCCTTCAACCAGCCCAAGTGCACCCGGTCGCCCTATTGGAGCAACGGCTTCATCCCACCCCTGGATGGCCTGTCGCTCTACGCCATGGTGTCTATGAACCGGCCTCGGCTCTATGTGGAGGTTGGCTCCGGAAACTCGACCAAGTTCGTACGACGCGCGATCGAAGACCTGGGGCTCTCAACCCGAATCGTCTCGATCGATCCCCACCCACGCGCCGAGATCGATGCCCTCTGCGATGAAGTCATACGCCAGCCCATGGAAGACGTGGCGCCGGAGGTGTTCGGCCGACTAGGTCGAGACGATATGCTGTTCGTCGATAATTCCCACATGGCCTGCGCGGGATCCGACGTGGCGGTCTTCTTCACTGAGGTGTTGCCCGCCCTGGCCTCTGGTGTGGTCTATGGCCTGCACGATATGCCGCTCCCCCTCGACTACGACGAGCGCATGGCCCCAAGGGGGTATAACGAGCACTACCTGATGGCGGCCTACCTCCTCGGCGGCGCAGCCGGAGACCATGTCGCCTTCCCCTCGGCGCATGTGGCGTGGCGCGAGGATCTGTGCGGACTAGCCCCCTTCCCAGAACACCCCGGCATGTTGGCTGAGGGCCGCCATGGCGGGGCGCTCTGGATGCGGAAGGCGTAGGGTCAGAGCTTGATCCGACCGAGCGACGACCATGGTGCGAAGATGGCTGACGGGACCTTCATGCCGCGCGAGTCCGCCAGGACCGTGCGGGCGGTAAGCCTTGGTGTCTGGTGTCAGGTCGCTCACCAATTGGCCAAGCACGACCTCCACATCCCCGGCCCATTCGATGACCAGGCGGGCAGCTTTGACGGCCTAGTGGGCATATTGAGGGGCGACTACGAGCCAGGCCCTGACGCGATCCCCTACGACGGCACCACGGTGATCGGAGCCCAGACCAGGGTCATCTATCACCACGCCTTCCGGAGAGACGCAGCTGGCGTGCCGCTGATCGACGATCGCTCGAAATCGGTCTGCCAGCGACAGTTCAGGATCCGAATGGCGGCGCTCGAAAAAACCCTCGCCGACGAAGGCGAGGTCGTGTTCATCCGCCAAGGTGGCAAGCTGGCGCAACCCACGGTCTCGCCCTACCTGCCCGATTCATCCAACCTTCTAAGTGCCGACTACGACGCCCTGACCGACGCGCTCGACAAGCGTTTTCCAGGCCTGGCCTATCGGGTCGCGATCGTTTTCTTCGACGGCCTGACCCGCGCCGAGCCCAGCGCCAATTCTCGCGTTTCGCTGCACCCGATGACCTTGCCCGACGAGGCCAATCTCGCGACATGGGAAGGCGACGACAACCAGTGGGCGCGGCTTATGTCCTCGCTGCCGCTGGTACCGGCTTAGAATTTCGCGCTGAGCAGCAGACCCCGGTTGCGCCGCAGCTGACCTGAGCTTGGCCGGTAAACTCATGGGCCGTCTTGGTTGGGGCGATTATCAGAGGTAGATTCGGAGATATGGAAACGAAGTTTGTCAGCTTGGGCTGCGTTTGCCAGCCCCATGCTCAGATTGAACGGACCGGCATGGTGGCGCCTGGGTTCTTCGACCTCCTCGGCTCATCCTGGGCTGACCTGATCCGCGTGCTGCGCAACCCTCACGACGATTACGGGCTCGACGCCATCGCGTGGGACGACAGAAGTTCAGTGCGCGGCAGGGAGTCTGGCCTGATCATGCACCACGAATTTCCCCGCGACGAAGCTGGCCGGGTGATCATCACCGATGAAGGCCGAGCGCTGTGCGCGGCGCGCCTGAGGCGGAGGATGAAGCGTTTCCTGGCGCTGAAGGGGGACGTCACCTTTGTGCGACTCGGCGGGGTAGAGTCGCCGATCGAGGTGGACCCCTACCGGTTCGACCCCTTCCGTCTGACGCAAGATCACGTAGCGGATTTGCTAGCCGCTCTCGATGGTCTGTTCCCTGACCTGAAATTCCGCGTCGTCATGGTCTATTACAATCACAAGACCCACGTCAGCGCGAAGAGCACGGGCCAATTCCGAGCCTATGGCCTGCCTGATCCCCGCCCCTTGCTGGCCAGGGAAGACTGGTGGAAAGGCGACGATTGCGCCTGGTCCAGCGTTCTAGAGCATTTTTCGAGCGAATTGGCTCCGGTTCGCGTGAAGAAAATTGCGTCAAAACATGAGATTAGAGCTCACGGCCTGACGCAGTCAGGTCGGGAAAGGCTCTAGGCGACCTGCGGCAGCCGATCGAGAAGCTTGTCGAGCGTGACCGGATAGTGCCGCACCCGTACGCCGGTGGCGTTGTGGACGGCATTGGCGACCGCGGCGGCGACCCCGCATATGCCCAGCTCTCCAACGCCCTTGGCCTTCATCGGCGAGGACATCGGGTCTGTTTCGTCAAGGAAGATCACCTCCTGGTGCGGAATGTCGGCATGCACGGGCACTTCGTAGCCGGCCAGGTCGTGATTGACGAAGAAGCCCAGCCGTTTATCGACGACCAACTCTTCCATCAGAGCGCCGCCAACGCCCATGGTCATGGCGCCAATCACCTGACTGCGAGCCGACTTGGGGTTCAGGATCCGCCCCGCCGCGCAGACGGCCAGCATCCGCCGCACGCGGATCTCGCCCGTGGCCGCATCGACCCCGACCTCAACGAAGTGCGCGCCGAACGTCGATTGCTGGTGGGTCTTGGCCAGGTCGCCATATTCCATTTTGTCCTCAGCCGTCAGCCCCGCCTCGCCTGCGGCCTGGGCCAGGGGGAGGCTGCGTCCGCCGGCGCTGACCTGGCTGTCGGCGAATTTCGCCAGGCTCGGATCGAAACCCAGCTTTTGCGCAACGGCTTCGCGCAACTTGACGCAAGCGGCGTAGACGCCAGCGGTCGAACTGTTGCCGCCCCATTGGCCGCCAGAGCCCGACGAAACCGGGAAAGAGGAGTCGCCGAGCTTCACCGAGACCTGACTGAGCGGCACGCCCATCATCTCGGCGGCCGTCTGGGCGATGATCGTATAGCTGCCCGTGCCGATGTCGGTCATATCGGTCTCGACCGTCACCACGCCGTCTTTGTCCAGGCGTACACGCGCGGCGGAGGTCATGGTCAGGTTGTTGCGGAAGGCGGCCGCGACGCCCATGCCGACCAACCAACGCCCGTCGCGGGTCTGGGCCGGCGCGCGGCGCTTCGCCCAGCCGAACCGGTCGGCCCCGGTGCGCAGGCACTGGATCAACTGCCGTTGGGAGAAGGGGCGCTCGGGCTTTTCCGGATCGACCTGGGTGTCGTTGAGGATGCGCAGCGCGACGGGGTCGATGCCCAGCTTCTCGGCCAGTTCGTCCATGGCCACTTCCAGAGCCATCAGGCCAGGGGCCTCGCCTGGCGCGCGCATGGCGTTGCCCTCGGGCAGATCCAGCACCGCAAGACGGGTGGTCATCAAGCGATTGGCCCCCGCATAGAGCAAGCGGGTCTGCTGGACGGCGTCCTCGGGACCGCCGCCCTCCAGATCGCCAGACCAGGTCCCGTGGCCGATCGCCGTGAGCTTGCCCTCCTTCGTCGCGCCAAGGCGGATGCGCTGGATCGTGGCGGGCCGATGGGTGGTGTTGTTGAAGATCAAGGGGCGAGTCAGGGCCAGCTTCACAGGCCGGCGGGCCGCGCGGGCCCCGAGCGCGGCCAGGATGGCGTCGGCGCGCACGAAGAGCTTGCCGCCAAACCCGCCGCCGATGAAGGGTGACACAAGTCGGACGTTCGCCTTGGGGATGCCGAGCGTCTGGGCCACGTCGCCCACGCTCCAGGCGATCATCTGGTTGGACGTCCACAAGGTCAGCTTGTCACCATTCCAGATGGCGATCGAGGCATGCGGCTCCATCATCGCATGGCTCTGGTCGGGCGTGACGTAGGTCTCGTCCAGTTGCACGGGCGCGGCGGCGAAGGCGGTCGCGAAATCGCCGACGACGGCGTCGGCGCTATCCTTGGGCCGGGTCGCGCCGGGCTTGGCCTGGGCGAGGTCGAAACGGCCTTGGGCGCGGGCATAGTCGACCTTCACGAGCGAGGCGGCGGCGCGCGCCTGTTCGAAGGTCTCGGCGACGACCACGGCGATCGCCTGGTGGTAGTGTTCGATCTCGGGGCCGCCCAGGAGTTTGGCGGTGTTGAATCTGCCCTTGCCGAGCTTGCCGGCATTGGCCGCCGTGACGATGGCCAGGACGCCGGGCGCGGCCAGGGCTTTGGACGTGTCCATCGACGTGATCCTGCCCTTGGCGATCGCCGCGCCGATCACAAATCCATAGACGGGGCTGGGGGCCACGTCGTGGTGTTCATAGGCGTAGGTCGCCAGGCCGCTAGTCTTGTGCGGACCATCGATGCGGTCGGTGGACTTGCCGATGATCTTTAGCTGATCGATCGGATTGGTGGTGGCGGGCGTGTCGAACTTCATGGCGTCAGGCCCTTGCTTGCGCCAACACCGCGCCGAGCGTGCGCTCGATCAGGGTCAGCTTGTAGGCGTTGTCCGGCGTGGTCTTGGCCCCCGACAGCAGCAGGTCGGCCGTCGGCTTGGCGCCGCGCCGCAGCTGCGCTTCGGCCGCCTCGACGCGCCACGGCTTGTGGGCGACGCCGCCGACCGCCACGCGACCCGAGCCGTCGCGCTGAACGATGGCGGCCACCGACACCAGGGCGAAGGCGTAGGAGGCCCGGTCGCGGACCTTTTGGTAGATATGCACGCCGCCGATCGGCTTGGGCAGGGTCACGGCCGTGATCAGCTCGCCCGGCGCCAGCGCGGTCTCCAGATGCGGCGTGGCGCCTGGCAGGCGGTGGAAGTCGGCGATCGGGATCGTGCGGACGGCGCCGTCCGGCTTGACGGTCTCCACCTCGGCGTCCAGGGCGCGCATGGCCACGGCCATGTCGCTGGGGTGGGTGGCGATGCAGGCCTCGCTGGTCCCCAGCACGGCGTGCGAGCGGGTGAAGCCGCCGATCGCCGAGCAGCCGGCGCCGGGCATGCGCTTGTTGCATGGCATGTTGGTGTCGTAGAAATAGGGACAGCGGGTGCGCTGCAGCAGATTGCCCGCCGTCGTGGCCTTGTTGCGCAGCTGTCCGGACGCGCCAGCCAGGAGGGCGCGGCTGAGCACCGCGTAGTCGCGGCGCACGCGCTTGTCGGCCGCCAGATCGGTATTGCGGACCAGGGCTCCGATGCGGAGGCCGCCGTCGGGTGTCTTGTCGATCTTGTCCAGCGCCAATCCGTTGACGTCGATCAGATGTCGAGGCGTTTCGATCTGCAGCTTCATCAAGTCGAGCAGATTGGTGCCACCGGCGATGAACTTGGCGCCGGGCTTGCGAGCCGCCGCAGCGGCCTCGGCGGGGGAGCGGACCCGCTCGTAGGTGAAGGCTTTCATGCCGTCCTCCCCGCCACTTCGGTGATGGCCTCGACGATGTTGGAATAGGCGCCGCAGCGACAGATGTTGCCGCTCATCCGCTCTCGCAGCTCTTCTCCGCTCACCTCAGGCGAGGCGGTCAGGTCGGCGCTGACGTGGCTGGGGATCCCGGCCTTGATCTCGTCCAGCACGGCGACCGCCGAGCAGATCTGGCCCGGCGTGCAGTAGCCGCACTGATAGCCGTCGTGCTTGACGAAGGCGGCCTGCATCGGGTGCAGCCTGTCCGGCGCGCCCAGGCCCTCAATGGTGGTCACGCGGTCGCCCTCGTGCATCACCGCCAGGCTCAGGCAGGAATTGATCCGCCGCCCCTCCACGATCACCGTACAGGCCCCGCACTGGCCGTGGTCACAGCCCTTCTTGGTGCCGGTCAGCTTCAGGTGCTCGCGCAGGGCGTCAAGCAGGGTGGTGCGGGTGTCGAGCTCGAGTGTCTGGGGCTTGCCGTTGATTTCGAACGAGACCTTGGCGAGCACCGGAGCATCGGCGTTCGAAGCCGCCGTGGCGGCCAAGGGGGACGCCGTCGCCGCGGCCGAGGCCGCGCCCGCGGCCACCAGGCAACGGCGGGAAATGGAGGGCGTTTCGATGGGAGGCATGTGGCGCTCTGATCCTGTTTGCCAACCCGACGGCAGCTTCCGTTGCCGCATCATTGGCGCGGGTTGGGGGGAAACGCACGGCGAAAGCTTCGGTGCTGCGCGGCTAACAGAAAATACCTGAGCCCGCCCAGTCTGAACGGCCAAAGAGCCTAGATTTTGACCCTGGCGCTCGGTGTCTTGCCTGAACGCGCACGGCCGATGCTCCAGCGCCGCGAAATGCGGCGCGGGTTGCCAGCCTTGGCGGCGCCGGGCGGACAATCATCCGGCGGCGGGGTCTTTGATTGACGCGCCGTGAGCATCCCTTTCGCATGGCGCTTGAACACGAGCGTTCAGGGGGATCCATGCCGGTCAGTCGTCGCAGTTTCATTCACGGCATCGGCGCGCCCGGCGGTTACGGCGCCGCCTTCACCGCCATGCAGGCCTCTCGTTCGTGAAGGGCCCCAGCAACATGGTTTGGTATCCCAGCTACGGCCTGCACACCAAGACCGGCGTGATCCTCGGGGCCTATGCTGGCGGCAAGGTGGCGGACCAACTTGCCAAACTCTCGCGCCCCGACCAGATCGAGCACACCCGCAAGGTCATCGAGGCGATGCACCCAGCCTGCGGCCAATTGCTGGAAAAGCCGCTGCAGGTGCAATGGGCGGCGGCGCCCTACACCCTGGGCATCGGCGTTGGCTGGGCCAGCGACGACGAGCCCGACTATCACCTGCTGGGCCAGCCCGACGGGCAGATCCACTTCGCCGGCGAATATCTCAGCCATGTCGGCGCCTGGCACCGGAAGGGCCAGCCCGTGAGCGCTCAGCGGATGATCTGATCCGCACCCAAACGATCAACCCTCGCCGGTCTTCCTCAAAGCGGCGCGGGACGGCAGGAGCTGGGCCATGAACGGCAGCAGGGCCGCCCCCACCGCCGCCCCGTCGGCCGAGGTGGCGGCCCGTTCGACCGGGGCCAGGACGGGCATGTTCTCGACCCTGGCCAGGCGGGCGTTGACGGCGTCCACCAACCGGTCGAGCAGATCGGTGGGCAGGCGGCCGCCGATATAGATGGCCTCTGGATTAAACACGCAGCTGATCCCCACGAAGGGCGAGACCAGCAGCTTGGCGCTGAGAACCAGCCAGTCCTCGACCAAGGCCTGACCCCCGGCGGACAGGCTGGCCAACTGGTCGGGGCGGTTGACCGTGACGCCCCCAGCTTCCAGGTGGGCGTAGAGCGCCGACAGCGACACCACTTCCTGCAGGGAGCGGGCCTCGGTCCTGGAGGAGCGGATGGGCAGGAAGCCGATCTCTCCGCTGCGGCCCTGCGCTCCGCGGAAGTAATTGCCCTCCACCACCATGCCTCCGCCGAGGCCCGACGAGATCAGCACGTAGAAGAAGCTGGGCTTGCGCAGGCCGTGGCCGAACTGCAGCTCGCCCAGGGCGGCGGCGGCGGCGTCGTTCTCGAGAAACACCGGCAGCGGCAGAATGCCGGCCAGCAGCTTGCCGACATCGGCCGTGCTCCAGACGTCGTAGTTTTCTGGACGGTGCGGCAGGTCCACCCGGCCCAGGTCGTCGGGCAGGGCGACGCCGATGCCCGACAGGCGCGGCGGGCCGTCCTTCCAAGCCGCCAGCATCTCGTGGATCTTGACCTTGCAGAACCTGGCCACATCGTCCGGCAGCGGAAACTCGATCTCCTCGCTGGCCCGCGCCCGGACGACACCCATCAGGTCCAGCAGCACCACGGTGATGTGGTCACGGTCTATATTGACCCCGATCGACAGGCAGCCATCGGGATTGATCATCAGGTTCATGGCCGGCTGGCCGCGCGCCCCCTGCACTCGGCCAGCCTCCAGGATCAGCCCGTCGTCCAGCAGTCGCTTGGTGATGTTGGCGACCGCGGGCGGGGTCAAGCCGCTGATCTGGGCCAAGGTGACGCGGGTGATGGGGCTGTTGACCCGGATGGCCTGCAGGATGACCCGCTGGTTGTGGTCGCCGACCCGCTCCAGATTGGCACCCGACAGGCTGGTCCCGGCGGTGCGCTTTCGGTCCGACTTCCGCGAGGCTTCCAAGGACGGCTTTCCGCTGATCTGCGAGGGCCGTCCTCCCTAGCATCGCCTCGCGCCGCGAGCGATAGGGGCCGCTTGCCATAGATTATTTAAATTGCTTTCTTTATTCGTCGAAGGCTAAGAGCGAACTCGGAAGCGCGCCGCAGCGTGCGCTCCGGACAGGTGGAGGAAGACGGCTTGATCCAGGTCGGCGTTGATTTCGGCGGCACGAAGATCGAGGCCGCCGCCCTGGCGCCGGACGGTCGTTTCCTGGCCCGGGTGCGCGCCCCCAATCCCGGGTCCTATGACGCCGCCATCGACACCGTTCGGGACCTGATCGCCAAGGCCGAGCAGCAGGCCGGCGCGCGCGGCACGATCGGCGTCGGGTCACCCGGCTCGGTGTCGCCGCGCACCGGCGTGATGCGCAACGCCAATTCCACCTGGTTGAACGGCCGCCGGTTTCGCGAGGACTTGCAGGCCGGCCTTGGTCGTCCCGTGCGGCTGGCCAATGACGCCAACTGCCTGGCGCTGTCCGAGGCCGTCGATGGCGCGGCGGCGGGCCTGGCCGTGGTCTTCGCGGTGATCATCGGCACCGGCTGCGGCGGCGGACTGGTGGTCGATGGCAAGCTGGTCGAGGGCGCCAACGGCGTGGCCGGCGAGTGGGGTCACATGCCCTTGCCTTGGCCGAGCGTCGCGGAAAGCCCTGGCCCGGCCTGCTGGTGCGGTCGCCAGGGCTGCCTGGAAACCTGGATCTCGGGCACGGGGCTCCAACGCGACCACGCAGCGCGCGTTGGCCAGGATCTGAGCGGTGAAGCGATCATCGCCGCCGCCCGCGCTGGCGACGCCCAGGCCGTGGTCAGCTTCGACCTTTATCTCGATCGTCTCGCCCGGGGCTTGGCGGTGATCTGCGACATCGCCGACCCCGACGCCTTCGTGTTCGGCGGCGGGCTGTCGAACGTGGTCGAGCTTTATGAGCGGCTGCCGGGCTTCATCGAACCGCACGTCTTCTCTGACGGCTGGAACGCTCGGCTGGCCCCGGCCCAGTGGGGCGACTCTTCCGGCGTGCGGGGCGCTGCTCGACTGTGGACCCTGGCCGAGGCGCAGGCCGATGCGGCGCTCTAGCCGCTTCCTTGCCCTGGTAGGCCTGCTGCCCGCCCTGGCGAGCAGCGCGCGACTTGCGCTCGCCTGCCGCCGCGACCCTGACGCCCTGAAAACCACGCCGAGCGCGCCATCAGAGGCCGCCTGAAGGAGGAGGAAGACGCCATGACCCCGTTCGCCCGTCGGATTTCACGCGCCTTGCTATTGGCGTCCTGCGCCGCCCTGGTCGCCGCGACAGCCAGCGCCCAGACATCGTCTGTCTACGGACCTTACAATGCCGACCTGCCGCGCGGCGGCGACGGCTTGGCCAAACCCCTGGCCGCTAGCCTGCCGGCCGATGGGCCCTGGACGCTGCAAGGCTGGGTCAAGGCGTCGAACATCGCGGCGGGACGCGTGGTGGTGGCCGGGGTCGGCGACCCGGCCGCGGGCGGCCGCTTCCTGGTGCTCGAAAACGGCGTTCCGGCCGTGTGGGTCGGCGCGACGGTGATCAGGGGGCAGGGCGCGGCGCAGGCCGGCGCCTGGCGCCATGTGGCGGCGGTGTCGGACGGCGCGAGGGTCTCGCTCTATGTCGATGGGACAAAGGTCGCGGACGGCGCCGCGACGCCCGTCGGGCCGGCCTCCGTAGCGCAGCTGGGTCCGCGCGGACTGGCCGGAAGCGTACCGTTCGGCGGCCAAGTGGCCGGATTCACCGCCGAGCCGCGGGCGCTGGGCTCTGTCGAGATCAAGACCCTGGCGGCCGCCAAGCCCGATGCCGCGCTGACCGTCTACGAGCCTGGCAGTCCGTCCTGGCCAGTCCAGGTGCGCCAGATGTACGGCCAAGTGACGCCGCAGGACGCCTGGACACGGCCCAAGAGCAAGGCGCCGTTCTCCAAGCCCGCCGCCATCGCCCCCTATGCTGGCCCGGCCCTGCGCCCGGATGGCGATCAGGCCTGGGTCCTGGCGGCTTGGTCGCTGGCTGAGGCCCCGAAAGTCACGGCCGATCCGACAGCGCTGTCCACGCCAGGTTATGACGCCAAGGCCTGGTACGCCGCCACGACGCCGGGCACGGTGTTGACCACCCTGGTCGATCGCGGCGTCTATCCCGATCCCGACTACGGCCTTAACAACACCGCCATTCCGGAAAGCCTCAACAGGCAGGACTACTGGTACCGCGCCGAGTTCGACGCCCCCGCCGGTCAGGCCGGCCGCCATCAGCAACTGATCTTCAAGGGGGTGAACTACGCTGCGGAGATCTGGCTGAATGGCGAGCGGCTGGGCGACCTGAAGGGCGCCTTCGTCCGGGGGCAGTTCGATGTCACCGGCAAGCTGAAGCCGGGCCGCAACGCCATCGCCGTCAAGGTCTCGCCGCCGCCGCATCCGGGGATCGCCCACGAGGAGTCCCTGACCGCCGGGGTCGGTGAGAACGGGGGGATGCAGGCCTTGGACGGCCCGACTTTCATCGCCAGCGAAGGTTGGGACTGGATCCCCAGCGTCCGCGACCGCAATACCGGCCTGTGGCAGGACGTGGTGCTGCGCTCGACCGGCGCCGTGCGGATCGGCGACAGCCATGTGGTCACCACGCTGCCCCAAGTGGCTGGCAAGCCGGACAACAGCGTCGCCGACGTCGAGATTACCGTGCCGGTCGAGAACCTGACCGACACGCCAGTTCAGGTCACGGTCCGCGCGGCGTTCGACACGGTCGCCGTCGAGAAGGTCGTCACCCTGGCGCCGGGCAAGAGCGAGGTCTTGCTCGCCCCCACCGAGTTCCCGCAGCTGTCGGTGAAGACCCCCAAGCTTTGGTGGCCCAACGGCTATGGCGATCAGACCCTGTACGGATTGCGCCTGCTAGCCAGCGTGGACGGCAAGGTCTCCGACTGGAAGGATAGCCGCATCGGCCTGCGGCAGATGACCTACGAGCTGTCGCTGATGGCGCCCGATGGCGACCTGCGACGGGTGGAGGTCGACTTCTCCAAGGCCCGGCAGTTGGGCCAGACGATCACCGACGGCAGCCACGAGGGTATCCGCAAGGTGGAGGGCGGCTGGGCGACCTCCCTGACCCCGGTGGGCGCGACCTCACCCGCCGTCCGCGACATCCCCGACACCGGCCTGACGCCCTATCTCGTCATCAAGGTCAACGGCGTGAAGATCGCGGCGCGGGGCGGCAATTGGGGCACGGATGATTGGCGCAAGCGGGTGTCGCGCGAGCGCCTCGAGCCCTATTTCCGCCTGCACCACGACGCCCACCTCAACACCATCCGCAACTGGGTGGGGCAGAACACCGAGGACGTCTTCTATGACCTGGCCGACGAGTACGGCCTGCTGGTGCTGAACGACTTCTGGGCCTCGACCCAGGACTACCAGCTGGAACCGCAGGACGTGCCACTGTTCCTGAACAACGCCGCCGACGTCATCAGCCGCTATCGCAACCACCCCTCGATCGCCCTGTGGTTCGGCCGCAACGAGGGCGTGCCGCAGCCGATCCTCAATGAAGGTCTGGAGGCGCTGGTCCACGATCTGGACGGCACCCGCTGGTACACCGGCAGCTCCAACCGGGTGAACCTGCAAAACAGCGGGCCCTACAGCTACAAGGAGCCGGAAACCTATTACAGCGAGCACGCCAAGGGCTTTTCGGTCGAGGTTGGCACGCCGTCGTTCCCGACCCTGGAAGCGTTCGAGGCCGCCGTGCCCGCGCCGGACCGCTGGCCGATCAGCGACACCTGGGCCTATCACGACTGGCATCCGACCGGGAACGGCGCGACCAAGAGCTTCCTCGACGCCATGAGCGCCAAGCTCGGCGCGCCGACCAGCCTTGAGGACTTCGAGCGCAAGGCCCAGCTCATGAACTACGAGACGCACCGCGCGATCTTCGAGGGCATGAACGCCGAGCTGTGGACCAAGTCGTCGGGCCGCCTGTTGTGGATGACCCAGCCGGCCTGGCCCAGCACCATGTGGCAGATCCTCAGCCACGACTACGACACCCACGCGGCCTTCTACGGGACCCAGAAGGCGTCCGAGCCCATCCACGTGCAAATGAACTTCCCCGAGCACCGGCTTGAGGCGGTCAATAACGGCCTCGCTCCGATCGCCGGAGCCACGCTGCGAGCGCGGGTGCTGGGCCTGGACGGCAAACTCCTGGCCGACACGTCCAGCCGGATCGACGCGGCGGCCAACACCGTCGCCCAGGGCGAGGTGCTGGACCTGGCCGGGCCGCTGGCCGCCCAGGGCGCGGTGGTGGTGCGACTGGACCTGGCCAGCGCCGACGGCAAGGCGCTGTCGAGCAACCTCTACTGGCTGGGCCGCGACGCCGCCGGCAGCCGCCAGCTGTCGGCCATGGCCGCCCAACCGGTGTCGATCCGCGCCGCCTCGGTCAAGGCTGGCGCCGAGACGGTGGTCACCGTGTCGCTTGCCAATACCGGCTCGACCCCAGCCTTGAACGGCAAGCTGACCTTGGTCGACGGCAAGGGCCAGCGCATCCTGCCGGCCTATTATGCCGACAACTACGTCTCGCTGCTGCCGGGCGAGCAACGGACGGTCGAGGTTCGCTATCCGGGCGCGGTGGCCGGCGCCAGGGTCGAGTTGCGCGGCTGGAACGTGACGCCGGCCATGGCGGTCGTGCGATGAGGATCAGTCGCCGCGCCCTGATGGCGGCAGGCCTCGCCGCGCCGGGTCTGGCGCGCGCCCAGGCGCCGGTCGCCGCAGCGTCGAGCCAGGAGGAACAGCGGCTGCGCACAGACTGGGCCTATCTCCAGCGCTACGCCGCCGCGAACCTGGTCGATCGCGACTTGCCGCCGGAGCGGCGGCGGGCGGTGTTCATGGGAGATTCGATCACCAGCGGCTGGCGCGATTCTCACCCGTCCTTCTTCGAGACCAACGGCTTCATCGGCCGAGGCATAGGCGGCCAGACCACGGCCCAGATGCTGCTGCGGTTCTGGCCCGACGTGATCGCCTTGCGGCCTCGGGCGGTCCACATCCTGGGCGGGGTCAACGACATCGCGCAGAACGCCGGCCCCTATGATCCGGCGGCGACCAAGGCCAACCTCCAGGCCATGACGGTTCTGGCCCAGGCCAACGGCGTCGCGGTGGTGCTGGCCACCCTGACGCCGGTCGCCGAATTTCCCTGGAGGCCGGGCCTGGGCCCCACCGCCAAGGTCGCGGCCCTCAACGCCTGGATCCGGGCCTATGCCGTCGAACGCGGCGCGACGCTGGCCGACTACACCGCGGCGCTGGAAGACGGCGTCGGGGCCATGAGGCCCGGCCTGGCCTATGACGGTGTTCACCCTACCCGCGAGGGCTACGCTCTGATGGAGCCCATCGCCATGGCGGCGCTCGCGGAGCGTGACCCAAAAGCCGCATAAACCAAATCAACTTTCTGAAATATGATGGAGTTATTGACAGCGCTGTCTGGCGCTCATAGGTTGATGCTACCGGCATGGCTTAAAAGGCCGGAATCCACGGGAGGATGCGCACGCATCCCTCAACTCTCTGCGTCTTGGCTCGCTCAGCACTGCTGATCGCGATCGAGAACTGCTGCCGCAAACAGGGGAATGCTCAATGACCACAATGTCTTATCGATCCCGCACGGCCTTGCTGTCCGCCGCCTCGGCCTTTGTGCTGATGGCCGCCGGCCAAGCCGCCGCCCAAACCGCGCCACCGCCTGCCGACGCACCCTCGGAGGTTGAAACGGTTGTCGTGACCGGCTTCCGCGCCTCGCTCGCCGACGCGCTGAATCTGAAGAAGCATTCCAACCAGATCATCGAGTCGATCACCGCCGAGGACATGGGTAAGTTCCCGGATCAGAACATCGCCGAGTCGCTGCAGCGCCTGCCGGGCGTTCAGATCGACCGCGAGAACGGCCAGGGCACCAAGGTGCGGATCCGTGGTCTGGACCAGAACGTCACCCTGCTGAACAGCGACACGTTCCTGTCCGGCCTTGAGGCCTTCCGCCTTGGCGAAGGCAATATCAAGCAGACCAATTCGCTTGAGGGCATCCCCTCCGACCTGCTGGCCGGTGTCGATGTGATCAAGTCGCCTCAGGCCGACCTGATCGAAGGCGGGCTGGGCGGCACGGTCAATCTGAAGACTCGCAACGCCCTCGACGTGCGCGGCGACAGCACCTTTTCGATCGATCTGCGCGCCAACAAGGGCTCGACCAAGGGCAAGACCAAGCCCCAGGTTTCTGTGGTCCTGGGCCACAAGTTCTCGGACAATTTCGCCGTTCTGGGCAGCCTGTCCTATGACAAGAACTCGATCGACACCGAGGTGCTCAGCGGCGAGAACCGCGGTGGCTGGGCCTTTCTCAATCGCCCCACCGCCACGGGCAACAACCAGGTCCAGACTGGCACAAGCAACATCTGGTCGCCGGAATACCGCTACAGCAACAACCGTCACCAAGGGCGCGAGCGCACCGCCTTCTCGCTCAACGCCGACTGGAACGTCTCCGATTCGCTGTCGCTGCGCGCCGACTGGTTCCATTCGGACCTGAAGATCTTCACTGGCGAACATTCGCTCAAGTGGGCCTATGCCAACGAAAACGCGGTGTACAACGCCCAGGGCCTGACCAAGGACAATAACGGCGTCCTGCAATCGGGCTTTGTCACCGCCAATTCGTCGGAAGGCGACAGCTTCGCCAAGAACGCCCACGCCAAGACCGACAACGTCCAGTTCTCGGCGGACTGGGACAATGGCGGCCGGCTCAGCGGCCGAGTTCGCGCGGCGATGTCCAAGATCGACTACGCCTCGACGTCGGGCCAGGTCGATACGCGCTACACGCAATATGGCGTGCGCGACGGCGTCAATGGCTTCGCGCCGAACTCGACCGCGCCGTTGACGGCCACCTACGGCTTCACCAACGGCGCCTACCCGACCTTCGCGCCGGTCGCCGCCCTGGCCACCGCCATGACGACCCCCAGTTCGGTGTTCTTCAAGTCGCACTGGGCGTTTGGCGACAAGTCCAAGCTGGACGACAAGGCGTTGACCGGCGACTTCAAGTACAAGCCTGAGTTCGGCGAGGGCTCGGACATGGTGATCAGCTTCGGCGGTCGTTATTCCAGCCACAAGGTCGATTCGACCTATGGCCGCTACTTGGCCGACTACTCGGCCAAGGGCGAACTGCCGGCCAGCGCCCAAGGCACGACCGACCACGGCACCTTCGTCGATTGGACGCCGCTCGGCTATTTCCAGGACGGCGCGATCGGCCTGAAGAAGTGCGACATCGCTTTCTACAACTGCAGCCGCTTCGGCAACTCGCCCGCCGTGGTCACGCCCTACCAGACCGCCGCCTCCAACCCGGGCCGCGCGGTCACCGACAATGTCCACGGCGTGACGGCGATCTTCCAGGACTATGGGCAGATGAAGGATCCGGTCGCCTGGCTGCAGGCGCTGTATCCCTCGACCAAGCTGGCCTTCTACAGGGACCCAATCGAATCCTTCAAGATCAAGGATGAGACGACCTCGGGCTACGTCATGACCGACCTGGGCGACGAAGGGTTCCACATCAATGCGGGCGTCCGCGTGGTCCACACCAAGCTGACCATCGACTCGTCCAACACCCCGGTCACGCCGCTGTCTTGGGGCACCGATAGCTGGAACGGCGTCCTGAAGAACCCGGACTCGGCGCGGACCGTGCGCGAATATACCGATGTCCTGCCCAGCCTGAACGCCGTGTTCAACATCAACGACAACGACAAGGTCCGGGCGACCGCGGCGCGCGTCGTGGCCTCGCAGAACCTGTTCGACCTGGGCCAGGGCGCGTCGTACAACTTCACCCGCTCCTCGACCCCCGGGCCGAACCTGAACAAGTTCCTCTACACCAACGGCAGCGGCGGCAATCCCAACCTCAACCCGTTCCGCGCCTCGCAGATCGACTTCGCCTATGAGCACTATTTCGGCAAGCAGGGCCTGATCTCGGCCGGCGTCTTCTACAAGACCATCGACTCGTTCATCGTCCCCAACACCTTCCCGGTGACGGTGAAGGACCAGTCGGTGGCGGGCGCTTCTGTCGGCACGTTCAACTCCGTGAGCAACGGCGAGGGCGGCACGATCAAGGGGCTCGAGCTACAGGGACAGTACGCCTTTGAGAATGGCTTCGGCTTCACCGCCAACTATACCTATTCGGACTCCAGCTCGCCTGACTTCACCGACTTCTCCAAGAGCCTGCCGATTCCAGGCGTTTCCAAGAACGCCTTCAACGTCCAGGGCTATTTCGAGCATGGCCCGTTCTCGACCCGCCTGTCCTATGCCTGGCGTGACAAGGCCTATACCGGTAACTTCACCTTCGGCTCGGGCGCCGACCTTCACAAGCTGGGCATCTATAACGAAGCCTACGGCCAGCTGGATGGCCAGGTCGCCTACGAGGTCACCTCGGATCTGAAGGTCACGCTCGAAGGCTCCAACCTGACCAAGGAAGACTCCAAGAGCTATCTGCAGTTCTCGAACCTGCCTCTGCGCTTCGTGTCGGGCGACCGCCGCGTGTCGCTGGGCGTGCGCTACCGCTTCGGCGGCTAACGCAACCGAACGGCGGGCGCGCTCATCCTCTTGAGCGCGCCCAACGCCGGGCCCAGGATCAATCCCGGCTCACCTATCGAGGACGTTTGATGTCCGACCCGGACTGGATCCAGAAGATCGTCATCGTCGGTGGCGGCAGCGCCGGCTGGATGACGGCGGCGGCCTTGGCGCGCGGGCTGGATCGCCGCTACCAGATCCAGGTCGTGGAATCCCAGGACATCGGCGTGGTCGGGGTGGGCGAGGCGACCATTCCGCCGATCCGCCTGTTCAACGCCATGCTGGGCCTCGACGAAGCCGAGTTCATGCGCGAGACCCAGGCGACCTACAAGCTGGGCATCGAATTCAAGAACTGGGGCGGGCTGGGCGAGCGCTATTTCCACCCCTTCGGCGCCTATGGCCTGAAGGCCGAGATGGGCCACTTCTTCCAGTATTTCCTGAAGCTCGACCGCGAGGGCGGCGCGTTGGCCCTCGACGACTATTCGCTGTGCGCCCAGGCCGCCAAGGGCGGGCGGTTCGACCGCCAGAGCGACGATCCGCGCGATCCGATGTCGATCTTCGGCTCGGCCTATCACTTCGACACCATCCTCTACGGCCAGTATCTGCGCCGCTTCGCCCAGGGTCTGGGCGTCGTTCGTACGGAGGGCGAGGTGGTGCGGGTCGATCAGGATACCGAAACCGGCTTCGTCACCGCCGTGCGCCTGAAATCTGGCCAAAGCATCGAGGGCGACCTGTTCATCGACTGCTCCGGCTTCAAGGGCCTGCTGATCGAACAGACCCTCAAGGCCGGCTACGAGGACTGGTCGTCCTATCTGCCGATGGACCGCGCGGCCGCCGTGCCCTGCGCCCTGAACGGCCCGCTGTCGCCCTTCACCACCTCGACGGCGCGCGAGGCCGGCTGGCAGTGGCGCATCCCGCTGCAGCACCGGGTCGGCAATGGCTATGTCTATTCCAGCCGGTTCATTTCCGACGACGCGGCGGTCGGAACCTTGCTGGGCAATCTCGAGAGCGAGCCCCTGGCCGAGCCGCGATTGCTGCGGTTCGTCACCGGTCGCCGGCGCAAGATCTGGGACAAGAACGTCGTCGCCATCGGCCTGTCGAGCGGCTTTCTGGAACCCCTGGAGTCGACCAGCATCCACCTGATCCAGGCCAGTATCAACAAGCTGCTGCAGCACTTCCCGGACCGCAGGTTTTCGCCGGCCAACCGGGAAACCTTCAACCGTCGCATCCATGCCGACATGGAGACGATCCGCGATTTCCTGATCCTGCACTACCACGCCACGGCCCGCGACGACGCGGGGCTGTGGTCCTATGTCCGCACCATGCCGATCCCCGACTCCCTGGCCCACCGCATCGCCCTGTTCCGCGAGAGCGGCCAATTGGTGATCCATCCCGACGAGATGTTCACGCCGACGTCCTGGCTGGCGGTCTTGCTGGGACAGAACATCCGGCCTCAATCCCACACCCCTCTGGTCGCTGGCCACGACAGTCAGGCGATCGCCCAGGGGTTCCGGAACATGAAGGCCCAGATCATCGGCCGGGTCGGCGCGATGCCAAGCCATGTCGATTATCTCAGGCGTCACGGCATGTGGGCCGCCGCCGCCGTCGCGGCTTGAGGCCGGAACGAGGATAGATGCTAGCGCTATCAGAAACTGTTAGACAGCGCTGTCAATTTGTGGTGACCTCACGGAACAGAAGGGCTCAAGGCCTCCGTTGCAAGGGAAGGAAACCATGCTGTTCGCGCTCCCTCGTGGGCGGCGGACCAACGTGTCCCGACATTATTCGATTCAGCCGCCGCTTGTCCGGCGACCCCCCAACGTGCGTCCGCTCAATCTCCCGGCGGGCTGCGTGACAGGACCCCTCGCGATGCGAGGGCGCTCCCACTTCGGCGCGGCGACGTCCTGCTCGCCGCGCCGTCTTTTTTCAAAGGTGCTTCATGATCCCTCGCCGTCTGGCCTGCCGCGTTTCGGTCCTGGCCCTCGCCGTCTCGGCCTGTCTCTCGGCGATGCCGGCATCGGCGCGGGCCAGCGACGCTGTGGCCCATCCAACGCTGTGGCCCAAGGCCGCTAGTCCGGCGGCGATCACCGACGCCAAGACCGAGGCCTTCATCAGCGGGCTGATGAGCAAGATGACCCTTGAGGAGAAGGTCGGCCAGACCATCCAGGGCGACATCGCCTCGATGACCCCGGCTGATCTGATCAAGTATCCGCTGGGCTCGATCCTGGCCGGCGGCAACTCGGCGCCGGGCGGCGACGACCGCGCGGCGCCCAAGGCCTGGACCGACCTGGTCGACGCCTATCGCGCCAAGTCCCTGGAGCAGCGGCCCGGCCATACGCCGATCCCGATCCTGTTCGGCATCGACGCCGTACACGGACACAACAACATCGTCGGCGCCACCATCTTCCCGCACAATATCGGCCTCGGCGCGGCCCGCGATCCCGACCTGATCCGCCGCATCGGCGCGGCCACCGGCGAGGAGGTGGCGGCGGTCGGGGGCGACTGGACCTTCGGGCCCACGGTCGCCGTGCCCCGCGACGACCGTTGGGGCCGCAGCTACGAGGGCTATGCCGAGGACCCGGAAGTCGTGAAGTCCTATTCGGGCCCAATGACCCTGGGTCTGCAGGGCGCGTTGAAGCGCGGCGCGCCCTTGGCCGCCGGCCATATTGCCGGCTCGGCCAAGCACTTCCTGGCCGACGGCGGCACCGAAGGGGGCAAGGATCAAGGTGACGCAGGAATCTCGGAAGCCGAGCTGGTCGCCATCCACGCCCAGGGATACCCGCCCAGCATCGACGCCGGCATCCTGACGGTGATGGTCTCGTTCTCCAGCTGGAACGGTCAGAAGATGACCGGCAACAAGACCTTGATCACCGACGTGCTGAAGGGCCGGATGGGCTTCCAGGGCTTCGTGGTCAGCGACTGGAACGCCCATGGACAGGTCGCGGGCTGCACCAACGTCAGCTGCCCACAGGCGATGAACGCTGGGCTTGACATGTACATGGCGCCCGACAGCTGGAAGCCCCTCTATGAGAGCACCTTGGCCCAGGTGAAGTCCGGCGAGATCCCGATGTCGCGGCTGGACGACGCCGTGCGGCGCATCCTGCGGGTCAAGGTCAAGACCGGCCTGTTCGCGCGGGTGGCGCCGAGCGTGCAGGGCCAGTTCGACCGTCTTGGCGCCGCCGATCACCGGGCCATCGCCCGCGAGGCGGTGGCCAAGTCGCTGGTGCTGCTGAAGAACGACGGCGTGCTACCGGTCAAGCCGGGGGCCAGGGTGCTGGTGGCCGGAGCCGCCGACGACATCGGCAAGGCGGCCGGTGGCTGGACCCTGACCTGGCAAGGCACGGGCAACAAGAACAGCGACTTCCCGCACGGCCAGTCGATCTGGGGCGGTATCGAAAAGGCCGTCAAGGCCGGCGGCGGCCAGGCCGAGCTCGCGCCGGACGGCCAGTTCAAATCCAAACCCGACGTCGCCATCGTGGTGTTCGGCGAAGATCCGTATGCGGAGTTCCAGGGCGACGTCGCCAATCTCGGCTACCAGCTGGCCGACAAGACCGATCTGGCCCTGATCAAGCGTCTGAAAGCCCAGGGCATTCCCGTGGTCTCGGTGTTCTTGTCGGGCCGGCCTCTGTGGACCAATCCCGAGATCAACGCCTCCGACGCCTTTGTCGCCGCCTGGTTGCCCGGCAGCGAGGGGGGCGGGGTGGCCGATGTGCTGGTCGCCGACAAGGGCGGCAAACCGAAGCGGGACTTCCAGGGCAAGCTCGGTTTTTCCTGGCCCAAGCGCGCTGACCAGGGTTCGCTGAACCGGGGCCAGCCCGGCTATGACCCGCAGTTCGCCTATGGCTACGGCCTGTCCTACGCCAAGGGGGGCAAGGTCGGGATGTTGCCGGAAGATCCGGGCGCGGTGGCGGCCGCCGGCAGCGTCGATCGCTATTTCATCGCCGGCCGCACTCCGGCCCCCTGGCGGATGGACTTCGTGGGGGCGGGCGCGGTCAAGGCCATTGACGCCGGCGCCCAGGAGAACGGGCAACAGGCGGTGTGGACGGGTCAGGGCATGCTGTCCATCCACGGTCCGGCCGTCGATCTGTCGCGCCAAACCACGGGCGACATGGCCGTCCAGCTGCGCTATCGCGTCGATGCCGGATCGGCCCGACCGGTGACGATGAGCATCGGCTGCAGCGAGGATGCGTCCTGCGGCGGAACGCTGGATGTCACCGCCTTGATGGCCAAGGCGGCCGGCCCCGAATGGCGCAGTGTCAAGATCAAGCTGTCCTGCTTCCAGGCGGCCGGAGCGAAAATGGACCACGTCACCGCGCCGTTCGTCATCGGCGCGTCGGGGCCGTTCGCCCTGTCGGTCACCGAGGTCAAGCTGGCCTCGAACGAAGGCGACGCGGTCTGTCCGAAATGACGGGCGCCACTTCCCTCTCCCCTTGCGGGAGAGGGTAGCCTGGCGGAGCGAGGTCGGATGAGGGTCGAGGATCGTCTCAACCGCGGGCGGCGGACAGGTCAACGCGACCCCTCATCCGGCGCTTTGCGTCACCTTCTCCCGCAAGCGGAGAAGGATTTAGCCTCGATACGACATCGCCACATCACACCGCTCATACCGCGCCCCGAACGTCGCCATGATCTCGGCGTCGTGCTGGAAGCCCAGCTTTTCGTAGAGGTGGATGGCCGCCGCGCACTTGGCATTGGTCAACAGATAGAGCTTGTCGGCGACGCCCATGGCCTTGGCGTGTTCCAGGGTCGCCGCCAACAGGAACTCGCCGGCCTTGCGGCCCCGCGCCGCCTTCGAGACGCCCATCTTGGTCAGCTCGAACCAGCTGTCCTTCATCTTGATCAGGGCGCAGGTTCCCACCACGCCCAGGTCCGAAGTCTCCGCGAAAAGCACCGCCCCACCCTTGTCGATGATCAGTTCGCGCGGGTTCGACAACAGCGTGATGTCGTTCTCCTCGAGAACAAACATCTCCTCGATCCACTCGGCGTTGATCCGATAGAATGGCTCGGCGAGGTCGTCGCTGAAGGCGCGGACCGTCAGGCCGCCGCCGGTTGGCGAGCATTCGTCCCGTTCACGTTCCAACATGGCGATCTGCTCCAGGCTAGAGCATTTTTCGAGCGAAGTGGTTCCGGTTCGCGTGAAGAAAAATGCGTCAAAACAAATGATTAGAGCTCACGGCTTGACGCAGTCAGGTCGGGAAGTGCTCTAGCGGTTAGACGTCCACCTCGGCGTCGAGCGCGTTGGCCTGGATGAACTCGCGGCGGGGTTCGACCAGGTCGCCCATCAGGCGGCTGAACATGTCGTCGGCGTCGTCGGCATGGTTGACGCGCACCTGCAGCAGGGTGCGGGCCTCGACGTCGAGGGTGGTCTCCCACAGCTGGTCGGGGTTCATCTCGCCCAGGCCCTTGTAGCGTTGGATCGACAGGCCCTTTCGGCCGGCGTCGATCACCGCGCCCAACAGGTCAAGCGGACCTCGAACCGTGGTCGACTTGTCCTTGCGACGGAAGATCGCCGCGCCGGAGAACACCTCGGCCAGGGCCGTGGCGCGTTCGGCCCAGCGGCGAGCGTCGGCGGCGTGCAGCAAGCCATCGTCCAGCACCACGCTCTCGGTGACCCCGCGACGCACGCGCTTGAACACATAGGCGGTGTCGCCGCGCTCGCCCGACCACGGGCCGTCGCCTTCTTCCGCATACAGATCAAGCCGCTTGGCGGCGGCGGCGATGTCGGGCGTGTCGCTGAACAGGCCGGCCAGGGCCGCCTGCTCGATCGCGAAGGCCGGCGCGCGGGCGGCCAGGCGATCAATATTGCCCTTGGCCGACCGGCAGAGCTGGACCAGGGCCAACAGGTCCTTGCCCGTGCGACGCTCGCCCGACGGCAGGTCCAGCTCGGCGCCCTCGACACCCTCGTCCACAAGGAAGGCGTCCATCTCGAAGTCGTCCTTCAGATACCGCGACGACTTGCCCTTGGCGGCTTTGTAGAGCGGCGGCTGGGCGATGTAGATGTAGCCGCGCTCGATCAGCTCCGGCATCTGACGATAGAAGAAGGTCAGGAGCAGGGTGCGGATGTGGGCGCCATCGACGTCGGCGTCGGTCATCAGCACGATCTTGTGGTAGCGCACCTTGTCGGCGTTGAAGTCGTCGCGGCCGATACCGGCCCCCAGGGCGGTGATCAGCGTACCGATCTGGTCGGACGACAGCATCTTGTCAAAGCGCGCCCGCTCGACATTGAGGATCTTGCCACGCAGGGGCAGGACGGCCTGATTTTCGCGGTTGCGGGCCTGCTTGGCGCTGCCGCCGGCCGAGTCGCCCTCGACGATGAAGATCTCGGACTTGGCCGGATCGCGCTCGGAGCAATCGGCCAGCTTGCCGGGCAAGGACGTGATGTCGAGCGCACTCTTGCGGCGGGTTAGCTCGCGCGCCTTGCGGGCGGCTTCCCGCGCGGCGGCGGCCTCGGCGATCTTGCTGACGATGGCCTTGGCTTCGGTCGGATGCTCCTCGAACCACGAGGCCAGGCCTTCCTGGACCAGGTTTTCCACCGCCGGGCGGACTTCGGACGACACTAGTTTGTCCTTGGTCTGCGAGCTGAACTTGGGGTCGGGCACCTTGACCGACAGCACGCAGGTCAGGCCCTCGCGGGCGTCCTCGCCGCCCACATTGACCTTCTCGCGCTTGGTGATGCCCGAGCTCTCGGCGTAGTTGGTGATGATCCGGGTCAGGGCGCCGCGGAAGGCCGACAGGTGGGTGCCGCCATCCCGCTGGGGGATGTTGTTGGTGAAGCACAGCATGTGCTCGTGATAGCTGTCGTTCCACCACAGGGCCAGGTCGATCTCGACCTTGTCCTTGCGGCCGCGAATGACGATCGGCGTCTTCAGCAGCGGGGTCTTGGCCTTGTCGAGGTGGCGCACGAAGGCCTCGATGCCGCCCTCGTAGTGCAGCTTTTCTTCCCACGGCTCGGCGTCGCGCAGGTCGCGGAAATAGATCGTCACGCCCGAGTTCAGGAAGGCCAGCTCGCGCAGCCGGTGCTCCAGGGTCTTGCGATCGAACTCGATGAAGGCGAAGGTTTGCAAGCTCGGGAAGAAGGTCACCTCGGTGCCGGTCAGGGTCTGACCGGCCTTGGCGCCTTCCGACCGCACCGGCGAGTCGCCGGTCTGGGCCAGCGAGGTCACCGCGTCGCCGCGCTCGAAGCGCATCTGATAGCTGTGGCCGTTGCGGTGGATCTTCAGTTCCAGCCAGTCGCTCAGCGCATTGACCACCGAGACGCCCACGCCGTGGAGGCCGCCGGAGACCTTGTAGCTGTTCTGGTCAAACTTTCCGCCGGCGTGCAGCTGGGTCATGATGACCTCGGCCGCCGAGACGCCCTCGCCCTCGTGGATGTCGACCGGGATGCCACGACCGTCGTCGGTGACCGTCACCGAGCCGTCGGCGTTGAGGATCACCTCCACCTTGGTGGCGTGGCCGGCCAGGGCTTCGTCGATGGCGTTGTCGACCACTTCGTACACCATGTGGTGCAGGCCCGAGCCGTCATCGGTGTCGCCGATATACATGCCGGGGCGCTTGCGCACCGCGTCCAGGCCCTTGAGCACCTTGATCGAGTCGGCGTCGTAATCGCCGGTCATCACTTCGGGGGCCGCCATCTGCGAACCGTCCGCGCTGGTCAGGCGATCGCCGGTGTTGTCGGCCGCAGAAGCGTCTTGGGGGCCTTTGGTCTCTTCGGTCATACGTCTTCCAATGCGGTCAGGCCGAGTTCGCTGACGCGAACGCCGAGAGCCCGACCCTTCAGGTGGTCGAACAGCGACTCGTCCGTGCCAGTGAGAAAGGCCTGGAGCCCGAGCGCCGTGAGTTCGTCAGCCAGGGCGGCCCGCCTTTCCAGGTCGAGATGCGCGGCGACTTCGTCCAGCAACAATATAGGATTCGGCGCGTCTTTCGCACGCGAAAGTCGCGCCGCCTGGGCCAAAACCAGGTTCAAAATCAGCGCTTTCTGCTCTCCGGTCGAACATTCCGCAGCAGGACGGTCCTTGTCGGCGTGAATGATCGCCAGATCGCCGCGATGCGGTCCGGTCAAGGCCCGTCCGGCGGCCCCGTCGCGGGGCCGGGCCGCAGCCAGGGCGGTGGCCAGGCGGACCTCGATCTCGGCACTTTCGACCCCGTCCAACGCCATCTGCTCCCAGGCGCCGCTCAGCGACAGGCGCGCGCGGGGGAAGGGACGATTGCCCCGGCCGTCGATCTCGGCCTGCAGGGCCACGAGTGTGCGGGCGCGGGCGGCGGCCATCAGGGCGCCGGCCTGGCCGAGACGGGCCTCAAGCGCGGCGAGCCAGACGGTGTCAGCCGGCGCGCCACCTTCAGCGGCGTCGTTCAGCAGGCGCATCCGCTCGCGTTGCGCCTTGTCATAGGCGTTGGCGTGGGCGGCGTGAGACGGCTCGCCGGCGAACACCAGGCGGTCGAAGAACTTGCGGCGTTCGCCGGCCGCTTCCAGGAACAAGCGGTCTTGGGCCGGGGTCAGCCAGATCGGCCGGATGTGGTCGGTCAGCCGGCCCGGTGGCAGGGTCTCGCCGTCGATGCGGACGATGCGACGGCTGGCGCCGGCCATCTCGACCCCGGCGCCCAGCCGCACCGGCTCGTCATCGCCCAGACCCGTCTGCGGGGACTGGACCTCGGCGGCCACGGCCCAGGCCCGGCCCGTGGCCTCGCCCGGCATCCGCCGACCCACCTCGACCAGGCTCGCGCTCCGCAGCCCCTTGCCCGGCGAGAGCAGCGAGATGGCCTCCAACAGGTTGGTCTTGCCCGCGCCGTTGGCCCCGAACAGATAGACGCTGCGGCCCTCGGGTCGCAGGCGCGCGCGCTCGTAAGAGCGGAAGTCGGTCAGGGTCAGGGACAGCAGGGCGGCGCGGCTCACCGGGGGGTTCTAGCCTATTAGGCGCGCCACCCTAACCCCGTTCAGCCGAACTTGTAGCCGCACAGCTTGTTGCCATCCAGGTCGCGGAAATAGGCGAAATAGACCCCGGGCATCCGCTCGCCAGGCGCGCCTTCGTCGGTTCCGCCCAGTTCCAGAGCCTTGGCGTGGAAGGCGTCGACCTCCTCGCGGCTCTCGAAGTCGAAGCCGCCCATCATGCCGTTGCCGACGCAGGCCTCCGCGCCGTCATAGGGTCCGAGCACCCCGAACAGCCCCGTCCCCTTGCCGCGATAGAGCCGCCCGCCCGAAGCGTGCTCGTGAATGCCCGCCATGCCGATAGATCCCAGCAGGGCGTCGTAAAAGGCCTTGGCCTCATCGAGTTTGTTCGACCCCACCGTCATGTAGCTGACCCGTGCCATGCGCAGTCCTCCCGTTTTCTTATGCAACCAAGGCTAGCACGGGTGGAAACTGGGGCAAGTCGAGGCGCGTCAAATCGCAGCAACCTTGTTGCGACACCACAGGTTGCTTGCGCGACGGAGCTTGTCGGCCACGAATAGCGCTAACAAAGCCCTGGGGAGGGGACTCATGCGACACAAGTTTTCGGGCGCACCGCGCCAATGGTGGCAGAACAATCCTGAACTCGGTCTCGCGACCGGTTTCGCCGTGGTCTGCGGCGTGCTGTGTCTGGTGGTGAGAGTGCTTGGGGTGGGGTGAGGCCGAGGGGTGGTTGAGGCTGGGCATTCTGGCCGGTTTCGACATTGCGGACGAAGAATCCCGTCTCTCGAAGAAAGAGGGTTACGCGCTCTGACTCCCGAACAGCCCGCTTGGCGGAAGCTCGCCATCAAGATTTCAAGGCGCGGCCTCGCCGTTACGGGCGGATTGGGAAGGGGCTGGGCGCCCATCCAGCGTTGCTTCCCTCCCCATTTCGAGGAGGGTGGCGCGCAAAGCGGGTCGGGTGGGGTTTGATGAGTCAGGCCGCGTCGCCCCACCCGACCCCTCCGGGACCACCTTCCCCGTATAGGGCAGGGACAGAGAGTCTGGGGATCGGGATGGGCGAGGTATCGCCTCTGCGCGCTACACCCGCAGCGGCATCAGCACGTATTTCACGCCCGGATCGGTCGGATCGACCACCAGGGTCGGCGAGGCCGGGTCGGCGAAGCGGAACTCGGCGATCGGGCCGCCGATCTGGCCGCAGACGTCGAGCAGGTAGCGGGCGTTGAAGCCGATCTCGAAGGGCTCGCCGTCATAATCGACCTCGACCTCTTCCACGGCCTGGCCGGCTTCCATGTTGCGGACGGTCAGGGTGATGCGGCCCGGCTCGATGGCCAGCTTCACCGAGCGGCTCTTCTCGGCCGAAATGGTGGCCACCCGGTCGACGGCCTTGGCGAACAGGTCGTTGTCGAGGGTCAGGATCTTGGCGTTGTCGCGCGGGATGACCCGCAGATAGTCGGGGAAGGCGCCGTCGATGACCTTGGAGGTCAGGGCGGCACGACCGAACTCGAAGCGCACCTTCTGGGCCGAGATCTGCAACTCGACCTGCTCGCCGGCCGATTCCATCAGGCGGCGGGCCTCCTGGATGGTTTTGCGCGGCACGATGATGCCCGGCAGGCCGGCGGCGCCCTCGGGGGCGGCCATCTCGGCCAGGGCCAGGCGGTGGCCGTCGGTGGCCACAGCCCGCAGCTTGACCTCGCCGCCGTCATTGACGGTGTGGAGATAGAGGCCATTCAAGTAGTAGCGGGTCTCTTCGGTCGAGATCGCAAAGCGGGTCTTGTCGATCAGCCGCATCAGATCGTTGGTGTCGACCGAGATGCGGCCCGACAGGCCGTCGCTGCTCATCACCGGGAAGTCGCCGGCCGGCAGCACCGGCAGGTTGAAGCGCGAGCGACCGGCTTGGATCACCAGGCGCGGATCGTCGCCGCTGAAGCTCAGCGACACGTCCGAGCCGTCGGGCAGCTTGCGGACGATTTCATAGAGGGTCTGGGCGGGCGCGGTGATCTGGCCGGGCACGTCGATCTGGGCCAGGCCCTCGTCGATGATCTCCATGTCCAGGTCGGTGGCCGAGAACGACAGGGTGTCGCGATCGGCCGACAGCAGGATATTCGATAGGATCGGGATGGTGTTGCGGCGCTCGACGACGCTCTGCACGTGACCCAGCGCCTTCAAAAGCGCCGCCCGCTCGATGGTAAGCTTCATATCTCGGTCCAGGTCCCGCCGCCGACGAAAGAATCCTTCGCGGCCCCGTCATGAATGGACTTGCGACATTAGCGAAATCACGCGGTGGGGGAAGAGGGGGCGAGCGGCGGGATGCGCCGAAATGTGCGGATCGGGCATACGACCCGCACCGACACGCCCGATCGTTACTCGGCGGCGGCCCGTTCGGCCCGGGTCGGCAGCTTCCAGTCCGGGCGGATGAAGTGGCAGGTATAGCCGTTGGGGATCCGCTCCAGATAGTCCTGGTGCTCGGGCTCGGCCTCCCAGAACGGGCCGGCGGGCTGGACCTCGGTGACCACCTTGCCGGGCCAGAGGCCGGAAGCGTCGACATCGGCGATGGTCTCCAGCGCGGTCTGCTTCTGGGCGTCGCTGGAATAGTAGATGGCCGAGCGGTAGCTCAGGCCCAGGTCGTTGCCCTGGCGGTTCTTGGTGGTCGGATCGTGGATCTGAAAGAAGAATTCCAGGATGCGGCGATAGCTGATGATCGTCGGGTCGAAGACGATCTCGATCGCTTCGGCGTGAGTGCCGTGATTGCGATAGGTGGCGTTGGGCACATCGCCGCCGGAGTAGCCCACGCGGGTTTCCAGCACGCCGGGATAGCGGCGCAGCAGGTCCTGCACGCCCCAGAAACAGCCGCCGGCCAGGATCGCGGTTTCGGTGGTGGCGGTCATGGGGCAGGCTCCTTTGCATTCGTCGCTCGAGGCCACATGTTGGGTCTATCGGCGTTCCACGCAAGCTTGAACCCCACCCGTCTTGAAAGGCTGCCCGTGACGCGACCGTCGGTTCTGTTCGTCTGCATGGGCAACATCTGTCGCTCGCCCCTGGCCGAGGCGGCGTTTCGCCAGGAGGCGCAGCGCCGGGGCCTCGAGATCGAGGTCGATTCGGCTGGCACCGGCGGCTGGCACGCCGGCGACTCGCCCGACCGCCGCGCCCAAGCGGTGGCCCGGCGCCACGGCGTCGAGATCGGCCGTTACAAGGCGCGCCAGGTGAAGCTGGAGGATTTCTGCCGCTTCACCCACATCGTCGCCTTGGATCGCGACAACCTCGCCGACCTCACGGCCCTGCGGCCAAGCGATGCGACGGCGGAGCTGATGTTGCTGCTGGATACGGTCGAGGGGCGCCGAGGCAAGTCGGTGGCCGATCCCTACTACGGCGATGACGCTGGGTTTAATGTGACCTGGAGCGACGCCGTGGCAGGGGCGAAGGGGTTGGTCGAACGGATCGAGGCCAACCTCTAAATCAGAACCGCAGCGCCAGCTTGGCCCCGACGAACTTGCCGTCCGGATCGTAGCCGCGGGCCATGGCCGCGCCGCTGGTGTCGGCGCTGGGCTGCAGGCCGCAGAGCAGGCCGGCCGAGCCGGTGACGCTGTCCGTCCCGGCTTCCACCGAGGTGCGGGCGACGCCCGGCGGCAGCGGGGTCGGGGCGCGGCTATAGCGCAGCGGCAAGGCGGCGCGCGGCGAGGCCAGGTCAAGCGACCGCTGGGTGATGGCCGGGGTCTGGACCGCGAAGGACTGAACGGTCTGTGCCTGGCTCGCGCTGGCGATCAAGGCCGCGCCCAGGGCGATCGGAACGAGAAGGGTGGCGCGAGGCATGGCGGTCTCCAGCGGCGGACGCTTCAGAACTAGGCCCGCGAGACCCCCGTCTCAAGCGGCGCGATGTCGCGGCTCCGAGGCGGCGACCCGCCCCGGAGTCCGGAACGATCAAGCCTTGGTGTCGAAAGCCCCGCCGGTGTCGGCGCCGTTGCTGGCATAGGGATTGGCTGCGGCGGCCGGTTCGGCCGGCGCTTCGGGACCCTTGGAGCCCTTGGCGGCCACGGCGACCATGGCCGGGCGGACCAGTCGGCCCATCAGCTCATAGCCCGCCTGCAGCACCTGCAGAACGCCGCCGGCCGCGACCTCGTCCGAGGGCTGTTCCATCACCGCCTGGTGCAGGTGGGGATCGAACTTCTCGCCCTTGCCGGGCTCGAGTTTCTTCAGGCCATTGCGTTCGAAGGCGTCCTGTAGCGCCTTCTCGGTCATCTCGACGCCGATGATATAGTTGGTGACCGCCGGATCCTGCGACTCGCGCGGGCTCATGGCCGTGGCGCGCGACAGGTTGTCGGCCGCGCCCAGCAGGTCGCGGGCGAACTTCTGGATCGCGAAGGCGCGGGCGTCGTTGCTCTCGCGCTCGGCTCGGCGCTTGGTGTTCTCGGCGTCGGCCAGGTAGCGCAGCGCCTGATCCCTCAGGGCCGCCACCTCCAGCTTCAGGGTCTCGATTTCCTGGGCTGCGTCGTCGGTCTCGAAGGCCACGTCTTCGGCCGGCGTTTCGTCGTCGGTCATGTCGTACAGTCCCTATCCGTCCATCATCCGGCCGAGCACGCGGGCGGTATAGTCCACCAGCGGGATCACCCGGGCATAGTTTAAGCGGGTGGGCCCGATCACGCCGATCGCGCCCAACACCTTCTGCCGGCCCGTCATATAGGGCGCCGCGATCAGGGAGGAGCCCGAAAGCGAAAAGAGTCGTGTTTCGGCCCCGATGAAAATGCGCACGCCCTCTGCGGTTCGCACGTCGTCGAGCAGTCCGATCAGTTGGCCCTTCTGCTCTAGGTCGTCGAACAGCCGGCGCACGCGCTCCAGATCCTCAAGGGCGCTGGCGTCGGCCAGCAGATTGGCCCGGCCGCGCACGATCAGGGCGCGGTCGGGGTCGTCGCCGCCGCTCCAGGCCGCCAGTCCGTCCTCGACCAAACGCGCGGCGGTGGCGTCCAGTTCAAGCCGCGCCTTGTCGAGCTCGGCGGCCATCTCGGCCTTGGTCTCGCCGAGGGTACGGCCGCGCAGGCGGGCATTGAGGAAGTTGGAGGCCTCCTGCAGCGAGGCCGGCGTGACCCCGGCCGAGCGCTTCATCAGCCGGTTTTCCACCGTGCCGTCGTCAAACACCATGATCGCCAGGGCCTGGTCGGCGCCCAGGGCCACGAACTCCACATGCTTGACCCCGCCCTCGCGGGCCGGCGTCACGACGATGCCCGCTCCGCCGGCCAGGCCGGAGAGAATGGCGCTGGCCTCGCCCATGGCGTCCTCGAACGAGCGGCCGTGGGCGAACAGCCGCGTCTCGATGGTCCGCCGCTCCTCCTCGCCGATGTCGCCCACCTCAAGCAGGCCGTCGACGAACATCCGCAGGCCAGCATGGGTGGGAATGCGGCCGGCGCTGCTGTGCGGCGCGTCGAGCAGGCCCAACTGCGCCAGATCCTGCATCGTGTTGCGGATCGAGGCCGGCGACAGCGACACATCGCGTGACAGGGTGCGCGAGCCGACCGGCTCCCCGGTCTCCAGATAGGATTCCACCACCCGTCGGAAGATATCACGGGCCCGGCTGTCCAGGTCGGTGAGGCTGGGCGTCTGAGCGGAAAACCCGGAAAAAAGCTGTGTCATGAAGCCTTCGAACGCGCCCGATCGGGCTATCGCGGGTTCAACGGGGTTGGACGCGCCCGTCAAACTTAGGATAAGCCCCGCATCCTATCACGCAAAGCCCTGGAGTTTCCCATGCGTCCGTCCGAACGCGCCGCCGACCAAACGCGAGACGTCACGCTGGAGACCGGCGTCAACCGCTATGCCGAAGGATCGTGCCTGATCAGCTTTGGCCATACCAAGGTGCTGGTCACCGCCACGGTCGAGGAAAGCGTGCCCGGCTGGATGCGCAACAAGGGCGCCGGCTGGGTCACGGCCGAGTATGGCATGCTGCCCCGCGCCACCCACACCCGGGGTCGCCGCGAGGCCGCCGCGGGCAAGCAGAGTGGCCGCACCCAGGAAATCCAGCGCCTGATCGGGCGGTCCCTGCGAGCGGTGGTCGATCTCAAGGCGTTGGGTGAACGACAGATCAGCCTGGACTGCGACGTCATCCAGGCCGACGGCGGCACCCGCACCGCCGCCATCACCGGCGCCTGGGTCGCCCTGCGCCTGGCGGTCAATTATCTGCTGGCCGAAGGCGTGCTGAAGACCGACCCGATCATCGGCCAGGTAGCGGCCGTCTCGTGCGGCGTGTTCGATAATGTCCCGGTGCTTGACCTCGACTATGAGGAAGACAGCCAGGCCGAGGCCGACAGCAATTTCGTGCTGACCGGCTCGGGCGACATCGTCGAGGTCCAGGCCACCGGCGAGAAACGCGGCTTCTCGCGCGGCGAATTCGACACCCTGTTCGCCCTGGCGGAAAAGGGCATCGGCGAGCTGTTCGTCATCCAGCGCGATGCGGTCGCGGCGGCGAAGCCTCGGTAACGTTCTTTACCCTCTCCGCTTGCGGGAGAGGGGTCGAAGAACAGAAAAGCCGCGACAGCCGAAAGGCCGGTCGCGTCTTTTGTCGTCTGAGGACCCCTCATCCGTCAGCTTCGCTGACACCTTCTCCCGCAAGGGGAGAAGGGAATTTTAGTCCACATCCTCCAACCCGCCGTCGCCGGGGCCGGGCTCGAAGCCCATCAGGTCTCCCGGCTGGCATTGCAGTTCGCGGCACAGGGCGTCCAGCGTCGAGAAGCGCACGGCGCGGGCCTTGCCGGTCTTCAGGATCGACAGGTTGGCGATGGTCACGCCCACCCGGTCGGAAAGCTCGGTCAGCGACATGCGCCGTTCCAGCAGGATGCGGTCCAGTTGAACGCGGATGGCCATGATTTTCTTATCTCCGCGTCACGATAGGCATCAGATGGTCAATTCGGCTTCGCGGCGAAGGCGGGCGCCTTCGCGGAATACTTCGGCCAGCACGAACACCACCAGGACCGGGAACCAGGCGCTGATGCTGAAGGTGCTGTCGATCTTGGCCTCCGGGGCCAACCAGCCGGCCAAGGCTGCGAAGATGTAGTGGCCAATCTCCAGGCCAGCCAAAACCAGGCCCACCACTCGCAAGCGGCGGACATTGTCGGGATGGAAGGGATCGCCGGCGGTCAGGGTGGCGAAAATGCGCCGCAGGCGCTCGACGATCACCATCCAGCCCCCGGACATCAGGGCCCAGGCCGCCAGGCCGCCGGCGAACAGCGGGCCCTTGGCGATCAGCTCGTCGGCCGAGCCGCCCACGTGCAGCTTCTCGGTGATCAGCTCGGGATTGAAGCTCAGCAGCAGCACCGCCACGGTGAACACCGCCAGCAGGCTGACCCAGACCCACAGGCCCACATAGATCACGTCGAGAATGATCTTCAGGAAACTCGAAACCGAGCCTGGCCCCAAGGCGCGCATCCGTTCTCTCCCTTACCTCTTCACAGGCGCCGACCATGCGCCAGTGTATCGAGACGGGTCAAAGTCGGGCCGGAAACTCAGGTCAAAACCAGGCTAGAACGTCTTGATCGCGAAGGTCACGGCGGCCAGCGGCAGGCCCGCGATCAGCGTCAGGGTCGCCAAGCGGGTGGCGACGGCGTCGGCGATGCGGATCAGTCTGGCGGCGGACATGGCGGCTTCAATCGGGGTTCTGGGCCGCGCCGAGGTGGCGGGTCTTCCATGGCTCGATACATAGGCGGCGTTTTACGACCCGCCAATGTCGCTTATCGATAAACGATATTAAACCTCTGTAATGATCGCGCTCATCGAACGAGATCATGCGAGGTGTGGCGCCGTGGCCACCATGGTCTGCCTTATAGCGGAGCGGTATCGGGAAGGCGTAGAGACTGGCGGTAGGATTTGCCCGAAGGGAGACGCGTGATGACGCTGAAGCTGGACGCTGGACTTAAGCTCGTCGCGGCGACGCACAACCCCGGCAAGGCCAAGGAACTACACGCGCTGCTCGAGGGCCGCTTCGAGGTGCTGACCGCCGGCGCCCTGGGCATCCCCGAGCCGGACGAGACCGAGACGACCTTCGTCGGCAACGCCCTGCTCAAGGCCCGTCACGCCGCCGACCATTCGGGTCAGATCGCCCTGGCCGACGATTCGGGTCTGTCGGTCGCGGCCCTGGACGGACAGCCGGGCATCTATTCGGCGCGTTGGGCCGGGCCGACCAAGGATTTCGGCCTGGCGATAGGCAAGGTGGCCGAGCGGATCGAGGAGGCGGGCTCCGAAGATCTCGCGGCCTGGTTCACCTGCGCCCTGGCCGTCGCCTGGCCAAACGGCGGCCCGGCGGTGGTGGTGCAGGGCGAGGTGCACGGCGTTCTGACCTTCCCGCCGCGCGGCGACAACGGCTTCGGCTACGATCCGATCTTCATTCCCACGGGCCTCGACCAGACGTTCGGCGAGATGGAGCCGGCCGCCAAGGACGCCATGAGCCATCGGGCGATCGCGTTCGCGAAGCTGAAGGCGGCGCTGTTTGACTAGGGTTTCACCAAACCGCCAACCCATATCTGGCTTTCCGGCGAAGGCCGGGACCCAGATTCATCCTGAGCGTCTCGTGGGTTTCACCTGGGCCCCGGCCTTCGCCGGGGAGACGGTGTGGGGAAGGCTTGTGCGATGACGCAACCGCCTCCCCTCGGCGTCTATGTTCACTGGCCCTATTGCGCCCGCATCTGCCCCTATTGCGACTTCAACGTGGTGCGCGACCGGGGCCGGACTGGCGAGCAAGCGGCCTTGGTCGACGCCATCGTCGCCGACCTGATCGCCCAGCGCGCCCTGACCGGGCCTCGTCAGCTGCTGTCGATCTTCTTCGGTGGCGGCACGCCGTCGCTGATGGACCCCGCCCATGTCGCCCGGGTGATCGATACGGCCAAGGTGCTTTGGAGCCCGGCCGAGGACCTAGAGATCAGCCTCGAGGCCAATCCCACCGACGCCGAAGCGGATCGTTTCGACGCGTTGGCGGCGGCCGGCGTGGCGCGGCTGTCGCTGGGCGTCCAGGCGCTGGACGACGCGGCCCTGTCCCTGCTGGGCCGCAACCACGACGCCGGCTCGGCCCGCCGGGCGCTCGCCGTGGCGGCCAAGGCCTTTCCGCGCTTGTCGGCCGACCTGATCTACGCCCGGCCCGGCCAGACGGTGGCGGCCTGGACGGCGGAACTGGGCGAACTGCTGGCCCATGGCCCCGAGCACGTCTCGCCCTATCAACTGACAATCGAGCAGGGCACCGCCTTCGACCGGGCCATCGGCCGCGGCCGGATGGTCGTGCCCGACCAGGACTTGGCCGCGTCGCTGTTCGAGACCACGCAAATCGTGCTCGAGGCCGCCGGCTTTGACGCCTACGAGGTTTCAAACCACGCCCAGGGCCCGGCCGCCCGCTCACGCCACAACCTGGTCTATTGGCAGGGCCACGACTATGTCGGCGCCGGCCCTGGCGCCCACGGCCGGCTGTCGCTGGACGGCGGAAAGCTGGCCACCACGGCCCATCGCAAGGTCGCCGACTACATCCGCGCCGTGGCGCAAACCGGAGTCGGCTTCGAGCGTGAAGTCCTGACCCCGCTCGAGGCCGCCGAGGAGCGCCTCGTGCTGGGCCTGCGCATAGACGACGGCGTGGCCTTCGCCGAGATCGCCGCGCTTGCCCTGTCGCCAGACACGCCGAAGGTGAAATCCCTGGTCGAGGACGGCCTGTTGGCCGACGATCCGACTCGCCTACGCGCCACCCGGCCCGGACGTCTCGTTCTGGACCGGCTGACAGGAACGCTCGCGACCTGATATCCCTGCGAAACGCGCCGCGTTGTGGGCGTCCTTCGTCTCGGAAAGTTTGCCCTTGCGTCGCCAGCTTGCCCCGCCCGCCCTGTCCGACGCGCCGCTCGCCCCAGGCCTGTATCTGGTGGCCACGCCGATTGGCAATCTGCGGGACATCACCCTGCGGGCGCTGGACGTGCTCAACGCCTGCGACGTGTTGCTGGCCGAGGACACCCGCGTTTCAGGCAAGCTGCTGGCCGCCTATTCGATCTCCAAACGTCTGCAGCGTTATGACGAACATGTCGCTGACCGCGAGACGCCGAGGATCCTGGAGCGGTTGGAGGCGGGCGAGCGCGTGGCCCTAGTGTCAGACGCCGGGACCCCGATGGTCTCTGATCCCGGCTACCGCCTGGCCCAGGCGGCGATCGAGGCCGGCCACGCGGTGTTTCCGATTCCCGGCGCCTCGGCGGCCCTCGCCGCCCTGACCCTGGCTGGCCTACCCACCGACCGCTTCCTGTTCGCGGGTTTTCCGCCGCCCAAGAGCGCGGCGCGCAAGACCTTCTTCGCCGAGCTGGCCAATGTCCGCGCCACCTTGATCTTCTACGAAGGCGCCTCGAGGGTGGCCGACAGCCTGGCCGACATGGCCGCCGTGTTCGGACCCCGCCAGGGCGCCGTGGCCCGCGAACTGACCAAGCTCTACGAGACCTGCATCCGCGGCCCGCTCGACGTGCTGGCCGCCGACCCCCGCTTTACGGCCCCCAAGGGCGAGATCGTCATTCTGGTTGGTCCTGGCCAAGAGGCGCCGGTCCGCGAGGGCGACGCCGAGGCGGCCCTGCGCGAGGCGATGGCCCGCCTGCCGCTGGGCGAGGCCGCTTCCGAGGTGGCCAAGGCCCTGGGCCTGCCGCGCCGCGACCTCTACCGCCAGGCGCTGGCCCTGAAGGACGAAGCCTCGTGACGGCTGTCCGCCCCCTCCGCCCTGAAAGAAAGGCAAGGGGAGCCGCCGCTCGCCTGTCGGGCCGCCGCGCCGAGGTGGTGGCGGCGCTATGGTTGCTCGCCAAGGGCTACCGCATCCTCGGCTTCCGCCTGGCCACGCCCCTGGGCGAGATCGACCTGTTGGCGCAACGGGGAAGCGTCCTGGCCGTTGTTGAAGTCAAGCGCAGAACCAGCCTGGAGACAGCCTTGGAAGCGGTGACCCATGAGCAGCAGGCGCGGCTGCGGCGGGCCGGCGCCCACATCGCCGCCAGCCGCTCGGGTTTGCGCGACGCTACGGTGCGGCTCGATCTGATCGCCCTGGCCCCCGGCCGCCGGCCGCGTCACGTACCCGACGCCTGGCCCAACAGCTGGAACCCCGCATCGTGACCCGCGAGGAAGCCGAGGCCCTGCTGACCGACGCCGGCAATCGTCCGGACAAGGCTTTTCCGCTGCTGGAGGCAGCCCTGGCCTGCGCCGTGCATGATGATCCCGATCGCGACCCGGCGCCGGTGCTCGACCTGGCCCGCCATTCGGTCGATCGCCTGACCGAGCGTCTGAAGCTGGAATCCGCCGAGGAAGCCCTGGCCGAGACCATGGCCGGGGATTTGCGGCTGTCGGGCGACCTGATCACCTACGACCATTCCGACAACGCCGACATCATCGCCGTGGCGCAGCGGCGCAAGGGCCTGCCTGTGGCGTTGGGAGTGTTTTACCTGCATGCGGGCCGGTCGTGCGGCCTCGATTTGCACGGCGTCGATTTCCCAGGTCACTTCCTGCTGCGCATCGAGACCGAAGAGGGCCCGCTGGCCCTGGACCCGTTCAGCGAGGGCCGGGTAGTGCTGCCGTCGGAACTGTCGCGCCGGGCCTTGCGAACTGGCCTGATGCCCGACGTCGCCGCCAAGCTGGACGTGCTGATGAGCCCGATCTCCGACCGCGCCGTGTTGATCCGCCTACAGAACAATATCTTTGCCCGCGCCCAGCAATCGCGCGACTGGGCGCGGGCCGAGCGCTCGGCCCTGCGCCGGGCCCTGCTCGACCCCACCGACCACCATCCCTGGCTCGACGTCGCCGCCGCCCGCGAAGGGCAAGGGGCGCTGGCGGGAGCGTTGCAGGCCTTGTCGCGCGCCCAGGTCCTGGACGGCGGCGCGGCCATAGCCGCCCGGGCGGCGCGCGAGCGGATGCGGATGCGGCTGAACTAACGCATTGTTCGACCGAAGTGGTTCCGGTTCGCGTCAAGAAAAATGCTTCAAAACAGAAGATTAGAGCTCACGGCCTGGCGCGGTCAGGTCGAGAAATGCTCTAGCGCCGCAGGGCCGCCAGGGTCTCGTCCCGCAGAGCCGCATCGTTCTTGGACGAAACGACCGGATGGGCGGCGGTCCCTGGCTGTCGGCCGGAATGGCGTGCAGATGCATGTCGATGATGGCTTGGGCTCGCACCTCGCTCCCGAGGACGAACGCGGCGGCGAGGCCGACGTACAAGGCGAGGCTGCGCACGGATCCATCTCCGCGGGTAAAGCTTGTTTTAATCCATCAGACGTGGAGCGCGCTGTCGAGCCGGTTTGATCGCGACAAGGCGAACATTCCTCGCATTACCGTCTTGGTCATCCTAACTAAGGCGTTCGTCACGCGAGGCCTGCGCCGTCGCGTCCGCATCTGATCCGGAGCCCCCATGTCGCTGAGAGTCGCCGTCCAGATGGATCCCGTCCAGGGGATCAATATCGAGAACGACACCACCTTCCTGATGATGTGGGAAGCTCAGGCGCGGGGCCACGGGCTGTGGGTCTACACCCCCGACAAGCTGTCGATGGAAGACGGCCGGGTGTTCGCCCGCGCTCAGTCGCTGGTGTTGACCAAGACGCAGGGATCGCATGCCCAACTCGGTGATGTCGAAATCCTCGACATGAAGGACGATGTCGACGTGGTGCTGATGCGCCAGGATCCGCCGTTCGACATGGCCTATATCACCGCCACGCACTTCCTCGAAAAGGTCCACCCCCACACCCTGGTGGTCAACAACCCGGCCGAGGTGCGTAACGCACCCGAGAAGCTGTTCGTCACCGACTTTCCGGGCGTCCAGCCGCCGACCCTGATCACGTCGGACCACGAGGCGATCTACGACTTTCGCGCCCGGCATGGCGACATCGTGCTCAAGCCCCTCTACGGCGGCGGCGGCTCGGGCGTGGCGCGGTTGCTGGCCGACGATCCCAATCTCGACGCCCTGCTGGAACTGCACGCCATGATCAGCCGCGAGCAGGTCATCGCCCAGAAGTTCGTGCCGGCGGTCAGCAAGGGCGACAAGCGCATTCTGCTGGTCGATGGCGAGCCGGTGGGCGCGGTCAATCGCGTGCCGGCTGCGGGCCAGGTGCGGTCGAACCTGCGCGTGGGCGGCCGGGCCGAGGCGGTGGGGCTGACGCCGCGCGACCTGGAGCTCTGCGCGATCATCGCGCCGGAACTGAAGCGGCGCGGGCTGCTCTTTGTCGGCATCGACGTGATCGGCGAATTCCTGACCGAGATCAACGTCACGTCTCCCACCGGCGCCCAGCAGCTCAAGCGGTTCGGCGGCGCCGACGCGGCGGCGGTGCTCTGGGATCGTATCGAAGTGATCCGCTCCAGCGCCGACTGAAGAACGTCGTCTAGACGACTGAATCGTCACAACTTCTTCGCACTTTCCTGAAACGTTCGTTTTTTGTTCTTGCTCCGCTCTAGCAGCCATGTTTGGCTTGTGGATAAGATTGAGTGGGCGAGGGGCGAGAAACCAATGGCGGCCAAAGTCGTCACGGTGGCTTTCGAGGGCGTCGAGGCGCGCCGCGTCGATGTCGAGGTGCAGCTGACCGGCGGCCAGCAGATCATGGTCATTGTCGGCTTGGGCGACAAGGCGGTGGCCGAGAGTCGCGAACGCGTGCGCGGCGCCTTCGCGGGGTTGGGCTTGGCCTTGCCGGGCAAGCGGATCGTCGTCAATCTGGCGCCCGCCGACATGCCCAAGGAGGGGTCGCATTACGACCTTCCCATCGCGCTCGCGGTGATGGCGGCCATGGGCGTGATCCCGATCGACGCGCTGGACGGCTGGGCGGCGATGGGTGAACTGTCCTTGGACGGACGGATCGCAGCCACGGCCGGCGCCCTGCCCGCCGCGATGGCGGCCGGGGCCATGGACCTTGGCCTGATCTGCCCGGAGGCTTGCGGACCAGAGGCCGCCTGGGCGGGTGGCACGCGGATCCTGGCGCCCCGCTCGCTGGTGGCGCTGATCAACCACTTCCGGGGCGGCCAGATCCTGTCAGCTCCCTTGCCTGGCCCGGTCGAGGAAGGGGCGGGCTTTCGCGACCTGCGCGACGTCAAGGGCCAGGAGCACGCCAAGCGGGCCTTGGAGATCGCGGCGGCCGGCGGTCACAACCTGCTGTTCTGCGGCCCGCCGGGCTCTGGCAAGTCCATGCTCGCCCAACGTCTGCCCGGCCTCTTGCCGCCCCTGACCTCGGTCGAGCTGCTGGAGACCTCGATGGTCCATTCGGTGGCCGGACTGATCGCCAAGGGCACGCTGACCCGGGCGCGGCCATACCGCTCGCCGCACCACAGCGCCAGCATGGCGGCCCTGACCGGCGGCGGGCTGAAGGCCAAGCCCGGCGAGGTGTCGCTGGCCCATAATGGCGTGCTGTTCCTGGATGAGCTGCCGGAGTTCGGCACCCAGGCCCTGGACAGCCTGCGGGGGCCGCTGGAGACCGGCGAGGTGATGGTGGCCCGCGCCAACGCCCATGTCCGATATCCGGCCCGGGTGCAGCTGGTGGCGGCGATGAACCCCTGCCGCTGTGGCCATGGCGGGGCGGGGCGGGGCGCCTGCGGCAAGGCCCCGCGCTGCATTCGCGACTACCAGGGCCGGGTCAGCGGGCCGCTTATGGACCGTATCGACCTGGCCGTCGACATGCCGGCTGTCACCGCCGCCGACTTGGCTCTGCCGCCCCCCAGCGAGGGCACGGCGGAGGTCGCCGCCCGCGTCGCCCAGGCCCGCCGCCTGCAGCTGGAACGGGCCGAGGCGATGGCCCTGACGGGAGAGGCCGCGCCGGTCGGGGCCGAGGCCCTCAACGGCCGTGCCGAGGGTCGCTTCTTGGATAAGATCGCCGACCTCGACGAGACCGGCCGCGCCCTGCTCACCCGCGCCGCCGAGGCGCGACAGATCAGCGCCCGAGGCTGGACCCGGGTCCTTCGCCTGGCCCGAACGATCGCCGACCTGGAAGGCGCGCCCAGCGTCCGCCGTGTCCACATCGCCGAGGCGCTGGCCCACAGGCGGGCCAGCGCGATGGGCGGGATGAGCGGCGAGGGGGCGTTTTGAGCGTGAGCGCTCGGACCCGTTGCTGGCGTCTCTTGCGACAGGTGCGTCGCCGGTTTCGCACGGACGCCCTGCCGGCACGCCGTCTGACGGTTTACCCCCTCACCCTCCCACCGCTGCGCGGCGGGCCCCTCCCTCTCCCAGCGGGAGAGGGTTCAAGAAAGGGGGATCGGCGCTGCTGCATCCCCATATATTCCCACTAGAAACTATAGTAATATTAACGCTCTATGAAATAATCAGCGTCACAAACCCTGGCGCGTCCAAAACCACCCCCATAATGGTCCTCACCTGAGAGCACGGGGAGGGCGCACGTACGGCGACCGAGGCGGCTTTCAGGGGTGGACGAGCGGGAAGGCTTGTCCGCCGTGCTCTGACAAGGAGCGCCCCAGGTCGGTTCGGAGCAGGTTCACCCCCGTGGTGACGAAACTCCGGCGCTCGGGGTAGGCGGACAGGCCGACAGGTGCGGGCTGAAATCGCCCGCATGGTCCGGAAGGGTTAGCCGCCCTGCCGCCCGCCGGGGGCCCACTTCGGAAGCGGGTTAAGACCCCGCGCTCCGATGGCTCCCGTCTGAAGGCCACGCGAAGCGCTCGTCTTCGTCGAAACGGTACATCTACTGCAAAACCTCCGGGCGGAGCCCGGGCGCTTCGCACCCTCCCCAATCTCTTCAGCGGGTCAGCCGCGTGAAGCGGCGGAGCCGCGTCTCCGGCCGCCCGTCTTGAACCGCCCGTTAAGTCGTCTCTGCTAGGTTCCACCCATGAGCAACCGCCCTTCCTCCACCGGGGTCACGCCCGAACAGCTGGCTACCCTGAGCCACGAGTTTCGCACCCCGCTCAACGGCGTGCTGGGCATGGCCCGCCTGTTGGAGGGCACCCGCCTGACCGCCGAGCAGCGGACCTACGTGGCGGCCTTGCGCGAGAGCGGCGACCACCTGCTGTCGCTCGTCAATGACGTGCTGGACTTCGCTCGCCTGGGGGCCACGGCGATCGACCTGCAGGCCGCGCCGGTCGAGGTCGAGAACCTGCTGCGCCAGGTCGCCGAGCTGCTGAGCCCTCGGGCCCACGAGAAATCCATCGAGATCGCCTGGGCCTGCGCGCCGGGCCTGACCACCATCCTGGCCGACGAGGGCCGACTGCGGCAGGTGCTGCTGAACTATGCCGGCAACGCCATCAAGTTCACCGAGGCCGGCGGGGTGCTGCTCAGCGCCGATCACGTGGCCAACGGTCGCGTGCGCTTCTCGGTGCGCGACACCGGGCCGGGCGTGGCGCCGGATGCCCGCGCCGCGATCTTCGAGGCCTTCGTCCAAACCGATCCCTCCCACCGCGCCCAGCTGGGCGGGGCCGGCCTGGGCCTGGCCATCGTCGCCCGCCTAGCCGCGGCCATGGACGGCGAGGCCGGCGTAGGGGGCGAGGTGGGACAGGGGGCCGACTTCTGGTTCGAAGCCTCGTTCGAAGCCGTCGCCAACGCCGCTGTCGACCTGCCGCTCGCCGGCCGCTGCGTGGCCATCGCCTCGCCCAACGCCATGATCCGCGAGGCGGCCATTCGCCAGATCCGCGCCAGCGGCGGTCAAGCGCTCTCCGGCGAGACGGTCGCTGCTGCCCTGAAGGGCGCGCCGGCCGACGCCGTGCTGCTGCTCGACGCCGTGCTGGCCAAAGCACAAGGGGCAAGTCCTCGCGGAGCATTCAAGCCGCCGGCGGGCCGGGCCTCGATCGTGCTGCTGACGCCCGACCAACGCGACCGCATCGCCAAGCTCAAGGCCGCCGGCTTCAGCGGCTACCTGATCAAGCCGCTGCGCCGCGCCTCGCTGATCGCCCAGGTGCTGGAAGCCCGTGTTCCTCAGATCAAGGGGACCGCCAGCCATCCCGCCGTGGTCGAGACCGCCCCCGCCAAGGTCCCGGACGACGACCGCATCGCCCCGGCCATCGCCACGGGGGTCCGGGTGCTGCTGGCCGAGGACAATCCGATCAACGCCCTGCTGGCCCGCGCCCTTTTGGAACGCGAGGGCTGCAAGGTCGACCGCATCGCCAGCGGCGACGAGGCCGTCTCGGCCCTGTCGCGCGGCTTCTACGACCTGATCCTGATGGACCTGCGCATGCCGGGCCTGAACGGCCTGGAGGCGACCCGGGCCCTGCGCGAGCGCGGCGTCACCACCCCGATCGTCGCCCTGACCGCCGACGCCTTCGACGAGGACCGCCGCGCCTGTCTGGCGGCCGGCATGAACGACTTTCTCGCCAAGCCCCTGACGCCCTCGGCCCTGCGCGGGGTGCTCACGAACTGGGCCCACCTTGGACAGAGCGGGCTCGGCTGGACGAAAGCCGCGACACGCGCCAAGCTCGCCGGCTAAGGCGGGACCAAGGCTCCCGGCGGTTCAAAGGGGGCTTGGATGGCGACGCAGAAGGCTGAAACCCAGGGCGAGACGCCGCAAGCCCAGACCGCCCAGGCCCTTCTGACCTCGTTCCACGGCCGTGTCGGCCGCCTGCAGCTCTGGCTGGTTCAGGTGGCGGCCGGCGCCATCTTCGGCCTGTTCTGGGCGCTGGTGAACCTCAAGCCGCCTGTCGATCCGACGGCCCCGCCGCCGCCCCGTCCGCCGGGTTCGGAAATCCTCGACGCCCTGCCCTGGCTGATCGCGCTCGGCTTGATCTGGCCGCTTCTGGCCATCGGTGTGAAGCGCTGCCACGATCGCGGCAAGAGCGGGTGGTGGATGCTGGCCGCCCTCGTGCCCGTGCTGGGCTGGCTGTGGCTGCTCTATGATCTGGGCATCGTGAAAGGCCAGGACGACGCCAACCGCTTCGGCCCCCCGGCTTCGGCTCAGGGCGAAGGCACGCGGGACATTCGTAGCACCACGGTGATGTTCTTCCTCGGTTTCGCCGCCGGCCTGCCCGCCCTACTGGTGTTCGATACCCTGTCGATCTGGCTGCGCGACATCGGGCTAAAGCTGGAGGTCATCGCCTTCTTCAGCTTAGCCACTCTGTTCACCGCCCTGAAGTTCCTCTGGGCTCCGATCGTCGACCGCACCGCCGTGCCGTTCCTGACGAAGTGGCTGGGCCACCGTCGGTCATGGATGCTGGTTTCGCAGGCCGTGATCATCGTCGGCTTAACCCTGGTCTCGGGCACCAATCCCGCCACCCACCTGGGCCTGATGGCTCTGTTCGCGGTAATGGTCGGCTTCGCCTCGGCCAACCAGGACATCGTCATCGACGCTTGGCGGATCGAGGTGGCCGAGGACGCCAAGCAAGGCGCCATGGCCGCCGCCTATCAGTGGGGCTATCGCATCGCCATCATCGTGGCCGGCGCCGTGCCGCTGATTCTGGCCGAGGCCTTCACCTGGAGCGTCTCTTACGCGGCAATGGCGGCGCTGATGGGCGTGGGCATGCTGGCCGTGCTGGCCGCGCCGCGCGAAGCCCAGCACGCCGTGCGCGCCATCGACACCGGCGACCTGCCGCCTCGTCCCTTTCTGGAAGCGATCGAGACCGTGGTTCGCGTCTTAGTCCTGCTGCTCGGCGCGCTGATGCTCGGCGTCGGCCTGATCGGCGATCCGGCCCTGGCCTCGACCCTGCTGGGCGTCTTCGGCGCCGACAGCGCGGGCGCCAGCCTGATCGAGGCGTTCAAGTCCGACGCCAAGCCCTGGCTGCAACTGGCCGGCGTGATCGGCGGCTTCGCGGTGATCGCCTTGGCCGCCTGGCCGATCCCGCGCCGACCGACCCGTCCGGGCGTCTATCTGTCTTCGGCCCTCGGTCAGCCGCTGGTCGATTTCTTCAACCGCTACGCCAAGCTGGGCGGACTGATCCTGGCCCTGATCTGCCTCTATCGGGTCTCCGACTTCGTCATCAACATCAACGGGGCCTTCTATGTCGACCTGGGCTTCTCCAAGCTGGAGATCGCCGAGGTCCGCAAGGTGTTCGGGGCGGTGATGTCGATCCTCGGCGTGACGCTGGGCGGCTGGTCGGTGCTGCGCTTTGGCCTGATGCGCTCGCTGATCGCCGGCGCGTTCCTGGGCTCGCTGAGCAACCTGGCCTTCGCCTGGCTGGCCATGGCCGGTCACGACATCTCGGCCCTGATGCTGGCCATCGCCGCCGACAACATCGGCGGCGGCTTCGCCGGCACCTGCCTGATCGCCTACATGTCCAGCCTGACCAGCGCCGGCTTCACCGCCACGCAGTACGCGCTGTTCTCATCGCTGTACGCTCTGCTGGGCAAGCTGCTGGCCAGCCAGTCGGGCCGCATCGTCGAAAGCGTGGCCAAGGCGGCCGATGGCTCGGGCTTCATCGCCGGCCTTAAGACGCTGATGAGCCGCCTGCCGGCCGAGAGCTACGCCAAGGCCATGGCCAAGTCCGGGGTGAGTCCGGCGGCGCTAGGGACCGGCTATTTCGTGTTCTACGTCTACACGACCGTGATCGGCTTCGTGGCCATCGTGCTGGTGTTCTTCGTCGCGGCTCGCCAAGTCGATCCGACCACCGGCGACGCTCAAGCCAATGCCAAGGCTGAAGTCTAGGTCTCGCTCTTCAAACACACCACTTGGGCGACCCGCAGGTCGCGGCGCAGGCCGTCGGCGACGCGGCCGTAGTTTTCGGTGGTGATCTGTTCGCCGAGGGCGAAGCCGGCGGCGCGGCGGCGGCCTTGCAGCATGAGGTCGCGGACGGTCTCCGGGGCCGTCGTATAGATGCGGCCCCGGCGCGGCGACTCGGCCACGGTGACTCCGATCACCCGCCCGGCGCCGTCTAGGGCGGGAGCGCCCGACAGGCCCGACAGGGTGCCCTTCAGATTGTCGGTGCGGCCGACCTCGGCCCAGACCAGCACCGGCTCGGTGCGCGCTCCGCGTCCCCGCACGACCAGGTTTTCACGCCCCAGCAGGCGGGAGGTCACCTCGCCTGGATGCCCTTGAGGGAACCCCGGGTGATAGGCCCGCTCGCCCCGACGCGGCGGCTCGCCCATCCCGCGCATCGGCACGGCGGGGGCGCCGCCCTCGGTGGTCAGGATGGCGGCGTCGCCGGTGGGATCGAGCGTGATCCTGGCGGCCACGCCCCGGCCGTCGGCAACGACGATGGCGGCCTGTTTGCAACCATCCACGACATGGCGGGCGGTGAGCCAGGCGCCGCTGTCATCCACGGAAAAGGCCGTGCCGCTGCCGGGCTGGCCCTTTTCGGGCACCTGGACGACGATCGAGGGATCGAAAGGCGAGGCCGGTCCCAGCGGCAAGCCCTCGCCGCCAGGAACGGGCGGTGGCGGCGAGGGGGCGTCGGAGCGCTCCTGCCGACCGACGGCCACGACCAGCAGGGCGGCGACCACCGCCCCGTAGATCAGCCAGTCCGGAAGCCTTGGGAAATGCAACTGTGAGCCCCCGCGTCTCGGCGCGTCAGCCGGCCACGGCGGCGGCGAGGACCAGGGCGGTGGCCAGCTTGGCGCCGACCAGCAAGGCGGCGGCGGCGACCTCGCCCTCGTTGATCCGCTCCGGCAAGCCCTTGAGCAGCATGTCGGTGATCCGGAAGACCAGCAGTTGGACGAAGATCGTCGTCACGCCCCACAGCACGATCTCCAGCGGCGAGACCGAGGCCCGAAGCGAGGTGGCCAGCGGAATGGCCAGACCGACCATTACCCCGCCCAGCGACAGGGCGGCTGCGGCGTTGCCCTCGCGGATCAGCTTGATCTCCTTGTGCGGGGTCAACAGGGCATAGAGCGCCGTGCCCACCACCAGCATCACCAAAGTGATGGCGGCGTGCATCAGGGTCAGCGGCAGACCGCTGGCGAAGGCCTGGATCTCGGGCGACTGGAGCTGTGGCGGCATGAAGGCGATAAACCCCGAACTTGAGGGACGCATTGCTAGCACGGGTTCGAGGGCCGTGCGTAGGGGGCTCGCTCATCAGGCTTCCGCGCCGGTTTCACCCTCGGTTTCCGCCACGGCTTCGGTCCATTTCATCGGACCCTTGAAGGTCGCCCAGCAGTCCAAGCAGATCCACCAATACTCGGCCCCGTATTCGAAATCCTCGCAGGTCGTGAAGCCGTCATGCAGTACAGGCTCGTCAATCTGTTCGGAGACATCGCGCTCGGCGAAGGTGGCCCAGCAGCCTACGCAATGATCGTGATCCCAACCCTCGCGATAGGTGCGATGCCGCTTCCGCTGGAAGCGGACGCCGACGAGGTATTCCTTGTCGAGTAACTGTTCGGCGCGCCAGTCAGGCTCGGCGGTGGCGTCCAAGGCGATCAGCTCCACGGTGTTTTGAGAGATTAGGCCGCCGCCTCGTCCTCGTCGTCCAGCCGGCCCACCATGGCCTCGACCGACAACTTGCGGAGGGCCGATGCTCGCACCTTTTCGCTCTCGCTCTTCAACTGGCCACAGGCGGCGAGGATGTCGCGGCCCCGGGGCGTGCGGATCGGCGAGGAATAGCCGGCCTTGTTGAGGATCGACCCGAAGGCCTCGATCGCCGCCCAGTCGGAGCAGACATAGTCGGTGCCAGGCCAGGGATTGAACGGGATCAGATTGACCTTGGCCGGAATGCCCTTGATCAGCTTGACCAGGGCACGGGCCTCATCGGGGCTGTCATTGACGCCCTTCAACATCACATATTCGAAGGTCACGCGGCGGGCGTTGCTGATGCCCGGATAGGCGCGGACGCCGGCCATCAGCTGGTCCAGCGGATACTTCTTGTTCAGCGGCACCAGCTCGTCGCGCAGGGCGTCGTTGGTGGCGTGCAGGCTGATGGCCAGCATGGCCTGGGTCTTGTCGCCCAGGGCGTCGAGCTGGGGGACCACGCCCGAGGTCGAGACCGTGATCCGCCGACGCGAGATGGCGATGCCCTCGTTGTCGCTGATGATCTCGATGGCGTCGGCCACCTGGCCCAGATTGTACAGCGGCTCACCCATGCCCATGAACACGATGTTGCTGAGCAGGCGATCGTCCTTGTCCGACGGCCATTCTGCCAGGTCGTCCTTGGCGATCTGCACTTGGGCCACGATCTCGGCGGCGGTCAGGTTGCGCACCAAGGCCTGGGTGCCGGTGTGGCAGAAGCTGCAGTTCAGCGTGCAGCCGACCTGGCTGGAGACACACAGCGCGCCGCTGCGGCCGACCGAAGGGATGTAGACCGTCTCGACTTCAATGCCCGGACCCATGCGGATCAGCCACTTGCGGGTGCCGTCCTTGCTGACCTGACGCTCGACCACCTCGGGACGCGCCACAGTGAACTGTTCGGCCAGTCGGGCGCGGGTTTCCTTGGCGACATCGGTCATGGCCGAAAAATCGGTGACACCGCGATGATGCATCCAGCGAAACAGCTGGGTGGCGCGCATCTTGGCCTTGCCATGCTCGACGGCGCCGCTCTCGATCAAGGCGGCGACCAGCTGCGGCCGGGTCAGGCCCGACAGGTTGATCAACGGCTTTGGGGCGTCGGCTTTGAGAGTGATGCGCGACAGGTCGAGGGTGACGCTCAAGGGGCGGGCCAAAAAAAGGGGATGTGGGGGCAAGAGATTTCAGGATCGAGGGCAGTATATAGCAGAGGTCGCCCGTTTTTCCAAAAGTACGCGACGTCGCGGCCTCTCCGACTTGACGGGTGGCGGCGCCAGGCCTCCGGTGCGGCTCCACGATCCGAAGACTGGGGAGGCTTGCGATGAAGACCAACGCCTGGCTGGTCCAGCAGAACAAGGGCCAGTCCTGCGGCAGGTGATTTGCGCGGCCCGCGACGGCGATTCACCATCGTCGTTTGCAGGCTGTTCACCGTCCGGGGCGCATCATGACGCCCTCGAAGGGGAATTTCGCCTTGTTCAAGTCCATCTGGAACCGGCTGGCGTGGCGTTTCGCGGCGGCCCGCGCGGACGAGCGCGGCGCGATCGCCGTGCAGTTCGCCCTGCTGTTGCTGCCGATCGCCATCCTGACCTTCGGCCTTATCGACATCAGCCGGGCCAGCCTGCAGAAGCGCCAACTGCAGGACGCCCTGGACGCCGCCACCCTGATGGCCGCGCGTTCGACGGCCACCACGGACGATGGGCTCGACTCCATTGGCGACTCCGCCCTGGCCACGGAAATGGCCGGTCTTGGCGTCACCCTCACCGCCGCCAGCTCGACCTTTGCTTCGGGCGCCGGCAACACCGTGGTCGGCACGGTCAGCGCCACGATCAAGCCGATCATCTCCAACCTCTGGAGCAGCGGCGATTCCACCGTCGCCGCCACCTCCACCGTCATGCGCTCGGTCAACAAGCTGGAGGTCGCGCTGGTGCTCGACAACACCGGCTCGATGGCCAGCAATCTGGGATCGGGCGGCACCAAGATCAACGCCTTGATCAACGCTTCCAAGTCGCTGGTCGACGTGCTGGGCGCGGCCGCGGCCCGCGCCACCGAGACCGACGCGGTGAAGATCTCGGTCGTTCCCTTCTCGATGACGGTGAATGTCGGCTCCAACTTCGAAGGCCAGGGCTGGCTGCGCGGCGCGCTGCCGTCGCAATATGGCGACGACCTGTTCAATGACGGCGCGCGCCTGGATCGGTTCGCCCTGTTGACCGGCATGGGCCTGACCTGGAGCGGCTGCGTTGAAAGCCGGCCCGACCCTTATGACACCAATGACGAGGCGCCCTACGCGGCCAAGCCCGGGTCTTACTTCGTACCGTTCTTCGCGCCGGACGAGCCGGACACCTCGTACCAAATCTACCAGGACATGGGGAACACCAAGACCAAGAACTACACGGCCGCGCCCGCCAACGACTATGCCAAGGACTACCTGACCAGTCCCAACCCGTTCAAGTCGGAGTCCGACTTTCTGCGCCGCCAGGGGCTGATGACCAAATACACCGCGGCCAACCTGCGGGGCGGCGCCAGCAACGTGAACGGCGGACCCAATGCCGGTTGCGGGATCACCAGCGTCATGCGTCTCACCAATGTGCGCACGGCCTCGGGTGTCTCCACGCTCAAGGCCAAGCTCGACAAGATGATCGCCTCGGGCAACACCAATGTCGCCATGGGCGCGGCGTGGGGCTGGCATTCGGTGTCGCCCAACGCCCCCTTCGCCGACGGGAAGCCCTATGGCACGAAGAACACCACCAAGGTCTTGGTGCTGCTCACCGATGGCGACAACGTCATGAGCGAAAGCAACAACGTCAACAACTCGACCTACAGCGGCTACGGCTATGCCGGGCAGAAGCGGCTGAAGGACAAGAACGGCAACGCGCTCGACCAGAATTCCAGCGCTAGCGATCGCATGAACGCCATCGACAGCCGGCAGATCAAGGTCTGCACAGCGGCCAAGCTCAAGGGCGTCCAGATTTACGCCATCGGAGTGGGCGTATCGAGCCACTCTCGAGGCATCCTGCAGAGCTGCGCGACCAAGACCGACATGTATTACGACGTCACTGACGCGGCCCAGTTGACCTCGGTGTTCAACACCATCGCAGGCTCGATCCAGAACCTGCGGATCACCAAATAGCAAAGCCCCGGAGCGTCGCTCCGGGGCTTTCATTTTGGCTTTTGCGCCGCCTCGCCGTTGGCTCGTCCGGAGACTGATGGACGTCCCGGTTCGCGCCTGCCGGTCAGGCCAGCTTGATTTCTCGCAGACGCTGCTGAAGGAAGGCGTCGGCGGTGATCGGCTCGGGATAACGGTCGGGGTTTTCCGCCGTCACGCAGCTGGGCAGGGTCTGGATCAGATAGTCCGACGCGAAATGCAGGAAAAACGGCGTCGAATAGCGCGCCACGCCGCGACGTTCCGGCGGCGGATTGACCACGCGGTGGATAGTCGAGGGCAGGACGTGGTTGGTCAGGCGTTCCAGCATGTCGCCGATATTGCAGACTACGCAGCCAGGCGGCGGGTTGATCGGCAGCCAGTCGCCGTTGCGGTCCTGAAGCTCCAACCCGCCCTCCTCGGCGCCCATCAGCAGGGTGATGGTGTTGATATCGCCATGCGCCCCCGCCCGCACCCCGGTGGCGTCCTTGGCGATCGGCGGATAGTGCAGCAGGCGCAGCACGCTGTTGCCGTCCTTGACCGTGGGGTCGAAGAAGTCGCGGCCCAGATTCAGATAGGTGGCGATGGCCTTCAGCACCCGCGTGCCCAGGCTGTCGAGCGCGCCGTACATCCAGCCGACATTGTGGTGGAAGCCCGTGATCTCGGCTGGCCAGACATTGTCGGCCATGTTGGCGCGGAACGGGTGGCCCGGCGGCAGGTCGCGGCCGACGTGCCAGAATTCCTTCAGATCATAGTGGGTGGCACCCTTGGCCGTTTCGATGCCGAACGGGATATAGCCGCGCGAGCCGCCCGAGGCGCCAGCATATTGCTTCTTGATGTCCACCGGCAGGGCGAAGAAGGCCTTGGCGTCGGCCAAGGCCGCGTCCAGGCGGGCCTGGGCCATGTCGTGATCTGAGATCACGGCGAAGCCGTAGCGCTGGAACGACGCGCCCAGTTCCTGGGCGAACCTGTCGAAGTCCTTCGAATACAGGGTGAACGAGACGGGTTCGATGGCGGATGCGGACACGGGCTGGAGCCTCGGAAATTAGTAAGACGGGACTTACTACACCGCCGAACGCGGTGCGCGAAGGCCCTGTGCAATCCGCGCTGTTCATCGGAGCGTCATGTGCGTTAGTGGAACTTGACCATGGGACAGGCGTTCTGCCTGCCAGGGGATCACACGCCACCGCGTGAGATCAAGGCTGCTCCAGTGATTTCGGAGCGACCCATTAGGGAAAGACCGACCATGATGAACAAGACCGCGCCGTGGATCGCCCTGCTGGGCGTCGCCGCCCTGACCACCGCCTGCACTACCACAGACCCCTATACGGGTATGCCGACGCGCAACAATACCGGCACGGGCGCCTTGGCCGGCGCTGGCATCGGCGCCGCCCTAGGCTACCTCACCAACACCAACAAGGGCGAACAGGGCCGCAAGAACGCGCTGATCGGCGCGGGCATCGGCGCCCTGGCTGGCGGCGCGACCGGCAATTACATGGATCGCCAGCAGGCCGACTTCCGTCGCAGCCTGGAAGGTTCGGGCGTAATGATCCGCCGCAATGGCGACCAGATCGTGCTGGTCATGCCCAGCGACGTCACCTTCGCGGTCGACAGGTCCGAGGTGCAGCCGCAGTTCCTGCGCGTGCTCGACGATGTGGCCCGTACACTGAACGCCTATCCCCAGACCACGATCGACATCGTCGGCCACGCCGACAGCAGCGGTCCGGACGCCTATAACCAGACCCTGTCGGAGCGCCGCGCCAGTTCGGTGGCCAGTTATCTGGTGGGCAGCGGCCGGGTGATCAGCGACCGGGTCTTCGTAGCCGGCCAGGGCGAGCGCCAGCCGGTCGCCTCCAACGACACCCCCGAAGGCCGCGCTCAGAACCGCCGTGTCGAGATCATCCTGCGCCCGCTGACGCAGTAGGTTACTTGGCCGCCTCGCGCTCCGCTCGCTCTTTCAACTCCTCGTCCAGGCCGGCCGTATCCCAAGCCCCGCTGGCGTCGCCGGGGCGCAGGCGCGCCAGGTCGGCGCTGAGCAGCTTGTCCATGGTCTGGGCCGCGTCGCGCGAGGCGAGGATATAGGCCTCATCCTGGCCCCAGACCGGACGCAGATCCTCGAACGACTTGCGATCGTGACGGCGGAATATCGCGCCCGCCCGGTGGGCCCGGTGGGCGCGATAACCCAGCTTCTGCAGGGCCGTCGTGCCCAGCGCGAGGGCGGATTCGAAGGTCTCGCGTTCAACCGCGTCGGCGCCATTGGCCAGCAGGTCATAGGCGTGGCGGCGATCCCAGGCCCGCGCCAGGATCACCAGCTCCGGATAGGCCTTGCGAGCGGTCTCGACCAGTTCGACCGTCTTCTCCCGATCATCCAAGGCGACGATCAGCATCCGGGCCCGCTCGATGCCGGCGGCGCGCAGCAGATCCATCCGCGTGGCGTCGCCATAGTGCACCCGACGGCCGAAGCGGCGCAGCAGGTCGATCTGCCCGATATCGCTGTCCAGCACCGTCGAGCGGAAGCCATTGGCGGTCAGCAAGCGGCCGGTGATCTGCCCGAAACGTCCGAAGCCGGCGATGATGATGTCGGGCTCACTGTCGTCGAAGTCGCCGGTGTCGGGCACGACCTTGGGGATCGACGCCTGGAGCATGGCCGCGATCCGCTCGTAGAGGATCATCGCCACCGGGGTCAGGGCCATGGAAACGGCGACGGCGGCGGTCAGCAGAGCGGCCAGGGTGGCGCCGATGACGCCGGCCCCGACGGTGAAGGTCAGCAGCACGAAGGCGAACTCGCCGCCCTGGGCCAAGGCGGTGGCCACCGCCGCCGCGCCCCTCGCGGGGGCGCCGAACAGCCGCGCCAGACCAAACACCACCAGGAACTTCATCACCATCAGACCGAACACCAGGCCGATCAGGGTCAGGGGTTGGCGCGCCACCAGGCCCAGGTCGATCCCGGCCCCGACGGTGATGAAGAACAGGCCCAGCAGCAGACCCCGGAAGGGTTCGATGTCGCTCTCCAGCTCGCGGCGGAACTCGCTTTCGGCCAGCACGACCCCAGCGAGGAAGGCCCCGAGGGCGGGGGAGAGGCCGACCATCTGCATGATGTTGGCCACGCCCACCACGATCAGCAGGGCCGCAGCGGTGAAGATCTCGCGCAGCCGGGCCTCGGCGATGAAGCGGAAGATCGGTCGCACAAGGAAGCGGCCGCCACCGATCACCGTCCCCACGGCGACCAGCACGGCCAGGCCCTGGGCCCAGCGCGGCAGGTGCTCGACCAGGCTCTCGCCATGACCGCTAGTCGCCGCATGAGCGCTGGGGGCGATGGTCGCCAGGGTCGGCAGCAAGGCGAACATCGGGATCACGGCCAGGTCCTGCAGCAGCAGGATTCCAAAGGCGGCGCGTCCGACCGGCCCCTGTCTGAGGCCCTTCTCGTCGAGGGTCTGAAGCACGATGGCGGTGGACGACATGGCCAGCACCATGCCGACCGCCAGGGCCGTCTGCCAGGGCAGGCCCAGCAGCATCGAGACGCCGGCGATGGCGAGCGAGGTGCCCACGACCTGGGTCCCGCCGAACCCGAAGATCGCCTTGCGCATGTCCCACAGGGTCGAGGGCTGGACTTCCAGCCCGATCAGGAACAGCAGGATGACCACGCCGAATTCGGCGAATTTCATGATGTCGGTCTGCTCGCCAACCAAGGAGAGGGCGAAGGGGCCGATCACCACCCCGGCGATCAGATAGCCCAGCACCGAGCCCAGCCCCAACCGCTTGGCGATCGGCACGGAGATGACGGCGGCGCCGAGATAGACCAGGGCCTGGAGAAGAAACGACATCTGCTATGCCCCCAGTTCGGCGTCGGCGGGGGTGGTGATCAGCGAGGCGATGCGGGCGCGGTAGTTCGCGGCCTCCGCCTTGAGGTCCTCGTCATTCTTCACCGCCGCCCCATGCACCACGAAGGGCGTTTCCCAGACCATGCCGCACAGATAGGCCGTCTGTTCCAGCGGCCGCAGATACTCGTCCAGGGTGAAGCGGTTGTAGCCGTGGGCGTGATAGGCCTTGGCCGCGCCGCCCGTGGTGCAGGCGACGAACATCCGCTTGCCGGCCAGGGCGTTGCCGTCGATCCCGTAGGCGAAGCCGTGCAGCCATACGAGGTCGAGCCACTCCTTCAGCAGGGCCGGAGTCGAGTACCAGTAGAGCGGGAACTGCAGGGCGATGACGTCGTGGGCCAGCAGCTTTTCCTGCTCGGCCTCGATGTCGATCGCGAAGTCGGGATAGGTCTCGTACAGGTCGTGGAAGGTGACCCCGCCCAGCCCCTTGGCCGCCTTGGCCAGGGCGCGGTTGGCGCGAGAGCGTTCAAGCGCCGGATGAGCCAGAGTCAGCAACACGCCCGAGGTGGCGGCTGGCGCGGTCGAAGTGCTAGATTCCGCTGGGTCAATCCAATCCGTCACGCCGAAACTCCACACATCGAAATTGTATTCATCAAGGGTTGAATTTCTCCGGCCGGCGGCTCAGAGCAGTCGGCGAACGTCGCTCCGGGAGGAACCATGGTCGACAAGGTGAAGTCCACAGCCGCCGACGCGCTGGCGGGTGTTTTGTTCGATGGCATGACCATCATGGCCGGGGGCTTTGGCCTCTGTGGCATTCCCGAGAACCTGATCGCGGCGATCCGCGAGACGGGTGTCAAGGACCTCACGGTGGTCTCCAACAATTGCGGCGTCGATGGCTTTGGCCTGGGCATCCTGCTGGAGAACCGCCAGATCAAGAAGATGGTCTCGTCCTATGTGGGTGAGAACAAGTTGTTCGAACAGCTCTACCTCTCTGGTGAGCTGGAACTGGAGTTCAATCCGCAGGGCACCCTGGCCGAACGCATCCGCGCCGGCGGGGCGGGCATCCCCGCCTTCTTCACGCGCACAGGGGTCGGCACCCTGGTCGCCGAGGGCAAGGAAGTGCGCGACTTTGACGGCGAGCTCTATGTGATGGAGCGCGGCCTGGCGGCCGACCTGTCGATCGTCAAGGCCTGGAAGGCCGACGCCGAGGGTAATCTCGTCTACCGAAAGACCGCCCGCAACTTCAATCCGATGATGGCCACGGCCGGCAAGGTCACGATCGTCGAGGTCGAGGAGATCGTGGAGGTCGGCGCGCTGGACAAGGACAATATCCACACGCCCGGCATCTATGTGGATCGCTTGATCAAGGGCGCCAAGTTCGAGAAGCGCATCGAGCGCGTGACCACCCGCCAGAAGGAAACCGTCTGATGGCGTGGACGCGCGACGAAATGGCCGAACGGGCGGCCAAGGAGCTGAAAGACGGCTTCTACGTGAACCTGGGCATCGGCATCCCGACCCTGGTGGCCAACTATATCCCCGAGGGGATGTCGGTGACGCTGCAGAGCGAGAACGGCATGCTCGGCATGGGCCCCTTCCCCTATGAGGGCGAGGAGGACGCCGACCTGATCAACGCCGGCAAGCAGACGATCACCGAGCTGGACAGCAGCTCCTATTTCTCGTCGGCCGACAGCTTCGCGATGATCCGCGGCGGGCACATCGCCCTGTCGATCCTGGGCGGCATGCAGGTGTCGGAAACGGGTGACTTGGCCAACTGGATGGTGCCGGGCAAGATGGTCAAGGGCATGGGCGGGGCCATGGACCTGGTGGCCGGCGTCAAGCGCGTGGTGGTGGTCATGGACCACTGCGAGAAGTCCGGCGCGCCCAAGCTGCTGCACAGCTGTTCGTTGCCGCTGACAGGCGCGGGGGTGGTCGACTTGCTGATCACTGAGCTGGGCGTCTTCGAGATCAATCGCGGCAAGACGCCGGTGCGGCTGATCGAGCTGGCGCCGGGCGTGACCGTGGATGAGGTCAAGGCCAAGACCGAGGCCGCGTTCGATGTCGGGGTTTAAGCTCCTCTCCCTCTGGGGGCGGTGTCGGCGAAGCCGACGGAGGGGGGTGGCTAGGCGTCTGACGCCCCCCACCGGCCTTCGGCCGCCTCCCCCAGAGGGGGAGGAACTAGTTCGGCGCCGGATTCGAGGGCAGCCCGGTCACCGGATCGCGGGCTACGGGCTGGAAACCCTCGGCGACGAAAAGGTCGGTACGGCGTGAGTGCTTCTTGTCCAGACGCACACTGACGATCTGCAAATCCGAGGTGCGCGCGAAGTCCTGCTGGATCTTGGCGCGATAGACGCCGTCCAGGCTGGCGATCAGCGCCCGTTTGCCGAGCTGTGTGGTCATCGGCGCCTCGGCCTCGGCTTGGTTGCGGGGCGCGATCTCGTGGACCCACATTCTCAAGGGCGGCGCTTGCGGCGTGCCAAAATAGTCGCGGCCGTAATAGGCGGCGACGTTGAACAGGAACCGGTCGTCGACGGCCACGGCGGTCAGGCCGCCATGCAGCGCCTGCTCCTCGCGCGAGCGGTCGATGATCGTTCGCACCGTCTGGTCCCAGCCGCGGGCTCGCTTGAAGCTGTTGGCCATGCCCATGGCCTCGGCGGTGCGCGGGTTGATCACCCAGGTCAGGAACAGCGCGGCCAGCACCGCCTGCAGGGCCAGGCCGCCGATCAGCCAGCGGCGGGCCTCCCAGCGCAGCAGCCAGGCGGCGACCAGCACCGAGCCGGCGACATAGGCCGCGCCGGCCCAGTTGGCGTTGGCGCGCGACACGAAGGCCTGGGCGGCGACGGTGACCAGCGGCGGCAGGGCGAAGCATAGCAGCATCAGGTCGGGCGAGGTCAGGCGCTTGCGCCCGGCCAGCAGGATCGCGCCCCCCGCCAACACGCCGAAGGGCACGGGGCCGAACACCGCGAACTGCGACCCGATGAAGCTCAGCATCTCCATCGGATTGAACAGCTTGCCCGACTTCCAGTTGGCGTTGGCGGCCGTGTGCTCCAGCGTCGAGAAGTGGTGGTTGAGGTTCCACACCATGTTCGGCGCGAAGACCAGGAAGAGAGCGGCGAAGAACGCGACCGCCATGGCAGGGGTCCAGGCCCGCCGCGCCGCGCGCGAGATGAACAGGTGCCCGCCCAAGCTGGCCAAGGCGTAGATCGCCGCATACTTGCTGAGGAACGCCATGCCCAGCGCCGCGCCCATGCCGGCCGCCACCCAGATCCGGGTTCGGGGCGAGGCGGCGGGCAGGGCCACGCAAGCCCAGATCATCAGGGACAGGAAAAACAGCAGCGGGGTGTCGGTGGTGATCAAGACCGACGACAGCTGTATGCCGGGCATCAAGGCGAACACCGCCGCCGCCGCCAGGCCGATCCATCGCCCGCCGGGTTGGTCGCCATAGAGCCTCAGGGCGATGCGAGCGATCACCAAGGCCGTGCCCGCGTTGAGCAGCGGCGAGCCGACCCGTAGCCAGGCCTCGCCGTCGCCACCGACGTGCGTCGTGGCCCAGATCAGCCAGGCGATCATCGGCGGCTTGGAAAAATAGCCGAAATCCAGATGGCGCGACCAAAGCCAGTACTGAGCTTCGTCCGGGTACAACTCCAGGGGCGTGGTGAACAGCGCCACGACCCGCAGGATCGTCAGCACGCCCACCAAAACCAGCGTCAGCCGCCAGGCCCGCGCCTCGGCCGTCCGCGCCATTTCATCAAGGGCCACGCTGATTTCTCCCGCATAAGTAAGAAGACACTGACTAGATCTGTTGCAAGCGAGACACCCCGGCCCGGTTTATCCGCCATCGTGTCGTTTCCGTCACCAAACCTTCTAAATAGGTCGTTAAAGAGCCTCTTAACGATTGGTCAGTCGGGCTCCATGCGCCCCTTCGCGACCGGAATAAGGGGATAAATCAAGATGATGACGAAAAAGCTCGCCTGCCTGGCGTCGACCGCTTTGGTCGGTAGCCTGCTGAGCGCCACCGCCGCCATGGCCCAGTCGACCGGCACCGACGCCGTCGAACAGGTCGTGGTCACCGCCTCGACCTTGAAGAACCAGAACGGCGCAATCGTCGCCCAGACGGTGCCGAAGTCGCGTTCGACCGTTACCCAGGACTTCATCGCCCGCCAGGTTCCCGGCCAGACCATTCTGGACTCGCTGAACCTGCTGCCCGGCGTGAACTTCACCAACAACGACGCCTACGGCTCGGCCGGTGGCGACATCACCATTCGCGGCTTCGACTCGCAACGCGTCGCCCTGCTGCAAGACGGCATTCCGCTGAACGACAGCGGCAACTACGCCATCTATCCGAACCAGCAGATGGACTCGGAACTGATCTCCAAGGTCGACGTCAACCTGGGCACCACCGACGTTGACAGCCCCACGGCCGCGGCCGCCGGCGGCACCATCAACTACGTGACCCGCAAGCCCACTGGCGATTTCGGCGGCGTGTTCGAAGCCCAGGCCGGCGAAGGCAACTTCCGCCGCTTCTTCGGCGTGATCGACACTGGCAAGATCGGCCCCTTCGGCACCAGCGCCTGGTTCAGCGCCGCCGACGCCATCAACGACGTGTTCAACGGCCCCGGCAAGATTCACAAGCAACAGTACAATGCGCGGATTTATCAGCCGCTCGGCGACAATGGCGACTTCATCAGCCTGATCGCCAACTACAACGAAAACCGCAACAACTTCATCAACCGCATGTCGCTGGCCGCCTTCCAAGCCGGCACCGGCGTCGGATATAGCCGCGCCACCTCGGGCACCGCCTTGGCCGGTACCTGCAATCGCGCCACCCCGACGACCGGCGCGACCCCGCTCACTGGCGTGGACGTCGATGTCAACATCGGTACCTGCTACAAGTACAACATCAACCCGTCGAACACCGGCAACCTGCGCGGTCAATCGCTGTTCCACATCGGCGACAACTTCATCCTGACCGTCGATCCGTCGTTCCAATACACCCTGGCTAATGGCGGCGGTCGCGGCCTCTTCCGCGAAGCAGGCGTCCTTGCCGCCAACGGTCTGGTTCGCGGAAGCGCGGCCACGGGCGTTGATCTGAACGGCGACGGCGACCTGAAGGACACTGTCCTCCTCTATGCGCCGAACATAACGAACACCCGCCGCTATGGCGTCACCTCGTCGCTGATCTACAAGTTCGCCGACAACCAGAGCTTCCGCGTCGCCTATACCTATGACGAAGCTCACCACCGCCAGACCGGCCAGTTCACGACCTTCGACCTGGAAATGAACCCGAACGACGTTTTCGGCGGCAAAGACGGCTACGGCCAGGCGATCAAGCTGGCCGACGGCACCATCCTGCGCAAGCGCGACCGTGTCTCGGTCGCGACTCTGAACCAATTCTCGGTCGAGTATCGCGGCCGGATGATGGACGACAAGCTGTTGCTGAACGTTGGCCTGCGCGCCCCGTTCTTCAAGCGCCAGTTGCATAACTTCTGCTACCAGCAAGACACCTTCACCGCCTACTGCACCACCCAGACCCCGATCGCCGTCGCCGGCACGAATGACGGCAACGGTCAGACCCTGGTGACCTTCAACACTAACAATGCGAACGGCACGGTTACGCCCGGCACGACCCAGTACGGCCGTCCGCGCGAATTGACCCGCAAGTACGACAAGGTTCTGCCGAACCTGGGCGTCAGCTACGAAGTCGCCGACAATATGTCGGTCTATTTCAGCTACGCTGAGACCCTGTCGGCCCCGCGTACGGACGACCTCTACGACAAGAAGGCCACCAGCCCGGATCCAGAAATCGCCCACTCCTACGACCTGGGCTACCGCTTCCAGTCGCCGACCGTGCTGCTGGCCGCGTCGGTCTGGTATAACGACTTCACCAACCGCATCGAACGCGCCTTCAACGAACAGGACAACATCGCCTTCTCGGTCAATGTCGGCGACGTCAAGCTGAAGGGCTTTGACGCCCAACTGGGCTTCAAGCCGGTCGAGTATCTGAGCTTCTACAGCTCGTTCTCGTATGTGGACTCCGAGCTCCAGGAAAACATCCCCGGCACCTCGCTGGGAACGGTTCTTCCGACCAAGGGCAAGGAACTGTACGAGATTCCGAAGCTGCAAGGCTCGGTGCGGGTTGGCTGGGATATCACCGACGCGCTCAGCGTCGGTGTCCAGGCCAAGATGGTTGGCGAACGCTGGACCAACCTGACCAACACCGAAAAGGCTCCGCGCTACAGCCTGCTGGACCTGGACGCCCGCTACAAGCTGACCGACTTCGGCGGCATGAAGAACACGTACATCCAGTTAAACGTGAAGAACCTCGCCGACGAAAAGTACCTGGGCGACCTGGCGGTGAACCCGTCGGGCACGGGCGTTGGCCAGCCGGGCTATCCGCGCACGGCCAGCGTGACCCTGCACGCCGCGTTTTGAATCTCTAGAACCTCGTGAAAACAAAGAAGGGCGGTCCGGAAACGGGCCGCCCTTTTTCTTTTGTCGCAAGCCTTTGCTAGAAGCGACGCTTGACCCCGCGTCGGGTAAGGCCCATTTGCGCCTCCCGTTTCGATCCAGGTTTCCGTCCATGACCCCGACCGTTCCCGCCGAGTGGGCTCCGCACCGCGCCATGTGGGTGGGCTTTCCCAGCCATCCCGACGTCTGGCGCGAAGATCTCGACCAGGCCCAGGCCGAGGTCGCCGCCCTCGCGCGGGCGCTGGCCGGTCCGGGCGGCGAGCGTGTGCGCCTGATGGTGGTTGGCGATGAGGCCGAAGCCGCCGCCAAGGCCTTGCTGGGCGACGCCGCCGTCGAGATCGTCCGGGGCCAGTTCGGCGACATCTGGCTGCGCGACACCGGCCCGATCTTCACCGAAACCGCGGGCGGCGCCGTGGCGGCCGGCTTCCTGTTCAACGGCTGGGGCGGCAAGTACGAGATGGAGGGCGACGACATCGTCGCCGAGCAGATCGCCGCCGCCTCTGGCGCGCCCCTGACCCGCAACGCCTTCGTCCTCGAGGGCGGGTCGCTGGACCATGACGGCTCGGGCACGATCCTGACCACCCGCCAGTGCCTGCTGAACGCCAATCGCAACACCGACTGGGACGAGGCCACGGCTTCCGCCGCCCTGGCCGCCGCGCTCGGGGCCAAGAAGCTGTTGTGGCTGGGCGACGGCCTGCTGAACGACCACACCGACGGCCACGTCGACAACCTGGCCCGCTTTGTCGCGCCGGGCGTGGTGGCCTGCCCGATGGCCTTCGGGTCCGATGACCCCAATGCCGAGGTCTATGCCGAGACGGCCCGCACCCTGGCGGCCATGACCGACAGTCGGGGCTCGCCCCTGCAAGTGGTCCGCATCCCCTCGCCGGGCCGGATCCTCAACGCGGACGGCGACATCGTCCCGGCCTCGCACATGAACTTCCTGATCGCCAACGAGGCGGTGATCGTGCCGATCTATGCCGAGCAGTCGGGCGCCTTCGCCGTCGAGGTGATCGGTGGCCTGTTCCCCGAGCGCGAGGTCATCGGCCTGCCGTCCACCGCCATCCTGACCGGCGGCGGGTCGTTCCACTGCATCAGCCAGCAAGAACCGGAAGTCTAATGACCCGCACCCTGAGCGTCGCGGCCATCCAGACCTCGTACGGCATGGACCTGGCGGCCAACATCAAGAAGACCGAAGGCTTCATCCGCGAGGCCGCGGCGGGCGGCGCGCAGGTCATCCTGCCGTCCGAGCTGTTCCAGAGTCCTTATTTCTGCGTCACCCAGGAGGAGCGCTGGTTCGCGGAAGCTCACCCGTGGCGGGAGCATCCGGTGGTCAGGGCCATAGCGCCGCTGGCGGCCGAGCTGGGCGTGGTGATCCCGATCTCGATCTTCGAGCGCGAAGGCCCGCACTATTTCAACAGCCTGGTGATGGCCGACGCCGACGGGTCGATGCTGGGCGTCTATCGCAAGAGCCACATCCCCGATGGCCCCGGCTATCAGGAGAAGTACTATTTCCGTCCCGGCGACACCGGCTTCAAGGTCTGGGACACCCGATTTGGCCGCCTGGGCGTCGGCATCTGCTGGGACCAATGGTACCCCGAGGCCGCCCGCGCCATGGCCCTGCTGGGCGCGGAGGCCCTGTTCTACCCCACCGCCATCGGCAGCGAGCCGCATGATCCAAGCCTCAACACGACCCTGCCCTGGCAACGGGCGATGCAGGGTCACGCGGTGTCAAACGTGATCCCGGTGATCGGCGCCAATCGCATCGGCTTCGAGCCCTGGGAGAACTATCCCAACGGCGGCCAGACCTTCTACGGCTCCAGCTTCATCGCCGACCATCGCGGCGACCTGGTTAGCGAGCTGGGTCATGCCGAGGAGGGCCTGGTGGCCTCGACCTTCGACCTGGACTTCTTGCAGACTCACCGCGCGGCCTGGGGCTTCTTCCGCGACCGCCGGCCGGAGCTTTATGGGGCGTTGGCGGCGGCACGGCCGACCTAGGACAGCGGCTCACTCTCTTGCCCCCACCTGATGGCTTCGCCGTCTGTCCGCCCCCGTAGGGGGCGGAGCCTCGCCTACCTCTGAGCTCTTCCCCCATGGGGGAAGACGGTCGCGAAGCGACCCGCAGGGGGCAAGTGTCAGCCGGCAAGGCACCCCGTCGGCGCACCCATCGCCTGTGACGCCACCACCTCGGCCCGCGCCTCTTCCAGGTCGTTCATGAACTCGGCGTTCTGATGCAGCTTAGACACCATGGCCGAGCCCAAATAGCGCCCAGCCTCGACGTCGCTTTGATAGTGCACGCCGCAGATGATCCGGCTGTCGCCGAACGTCCGGCCGCGCGCCAGAATCGCGCTGGCACTGTCCGGCGCGACTTCGGAGATCACCAGTCCCCAGGACCAACCGATCAAGCCGTGCCCCGAGGGGTATGACCCGTCGGTCTCGATCCATTTCTCGCGCGGCACGCAGATCGGCTTGCTATTGCCCACCGGGGGCCTGGCGCGCTGGAACACCGCCTTGGTCGGCCGATAGATCGTCGCCGCGTCGGCCGTCATCCGCATCAACATTCGGGTCAGGGTCGGGGTCTTCTCTGGGCTGATCGTCACGCCGGCCGCGCAAGAGAAGCTTCGGAAACCGTACTTGCCGGATAGGTCAGCGTCGGCGATCGCCTGGGCCCAGGCGTGGGTGCCGGCGAATTTGCGGGTGTCGTTGAAGGTCATGCGGTCGGCCTTGCCGCGCGGCGAGGCTGGAGAGGGCGGCGGGCCGATGATGGTCGCGCCGTCCAGGCCCGTATCCGCGCCCAGATAGCCCTTGGGCGGCGCCGTCCAACTGGCCGAGGTCGCGGTCTGCGCGATCGGCGCGGCCTGTGGCGGGAACAGGTCTTGGAGCGAGGCGCAACTGGCCGTGAGCAGGCCGGCCAGGGTGACGGCGATCAGGGCGTTGCGGGTCACGGGCGGTATCCGTTCGTTCATCCGCCCACAGAACGGGGCGGATCGACCGCGTCAAGCACGAAGCGGCTTGACGAACAGATATGTTATTTCATAACGCTCCTTTTGACCGCTCCCCCGGTCAAGGTTCAGGATAGGTTTCATGCCCCGTCGGGTTCTTCTCTGCGCCGCGAGCCTTCTGGCGCTCGCTCTCGTCGCGCCTCTGGCCCACGCCGCCGATGTCCCAGCGCCTGTGATCGCCGACGCTCCTCGGCCGGATGTGGTCGATAGGGTCGTGGTCACCGCCGCGCCCTATGCGGTGTCGCTCGACACCATCACCAGCAGCGTCAACGTGGTGACCCGCGACCAGCTCGACGTCGCCGCGCCCGCCGGGATCGGCGACATGCTCAACGGCCTGCCGGGCTTGCGCTCCACATTCTATGGCCCCGGCGCCTCGCGGCCGGTAATCCGCGGCATGTCCGGACCCCGGGTGATGGTGCTGCAGAACGGGGTAGGCCAGGTGGACGCCAGCGCCCTGTCGCCCGACCACGCCGTGGCCAGCGATCCCGGAGAAGCCTCGCGCATCGAGGTGCTGCGCGGTCCCTCGACCCTGGCCTATGGTGGCTCCGGCATCGGCGGCGTGGTCAACATGATCGACGAGCGCGTGCCTTCGGCGCCGGCCACGACGGGTTTCGAGGGCCGGCTGTCGGCCTCGGCCTCGTCGGTGGACGACGGCTATGCCTACAGCACCGCGATCAAGGCGGGGAAGGGCCCGCTGGTGTTCGCCGCCGACCTCTCCAGCCGCCGCACCAAGGACTATGACGTGCCTGTCGCGCCCGTCTCCGACCGCCTGTCGGCCCGCGACGGCCTGACAGTCGATCCCGATCACGTGGTCAAGAACACCGACGTGGAGGTCGACGCCTACGGCGCCGGCGTCTCCTATGTCCATGAGCGGGGCTTCTTCGGCGCCTCGGTAAAGCGCACCGATACGACCTACGGCGTGCCCTACGAGCAGATTCTCGCCCCGATCGATCCCAACGCCGAAGGCCCGGTCTCCATCCACCTGCAGCAGACCCGCTACGACGTGCGCGGCGAACAGGCGCTGGACAACGCCTTGTTCGAGAAGATCCGCGTCTCGGTGGGCTATGCCGACTATCAGCACGCCGAGGTCAGCGTCGATACGGGCGCGGTTGGCACCCGCTTCCTGTCGGACGGCGTCGAGGGCCGCGTCGAACTGGTGCACCGCGAGCATGACGGCCACCAGGGCGCTATTGGCTTTCAGGGCCTGTCGCGCAATTTCGAGGCCATCGGCGACGAGGCCTTCGTGCCTTCGACCAAGATCAAGGAATATGGTGTTTTCACCCTGCAGCGCCTCGATCGCGGAACCTGGGGCGTCGACGCCGGCCTGCGCTTCGATACCCGGTCGCTGCAGACCCCGACCGAAAAGCGCGACTTCGACAATGTTTCCGGCTCGATCGGCCTGTTCCTGAAGCCGACCGACCAGTTGTTCTACGCCCTGACCCTGTCGCGCAACGGTCGGGCGCCGACCGAGTTTGAGCTGTTCGCCAACGGCCCGCACCCCGGCACCGGCGGCTTCGAGGTCGGCGACGACGACCTGAAGTCCGAGACCGTCACCTCGCTGGAAGCCACCGTCCGCTGGAAGGGCGACCGCCTGCGCGCCGAAGGTCACCTGTGGGCGGCCAGGTACGGCAGCTTCATCGAGGAGGCCCCGACCGGCGCGATCGAGGACGATCTGCCCGTCTATCAGTATTTCCAGACCAAGGCCGACTTCCACGGCGCCGAGTTCGAGGCTGGCTATGACGCCTGGCGCGGCGCGGCCCAGTCGATCCGGCTGGAAACCACGTTCGACTGGGTGCATGGGGCGACAGATGCAGGCACGCCCGCTCGGATCCCGCCCTGGTCGCTGGGCGGTTCGGTGATCTGGAGCGCGCCGCGTGTCGAGACCACGCTGGAGGTGCGCCGCGTCGCCGAGCAGGACCGGGTGGCGACCTTCGAGCTACCGACCGACGGCTACACGGTGGTCAATCTGAAGGCCACGTTCAAGCCGATCGCCGACTCGCCCTTGCGGCTGTTCGTTGACGGCCGAAACCTGACCAACGAAGAGATCCGCGAGCACGCCTCGTTCCTCAAGGACATCGCCCCGTCACCCGGGCGGTCGGTGCGGGCGGGGGTGGCCTGGAAGTTCTGAGCGGCGGCTTTTCCCGCTCAGGGTGAAATGAAGCCTGGCCTTGACCGTGAGGCGGAGGGGTCGATTGCGAGGCCTCTCCGGATCGGCTAGAAGCGCCGGACCTTCAAAGGCCGCCTGAGCGCAAGAGGCGTCCGTTCATTAGCCTTTTGTCGAGCTGTACATGGAAACGACCCAACCCGCCGGCGGCATCTCCGGCAACGTTCTGTTCTATTCTACGCCGGAGCCGCTGAACCGCGAGCAGCACGGCAAGCTCGGCCTCGTCCACAAGGACAAGCCCTACAGCTTCGCCGTGAATGGCACCGCCGTGCCGGTCGCCGTGACCGAGTTCGCGCCGTCGGCCCTGTCCTATCCGGTCATCTTCGCGGGCGAAGACCGCGTGCCTCTGGCCGTCATGGGCCTGAACACCGGCGAGAACCTGTTCATCAAGGCCGACGGCGGCTTCGAGGCGGGCGTCTATATCCCGGCCTATATTCGTCGCTATCCCTTCGTGCTGGCCAATGACGAGTCGCAGGACCGCCTGATCGTCTGCATCGACACCGCTTCGGACCTGCTGGCGGCCGGCGGCGACACCCCGCTGTTTGACGCTGCGGGCGAGCCGACCGAATACACCCAGAACTGCATCAAGTTCTGCGACGACTTCGAAATCGAGCGCCGTCGCACCGACTCGTTCGTGCAGTTGCTGAAGGATAACGACCTGTTCGAGCTGAAGAAGGCCTTCTTCACCCCGCAGGACGCCAACGGCGTGGCGGGCGAGCCGCAGGTCGTGGCCGAGTATTTCGGCGTCTCGGAAGAGAAGCTGAACGCCATGCCGGCCGACAAGATCAAGGAACTGCAGACCAGCGGCGCCTTGGCCCAGATCTACGCCCACCTGGTGTCGCTGATCGGCTGGGACCGCCTGGTCGCCCTGGCCATGACCCGCCAGCAGCAAGGCGCCGGCGTGCTGAACTAGGCTTCACGCCTTAAGGCGTCGGAAGGGCGGCGGATCCGGAAGGGTCCGCCGCCTTTTTCGTTCACCGGGCGAAGATGCTGCGGGTCAGGCACGAGAAGACTAGCCGTCCCGCCTCGTCGAGCAAGTCGTGCTGGGCGATGACGATGCCCTTGCCCTCGCCGACCGGGTCCTTGCCCATCACGGTCATCCGGCCGCGCAGCAGCTCGCCGGCCGGCGGGTTGCGCAGCCAGCGCAGGGCGTCGACGCCCACCCGCTTGGTTTGCGGCCACACTGCGGTGGCCTCGGCGTCGAGCTTGGACCAGATGGCGAAGACCATGGTGTCGGGCGCGCCGCTGGCCGCCGGCCAGCCGGGCTGGAAGGCGGCGCAGAACTGCTCCAGCGATTTGGCGTCGACGACGGTGGTCCCCAGCGAGACCACCTGACCGATCTCGATGTCGTCGAAGGCCGCGGGCATGGGCGAGTCACTCCTGGCAAGGCTGATCTTTGACCTGATCACGACGGCTTGACCATTGTCGAGAGCGCGCGGAGGGGTCATGTGTCATCCGCCCCCAATTGCCACCCCGTCTGGCCGCGCCCGGAACCCGTTCATGCGCCTTCAAAAGCTGCTCTCCGCTCTCCCCGTGCTGCTCGTCGCGATGCTCCTTGGCGCGCCCTTCCTGACAGGGCAGGCCGTCGCCCAGCCGGTGCAGTCGGGTCACATCGAGGTCGAGCTGGTTTCCCAGGAGGCCGGCGCCGCGCCGGGCGGGACTTTCTATGTGGCCCTGCGCCAGAAGATCATTCCCGGCTGGCACACCTATTGGCGCAATCCCGGCGACGCTGGAGACGCCACCAAGATCGTCTGGACCCTGCCGCCAGGCTGGACGGCGGGCGACATCGTCTGGCCCACGCCGGAGAAGAGCCGGGTCGGGCCGCTGCTCGACTATGCCTATACCGGCGAGGTGCTGCTGCCCGTGCCGATCACCGTGCCCGCCGACGCCCGCGTCGGCTCGGTCATCACCCTGAAGGCCGCCGTCGCCTTCCTGGTCTGCGAACAGGTCTGCGTGCCCGAGGACGCTGTCGTCACCCTGACCCTGCCGGTCGTGGCCGGCATGCCCGCCACGGATCCGAAATGGGGCGCCAAGGTCGCCGAGACCCTGGCCAAGGCGCCCAAGCCAGCCGGCCTGAAGGCGGTGTTCAGCCTGCAGGGCAAGCTCTTGAAACTGGCCGTGACCGGCGCGTCGCTCAAGGGCGCCGACGTCGCCGGGGCCTATTTCTATCCCTATTCCGGCAAGGTCATCGAGCACCCGCCAGAGCAGGGTATCGAGCGCGGCCCCGAGGGCCTGACCCTGTCGCTGACGCCCGGCTATGATTTCACCCAAGGCACGCCGCCAACCGAACTGGCCGGCGTGCTGGCCGTGGGCGGGGTCTCGTACGAGATCACCGCGACGCCCGGCGCGATCCCAGCCGACGCCGGCGGCCTGGGCGCGCCGGCCGCCGTCGCCAAGACCGGATCGCCGTCGGGCGCTAGCCTGGGCCTGCCTCTGGCCGTGGCCTTCGCCTTCCTGGGCGGGCTGATCCTCAACCTGATGCCGTGCGTCTTCCCGATCCTGTCGATGAAGGCCGCCAGCCTGACCGCCCATGCCCATGACGCCGGCAAGACCCGTGTCCAGGGCCTGGCCTTCCTGGCCGGGGTGGTCGTGACCTTCCTGGTCCTGGCCGGCGCCTTGATCGCGGTGCGGGCCGGCGGGGCGGTGGTGGGCTGGGGCTTCCAGCTGCAGTCGCCGGCCGTGGTCGCGGCCCTGTCGCTGCTGATGCTGCTGGTGGCGCTGAACATGTCGGGGGTGTTCGAGGTGGGCGCGTCCGTGCAAGGCGTGGCCTCGGGTTCCAGCGCCGACGGGATTGGCGGCTCGTTCCTGACCGGCGCCCTGGCCGTGGTCGTGGCCGCCCCCTGCACCGCGCCCTTCATGGCTGGGGCCCTGGGCTACGCCCTGACCCAGCCGCCGCTGCTGTCGCTGGCGGTGTTCCTGGGGCTGGCCCTGGGTTTCGCCGCGCCGTTCGTATTGCTGGCCTTCATCCCCGGCCTGCTGGCCCGCCTGCCGCGTCCGGGCCCCTGGATGGACGTGCTGAAGAAGGGCCTGGCCTTCCCGATGTACGCGACGGCCGCCTGGCTGGCCTGGGTGTTCAGCCAGCAGACGGGGTCGATCCCGCTAGCCTTGATCCTGGCCGCTGCCGTGCTCACCGCCTTCGCCGCCTGGCTGTATGGCCTGGCCCAAGGCCGCCGGATCGAGGGCAAGGGCGCGGTCGTCCCGTTCGGGATCGCGGCCCTGTCGCTGGTCGCGGTGGTTGCGCTGGTGATCGCCGCCGTCCGCGCCACCCCGGCCTCGGCGCCGGTGGCCGATGCGGCGAGCGCGCCGGCCGGTCCCGGCCTGGCCGCCGAGGTGTGGAGCCCCGAAAAGGTCGCCGCCCTACAAGCCGAGGGCAAGGTGGTGATGGTCGATTTCACCGCCGACTGGTGCGTGACCTGCAAGGTCAATGAGGGCACGGCCCTGAAGGGCCAGCGCGTCGTCGACGCCTTCAAGGCGGCGGACGCGGTCTATCTGAAGGCCGACTGGACCAAGCGCGACGCCGTCATCGCCGCCGCCTTGGCCGAGCACGGCCGAGCGGGCGTGCCGCTGTACCTGGTCTATCCCAAGAGCGGCGGGCCGCCGGTGGTGCTGCCGCAACTGCTGACCGAGGGGCTGGTCGTCGAGGCGATCGAGACGGCGGCGAAGGGCTAGAGCATTTTTCGAGCGAAGTGGTTCCGGTTCGCGTGAAGAAAAATGCGTCAAAACAAAAGATTAGAGCTCACGGCCTGGCGCAGTCAGGTCGGGAAATGCTCTAGGCCGCCGGCTGGGGCGGGGCGGTGATGACTTCGACATTGTCGTTGAGCAGATAGACCATGTCGCGCAGGGCTTGGTCCTGATCCTTGACGGTGGTGGCGGCGCCGACCGCCTGCAGCTTGCCGGGCAGGTCCTGGCTGATGCCGCGCAGGATGCATTTGAGGTCATCGACCGCGCCGCGTTCCTTCAGGGTGACGTGGCCCTTCATGTCCTGGGCCGATAGCTCGCCGATCGCGGCGCTGAACACGTCGAAGCCCTTCAGGGTTACAGCCGGCCCGGCGGCCTCGGTCGGCAAGGCCTTGCGGTAGGCCTCGGTCCGCGCCTTCAACCCGCCCGCACGCCGGATGATGTCGGCGAACAGCGGCTCGGCGGCCACCGAGGCCGGGGCGGGCGCCGGCTGGACCAGGGCTGGAACCGCCCCCGGCCCTGTGCTGACTTGGGCGTCGGGACTGAACGATGCCAACCACAACATTGCGGAAAAGGCGACGGCGTCACAGGACATGGCATGCTCCCCGCGAAAAACGTCATGGGTCTTCATGACGCGGCGGTATCGGTTTGATAAGCCCGGCCAGGTAAACGCCGATTTACCACGTTCACGAAAAAGGACCGCCGCATGGCCGATCTCGACGCCGCCTGGACCCGCCTGGAAGACGCAGCCCAGGCCGCCGGCGAAAAGCGTATCGTCCTGATGTTCGACGCCGAGCCCGGAAGGCTCGAGACCCTGACCCTGGACGTTGCCGGCCTGCACATCGACCTCTCCAAGCAAGCCTGGGACGAGGCCGGCCTCGAGGCGGCGCTCGACCTCGCCCATGCGGCCGATGTCGAGGGCGCCCGGGCCCGGATGTTTGGCGGCGAAGCGATCAACGGCTCCGAGGGCCGCGCGGTGCTGCACACCGCCCTGCGGGCCGACAAGGACGCGGCCTTCTCGGTCGCCGGCCAGTCGGTGATGGGCGAGGTCGAGGCCGTCCGCCAACGGATGAAGGCCTTCGCCGACGCCGTGCGGTCGGGCCAGATCAAGGGCGCGACCGGCAAGCCGTTCAAGGCCATACTGCACATCGGCATCGGCGGCAGCGACCTTGGCCCACGGCTGCTGTGGGACGCCCTGCGGCCCATCAAGCCCGCCATCGACCTGCGCTTCGTGGCCAATGTGGACGGCGCCGAGTTCGCCCTGACCACGGCCGACCTCGACCCCAGCGAGACCCTGGTGATCGTGGTCTCCAAGACCTTCACCACCCAGGAGACCCTGTCCAACGCCACCGCAGCGCGGGCCTGGCTGGCCGACGCGCTTGGGGAAAAGGGCGCCAACGCCCACCTGGCGGCGATCTCCACCGCCCTGGACAAGACCGCCGCCTTCGGGATCGCCGATGACCGGGTGTTCGGCTTCTGGGACTGGGTCGGCGGCCGCTATTCGCTGTGGTCGTCGGTCAGCCTGTCGGTGGCCGTGGCCTGCGGCTGGGAGGCCTTCGAGGGCTTTCTGGCCGGCGCCGCCGCCATGGACGCCCATTTCGCCAGCGCCCCCTTGGAGAAGAACGCCCCGGTGCTGATCGCCCTGGCCCAGATCTTCAACCGCAACGGCCTGGACCGCCGGGCCCGCTCGGTCGTGCCCTATTCGCACCGCCTGCGCCGCCTGGCCTCGTTCCTCCAGCAGCTGGAGATGGAGAGCAACGGCAAGTCGGTCGGTCCTGACGGCCTGCTGGTCAAGCGCGGCACGGCCACCGTGGTGTTCGGCGACGAGGGGACCAATGTCCAGCACGCCTATTTCCAGTGCATGCACCAGGGGACCGACATCACGCCGCTGGAATTCATCGGGATCGCCGCCTCCGACGAAGGCCCGGCGGGCATGCACGCCAAGCTGCTGTCCAACCTGCTGGCCCAGGCCGAATCCCTGATGGTGGGCCGCACCGAGGCCGACGTCCGGGCCGAGCTCGTGGCCAAGGGCGTGCCCGAGGCGCAGATCGCCACCCTGGCCCCGCAGCGCACCTTCGCCGGCAATCGCCCGTCCACCATGGTGGTGCTGGAGCGCCTGACGCCCCAGACCTTCGGCGCCCTGATCGCCCTCTATGAGCACAAGACCTTCGTCGAGGGGGTGATCTGGGGGATCAACAGCTTCGACCAGTGGGGCGTCGAGCTGGGCAAGGTGATGGCCGGCCGCATCCTGCCGGAGCTGGAGAGCGGGGCCGTCGGCAGCCACGATCCGTCGACGACGGCGCTGATCGCGCGGCTGAAGGGCTGAGCCCCGCCCCCTAGACCGCTCATCCCGGCGAATGCCGGGACCCAGATCCCAAAGCGGTGTGGCTGACGGGATGGGCGCCGCGCTCGTGGAACCCAGTCTGAGTTCTTCCACCTGGGTCCCGGCATTCGCCGGGATGAGCGGGATTTTTAGGGCTCCCCCTCCGCCTCCAGTTGGGCGTGAATCCGCGCCGCGTTCTGCTCGCTGAACCGCAGCAGCGCCAGCTTGAGGGCGCGGGCATGGGCGCTGTGAGCGGCGTCGAGGCGGGCCTTGAGTTGGGCGTCGGTGAGCTGGTCGTCGTCGACAGCGGCGAAGGCGGCCAGGTGATCATTGGCGGGCTTGGGCGGTTGAGGCTTGCTCATGGGGGATCTCCTTCAAGGGGTTGGGAAACGCGAGCGCGCAAGGGCGCCTTCCGCCGGGATGAGCCGGCGGGGCGGGGAGGCGGCGGAGCGTCCGGGCCATGCCCGGAAAGGATTTGTAGGAACACCGTTTCGGCCTGGGCCGGAGCGCTCCGCGCGGTCGGTGGACGAAAGCCTTCGGGTCGCGGATTTTTAACCCGCTCCGATAGAGGCCCCCGGCGGGCGGAGGGGCGGCAGCCCCGTCCGGACCGCGCGGGCGATTTCAGCCCGCGCCTGTGGCGACCGCCTGTCGGCTCCGAGGGGGTGTTCCCGGCGCCCGGTCCGGCCCGCCCGAAGCCCCATCCGAGGCCCCCACGTTCCGCCGACCAGGCCCTCCAGGCCCCCCGCAACCGGCCGACGGACACGCCCCGCTCGACCACCCCCACCCCCCGTCAGGTCGCCAGCTGGACGGCCTCCCCAGGGATGGGGCGACGGTGATTATGCGGGGGGTTTTGGGGGTGAAGGACGAGATTGTTGAAGCGCCCGTGTGAGCGGGGCGTAAGGGGTTGAAAGGGTTGGGGGCGGGGGTGGTCGATGCTCGTGGTGAAATGGGGATGGAGGGGGGCTTTGGGCTCCAAGCAGCTATCAGAACCACTTAGAAGCCGACATTCAGGACTTGGCCATCGCACCGGTAGGCACGACCTGCTCAAGCGCGCGGGTTAGGCCTTCCAGCCAGTGCGCCAGTCCAGTGCTCTTAGCATCGCGAAGGTATTGCAACAGGCCACGTCGAGGTCACGACAAGCATCGGGGATTTTCCTGCGGCCTCTCCGTTGCGTGTTTTTCGAGACCTCATTCGACACGACCGTCCTTGCCGCCGGCGCGGCCAAGCCATAAGCAATCAGGAACGGGTCGCGTCCAACTGTCTCTAGCTCGACGTCATCGAGATCTGCGGCGTACGCGGTTGCCAGAACCTGCTGAACCAGAGCCATGTCGGCCTCGCCTTCAAGTACCAGCGCGGCTTTGACGCCTTCGCCCTTCAGCCAGGCGAGAAGTTGGTCTTTCCCTTCATCGCCCGACCCTTCCATGACCTCTTCGAACACTTCAATGGGCATCTTGACCAAGCCGGCCTTGGCTTGGTGCAGCAACCACCCCCAGAACTCTGGAACCCGGTCGACTGGGTAGTAGGTGTTGTGGGCCGTGATCAGCACATTCGCGTCGATAAGATAGATCACGTTAGATCGCCGCTCCTGCGAACAGCGGCTCGACGTTTCTAGCCTTCACGCCGAGAATCTTTCCGGCTCGGGTCGGGGTCAGCGCGCCCTCGTCGAGATTTCGGCGAACCAACTGCAGCAGGGCGGTCCCCACCCGATGGCGCCGAACCACATAGTAGCTGGGACCATCTCCTCCACGCTCACGGGCTCGGCGCTCGTCACGGTCGCGAAGATATTCTTGCCGGAATACGCGGCTGATCTCTCGCCATCGCAACAGCCCCAGTCGGCCGATGAGCCGAAGCCGGTAGGCCACCATCTGTCGGCTGACGTTCCGCTGCACGGCGAATTCGCTGATGTCTCGCCGAAGGGCGGCATCGTCGACATCGACGGAGAAGAGTTCCAGTTCGATGCGCGGCAACAGGATCTCGCCGGCGACCTCGTTACAGAACGCCTCGATCACGACTTCGGGCGTACCTCCGCTGATGCCAGTGGCACCGATGGCGATATGGGCCAGCTCGTGCAGCAGTGTGAAAGCCCAGGCCACCTTGGCGTCCTGGTCGTTGATCACGATGAAAGGCGCGATGGGATCGGCCAGCGCAAAGCCGCGAAAAGCTTCGGGGTCGATGGCGCTGTGGTGAGAACCGAGGTTCCCCATAAGCAGGACGAAAGCGCCGGCACGTTCTGCGCTCGCGCGAAGATAGCTGAACGCGGCTTCGACGGTGCGTTCACGCCTGAACGCGGCCATGTCGAACTGCAGCCACTCAGTGAGACGCGCGGCGACCACGGCGGCACCCTCCTCACGACGGCTTGCGGCTACGGCGGCGATCTGTGGGGCCTCTTCTTCTTCAAGGAGCCCCCTCACCTCGCCTTGGCGCGCGCGGATGTCTCGGACGAGCGCATCTATCGCCGCTGCGCTGTCAATGCGTTGCTCCTCAGGCAGCGTGCGGAAGTCCTCGCCCCGCTCGGCCTGAATTGGAGGGTTGGGCAGATAAAAGCTCAGCAGCGGGCGACGATAGACGGTCGCCATCTTCAGAAGCACGGGACGGCTGGGTTCATCCTGCCCCCCCTCGAGTGCGGCCAATCGCTCTTCCGCCGTGCCGTTGCGGCCGTCGCGGAAACCCAGACGTGCGGCGGCGGCGGCGAGGTCCAGCCCCGACGTGGTCCGCGCCCAGCTCATGATTTCCGGATTAACCCGCATGCTTAAGCGTTGCCTGATAACTACGAACAAATCGAGAGCGTCGGTTTCGAGCGCGCCGCCTCCGAGAGCTGTCGATCGGTTTCATTAGATCACGTGGCGTAATGCGGCGCTGAACAAAGTCCCTCGCCTTCGCATTACCCGCTGACAAATTCCGTCGTGGCGCCCCTTCGGACCCGACAGTCCCGGCGCTCGAGCTATCGTAGCGACATCACCCTGCAGAACCCTCAGCGTACTTAGTCAACCATCGACAGTATCGATTTCGACCAAAATCGGGATCTCGACATCGGTTTCGATCCGCGTCTCGTTTCAACAGCCCCCTAAAACGTCTTCCGCGCCTTCAAGCTCACGAACGTCACCGGATCCACATCCCGGTCCTCGACCTCGCTCACCACCCGGGGGCTGCGGCTGCTGTAGCTGACATAGCGCTGGGTGAAGTCGTCCCAGAGGTTCAGTTGGGCGCGCAGCGACAGGGTCGGGGTCGGCTTGTATTCGACGAAGGTTTCGACATAGCCCGCGCCGCGCCAGGTGAAGGCCTGGTCCGGGTCGTAGGTCCCCCGGCCCAGCAGCGGCAGCCAGTTGACGCCCCACTGGGTCTTCCAGCGCACCAGGTCCTGGGTGAAGCCGATATTGGCCTGGGTGGGGCGGACGCCGGAGATCGGGCGGTCCTGGCCCGTGGTGGGGTCGGTGACGTGGGTCTCGTTCCAGTCGTTCTTGACGGTAAAGCGGCCGCCCTTGATCCCGAGCTTGTCGGTGGGGACCACGATATTGAGCGACAGGCGGTCCAGCGTGCCGTTGCCGATATTGCCCGTCGCCGACAGGTTGGCGCCGACCGGCAGGCGGTCGATGACGTCGATGATTTCGTCGTGGCGATAGCCGATGGTGACGATGCCCTCGCCCCAGAAGCGCCGCTCATAGGTCAGTTCCGAGATCCAGAGCTGTTCGGGGACCAGGTAGACATTGCCGCCATAGACGCTGTTGTTGTTGTCGAACGCGGCCGAGGCGGCGAAGTCGCTGAAGTCCAGCTGGCCCAGTTCGCGCTCGAAGCGCAGGCGCAGCTGGTTGTTGGCCACCGGGGTCCAGGTGGCCTGGAAGCGGGGCTTGGCGTAGAAGAAGCTGTTTTCCGACTGGGCGTCGCCCGACTGCTTGATGGTCGAGGTCTCCAGCCGCAGGCCGCCCTCCAGGGTCAGCTTGGCGTTGGCCCGCCAGGTGGCTTTGGCGAAGGCCTCGCCGCGCAGTTCCTCGACCTTGACCGAGGCGCTGGGCAGGGGGACCGCCGCGCCGCCGACCGTCAAGGCCTGGTGGGTGTCGAGCATGTTGTAGGCCATCTCGCCGCCGGCCTCGAGGGTCAGGGCGGTGGTCCGCTCGTTGCGCACCAAGGCGCGGAAGATCGATTCCGACGAGTCGCCCTTGGACGTGAAGCTGTAGCCGGGCTGGGCGAGCCCGCCCTTGGTCTCGTCGCCGGTCGCGACCTGGTCGAAATGCTCGAACTGGTGGATCAGCCGGGTTTCCAGGGTCCATCTGGGCTTGATGGGGCGGATCCAGGTCAGGCCCAGCTCGCCCGACCGGGTATCCTGGGCATAGTCGCTGCGCGCCAGGTCGGGGCCGCCCTCGGTCCCGATCGTCTGCCATTCCTGCCAGTCGTGAATGCCGTACTGGCCGGTGGCCTCCAGCTTGCCGCCGCCGACCGGGCCCGAATAGTTCAGACGCACGGAGTCGCCGCCGCCCCAGCCGTCATTGGCGTAGGGCCGGTCGCTGGTCAGGCCGCCGGCCGCGTCGTGGACGACGGCGCGGCCGGCGCCGTTGGAGTCGCTGCTGCTGGTCCCGTCGCTCAGTAGCACGCCCCAGGTGCGGTCGCCGTTGGTGGCGGTGAACTGGTAGCTGCCGCCAAAGACGTCGTGATTGCCGTCGAACAGCTGGGCGTTCCAGGTGGCGACCTGCTGGCGGCTGGCGCCCTTCTTCAGGATCACGTTCACGACCACGGCATAGCCCTGCATGTCGACGCCGGGCGCGCCGCCGCGGATCAGCTCGATGTGGTCGACCCGATCGGCCGGCGTGCGGGCCAGCACGTCGGTGCCGCCGTCGTTCTTCGAGGCCGGCCGGTTGCCGTTGATCAGGATATTGCCGACCGCGCCCTCGAAGCCGCGCGCGCCGCTGCCGTCGTCCGAGGTGAAGCCGGGCAAGCGGTCGACCATGTCGAGCGCGGTGTTGGGGCGCTGGGCGGCGAAATGGTCGGGCGTGAAGACCAGTACGCCGCGCTGGCCGGCCTCGGCGGTCGGGGGCGCCTGGGGCGCCTGGGGGGTCTGGGCGGCGTGGGCCGCGCTGGCGATGCAGACGGCGGCGGCGGTCGTCAACAGGATGGTCTTGGTCATTGGTGCTGTCCCCTCAAGCGAGGAGACAACTGCCGGTCTGGGACGTTCATCTCAAGTTACAAGACAGACAGGTAGATTACTTATCGGACAGCATTACATGGCGTTCATGTGGCGCTGTGGACAAGGACTGAAAGGTTTCGTTAAGACTCTCGTGAACCCTCAGTAACGCCGGGATTTCGAGAGCGTCGTGGGACTGTTGCTCTCGCCCCCCTAGCCTCCCGCGCCGCCCTGCGCTACAAGCCGCCGCGATGACCCGCCAGCCGCGCCCCCACAGCCGCCACCATCATCCGACCTCGCCTCGCGGGATCGGCCGGGTTCGCGCGCACTAGCGCTGCCTCGCCGCTGCCCCGCCGGAGCGCGTTCCGCGAAAGTGTGGGCGGTTTCGCGACTAGAACGCGCTCCATCTAAAAGATTCAGACGCCCTCCCGTAGGGAGGGCTATGGGCGGATGGGGCTCGCGAGCAGCACCATCCGTCGAGACCTCTTCCCAGGACGCGACGTAGCTCATGACCGACTCCACCAGCAAAGAGGGGCCCTTCCGCCCCGAGGCCCGCAACCCGCGCGGGTTCGCCGACAAGCGGGCCCGCGACCTGCGCGCCGAACGCGCCATCCTGGAAGCCGTCTCGGCCGTCTATGAGCGCTACGGGTTCGAGGCGCTGGACACCGGGGCCTTCGAATATGCCGACGCGCTTGGCAAGTTCCTGCCCGACAGCGACCGTCCCAACGAAGGCGTCTTCGCCTTGCAGGACGACGCGGATCTTGACGGGAAGAATGGGCAGTGGATGGCGCTGCGCTATGACCTGACGGCCCCCCTGGCCCGCTTCGCCGCCCAGAACTGGGAGACCCTGGCCAAGCCGTTCCGCCGCTATGCCTATGGCCCCGTCTGGCGCAACGAGAAGCCGGGTCCGGGACGGTTCCGCGAGTTCATCCAGTGCGACGCCGACACCGTCGGCTCGGCCCGCCCCGAGGCCGACGCCGAGATCATCGCCATGGCGGTCGAGGGCCTGCAGGCCGCCGGTCTGCCGCGCGGCGCGGCGGTGCTGAAGATCAACAATCGCAAGCTGCTCAACGGCCTGCTGACCGCCGCCGGGGTCGAGACCCAAGGCCAGAAGCTCTCCGTGCTGCGCGCGGTCGACAAGCTGGACCGCCTGGGCGTCGAGGGCGTGCGTTTGCTGCTGGGCGAAGGCCGGCTGGACGAGAGCGGCGCCTTCACCAAGGGCGCGGGCCTGGTCGGCAAGTCGATCGACGCGGTGTTGGACTTCGTTCAGGCCGGCTCGGGCGGTCGCACCGGGACGCTCGCGAACATCGCCAATGTCATCGGCGGTTCGGCCGAGGGCGACGAGGGGCTGGAGGAACTGGCCAAGATCGACGCGGCCCTGAAGAGCCTGGGCGTCGACGACGACCAGGCCGTGTTCGAGCCGTCGATCGTGCGCGGGCTTGAATATTACACCGGCGCGGTGTTCGAGGCCGAGCTGCTGCTCTCCACCCTCGACGAGAAGGGCCACAAAGTCAGCTTTGGTTCGATCGGCGGCGGCGGTCGCTATGATGACCTGGTCGCGCGGTTCACCGGGCAACAGACTCCCGCGACAGGCTTCTCGTTCGGCGTCTCTCGCTTGGCCGCCGCCTTGCGGGCGGCGGGGCGCGAAACGGGCGTTACGGCGCGGGGGCCAGTGGTGATCATCAATTTCGACCAGGCCCACATGGGCGAGTATTTCGCCGTGGCGGCCGAGTTGCGCCACGCGGGCATCCCGGCCGAGGTCTATCTCGGATCCTCGGGCATGCGGCCGCAGATGAAATATGCCGACCGCCGGATGGCCCCGGCCGCCATCATGCTGGGCGGCGACGAGATCGCGGCCGGCACGGTGACCATCAAGGACCTCGACCTGGGCCGTGAACTGGCCTCGGGCGTCGCCGACAACGCCGCCTGGAAGGCCGAGCGGCCGGGCCAGCAGACCATCCCGCGCGGGGAGTTGGTCGCGGCTGTTAAAACGATTATTGGCCGCAAGATCATCGGGGAATAGCATGAGGCTCGAGCGTTCCATTCCGACGGAGGCGCTCGACGCCATCCGCGCCCCGCTGCTGACCGCCGGCGCCGCCCCGACCGACGCGCCGGTGCTGCAGCCCCTCGGCCTGCTGCTCGATCTGGCCGGCGAGGCCATGCGCTCGCGATTGTTCGTGGTCTCGGGCGATGCGAGCGAGGAGCTTTGCCTGCGCCCCGACTTCACCGTCGCCATCGCTCGCGCCCACCTCGAACGGGGCTCTCTGGAAAAGAATGGAGGCGAGGGGCGCTACCTCTATGAAGGCAAGGCGTTCCGCGTCGCGCCGCGCGGCAGCGATCGGGCCGAGGAGTTCCTGCAGATCGGCGTCGAGGCCTTCGAGGCCGCCGATCCCTCCCAGGCCGACGCCGAGATCGCCGCCCTTGCCTGGGCCTCGGCCGTCGCCGGCGGTCGCGACGACCTGACCTTGCTGCTGGGCGATGTCGGCCTGTTCGGGGCCTTCGTCGATAGCCTGGGCCTGACCCCACCGCTGGGGGCGCGGCTGAAGCGCGCCTTCACCAAGCCGCGGCGGCTTAGGATCGAACTGGAAGGCGGCGCCGCTGTGACCGGCGACCAGAGCCGCATCGCCGCCCTGTTGGCCGGCCTGCCCGAGGCCGAGGCCTCGGCGGTGCTTCAGGAACTGTGGTCCCTGGCCGGCATCGAGCCGGTGGGCGGCCGCCGGCCCGCCGAGATCGCCCATCGCCTGGTCGAGCGCGCCGAGGCCGCCAGGGCTGGGTCTCTGTCCACGGACGAAGCCGACGCGGTGCGGGCCTTCCTGGCGGTCAGCGATCGTCCGGGCGCGGCGCTTGACGCCATCTCGGCCTTGGGTGGCCCGCAACGCGGGGCGCTGGACGCGGCGCTCGATGGCTGGCGCCAACGCCTGGCCGGCATGGCCGCGCGCGGCGCTCCCGAGGATCGCATGCGCCTGACCGCCGCCTTCGGCCGGGCGTTTGGCTATTATGACGGCTTCCTGTTCGAGGTGCGCAGCGACGCCTTGGGCGACGACCGGCCCGTGGCGGCGGGCGGGCGATATGACGGCCTGCTCGCGCGGCTGGGCGGCGCGACCAACACCGGCGCCGTGGGCTGCATGGTGCGCCCGGCGCGAGCCTATGCGGGAGGCGGCGAATGACTGCTCCGATGATCTTCGCCATCCCTTCCAAGGGTCGGCTAAAGGACCAGGTCGAAGACTGGCTGGCCGATTGCGGCTTCAGGCTGGAGATGTCGGGCGGTTCGCGCGGCTACAGCGCCGAACTTTCCGGCCTGCCGGGGGTTTCGGTGCGGTTGCTGTCGGCCGGCGACATCGCGGCTGGACTTGATAGCGGCGAGCTGCACCTGGGCGTTACCGGCGAGGACCTGCTGCGCGAGCGCGGCGAGGACATGGACAGCCGGGTCATGTTGCTGCGCGCCCTGGGCTTTGGCCGCGCCGACCTGGTGGTCACCGCCCCCAAAAGCTGGCTGGACGTCGATTCGATGGCGGATATCGACGAGGTCGGCCATGCGCATCTCGCAAAGACGGGCCGCCGGCTGCGTGTGGCCACCAAATACGTCACCCAGACCCGCGCCTTCTTCGCCCGCCATGGCGTGGCCGACTATCGCATCGTCGAGAGCAGCGGCGCCACCGAGGGCGCTCCCGCAGCAGGGGCGGCTGAACTGGTCGTCGACATCACCACGACAGGCGCCACCCTGGCGGCCAATGGCCTGAAGATCCTGGCCGACGGGGTAATCCTCAAGAGCCAGGCCCAACTGACCGCCTCGCTGATCACGCCTTGGACCCCCGGGCAGATGGACAGCCTGCGGCGACTGCTATCGGTGGTCGAGGCAAAGGGCCGGGCCCGCACCTTGGCCACCCTGGTCTGGCCCGCCGAGCAGGACGCCGCCGGTCAGGCCGCGGTCGCGCCCTTCGTTGGCCAAGGCGCGCGCCGGGCCAATGCTGCCTTGCTGGCGACCGCCGACCTGTTCGAAGCCGCCGCCGCCCTGGGCGCCGCTGGGGTCGAGCCGGTGACGGTGTCGCGGCCAGACTATGTCTTCGAGTCGCGCTCGGCGGTTCTAGATGCGCTCAAGTCACGACTAGCCGCGCATATTTAACATCGGCGTCAAAAATATCATATGAGAACAGTGGTAAGTTTGACTGGGTGGTCCAATCTATCGGGATTGTGTCAAAAATATTCCAACGCCTTGCGGATTCACGATCGTTACCGTTGACACCATCTCGGTTTTGCCGTTTCTAACCCTTGCAAGGAAGAAACGAGCCCAAAAGAGAGCTCCCTTCCTTCGGCGTTTCGGGGAGGAAACGCCCACCTAGATCGAATGATCAAGAAATAGCCAGACCCGCCGCGATTATCCCCCGCGGCGGGTTTGGTGTATCTGGACCCGCTTTCTATTTTTGACAGACTCGACAAAAAAGGTGGCTTCGCATGGAGCCGCCTTTTTTTCTTTCGGGGACATGCACTTGTGCGTGTCCCCAGATCTCGGGCGCGGATGGGGACACGCACAAGTGCATGTCCCCGACGGTAAGTCCCTCAATGCTCGTGCATCCCCGCCATCCCCGCCATCGGGTCGGCTGCAGCCTTCGGTGGCCCGGCCTCGACCGAAAGGTCGATCCTCATTCGGCGGCCGTCTTCGAACACCAGGGTCACCGGCGTCTTGCCGCCCGGCGCCTGGGCCTTGGTCAGGCCCATCAGCATCACGTGGTAGCCGCCGGGCGCGAACGCGACCTGGGCGCCCGGGACGACCGCAACGCCGCCGGTCACCGCGCGCATCGACGAAACGCCGTTCTTCATCAGGCTCTGGTGCAGGGTGATCGACCGCGCGGCGGAGCTTTCGATCGACACCAGCTTGATCGGCTTGGCGCCGACATTGGCCAGGGTGAAATAGCCGACGCCGTTCATGCCGGCGGCGGCGGAGCGAGTCCACGGGCGCTGCACCGCGATGCCGCCGAGGCGATAGTCGCCGGCGGCGGCCGGAGCGGCCTGGGCCAGGGTGGCAAGGGTCAGGGCGGCGAGGGCGGTCAGGGCAAGGCGACGCATGGGAGGTCTCTCGATCAAGGTTTCATGCCGGGCATGTCGACGGGCGTGGCGGGCGTGGCGGGGGTCAGGTGGACCACCGGCGCCGGACGGGTCAATTTTTCACCGGGGCGTTGCGAGTCGGGGACCTCGGTCCACTGGCTCTCGCCATGCTCGCACGTCTGGACGACGGGGAAGACCAAGTCGCCGGGCGTGGCCGGCAGCTTCATCAGCACGGCGAAGTCGTCGAACTGGTCGTCGGTCAGGCGGCCCGTCCAACTCACCGAGGTCGTGCGCCGCTTGGCGGGGTCGGCGTCTTCGGTCTTCTCGATGACGATCGTCCAGCCCGTCTTGGGTTGCGGTCGAGCCGAGGCCACGGCGTCGGGGATCTCGACCCGCAGGCTCAGTGTGGCGTCGCCTGCCGCGCACGCGTGGCCCACCCGGAAGGCGATGGCCGAATAGGACCCGGACTTGGCCTCGTTCGGCGCAGCGACCACGTGGGCGGCGGCGGGAAGCGGCGCCAGCAGGGCGGCGAGAAGGATGAGGTTGCGCATGTGAATCTCCCTAGAACTTGCCGGTGACGCCGACGAACACCCCGCGCCCGTCGCCGGGCCAGAAGGCGGCGGTGGAATTGTCGGGCGCGCCGGGCAGGGCGGTTGAGACGGTGGTGGCGGTCACCGACGGATTGACGGTCGAGACATAACGTTTGTCGGTCAAGTTCCGGGCGTCGAGGAACAGGGTGACCTTGTCGCGGGCGTAGCCGGCGCTCAGCGAGGCGATGGCGTAGTCGGGCGCGCAGACCTTGTTCTGATAGTCGACCAGCACGCCGCGCGGTGACCATTCCACCGATGGGGCCAAGAACCAGCCGGCCGGGTGGTCGTATTTCAGCTCGGCGCGGTAGAGGTGCACGGGCACGACGGGCAGGCGGCGGTCCTTGAACTGAGCATCGCTGTCGAACCGGAAGTCCGACCACGCATAGGTCTGGCGCAGCCGCAGGCGCGGGGCGATCCGCCAGTCAAGGCCGGCTTCCAGCCCCTGGTGATAGGTCTTGTCGGCGTTGAAGGTCGCGGCCGGGTGGGCCTGATCGACCACGAAGCTCAGCAGTTCGTGCGTCAACTGGGCGCGATACAGGGCCACGTCCCAGGCGAAGGCCCCGCGCCGGCCCCGCGCCCCGACCTCGCCGGTCCAGGCCGTTTGCGGGACCACCGGCGCGAAACCCGCCGCAGCGGTCGGCGAAAAAGCCCCGAAATTGGGCGGCTCCACCGAGCGGGTCAGGTTGGCGAACAACTGCGAGTCCTCATCGGCCTGGAACAGCATACCCAGGCGCGGAGCGAACCAGTCATAGTCGCGGCTTTCGGTCAGGTCGAAGCCGCCGGTCGGCAGCTTGTAGCTCTGATATTCGCGCGAGGCCGTGCCGTAGGTCCCGCCGGCCACCAGGGCCAGGCGCGGGGTCACGAACAGCCGGCCCTCGGCGAAGGCGTCAAGGGCTTTGGCGTTCTGCCGTGAATAGGCGGTGGGCGCGCCGTGCGAGCCGTGCAGATTGACCCACTGGCGGGCGTCCAGGTCGCCGATGCGATACGACAGGCCCGCGAACAGGTCGGCGGCCATGTCGCCGACTTGACCGGTCCAGTCCAAGCGACCGAAGGCCCCGAAATTTCGGCTCTCCTGATCCACGACCTGGAAGATCGGGTGGTCCAGGTCGCGCCAGGCCCCATAGACCCCGCCCTCGAACACCGTGGTCGGCGACAACCGCCATGTGGTCTGCAGGCTGGTCCGGGCGTTGCGCATGTTGCGCCCGTAATTGTTGGAGAGGTTGTTGACCGGGGCATAGTAGTTCGCCCGGGTGGGGTCGTGCAGGGCGTGGTTGAGGGTCAGGGCGCCGGCCAGTTGCTGGCGGAGATCGGCTCCGGACAGATAAAACCGCACCTCGCGATCCTCGCCGAAGCTGTGGCCGAGATTGACCGACAGCCGCGCAGCCGAGGCGTTGCTCTGCTGGCGATACCCGTCACTGTTCATCAAGGTGGCCCCGATGAAAACGTCGTCGTCGCCGAAGGTCCGCGCCACCTCGCCATGGATCCGCGCGGCGCCGAACGCCCCGCCCTCAACCCGCAGCAGGGTGTCGGCGCCGGCTGACTTGCCGGTGGGGGTGACGAAATTGATCGCCCCGCCCAGCAGCGCCCCGCCGAACCGCAGGGCGTTGCCGCCCTTGTAGACCTCGGTATAGCGCGCCAGCAGCGGGTCGATCAGCTGGTAGTCGCCAAAGCCGTCGGCCTCGTTCAGCGGCACGCCGTCCTGGGCCAGCATCGTGCCGCGATTGTGACTGCTGTTGCCGATCCCCGAGCCGCGGATCGACAGGCGGGTGTCCTCGCCGAACTTCTTCTGGGCGAAGACGCCGGGCACGTCGCGCACGACGTCGTTGAGGCCAACGGCGTAGCGGGCGGCATAGGCCTCGGACGAGACCACGGCCACGGCGCCGGGGGTTTCCGACAGGCGCTTGCGGGACTGGGCGACCACGGGCGGGTCCTCCGGATCGGGGCGGGCGGTGACCAGCACGGAATCGACGGTGTGCTGGTCGTCGGCCCAGGCGGCGCTGGTGATGGCGGAGAGCGCCCAGAGCGCGGCGCCGGCCGCGAGGGCCAGGCGTAAGGATTTCGGCATGAAAGACTTGAGCCCCAAGAACGTGACGGCGCGCACGCCGGCCTTCTCGGCCTGGCGCGCAGTGCGAAAAGTCAGGCGTTCTGGAGGTGGGGCGGACCTTGTCCGGGCGGACGCGGCGGGGCGCGGGCCGGGGCCAGGCCGCGACGGGCCAAGGGCGGGGCGATCTCGACGCGAGCGGCGTAGCGCACAGGCAGGGAGATCTGGGCGTTGGGCGTGATCGTGGTCGCCAGGCTAGCGACCACGCACTGGGCGCAGGGCAGGCCGGCGAAGCCTTTGTGCGCTGGCTTGGTGTCGTCGAGGATGACCGTCCGGGCGCCCTGGGCGGTGCAGATCACCACCGATTGGCCAGAACGCGCCTCATAGGCCATGGCCGCAGCCGGGACGAGCGCCTGGACGAGCAGGGCCAGCATCGCCAGCAGGGCGATGGACCAGGTCGACCGGGACTGTCCGCGACGGGGGCTCATGATGGGGCGTGGGTAGTCCTGGACGGGCGGCGGGTCAATGTTCTCCCTCCATCACTGACCTGGCATCCTCGACGCCTGCTGATCGAGGCGCTGGAGGCGGCGGGGTGGCGTTGATCCCGGCGGACGAAACCGGATTGGGCGTGCTTTCAAAATTGGCCAGCTGGCCGTCGCCCCAACACGCTTGCGATATCGCGGGCGACATCCATAATTGTCTCATGCGCTTGGTGCTCGGCACGGCGACAATGGCGACAATGGCGACAATGGTGGCGGCGATCCGCAGTCATGCGGGTGGGTCCAATCGGCTGCTGCTAGCGGGGCTAGAGCAACGTCTAACCTTGTTGGTTTCGACGCCTTTGTTGATCGAGCACGAAGCCGTGATGACGCGCGATGAACATCTCGCGGTGTCCGGCCTTTCTGTCTGCGACATAGGGGCCATCCTCGATGCTGTGGCCTCTATCGCCGAGCCCGCGCGGCTGTCCTTCCTTTGGCTGCCCGGCGAAGTGATGTTGAAATTGGAGACAGGATGATGAGGAAGAGCAATTTCGCGCTGCGGCTTCAGCCTTCTTTGCTCGACGAGGCTCGAAAGCCCGCCGAGGCCGAAGGCGTGGCTCTCGATCAACTGATCAATGTCGCGGTGGCCGAAAAGCTGTCGGCCTTGCGGACCGAAACCTATTTCGCTGAGCGAGCTGGACGCGCGGACCTTCCCAAGGTTATCGCGCTGCTGAAGACGGCGGGTGGCGACAATCCGCCCATGAAGAGCGACGAACGGCCGAGCGGTGAGAGCATTTTTCGAGCGAAGTGGTTCCGGTTCGCGTGAAGAAAAATGCGTCAAAACAGAAGATTAGAGCTCACGGCCTGACGCAGTCAGGTCGGGAAATGCTCTAGTCTGGCGAACGCGGAACAAAGGAGACGACACCCCGTGAGCCACGCGATGTCACCGGCGGACTACAAGGACCTGGTGCTGTTCCTGGCCACGGCGGGGATCGTGGCGCCGCTGTTCAAGCGGCTGAAGATCAATCCTATCCTCGGCTTCCTGCTGGCCGGCGTGATCCTGGGGCCGTTCGGCCTGGGCAGCCTGACCCATGTGCTGCCGTGGCTGGACTATGTCACCGTCGACAATCCCGACGAGATCGCCCAGCTGGCCGAGTTCGGCGTGGTTTTCCTGCTGTTCATGATCGGGCTGGAGCTGTCGTGGGAGCGGCTGCGGCTGATGCGCAAGCTGGTGTTCGGCCTCGGCGCGGCCCAGTTGATCGGCTGCTCCCTGGCCTTGGGCGGCGTGGCCTGGGCCCTGGGCCAGCCGCCGGTCTCGGCCTTGGTAATTGGCGCGGCGCTCACCTTGTCGTCCACCGCCATCGCCGTGCCGGTGCTGGTCGAGCGCAAGCGACTGCATTCCGAGGGCGGACGGGCGACCTTTTCGGTGCTGCTGTTCCAGGACCTGGCCGTGGCTCCGATCCTGATCACCCTGACGGTGCTGGGCCGCGGCGACGGGGTGTTCCGGCTGGCCGACCTGCTGGCCCTGGGGCCGGCGGCGTTGGGCCTGGGGGCCATCGTGCTGCTCGGACGCCTGGCGCTGCGGCCGATGATGCGCTCCGTCGCGAAAGCCAAGAGCGAAGAGATGTTCATGGCCGCCTGCCTGCTGGTGATCATTGGCGCGGGCCTGGTCAGCGCCCTGTCCGGCCTGTCGATGGCGCTGGGAGCCTTCGTGGCCGGCGTGCTGCTGGCCGAGACCGAGTACCGCCACGAGGTCGAGGTCAAGATCGAGCCGTTCAAGGGCCTGCTGCTCAGCCTGTTCTTCGTGTCGCTGGGCATCCGGCTGGACCTGTCGCTGCTGGTGGCTTCGCCGGTGCTGGTGCTGGGCGTCGCCGTGGGCCTGTTGGTCATCAAGGCGGTGATGGTCTTGGGGCTGGGAGGGCTGTTTGGCCTGTCGAGCCGCGGGGCGATCGAAGCGGCCTTGACCCTGGCGGCCGGCGGCGAGTTCGCCTTCGTGATCCTCGACAACGCCATAGGCGCCGACGTGGTCAGTGGGCGGATCGGCCAGGCGGTGCTGGTCGCTGCGACCCTGACCATGTTCCTGGTCCCCACCCTGTCGGCGATCGGCGGCCGGCTTGCCCGCAAGACGACCCTGGCCACGCCCGAGGCGCCGGAGGTTCCCGAGCACCAGGGCGAGGAGCCGGAGGGCCGGGTGCTGGTGGTCGGCTATGGCCGGGTCGGCCGGCTGGTGGGCGACATGCTCGACCGCCACGCGGTGCCGTGGATCGCCATCGATCGCGACACCAGTTTCGTGCAGAAGGGGCGGCGGGCCGGTCACAAGGTCTATTACGGCGACGCCTCGCGGGTGGAATTGCTGGAGCGATGCGGCCTCGACTACGCGCGAGCTGTCGTGGTGACCATGGATTCGCCGGACGCCGCCGAGGCGGTGGTGGCCGCCGCCCGCGGGCATCGGCCTGACTTGACCATCGTGGCGCGCGCGCGAGACGCCCGCCACGCCGCGCGGCTCTACGAACTGGGCGTCACCGACGCGGTGCCAGAGACCATTGAGGCGAGCTTGCAGTTGTCCGAAGCCGTGCTGGTGGATATCGGCGTCCCCATGGGCTTGGTCATCGCCTCGATCCACGAGCGGCGGGACGAGTACCGCCAGGTGCTGAACCGGCCGGATGCGCTGGGCGGCAAGCGGCGGCGGCTGCGCGACGCGGCGAAGCTGACCTAAGTCGCACCACCCTCTCCCAGAGGTGTTGAGATCGGGACATCGTGACGGGTGTTCGAAGATATCCGTGGTGGGCGCGGCGGGGGCTAGAGCATTTTTCGAGCGAAGTGGTTCCGGTTCGCGTCAAGAAAAATGCGTCAAAACAGGAGATTAGAGCTCACGGCCTGACGCAGTCAGGTCGGGAAATGCTCTAGGTCGATCGCGATCCGTTCGAGGGGGTGATTCACCCCCGTGACAATCCCGAGAGCATCACCGCCTACGATATCGCGCCCGGTCTGTCGGGCGTGATCCTGTCCATGACGCTGGTGATGACGACCACGCTGAGAGTCACGCGCGATCGGAGTGCGGCGCGACGGAAAGCCGGCTCGCCGCGCCGGCCAAGCCGATCGAGGTGGTGATCGGCAAGCTGGCGTCCTATGCGGTGGTCGGGCTGGTGCAGACCGTGGTGACCCTCATCCTGGCCAGGCCCTGTTCGCGGTTTGCGTGGGCGTGGCGGTCTTGGGGTTGGGGCGCCCTCATCCTGGGCGTCGTGTTCCCGGAGACTCGCGGGTCAGTTTTCTTGCCTCGGTTGCTTTGGCGATCGCGGGCTGGCGTGTCGCGATATCGGCGCACCCTGGGCTGAGGTAGCGGGCGCCCACCGCCCGACCCGTGGCCATCGCGCATGCATGCTAGGTTTTTACGCATTCGCGGCCGGCAAAACGCGCCCAAGGCCTTGCGCTACGCGGATTCACATGCGAACCGGTACCGTGCTGGCGCTTTTTCCGGGATAGTCAGCCGGTACGCTCGATAGTTGATTTTCGTGGGGCGATCATGTGTTGGCGTCGTCGTACTTCCGTAGGATGACGAAACCTGACGGGTGTTGCCCTGCTGACACTTTCGCGGATCGCGCGCCTTGGTATAACAATGCTCGGTCGGTCTCGGCCGGTGCTGGGCAATAGAGGGCTCTAGATATGAAACTTCAACTCCTGGCGGGAGTGGCTCTAGCCGCGGTGTTCGCCGCTGGCGCCGCTTCGGCCCAAGAGGCCGGCTGGTATGGCGCGGTCGACCTTGGCTACCACTGGCCTGAAGGCGTAAACGCCGAGTCCGATCGCAACGCTCTTGACGGCGCTCACTACCACTATACGTGGTCGGCTGACGATGACTGGGCCGGCTTCGTCCGTCTGGGCTATCAGTTCAACCCGAACTGGCGCGCCGAAGTCGAGGGCGGTTACCGCCCTGGCGACATCGCCAGCATCCGCGGGAACCCGGTCCGTCAGCAGCCTTACGCGCTCTGCACCCCCGGCGTGACGCGTACCGTCGGAGCCCCGAAGTGCGGCAGCCCATCGGGTTCGATGGACTCCTGGTCGCTGATGGTCAACGTCCTGTATGACTTCGCGCCAGACGCTTGGTTTAACCCCTTCGTTGGCGCCGGTATCGGCATCAACCGTCTGGACGTCAGCACGCTGGGCCAATTCAGCGGCACGATCGGTCCGATCACAGCCGCCAACCCCGCCATCCAGAACCTCAGCGTCGACGACGACGACATCGCCGTGGCCTGGCAAGCGATCGCCGGCGCCTCGATCAAGGCGACTGACAAGCTGAAGATCGACTTCACCTATCGCTACTTCGCGACCCAAGACCACGCGTGGCAGTCGACCGGCTCGGCTGCGGCTCTGCAGCCTGGCGCCTGGGAAGGCCAAGTGAAGGATCAATCCGTGACCGTTGGTCTGCGGTATTCCTTCGCGGCTCCGCCGCCCCCGCCGCCCCCGCCGCCTCCCCCGCCCCCGCCCCCGCCGCCTCCGCCCCCGCCGCCTCCCCCGCCGCCTCCGCCGGCGTATGAGGCTCGTGAGTTCATCGTCTACTTCCCGTTCGATCAGTACGTCCTGACGCCGGAAGCCTCGTCGGTGGTTTCGGAAGCCGCGAACTACGCGACCTCGGGTCACGCCACCAAGCTGGTGGTCGTCGGTCACACCGACACCTCGGGTTCGCCGAAGTACAACGCCAAGCTCTCCGAGCGTCGTGCGAAGGCCGTGGCTGACGCCCTGGTCGGCGCTGGTGTCGCCGCTGACGCCCTGGCCGTTGACTGGAAGGGCGAAAGCGCCCCCGCCGTCGCCACTGGCGATGGTGTGAAGGAACCGCTGAACCGCCGTTCCACGATCTCGATCAACTTCTAAAGATCGCGATCACGACTGAAGTTGAGGGCCCGGCGGCGACGCCGGGCCCTTTTCTTTTGGACTTTCCGGCTGACCAGCGGTCGGACCTCACGGCAATGGCCGCCGGCCGGGCGCATCGAAATGGCAAGGGGCTTTTGACGAAATCCGCTCCGCCGCCGGATCACTTATTTGTGGCCCGCGACAGGGGGTCGCAGCCGCGTTTGTTCTGGCCACGCAACCCGTTGATGATGCCCAGTATCTTCTCGCACACCGATGTTCCTCCACACCTTGTTAAGAAAAAACTCAGCCCCCGGGCGCATCTCGCCGTTGACGAGTCATTAGCCACTGTGGCCCCATATGTGGGCTGAGGGGGCTCCTCGGCCACTAGATGTAGCGGCTGGACGGGAAGTTTCCTTTTCCGGAACACGCTGATTGATTATGGATTTTGATCATGACCGGCAGTGAAGCGGCTAAGATGACGGCTCTCCCCCAGGCCCGCACCAGCGGGATGAAGGCCGAGCGTCCGAAACTGGCTTTGGTGCGCAAGGTGCAGGTCAACCGCGCCCGTGACGCCCTGCTGACCGATTTTGGCAAGACCACTCTGGAAGACCGCTACCTGCTGCCGGGCGAGTCGTACCAGGACATGTTCGCCCGCGTGTCGACGGCCTTCGCCGACGACGCCGACCACGCCCAGCGCGTCTACGACTATATGAGCCAGCTGTGGTTCATGCCCTCGACGCCGGTGCTCTCGAATGGCGGCGCCGAGCGCGGCCTGCCGATCTCCTGCTTCCTGAATTCGGTCTCCGACAGCCTGGACGGCATACTGAGCGTCTGGAACGAGAACGTCTGGCTGGCGGCCAATGGCGGCGGCATCGGCACCTATTGGGGCGGCGTCCGGTCGATCGGCGAAAAGGTCAAGGGCCAGGGCCAGACCAGCGGCATCATCCCCTTCATCCGCGTGATGGACAGCCTGACCCTGGCGATCAGCCAGGGCTCGCTGCGTCGCGGATCGGCCGCCGTCTATCTCGACATCTTTCATCCGGAAATCGAGGAGTTTCTGGAGATCCGCAAGGCCTCGGGCGACTTCAACCGCAAGTCGCTGAACCTGCACCACGGCATCTCGATCACCGACGAGTTCATGCACGCGGTGCGCGACGGCCACAAGTTCGGCCTGCGCTCGCCCAAGACCAACGAAGTCCTGCGCGAGGTCGACGCCCGTTCGCTCTGGCAGAAGGTGCTGGAGCTGCGCCTGCAGACCGGCGAACCCTATCTGATCTTCTCCGACACCGTAAACCGCGCCATGCCGCAGCATCAGCGCGAGCTGGGGCTGAAGGTGCGCCAGTCCAACCTGTGCAGCGAGATCATGCTGCACACCGGCGTTGATCATCTCGGCAATGACCGCACCGCCGTCTGCTGTCTGTCGAGCGTCAACGCCGAGACCTTCCTGGAATGGCGCGACCACCCGATGTTCATCGAGGACATCATGCGCTTCCTCGACAACGTGCTGCAGGACTTCATCGATCGCGCCCCGGACGCCGCCAAGACCGCCGCCTACGCCGCCATGCGCGAGCGTTCGGTGGGCCTGGGCCTGATGGGCTTCCACAGCTTCCTGCAGAGCCAGAACGTGCCGTTCGAGAGCGCCCTGGCCAAGAGCTGGAACATGCGGATGTTCAAGCACCTGCGCCGCGAAGCCGACAAGGCGTCGATCACCATCGGCGAAGAGAAGGGCCCGTGCCCCGACGCCGCCGACCGGGGTTCGATGGAGCGTTTCTCGCACAAGCTGGCGATCGCCCCGACGGCCTCGATCTCGATCATCTGCGGCGGCACCAGCGCCGGCATCGAGCCGATCCCGGCCAATATCTACACTCACAAGACGCTGTCGGGCTCGTTCGCGGTCAAGAACCCCTATCTGGAGCGCCTGCTCGAGGACAAGGGCCAGAACACCGACGCCGTCTGGGGCTCGATCCTGGAGAACGAGGGCTCGGTCCAGCATCTGGACTGCCTCAGCCAGGACGAAAAGGACGTCTACAAGACCGCCTTCGAGCTGGATCAGCGCTGGGTGGTCGAACTGGCCGCCGACCGCACGCCGGAGGTCTGCCAGAGCCAGTCGGTCAATATCTTCCTGCCCGGCGACGTCGACAAGTGGGACCTCCACATGCTGCATTGGCAGGCCTGGGAGCGCGGCGTGAAGTCGCTGTACTACCTGCGCTCCAAGTCGGTGCAGCGGGCCGCCTATGCGGGCTCAGACATCGCCCTGGCGGGTCCCGCCAACGGCTTCGACGCCCCCAACAAGACCGATTACGAAGAGTGCCTGGCCTGCCAATAGGTCCGGCGCCCGATCCCTCGAAAACCAACGGCGGCGCGGTCCCTCGCGCCGCCGTTTTGCGTTCGGAACCAAGCCGGTCGCGAAATGTTCATGCGTGTGGGATTTCGTCCCATGGACCTTGTCGCGATTGCGGTTAGGCTCATTGTGAGGACGAGGACTGAGGGGGCCGGCATGCGCGCCGCAACGGTGTTGATCGTGGGGATGGGGCTAGGCGCGCTCATTTGCGCCTCGGCCCAGGCGCGTCCCAATCCTGGCAGGGCGGCCAAGGCCGCCGCCGATACCTCGGATAGGTCGATCGGCGACGTCCGCAAGGGTCGGGCCACAAGCTTCACCGTCGATCTGCGCGCGGCCGAAGCGGCCGGTCTCAGCGTACGTGACGTGCGGCCCAGCACGGTGGGCTTCTCGGCCGCGCCCCAGTCGATGGCCGCCGGGTCCGAAGATCCAAGCTTTGGCCTGTCCCCGGCCGGCGCCTATGGCGACGCCAAGCTGCTGGACGCCAATCGCTATTACGAGGGCCACGGACCGGTGATCTGGCGCTCGAACGTCTTCGTGGTCGGTCAAAGCCATCGCGCCGTTGATTCGATGCGTGTGTCTGTGGCCAGAGTTTCGGAAACCGGCAACAGCCGTCCGCTGTCCCTGGTCCGTCCCGACGGCGAGGACAGCTTCGCGGACCGAGACGTCGACGTCTTGGTGACCCGCGGCTGGCCAGCTGCTGTGAAGCTCGACAATGGCAAGTACGCCCTGGATGTCACGCCGCACGCCGGCCTGGGCTTCGGCGGGGCCGGCGGTTCGGCTGAGGCTGGCGCCACCGTGCGGTTCGGCAAGAGCATGCAGGACAAGGTCAGCAATTCGCTGGGGGTCCGCGACGGCCGGGAAATGGGCAACCGCGGGCGCTGGTACGTGTTCGCCGCCGCCAGCGGCCAGGCCGTGGGCTTGAACGTGCTGCGCAGTTCGGACGGCGACTGGAGCCGGGCCGGGTTTACAACCGACAATTCCAGCAAGCTGCTCAGCGACGGCCAGGCGGGCGTGGCCTGGCGCAAGGGCGACATGCAGGCCTCGTTCGGCTATGTCCACCGCTCGATCAAGGCCCGGGACCAACTGATGGGAATGTCCAGCCAGAAGGACGAGATGGTGGCCCTCTCATTCAGTCTTAAGCCGCACTGGTAGCCGTCGGGCTTGAGTTTCTGGGCCAGATCATGCAGCTAGCGCCCCTACGCCACGAAGCCATCGACCGTCATGAGCGATAGCGAGCCTCCTCGCCGCAAGATTCTGAGCCTGAAGAGCGGTGTCGCGGCGCCGGGCGGCCCCAAGCCGCTGGAGCGCATCGCGCGCCCGGCTCAGCGCATCCGCACCTTCACGCCCGAACCGCCGCCCCCGCCGGCGCCCCCCGCGACCGGCGACTTCAAATGCAAGCCCTGCGGGACGCGCTTCGATCCGCCGACCGACCTTGCCGACGACGATTCCGTGCGTTGCCCGTCGTGCAACGCCCGCCTGGGCCTGGTCTCGGACTTCCGGGCCGACCCGCCCAATGTCGAGAAGCTACGGGCTCGGTATCTGAAGAAGCCGGGGTAGCCCTCAACTTCCACTCATCTCGGCTTTCGTCGGGATGCAGGGAGATTTTAGGGCCGGAACGCCCCTACGGCAGTTCCAGATCCGGCGATGGGTTCGGAACCAGGATCGGGTCCTGGTCGCCATGCCGCGTCGGCGGCTGGCGCTTGAACAGGCCGCGCCATAGCGGTTCGGGCGCGGCGGTCGGCGTCGACCACAGGCGGCCGGCGGTCGCCAGGGCCTCGGCGTCGTCGAAGGTGCGCTTCATCGCGGCGGTGTCGAACTTCATCATGTTGAAGTCCGAGAAGGTCGGCGGGATCGAAGCCACCCAGAGCGGCAGGTTGTGGCGCGCGCAGAACCCCGCCGCCACGCTCAGGGCCTGGCGGTAGGAGAACCTCAGCATGGTCTCGAAGCTGCGGCTCATGATAGAGGTCACCCCGATGGGCGTCGAGCGCGGTGACGGGTCGAGCACGGTGTTGAAGATCACATAGACCCGCCCGCGTCGCAGCCGCTGGCCCAGGTCGCGCCAACGCAGCAGGGCGTCGGGCATCAGGAACAGGGGCGCCGCCACGCCCCCGTCGACATGCATTTCCTGGTAGCGGACCATCCCGCCCTCGCCATCGGGAGCCTCGACATCGATCAGCTTGGGCGGGAACAGGCCGGGCAGGGTGGCCGAGGCCACCAGCACGTCGCGAAACAGCTTTACCGCCGCCTCGCCGCCCCGGGTGGCGATCGCCCCCATGTCCCAGATGGTGGCCTTCTGGCTGTCGAGATTGGTGGTGGCGATCAGCAGGCGCCGGCCCCGGGCGTGTTCGATCGCCACGGCCTCGATCATCGCCGCGTCGACGAACGGCGCGACCAGTCCGTCCAGCGAGTCGCCGCGAAAAAGGCTGGGTCCCAGGGCCGCGCCAAACCGCCTGAGGCTGAGCAGGTCGGCGGCGTGGCCGCCCAGATAGGCGTCGGCCAGGCGCGCGTCCCAGGCCGGGCCGAGGAAGGCGAAGGGCGCGATCAGGGCGCCGGTCGAGACGCCGGTGACGATGGCGAAGGTCGGCCGCCTGCCGGCCTTGCCGAGGCCGACCAGGGCCCCGGCCCCAAAGGCTCCGCCGGCCGCGCCGCCCGACAGGGCCAGGATGTTGAAGTCGTCGCGACCGATCAGCGGCCGCAGCGGGGCCAGGCGGTCGGCGGCGGATTTGAGGGTCTCGTCGGCCTCGTCGACGCTAAGCCGCACGCCGGGAAAGCCCACGGCCTCGGCCAGGGTCTCGTCGGGCGGCGCGGCCAGGCGCTTGCCCTTGTGGGGCGGCTGCGTCCCGCGATCCCGAAAGAAGGTCTGGACGGTCCTTTTGGGGTCTGTCGGCGTGCTCAACGCGAGGCTCGGGTCACAGGGTCAGGGCTTTTCAGTTCAAGGATGGCCGCTCGAGGCCAGGACCACCCCGATCAGGACGGCGGCATAGTGCAGGCCGGCGCCGCCGATCACATGACCGTGCCAGATCGCGCGCCGGAACTTCAGCCGCTTCATCAGGTAGAAGACCGTGCCGGTCGAATAGATCACCCCGCCGATCGCCAGGAGCATCAGGGCGACCCAGCCCATGCCGTCGATCATCGGCTTGATAGCGACCAAAACCAGCCAGCCCAGCGCCAGGTACAGCCCGACCCAGAAGCGTTTGTCCAAGCCCGGCAGCAGCAGCTTGGCCGCTACGCCGACGCCGGCCACGGTCCAAACCGCCGTGGTCATGCCGATCGCCCACCAGCCGTGCAGATTCTGGGTGGTGAAGGGGGTGTAGGAGGCGGCGATCATGATGAAGATGCCGGCATGGTCGAAGCGCCGCAGCAGAGGCCGCCAGCGGGCCTTGGCGAAGTTGTAGGCCGTCGACAGCGACAGCATGGTGATCAGGCCGATGGTATAGACGCTGACCGCCGCCACCTGGCTCAGATCGCCCAGGCCGAACGCCAGGCCCAACAGAATGCCGCCGCCCAGCAGGGCGCAGGCGAGGCCCGTCAGATGCACGATCAGGTCGGCGCACTTGGCGGCGGGCGTGGGATAGTGCGTCGCCGGAACGTCCGCGGGCGCGGTCGCCGGAACGGAGGCCGGCGAGGCAGCCGGCGAAGTGCTGGTGGTGTCTGACATGGCCCGCCCACTGTACGCGCAATCGATGACATATAAACGCAGGTCATCGTGTCCGGGATAGGGCTGATGACAGAGAAAACGCTCAGCCCAGCAGGCCGCTCGCGCCGTCCCAGACCAGCTTGCCGCCGACCGCGATCAGCAGGACATAGATGACCTTGTAGAAGCCCTCGGCCGGCACCCGGCGCACCAGCCAGACCCCGGCCCAGGTCGAGGCCAGGGCCAGGGGCAGCAGCACCGCCGCCGTGGTCAGGGTCTGGCGGGTGAATTGGCCGAGCGCCATATAGGCCGGCACCTTCATCCAGTTGACCGTGGCGAAGAAGATGGCGCTGGTGCCGATGAACACGTCGCGCGGCAGGCGGCGGGGCAGGGCGTAGATCTGGAACGGCGGGCCGCCGGCATGGGCGACCTGGCTGGTGAAGCCGGCGACCATGCCGCACAGGACGCCCAGCCATGGCCGGCCCGGTCCGGCCTCGATCGCCCCCGCGGCTGCGACCGCCCGCTCGGCCCACAGGCGCTGCAGCGAGAAGGCGATGGAGATCAGCCCGATCGCCAGCTCGACCGCCGCCACCGACACCCGCGCCGCCAGGGCCCAGCCCAGAAAGATGCCGACCGCCGCGCCCGGCAGCATCAGGATCAGCAGGCCCCTGTCCCAGGTCTTGCGGAAGCTCCAGACGCTGACGACGTCCTGGGCCAGCAGGATCGGCAAGGTGATCGCCGCCGCCAGCACCGGCGAGATCACCAGCGCCATCATCGGGACCGCCACCACCCCGATCCCCGCGAACCCGCCCTTGGCCAGGCCCAGCAGGATCACGGCGGGAATGGCGACGGCGTAGAAGAGGGGGTCGGTGAGCATGGGGGGGTGTTAGCAGGAAGGTGTGGGGTTGCCCAAGTCTTGGTCCCGTGGCTCACGCCCTTGCCCCCTACGGATCGCTTCGCGATCGTCTTCCCCCATAGGGGGAAGAGTTCAAGTGCGTGGGCTCCGCCCCCTCGCCGCGACAGACGGCGAAGCCGTCAGGTGGGGGCAAGTGGGTGTGATCCTACGCGGGAAGGGTCCAGCCCCTTCGTGATCCGCCCGCGTCGGCGAGACCGCGCCTTGAAACCTTGCTGGCGAGCTTGCTCTGGCGTCCGACCGCGTCAAGGACGGCCCGAAGGGCCGCCGCGGCGCGGCGACGCGAGAGCGTCGTCCTTGACTCGGTCAGACGCCAGAGCTCCCATCCACCAAGGCTTTAAGGCGTGGCGGCATCCGGGGCAGATGGGAACGCTGCAAACAAACACTAGCTTGTGGGCGCTTGCTAGCGCTGGGGTGCAGGTTTCATATGGCTCATCAGACGCGCAGTATCTACGGAGCGGCTATGGTCCGGAAAAGGCTTTTCGTTTTGGCGTCACTGGGAATGGCCTTTTGTGCCCAAGCTGCGGCGGCAGGCATCGTGGCCCAGTGTGGTCCTTCTGTTGGTAAGTCGTTTTACCTCACCGAAGAGAATGGGGGGTGGACCGACGACCGGATTTCGAAAGGCCAGTTCTTGTTTGATGTCGATAGCGACGGAAACTGGGACATCATTAGTCGGGATGCTTTCGGCAAAAACGTTAGTGCCGTCGCTGATGGTGCGGTTGTCGTAAAGGTGCAGGGCGCTGCGCCGTTCAAAACGTTCCTGTTGGTCTCTGCCTATCCCGGGTCCGGAGTTGCCGAGACTTATTCGGTCACTACAGAACTCACCGGGAAGCGCGTACTCCTATGGACCACCAACAAGCAGAACGACTTGCCATCAGGAAAGAAGATGGCTGCGTTTCTGTCTGTATGTGATTGACCGCTCATCCCGTCGCCCCCCGACTCTCCCACCCCTCCACGAACGGGAACCTCGCTTCCCAGAACGCCGCCAATCTCGGGTCGGCGTCCACGCGCCGCACGACCCCGCCCATCCTTGGCGCCACCGCGTAGAACCGCCGCCGCCGAGGGCCCCAGCGGCTAACCACGGCGACGTAGAGGTCGAGCACCGTCAGCGCGTCGCCCAGCAGATATCGCCCCGGCGTCAGCTGGCGCTCCATCACCGCCCAGCACTCGGCGATCCGCTCGGCGGTCGCCGCCTTGACCGCCGCCTGCTGCGCCGCGTCCGGCCCCACGAGCCGAGACGGATCATCCCGCACCCAGAACAGCGAATAGATCGCCGCCGGCACGAACACCATCCAGCGCAGGAACTGCGCCCTGAGTGGTGAATCGACCGCCGGCGCCAGGCCCGCCTCCGGATGGCGGTCGGCCAGCCAGATCAGGATCGCCGCGCTCTCGGTGATGGTGTCGCCGTCCGGGGTGACCAGCGCCGGGATCTGCTTGAGCGGATTGACGTCGACGACCTTGGCCTGCTCCGCCGCGCCCTCCCAGGTGGGCGCCTCGATCACGGTGTAGGGCTGCCCCAGAAGCAGCAAAGTCGCCTCGACCGGCACGGAACCCGAGCCAAGCGCCCCATAGAGGGTGTAAGCTCGATTCATCCTTTGTTACCCAATCTACCCACAACATGTTGTGTGCTGCGACGTTTCGGACACTAGATGCGCGGGTTGGTCCCGCGCTATCCCAGAAGCCTAGCGCGCCGTACGATTCTTGTCCGCTTGCCCCAGGAGCCGCTTTCGATGTCCGCCTCGTTGATCACCCCATCGACCGCCAAGCTGATCACCCCCGGCCTCCTGACCCCCTCCGGCGCCTATAAGCCCTTCCGCTATCCGTGGGCCCACGACTTCTGGAAGAAGCAGCAGCAGGTCCACTGGATGCCCGAAGAGGTGCCGCTGGGCGAGGACCTCAAGGACTGGGCCGTCAAGCTGAACGACAACGAGCGCAATCTGCTGACGCAGATTTTCCGCTTCTTCACCCAGTCGGACATTGAAGTGGCCGACAACTATATGGAGCGCTACGGCCGGGTGTTCAAACCCACCGAAGTGAAGATGATGCTGTCGTCGTTCGCCAATATGGAGACCATCCATATCGCGGCCTACGCCCTGCTGCTTGAAACCATCGGCATGCCGGAGAGCGAATTTGGCGCGTTCATGGAATACCAGGCCATGCGCGACAAGCACGACTTCATGCAGAAGTTCGGCGTCGAGACCAATGCCGATATCGCCCGGACGCTGGCGATGTTCGGCGGCTTCACCGAGGGGCTGCAGTTGTTCGCGTCGTTCGCCATGCTGATGAACTTCCCGCGCTTCAACAAGATGAAGGGCATGGGCCAGATCGTCTCGTGGTCGATCCGCGACGAGAGCCTGCACTGCGAAGGCATCATCAAGCTGTACCACGCCTTCAACGCCGAGACCGGCTGCGTGACCAAGGCCGTGGCCGACGACATCGTCGACTGCTGCAAGACCGTGGTGACGATGGAAGATAGTTTCATCGACCTGGCCTTCGAGGCCGGCGAAATCCAGGGCATGACCCCGGAAGACATCAAGAAGTACATCCGGTTCATCGCCGACTGGCGCCTGCGCCAGCTGCACCTGCCGGAGGTCTACGGTATCAAGGAAAACCCGCTGCCGTGGCTGCAGTCGCTGCTGTCGGGCGTGGAGCACGCCAACTTCTTCGAGGCCCGATCGACGGAATATTCCAAGGCCGCCACCACGGGCCAATGGCACGGCGCGGAGGGCGTGTGGTCGAGCTTCGACAACATGCTCAACAAGCGCTCCGAGAACACCCTGCCGGCTGAATAAGAGCAGGGGTATATTGGGGATACATGCCGCCGCCCTCGCAAGAGGGCGGCGCTTCTTTGTCAGGAGTATGGGTCATGCGGATTGCGGTCATCGGACCGGGCGCGGTGGGCGGCGTGATCGCCGCCTGGCTGGCCCAGAACCCGGCGCTGGACGTCGAGGTCTGCGCCCGCACACCCTTCGACCGGCTGGAGGTCGAGACCCCCGGCGGGTCGCTGGTCGCCACGCCGCGCGTGCTGACGGCGCCAGACCAGGCCGGCCCGGTGGACTGGGCGATCGTCGCCACCAAGACCTATGACGCCGTCGCCACCGGGGCCTGGCTGGCGCCGCTGGTGGGGCCGGAAACCCGCGTGGCGGTGCTGCAGAACGGCGTCGAGCATGTCGAGCGGTTCACGCCCTATGTTCCGGCCCAGCGGATCACCCCGGCTGTGGTCGATATCCCGGCCGAGCGGTCGGCCCCCGGCCGCGTGCGTCAACGCCGCGACGGTACGATCCTGGTTCCGTCCGGGGCGGCCGGAGAGGCCTTCGTCGCCCTGTTCGCCCACACGCCGATCGGGGTTTCGGTGACCGACGACTTCAGGACCGCCGCCTGGAAGAAGCTGGCTTTGAACTGCGCCGGGGCGGTCAACGCCCTGACCCTGATGCCGGCGGGCGTGGCGGCGCGCGAGCCGATCGCCCAGATCATGCGGGCCTTGGTCGGGGAGTGCGTGGCGGTGGGCCGGGCCGAGGGCGCGGTGTTGCCGGGCGACCTTGGCGACACCGTGGTCGCCGGATATCGCTCAGGGCCGGCTGACGGGATCAATTCCCTGCACGCCGACCGGGCGGCCGGTCGACCGATGGAGCTGGACGCCCGCAATGGTGTCATCATGCGGCTCGGCGCGAAGCATGGGATCGCCACGCCGGTCAATGCGATGGTGGTGGCGCTGATCGAGGCGGCTGCGGGGTAGGCGCGGGGATATGCCCTTTGGGCGTGTCCCCAACCGAGGCCGCGAGGTGGGGACACGCACAGGTGCATGTCCCCGTCCAACGCTAAGGCCGGTCCCTTTTCGGCAGGGCCGCGATTTCCTCGGGGGTCAGGCGGGTGATGGCCTTGGCCATGATCGGCATGGCCATGAAGCCGTCCGAGACCCGCAGGTCCAGGTCGATCGGCCGGCACACCTGGTCGCTGCCGCGCACCACCGAGACCAGGTGCACGCCCGGCGAGGTCAACTGGTTGGTGCCGTGCGCCAGGTCCACGCGATAGACGTCGCGGTGGCGCACCTTCATGTAGAGGGTGTCCTTGTTGGGCGCGCTCCAGCCGTCCCAATCAGCCAGGGCGAAGCACGACCGCGCCGGCCTTGGCTTGGCGGTCGGATCGGCCAGGGCGGGCGCCGAGACGGCCAGAAGCGCCATCGTCAGCAGACCGGCCCGGAGCAGGCCAAATCTCGGTTGGGTCGTGGCGTTCATGACCATCTTCCTTGTGAAGCGTCCTTCGGGAGAGAGATTGGGCCTCTCCCCCTCGAAGTCAATCTGACGCCTAGAGCAAGCCGCGCGATGTAGGAATCGCACGGCTTGCTCTAGACTTTTGTTTTCGCATCGCTTTTGCGGAAAACCGGTGGCCACTTTTCCGCGCGATGCTCTAGGCCTTGACGGCGGCTGCCTCGTTTGGCTCCGGATCGTCGAGTTCGCCCTCCCACTTGGCGACCACGGCGGCGGCGACGGAGTTGCCGACCACGTTGGTGGCGCTGCGGCCCATGTCCAGCAAGTGGTCCACCCCGAGGACGAGCGCGATCCAAGACTCGGGCAGGCCGAAATAGGTCAGGGTGGCCATGATCACCACAAGCGAGGCGCGGGGCACGCCGGCTATGCCCTTCGAGGTCACCATCAGCAGCAGCAGCATGAAGATCTGCTGCTGGACCGTCAGGTGCACGCCATGGGCCTGCAGGATGAACACCGTGGCGAAGGTGCAATAGAGCATCGAGCCGTCGAGATTGAACGAATAGCCCAAGGGAAGGACGAACGAGACGATGCGGCGGCGAATGCCGAGCTTGGGCAGGGCGTCGAGAATGCGGGGATAGGCCGCTTCCGACGAGGCGGTCGAGAAGGCCAGCAGGGCCGGCTCGCGGATCGCGCCGAACAGCGGAATCACCCGCTTGCCCAGCACGGCCCAGCCGGCGATGAACAGCAGCACCCACAGCGTGCCCATGGTGGCGTAGAAGCCCAGCACGAACTTGCCATAGACGGCCAACATCGAGATGCCCTGGGCGGCGATGGTCGAGGCCAGGGCGCAGAAGATCGCCAGTGGGGCCAGCTTCATCACAAAGCCGGTGACCTTTAGCATCACCTGGGCGCCCTGCTCGGCGAGCTCCAGAATGTGCGGCGCCTTTTTGTCCAGCGAGGCGACGGCCGTGCCGACGAACAGGCTGAACACCACGATCTGCAGGATCTCGTTCTTGGCCATGGCGTCGAAGATCGAGGCCGGCACCAGGTGGGTCAGGAAGCCCTGCAGGGTGAAGCTCTCGGTCGAGGCGGCCGGCGCGTTGGCGGCGGTGGTGACCTCGGCCAGGTTCAGGCCCGCGCCCGGGTGCAACAGGTGGACCATGCCCAGGCCCAGCAGCAGCGACACGGCCGAGGCGGTGATGAACCAGCCCATGGTCTTGGCGCCGATCCGGCCCACGGCGGCGGCGTCTTCCATGTGGGCGATGCCGGCGACCAGGGTCGTCAGGACCAACGGCGCGATGATCATCTTGATCAGCCGCAGGAACAGGTCGGTCCCCATCTTGAACCACTTGACCGCTTCGGCGGTCTGGGCTGCGTCGAGATATTGATTGCAGGCCCAGCCCACGGCTACGCCGAGAACCATGGAGGCGATAATCAGATAGGCGAAACGTTTGTTCATGGGCTCCCCCGTCGAGCGCGCGACGCCCGAACGTTCAGTCGGCGGCCTGGAGCGAAAGGATGGGGGCAAGCGCTTTCGCCCACGCCGGCCGCACCGGTCATTGCAACCCTTGTGGCCGACGAAAACGCCTTCGTCCATGCCCGCCAAGGGCGTCGTGCGCCCGCCGCCGCCGCTTGGTCTGGAAAATGCCTTGGAACGTTGATATAGGACGTCATGTCAAACCAAGAAAAAGCAATCGCCGTCGTTGAGCAGCTCAACGCAGAATACGAACGCGCCGTCGACGCCCTGCGGACCGCGTTACGCGCCTATCTCGAAACCGGAGCCCGCCCCGATCCGCAGACGCGGTTCGACGGTACGTTCGCCTATCCGGAACTTCGCCTGGTCTATGCCCCCGAGGCTTTGCCGCCCAAGCTGGCGCGCTCCTATGCCCGGGTCAGCCGGCCCGGCGTGTACGCCACCACGGTGACCAAGCCCAACCAGTTCAAGGACTATCTGGTCGAGCAGCTGACCCTGCTGTTGCAGGACTTCGATGTCGAGATCGAGATCGGCCGCTCCGAGCAGGAGATCCCCTATCCCTACGTGCTGGACTCCACGATCGACCTGAACCAGGCCGACGTGCGCAGCGAGGACATCGCCCGGTTTTTCCCGACCACGGATCTCGCCTTCATCGGCGACGAGATCGCCGACGGGGTGTGGAACCCGGCGATGGACGAGACCCGGCCGCTGGCCCTGTTCGACGGCCTGCGGACCGACTTCTCGCTGGCCCGCCTGCGCCACTATACCGGCGCTCCGGCCGAGCATGTGCAGCAGTTCATCCTGTTCACCAACTACCACCGCTATGTCGACGAGTTCGTGCGCTGGGGCATCGAGCAGTTGGGCCAGGAGGGCACGCGTTTCGAGGCGATGTCGTGCTCGGGCGGACTGACGATCACCGCCAACACCGTCAATCCCGAACTGGCGGTGGCAGAGTCGACCTGGCGCAAGCACCAGATGCCGGCCTATCACTTGATGGCGCCGGGCGGGACCGGCATCACCCTGGTCAATATCGGCGTCGGCCCGTCCAACGCCAAGACCATTTGCGACCACCTGGCCGTGCTGCGGCCCCAGGCCTGGCTGATGATCGGCCACTGCGGCGGCCTGCGCGACACCCAGACCATCGGCGACTATGTGCTGGCCCACGCCTATCTGCGCGACGACCACGTGCTGGACGCCGTCCTGCCGCCGGAGATCCCGGTGCCGTCGATCGCCGAGGTCCAGCGCGCCCTCTATGACGCCGCCAAGGCGATCAGCGGCGACTCGGGTGATCAGCTGAAGAAGCGCCTGCGCACCGGCACTGTGGTCACCACCGACGACCGCAACTGGGAACTGCGCCACAGCCTCTCGGCCCTGCGCTTCAACCAGAGCCGGGCCGTGGCCATCGACATGGAGTCGGCCACCATCGCCGCTCAGGGCTACCGTTTCCGGGTGCCATACGGGACGCTGCTGTGCGTGTCGGACAAGCCGCTGCACGGCGAGATCAAGCTGCCCGGCCAGGCCAACGCGTTCTACGAGCGGGCCATCAGCCAGCACCTGCAGATCGGCATCCTAACCTGCAAGCTGTTGTTGGAAGAGGGGCCGAACCTGCATTCGCGCAAGCTCCGGGCGTTCGATGAGCCGCCGTTTCGGTGATGGGGTAGAGGCGAGTGGCTCACCCTCTTGCCCCCACCTGACCGCTTCGCGGTCTGTCCGCCCCATAGGGGGCGGAGCCTCGCGCAAGGCGACGTAGTCGCCTGGAGGGGGCAAGTGCGCCGCCGCGCTATTCCCCCAAAAATCCCACCACGGCCTCCGCCAGCGCCGGCTCAATCACCGCGCTCAGGTGATCGCCCGGAACCCGCACCGCGCGCGCGTCCAGCATCATCGCCGCCAGCCCCTCGGCCGAGCCGTTGTCGTCGTCGCGCGCTCCCGCCACCACCAGGGTCGGAACCTCGATCGCGGCGATCGCCTCGGCCGAGGTTGCGACGAACGACGCCAGCACGCCCAGCATGGCCTCGGGCTTCAGCCCGCCGGCCGCCATCATCGCCTGCACCCGGCGGCCGGCCCGTGGGTCCTGGGCCAACTCACCGTGGCGGATGCTGTCTTCGAACATCGCCGCCCGCGCGCCGGCGGCCACCAGCCCACTGTCGCCCATGCCGCCCAGGACCAGCCTCCTCGGCCGCGCCCCGCGCGCCAGCATCCGCACCGCCGTCCGCGCGCCCAGCGAATAGCCGACCAAGTCGTAGTCGGTCAGGTGCAGGTGGGCGATCAGCGCCTCCTGGTCGCGGGCCAGCACGTCGCCGGGCCAGGCGGCCGGATCGGTGGGGGCGTCCGAGCGGCCGTGGCCGCGCAGGTCCGGGGCGATCACCTTGCGGCCGGCGGCGGCGATGGCGGCGGCGATGCCCGGCAGGAACCAGTTGCTCTCGGCGCTGGCCAGGAAACCGTGCAGCAGCAAGGTCGGCCAGCCTTCCCCGAGCGTGCGATAGCCGATGGAAACGCCGTCGAAACTCTGGAAGCGGTGGAGGTCGGTCATGCGGGCAGCTTAGCCCGCCCCATCCCGCCGTCCAGTGTCTCGCTTTCGGCACCTCCAGGCGCTAACACACCGCCATGACCCGTCACATCCCCCTGCAAGGCATCGAGAACTTCCGCGATTTCGGCGACTACGCCGCAGGCGTGGGCCGGCTGAAAAAGGGCTTGCTGTTCCGCGCCGCCCACCAGGCGGAGGCCACCGACGACGACCTCGCGGCCATGGCCGGCCTGGAGATCACCACCATCGTCGATCTGCGCCGCCCCAACGAGCGCCAGCGCGACCCCTCGCGGCGCTGGGACGGTTTCACCGCCCAGGTGATCGACAACGACCTGGGCGTGACGGGCGAAGATCCGTGGCACACCTTCCTGCGCGGCTCGGACCTGTCGGCCGGCTCGATCCGCGACTATCTGGTCGAATATTATCGTCGCGCGCCGTTCAAGGAACGCCACCTGGACCTGTTCCAGCGCTATTTCCAGGCCTTGGCCGCCGCGCGTGGCCCGGTGCTGATCCACTGCGCGGCCGGCAAGGACCGCACCGGCCTGCTCGCCGCCCTGACCCATCACGTGGCCGGGGTGTCCGACGACGACGTCATCGACGACTATCTGCTGACCAACAACGAGGAGCGCTTCGTCCGCCGAGGTCCGAAGTTCGCCACCATCCTCGAGGAGGCCACCGGCCGGCGTCCGTCCGACGCGGCGATCCGCACCGCCATGGGCGTCGAAGCCGACTATCTGGCCACGGCCATAGCGGAGATGAAGGCGCAATACGGTTCGATCGACGGCTATCTGGAACAGGCGCTCGGGCTCGACGCGGCGGGCCGCGAGGCCGTGCGGGCGCATATTCTGCTGTAGCGACAACGAAGGTGACAAACGCGCGTTTAACCGCCACGCTTCCGTCAAGTCGCCGCGCAAGAGGGTGACCGCTTCGACGAGGGTGTGATACCGCATGAGTGAGTTCTCGGCCGCCGCTGCGGTCCCCTCGGAAGGCGATCCGGTCGCGCCGCCGAACACCAAGCTGTCGCGCGGCGCCCTGGCCTGGATCCTCCAGCAGGGAGCGCGGGATCCCTATGTGATCCTGATCACCATCTACATCTTCTCGCCCTACTTCTCGCGGGTGCTGGTCGGCGATCCTGTCAAGGGCCAGGCCCTGGTGGCCAATATCTCGACGATCTATGGCTTGCTGACCGCCCTGACCTGCCCGTTCCTGGGGGCGATGATCGAGCAATATGGGCCGCGCAAGCCGATGCTGGGTGTCGTGCTGGCGGTGATGGTCCCGATGCTCTGCGCCCTGTGGTGGGCCATGCCGACCGGCGGCCTGCCGCTGATGGTCATCAGCGCCGTCCTGGTGGTGCTGGGGGTGGTCTATAATTGGGGCGATGTGCTGAGCAATTCGCTGCTGGGCCGGGCCGCCGCCGGGATCCCCGGTCGCGCCGCCCTGATCTCGGGCCTCGGTTACGCCATGGCCAACGGCCTGTCGGTGGCGCTGCTGGTGTTCATGCTGTGGGGCATGGTGCTGCCGGGCCAGGTGGACTGGCCGGGCGTGCCGCACGCGCCGCTGTTCGGGCTTGACCCCGCCAAGAACGAGCCCAGCCGGATCTCCGGCCCGATGGCGGCGGCGGTGATGCTGCTGGGCGCCATCCCGTTCTTCCTGTGGACCCCCGACGCCGCCCGCACCGGCCACAGCTGGACGGGCAGCATGAAGGCCGGCGTCGCCCTGCTGCGCGACACCTTCGGCAATCTGAAGGGCCACAAGGACATCGCCACCTATCTGGGCGGGCGGATGCTCTATTGCGACGGCATGACCGCACTGCTGATCTTCGGCGGGCTGTTCGCGGCGGGCCTGATGCGCTGGGGCGCGCTTGAGATGCTGGCCTACGGCATCTCGCTGAGCGTCTTCGCGGTGCTGGGCGGGCTGATCGCGCCGTGGCTGGACCGCACGCTCGGGCCGCGCAAGGCGGTGCAGGTCGAGATCGCCGGGGCCCTGATCATGCTGATCGCCACCCTCGGCATGGGGCGCGAAAAGATCCTGTTCTTCTGGACCTATGACCCGGCCGCCCATGCGCCGATCTGGAACGGACCATTCTTCCGCACCGCGCCGGAGCTAATATATCTGGCCCTGGGCCTGATGATCGCGGTGTTCGTCACCGCCCAATACGCCTCGAGCCGCACCTTGCTGATCCGCCTGTGCCCGCCCGACAAGACCGCCGCCTTTTTCGGCCTCTATGCCCTGTCGGGTACGGCCACGGCCTGGCTGGGCTCGCTGCTGGTCGCCCTGGTCACGGCGATCTTCCACAGCCAGGTGGCCGGCTTCCTGCCGATCGCCGTCCTGCTGCTGCTGGGTTTCCTGGTGCTGTTCCTGGTCAAGGGCGGCGAGCGGGAGGCGTGAGGGACTAGGTCTTGCCCGTCTCCCCGGCGCAGGCCGGGGCCCACATGAAAGGCGCTTGAGGCTGACGCCAAGAGCTCTGAGCGTCTCCAATCCTCCACACCGCCTGGGATCTGGGTCCAGACCGTCGTCGGGAAGACGAAAGCGGTGGCGGGGCTCGACCGAAGCCGTGCTTCCGTGCTGCCCCATGGCGTCGAACGCCGAGCGGCGGTATCACCCGCCGATGCGGCATGTCGTCCTTATCAGCGCTCCCTGGCGCGACCCGGTCTGGGCTGCGGCCCCGTGGCGCGACGAGCCCTTCGCCTGCGCGATGATCTCGGGCGGCCAGGGCGGGCGCTGGTCCTATCTGCTGCGCGACCCGGACGCCACGCTGGTGCTGGCGGGGGATGATCCGCGCGACCCGTTCAAGGCCCTGGCCGAGCTGATCGGTCCGCCCCAGGCGGTGGAGCCCGACGGCCCGCCGTTCCAGGGCGGCGTTGTCGGCCTGGCCAGCTACGAACTGGGCGACCGGGTCGAGCCCCTGGGCCTGAAGCGCACCGGCTGGCCCGACCTGGCCTGCGCCCGCTATCCGGCCCTGCTGGCCTTCGACCACCTGCAGCGGCGGGTGCTGGCGATCGGCCGGGGCGGCTCGCACGGCTTCGCCCGCGCCAAGGCCGAGGCGGCCCTGGGCTGGCTTGAAGCGCCGACGCCGGCTGAGCACGACGGCCCGCTGTGCGAGGCCCTGATCGAGAGCGACGGCGCGGCCTATGAGACGGCGGTGGCCCAGGTGGTCGAGCGCATCCACGGCGGGGAAATCTTCCAGGCCAATATCGCCCGCGCCTGGACCGGGCGGCTGGCGACGGGCGCAAATCCCTATGACCTGTTCACCCAGCTGCGATCAGTCAGCCCCGCGCCGTTCTCGGCCTATCTGCGTTTGCCGGGCCGGGCCATGGTCTCCAACTCGCCGGAGCGTTTCCTGAAGGTGAACGCCAGGGACGGCGGCGGCGACCTGACCATCGAGACTCGGCCGATCAAGGGCACCCGGCCGCGCGGCGCCGACCAGGCCGAGGACGCGCGACTGATCGCCGAGCTGTCGGCCAGCGCCAAGGATCGGGCCGAGAACCTGATGATCGTCGACCTGATGCGCAACGACCTGGCGCGGGTCAGCCCGCCCGGCAGCGTCGCCGTGCCGGAGCTGTTCAAGGTCGAGACCTTCGCCAATGTCCACCACCTGGTCTCGACGGTGACCGGCAAGCTGGCGACCGGATTGACCGCCGCCGACCTGCTGCGCGCGGCCTTTCCGCCGGGTTCGATCACCGGCGCGCCCAAGGTCCAGGCCATGCGCGTCATTTCAGAGCTGGAGGCCCCCCGCGGCCCCTATTGCGGCACGCTGTTCTGGGCGGGTGTCGATGGCGCCTTCGAGTCCAGCGTGCTGATCCGCACCGTCGGGCTGGAGCAGGACGCCCTTGGAGAAGGAGGTGAGGGCTGGAGCTTCGAGGCGCGGGCCGGGGCCGGCATCGTCGCCGACAGCGATCCCCACGCCGAACGCCTGGAGACCGAGGCCAAGTTCGCCGCCCTGCGTCGCGCCTTGCTGGAGGAGCCCCGTCGATGATCCCGCCTCCTCCTGTGCCTGGCGATGACCGTGGCCTGCTGCTGGGCGACGGTCTGTTCGAGACCCTGCTGTGGCTCGACGACGAGCTGCGCTGCCTCGACGCCCACCTCGACCGCTTGGCCACCGGCTGCGAGACCCTGGGCTTGCCGCCGCTGGACCGCGACGAGGCCGCGCGCCTGTGCCGAGCCGCGCCGGGGCAAGCGGGCGTCGAGGCCGGCCGGGCCGCCGTGCGCCTGACCCTGACCGCCGGTTCCGGCGGTCGCGGCCTGGACCGCCCGGACGCGCCGGAGGTCCGCCTGGTCGCCCGTGCCGCCGCGACGCAGCCGGTCTCGACGTCGGCGACGCTGATCCTGGCCAGGACCCGCCGCAACGAGGGCTCGCCCGCCTCGCGGCTGAAGACCCTGTCCTATCTCGACAACGTGCTGGCCCGGGCCGAGGCGCGGGCGGCGGGGGCCGACGAGGCGGTGATGCTCAACAATCGCGGCGACCTGGCCTGCGCCTCGGCCGCCAACCTGTTCTGGATCACCGGCGGCAAGCTGTTCACCCCCGCCCTGAGCTGCGGCGTGCTGAACGGGATCACGCGGGCCCGCGTGCTGAACCAGGCCGCCGCCCTGGGCGTCGAGACGGCGGTGGTCGCCGCCAGCGTCGAGGTCCTGGAAGACGCCGAAGCGGCCTTCCTCACCAACAGCCTGATCGGCGTCCGGCCGGTCAGCCGCTTCGAGGGCCGTCTCTACGCCCCGCACGATCTGGTCACGCGGCTGCGGGCCGGGGTCTAGAGCATTTCCCGACCTGACTGCGTCATGCCGTGGGCTCTAATCTTCTGTTTTGACACATTTTTCTTCACGCGAACCGGAACCACTTCGCTCGGAAAATGCTCTAGCTCTTGACGCGAACGACGCTCGCCGACAGCCTGGGCCGCAAATAGAAGGTCCGGCGGAAGGTGATGGTGTCGGGCGACACCAGCTTGATGGGCGAGTCGTAGTCGTAGCTGGACTTGCTCATGATGACGCTCTGATTGGCCGGCAGCACGCTGTCGGGAATATCGGTGAGCACCGTGCCCTTGGTCGGGCAGTTTACCGGGGCGTTGTAAGGCTCTGACCAGTCCACGGTGTCCTTGCCCTTGGTGTCGGACAGGACGCTGACCAGGCACATGCGCAGCGAGGTTGACGGAAACGGAGCTATCAGCACGCCGCCGACCTTGAAGACGTCGGTGCGCCGCGCGTCGGTCAGCTGGGTGTCGCGCGCCACGATGTCGCCGATCGACGATGCGACGAGGATGAGGCGACGCTGGGCCAGCATCGCCTCGGTCAGTTCGGCCATGCCGCAATAGAACAGCAGCAGCACGGGCGCGATGAAGGCGAACTCCACCGCCGAGGCGCCGCGACGGTCACGCCAGAAGGCGGTGAGGTTGGGGCGAGCGCGGGGCCGGGACGGGGGCTGGTTCACTACGGGCATTTGACGCTCGCGGCTGGGGTGTCCGAATAGGGCTCGTTGGTGAAGACCGCCGAATAGGTCACCATGCGATCGCCAGGATCGCCGGCTACGGCGTCTTGCAGCAGAGGGGTCATGATCGGCCATTTGTAATAGGCGCGCACCAGCACGATCGAGCCGGGGCCGCCCGGATCCCAGCAGGTCTTGGCCAGGTTGGGCGCCGTTGCGGCGCCCGTGGCGCCGAAGGACGGCAGGGCGCGAACATCCACGTGGAGCGCCGAGGCGCAGCCCGATCCGAGCCACGACATCTGCTCGCACACCTGCGCCTTGAAGGTCGCGGCGGTGCCGCCGGTGGACTGAAGTTCCCCGGTCCGGATCGTGCGGTCCATGTTGCTGAGGCCGGCTTCCAGGGTCAGGGACACCATGAAGGTGACGCCCAGTTCCAGGATGGCGAACACCAGCACCAGGAAAGGAATGGACACAAAGGCGAACTCGACCGCTGTCGCGCCGTCATGAGCCCGCGCGAAGCGGCGCAGCAGGCCCTTGGGGGCGCGCGGGGCAGGGCGGCTTTTTCGGTCGTGATCGGCCATGATGGCGTCCGCGTCAGCGCCTTCTCATCAGGAGAGGCGCGACACTCTAGGCTCGGCGTCCCTAATCACTGGTTTAGGGACCTGAAAAGGACTCAAGCGCGCCCGCGCGTGTATCCTTACGGGTGAGCGGGGGCGGCGGCGTCGCCCAACTTGGAGCAGCGGTCGCCGCAGGCATAGATCGACGCCACCACGCCGCGCTGGACGATGACGGCCTCGCTGGAGGCTTCGGTGACCATCACCTGGCGGTCGGCAAGGGTGTGGCCGCCGGCGTCGAAAGCCAGGAGGGTGGTCGCGCCCGGCTTCTTGCCCATCACCACCAGGGTGCGGTCGTTGACCAAGCTGACATCGGCCACCTGGGGATCGCCGACCACGATGTCGCGCACCGGACCCGACAGGGTGATGCGGACGGCCTCGCCGTCGCCGATCGACAAGGTTCGGGATTGTCCGGCCAGGGGCTGGGCGCTGGCGACGCCCGCCAGCAGGCTGAGACAGACGCAAAAGGCGAGGGGTAGGCGGCGCATGGTCATTCTTTCCAGGATGGTGCGATCTCTAAAATGGTCCGGAATGGTCAATAAAGACCTAAGAACAGTACTTCCGTAATCTTCCCGATATTCCAGAAACCGTTGCCAGATAAGGAGTTTTCGCCCTCGCGGATATCGTATAGTTAAGAGTTGATAATGGTAAACCTAAATAAACCATCAGAAATATCTGGGAAACTATCTGATGTTTACTGACTATTAAGCGGGGTGCGGCAAATTGATCGTGTTTTCAGGGGTTAGCAAGTCGACACGGCTTGGAGAGCCCAGATCCTTACTGACCAGGAGAACCACCATGTCGAAGTTTGTCACCCGCTTTGTCGCCGATGAATCCGGCGCGACCGCCATCGAATACGGCCTGATCGTTGCTCTGATCGCCGTCGTCATCGCCAGCGTCGTCACCTCGCTCGGCGGCACCCTGAAGGCCACCTTCACCAAGATGAACACCACGGTGACCTCGGCCAACGCCGCGAAGTAAGACGCGTCTCTCGAAAAAAGAGGGCCTCGGCGGAAACGCCGGGGCCCTTTTTTCATGTCCGCGACCCAGGTCGGCGGCCACCTCGCCCGACGAAAGCGTGGGGCGGAAACCATTGCTTCACGGGATCGGGGCAGATTGTCGTTTGATCGAGCGTTCCAGAACACCGGATGACACAGGCCGCCGCCATGCAAACCTTCCAGTTCGCCCTGTTACTGATCTTTCCCGCCCTGGTCGTCGTGGCCGCGCTGAAGGACGCCACCAGCTTCACCATTCCCAACTGGATTTCGCTGGCCCTGATCGTGGCCTTCGCGCCGGCGGCGTTCGCCAGCGGCGCGTCCCTGGCGACTATCGGCCTGTGCGCGGCGGCGGGAGTCGCGGCGCTGGCGGCCGGCATGGGAATGTTCGCGGCCGGCTGGATCGGCGGCGGCGACGCCAAGCTGTTCGCGGCCGCCACCCTGTGGCTGGGCTGGCCCGCAGCGCTGCCCTTCATGCTGATCACCGGCATGGCCGGCGGGGTGCTGACCCTGGGCCTGCTGAGCCTGCGCTCGGGCTGGTTCGAACCGGTGCTGGCCGGCAGCCCGCCCTGGGTGCGCAAGCTGGGCGCGCAGGGCGGCGACATTCCCTATGGCGTGGCCATAGCGGTGGGCGCCCTGGTGACCTTCCCGCAGGGCGCGCTTGCCCAGGCCGTGGGCGCAGGATGATCCGACGGCCAGATCCGCCCCGCGTCAGCCTGTCGCGCCGCCCGTCGGGCCTTTCGCCCCTCCCCCTTTAGTCGCTGTTAACCATGGCCGCGCGAGCATGGAGCGTGGCCAGAAAGGCCGTTCGACGATTCGTGCGTGATCGCCTGAAGGCGGCTCGCCCCGACCTGTACCCCCGTCGCCAGAGCCGCCTCGCATGAATCCTCTTCGCGTCATGATCGTTCTGATCGCCGCCGTGTCGGCCATCGGCCTGGCTGTGGTCCTGCAGAAGGCGATGGGCGGCAAGAAGGACGTCGCGCCCGTGGCCCAGGCCGCGCCGACGCTGGACCGCGCCATGACCCAGGTGCTGGTGGCCAAGCGCGACCTGGCGATCGGTGACCGCCTGACCGCCGCCGACGTCACCTGGCAGGCCTGGCCGACCGGAGCCATCAACGCCGCCTTCATCACCAACGGCGCGGCCCCGCCGCCCGTGACCAAGGTTTCCGACAAGGCCGCCAAGGCCATGGACACCGTGGCCCAGGGCATGATCGGCGGCGTCACGCCCGAAAAGGCCATCGAGGGCGCGATCGTGCGCGACCCGATCCTGGCCGGCGAACCCATCACCCCCCGCAAGATCGTGCGCGGCGGCGAAGGCGGCTACCTCTCGGTGGTCCTGTCGCCCGGCAAGCGGGCCATGTCGGTGCCGATCACCTCCGAGACCGCGGTCGCCGGCTTTGTCCTGCCGGGCGACCGGGTGGACGTCCTGCAGATCCGCGACGCCCGCAGCACGGGCGAGGGCGGCGCCAGCGGCAAGCAGACGATCGCCGAAACCGTTCTCCAGAACGTCCGCGTGCTCGCCCTCGACCAGAGCACGACGGCCGAGAAGGACGCCAAGACCATCGTGGCCTCCACCGCCACCCTCGAGGTCGGCCCGTTCGACGCCGAGGCCCTGACCAAGGCCAAGGCCGCCGGTCCAGTCACCCTGGTCCTGCGCGCCTATACCGACCTGGGCGGTCCCTCCGGGATCGCCGCCCGCTCCGAAGAGTCGAACGTCGTCCGCATCAATCGCGGCGGCGAGACCTCCAACATCTCGGTCCGCCCATGATCCGCCGGTTCCTCTCCGCCTCCCTCGTCGCCGCCCTGGCCCTGGGGCCGGTGACCGGGGCCTTGGCCGACGGCCCGGTGGGCGGCACCCACACCTACCGGACTCCCGCCCGCGCCGCGCCGTCGGCTCCGATCATGACGCCGCCCGCTGACCGGGTGCTGCGCATCGACCTCACCGCCGGACCAGGCAGCCAGAACCTGACCTTGCCCCGGGGCAAGTCGGCGATCGTCGAACTGCCGGTCGATGTGCGCGACATGCTGGTGACCAATCCGCTGGTGGCCGACGCCGTGCTGCGCAGCCCGCGCCGCATCTATGTGCTGGGCATGACCGAGGGCACGACCGACGCGGTATTCTTCGATGCCGCCGGCCGCCGGATCCTGGCGCTGAACATCACCATCAGCCAGGACGCCGGCGCGCTCGAAGCCACCCTGCGCCGCGTGCTGCCCGCCGCCGACATCCGAGTCGAGCCGATCCGCGACAGCGTGATCCTGACCGGCATGGTCGCCAACGCCAGCGAGGCGAGCATGGCCTCGCAGATCGCGACCCAGTTCGTGGCCAAGCCCGAAAACGTGCTGAACATGCTGACCATCGCCGGCAAGGACCAGGTGATGCTCAAGGTCCGCATCGTCGAGGTTCAGCGCAACATCATCAAGCAGCTGGGCTTTAACGCCAATGCGCTGCTCGGCCAGTTGGGCCAGACCCAGTACAGCATGGGCTTTTCGCCGACCTACGGCGTTAATGGCGGCCTGATGGGCGGTCTGACCGGCGGCTACAGCGCCGACACCACCAAGACGCCGGTGATCAGCCGCGACACCCTGGTGACCACGCCGGTCTTCGACGCGGCGACGGGCCTGTATCACAATGAATATTCCTACAAGCCCTACGACTTTGTGGACAAAAACGACCCACTGTCGTCGATCAAAAACTTGGTCGGCGACACCGGCCTGAACAAGGCCGCGGCCATGATCCAGGCGTTCGAGCGCGTGGGCCTGGTGCGCACCATGGCCGAGCCCAACCTGACCGTCGTGTCGGGCGAGGCCGGCAAGTTCCTGGTCGGCGGCGAGTTTCCCGTGCCAACCGGGCAGGACACCACCGGCAAGGTGACCATCGAGTTCAAACCCTATGGCGTGGGCCTGGGCTATACCCCGATCGTGCTGTCGGGCGGCCGCATCTCGCTGAAGCTGTCCACCGAGGTCTCGGAGCTCAGCAGCCTGGGCGCCTACACCCTGACCTCGACCAACGGCAACGCGGCGCTTGTGGTGCCGGGCCTGACCGTGCGCCGGGCCGAGACCACGGTCGAACTGCCCTCGGGCGGTTCGCTGATGATCGCCGGCCTGCTGCAACAGCAGACCAAGCAGAACATCGACGCCCTGCCGGGCATGACCAACCTGCCGATCCTCGGCTCGTTGTTCCGCTCGCGCGACTATCTGAACGGTGAGACCGAACTGGTGATCATCGTCACCCCCTACATCGTCGATCCAATTAAGCCCCAGAACCTGCAGACCCCGGCCGACGGCCTGCAGACGGCGAGTGACATGAGCACGGTCCTGCTGGGCCGGCTCAACAAGGTGGTCAAGGCGCCGGCCGGCGCCAATGCGGGGCGCGCCTATCAGGGCCCCGTCGGCTATGTGATCGAGTGAGAACGCGGACATGACGCGACCCCATCTTCATCGGCTAACGCCTCCGACGCTCGGCAATCTCGCCGCGACTGGCCTGGTCCTGGCGCTGCTAAGCGCCTGCGCCGCGCCGGGCGACAAGCCTGACCTGGCGCAGGCCCCGCGCACCGACACCGAGCAGTGGGCCAGCCGCGTGCAGGTCGATTCCCGGCCCGACGAGGTGCTGTTGGTCCCTCACGCCGACGGCCTGTCGCCCAACCAGGCCCTGGCCGTCGATGGACTGTTGGCCCGCTGGCGCGAGGCCGAGGGCCGCGAAATCGTGGTCAGCGCCCCGGTGGGCGGTCCAGACTCTGGCGTCGCCGGTAACATGGCCTTCGCCGCTCGCCAGCGGCTGGTAGCGATGGGCGCCCCCGCGACTGCGGTGCGTATCGTCGGCTACGACGCCGGCGCGACGCCAGGCGCGCCGCTGAAGGTCGGGTTCCTGCGCTATCACGCCTCGGTTCCGCAATGCGGCGAATGGAACAACGTCACCGCCACCAAGGACAACAAGCCCTACGAGAACTTCGGCTGCGCCGTGACAGCCAACATGGCGGCCCAGTTGGCCAATCCCGAGGACCTGCTGCGGCCGCGCGACAGCACGCCGGCCAGCGCCCAGCGCCGGGACGACGTGTTCGGCAAGTATCGCAAGGGCGAGGTCACCTCGTCGGCCAAGGACGACCAGGCCACCGGCGTCGTTTCGAAAGCGGTCAACTGATGACCTCGCGCGACGATCCTTTCGACCTGGGCTTCGAGGCCGACGACGAGTTCGCCGCGCCGGGCGCCGACCCCTGGCGCGTCGCGCCGGCCCCGCGTTCGACCAGCGACGACCCGTTCGCCGACTTCCCGCCAGCCCGCCCTGGCACAAGCGCGAGCGCGAGCGAGCCCGCGGCCTCGCCGTTCCTCGACCTGCCGCCGCCCGCCGCGCCCAACACGCCCGCCGCCCCGGCGGCGTCGCCCGTCGCCCTCGCCGAGCCGATCGCGGAGTCCAGCCCACCGCCGATCGCCCCCCCGGCCATGCCCACGCCCGCGCCGTCCCTGACCGCCCGCGATCTGGCCCACGAGGTCGTCGCCGTGACCGAGGCCGACATGGGCGAGGCGGCCGTGCCGCGCATCACCATCCACGCCTTCTGCGCCCGCCCCGAGACCGCCGCCCTGGTGGAGGCCGCCTCGGCCGACCGCCGCATGGCTCGCGCCTCGACCATCGCCCATCCCGGCGGACTGGAAGCGGCCGTCGACTATTATCAGAACCAGTCCACGCCCTCGCTGGTGCTGGTCGAGAGCCTGGACGCCGCGCCACGCATGCTGGCCCTGCTCGATGGCCTGGCCCAGGTTTGCGACCCGGGCACCAAGGTCGTGGTGATCGGCCAGACCAACGACATCGCTCTGTATCGCGAGCTGATGCGCCGCGGGGTCAGCGAATATCTGACCCAGCCGCAGGGGCCGCTGCAGATCATCCGGGCGGTGTCCAACCTGTATGCCGACCCGTCCGCGCCCTTCGTCGGCCGGCAGATCGCCTTCGTCGGCGCCAAGGGCGGCGTCGGGTCCTCGACCCTGGCCCACAACTTCGCCTGGTCGATGGCCGAGCGCATGCAGGCCGCCACGGTGCTGGTCGATCTGGACCTGCCGTTCGGCACCGCCGGGCTGGACTTCAATCAGGACCCGTTGCAGGGCGTCATCGACGCCCTGGGCCAGCCCGACCGCCTGGACGCCGTGCTGATGGACCGGATGATGGTTCGCTGCGGCGACCGTCTGTCGCTGTTCGCCGCGCCGGCCACCCTGGACCAGGACTACGAGATCAGCGCCGACGTCTTCGAGGAGGTCACCCAGAAAATCCGCAGCGCCGCGCCCTTCGTGGCGCTGGACCTGCCGCACAGCTGGTCGGCCTGGACCCGCCGGGTGCTGATCGCCAGCGACGACCTGGTGGTGGTGGCCACGCCTGATCTCGCCAGCCTGCGCAACGCCAAGAACATCATCGACCTGGTCCGCCAGGCCCGCCCTAATGACGCCCCGCCGCGCCTGGTGCTCAACCAGGTCGGCGTGCCAGGCCGTCCCGAAATCCCGGTCAAGGATTTCGGCGAGGCCCTGGGCCTGACGCCGTCGCTGGTTCTGCCCTTCGACCCCAAGTCGTTCGGCCTGGCCGCCAACAATGGTCAGATGGTGGGCGAGGTGGCCCCGAAGTCCAAGGCCGCCGAGGGCATCGATCATCTGGCGCGCCTCATCAGCCGCCGCGAGCCGCCGGTGGCCCAGAAGGCCTCCGTGCTCTCCGGCCTGTTCAAGAAGAAGTAGGGCATGTTCGGCAAGCGCGACCAAGCCGCCGTTCGGGAAGATCACGCGCCGCCGCCGCCCGTCTCGGCGGACGGACCGGCCATCGCCACGCGCCCCCAGCGCGTCGAGCCGATCGTCATCGAGGAACGCGTCCACGCGCCGACGCCCGCGCCGGCCAAGGCCGCTGGCCCCAAGGCGACAAACGGCTTGGAACAGCTTCGCGCCGCCCAGGGCGCGCCGCCCACCACCCAGGTGGTCCGCGAGCAGAGCGACTATTACCACGCCACCAAGACCACGATCTTCAACGCCCTGCTCAACACCATCGACCTGAGCCAGCTGGCGCAGCTGGACCTGAAGGCGGCGGCCGAAGAGATCCGCGACATCGTCGCCGAGCTGGTGGCGATCAAGAATGTCTCGATGTCGGTCTCCGAGCAGGAGCACCTGGTCCAGGACATCATCAACGACGTCCTCGGCTATGGCCCGCTGGAGCCCCTGCTGGCCCGCGACGACATCGCCGACATCATGGTCAATGGCGCCCACCGGGTGTTCATCGAGGTCGGCGGCAAGGTCCAGCTGACCAATGTGCGCTTCCGCGACAACATGCAGCTGATGAACATCTGCCAGCGGATCGTCAGCCAGGTCGGCCGCCGGGTCGACGAGAGCAGCCCGATCTGCGACGCCCGCCTGCCCGACGGCAGCCGCGTCAACGTCATCGCGCCCCCGCTTGCGCTGGATGGTCCCACCCTGACCATCCGGAAGTTCAAGAAGGACAAGCTGACGATGAAGAACCTGGTCGACTACGCGTCGATCAGCCCGGAAGGGGCGCGGGTTCTGGGCGTCATCGGCGCCTGTCGCTGCAACATCGTCATCTCGGGCGGTACGGGCTCGGGCAAGACGACCCTGCTCAACACCCTGACCGCCTTCATCGACCCGACCGAGCGGGTGGTGACCTGCGAGGACGCCGCCGAGCTGCAGCTACAGCAGCCGCACGTGGTGCGCCTGGAAACCCGGCCGCCCAACCTGGAAGGCTCGGGCGCGGTGACCATGCGCGACCTGGTCAAGAACTGTCTGCGGATGCGTCCCGAGCGGATCATCGTCGGCGAAGTCCGCGGACCGGAAGCGTTCGACCTGCTGCAGGCCATGAACACCGGCCACGACGGCTCGATGGGCACGCTGCACGCCAACAGCCCGCGCGAGGCGATCAGCCGGATCGAGAGCATGATCACCATGGGCGGCTACGGCCTGCCGTCGAAGACCATCAAGGAGATGATCGTCGGCTCGATCGACGTCATCGTCCAGGCCGCCCGCCTGCGCGACGGCTCGCGCCGCATCACCCACATCACCGAGGTGGTTGGTCTTGAAGGCGACGTGATCGTCACCCAGGACCTGTTCGTCTACGAGATCAGCGGCGAGGACGCCGACGGCAACGTCATCGGCAAGCACCGCTCCACAGGTATCGGCAGGCCCCGCTTCTGGGACCGCGCCCGCTATTACGGCCTGGAGCGCGAGCTGGCCGAAGCCCTCGACGCGGCGGAGTAGGGCCGATGCTGTTCATCCTGGCCGGCGTTCTGGGCTTCATCACCATCGCGGGCCTTGGCTTCGTGTTCGCCGGCGGCGACAACAGCTCAGCCAAGGCCGTCAAGCGCGCCCAGATCATCGCCGGTGGCGAGCGGCAGACGGCCGCAGCCCGCGCCAAGGTCATGGCCAACACGCCCGAGGCGCGCCGCAGGGCGATCCTCAAGACGCTGAAGGAACAGGACCAGCAAAAGAAGAAGGCGTCGCTGAGCATAGCGGCCCGTCTGCGCGCTGCGGGTCTGGGCGACAATCCGCGCAATTTCTACATCATCAGCGGCGTGGTTGGCCTGTTCGCCGGCCTGACCTTGATCCTGCTTCGCCAGATGCCCCTGATCGCCCTGGGCGCCGCCTTCGCCGCCGGCTTTGGCCTGCCGCGCTGGGTGCTCGGCACGATGGGCAAGATGCGGACCAAGAAGTTCACCGGGGCTTTTCCCGACGCCATCGACATCATCGTGCGCGGCATCAAGTCCGGCTTGCCCGTCCATGACTGCCTGAAGGTCATCGGCAAGGAATGCACCGAGCCCCTGGCCGGCGAGTTCCGCGCCCTGACCGAGAATGTCGGCATGGGCATGAGCATGGATCAGGCGCTGGAGCGCATGCACGAGCGCATGCCGACCAACGAGCTGCGGTTCTTCACCATCGTGCTGGCGATCCAGTCCAAGACCGGCGGCAACCTGGCCGAGGCCCTGGGCAATCTGTCGACCGTGCTGCGGGCGCGAAAGCTGATGGGCGAAAAGATCAAGGCCCTGTCGGCCGAAGCCGTGGCCTCGGCCGTGATCATCGGCTGCCTGCCGCCCGGTGTGGTGGCCCTGATCTCGATTACGGCGCCCAGCTACATGGCCCCGATGTTCACTGACCCGCGCGGGCATCTGATGCTGCTGGTGGCGGGCGTGGTGATGGCCATCGGCATCTTGGTGATGCGCAAGATGATCAATTTCAAGTTCTAGGGGAGGCCACCATGATCGAGATGCTGACCAACCCCTCGAATATCCTGAGCGCGTTCATCGCGATCGTGGTGTTCGCCACCGTCGTCACCCTGACTGCGCCGATGCTCAGCAACAACGGCCTCGAGAGCCGACTGAAGTCGGTGGCCAATCGCCGCGAGGAGCTGCGCCGCCGTTCGCGCGAGGCCCTGTCCCAGAAGGGCGGCGGCTCCACCCTGCGTCACACCGACGAGGGCATGTACAAGAACGTCGTCGACCGCCTGCAGCTGTCGCGGCTGCTGGAAGACCCCAAGGTTGTCGACAAGCTGGCCCAGGCCGGCTTTCGCGGCCCAAAGCCGGTCTCGACCTTCTACTTCTTCCGCTTCGTGATGCCGTTCGCCTTCGCGGTGGTGACGGCCTTCTATCTCTATGTGATCAACGATTTCGACCTGCTGCCGGTCCAGAAGATCGCCGCCTGTTTCGCCGCCCTGACGGCGGGTTACTACGCCCCCAACCTCTACATCCAGAACATCGCCCAGAAGCGCCGCGAATCGATCGTGGGGGCCTTTCCGGACGCGCTCGACCTGATGCTGATCTGCGTCGAAAGCGGGATGTCCATCGAGGCGGCCATCGCCAAGGTCGGCTCGGAGGTCGGCGGCGCCTCGATCGAGCTGGCCGAGGAACTGGGCCTGCTGACTGCCGAGCTCAGCTATCTGCCCGAACGGCGCCTGGCCTATGAGGGCCTGGCGCGGCGGACCAATCACCCGGGCATCCGCTCGGTGGTCACGGCGATGATCCAGGCCGAGCGCTACGGCACCCCGCTGGGCACCGCCCTGCGCGTGATGGCCAAGGAAAACCGCGACCTGCGGCTTTCGGCGGCCGAGAAGAAGGCCTCGGCCTTGCCGGCCAAGCTGACCGTGCCGATGATCCTGTTCTTCCTGCCCGTGCTGTTCATCGTGATCATGGGCCCCGCAGCGATGAACATCATGGACGCCATGGCCAAGAGCAAGGTCAGCTAGAGCATTTTTCGAGCGAAGTGGTTCCGGTTCGCATGAAGAAAAATGTGTTAAAACAGAAGATTAGAGCTCGCGGCATGACGCAGTCAGGTCGGGAAATGCTCTAGCCGAGCGGGCGTCTCTTCTCCCCCTGCAGGAGAAGGTGGCGGCGAAGCCGTCGGATGAGCAACGGTGTTCAGCTGACGTCTTGCGGGTCCCAGGTCTAGCCTGTTCGCAGCAAGGCGATGAGGATGCCGAGCATGCGGCGGGCGACGGCGATGATGGCGACCTTGGGGCTTTTTCCGGCGGCGACGGGTCAGCGGGTGATGGTGGTCGGGATCGACGGGTCGGTGCTGACGGTGCGGTGACGATGCGTGGGTTGCGGACCTGGACACTCGGGGCGCTGATGATGACTGGCCTTTGTATGCCGATGCTGACAAGGGCGGATAACAGTCAGTTAGATCCTCGTCTTCGGATCATCTCCGTCCGCGAGATCGATCCTGAAATGGGGTCGTTTATCACCACGCCTGGCGTCGACTGCACCAAGTCGGCGAACGCCAATATTCTAAACTCGCAGACTTCGTTGAACCGGTCGCGAGCGATGGAGCAGATTGCTGCATACCGCAGGCTGAACCGTTCGATGGTGCTACATCATCCCAAGGAATTTCTAGGGATTTGCGTTGCCACCAATGCATTGCAAGACGGCGCCTTGAAGTAGTCGGGCGCGCCTGGGGACACGCACATGTGCGTGTCCCCATTCGGTTTCCGGCCCCTTACGTCTTCAGCCGGTACCCCGTCTTGAACACCCACCACACCGCCGCCAGGCAGACGCCCATGAAGCACAGGGTCGCGCCGAAGCTGACGCCCACGCCGATGTCCGACACGCCGTAGAAGCTCCAGCGGAAGCCGCTGACCAGATAGACCACCGGGTTGAACAGGGTGATCTTCTGCCAGATCGGGGGCAGCATGCTGATCGAATAGAAGCTGCCGCCCAGGAAGGTCAGGGGGGTGACGACCAGGGCCGGAACGATCTGCAGCTTCTGGAAGTCGTCGGCCCAGACCCCGATCACAAAGCCGAACAGGCTGAAGGTGATGGCGGTCAGGATCAGGAATCCCAGCATCCAGAACGGGTGAAGGATCTCGTAGGGCACGAAGATCCGCGCCGTGGCCAGGATCAGCAAACCGAGGCACACCGACTTGGTCGCCGCCGCCCCGACATAGCCGGTGACGGTCTCGATCCACGACACCGGGGCCGACAGCAGCTCATAGATCGTGCCCGCCCATTTTGGCATGTAGATGCCGAACGAGGCGTTGGAGATGCTTTCGCCCAGCAGCGACAGCATGATCAGGCCGGGCACGATGAAGGCCGCGTAGCTGACCCCGTCGATGGCCTGCATCCGCGAGCCGATCGCCGAGCCGAACACCACGAAATACAGCGAGGTCGAAAGCACCGGCGAGATCACGCTCTGGGCCAGGGTGCGGAACCAGCGGGCCATCTCGAAGCGGTAGATGGACTTGACGGCGTGAATGTTCATTGGCCGTCCCTCACCAGGCTGACGAAGATGTCTTCCAGCGAGCTCTGGCTGGTGTGCAGGTCCTTGAAGTCGACGCCCTCCTCGGAGAGGCGGCGCAGCAGGCCGGCGATGCCGGTCTCCTCGGCCTGGGCGTCGAAGGTGTAGATCAGCTCGTGGCCGTCGGCCGCCAGCTCCAGGGCGTAGTCCGACAGCTTGGCGGGGAGGGCCTCCAGCGGGCTTTGCAACTGAAGCGTCAGCTGCTTCTTGCCCAGCTTGCGCATCAGCACATTCTTGTCCTCGACCAGGATGATCTCGCCCTTGCTGATCACCCCGATCCGGTCGGCCATCTCCTCGGCCTCCTCGATATAATGAGTGGTCAGGATGATGGTGACGCCGCTCTCGCGCAGCTTTCTCACCATCACCCACATGTCGCGCCGCAGTTCGACGTCGACCCCGGCGGTGGGCTCGTCGAGGAACAGGATGGTCGGCTCGTGGCTCAGGGCTTTGGCGATCATCACCCGCCGCTTCATGCCGCCCGACAGCGTCATGATCTTGGCGTCCTTCTTGTCCCACAGAGACAGGTCGCGCAGCACCTTCTCGATATGGGCGTCGTTGGGCGCCTTGCCGAACAGGCCCCGGCTGAACCGGGTGGTGGCCCAGACGGTCTCGAAGGCGTCGGTGTTCAACTCCTGCGGCACCAGGCCGATCTTGGCGCGGGCCGCGCGATAGTCCTTCACCACGTCGTGGCCGTCGGCCAGCACCGTGCCGGTGCTGGGATTGACGATGCCGCAGATGATGCTGATCAGTGTGGTCTTGCCGGCCCCGTTGGGTCCGAGCAGGGCGAAGATCTCGCCCTGGCGAATCTCGAGATCGATGGTCTTCAGGGCCTGATGCCCCGACTTGTAGGTCTTGGTCAGACCGGAAACGGATATGATTGGCATGAGGCCCCTGGGCTGCGGCCGTCCCGCCCTGGAACCTGGACCGCCCGAGCCAGATGGGGCAGGGCGGGCAGCTTGGCTAGAGCTCATGGGGGATATGAGCGGAAGTTTCTTCTCCCCCGCATGGCAAGGCGGTGGCTCTATCGGGCCGGCAAGGGCGGCAGGTCCAGCCTCCGGCGCTCGGCCATCTCGCCGTACAGCGCCACGATCGTCCGATGCCGCGCCAGGTCGCCGGCGTTCTCCACCGCCTCGTGCAGGGCGATCAGGCCCCGGCGCAGCGCGGCGTTGGCGCGGTCGAGGGCTTCCAACGAAGGGTCGACGGGGCCGATCGCCGCGACTTCGGCATATTGGACGCCATAGACCTCACCGGCCTCGGCCAGCACCGCCGCGATGGCGTTATTTTCCCAGACCCTGGCCTGGGTTCCCCGCTCGACCTCCTGGGCGGCCAGCAGCGACAGCAAGGCGATCACCCCGACCCGGCCGGTCATGAACTCGCCCTGGGACTCGGGCGGGGCGGGGATCGCCAGGCACATGAAATTGCCGCGCAGGATGTCGGGCAGGGCGGGGGTCATCAGAAGCCCTCCAATGCGGCCAGCCGCTCGGCCAGGATCAGGTCATGGCGCCGGGCGGTGTACCAGCCGGAAATGGCCAGGATCGGATCGACGAAGCCGCCGTCGCTATACTCCTTGGCCGCCGAGGTCCAGATCGCCTGGCCCTTGACGGCGTTGAACAACGACCACCAGGCCAGGGCGGCGGGATCGACCGTCAGCCCGCTTGCCGCTTCCCACAGGGCGATCGCCTCGGCCTGCGAGATCAGCCCGCTGACCCGCGTCTCGTCGAAGTGGTTCCAAAGCGGGTCGAAGGCCCAGCCCAGATCCTCGATCGGGTCGCCTAGATGGGCCATCTCCCAGTCGAGGATCGCCAGGATCTGACCCGCCCCGTCGTGCATGAAGTTGCCGGTCCGGTAATCGCCATGGACGATGGTGATCCGCTGGGCCGGTGGCGGCGGATTGCGGCGCAGGTGGCGGATTGCGGCGCGGACGATTGGCTGCGGATGCTGCTCGTCGGCCTCGATGACGGTGGACCACTGGTCGAGCGCGATGCGCCAACAATCCTCGGACGCCGGCAGTTCGGCCGCCTCGCGGATCGGCGCGTTTTCGTGATCCAGCGCGGCCAGTTTGCCCAGGGTGGTGAAGAACTGCTCGCCCAGCCCCTTGGCGTGAGCGCCATAGGGATCTCCGGCGAAGGGCGAGGCGACGATGCCCCCGTCGATCCGCTCCATCAGGAAGAACGGCCGCTCCAACACGCCGCCATCCTCTTCCAGGACGATCGCCTCGGGAACGGGCACATGGCCGTGGACGGTGCGGTAGGCCAGGAACTCCAGCCGCCGGTCGGTGTCGATCAGGCTGCCGGTCGGATCGCGGCGCAGGATCAGGCCGCGCGTGGCGCCGCCCGTCTCCCCAGCAATTTGGGCGTCCAGCCGGTAGGTCTCGCGGCTGGCCCCGCCGGGGATGCGCGACAGGTTCGTCACCGTGGTCGGGGCGCCCCACAGGTCGGTGAGGTAGGTTTCCAACTGGTCAGCCAGGCTCATGGAGCCATGTCCAGGATGCTCTTGAACCCCGATGGCGCGTGCGGTCCCAGCGCCAACTGTTCGAACACGCCGCGCCCGACCCGGGTGGCGCCATCGGCGCTGGTGTAGGTCACTTTCGAAAGGGCCTGGACGTGCAGGTGATAGGGCAGGGCGCGGTCCAGATCGGCCAGCACGAAGTCCTCGCGCTCGATCTTCAGCTTGCCGTGGTTCAGGCCGTGGCCCCAGACGGGATGGCCATAGCCCAGGCCCAGCATGAAGAACTCGGCCAGCGGCTCGATCGTGACTTCGCCGCCGCCCTCGAGTTTCAGCGTGCCACGCGCTGCATGTCGCGAGCCGGATCGCCAGTCGACATCGTAACCCACCGCGTGGAAGTCGAGCGCCTCGCCGCGTCCCGACCTCAGGGGCGCCCAGACCGCCCGGCGGTTCCAGGGGCGGCCGAGCTCGTCGTCATTGGTGTGGAAGAACAGGTCGCCGTCGGGAAAGACGCATGGCGTCCACAGCCAGAAGAACTGCGGTGGGACGGCCGGGGCCAGCTCCTGCGGATCGCGGGCGCCGATCGGCCGCACGCCCCACGAGCGATCGCGAGTACCGACGAAGCCGTCCAGGTCATGCCGCTGGCCATCCACCTCGATCCAGCCGCTATAGCGGCCGTTCTGGGTCAGGCGGGTATAGTCCAGCAGGGTGCGCGGCCCGATCCGGCGCGTGAAGCGCGGTTCCTCGATCGGGAACGAGCGACCCTCGAAGGTGAGCTCGGCCCGCACGCCCTGGTCCGGCGCCTCGACGCTGATCCGCAGGCGGCGCAGCGGCTCCAGCACCTGGATGGTGATCGGACCGACGTTGAGGTCCATCCGCTCCATCTCCAGCCAGCGGCTGGCGTGCAGGTTCACCTGCCGGCCGTCCTTCATCCAGCAGAAGGCGGCGTCGGCGATGTTGAGGTGCGGATAGACCCCGAAGGCGGCGGCGAAGAAGCTGTCGCCGTCGCCCCCCTCCCCACTATTGGCCGCCTCATAGCCGTTGAAGAAATACCGGTCGTAGAAATTGCGGTCCGTCCCCGCAAAGGCCACCGGCTCGGCCGTCTGGTGGATCGGGTAGTCGTCGCCCCGGGTCAGCATGACCCTAGGCCCGCCCGCCCGGCGTGAAGGCGACCTCCAGCTTGCTGATGGCGTGGACGAAGTTGTTGGGGGCGATGGTCATCTCGCCGGTGGCGTGGATGTCGGGGAAGCGGGCCAGGATCTGGCGGTAGGCCTCTTCCAGCTGGATCTGCGCCACCCGCTTGCCGATGCAGGTGTGGGGGCCGTAGCCGAAGGCGATGTGCTTGTCGGCGTTGGGCCGGGTGATGTCGAGCCGGTCAGGATCGGGGAACACCGTCTCGTCGCGGTTGGCCGCGCCGTAGTACATCACCACCTTCTCGCCCTCGCGGATGGTTTGGCCGGCGATCTCGGCGTCCCGCGTCGCCGTGCGGCGCATGTAGATCACCGGGCTGACCATGCGGATAAATTCATTCACCGCCCCACCCATCAGCGACGGGTCGGCGATTAGCCGGGCCTTCTGATCCGGAAACTCGGTCAGCAGCTTCATCGCCCCCGACAGGGTGTTGCGGGTGGTGTCGTTGCCGGCGAAGACGATCAGCAGCCACGAGCCGTCCAGATACTCATCGCTCAGCAACTGGCCATCGACCTGAGCGCGGGCGATGGCGCTCATCAGGTCCTGCTGCGGATCCAGCCGGCGCTTGTGAAGCATGGTGCGGCCGTAGTCGAACATCTCCTCGACATTGATGTTGAAGTCCTGGACGAACTGCATCAGCTCCAAGGTCGGGGTGATCGGGGCGGTGGCCTGTTTCAGCGCCAGGTCTTGGGCCATCTCCAGATAGTGCATCCACTTGAGGAACTTGCCGCGGTCCTCAGCCGGCACACCGAGGATCTCGCACAGGGTGAACAGCGGCAGGTGCGACGAGAAGTTTTCAACCAGGTCGCAGCGACCCAAGGGCGCCATCTTGTCCAGCAGCCGGCCGACCTCGGCCCGCACCGCCTCGGTGACGCCTCGCAGATAGGAGGGGGTGAAATAGGGCATGTGCTCGCGGCGCAGCTGCAGGTGCTCTGGCGCGTCGAGATTGATCATGGTGTCCATCGAGGCGCGATAGAGCAGGGCGTGGCGCTTCTGCGGGTCGCCGTGCGCCATCAGTATGCCGCCCTTGCGCGACGAGAAGGTGGTCGGGTCGCCGTTGACCGCCATGACGTCGGCATGGCGGGTGATCGCCCAGAAACCGGGGCCGCCATAGGGCTCGGCGTGCCACATCACCGGGGCCTGGGCCCGCATCCGGGCGTAGTCGCCGTAAGGCTGGCCCTGGGTGAACTGGGCGATGTCCGACAGATCGACGCCGTCCAGAATGGGGAAGATCGTGGGCGCGCCGGGTCCGGCTATGCCGTCGGTCGCGGTCTCGCTGACAAGCTGCATGGCCTGCGTTCCTTCCCATCTGGACCCGCGAACTGCGCCGCGTGGCTAAGCGCGAAGTAGTTCAGACGACAGGTGTCGTGTCAATCGACTGGCGTTGTGAAGGAGGGCGTGGCACATCTGTTGGAGCAAACAGCGGAGAACCGATTTGGCGCGAACGGCGACGGAGCGGATGGGCGGCGGTCTGCGCGAAGCCCAACGCCTGCTGACTCGCGAGCGGCTAGTCGACGCCGCCGTCGCCCTGTTCGGGCAGCGTGGCTTCCGAGCCGTGACCATTGAGCAGATCGCCGTGGCGGCCGGCGCCAATCGCGCCACCTTCTATCTGCATTTCCGCAGCAAGGAGGACGTCGCCAACGCCATCGGCGAGCGTCTGGCGCCCAACATCCAGGTCACCTTCGCGGCCCTCGACGCCCTGGTCGATCCCAGTGTCTCGCAGGTCCGCGCTTGGCTGGCGGCCGGCATGACCGATCAGACCGAGGAGCGCCGCAACCTGCTGGCCGTCGCCACTGAGGCCAATGTCGCCGATCCCGACCTGGCCGATGACTATCTGCGTTTCATCAACCTGTTCATCGACAGCATGCCGAATTATCTGGCGCGGTTCTCCGACCTCGAACGCCCGGCGGCGCGGATGCGACTGCTGATGCAGATGGTCCAGCTGGAACGGTTGTCCTACGTGATGGTCGTGCAGCGCGCCTCGGCCCCGCTCGACCCGCTGCTCGACGTCATGGCCGAGAGCTGGTGGCGGTTGCTGCGCGGCATTTTTTAGGCGCTTCGCGGCAAGTCGACCACCACCGCCGGGTCATAGGCGCGCCGGTAGCCCCAGTCCGTCGCGATCGTCGCCCCGTCCCGGGCGACGGAGTCCAGGATCGCCTTCATCAGCTTCATGTCCTGCAGCCCTTCCTCGCCCGGCGAGACCATGGGCGCCTTGCCGCGCACGACATCGGCCATCCAGTCCATCTCGCGCGCGAACTGGTCGTTCGGCGGCAGGCTCAGCGGCGGCTGGGCCTGGCCGCCCTGGACGACGGTCAGGCGATTGCCGCCGTAGAAGGCGGCCGGATCGGCTACCAGGCGACCGCGTTCGCAGATCACTTCATAGCCCATGGTCGGGGCGTAGTTGAACGAGGTCGAGCCGTTGGCGATCACCCCTGAAGGGAAGCGGAACTGCCAGTCGATCAGGTCCTCGGTCGTCTTGAAGCGCGGATCGGTCCTGTCGGTCTGGGCCCAGGCGCGGACCGACACCGGCTCTTCGTTCAGTAGATAGCGCGCGGCGTTGACGCCATAGATCCCCATGTCGGCCAAGGCCCCGCCGCCGGACATCAGCCCGTCCAGCCGCCACGCGTCGGACGGCTCGGCCAGGTCGGCCTGCCGGCCCATGGTGGTGTTCACCAGCCGGGTCTTGCCCAGCGACCGGTCGCGCAGGCGGCGCATGATGTCCAGGTTCAGCGGCTCATAGTGGCATCGATAGGCGATCATCAGCTGGCGCTTGGCGGCCTTGGCGGCGGCGATCATCGCCTCGGCGTCGGCGACGCTGGTGGCCATCGGCTTTTCGCAGAGCACGTGCTTGCCGGCCTTGAAGGCGCGGATCGTGTGGTCGGCGTGCAGGGCATTGGGCAGAACGATGTAGACGACCTGGATGCGCGGATCCTTGGCCATGCGGTCGTAGTCGTCATAGCCATAGACGGCGTCGGCCGGCAGGCCGTTCTCGGCGGCGACGCGCCGGGCCTTGTCGGGATGACCGCTGACCACGGCCGCGAGCTTGGCGCCCTTCGCGACCTTGAGGCCCGGAATGATCTGGCCCAGGGACAGCTTGCCCAGGCCGACAACGGCGAAGCCGACCTTATCGGCGTCAGGCGTCGCGATCGCGGGGGCTTTCGCGGCCGCCAGCGCCGTCGAGGCGCCGACCACGCCGATCAGGCCGCGCCTGGAAATACGGTTCGACATCGGGGTCTCCTCGGGCTTCAAAACGGGGTCGGCTAATATTGCGGATCGGTCGCCGTGAACGGCGAGCAGCAAGGCTTGCCCACAGCGTGGAATTCCATCAACTCGGCGCGCGTGCCGTCCGGGTCGAGCAGGTTCAGCTGCCACTTGGCGTCGCGGCCAATCTTGGGCAGACCGTCCTGGCCCGCCAGCCGATCGCCGTTCCACAACAGGGTGTAGGCCAGGCGCGTGTCCTCCACGCCCAACGAGAAGTGGTCGAGCACGCCCTGGGTGGCCTGGCTCATGCCGGGCGGAGCGCCCCGGCCCTCGGGCGGGCTGACGATCATGTATTCCAGCCAGTCCGTACCATCCGGGACCTGCAGCGAGACCCAGCTCTGCGCATCGTCCGTCATACCGCCGAACCAGTAGGGCCGGAATCCCATGATCTGGCGGTAGAAGGCGTCCTGGCGCGCGCGGTCGTGGATGATGAAGCCCACATGGATGATCCGGCTGGACAGCGGATTGACCGGTATGGCGGGCGGCGTAGCCGGAGGCTGGGTGAACTGAAGCTTCACGCCTTCGGGGTCGACGATGTCGAACCACCGACCGCCGTCATTGCCTGTTTCGACGCGCGCGGGAACGGCCACGCCGCGTGACGCCAGATAGGTTCGCAAGGCCTCGGCGTCGGGCGTGTTGAAGGCGGCGTGGTCCAACCGGTTGGTCGAGGGCGCGCCCGGTGGCAGGGGCAGCACCTCGATGAATTGCATCGGGCTGAAATAGTAGCGCGCGCCGTTCGGGTTCTCCGGGTTGGGCCCTTTCACGCCGCCAAGGTCGTGGACGTAGAACGCCTCGCTCTTGGCCGGGTCGGCCGCGTAGACCGCCAGGTGCGACACCGAGACGATCGGCGGGCGCGCGGGGGCCGCGGCGTGGGCGTGGCCGCAGCCGGCCAGCATCATCAAGGCGAAAGCCATTGCCCGTTTCATCGCGTCGCTCCCCACTCCGCTCTCGATCGGCGAGTTGTCGGGTCGCAGGATAGCGAGGACTGTTAGCGTTACCAGAACAATGTTCGTCGCGCGGGCAGAGTCCCGGAACGCGAACAGCGTCCGCGCCTGGGGGAGAGGCGCGGACGCTGCTTTACTGGACGCTGGGGCCGGCGGGGGGGGCCGGGTTGTCCGCGTCGGAATATAAATTGGGGGGCGAACGGGGCTTTGCAACGGCGTGACCAAGGTCATTTCGCGGCAAGATCGTTACAGGCGTGCGACCGTGTTTCCCGCGACGGTGGTGTTATCCGGCGAACCGCGCACGATAGGCCTGGGGCGTGGTCGCCAAGGACTTGCGAAAGTGGTGGCGCAAGGCCGCCGCGCCGAAGCCCACGGACTGGGCGATCTGTTCGACGCCTGCCGGGCTGGTCTTAAGCAGGTCGCGGGCCCGAGCCAGGCGCTCGGCCAGCAACCAGCGGGCTGGGGTCGTGCCGGTGGCGGCCTCGAAGCGACGCAGAAAGGTGCGAGGGCTCATGCCGGCCGCGTCGGCCAGGGCCTTGACCGTGTGCTCGCCAGCCAGGTCGGCGCGCATCCGCTCCAGGGCGGGACCCAGGCGCGCGCCCTCGTGGACGATCGGCACCGGTCGCTGGATGAACTGTGCCTGGCCGCCATCACGGTGGGGCGGCACGACCAGCCGCCGCGCCACGGTGTTGGCCGCCTCGGGACCATGGTCTCGGCGGATCAGGTGCAGGCCGAGATCCAGGCCGGCGGCGCTGCCGGCTGAGGTCAACACGTCGCCAGCGTCGACATAGAGCACGTCGGGCTGCACATCGATGTCGGGATAGAGGGTCCGCAGCCGATCCACATAGCGCCAGTGGGTAGTGGCCCGCTTCCCGGCCAGCAATCCCGCCGCCGCCAGCACGAAGACACCCGAGCAGATCGACATCACCCGCGCGCCTCGCCGATGGGCGACCTGCAGCGCATCGATAAGATCCTGAGGGACCGGTGCGTCAGCCCCGCGCCAGCCAGGGGCGATGATCGTACCGGCCTGCTCGACCAACTCCAGTCCGCCATCGGCGACCACCTGCACCCCACCCAGACCTCGCAGGGGACCGCCCTCGATGGCGGCGGTCGCGAACTGGTACCAGTCCGGCCCCATCTCCGGCCGGGGCAGGCCAAACAGCTCGACCGTCACCCCGAACTCGAAGGTGCACAGACCGTCATAGGCCAAGGCGACGACCCGACGATTGGCGGGTCCGAGTCTCTGCAACGATTTTGGCATGATTTTTACGGACTATGGCAATCATGACATCTAACGCCCCGCGCCCTGAAGAGGCAAGTCTGCTGTCGCCAACAGAGGAGGCCGCCATGAGCTTTGTGTCCGACATCCCCGCCGCGCCGTCGCAAGAGGCCGTGACCCACTTTGCCCGCCGCCTAGCCCTGGAAACCGACTGCGCCGATGTCGACGCTTCGATGAAGGCTAGAGAGGTGGACTTCGTCCTGCTGCACGTGGTCGGAACGCCGCAGGCCTATGCCCTTCGTCATGTGCCCGGCGCCCTGCATCTGCGCCACGGCGAGATCAGCGCCGAGCGAATTGCGGCCTGGCCAGCCGACACCCTGTTCGTGGTCTATTGCGCCGGCCCCCATTGCAACGGCGCTGACCGCGCGGCGCTGAAGCTGGCCGCCCTGGGCCGTCCGGTGAAGCTGATGATCGGCGGGGTGGCCGGTTGGGAGGATGAAGGCTTGCCTTTCGCGACAGGCCCTGAGCCGGGCGCGTTCGTCCCGGCCTGATGGCTTTGGGCCGTCCGGTCAGGCGCCGGTCTGGGAGTCGGGAGGCTGGTCAGCGCCACGGCGACCATCAAGGTCGGCTGGGCCAGCAGCTTAGCGATGATGGAAGTTGGGTCGTGAAGCGTTATGGCCTAACGGACGCTTTGCTCGCCCAGGGTCTTCAGCATTCCGAGACGCGCCAGCACGTCAGCGCGCTCGTTGTGGACGTGGCCGGCATGGCCCTTGACCCAACGCCAGTCAACGTCGTGGCGGGCCCGGGCGGCGTCGAGGCGTTGCCACAGATCGACGTTCTTGACCGGGCTCTTGTCGGCGGTCTTCCAGCCCTTGGCCTTCCAGCCGTGGATCCACTGGGTGACGCCCTTCATCACATACTGGCTATCAGTATGCAGCTCGGCCTTGGTGGGCTTGTTGAGCGCCTCCAGGGCCTGGATCGCGCCCATCAGCTCCATGCGGTTGTTGGTGGTCGCCAGGTCGCCGCCGCACAGCTCCTTTTTCTTGTCGCCGTACATGAGCAAGGCGCCCCAGCCGCCCGGGCCGGGATTCCCGCGACAGGCGCCGTCGGTATAGATGATCAGCTTGGGCGTCATGCGCCGGCTCCGAACAGGCTGAGTCCCTCGCGGTGAACCGCCAGCTTGCGCTCGTATTCCAGCGGGTCCTTCGGCTTGACCAGCGCCCCGGCCGGGGTCGCGCCCCAGTCGGCCAGGCGGGTCAGGAAGAAACGCATGGCCGCGCCGCGCGCCAGGATCGGGATCGCCTCGCGCTCGGCCGGGCTCAGCGGACGCCGGCGCTCATAGCCGGCGATCAGGGCGCGGGCGGCGGTGATGTTGAAGCTGCCGTCGGCCTCGAAACACCAGGCGTTGAGCGTCACCGCCACGTCATAGGCGAAAGCGTCGTCGCAGGCGAAATAGAAGTCGATGGCGGCGGCGAACTTGCCGTCGGGTTTGAAGAACACGTTGTCGGGGAAATAGTCGGCATGGATCACCCCTGACGGCAGGCCGCGAGGCCAGGCCAAGGCCAGCTGCGCCAAATCCTGGTCGATGGTCTTGGCCAGGCCCGGCTTCAGGCCCTCGGCGTCCTGGCGGTGTTTGGCGAACAATGGCCCCCAGTGGGGCTGGCCCAGGTCATTGGCGCGGCGGGCTGGATAGCCCTCGCCGGCCAGATGCAGCCAGGCCAGGCCCTCGCCGGCCTCGCGGCAGTGGGCGATGGTCGGGCGGCGGGCCGACAGGCCCGGCAGGAACTCGACCAGGGCGGCGGGCTTGCCGCGGATGGCCTTCAGGGTCGCGCCCGCGCGGTCGGCGATCGGCTTGGCGCTGGGATAGCCATGCTCGGCCAGCCAGGTCAGCAGGTCGAGGAAGTAGGGCAGGTCCTCAGGCTTGGCCCGCCGCTCATAGACCGTGAGAATGAACCGGCCGGTCGTGGTCTCAAGCAGGAAGTTGGAATTTTCCACCCCCTCGGCGATGCCCTTGAACGCCACGGCCTGCCCCAGGTCGTAGTCGCCCAGGAAGACGGCGAGTTCGTCGTCGGTAATGTCGGTGTAGACGGCCATGGCGCGGGGATGGGGGAGCGGGCGCTGGCGGTCAAGAGGGGCATGGGAATTGTGCTAGGATGGCGGTGGAAGGAGACGATCGATGACTGGTGAACCAGACGGCGATGAGCCGGTGGTCTCGAAGGATCAAGATCAGTTCGGGCGGACGCCCGGGGCGCTTGCCGATGAACGGTTCGCGCGCGGAGAAGCCTCTATAAGCCGCTACCAGACGACTTTCGAAGCGCCTGCGAAGCAGGACGGCGCAGCCGATTTGGAAATCACCCGCCAGATCGAGTTGGGCGGCGAGATCATGGATGAGTACGATGAAACGTTCAGCGCTCTGGCTAAGCCATCTTGGCCAGCCTGATGTTGGGCGGCTAACCATGGAACACGTGGATCAGGCCTTAGCTTTACCAGTCCCAGGGTCCTCCTGCGGGCGATGGCGGCCAGAAGATGTTGATCACTACCCAACCCGCTGCAAACAGCCCGGAGGTCATAGCCAATAGATAGAGCTTTCTAGAACCCCGACGTAAAGCCAGCAGGGCAAGAAGCCAGACTGGGAATGAAATAGTCGCCACCCACATAGCGATGGCAAAGGGTCGCTCGGCCCGAAACAGGAGCGAGGCGAACGTCAGGCCTCCTACCACCCGCCACAGGCGATCAAAACCGCTGGCGCCAACAAGACCATCAGGGATTTGCGAGTGAGGGACTCATGGTTCATGGGTCATTCTTTCGCGCAGATCGAACGTCGCCAGCGGCCTAGCTCGTCAGCAGCCTCGGCAGCTTGAAGATCACCGTCTCGCGGGCCTCGATCAGTTCCTCGATCGTCACGTCATAGCGCGTGGCGATGGCGTCGAGAACGCCTTGCACCAGGTCTTCCGGAGCCGAGGCGCCAGCGGTGACGCCGACCCGCTCCACGCCCTCGAACCAGCTCCAGTCGATGCCGCGCGCGTCATCGAGCAGCCGGGCGTCGCGGGCGCCGGCCCGCTTGCCGACCTCCATCAGCCGCACCGAGTTGGAAGAGTTCTTTGAGCCGACGACCAGGATCAGCTCGGAGACCTCGGCCAGCATCTTCACCGCCTCCTGGCGGTTGGTGGTGGCGTAGCAGATGTCTTCCTTGTGCGGCGCGGCGATGCCGGGGAAGCGTTCTTTCAGCAGATTGACCATCTCGGCGGTGTCATCGACCGACAGGGTGGTCTGGGTCAGGAAGGCCACGTTGCCGGCGTTCTTTGGGATCCAACTGCGGGCGCCGTCGATATCCTCGATCAGGGTGACCGTACCCTCCGGAAGTTGGCCCATGGTGCCAACGACCTCGGGGTGACCTGCGTGGCCAATCAGCACGATCTCGCGCCCAGCGTCGAAATGCTTCTGGGCCTCGACATGGACCTTGGAGACCAGCGGGCAGGTGGCGTCCAGATAGACCATCTCGCGCGCCTTGGCCGCGGCCGGCACGGTCTTGGGCACGCCGTGGGCCGAGAACACTACCGGGCGGTCCTCGGGAACCTCGTCCAGCTCCTCGACGAACACCGCGCCCAGGGCTTTCAGCCGGTCGACGACGTGACGGTTGTGGACGATCTCGTGGCGCACATAGACCGGCGCGCCGAACTTCTCGATCGTCCGCTCGACGATCTGGATCGCCCGATCAACCCCCGCGCAGAAGCCGCGCGGACTGGCCAGAACAACGCTGAGCGAGCGGCGGCCGAGGGGCGGAATGGGCGAATGGGCGTTCATGGCCGCGAACCTAAGGGTTCCACGTCGCGCGCGCTAGCGTCGCCGGCGCATTGCGACGTCACGCATATGCCTTTATCAGGCTCCATGACGCCGACGGGGAATTCCCGAACAGGCTCTTCATCTCGAACCGGACGTTTCATGCGCCCCACGCTCTCCGTCGCCCTCAGCGCCTTGATGGCCCTCTCGATCGCCGCCACCGCGACGAGCGTCCACGCGCAGCAACGTGGCGGCGGTCGCAACGCCGACGGCGGGTCCGGTGACGAAGAACAGGCCGGCAAGAAGAAGAAGCGTGACGACGAGTGGAACCAGCCCAAGGCGCCGCTCGCCCAGCTGCGTAACGCCGGCCCGTGCCCCTATGTGAAGGTGCTGTACGACGCCAGCCGCTATGTCGAGTTCAAGGACGCCAAGGAATCGGCGGCCCAGAGCTCCTATACGGGCGAGATCCAGGGCCTGTCCTCGGGCTGCGCCTACAAGAGCAATGACCCCATCAAGATGCAGGTCGAAATCCTGTTCGAGCTGGGGCGCGGCCCGCAGGCGACGGACACCCACAAGACCTATCGCTATTGGGTGGCGGTGACCGAGCGCAACAAGGACGTCCTGGCCAAGGAATATTTCAACCTGCCGGTAACCTTCCCGCAGGGCCAGGATCGCGTCTATGCCAGCGAGACCCTGAAGACCATCACCATTCCGCGCGCCGACGAAAAGGTCAGCGGCGGCAATTTTGAAGTGCTGATCGGCTTCGACGTGACCCCCGAAATGGCCGCCTTCAACCGTGACGGCAAGCGCTTCCGCGTCAATGCCGGCCAGACCCAGCAAGCCCTGACCCAGCCCGGAAACGTCGCCAAGCCATGAGTGATTTGAAGCGGTCCCTGAGCGAGGCGGCCGCGGCCGCCTTCCAGGCCGCCGGGCTGTCCCCCGACTTCGGTCGCGTCACCGCGTCCGATCGCCCCGACCTGGCCGATTTCCAGTGCAATGGCGCTCTCGCGGCGGCGAAAAGCGCTAAGCGCAATCCCCGCGAGATCGCCGTCCAGGTGGTCGATATCCTCAAGACCGACCCGCGGCTGGCCTCCGTCGAGATCGCGGGCGTCGGCTTCATCAACATGCGGGTCAGCGCCGCCGCCCTGGCGACCCGCGCCAACGAGATCGCCGCCGATCCGCGCGCCGGGGCCGAGCCCGTGGCCAGCCCGCGCCGCGTGCTGATCGACTATGCCGGCCCCAATGTCGCCAAGCCGATGCATGTGGGCCACCTGCGCGCCTCGATCATCGGCGAGTCGGTCAAGCGCCTGTACCGCTTCCGCGGCGACGACGTGGTGGGCGACGCCCACTTCGGCGACTGGGGCTTCCAGATGGGCCTGCTGATCAGCGCCCTGAGGGAAGAGGACGCCTTCATCGGCGCCCTGCTCGAACGTCTGGTCGAGGCGCCGCGCGGCTTCTCGCCGGCCGACGAAGCCAAGCTGATGGCCGAGTTCGCCTCGCGCGTTTCGCTGGCCGATCTGGACCGAATTTATCCGGTAGCCGCCAACCGCGCCAAGGCCGAGAAGGACGGCAAGCCAAATCCCGCCTTCGACGCAGACTTCCTCGCCCGGGCCCGCAAGGCCACCGCCGAGCTGCAGGTTGGCCGTTTCGGCTATCGTCTGCTGTGGCAGCATTTCGTCCGCGTCAGCCGCGTGGCCTTGGAGCGCGAGTTCCATGCCCTGGGCGTCGACTTCGACCTTTGGAAGGGCGAGAGCGACGTTCAGGACCTGATCGCCCCGATGGTCAGCCAGCTGGAGGCCAAGGGCCTGCTGGTCGATGACCAAGGAGCCCGCATCATCCGAGTGGCCCAAGAGGGCGACAAACGCGAGCTGCCGCCGCTGCTGGTGGTGTCGTCCGAAGGCTCGGCCATGTACGGCACGACCGACCTGGCCACCATCCTGGACCGCCGCAAATCGTTCGACCCACACCTGATCCTCTACTGCGTCGACCAGCGCCAGGCCGACCACTTCGAGCAGGTGTTTCGCGCCTCGTACCTGGCCGGCTACGCCGAGCCGGGCGGGCTGGAGCACATCGGCTTTGGCACTATGAACGGGGCCGATGGCAAGCCGTTCAAGACCCGGGCAGGTGGCGTTTTGAAGCTGCACGACCTGATCGAGATGGCCCGCGAGAAGGCCCGCGAGCGCCTGCGGGAGGCCGGCCTCGGCGCCGAGCTGTCGGAAGAGGCCTTCGAGGAAACCGCCCACAAGGTGGGAATCGCGGCCCTGAAGTTCGCCGACCTGCAGAACTTCCGCGGCACCTCCTACGTCTTCGACCTCGACCGCTTCACCAGCTTCGAGGGCAAGACGGGGCCGTACCTGCTGTACCAGTCGGTGCGGATCAAGAGCATTTTGCGCAAGGCGGCCGAGCAGAACGTCGCGTCTGGTCCGATCACCGTGGCCGAGCCGGCCGAGCGTGACCTGACCCTTCTGCTGGACGGCTTCGAGGGCGCGCTGGGCGAAGCCTACGACAAGAAGGCTCCCAACTTCGTGGCCGAGCACGCCTACAAGCTGGCCCAGACCTTCTCGAAGTTCTACGCCGCCTGCCCGATCCTCGGCGCCGACGAGCCGGCGATCCGGGCCTCGCGCCTGGCCTTGGCCGAGACCACGCTGAAGCAACTGGAGCTGGCGCTGGACCTGCTGGGCATCGAAGCACCGGAGCGGATGTAGGCGCTAGGGACGCTCAAGATCCTTGAGCGTCGCCAGCAGGCCTTCTACCCCGCCGGTCTCTAGGTATTGCTGGGCGACCAGCACCAACCGAAGCTGCTTGGCCAGCAGGGCCAGCTGACGATGCTGGTTCTCGGTGCGCTTCTGGGCGGTCTCCAAGTTTGAAGACAAGATGGCAAAAATGCAATCTATGAGAGCTTTCTTGCCGGCTCTTTTCTTCGCCCGTTGACTCCGCTCGCCCCCTCGCTCAAACACGGTGCGACCCTCGCGGGAGACGTCGGGATTCTGGTCCCGAGGCCGAAGGCGCAACCGCCCCGGAAACGCTCAGGCAAACGGACCGCGCGGGTTTAGGAACGCTGGAAAGAGGCGGCGCGAAAGCGTTGCCCGCCGAAGGAGCAAGGGTCCCCCTTCCCAACTTGAGGGCTGGATCCGGAATCTCTCAGGTCAAAGGGACAGCGGGGGCGCTTATCGTCTGGTGAAAGCCGGGCTTGCAGCGCTGTCCCCGTTTGGAGCCCCCGCGTGTCCGACCCAGATCTCAAGAAGACCCCGCTCTACGATGCGCACGTCGCCGCCGGCGCCCGCATGGTTCCGTTCGCCGGCTACCACATGCCTGTGCAATACAAGGACGGGGTGCTGAAGGAGCATCTTTGGACCCGCGAGCACGCAGGATTGTTCGACGTCTCGCACATGGGCCAAGCCCGGCTGCGCGGCGACAACCCGGCCAAGAGCTTCGAAAAGCTGGTTTCGGCCGACTACCAGGGCCTCAAGCCCGGCAAGCAGCGCTATGCCGTACTGCTCAATGCCGAGGGCGGGGTGATCGACGATCTGATGACGGCGCGGCCCGACGACGACGGCCTGTTCATCGTCGTCAACGGCGCCTGCAAGGACAATGACTACGCCATCATCGCCAAGGCGCTGGAAGGCGAGGCGACCGTCGAGCGCCTGGAAGACCGCGCCTTGTTGGCCTTGCAAGGCCCAAAGGCCGCCGCGGTGCTGGCCGCCCACGTGCCGCAAGCCGCCGGCATGGTGTTCATGGACACCGCCGCCCTGACCGCCTTCGGGACCGACGCGATCATCTCCCGCTCGGGTTATACCGGCGAGGACGGCTACGAAATCTCGGTCCCCGCGATCGAAGCCGCGCGCATCTGGAACACGCTGTTGGAAGACGAACGCGTCAAGGCCATCGGCCTGGGCGCCCGCGACAGCCTGCGCCTGGAGGCCGGCCTGCCGCTCTATGGCCATGACATGGACGAGACGATCTCGCCGATCGAGGCGGGCATGCCGTTTGCCGTGGGCAAGAGCCGCCGCGAGGCCGGCGACTATCTGGGCGCAGAGCGCATCGCCAAGGAACTGGCGGGTGACCTCAAGCGCGTCCGGGTCAATCTGAAAGTGCTGGAAGGCGCGCCGGCCCGTGAAGGCGCGCAGATCGCCGACGAGACCGGCGCCGTGGTCGGCGTGGTCACCAGCGGCGGCTTTGGTCCCAGCTACGGCGGCGCCATCGCCATTGGCTTCGCGCCCCCCGCCCTGTCAGCGATCGGGACCAAGCTGAAAGTCATCGTTCGCGGTAAGCCGCAGGCGGTCGAGGTTGTGGCCTCGCCGTTCGTCCCGACCCGCTACGTGCGCAAGATTTAGAAAAGGTCCCAGACCATGAAGTTCACCAAGGATCACGAGTGGGTTGAAGTCGAGGGCGACGTCGCCACCGTCGGCATCTCCGGCTACGCCGCTGAGCAACTGGGCGACGTGGTGTTCGTCGAGACGCCCGAAGTCGGCAAAGTCGTCAAACAGGGCGAAGGCCTGGCGGTGGTCGAAAGCGTCAAGGCCGCCTCCGACGTCTACGCCCCGGTGTCGGGCGAGGTGGTCGAGGCCAACGGCCAGCTGTCGGACGCCCCCGAGACCGTCAACGCCGTGCCCGAAGCCGGCGGCTGGTTCGCCAAGATCAAGCTGAGCAATCCGTCCGAGGTCGACGCCCTGATGGACCGCGTGGCCTACGAAGCGTTCCTCTCGACCCTCTAAGATCGGTGGGGGTGACCCCGCCGCCGCAAACACCCCCATCCCCGACCCTTCCTCCGTCAAGGGGAAGGGAGAAGGAACTCTCAATGCGCTACCTCCCCCTGACCCCTCAAGATCGCGCCGACATGCTCGGCGTCATCGGCGCGGAGACCATCGACGAGCTGTTCGTCGATGTGCCCGCCGTCGCCTATCGCAAGACGCCGGTGGACCTGCCATTCCACGCCGGCGAGCTGGAGGTCGAGCGCGAGATGCTGGCCCTGTCGCGCCGCAATCGCTCGGCCTCCGAAGGGCCGTTCTTCGTGGGGGCGGGGGCCTATCGCCACCATGTGCCGGCCACGGTGGACCACATCATCCAACGGTCGGAGTTCCTCACCAGCTACACGCCCTACCAGCCCGAGATCGCTCAGGGCACGCTGCAGGTGCTGTTCGAGTTCCAGACCCAGGTCGCCGCCCTGACGGGCATGGAAGTGGCCAACGCCTCGCTCTATGACGGCTCCACCGCCGCCGCCGAGGCGGTGATGATGGCCACCCGCGTCACCCGCCGGGGCAAGGCCGTGCTGTCGGGCGGCCTGCACCCGCACTATGTCGGCACGGTCGAGACCCTGGCCCACGCCGCCGGCGTCGCCACCGACCGCCTGGCCGCCGCGATCGACGCCGAGGACGCGGTGGTGGCGGCTATCGACGCCGACACCGCCTGCGTCGTCGTCCAGACCCCCAATGTGTTCGGCACCGCCACCGACGTGACCAAGATCGCCGCCGCCGCCCAGGCGGCCGGGGCCCTGCTGATCGTGGTGACCACCGAGGCGGTGTCCTTTGGCCTGCTGAAGTCGCCCGGCGAGATGGGCGCCGACATCGTGGTGGCCGAGGGCCAGTCGATCGGCAACGGCCTGAACTTCGGCGGCCCCTATGTCGGCCTGTTCGCCTGCAAGGAAAAATACGTCCGCCAGGCCCCCGGCCGGCTGTGCGGCGAGACCGTCGACGCCGACGGCCGTCGCGGCTTCGTCCTCACCCTGTCGACCCGCGAGCAGCACATCCGCCGCGACAAGGCCACCTCCAACATCTGCACCAACAGCGGCCTCTGCGCCCTGGCCTTCAGCATCCATATGAGCTTGCTGGGCGAGACGGGCCTGCGCCGGCTGGCCCTGATCAACCACCAGAAGGCCGTGGCTCTGCGCGACGCCCTGGCGGCCGTGCCGGGCGTCGAGATCCTGACCCCCCGGTTCTTCAACGAGTTCGCGGTGAAGCTATCCCGCAACGCCGCCGAAGTGGTCGAGACCCTGGCCGCCAACGGCGTCATCGCCGGCGTGCCCTTCTCGCGCCTCGACCCGGCCGCCGGCCTCGACGACGTCCTGCTGGTCGCCATCACCGAGACCACGCCCGATAGCGATATCCTTCTCTTCTCCAAGGCCCTGACCAAGGTGCTGGCCCAATGAGCATGAACAACGTTGGACGGCCGACCCGTCCCGAAGCCTCGCCTGACGCCGTGAACGATTATCTTCACCCCACCCTGACCGGCGCTCGCGGGCTCCTTCAGGACGAGGCCCTGATCTTCGAACTGAACGCCTGGGACAAGACCGGCGTCGATCTGCCGGATGCTCCCCCGGCCGATGACCTTGGCGACCTGCTCCGCACCGCGCCGATCGGCCTGCCGGGCCTGTCGGAGCCGGAAGCGGTGCGCCACTATGTGCGCCTGTCCCAGAAGAACCACGCCATCGACCTGGCGCTGTATCCGCTGGGCTCGTGCACGATGAAGCACAATCCTCGCCTCAACGAGAAGATGGCCCGCCTGCCGGGCTTCTCCGACATCCATCCGCTGCAGCCGCAGTCGACGGTGCAAGGCGCGCTGGAGCTGATGGACCGCCTGGCGCACTGGCTGAAGACGCTGACGGGGATGCCGGCGGTGGCGCTGAGCCCCAAGGCCGGCGCCCATGGCGAGATGTGCGGCATGCTGGCCATCCGCGCGGCCCACGAGGCCAATGGCCAGGGCCACCGCAAGACCGTGCTAGCCCCGACCAGCGCCCACGGCACCAACCCGGCCACGGCGGCCTTTGTCGGCTACACCGTGGTCGAGATCGCCCAGACCGACGACGGAAGAGTCGACTTGGCCGACCTGGAGTCCAAGCTAGGCGATCATGTGGCCGCCATCATGGTCACCAACCCCAACACCTGCGGCCTGTTCGAGCGCGACGTGGTCGAGATTGCTCGGCTGACCCATGCGGCCGGGGCCTATTTCTACTGTGACGGGGCCAATTTCAACGCCATCGTCGGCCGGGTCCGCCCGGGCGACCTGGGCGTCGACGCCATGCACATCAACCTGCACAAGACCTTCTCCACTCCGCACGGTGGCGGCGGTCCGGGCGCGGGTCCGGTGGTGCTGAGCGCCGCCCTGGCGCCGTTCGCCCCCACCCCGTGGATCGTCAATCACGAACACCGCTTCACGCTTGTCGAGGAGGCGAGGGGCCCCGCCGCCCAGGCCTTTGGGCGGATGAGCGCCTTCCATGGCCAGATGGGCATGTTCGTGCGGGCCTATGCCTACATGCTCAGCCACGGGGCCGACGGCCTACGGCAGGTGGCCGAGGACGCGGTGCTGAACGCCAACTACATCAAGGCCCGCCTCAGCGACCTGATGAGCCCGGCCTTCCCGAATGGCCCCTGCATGCATGAGGCCCTGTTCGACGACACCTGGCTGGACGGAACCGGCGTCACCACCCTCGACTTCGCCAAGGCGATGATCGACGAGGGCTTCCACCCGATGACCATGTACTTCCCGCTGGTAGTTCACGGCGCCATGCTGATCGAGCCGACCGAGACCGAGAGCAAACAGGAGCTCGACCGCTTCATCTACGCCCTCCGCGCGCTCGCGGGGGCTGCGAAGGGGGGCGACGTGGAGCGCTTCAAGGGCGCGCCCTATCACGCGCCGCTCAAGCGCCTGGACGAGACTCTAGCGGCCCGAAAGCCACGCTTGAGGTGGAAACCTGTGGCCGCCGCGCCACTGGCTGCGGAATAGAGGCCACAGTCGGGTTAAGCGACAACGGGACGCCTTTACGGAGAGGCGCCCCAATCTCATATCGGGTCATGTGAGCCGAGAGGCCGGCCTGTCGCCGGGATCAAGCGGACCACGGAACCCGTTTCTTCCCGTCATGAACCTCGTCCTCGCCATGCCTTCCGTGCGTTTCTCCGCCGCCGACGAACTCGCCCGCGAGCTTCTCGGGCGGATTTCGCGCGTGGTCTTGGTGACGCTGGGCTTGATCCTGGTGGTGGCGGGCTTTCTGATCGCGCCTCTGCCCGGTCCGCTGGGCGTGCCGTTGACGGTCGGCGGGCTGATGCTGGTGCTGCGCAACTCGTTCCGGGCGCGCAAGCAGTTCGTGCGCTTCCAGCATGCCCATCCCAAGCTGCTGTTCCCGCTGCGCCGTCTGCTGCGCCGCGAGCCCGAGGTGCTGCCGGTGGCGTGGCAGCAGTTGCTGCGTATGGAGCGCCTGATCGTGCCGCATCGCTGGCGCGTGGCCAAGCGCTGGCGCCGGTCGCTCAAGCGCCGGTCTTCCGCGCACCTCGCGCACAAGCGGCGGCCGTGAGCGGCGCCGCCGAAACGCTCGCCAGGTTGCCTTCGAGGCTCTATCGCCGCCGTCGCCGTCTGGCCCTTGTCCTGCGTGAAACCGCGGGGCGCGTGGCCCGCTGGGCGGCGCTGGCCTTTGGCGTGCTCGTGCTGTTGGCCGGGGTGATCCTGACGCCACTACCGGGCCACCTGGGCCTGCCGCTGCTGGTTGTCGGCCTGATGATCGTGCTGCGTAACTCGTTCCAGGCCAAGCGCCGCTTCCTGCGCTGGCAACGCCGGCATCCGAAGCTCATCTTCCCGATCCGCCGGCTGATGCGCCGCGAGCCGGAGATCATGCTGGTCGCCTGGCAGCAGTTGTTGCGGTCCGAGAAGCTGTTCCTGCGCAAGGCGTCCTGGCGGGTGCTGAAGCGTGGGCGCAAGCACATCAAGCGCCGGTGGCTGAAGAAGCAGCCGGTCTAGCGGCGGGACCCGAACTCCTCCCCCTGTGGGGGAGGTGTCGGCGACGCCGACGGAGAGGGGAGTGAACGGGCAGCCAATCACAGCCCTGATCGACGACCCTAAAACTCCCCCCACCGATCGCTGCGCGATCGCCTCGTCCATAGGGGGAGGACAATACAAAAAGGGCGCGCCCCTTGCGGAGCGCGCCCTCGATGATTTCGCGAACCTGAAACCGCTATTGCAGCTTCGTGCCGATCTGGCCGATGGCCGCGTCGACCAGGTTGTCCGAGGTTCCCGCCGCCAGGCGGGCGACCAGGACCTGTTCGGCGATCTGGGTGGCGAGGTCGACGGCGGCGGCCTTGACCTCGGACTGGGCCTGGGTCTCGGCCTGGGCGATCTTGCGTTCGGCCATTTCGGCCCGGCGCTTGATCTGTTCCTCGAGCTTGGCCTTGGCTTCGATCGCCATCTGCTCGACGTCGGCCTTGGCGGCCGCCAGCATGGCGACGGCCTGGCGCTCGGACTCTTCGCGTTCGGCGCGGATGGTCGCCAGCATCGCTTCGGCTTCGGTGCGGATGCGAGCGGCCTCGTCGAGGTCGGATTGAATCTTGTTGGCGGTTTCGTCCAGCTTGCCGGCGATCATGCCCGGAGCCTTGGCCCAGATGACGATCGCCAGGAACAGGATCAGGCCGACCCCCACCCAGAATTCGGGATTGGCGATCTGCCAGAATTCGCCTTCAAAAAACGCGGGCATCAGGCGGCTCCTCCGCGCGCGGCCGAGGCGGCCTTCAGGTCGGCGTCCGAGGCGGACTTGCCGGTCAGCTTCTGGATGATGGCCATGGCCGTGTCGTTGGCCACGGCGCCGATCTGGGCCATGGCCGAGTCGCGCATGCCGGCGATCCGGGTTTCGGCTTCAGCCAGTTGCGCGGCCAGCTTTGCTTCTTCGATAGCGGAGCGTTCGGCGGCCTCGGCGGCGGCCTTGGCCCGGGCGTCGAAGGCCAGGGCTTGCGAGCGGGCGCGAGCTTCGGCCAGATCGGCGGCTGCGGCTCTGGATTGCTCCAGGGCCTCGGCCTGAACCTGACGCGCGGCCTCGAGCGCTCCGGCGATCGTGCTGGCCCGCTCGTCGATCACGCGCCGCATGCGGGGCGTGAAGACGCGGGCGATCAGCACATAGAGAATGGCGAACAGCACCAGCAGGTAGGCGATCTGCCCGCCCCAATGCTGGAACTCGAACTGCGGCAGACCGCCCGAGCCGTGCTCGGCGCCCGCCGCTTCATGGGTTGCGTCCGGCGCGGGAGAGGCCCCGGCGCCGTGGGTCGAGACCGCCGGAGCGGACTGTGTGGGATCAGCCATTACCTAAAATCGTCCGGTAGAGGGGTCGCGGCGGCGCCGGTAGCGGCGCCGCCGTCAATCAGGTCCGGCGTTAGGCCGAGTAGATCAGGATGCCCAGCACGAAGGCCAGGATGCCCAGGGCTTCGGCCAAGGCGGCGCCCACGAACAGGTTGCCGATCTGGCTGGCGGCGGCCGACGGATTGCGCAGGGCGCCCGTCAGGAAGCTGCCGAAGATGTTGCCCACGCCGATGCCGGCGCCGATCATTCCGAGGGTGGCGAGGCCGGCACCGATGAGCTTGGCGGCTGCTGCGTCCATTGTTGTCTTGTCCTAGTTGGTAAGAGGTTGGGTGGTGATGAAGAGCTTGGTCCGACCCTTAGTGGCCATGACCCAAATTGACCACATCATTGAGATAGATGCAGGTCAGAACGGCGAAGACGAAGGCCTGGAGGAAGGCCACCAGGAATTCCAGAGCGGTCAGGGCCGTGACCATGCCGATCGAGAGGGGGCCGACGAGAAGGCCGAGCAGGCCAATCTTGCCGATCACGGCCGCCGCCACGAAGCCAGCGAACACCTTGAGCGCCACGTGGCCGCCCATCATGTTGCCAAACAGACGCAGGGTGAGGGTGACGGGACGCAGCAGGAACGAGGCGAACTCGATCAGGATGATCACCGGCAGCAGCACCCACGGCACGCCCGACGGCACGAACAGCTTAAAGAAGCCCAGGCCGTGCTTGGCGAAACCGATGATCAGCACCAGGCCGATGGTCAGCACGCCAAAGGTCGCGGTGACCGCGATCTGCGAGGTGGCGGTGAAGGCCAGCATCAGACCCAGGAAGTTCATGCCCAGGATCAGTGTGAAGACCGTGAACACGAACGGGAACAGCTTGCGGCCCTCGTGGCCGATGATCGAGTCCGTCAGGTTGTCGATCAGGCCGAACACGCCCTCGCCGACCGTCTGAAGACGGCCCGGCACGACTTGCGCGTTGGAGGTCACGGCGGTCAGGAACAGGACGATCGCCGCGAAGGCGACGGTCATGGCGACGTGCGAGTTGGTGATCGCGAGATCGACCTGGCCCACCACCGGCAAGGTGATGTCCGGAAGATCGACGATCTTCTCGATCTTGAACTGATGCAACGGATCGGCCATTGGGCCTTTCGCTCCTAGTCTACTCTGGGCTTGGAGGCTTGCGATCGCGCAGCCTCTTCCGCCCTAGCCAGCGCCATCAGCCGATTGGCCGTGCGACGCGCCATGAACAACGACAAGGCAAAGCCCAGAAGGACTCCGCCGATCAAACCCCAGGGTCCGGTCTTGGCGAACCGATCGACGATCGCTCCCAGGGCCAGCCCGATGAGCACACCGCCCAGCAATTCAGCCAGGATCTTATAGGCCTGACTCGAGGCGGCCATCTCGCCGCTATGCGATTCAGGTCGGACCGCGCTGGCCTTAAGCGCTTCTGCCCGCTCGTCGAGGCGGCGTAGCGCCTCTGCGCGCGGATCGTCAACCTTGGACATTGGGGTTGTAGGGTCCTGCGATGGCCGAGAGAGCCGTCCCCCAGACCCAGCTTGATCGCGGCGGAACCTATAGATCGCACCGCAGTGCGTCAAGTTGGAGAGAATATCCTTCAAGTGGCAGTTTTATAACGGCTTTTGGCGATATCCGCGCCGACTGCGGCAAGTCGGTCCTCGAAGTCCGGATCGGCGCCGCAACGTCAACCGCGATTTCCCCGGATTTCAATGCTGGCGCTGGAATTGGCCCTGCCCTAGCGCGGCGGAGCGGTCGATTGCAAGGCTTAGGGCGTGTTTTGGGGCTTGAATTCATTTCCCTTAAGGGCGCGAAACTTGGGAGGCCGGAAGGCGGAAAATGACGGCGCTTCGAAAGTTTCGCTCGCAACGTTCGTCATACCATTCCAATGTTACCGCAACCATGATCGGCATGCGAAGCGCCGGCGCGAGTCCATCGAGGGAAGAACACGCCATGATCCGCCTTACCCGCACTCTGCTCGGCGCCGTGGCGCTGTGCGCGCTTGGCGCGCCCGTCCAGGCCCAGACGGTCAAGCCGCAGCCGCTGCCCGCCTACAAGAACTTCCACGCCGCGATCTACATCGCCGTCAACGACGCCAAGTCGCTGTCAGACCGAGCAACCTTCGACCGCGAGTTCGAGCGGGCCAGTCGCCAGTTGCACTTCGACAAGGTCTATCTGGAGGTCTACCGCAGCAACAACTTCTCCACTGACGAACAGATCGAGCGGGTCAAGGGCTGGTTCGAGGAACGTGGGATCAAGGTCGCCGGCGGGATCACCCTGGCGGCCGGCGGCGAGGGCGGCCAGTTTGGCACCTTCGACTACGAGAAGCCCGCCGACCGCGCCGAGTGCGAAAAGGCCGTGCGCCTGGCGGCCAAGCATTTCGACGAGGTGATCCTCGACGACTTCTTCTTCTACACTTCGAAAAGCCCCGCCGACATCGCCGCCAAGGGCGACCGGTCCTGGACCCAGTACCGGCTGGAGACCATGCGCAAGGTCAGCCAGGACCTGGTGCTCGGCCCCGCCAAGGCGGTCAATCCCAAGGTGCGGATGATCATCAAATACCCCAACTGGTACGAACACTTCCAGGGCACGGGCTACGACCTGGAAAAGCAGTCGCAGATGTTCGACGGCATCTATACCGGCACCGAGACCCGCGATCCGGTGGTCACTGATCAGTTGCTGCAACAGTACGAGAGCTATTCGATCATCCGCTATTTCGACAACATCCGCCCCGCCGGCTCTAACGGTGGCAAGGGCAATGGCGGCGGCTGGGTCGATACGTTCTCCACCCTCTATGTCGACCGCTACGCCGAGCAGTTGTGGGACACCCTGCTGGCCAAGGCCCCTGAGATCACCCTGTTCAACTGGCGGCCGATGAACGAGGCCGAGGCCGTCGCGCCCGGCGCGCGTCCGTGGAAGGACAAGGCCACCAGCTTCGACTGGAAGGCCATGACGGCCAGCTACAAGAGCTCGGGCCAGGCCAATGATCCAGGTCCTGGCTGGGGCCGCGCGGCCGGCTATTCGCTGGAGAAGATCGACAAGGACCTGGGCCTGCTGGGCAAGCCGATTGGCATAGCAAGCTACAAGCCCTACCAATCGTCGGGCGAGGATTTCCTCCACAACTATCTGGGCAATGTCGGCATCCCGATCGAGCTGTCGCCCAACTTCCCGACCAATGCCGATGTCGCCCTGCTGACTCAGGCGGCGGCCAAGGACCCGAAGATCGTCGACAAGATCAAGGGTAACCTGCTGGCCGGCAAGACGGTGTTCATCACCTCGGGCCTGCTGGGCGCCCTGCAGGGCAAGGGGATCGAGGACATTCTCGAGGTGCGCGACACCGGCCGGAAGGTGGCCCTGCACGACTTCCTCAACGGCTATGGCGCGGGCAATGGCGAGAGCCTGAACGATCCCAAGCGCGAGACGCCGCCGGTGCTGTTTCCAGAGCTGGCCTTCTACACCAATGACAGCTGGGGGATCATTCGCGGGGTCGCCAACGCCAAGGGATTCCCGATCCTGCTGATGAACCGCTACGGCGGCGGGGTGCTCTATGTGCTGACCATGCCGGAGAACCCGGGCGACTTCTACAACCTGCCCCAGGGGGTGACGACCGAGATCAAGCGCTACCTTCAGCGTGACTTCCCGGTGCGGCTGGACGCCGCCGACCGTGTCAGCCTGTTCGCCTACGACAACGGGGCCTTCGTGGTGCAGTCGTTCCGCGACGACGATACGGCCGTGAACCTGTCGCTGCTGGGCGAGGGCGTGAAGCTGCGCGACATGACGACCGGCAAGCTGATCGAGGCCAAGCCCGCTGACGGCAGGGCCGACGCTTGGCGTCGTCAGGGCGTTCCGGTTCGCACCGAATTCGCTGCGGCCGTGGCCCCGCACAGCTACAGGGTCTACAAAATCGAGAAGTAGAGCTTCGAATGATCCCGGCGCGTCCATTTGCGCCGGGATCGTCATTGCTTTTCGCGGCGTTTTGGGGTCTTAGAAGCGCACTTTCCACCAACCAGAAGATTCATGTCGCAACTGAAAAACACCGGCTTCGCCGATCGCATCACCGCCGCCGCTGACGCCAAGAAGGCGATGCTGGCCAAGATGAAGCCGAAGCCCACCGTCACCGACCCCAACTTCGAGCAGCGTCACGTCGAGCGTGAAGCCGAGCTGGAAGCGGTCCGCGCCGCCCGCGCCGCCGTCAAGGAAGCCGCCCGCCAGGACGTTCTGGCGCGCGAGGAAGCCGCCTTGGCCGAGAAGCGCGCCGACCGCAAGGAGCGCAAGGCGCTGTCGGCCTCCGAGCAGAAGATCGCTCGCGACGCCAAGTACGCCGCCCGCAAGGCACGCCAGAAATAATTGACTGAACGGGCCTGGTCGCGTGGTCCTGGCCCCGTCGCGGGCGGACCTCGCGAGGGCCTTAGCCATGCATGTCGATCTGGGTCTGCTGGCGACGATGTTCGCCGTGGCGGCGATCGCCGGCGCTTTCGACGCTATCGCTGGCGGCGGCGGCCTTCTGACCGTCCCGGCCTTGCTGCTGACCGGCATGAGCCCAGTCATGGCGCTGGGCACCAACAAGCTGCAGGGCGCCGTCAGCGCCATCTCCTCGACCAGCGCCTTCGCCCGGCGCGGCCTGATCGACTGGAAGACAGCCCTGCCGGTCGCCGCCTGCGCCGCTGTCGCCGGCCTGGCCGGGGCCCTGTGCGTCAGCCTGCTGTCGCCCCGCGCGTTGGCGGCCTTGGTCCCGATCCTGCTGATCGTTATCGCCCTCTATTTCGGCCTGTCGCGTGGCCTGAAGGGCGAGGACGCCCATCCGCGCGTCACCGTGCCGGTCTTCGCCTTCTGCGTGGCGCCGCTGATCGGCTTCTATGACGGGATTTTCGGACCTGGAGCGGGGGCCTTCTACATGGCGGCTATCGTCACCCTGCTGGGCTACGGCGCGCTGAAGGCCACGGCCCACACCAAGCTGGCCAATGCAGCCTCGAACCTGGGCAGCCTGAGCCTGTTCATCTGGAAGGGCGCGGTGGTGTGGCCCATCGGCCTGACCATGGCGGTCGGGGCGTTCATCGGGGCGCAGATCGGCTCGCGGCTCGCCATGAGGTTCGGCGCCAAGCTTATCCGGCCGCTGCTGGTGGTGATGTCGTGCGCCATGGCGGTGAAGCTGCTGAGCGATCCGGGGAACCCGCTGCGGCATGCGGTGCTGGGGCTGCTTCACTAATATAAGGTCCTCCTCCTGTGGGGGAGGAATTGCCCCTACTGCGCCGCCACCAACTGCTCGGCCGTGCTCAAGTCCACGCTCACCAGCTGGCTCACCCCCCGCTCGGCCATGGTCACCCCGAACAGCCGGTCCATGCGGCTCATCGTCACCGGATTGTGCGTAATCGCGATGAACCGGGTCTTCGTCCGCCGCCGCATCTCGTCGAGCATGTTGCAATAGCGGTCGACATTGGCGTCATCCAGCGGCGCGTCGACCTCGTCGAGCACGCAGATCGGCGCCGGGTTGGCCAGGAAGACGCCGAAGATCAGGGCGCTGGCGGTCAGGGCCTGCTCGCCGCCGCTCATCAGGCTCATGCTGGCCATGCGCTTGCCGGGCGGGCAGGCGAAGATTTCCAGGCCGGCCTCCAGCGGATCGTCGTTCTCGACCAGCCGCAGCTCGGCCTGACCACCGCCGAACAGGGCCTGGAAGAGGGTCTGGAAGTGGCCGTTGATCACCTCGAAGGCGGCCAGCAGCCGCTCGCGGCCCTCGGCGTTCAGCTCTTCGATGCCGGCCCGCAGCTTGCTCACCGCGCCCGACAGGTCGGCGCGCTCGGTGCGCATGGTCTCTAAGCGGGCGGCATATTCGTTGGCTTCCTCCTCAGCCCGCAGATTGACGGGCCCGATGGCGTCGCGCTCGCGTTCAAGGGCGAAGAGATGGGCCTCGACCCCGGCGGCGTCCTTGGGCACAGCGATGGCCTCGCCCGACAGTTGACGGCCCAGCTCCTCGGGCTCCATGCGGGCCTGGTCGCGGATGTGGCCAGCGACCTCGGCAAAGCGCTCGCGGGCCCCGTCCAGGCGGGCGACCAGGGCGGCGCGCTTTTCGCGCGCGTCGCTGGCGGCCTGCTCAGCGGCGCGGGCCGCGCGGTCGGCGGTCAGTCGGTCGGTCTCGGCGGTCTCCAAGGCGTCGGAAGCCCTTGCCCGGCGATCCTCGGCGGCGGCGAACTGCTCGACGATCACCACCAGCTTCTCGGCCAGCACGGTCGGCGCCTCGCGGGCGGCCTCCAGCGCGACGACGGCCTTCAGGCGGTCGGCGTCCAGGCTTTGCTCGCGCCGGCTCGAGGCCTCGCGGCGCTTGGTCCAGTCGCCGTGGTCGCGTTCCAGGGTCTCCAGGCGGCGCTGGCGGCCGGCGGTCTCGCGGGTCTCCTGGTCGCGGGCCGAGCGAGCGGCGGCGGCGGCCTCGCGGGCGGCGCTCGCGGCGTGGCGGGCGGCGGCCAACTGCGGGGCCAGGTCGGCGACGGCCTCGGCGGCGGCGCTTTCGGCGCGGACGGCGGCCAGGGCGGTGTCTGCCTCGACGCGCTCGGCCTCGAAGCGGACGATGGTGTCGTCCAGCGACTGGGCCCGGGCTTCGCGCTGGGCGGCCTCGCGTTCGTATCGGGTCACGATCTCGCGAGCGCCCGTCAACAGGCGCTCGGCGTCGGGCGGACCGCGGCGTTTATCGCGTAAAGCCTCTTCCACCGTGCGCAGGGCGTCGGCTGCGGTCTTCAAGACAGCGGTCGTGGCCTCGGCGCGCGGGGCGACCTGGTCGATCTCGGCCTCGACCTCGGCCAGGCGGGTGCGCTGCTCCAGGCGGACGGCGGCGGGCTTGGGCGCGTTGGCGCGGGCCACGAAACCGTCCCAGCGCCACAGGTCGCCGTCCTTGGACACCAGCCGCGCCCCGACCGGCAGGCCCTTGGCCAGGCGGTCGCCATCGGTCCGCGCCACCACCGCCACATATGACAGACGGGCGGCCAGTTCGGGCGGGGCCTTGATCAGTGGGGCCAGGGGCGTGGCGCCTTCGGGCCAGGCGACGGCGGAAGCTTCGCCGCCAGCCCAGAATGACGGCGCGCGGGAATCGAGGGCGGCTTCCAGGTCGTCGCCAAGCGCGGCCGCTAGGGCGGCGCCATAGCCCTTGTCGGGCGTCACGGCGTCCAAGGCTGGCGAGAAGCCGCTCTTGGCGCGGGGCGCGGTCAGTTGGGCCAGGCCTCGGGCCTCGGTGCGCAAGCGGCCCAGTTGGTCCTCGACCTTGCGCGCCAGATCGCGGGCCTGGGCCTCGGCGGCGGCGGTCTTTCCGCGGGCAGTCTCTGCCTCCTCCAGCGCAGCGCGGGCGGCGGCGAGACCCGCCTCTGCGTTGGCGAAGCGCTGACGGGCCTCGGCGGCGGCGGGATCGACCTCGGGACCGACAGCGGCGCGCTCGGCCTTGGCCTGGTCGAGGGCGCGAACCGTGCGGGCCAGCCGGCTCTCGGCCTCGGCCAGGCGCTGGGCGGCGGCGCGCGCGCGGGCGTCTTCGGCGGCGGCGCGGGCCGCTAGCTGCTCGACCTCGGCGTCAGCCTTGGCGCGAGCCTCTTCGGCGGCCTGGGCGGCGGCGGCCAGTTCGGGGCCTCGGGCGGGCGCGGCGGCGATCTCCTCCCGTAGTTGGGTCAGGTCAGCGTCGAGGCGCGCCAACGCCTGGACGGCGTCCTGCAGGCCCTGCGCCTCACGGGTCCGGTCGTCGTCGATGCGCGCCAGGTCGGCCGACAACCGCTCGAATTCGGCGGCGGCGGCTTGCGCCTCGCGCTCGGCCCGGTCCTTCTGGATCGCCAGTTGGCCGAGGATCGCCTGGGCGATCGAGGCTTCCTCGCGCAGCGGCGGCATGGCCGTCTCGGCGTTCAGGATCGCGGTCTGGGCCGTGGCGGCCGCGCGGGCGGTGTCTTCGACGCTGCGCGCGGCGTCGGTGGCGTCGCTCTGGGTGCGGTTGAGGTTGTCGCGCGCCTCGGTCCAGCGGGCATAGAGCACGGCGCCCTGCACGGCGCGAATCTCTGACGACAGGCGCTTGTACTTCTCGGCCTGCCTCGCTTCCCGACGAAGCCGGTTCAGGGCGACCTCCAACTCTCGCGCCACGTCATCGAGGCGCGTCAGATTGGTCTCGGCGGCGCGCAGCCGCAACTCCGCCTCATGCCGGCGGGTGTGCAGGCCCGAAACCCCGGCCGCCTCTTCCAGAATGCGGCGACGGTTCTGCGGCTTGGCGCCGATCAGTTCGCTGATCTGGCCCTGGCGGACCAAGGCCGGCGAATTGGCCCCGGTCGAGGCGTCGGCGAACAGCAGCTGGACGTCCCGCGCCCGCACCTCGCGGCCATTGATGCGGTAGGTCGAGCCCTCGCCGCGGTCGATGCGGCGCACCACTTCCAGGGTCGGATCATCATTGAACTGGGCCGGCGCGGTGCGGTCGCTGTTGTCGATGGTCAGGGTGACGTCGGCGTGGTTACGGGCCGGGCGACCGCCGCTGCCGGCGAAAATCACGTCGTCCATGCCGCCCGCGCGCATGGCCTTGGCCGAATTGGCCCCCATCACCCAGCGCAGGGCTTCCAACAGGTTGGACTTGCCGCAGCCATTGGGTCCGACAACGCCCGTCAGACCCGGTTCGATCCGGAATTCGGTCGGTTCGACGAAGGACTTGAATCCCGAAAGGCGCAGGCGCTGGAACTGCACGGCCCGCGCCCTCCCCTCAGGCCTTGGCTGTCTTGCCGGCCGCCTTGTCGATGGCGGTCGCCAGGTCCTCGATCGATTGGCCGCCTTCGAAGCGCTGGCCATTGACGAAGAAGGTCGGGGTTACCTGCACCTGGTCGCGCTCGGCGGCTTTCTCGACCCGACCATTGATGGCGGCCAGCGCGGCCTTGTCCTGCAAGGCGGCGGTGAACTGGGCCTCGGTGAGGCCAAAGCTCTTGCCGATCTTCAGCAGTCCGCCCCACAGGTCTTCGCTCTTGTAGATGGCGTCCTGCTGGTGGAACACCGCGTCGAGAACCTGGAAATACCGGGCCGGACCCACGCGCCGGGCCAGTAGATAGCCGGCGGCGGCGAACTGGAAGGGCTCGGTCAGGAATTCCCGGAACACATAGCGCACCTTGCCCGTGTCGATGAACCGCGCCTTGAGGACCGGGAACACCTCGTTGTTCCAACGGGCGCAGTGGGTGCAGGACAGCGAGGCATATTCCACCACCTGCACCTTGGCCTTGGCGTCCCCGAGGGCCATGTCGCCGTCGGCCGGCGGCAAGGGCGCGGCGCGCGCGATCGTCGGGATGGCGATCACCGCCACGCCCGAGGCCGACCAGCCCAAGGCAGGCAGGCCCGTACCGATCAGCGCGCGCCGGTCGAGGATCATTTCGCGGCGGCCTCGGCGATGGCCGCGTCCAGTTCGACCAGCGAAGCCTCGCCGCCGTCGTCGCCATGGATCTTCTTGCCATTGACCACGAAGGTCGGGGTGCCGGTGATGTTGGCGTCCTTGCCGTATTTCTCGACGCGGGCGTTCAGGGCCTTCAGCGCCTTCTCGTCGTTGACGCAGGCGTTGAACTGCGCCTCGTTCATGCCCGACGACTGGGCGATGCGCAGCAGGCTGCCGCGATAGTCGCCCGTGGTGAACATCTCTTCCTGCGAGCGGTAGATCGAGTCCAGCACCTGGAAATACTTGTCCTTGCCGGCGCAGCGGGCCAGCAGGAAGCCGGCGGCGGCCAGTTGCGGCGGGTTGGTCAGGAACTCGCGATAGACGTAGTTGATCTTGCCGGTGTCGATATATTTCGACTTGAAGGCCGGGAACACCTCGTTGTTCCAGCGACCGCAGTGGATGCACGAGGCCGAGGCATATTCCACGACCGTCACCTTGGCCTTCGGATTGCCCAGGGTCATGTCGTCGGCGTTGCTCGTCTCGGCCTTGTTGCCACAGCCCGAAAGCGCGACGGCCACGGAGGCGGAGAGGGCGACGACGGTCAGGAGCCGGCGGGTCAGCGGACGCATGGTCGATCTTCCTTGAACAGGCTGGAACAGCAGAGTTAAGCGCGATTCTTTAGGCGCGTGAAAAGGGCGCGGATAAGGCCTTGGCAGAAGCGCAATCAGGGCCGGGTTGTCAATCTCGGGATCGGTTCAGGCCTACTCACCAGGCGCCCATCGGCGTTCCGCGCGCCCGCCAAGCCTCGAGTTCATTGTCGGGCAGGGCAGTCACTGCCTTGATCCCATCATCGGTGTCGCTGAGGAGATAGACATGCTCCCAAGCAATGATCGTCTGGCCTTCCGCGTCCAGGATCTGGTCGGCGGTGCGGACACATGCCGTGCTCGGGGTTAGGGGCGTGAAGTCCAGCACGCGCTTGGTCGCCTTGGCCATCCCCTGATATTTGTAGAAGGCGCACAGGCCCGCAGTGTTGAGTCGGAACTGCTCGGCGTCGAGGGCCGCGCGCTTGCCGCGCCCGACGATGTGGGCCGGATAGGCCCAGAGGTCATTCACGGCATCAACGTCGAAGCGACTGAACGCGGCTGCATATTCCTGAAAAAAGGTATTCACCTGAGCCGCCGTCATCCAAATTCCCCCTGCCTTGGTATCTGCGGGACAGGAGACATCCAGGTCACGGAAAAGGCAAACGACCCAGCTTAAGACGGCTCGTTGCGCAGCACGCCACGCCCCAGCTTCAGCAGGGCGTCCTTCAGCCCGCCTTCGGGCTGGCCGGCCAGGCTGTCGGCCAGGTCGCGCTCTTGGGCGGCGTCGAGCGGCGGCTTGCGGCGCGGACGCTGCGGGGCGGCGCTGGCCTGGACCTTCACCGGCCCCTGGACGATGCGCAGCCTGGTCACCGCGCCCTTGCCCAGCAGCAGGTCCAGCCTCTGGGTGATCTGCGGGGCCTGGTGCTGGATCAACGAGGCCACGGGGCCGTCGACCCGCAACTCCAGCGTGCCGCCTTCTCCCGGCGTGCGGCTCTTGATCACCCGCACGGGCTCGGTGCGCCGGGCCAGGGTCTCGCCGACGATCTCGCGCCAGCGGGTCTGCAGCAGGGCCGGCCCCTGGCCGAACTTGGCGTCGAGTTCCTTGATCAGCGGCGCCAGCGACTTGCCGGCCGGCGGGGGGCTGCGAAACTGCGGCCGCGTGCGACGGCGCTTGAGGATCGCCAGGGCTTCTTCCGCAGTGGGCAGGGGACGGCGCATGGGGGAGGATAGCAGGCCCTCCCATTCCACCCAAGGATTTGCCATAGGAAACGATGCTCGACATCCCCGCCCTCCGCGCCGCCCTGCTGGCCTGGTACGACGCCCAGGCGCGGGACCTGCCTTGGCGCACAGGGCCGGCCGCCGGCAAGGCTGGACAGCGGTCCGACCCCTATCGCGTCTGGCTGTCGGAGGTGATGCTGCAGCAGACCACCGTGCCGCACGCCACGCCCTATTTCCTCGGCTTCATCCAGCGTTGGCCCACCGTGTCGGACTTGGCGGCGGTGGATGACGGCGACCTGATGGCCGCCTGGGCCGGGCTGGGTTACTACGCCCGGGCCCGCAACCTGCTGGCTTGCGCCCGCGCGGTCGCCAACGACCACGGCGGGGTGTTTCCTGATACCGAGGAGGCCCTGCGGGCCCTGCCAGGCGTCGGCGCCTATACCGCCGCAGCGGTGGCGGCGATCGCCTTCGATCGCGAGGCCAATGTGGTCGACGGCAATGTCGAGCGGGTGATGGCGCGGCTGTTGGCGGTCGAGACGCCCGTGCCCGACGCCAAGCCCGAACTCAAGCGCCTGGCCGGCGATCTGGTCACGGGCGAGCGCCCCGGCGACTGGGCCCAGGCCCTGATGGACCTGGGCGCGACGGTCTGCCGGCCCAAGAGCCCGCTCTGCGCGCTTTGCCCGGTATCGGCTTGGTGCGAGGGCTTGAAGACCGGCTTGCCGGAGACCTTCCCCCGCAAGCTGAAAAAGCCCGCGCGGCCGCATCGGCACGGCGTGGCCTATGTGCTGACGCGCGGCGACCAGACGGCCTTGGTCCGCCGGCCGCCCAAGGGCCTGCTCGGCGGTATGCTCGGCCTGCCGACCAGCGACTGGCGCTCGGAGCCCTGGCTGGACGAAGAAGCCGCCGCCGCCGCACCGGCCGCCGGCGCCTGGCTCGAGTTCGGCACGGTGGATCACGTCTTCACCCACTTCTCCCTGACCCTGCGGGTGCTGCGCGCCGAGACCAACGCCGACGGTGATTTCGTCTGGACCGAGCCGGCGGGGCTGAGCGGCTTGCCGAGCGTGTTCCTCAAAGCGGTGAAAGCGGGGCGCGAGCGGCTGGTCTGATTTCCTTCTCCCGCAGGGGGAGAAGGAAAAACTCAGTTCATCCCCGCCCGGACCTGCGAACGCAGCACGTCGATCGGCGCCAGGCCAGCGTCGGTCTTGAAGTGCCAGTAGGTCCAGCCGTTGCAGGCCGGGGCCGATTGCACCAGGGCGCCGACCTTGTGGATCGAGCCCGACAGGTCGCCCACGGTGATCGAGCCGTCGGCGCGGACCTTGGCGGCGTGCGAGCCCTTGGCGCAGTAGAGGGTGTCGCCCGGATTGAGCAGGCCAGCCTCGACAATATTGCCGAACGGCACGCGGGGCTCGGAGCGCTTGCTGCCCATGACGTCCAGGTCGCCGGGGGCGATCGGCACGACCTTGGCGATGCGGGTCCTGGCGTGTTCGATATAGTCGGTCTCGCGCTCGATGCCGATGAAGCGACGACCCAGGCGCTTGGCGGCCGCGCCGGTGGTCCCCATGCCGAAGAACGGATCCAGGATCACGTCGCCCGGCTTGGTGGTCGACAGGATCACCCGGTAGAGCAGGGCCTCGGGCTTCTGGGTCGGATGCGCTTTATGACCATCAGCCCCCTTGATCCGCTCCTCGCCGGTGCACAGCGGAAGGGTCCAGTCCGAGCGCATCTGCACCTCGTCATTGGCCATCTTCAGGGCGTCGTAATTGAAGGTGTAGCGCTTGGCGCCCTGGCTCTTGGAGGCCCAGATCAGGGTCTCGTGGGCGTTGGCGAAGCGGGTGCCCTTGAAGTTGGGCATCGGGTTGGACTTGCGCCAGATCACGTCGTTGAGAATCCAGAAGCCCAGGTCCTGCACGGCCACGCCGACCCGGAAGATGTTGTGATAACTGCCGATCACCCAGATCGCGCCGTCGTCCTTCAGCACCCGGCGGGCGGCCGTCAGCCAGTCGCGGGTGAACTTGTCATAGGCGGCGAAGCTTTCGAACTGGTCCCAGTGGTCGTCGACCGCGTCGACCTTGGAATTGTCGGGCCGCAGCAGGTCGCCTCCCAGCTGCAGATTATAGGGTGGATCGGCGAAGATCAGGTCCACGGACTTCTCGGGCAGGGCGTTCATCGCCTCGATGCAGTCGCCTTGGATGATGGTTTCGGGTCCGAAGGACATGGCCGCTTTCCGTCAAAAACACTGAGCGGAATCATGAGTCTTGATGGTTACGCGTCGGTGAACGGGCATGGTTACCCGCCTGTTAACCCCGACCGAAACCTGTGAACGAGTCCAATTAGACTCAAAATCCATCGGTTCGACGGGCGAGCGCTTGATGTTCTTGTATTGTTCTGAAATGATTTCGGGGCACAGCGAGGATGCGATGGCGCTCATTCGAGGATATGTCGCCGCCAGCCTGGACGGCTTCGTGGCGGACGCGGCGGGCGATGTCGACTGGCTGGCGCCCTACGCGGCGGCGGACGGCGGTCATCGTGATTTCCTGGGACAGGTCGGCACGGTGGTGATGGGTCGGCGCACCCATGACCAGCTTTCGAGCCTCGGCGTCGGCTGGCCCTATCCCGACAAGCGCGGTCTTGTGGTGACGTCCGGGCGCGGGGCCAGCGTCCATCATGGCGTGCGGTTCTGGACCGCAGGGCTGCCAGCCTTGATCGCCTATCTACGGGTCCTCGACGACGGCGACGCCTGGGTGGTGGGCGGCGCCACGCTGTTGGCGGCGATGATCGAGGCGCGGGCTTTGGACCGGTTGGAACTGCTGGTCGCGCCGCTGTTGCTGGGTGAGGGTCTGCGGCTGTTTCCGGCGAAGGCGCCTGGGCTGAAGAACATGACACTGAACCGCGTCGAGGCCTTGGGCCGCGGCATGGTGCGACTGGACTATGGGTTGAACTACAAGCCGGTCCGGAAGCCCTTCGCCCGACCCCAACGTCCGCCCATCCCGGCTTTCGCGGAGAGCAGCGGAGTTCTGGGCTAAGTTTCCAGCCCGTCGTCGAAAGCCTCGTTGAACGGGACACCGCCGAAATCCAGTTCTCGCGCCAGGGCCAACTTGACCGGCGCCCAGGCCATGCGGTGGATCGGCGAGGGGCCCAGCCTGCGCAGGCCCTCGACATGGCAGGCGGCGTGATAGCCCTTGTGGCCGGCGAAGCCGTAGCCGGGGTGCAAGGCGTCCATCTCGATCATGATCTTGTCTCGAGCTTGTTTGGCCAGGATCGAGGCGGCGGCGATCGAGCAGGACAGGCTGTCGCCCTTGACCACGGTCTTGATCGGGCAGGGCAGCTTGAAACGGTAATTGCCGTCGACCAGGGCGATGTCGGGCTTGACCGCCATGCCCTCGATGGCCCGGCACATGGCCAGGCCGGCGGCGTGCAGGATGTTGAGCTCGGCGATCTCCTCGATGCTGGCCAGGCCCACGCACCAGGCGATGGCGACCTGCTTGATCTCGATCTCCAGCGTGGCGCGTTGCTTGGCGCTCAGCTTCTTGGAATCGTTGAGGCCCTTGGGCACCCGCTTGGGATCGAGGATCACCGCCGCCGCGCTGACCGGACCGGCCCACGGACCACGCCCGGCCTCGTCCACACCGCACACCAGGCCGGGGCCGCAGGCGGCCTCCAGCATCATGTCGGGGCCTGTCAGGGCCTTGGCGGCGGACTTGGGCGGCTTGATCACGACGGCGGTCTTAGGGGGTTTCGCCGCGCGAGGGAATCCCGGAGCGACGAGTCTGAGCCCTATTGAACGGCCAGCAGCAAGATTGGCAAGACCGTGCCCAGCACCGCGAGCACCGCAGAAACCTTGCGCAGTCGGCCCTGGGTCAGGCCGATCCACAGTCCCAGCAGCGCCGCGAGCGTCAGCCCCAGCGCCGTGCCCAGGAAGAAGATCTGGACGGCCAGGGTCGAGGGCTCTTTCGCCTCCGCCTTCGGGGCGGCGCTGCTGGCCGCCGCCGCCGGGCCCGCCCCCTCGGGCGGCTTGGCCGCCGGCTCCGCGTTGGGACGGCCCGGCTTGAGCGCGTAGTGCTGATGGATGTGGACCTCGGAGAGTTTCGCGATCACCGACGGCGGCCGGTAGTCGGCGCCGTGCGCCTCGTGCAGGCCAAACAGCTGCAGCGCGCCGGTCAGGGCGAAGAACAGGATCGACGGCGCGAAGAACACCGCCAGATAGAGGTGCAGGTCGCGCAGGGTCCGGGGCGTGGGCCAAGGGCGCGCGGGCGCGCGGTCCGCTGGGGTCTTTGAGTCGCTCAAGGGAGTCTCCACCGCATGGAAGGTCGCGCCATGGCTAACGCGCCAGCTTGCGACATGCCTCATGCCGAAAGCAGGTCGTGAAGTGGTCGTTGACCAGCCCCGTGGCCTGCAGGAAGGCGTAGACGATCACCGGGCCGCAATATTTGTAGCCCTTGGCTTTGAGCATCTTGGCCATGTCGACCGCCAGGGGCGTCTGTGTGGGAAGGCCGGTGGCGGCGGTCCACTGGCCTTGGATCGGGGCGCCGCCGACCATGTCCCAGAGCAGGGTCCCCAGGTCCTCGCCGCGATCGCGCATGTCGCAATAGATCTTGGCGCCGGAGATCGCCGCGTCGATCTTGCCGTTCGAGCGGATGATGCCGGCGTCGCTCATCAGCCGAGCGCGGTCGGAGTCGCCGAACCGGGCCACCGTATCGGGGTCGAAGTTGGCGAAGGCGGCGCGGAAGGCCTCGCGCTTGCGCAGGATGGTGATCCACGACAGCCCAGCCTGGAAGCCGTCCAGCACCAGCTTCTCCCACAGGGCGCGGGAATCGTACTCCGGCACGCCCCATTCCTCGTCGTGATAGGCCTCGTAGAACGGGTCGCCGTTCATGCCGCGCCAAGTGCAGCGTTGGATCTCGCTCATGGGCCGTAGCTTGGCCGAACTCACAGGCGATTTCCAGAACTTTTCAGGAACAGCCCCGCGAGCCGCGCGATCCAAACTGGACCTCATCCTGAACCTGTTGAAGAACGGGGCTTCGCGTTCCGTGCTGAAGTCTTTTAGAGGGCCGGCGTCGATCCCGGAACCCAATCTGGCCGATCCACCGCCACCGCTCGTCCCTCAACCGTCAGCGCGGCGCCCTCGATGCGGTCCAGGCGCAGCAGGGCCATGGCGCGGCCGTCGCGGCCCGACAGCACCTCGCCGGCCCGCAGGGTCCCGGACAGAACCTCAGTCCCGAAGGCGGGCGGCGGGCCGTCGAAGGTTATCGGCAGCATCCGGGTCTTGATCACCCCCCGCCGCTTCATGCGGCTGGTCGTCTCCTGGCCGACGAAACAGCCCTTCTTGAAGTCGATGCCGTTCAGCAGGTCGAAATCGGCCTCGATCGGGTAGGTCTTGTCGGTCGCCCAGTCGGCCGGGCCAGGGACGCCGAGGGCCAGGCGGTGGGCGTCGTAATCGTCCTCGGCGGCGGTGTGTGGAAGGTTGTTCGCATAAGACCTGGCGCCAAGCGACGGCAGGCGCGGGTCCTGGAACCAGCCCCCTGCCGCTCCTCCCGGCGAATGCCGGGACCCAGATTCATCCTGGGTCTCTTGCACCTCATGATCTGGACCCCGGCGTTCACCGGGCTGAGCGGAGAACTGTGCAAAGACCGAAAGCTCGCTCGCCGCCAGATCCACCTTGGCCCGCAGCCTGTACATCGTCAGCCGCGTCAAGATGGCGTCGCGATGCTCGGCGGCGACGTCCAGCAGCACCCCGTCCGCCGTCCCGGCCACGAACAGGTCGTACAGCAGGCGGCCCTGCGGCGTCAGCAGGCCAGTGAAGCGCAGTTCGCCCACGCCCAGGGTCTCGATCTCCTGGCTCAGCAGGCCGTTCAGGAAGCTTTTGGCGTCGATGCCCGAAACGGCGATCACGGCGCGGCTGGGGAGGGGGGCGATGACGGTCTGGCTCATGGCCCACATGTGGCCCGCCGGACGCGGTCGCGCCAGTCCCTGTCGGCGCGGAAAGCTGAGCCGTTATCGAGGGATGCGCCGACTCGCCTGTGGCCCTATACATGCACCGATGACACAGCGGGCCTTCCCGATTCTCTTCATCACCGCCACGCGGATCGGCGACGCCGTGCTTTCGTCTGGCCTGATCCGGATGCTGGCCGACCAGGTTCCCAACGCCCGCTTCACTATCGTCGCCGGACCGCTCGCCGCCCCCCTGTTCGCCCATGTTCCCGGTCTGGACCGGGTGATCGTCATGGAAAAGAGCAAGGGCAAGGGCCACTGGTTCAAGCTGTGGAACCAGGTGCGCCACAAGAAGTGGGGCCTGATCGTCGACCTGCGCGGGTCCGGCACGGCGCTCTTCCTGCGCCGCGACAAGCGGGCGATCTGGAAGAAGTCGCCCGGCGAGCCGGTGCACAAGGTGATCGACGCCGCCCGGGTGCTGAAGCTGGAAGGCGATCCGCCGCCGCCGCACCTCTACATCACCCCCGAGGTCCAGGCCCTGGCCGATCAGATGCTCAGCCCGCGCGCCGGCGACCCGACGGGCCCGCTCCTGGCGGTCGGCCCGGCCGCCAATTGGGTGGGCAAGATCTGGCCGATCGAACGCTTCGCCCAGACCGCCCAGCAACTTCTGGGTCCGCAGGGGCCGCTGGCCGGCGGCCGGCTGCTGATCATGGGCGGCCCCGGCGACAGCCGCATGGTCGAGGAACTGCGCATGGCCTCGGCGCGCGGTCGCTATGTGGACCTGACGGGCAAGGTTGATTTGCTGACCGCCTATGCCGCCCTCAAGCGCGCCGACCTGTTCATCGGCAATGACAGCGGCCTGATGCACATCGCCGCCGCCGCCGGCATCCCCACCATCGGCCTGTTCGGCCCCTCCGACGAGCGCCGCTACGCCCCCTGGGGCGTCAACACCCGGGCGGTGCGCGGACCGCGCTCGCTGGACCAGTTCCTGGCGGTCGACCCAGACCTGTCCCAAGCCATCCGCCACATGAGCGACCTGCCGGTGGCCACGGTGGTGCGGGCCGCCAAGGCGCTGATGGCCCAGGTGAAGGCCGGGGCGCTGGCCGAGGCCCAGGCGGCTTTGAGCGTTGAAGGCGACGCCGAGGAGTTGGCCGTAGAGGACGCGGCGGTGACGCCAGAGCTTTACCCGGTGGTCGAGGATGTCGCGCCGGAACTCGACACGGTTCTCGACGAGGCTTCCGCTCTCTCCGCTCATTCCGACGAAAGTCGGGACCCAAGCTGAGTTTCACGGTGGGCACCGCGCCCGCAACCGCCGACGCCGCTTGGGTCCCGGCTTTCGTCGGAATCAGCGGAATGAATATTGGTCTTGCGAGCCTGGGCCCCCGGACCTAGACCGCCCCAAACCCCCGCAGTAGCGCGCGCCATGACCCAGACCTTCGACCTGATCGCCAGGCCTCGGCGGGAGAGATCTTCGACGCGACCGGCCTGACGCTGCTGCCGGGCGTCATCGACAGCCAGGTCGACTTCCGCGAACCGGACCTGGAGTGGAAGGAAGACCTCGAGAGCGGTTCGCGCGGCGCGGCCCTAGGCGGCGTGGTCGCGGTGTTCGAAATGCCCAACACCGAGCCGACCACCACCGACCACGACGCCCTGGCCGACAAGCTGGCCCGCGCCAAGGGCCGCATGCAAACCGATCACGCCTTCTATGTGGGGGCGACCACGAGAACGCGACCTTCCTAGGCGAGTTGGAGCGCCTGCCCGGCTGCTGCGGGATCAAGGTATTTATGGGCGCCTCGACCGGCTCGCTGCTGGTCCAGGACGACGAGGGCGTCGAGAACGTCGCGGTCACGCCCCAGCACCTGACCCTGGTCGCCCCCGAGGCCTATGGGTGGCTGAAGGGTTTCGCCCAGATGAACCCGCCGATCCGCTCGGCCGAGCACGTGGCCGGCGTTTGGCGCGGCATCGAGACCGGTATGGCCGACGTCCTGGGCAGCGACCACGCGCTCCACACCCGCGAGGAGAAGGCCCGGCCCTATCCGGCCTCGCCCTCCGGCATGCCGGGCGTGCAGACGCTCGTTCCCATCGTGCTGACCCATGTTGTCAATGGCCGGTTGAGCCTGGAGCGCTTCGTCGATCTGACCAGCCATGGCGTCAACCGCATCTTCGGCCTGGCCGACAAGGGCCGCATCGCCGAGGGCTTCGATGCTGACTTCACCATCGTCGACATGAAGGCCCGGCGCACGATCACCTACGACTGGATGGCCACCCGCTCGGGCTGGACGCCGTTCGACGGTTTCGAAGCCAAGGCCTGGCCGGTGGCGACCATCGCGCGCGGCACGGTAGTGATGCGGGACGACGAGATCGTCGCCGAGGGGACTGGGGCGCCGGTTCGGTTCCTGGAGACCCTGGCGGGGTAAAGGTCCTCCCCCTGTGGGCCCCCTGTGGCGGAGGAACGGTTGCGCCGGCCTAGACTTGCGCTAACCTCCCTCCATGGATGGGACATCAGAAACCCAGGCGCGGTTCCGCGACGCCCGCTATGCGCCTCGGGCGCTGGAGGTGGAGCAGCGCGGCGACGTGCTGATCCTGCGCAATCCGACGCCCTATTCCTCGACAATCCAGACCGTGATCGCGCCGCTCGCCCGCTGGGCGGGGCAGGCGCCGCATCGCGTCTGGCTGGCCGAGCGAGACGGCGAAGGCTGGCGGACCGTGACCTATGGCGAGGCGGCGCGGCAAGTCGCCGCCCTGGCCGGCGGACTTTCGACCCTGGGCCTTAAGCGCGGCGACTGCCTGCTGATCCTGGCCCGTAATGGCGTCGACCACGCCCTGATCGGCTACGCAGCCATGAGCCTGGGCGCGGCGATCGCGCCGGTCTCTCCGCAATACGGCCTGAAGGGCGCGGACCTGACCCGTCTGGCCTTCGCCGTTGAACGCCTGAGGCCGGCCATGGTCTATGCCGACGACGCCGAGGCCTTCTCCAACGCCCTGGCGGCGCCGTTCCTGGCGGACCTGCCGGTGATCGCCAGCCGCAACGCCCGGCCTGGCGATGTCGGGTTCGAGAGCCTCTTGAACGCCCAACCCGCCGCGCCGGCTTGCCGCCCCGACGGCGCCGCCAAGCTACTGCTGACCTCCGGCTCGACCGGCCAGCCCAAGGCGGTGATCTGCACCCACGCCAACATCGCCCTGAACGCCGCCCAGATCGCCGCCTGCTACGACGATCCCGAGCCGCCGGTGCTGGTCAATTCCGCGCCCTGGAGCCACAGCCTGGGCGCCAACGCCATCCTGCACATGGTGCTGCACCGGGGTGGGACTCTCTATATCGACGCGGGCCAGCCGGTGGCGGGCAGGTTCGACGAGACCGTCCGCAACCTGCGCGAGGTCGCCACCACCTATCACAACATGGTGCCGGCCGGCTGGGGCCTGCTGGTCGGCGAACTGGAGCGCGATGCGGCCTTGGCGGCCAGGTTCTTCGAGAAGGTCCGGGTGCTGCAATATGGCGGCGCGTCGATGGCCCAGAGCATTCTGGACCGCGTCCAGGCCGTGGCGGTGCGCACCATCGGCGAGCGGGTGACCTTCGCGGCCGGCTATGGCGCCACCGAGACGGGCCCGACGGCCTGCAACATCCATTGGCTCAACGCCCGCTCCGGCATGGTCGGCCTGCCCACGCCGGGCACGGCGGTGAAGCTGGTCCCAGCTCCCGGCGGGCCGGCCGACAAGTTCGAGATCCGGGTCAAGGGCCCGCAGGTCTCGCCCGGCTATCTGGACCAGCCGGAGGCCTCGCGCGACGCCTTTGACGAAGAGGGCTTCTACCGGCTGGGTGACGCCGCGCGGCTGGCTGATCCCTATGACCCTTCGGCCGGCCTGGTGTTCGATGGCCGGCTGGTCGAGAACTTCAAGCTGGCTAGTGGGACCTTCGTGGCGGCCGGAGCGCTGCGAGTGGCGGCGGTGTCAGCGATCGGCGGGGTGGTCTCTGACGCGGTGGTCTGCGGCGAGGGACAGGACGGCGTCGGACTGATGCTGTTCCTGGATCCCAGGGCCTGCGAGCGGCTGGGCGATGCGGCGGCGATGCGCGACGCGGTCCGCATCGGCCTGGAGGGCCTCAACGCCACGGCCAAGGGCGGCGGCAGGGTCGCCCGCGCCCTGATCCTCGACGGCGGGCCGGACGCGGGCTCGGGAGAGCTGACCGACAAGGGCTATATCAACCAGGCCCTGGCGCGCGACCGACGGCCGGCGGAGCTGGCCCGGCTGTTCGCGAGCGAACCGGACGACGGGGTTTTCGTATTCTCTTGAATTGTCATCCCGGACAAGGCCCGAAAGGGCCGCCGATCCGGACCGCCGGAAGCGCGGCGCTCACGCGTCGGTCTCGGAGCTGCGCGCTGGGCGCTTGTCCGGGATCACAGAACTCATGAAGTGAGAACCAAGGCATGAACGGCGCGGACGCCCTGATCACCACCCTGGCCGACAACGGCGTCACCGCCTGTTTCGCCAATCCCGGCACCAGCGAGATGCAGTTCGTCGCGGCCCTGGACCGCGAGCCCCGCATGCGCTCTATCCTGTGCCTGTTCGAGGGGGTGGCGACCGGGGCGGCCGACGGCTATGGGCGGATGACCGGGACGCCGGCCTGCACCCTGCTGCACCTGGGACCGGGCTATGCCAATGGCGCGGCCAATCTGCATAATGCGCGACGGGCGTTCACCCCAATCGTCAATATCATCGGCGACCACGCGACCGGCCATCGCCAGTACGACGCGCCGCTCAATTCCGACATCGCCGCCCTGGCCGCGCCCAACTCGCTGTGGGTCAAGTCGGCCGACAGCGCCGACGCCGTGGGGCCGCTGGCCGCCGAGGCGGTGGCCGCCAGCTTCGGCGCCCCAGGCGGGAACGCCTGCCTGATCCTGCCCGCCGACAGCGCCTGGAACGAGACCAAGGTGGCCGGCCCGGTGACGAAACATCCGAGGCCCAAGACGCCAGACCTGGCGCAGGTAGAACGGGTCGCCGAGGCGCTGAAGGCCGCCGCCAAGCCCGTGCTGCTACTGGGGAGCGTGGCCTGCGGCGAGGGGGGCGTGGCCGCCGCCGGACGGATCGCCGCCACCGGCGTGCGCGTGCTGACCGACACCTTCACCGCCCGCCAGGCGCGCGGCGAAGGACGCTTCCGCCCCGACAAGCTGCCCTATTTCGGCGAGGCGGCGCTGAAGGACCTCGACGGCGTCGATCTGATGATCCTGGTCGGGACCCTCGAGCCGGTAGCCTTTTTCGCCTATCCCGACCGGCCCAGCGTGCTGGTTCCGCAGGGCTGCGCCACCCTGACCCTAAGCGACCGGGGAACCGACGCGGCGGCCGCGCTCGAGGCCCTGGCCGACGCCTTGAACGCCCCGGCCAGGGGGGCGGTCGAGCCCTACGCGCCGCCGACCCCAACGGCCGGAAAGTTCGACGCCTGGGCCATGGGCGCCTCGATCGCCCGCCACATGCCGACCGGCGCGATCATCTCCGACGACGCGGTGACCGCTGGCCTGCCGATCTTCACCCAGACCCGGAACGCGCGCGCTCACGACTGGCTGTCCCTGACCGGCGGCGCGATCGGCCAGGGCGTTCCGCTGGCGATCGGCGCGGCCGTGGCCTGTCCCGACCGCAAGGTCCTGGCGTTGAGCGGCGACGGGGCGGGGATGTACACGGTGCAGGGCTTGTGGACGATCGCCCGCGAGAAGCTGGATGTGACCGTGGTGGTGTTCGCCAATCACGCCTATCGCATCCTCGGCATCGAGATGGGCCGCACGGGCGGCGGGGAGCCTGGTCCGGCCGCGTCACGATTGTTGGACCTTTCCGACCCGCGCATCGACTGGGTGGCCTTGGCCAGCGGTCTGGGCCTGCCGGCTGAGCGGGTGGAGACGGCCGAGGCTTTTGACGAGGCCATGGCCAGGGCCATGCGCGAGCCGGGGCCGCGATTCATCGAGGCGGCGATGCGGTAGGCAAGCGCCGCAGGACGCCCCCTCCGTCGGCTTCGCCGCCACCTCGCCCGTTTCACGGGTGAGGAGAAAGAACCCGCCTCCTCCTCACCCGCATCGCGACGGAGGGGGCGTCTTGGCGCCGCCCTAAGGCAACCGCAACACCGCCCGCAGTCCCCCCATCGGGGAGCGCTCGAGCGTCAGATCCCCGCCCAGTCCCCGCGCCATGTCGCGGGCGATGGCCAGGCCCAGGCCGACGCCCTTTTCGTTCTGGTTGCGCGACTCGTCGAGGCGGTTGAACGGTCGGAAAGCCTCCTCGTGCAGATCGTCGGGAATACCAGGGCCGTCGTCATCGACGAAGACCCACACTCCGCCGCTGGGCCGGGCGGTGGATGACACCCGCACGGTGTCGCCATGGGCGGCGGCGTTGTCGATCAGGTTGGCCAGGGCGCGCTTGAAGGCGTTGGGCCGAAGGATGGCCGACAGGTCGTCGCCCATCTGGGTCTCGATACGGGTTCCGGCCCGGGCCGCGCCGTCGCAGACGCCCTCGATCAGCGGCTTGAGCAGCACCTCCCGCGTCGCCTCGCCGCCCTCGCCGCGGGCGAACGACAGGTACTCGTCGATCATGTGCTCCATCTCGGACAGATCGCCCTGCATGGCCTGGATCTGGCCGCTGGGCTCGGCCAAGGCCAGTTCCAGCTTCAGCCGGGTCAGGGGCGTGCGCAGGTCGTGGCTGACCGAGGCCAGCAGGGCCGTGCGCTGCTCGATATGGCGTTGGATGCGGGCCTTCATGGCCAGGAAGGCCTGGGCCGCCATCCTCACCTCGCGCGCCCCATGCGGCTTGAAGGCCTCCTGGTCGATGCCGCGCCCGAAGGCGTCGGCGGCGTGGGCCAGGCGCTCGATGGCGCGCACCTGGTTGCGGATGAACAGGATCGCCACCGCAGTCAGCAACAGGGTCGCCACCACCATCCACAGGATGAAGATATGGCCCTGGGTGGCGAAGGCGCGATCGCGCGGAGCGATGATCCGCAGCACCCCCTCATGCACCTGCACCCGGATGTCGACATGGCCAGGATAGCGCGTGGTGTCGAACCAGAACGGGTCGTCCAGCCGGTCGTCGAGGGCGGTGCGCAGCGAGCGGTCCAGCGAGGCGAAGATCGACGGGCGCTGGCTGGTCGGCAGCTTGCGGCCCTTTTGCAGGGCGATCGACAGCGACATCGAGTCCTCGGCCCGCGCGGCCATCCTGTCGAGGGCGGCGGGCGAGGGGTCGTCCTTGTAGGTCTCCACCGCCCACGCTACGTCGCCGGCCAGGCCCTCGGACAGGCGGCTGGTCACGGTCTCCCAGTGAGCGTCGAAGAACGCCCAGGTGACGGCGATCTGCATCACCGCCACGGGCAGAACGATGATCAGCAACGACCGCCCGAACAGCGAGGTCGGCAGCCAGCGTTTGATCTGGCGCGGGATGAAGAGCTTGGTGCGCAGACGGGTCATTAAATCCTCCCCCTGTGGGGGAGGTGGCGCGAAGCGCCGGTGGGGGGAGGGTTGGGGTCGTCGATCCTGGATGAGGTGATCCTCCGATCACTCCCCCCTCCGTCGCCTTCGGCGACACCTCCCCCACAGGGGTAGGATTTCTGAATTGCGGTCGCCATCATCAATCCGGCGTCAACCGATACCCAATGCCCCGCACCGTCTGCAGGTACCGCGGGTTCTTTGGATCCGGTTCGATCTTGCGGCGCAGGCGGGTGACCTGGACGTCCACCGCGCGGCCGGTGGCGTCGACGGTGTCGGCGGCCAGTTCTAGGCGATCGACGGGCTCGTGCGCCACCCGGGCCAGGCGGCGCAGCAGGGTGACCTCGGCCTCGGTCAGGCGGATCGGCTCGCCGTCGCGCGTCAGCTCGCCGCGCTCGGGCTCGAAGGCGCAGCGGCCCAGGGAAAGCTCGCGCGGGCCCGACGGCTTGGGGGTGGAGCGGCGCAGTATGGCCTCGATGCGCAGCAGCAGCTCACGCGGCTCGAAGGGCTTGGCCAGGTAGTCGTCGGCGCCGTGGGTAAGGCCCTCGATGCGGTCGCCGGTCTGGTCGCGGGCGGTCAGCATCAGGATCGGCGTCTTGCCGACCTCACCGCCCTTGGCCCGCAGGCGCTTGGTGAAGGAAAAGCCGTCCTCGCCGGGCATCATCACGTCCAGCACCAGCAGGTCGAAGTCCATCGATCCGGTCAGCCGGTCGGCATGGGCGGCGTCGGCGGCGGCGCTGACCCGGAAGCCGGCGCGGGTCAGGAATTCCTTCAGCAGGACGCGGATGCGGTCGTCGTCATCGACCACCAGCAGGTGGCGCTCGGCGCGCTCTTCGGGGCTCAAAGGACGTCCCTCCGGTTCAACCCGACACCTTGGCGCGGACCAGCCAAGGCCGCCAGGATGCGGCGGGTTCCGGCCACCCCGTCCAGGCCGCCGGTGCGGTAGGCCCGCCCCAGCAAGCCGCGTAACCGCTCCGACACCCGTGTTTCGAAGGCCGCGCCCTCGGGGGTCAGCAGGGTAGGCCTGCGCCGGGCGTCCAGGTCCCCGGCCGCCTTCTGGACCAGGCCCAGGCGCTGCAGGTCGGTCAGGGTCTTGCTGGCCGCCTGCTTGGACAGGCTGGTCAGTTTCGACAGGTCCTGTACCCCGATGCCAGGCCGCCGGCGCAGCAGGAAGGCGGCGCGCCAGTGCGAACGGCCCAGGCCGGGACCCTCGGCTTCCAACGCCGCGTCGACTGCCGCCCACAGGGCCGCCTCGGCCAGCAGCAGCAGTTCCAGCCCGCTGTCCAGCTGCTCTTCGCCCAGGATCAGGCGCGGGTCGGTGGACCCCGCCGAGAGGCCCGAGGAGAGGCCCGAGGAGAGGGGCGTGACCACTAGCTTGCGTCCATTTTATTTGACCTGCCGCCCCCCGGGGCGTCTAAGAACCGGATTCCAAATAAGGAGGTCTTGGACCGATGTCTCTCGTTCCCTTCGACGATCGCGATGGTTGGATCTGGCTGGATGGCCAGTTCGTTGCCTGGCGCGAGGCGAAGGTGCACGTATTGACCCATGGCCTCCACTACGCCTCCTCGGTGTTCGAGGGCGAGCGGATGTATGGCGGCGAGATCTTCAAGCTGACCGAGCATACCGAGCGCCTGTTCAAATCGGCCGAAATCCTCGATTTCAAGATCCCCTACACGGTGGAGCAGATCGATGAAGCGTGCAAGGCGACCGCCGCCAAGAACGGCCTGACCGACTGCTATGTCCGCCCGATCGCCTGGCGCGGCAGCGAGATGATCGGTGTTTCGGCCCAGCAGACCAAGATCCACGTGGCCATCGCCGTTTGGGAATGGCCCAGCTATTTCGACCCGGCGACCAAGGCCAAGGGCATCCGCCTGACCTGGGCCAAGTACGACCGTCCCGCGCCCAACACCGCGCCGACCGCCGCCAAGGCCGCCGGCCTCTACATGATCTGCACCGTCTCCAAGCACGCCGCCGAGAAGGAAGGCTATGCCGACGCGATGATGCTCGACTACCGCGGCTATGTGGCCGAAGCGACGGGCGCCAACGTGTTCTTCATCAAGGATGGCGTGATCCACACCCCCACGCCCGACTGTTTCCTCGACGGCATCACCCGCCGCACGGTGATCGACATCGCCAAGCAGCGCGGGATTGAGGTGGTCGAGCGCCATATCGAGAAGCAGGAACTGGCCAGCTTCACCGAGTGCTTCATCGTCGGCACCGCCGCTGAGGTGACGCCCGTGTCGCAGATCGGCGAGTTCACTTTCAAGCCGGCCGCGATCTCGCTGTCGCTGATGGACGAGTACGCCCGGCTGGTGCGGCGCGAGCTGGTGGACGCCTAGGCCTGTAATTCCTCCACCACAGTGGGAGGACTATCTTAACCCGCCACCTTCGCTTCCAGCTCCGCCAACCGCGCCCGCGTCGACGCCAGGTCAGCCCCAAACCGCGCCGGATCGGCCGCCGCCAGCCGCGCGGCGACATCGTAGCTTTCGCGGTAGAGATCCAAGGCCCGCATCCGGTGACCGCGGTCCTCGCGCAGGTCGGCCAGGCGTTCCAGCGACACCGACAAGGCCCGCCGCGCGCCCGGATCGGCCGCCTCGCGGCCGCCGTGCGAGCGGCGCAGGGCCAGGGCTTCCTCGAAGGCCGACAGGGCCTCGTTGAGGCGGCCTTCCATCTCGGCCACGTCGCCGACCCCCGACAGGGCGCCGGCCAGCAGGTCGTCGGCGGTGAAGTCGTCTGGCCGAGCGGCGCGGGCTGAGCGGGCGAAGCTGACGGCTTCCTCATAGGCCTCGGCGGCCTCGTCCAGGCGGCCCTGACCGCGAGCGAAGTCGCCGAGATCGCAGTTGGCCTGGGCCTTTTCACGGTCGTTGCTCGCCACCCGGAGCATGCGGCTGAGCACCCTTGCCGCCTCCGGCCAGGTCTCGGTGCGGCTCAGGGCGATCAGCTTGGCGCGCAGTTCGGCGAAGGTCTCGACGGGGGCGACCTTGGTCGGTGCGTCGGCGGCCGTCATGACCACGGCCGTGACCGTGGGCGCGGGGGCAGTCTCGGATTTTGACAGGGTCAGCTTGGGCTGGCCGGGCGGATCGATCGCGATGATGGACGGCGGTTCGACCCGTTCAACCGGCTCCGGGGTGACCTCGGCCGGGGCATCGACGGCGGCAATCGGCTCGACGGCCAAGATCGGCGCGAGAACAGGCTCTCGGCCGCCCAGATCGACCGGCGCGACCCTGGGCCGCGATTTCGGTTTCGGTCGCGGGGTCAGGGCGGCGACGAGCAGCAAAGCCCCCGTGATCGCCGCCGCCCAGCCCACGAACGGCCGGTGTGGCTCGAACGGCCCGAGATCGAGGTGTTGCGCCCAGTCCCCCAGGACGCCCCAACCGCCGATAACATACCCCGATGTCGCCAGGATCACCCCGAGGATGATCCCTACGAGCCGAGCCATCATGTCGCCCCCTCAATGACCGCGTTCGTAAGGAGCGGCACGTCACAGCAGCCGAGGGGCGCCGTCGAGCGGTCACAACCGCCAGGGGAAGCCCCCGGCGCAAGCGCTGCCTTATCGGGCGCCATGCGGGCGAGGCGCCTTCAAATCAGCCAGGTGCGGGGGCGGGGATAGGCTTCGCCCTTCAGGAGATAGACCAGGCCCATGATGGTCCTGACCACGAACCAGACGCTGATGGCCCCCATGATCGTGCCGCCGACGATCATGATCGGGATGCCGATCAGCAGCACCAGCAGCGCCAACCCCACGAAGATCAAGGCCAGGCCGATCAGGAACCACCAGATCGACAGCCAGAAGGTGCGGATGGCGAAGATGTAGTGGCTGGCGTTGATCGGCCCGGCTGTGTCGCGATTGAGATAGGCGACGATCAGCCCGACCAGGAAGGTCAGGCCGTTGGTGAAACCCAGCAGATACAAGGCGTAGACGACGATCGGCAGGACCTTGTCCTCCTCGACGCGGTCGGGAGCGGGGGCGATGTCGGTCATGGTCAGATCATCCAGTTGCGAGGCGTGGGATAGGCCTGGCCCTTCAACAGCCAGGACAGACCAAGGATGCACCGCACGGCGGCCCAGATGCCGACGGCCGCCAGGATGACCAGGCCGATCCCGGCGATCACCAGCACGCCGCCGATGCACGAGAACAGCAGCCACAGCCAAAAGGTGCGGATCTGGAAGACGTAATGGCTCTGCATCCATTCGGGCGCGGCGGCCTTGCTGACATAGGCCAGGATCGCGCCAATCACCGCCGTGAAGCCGTTGAACGGTCCCAGCGCCAGCAGAATATAGATGATCACCGGCAAGGTCTTGTCGTCCTGCAGGGCGGGCGGCACGGCGGGGTCTTTGATCGGGCTCATGGGACGATGCTCGTCGAAGACGCGGCGGAAGGCAAATGAAGGTCGTGTAAGGCGGCGTCTAGCTTCCTTCTCCCGCAAGTGGAGAGGGATTCCGTCAGACGCTCGGCAGCAGGTCTTCCGGCAGCGCCTGCGGATCGAGCCCCTCGCCGCGGCCCAGCCAGGGTAGCGCCGCCGCCAACAGGATCAGCACGAAGGCCATGCGGGCGGCGATCTCCAGCGCCAGGCCGGTCATGCCGGGGCTGAAGGCCATCAGCAGCATGGCGACCGTGCCGACCGCCAGCAGGCCCATCACCCAGGTCAGCCCCTCGCGCGGGGCCAGCACGCTGGCCATTTCAAAGCGGGCGCGCGGCGCCAGATCGGCGGCCACCCCGGCGACGGCGCGGACCAGCAGCGCGAAGCTGGCCAACCGATCCTCGAACCGGCCGGGGCCGACATAGCTGTGAGCCGCCAGCACAGTCTTGCGACGGCCAAACACCAAGGTCAGCACCCGCCGGCGGCCGCCCTCGCGCGGCCGGGCCAGGCGAAAGATGGTCAGGGTCGATAGGGGAAAGCGCTGCTCGCGCGGGCCGCGACGCTCGACCAGCTCCGCGCCTTCCAGTGTCCAGACCGTTTCCGGCTGGAAGGGGGCGAGGCGGACGCTGTGCGAAAGCGGGCTCACCCCCGGACGGCGGTGATTTCCACCCCGGCCGCGGCGGCGTGGGGGGCCAGGGCCAGGGGCTTTTCGACCCGCACGCGGGCGCGGGTCACGCGGCTGTCGGCGAAACAGGCCTGGGCCAGGCGCTCGGCGAAGGTCTCGACCAGATCGATATGGCCCTCGGCGGCGATGGACAGGGCGGCCTGCAGGATGGTCTCGTAATTGACGGTGTCGCCCAGCTGCTCGCAGTGGCTGGCGGCGACGTCGAGCTCGACATCGATGACCAGGGGCTGTTGGCGGTCGTGCTCATGGTCATAGACGCCGATCCAGGCCTCGACCTTCAGCCCGCGCACGAACACCTTGGTGACGATGATCCGCGCCGGGCTGGGCTGGGTCGCGTCGTTCGGGGCGGTGGGCAGGGGTTGGGCGGCCACGGCGAGACTCTCAGGAACCGATGATGTCCGGCGTGCGCCAGCCCAGATGCTGACCCGCGTCGACCGCGATCATCTGGCCCGTGACCGCCCTTGCGTCAATGAGGTAGCGCAGGGCGGCGGCGATCTCGCCTGGGTTGGCGTGGCGTTGCAACAGGGTTCCGGCCGCCTCGGCCTCGAACTCGCCGGGGGCCTGATGCACCGACCGCAGCACGGGACCGGGGCCTATGGCGTTGACCCGGATGCGCGGCGCCAGGTCCTGGGCCAGGGTCTGGGTCACCCACCACAGTCCGGCCTTCGAGAGGGAATAGCTGAAAAACTGCGGATTGGGACGCAGCACGCGTTGATCGACGATGTTGACGATCTGGCCCTCCAACCCATTGGCGGCGTCGGCGGGCAAGGCGGCCGCGAAGGCCTGGGCCAGCACGACGGGGGCGCGCAGGTTGGCGTCCAGATGGGCGTCCCAGCTGGCGCGGGTGGCGCTGACCAGGCGGTCGTCCTCAAAGGTCGAGGCGCTGTTGATCAGCAGGGTGACGGGGCCGAGCGCGGCCTGGGCGCGGGCGATCAGGCCGGCGGTCTGGTCCTCGTCGGCCAGTTCGGCGTCGAGAATGACGGCGCGCTGGCCCAGGGCCGCGATCTCGTCGGCGACGGCCTGGGCTTCGTCGCGGGCCGTGCGGTAGTGGACGGCGACGTCGAAGCCGGCCCGCGCGGCCTCCAGGGCCAGGGCGCGACCGATCCGGCGGCCGGCGCCGGTGACCAGGGCCGCGCCGCGCGAGGTCATCGGTTTAGTCGAAACGACCGAATTCATACATGTTGAGGCCGAGGAGGACGGCCAGGAAGATGACGATGACGCCGATGGCGAGCATGGTGCGGGTCCGTTGTTCAGACTGAAGATGATGCGGCTTTAGCGGTGCGCGTGGCCGGCCGCAAGCATGGGGCGGGCTTCAAGTCGATGTTTCCCTTCGGAGCTCCAAATCTCCGTCTACCCGGCGAAGGCCGGGGCCCAGGTGAAACCCACGAGCGGCCCGGGATGAATCTGGGTCCCGGCCTTCGCCGGGAAGCCGGAGGTGGGAGGAGATCGGTGTGGACTGACCTGTGCGAGAAGAAAGGCTAAGCTGCCCCCCATGCTCTGGCGCCGCCACGTCGAACCCTTCACCCGCCCAATGGTCTTCGCGTGGTTTCGCCTCAGGCGCGGCCTGACGCTCGGCGTGCGCGGGGTGGTCACCGATGACGAGGGCCGGGTGCTGATGGTGCAGCACACCTATGTCCATGGCTGGCACCTGCCCGGCGGCGGGGTGGAGCGCGGCGAGACGGCCGAGACGGCGGTGATCCGGGAACTGCAGGAGGAGGCCGGCGTCCGGGTGATCGGGCCGGTGACCCTGGTCTCGGTGCATAGCAATGAGCGCCACCATCCCGGCGACCACGTGCTGGTCTATCGCGTCCAGGCCTGGGAGCCCTGCCCTTCCAGCGCCCAGGGCGAGATCAGCGAGGTCGGCTGGTTCGCGCCCGACGCCCTGCCAGGCGACGTCACGCCGGGCAATCGCAAGCGCATCGCCGAGGGCTTCCACGGGGCGGAACCCGACCCAATGTGGTGAGATCGAAAGATCAGCCCTTCCCCAGTGATCAACGATCATTAAAATGAGTGTTTGAACGAGGTCCGCCGTCTCCCCAGATGAGAGCGGCCCCAGCCCGGAGGAGCACAGCATGCGCGACTATCTGAAGTTCTATATCGATGGCCAGTGGGTGCAGCCCAAGGGCTCCCAGACGGTGGACGTGATCAATCCCGCCACCGAGGCCGTCGCTGGCCGGGTGACCCTGGGCACGGCCGAGGACGTCGACTTGGCGGTCCGCGCCGCCCGCAAGGCCTTCGCCACCTTCTCGGTCACTAGCCGCGAAGAGCGCGTCGACCTGCTTGAGCGGATCATCGCCGAATACCAGAAGCGCTTCGAGGACATGGCGAAAGCCATCACCGAGGAGATGGGCGCCCCGTCGTGGTTGGCCCAGCGCGCCCAGGCCGCCATGGGCATCGCCCACGTCCAGACGGCGCTGCAGGTGCTGAAGGACTACAAGTTCGAGGAAGACCGCGGCACGACCCATCTGGTCAAGGAGCCGATCGGCGTCTGCGCCTTCATCACCCCGTGGAATTGGCCGGTCAACCAGATCGCCTGCAAGGTGGCGCCCGCCCTGGCCGTCGGCTGCACCATGGTGCTCAAGCCCTCGGAAGTGGCGCCGTTCTCGGCCCAGATCTGGACCGAGATCCTGGCCGCCGCCGGCGTGCCGGCCGGGGTGTTCAACCTGGTCAATGGCGACGGCCCGGTGGTCGGCGCGGCGCTCAGCTCGCACCCGGAAGTCGACATGGTGTCGTTCACCGGCTCGACCCGCGCGGGCATCGAGGTGGCCAAGAACGCCGCCCCGACCGTCAAGCGCGTGCACCAGGAGCTGGGCGGCAAAAGCCCCAACATCATCCTCGACAACGCCGACTATGAGCGCGCGGTCGGCGGCGGCGTGGCCTCGGTGATGATGAACTCGGGCCAGTCGTGCAACGCGCCGACCCGGATGCTGGTCCCGCAAAAGCGTATGGACGAGGTGATCGCCATCGCCAAGGCCGCCGCCGACGCTCACACGGTGGGTGACCCGAACGGCAATTCCAAGCTGGGCCCGGTGGTCTCTGAGGTGCAGTGGAACAAGATCCAGGGCCTGATCCAGAAGGGCGTCGACGAGGGCGCCACCCTGGTCTCGGGCGGCCCTGGCAAGCCGGAAGGGCTGGAGGTCGGCTACTATGTCAAGCCAACCGTCTTCGCCAATGTCACCCCCGACATGACCATCGCCAAGGAAGAGATCTTCGGCCCGGTGCTGGCCATCCTCGGCTATGATGGGGTCGACCAGGCCGTGGCGATCGGCAACGACACCGAATACGGCCTGGCCGCCTACATCTCCGGCAACGACCCGGCCGAGGTGCGGGCCGTGGCCTCCAAGCTGCGGGCCGGCCAGGTGATCCTCAACGGCGCGGGGACCGACCTGATGGCCCCGTTCGGCGGCTACAAGATGAGCGGCAACGGCCGCGAATGGGGTGACCACGCCTTCGGCGAGTTCCTCGAAACCAAGGCCGTGCTGGGTTACTCGCCGAACGTGGCGGCAGAGTAACGAGATTGGGGACAGGCGCATGCGCCTGTCCCCTTTCAAACTCCGCTCATCCCGGCCTTCGCCGGGATGAGCGGATTGATACAGCAGGTCTTGTTGACGCTTGGGCAGCCTTTACCCTCACGTCAGGCGGCGTTACCTCCCGCCCAACAACGATAATCGACCGGGAGAGAAACGATGGACGGCGGCGATAGCCTCGCGAGCGCGCGCGACCCCAGCACCGCGCCGTTCAAGCCGCTGGCGATGAAGGGCCCGGAGATCACTGTCGATCGGCGGGCTGACGGCAGCATCGTCATCACCTCCAACCATCCGCCCGGCGACAGCCCACGCACCATCAGCCACCTGCTGGCTGAAAAGGCCGCGCTGCATCCCGACCGGCCCTATCTGAGACAGCGCGAGCCTGGCCACGGCCCGTGGCGGCAAATGACCTACGGCCAGGCCCAGCGGGCGGCGGAGGGGGTCGCCCAGTGGCTGCTGGACCAGGGCGTCACCGCCGACGACAGCGTGATGATCCTGTCGGGCAATTCCATCGAGCATGCCCTGATGACGCTCGGGGCCTATGGGGCCGGGGTCCCTGCCGCCCCGATCAGCCCGGCCTACAGCCTGATGTCGGCCGACCACGGCAAGCTCAAGCACTGCTTCGACAAGGTCGCCCCGCGCGTGGTCTTCGCCCAGTCCGGGGTGGTGTTCGACAAGGCCATCGCCGCCTTGCGAGCGATCAATCCCGATCTGCTGCTGGTCACCGCCGACGGGACCGGAGAAGGCGCGATCGCCTTCGACACGGTCGCCGCCACGCAGCCCAGGGATGTGGCCGCCCAACGCGAGACGCTTACCCCCGCCACCGTCGCCAAGTACCTGTTCACCTCTGGCTCGACCGGCATGCCCAAGGGCGTGCCCCAGACCCACGCCATGATGGCGGGCGTCATCGCCGGCCAGGAAGGCCTGCGCACCGACGAGCGCACCGATGAGCTCGCTGACAGCCTGGAATGGATGCCCTGGAGCCATATCTCGGCCGGCAATATCGGCTTCAACGCCGTGATCTGGAACGGCGGCACCTTGTGGATCGACGAGGGCAAGCCGCTGCCGGGGATGTTCGAGACCACGATCAAGAACCTCTACGAGGTCTCGCCCATCGTCTTCGGCTCGGCCCCGATCGCCTTCTCGATGCTGGCCGGGGCCATGGAAGCCGATCCGGTGCTACGCGCCGCGTTCTTCAAGAACCTGCGCTACATGGCCTATGGCGGGGCGACGCTGTCGGACGACGTCTACACGCGGATGCAGGCCCTGGCCGTGGCCGAGACCGGTCATCGCGTGCCGCTGGCCACGATGTATGGGGCGACGGAGACGCAAGGCATCACCCTGACCCACTGGATCACCGAGCGGGTCGGGCTGGTCGGCCTGCCACTGCCGGGCATCGCCCTGAAGCTAGCGCCATCGGGTTCGAAATACGAGGTGCGGGTCAAGGGGCCGACGGTGGCCAGCGGCTATCACAAGGACCCGGAGAAGACGGCGGCGGCCTTCGACGAGGAAGGCTTCTACAAACTTGGGGATGCGGCGCGGTTCGTCGATCCGGACGACCCGTCCAAGGGCCTGGTGTTTGACGGCCGAGTGACCGAGGACTTCAAGCTCGACAGCGGCACCTGGGTCAGCGTCGGCGTGCTGCGCCCCGACTTGGTGGCCGCCTGTAGCCCCTATGTTCATGACGCGGTGATCGTCGGCCAGGACAGGCCGTTCGTCGGGGCCATGGTCTGGCCGTCACCCGCCGGCCTGGCGGCGCTGGTCGCCGATCCGGGGCCGGGCACGCCACTGGACAAGCTGACGGTGATCCTGCGCGCGCGGATCGGGGCGTTCAACGCGGCGGCCGGCGGCTCGTCGCGGCGGGTGAGCCGGGTGGTGATCCTCACCGAACCGCCGTCCATCGACGCCGGTGAGATCACCGATAAGGGCTATGTGAACCAGCGCGCGACCCTGGAGCGCCGGGCGGGGCTGGCGGCGGCGTTGTATGCGAGCGCGCCGGTGGAAGGGGTGATCGTCGTCTGAGGTTCAGGGACGTGCTGGGGGCACGCGCAAGTGCATGTCCCCAGTCCGTTCACCGCCTCTATCGTTCGCCATCTCCCTCCACGGACGCCTCCCAACTCAGCGCCCCGCGATCCAGCACGATCGTCTTGTCGGAATAGCCCGTCGCCATCAGACCCGCCGGCTTGGCGGGGATGGCCGAGGCGCCACGCGGCCAGCCGTCGTGGATCTCGACGACCGCCACCTCGACCTTGCCGGCAGCCTTGGCGGTGAAGCTGAGGGTGACGCCGTTGGGGTCAGGGGCGTGGTAGGACAGGCTGCTCCATTCGCCGGCCGTGGTGGGCAGCACGAGGGGCCGGCCGTTCAGGCGCGGCTCGCTCAAGGCCAGGCTGGGGCGCAGACGCAGGGTCAGCACCTCGGCGCCCGGGCTGGGCAACGCGCGGATCAGCAACCGGTCGCCGGAGCGGTTGATGGTCAACACCGGACGCTCGACCGACAGCACGGCGGTCGGCGCCATCCACACCGGCTCGCGATAGAGCGGCGGATAGGCCTTGAGCGCCGCCGCCGCGCCGCCGTCGGACAGCACCACTTTCGACCACGGGTCCAGGCGCGGCTGAGGCGAGACGCGCCAGGCCGTGCCCATCGACAGGTCGGCCAGGTGGCTGGCCTCGGCCAGGCGCGGGCGGGTGGGTCCGCTGTCGCCGATTCCGGCATGGATCAGCAAGCCGGCGCCCGCCACGGCCGCGACGCCGGCGAAGATCGGCGACCAGCGATAGGCGGCGAAATCGAAGGCCAGCGGGATCAGGGCTGGGGCGGCCAGGATCGCGAATACCGCCAGCACAGCGGGCTCCATCAGGCCCACACCGGCGAAGGTCCAAGCCCCCCACGAGCCCAGCTGGGCCACGACAGCGGTGGCCACCAGGCAGACGACCAGGGTCATCAGCCAGGCCACCCGTCGATCGCGCGTGCCGCCGACGGCGGTGACCAAGGCCGCCACCAGGCTGGCGGCCAGCAACGGCCAGGCCAGCATCACCGAGCCTCCGGGCAGCAGGGCCTGGGTCGTGATCGTCAGGGCCAACAGCACCAGCAGCGCGCCCAGCCAGGCGCCCCAGACCCCGACCGCCCGGCCCAGGCTCAGCCATGCCAGGACGATCACCGCGCCGGCCATGCCCAGGCCGACGGGATCGAACCCGCCGACCAGGCTGCAGGCCCCGCCGAGAAGGGCGGCGATGACGGTGATCCACATCCGGCCCGTGCCGCGCGCCTGCAGGATCAGCACGCTCAGGCACACCCCGATCAGCAGGATCCCCGCTCCAGGGAGCAGGACGTTGAACTGGCCGAGCACGGCGTAATAGCGCTGCTGGTCGGCGATGCCGATCAGGCGTCCAGCCAGGTGGAGGGCCAGGACGGCGCTGGTGGCCAGCAGTAGAAAGCCGGCGATGCCGCGCAGGATCTCCAGCGGCTTGACCCCGAAGGTGGTCAGGGCGCGAAAGCCGGTGAAGACGATCAGCGCCCCCGCCAGGCCCAGGATCACCCAGCCGCCCCAGACGGGATAGGCCACGAGCCCCAGGGCCAGGACGTCGGAATAGATCAGGTCCGGCGCCTTGGCCGGCAAGGCGGCGCCATTGGCTAGGGCGCGGACCACCGGCAGGGCCTGGTCGCCCAGGTTCTGCAGGCTGCCCTGGTTGAGGTGGTCGGGGGTGGCCAGCGGCGTGTGATAGGCCAGCTGGTCGTCGATGAAGGCGAAGTTCAGGCCCGGCAGACCGGCGCGAAGGGCGTGGGTGAAGTCGGTGTCGTTGGGCATGCGCTGATAGACGGCGGCGGCCAGGGAGTTGGCGGTCGGCTGGTGTGCGGTCCCGGCATAGAGACGCAGCAGGTCGCCGCTGTCGGTTCCGGTCTGGAACATGGCCGCGCGGCCGGCGTCGCCCCGGGCCTCCATATTGATCACCACGCCCACATGCTCGCGCAGCGGATCGCGGGCGAAGAAGGCCTCGGCGCCCAGCAGGCCGGGCTCCTCGCCGTCGGTGAACAGGAAGATCACGTCGCGGGCCGGCGGCGGGCCGGCCTTCAGGGCGCGAGCGATCTCCAGGGCGGCGGCGACCCCGGCCGAGTCGTCGGCCGCGCCGGGCGAGTTATGGACGGTGTCATAGTGGCTCATCACCAGCACGGCGGGCGCTTGCGGGTCTGTTCCGGCCAGGGTGGCGACGATGTTCTGCACCGCGCCGACGGCGGTGGCGCGGGGCGACCACTTGGCGGCGTCGCGCACGCCTTCGCCGGCCCGCACGAAAACGTCCAGCCCGAGGCCGCTGGCTCGGCCCATCAGGTGGTCGCGCACCCGGACGATCTCGGCCGAGCCGATGGGGTGAGGTTTGGCGCCAATGGCGCGGACATCGACCATGGCGCGGCCGGCCGAGAACTGGTCGGCGGGGGCGTTGGCGGGGAGGGGAGCGGGCGTGCGCAGCGCCAGGTTGGCGATCGCCAGGCCCAGCAGCAGGCAGATCCAGACGCCAAGCAGCCTGATGGTCTTCATGCGAGCGCCTCCGCAGCGAATACCCCAGGGGCAAGGTGGGACTGTTCGGGATTCGATAAAAGCCGCGCGCAACGAAAAGGGCGACCCGGTTTCCCGGATCGCCCTTCGTTTGTCATGCTGGAAGCGGACGACGGTGAGCCGTCGACCCTTTTCCGGGTCGTCCTAGAACTTCGACCGCAGAGTCACGCCGTAGGTGCGGGGCGCGCCGAGGAAGGCGTCATAGGTGATGGTGTCAACGGCCGGACGGTAGGTGGGATTGGCCGCGTTGACGCCCGACGAGCCTTGCAGGAAGCCGTTGAAGGCCACTTGCTTGTACTCTTCGTCGAACAGATTCTGACCCCACAGCTCGACGGTCCAATGATCGTCAGCTGCGCCTAGGGCGACGCGAGCGTTCACCAGGGTGTAGGCCTCCTGCATCTTCGGTGGGAACAGGTCGGAGCCGGTGTTGTAGTCTGACGAGTACTTGGCGCCGACGTTGAAGCGGGCCTTCATGTTGTCGCCGACCGGATGCTCATAGCTGAGCGAGCCCGACAGCGAATATTTGGGGGCCAGCGACAGCCGGCTGCCCGGCAGTAGGGACAGCGCGCCGCCCGGATCGTTGGGGACCTTCTGGTCGCCATATTCGGTCTTGGCGTAGGTGAAGCCGCTCTGAACAGAGAGGCCGCGCACCGGTGTGAACCACAGGAAGTCGGCGTCGACGCCCCTTGAAGTCACTTCGGGAACCGGCCGCACCACGAACGAGGTGCCCAGGAAGGTGTTCAGCTGGAAGTCGCTGAACTTTTGATAGAAGCCGGTGACGTTCAGCAAGACCGTACGGTTGAAGAGGGTGTTCTTCATGCCGATTTCGTAGCTATCGACGAATTCGGCCGGGAACGAGGTGTTGCTGATCGGCTTGATCGGCAGGCCGGGCGTCAGGCCAGCGACGGTGCCGTCGCTCGACTGCGAGCGGTCGAGATTGAAGCCGCCACCCTTGTAGCCGCGGGCGTACGAGGCATAGGTGAACACTTCCGGCGAGATGCGGTACGCGGCCTTCAGCGTGCCGCTCCACTCCTTGTCCGAACGCTTCTGGGTATAGCCGCGGTTGTTGAACGCGGGGTTGGCCCAAGGCAGGCAGAGATTGGCCAGCACGGGGCCGACATTGGCCGCGCCGACGATCCCGGCGATGGCTCCGGCGCGGCTGAGGGCCGTTCCGCAACCCACACCGCCGTCACTCAAGGTCTGGTAGGTGTCGACGGTCTTTTCGTCGATGCTGTAGCGCAGGCCGGCCGTGAGTTCGAAGGCGTCGGTGACATGCCAGGTGTCGTTGGTGAACAGCGCGATGGTCGTGGCGCGTTGCTTGTAGCTGTCATAGAGGCCTTGGCCCGGCGTGAAGCTGGTATTGGGCGCTCGTCCCGTCAGCAGCGCCACGAAGTTGGGCACGCCGCCCGGCGTCACGGCCGCCGACAGCAGGCGACCCAGATACTGTTCGTAGTTGCGGCCGTAGAGGAAGTTGGCCTTGTTTTCCAACCGCTCGTCGGCCAGGAATGCGCCAACCAGCCAGTCGAACTTGGCGGTCTTGCCGGCCAGTCGCAGTTCCTGGGTGTAGGTCGTGAACTCGGCGTAGTTGGTGCCGTCCTTGTTGCGATAGGCCAGGTCGGCGTCGGTGAAGTCGGAATCCTGACCGTTGTCGGTGCGCCAGTTGCGGATCGCCGAGATCGAGGTCAGATCGCCGAACGGGGTCTCGATATTGCCTTCCAGCGAGACGCCCTTGTCTTCGACCGACGAGGGCGCGCCGCGGTTCTGGTATTCGACGCGGGCATAGGGGTCGGCTGGGTTGGCCAAGGCTGGCCCGCCGTTGACGATAGCCAGGACGCCCGCGGTCGGGCCGGTGCGGATCTGCACGGCGCCGCAGCAGTTCTCGTCGCGCTTGGTATAGTCACCGATCAGCTTGAAGGTGGCGTTGTCGTCCGGCACGAACAGCAGTTGGCCGCGGACGGTGTAGAAGCCTTGGTCGCCGTCCTGCTTGCGGTCGCTCGGGCCCTTGCCGTTGACGACTTCGTTGTAGCCATTGCGCTCGCGGGCCGCGACATAGAGCCGGCCGGCCAGGGTCTCTGTGCCAAACAGCGGACCGGTGACCGAGGCCGAGACGCCATGGGCGTTATAATTGCCGGCGGTCAGTTCGGCGCTGGCGCCAAAGCCGAACTCGGGCTCCTTGGTGATGATGTTGATGACGCCGGCCGAGGTGCTCTTGCCAAACAGCGTGCCTTGCGGGCCCTTCAGGACCTCGATGCGTTCCATCTCGCCCAGGTCGCCGAACGACACGCCGTTACGCGGGCGATAGACGCCGTCGATCACGACGCCGACCGAGCTTTCCAGGCCGGGATTGTCGCCGACGGTGCCGACGCCGCGGATGCGGGCGGTGGTCGAGGCTTCCGAGGTGGTCGAGGTGACGGTCAGGCCGGGGGTCAGGATCGTCAGATCCTTGATGTCCTTGATGCCGGTGTCTTGCAGAAGCTTGGCGCCAATGGCGGTGACCACGACCGGCACGTCCTGCAGGTTCTGTTCACGCTTCTGGGCGGTGACGACAATGCTGTCGACGGTGGGAGTGTCTGTCGTGGACTGGGCCTGAGCCGCCAGCGGGGTCAGACCGGCGAGCACGACGGCTGACGCCGTGCCGCAAAGCACCTTCGTAAAGCGCATTTCCTACCTCGGTTTTGTTTTATGACGTGAGCGCTTGCATCGCCCCCGCCTTTTGATTTGGTCCAGCCCGAACGATTGTTCGAATTGACACGAAACGGTTACGGCCGCGCTGGACGCCGGGCAAGGAGAAACCCTGTGGATTAAAGGTTTCCGGCCCGCTGTTGCGCGGATGCGACAGCGCATGGCGACCATCCTAGACTTTCCGTTGGCCGGAAACGGCGGCTTGCCAGCTTGCGTCGGCGGGCGGGGCGGCTCATCTCCTGGGCATGCCGATCTCCCCCGCCTATCGCCCTGATCCAGTGTTCATGCGTTTGGGACCAGACTTCGCCGATCCAGTCGGACCCGCCGACTTCCCCCAAACCATGCTACGCTTCCGCAACGACCGCGCGGCTGCGAGCGTGGGCCTCGACGTCCTGACCGATTCCGAGTGGCTGGACCATTTCGCGCGGTTCAGTCCCTTGCCTGACAACCAGCCGGGGCCGCTGGCCATGCGCTATCACGGCCACCAATTTCGCAGTTACAACCCCGACCTGGGCGACGGGCGCGGCTTCCTGTTCGCCCAACAGCGCGAGATCGGCGGCGACCGGTTGCTCGACCTGGCCACCAAGGGCTCGGGCCAGACGCCGTGGTCGCGTTCGGGCGATGGGCGGCTGACCCTGAAGGGCGGGCTGCGCGAGATCTTGGCCGCGACGATGCTGGAGGCCTTGGGCGCGCCGACCTCGCGGGCCTTCTCACTGGTCGAGACCGGCGAGGACCTGGTGCGCGGCGACGAGCCCAGCCCGACCCGCTCGGCGGTGCTGACGCGGCTGTCGCACAGCCATGTCCGGTTCGGCAGCTTTCAGCGCCACGCCTTCGCCGAGCGGCCGGACCTGGTCACCGTGCTGGTCGATCACGCGGTCGAGACCTACTACCCGCAGGTCGCCGACCAGCCCGACCGGCCCAAGGTGTTGCTGGAACAGGTGGTCGTGGCCAGCGCCAAACTGCTGGCCCGGTGGATGGCGGCCGGTTTTGTGCACGGGGTGCTCAACACCGATAACATGGTGGTCACGGGCGAAAGCTTCGACTACGGCCCCTGGCGGTTCCTGCCGAAGAACGATCCGAATTTTACGGCGGCCTATTTCGACCATCAGGGCCTGTACAGTTTCGGCCGCCAGCCCGAGGCGGTGTTCTGGAACCTGCAACAGCTGGCCGGCTGCCTGGCCCAGGTCACCGACCAGGCGGGGCTCGTCGCCGCGCTCAACAGGTTTTCCGATCTCTATCGCGACGCGCTCCGCGCGGCGATGCTCGACCGCATGGGCGTAAAGAGCCGCTCGACCCAGGACGATATCGATCTGGTGCAGGCGGCGTTTGGAGCCTTGGCCGCAGGCGGCGACGCGCTGCGCTGGGAGCCGTTCTTCTTCGACTGGTTCGGGGGAGAGGCGTCGCAAGCCCGCGCCTTGGCCGGGCCGCGCGGCGACCTCTACGGCCAGGAGGCGTTCGTGGATTTGCGTCGCCGGCTGTCGAGCTTCGAGGCCGACCGCCCCGAGCGGCTGGACAGCCCCGTCTTCGCGCGCGCCGAGCCGGAGGAAATGCTGATCGACGAGGTCGAGGCCCTCTGGGCGCCGATCGCCGAGGCCGACGACTGGTCGCCTCTGTACGCCAAGCTGGCCAGGCTGGAGGAGAGCCGTGTCGCCTACGCGTTAGGAGACTGACATACGGGTGAGACAAATCTGCCGCATGCTGACTTTTCCGGCATAAGGCGGGAACAAACGTCAAGCTTCAGCCTTACACTGACTGGAGCACGCCCGGCGGGTGATTGGCTGGTGGAGAATTTCGCATGCGTTTCTTCCAACCCGTAATGCTGGTCTGCGCGGTGGCCATGTCGTTCATCGGCGCCCTGGGCCTTCCCGGCTGCGCCCGCGCCATCGGCGAGTGTCTGCAAGACAAGCACAAGCTGGCTTAGCAGCCTTCCTGCTCCCCTTGCGGGAGAAGATGGCGGCCGAAGGCCGACGGCTGAGCGGTCTAGCTGGCCCATCGCCGTTCGCGGTTGATCTCGCCATCGACCCCTCATCCGACCGGCTTCGCAGGCCACCTTCTCCCGCAAGGGCAGAAGGAATTCCAATCACCCCAACCACGGCGCCGATCCCATGGCCTTGGCCAGGAACGCGATCAGCACCTCCACCCGCGCCGGGCGGATCGTGCTGGGCGGGGTGACCAGGTGCAGGGCGATGGGCGGCGGCGCCCAGTCGGCCAGGACTTCTTCCAGCAAGCCGTCCCGCACATCGCGCCACACCAGGAAGTCCGGCTGCATGGCCAGGCCCAGGCCCGCCAACAGCGACGGCCGCAGGATATCGGCGTTGTTGACCCGCAAGGGGCTGTGCAGGCTGACGGCATATTGTCCGTGTTCCGCATGCTCGAACCGCCAGACGTCCTTGGACTTGCTGTTGGTGTAGAACATGCCGCTCATCGCGCTCAGGTCCTTGGGATGGCCGGGCCGGCCGTGCTGGTTGAAATAGGCCGGCGCGCCGACCAGCATCACCCGAACCGGGCACAGACGACGCGCCAGCAGGCTGGAATCCTCCAGGGCCGAGATGCGCAGCGCCAGATCAAAGCCGTCCTCGACGATGTCGACCAGTTGGTCCGATAGGGACAGTTCGATCGACACCTCGGGATACAGGGCGAAGAACGCCGGCAAGGCCGGTCCCAGATGGGCGATGCCGAACGACATCGGCGCGGCCACCCGTACCAGGCCGCGTGGCGTGGCCGACTGGGCCGAGGCCTCGGCCTCCAGCGCCTCGCCCTCATGCAGCATGTGGGTCGCCCGATGCAGCGAAGCCCGCCCGGCCTCGGTCAGCGACAGCCGGCGCGAAGTGCGGTGAAACAGGGTGGCGCCCAGCCGCTGCTCCAGCCGGCCGACGGCCTTTGAGACCGTGGCCTTCGACAGGTTCAATTGCTCGGAAGCGCCGACGAAGGAGCCGGTCTCGGCCACCTTGGCGAACACGGCCCAGGCCTCGAAGTCAGGAAGTTTCATCTCGATCTCCGTTTTCCCGGCGAGGCCGGGACCCAGATGGCAAGGCTAAGATGGGCTCCAGCAGACTCAGAGTTTTTCCAATCATCCCCACCGCTTGGATCGGGGTCCCGGCCTTCGCCGAGAAGCTGCATGGAAGCAAAAATAGAAACGGTTTGTTTCGATCATTTCCATTTCGGATCGCGGTGCAAGAGATCATCTTCTCCGCACCGGAGAGGGCCACACGGTCTTTTCCCCAACAACCTTCTGAGGAGATTTCGAAATGATCGATGTCAGAACATTCGATAGCCTCGGCGGCGCCAACCACGGCTGGCTCGACGCCAAGCATCACTTCTCGTTCGCCGACTATCACGACCCCTCGCGCGCCCATCATGGCGCCCTGCGGGTTTGGAACGACGACACCATCGCTGCGGGCACGGGGTTCCCGCCCCATCCGCACGCCGACATGGAAATCATCACCTATGTTCGGGAGGGCGCGATCACCCACCAGGACAACATGGGCAATTCGGGCCGCACCGAGGCCGGCGACGTTCAGGTGATGAGCGCCGGCACCGGTATCCGGCACTCGGAATATAATCTGGAAGGCGACACGACCAAGATCTTCCAGATCTGGATCATCCCGAACAAGCGCGGCGAAGGTCCCGCCTGGGGCGCCAAGCCTTTCCCCAAGGGCGACCGCTCCGGCAAGTTCGTGGCCCTGGCCAGCGGGTTCGAAGCCGATAATGACGCGCTGCCGATCCGGGCCGACGCCCGGGTGCTCGGCGCGACGCTGAAGGCCGGCGAGACCACCGAGTACGCGCTCGGCGCGGACCGCAAGGGGTATCTGGTGCCTTCGACCGGCAAGGTCGAGGTCAATGGCGTAACCCTCAACACCCGCGACGGCGCGGCCATCCAAGACGTGGCGGTTCTGATCATCAAGGCTGTCGAGGACGCTGAACTCGTGCTCGTCGACGCCGCCTAGATGTCCGGCCGCTTCTTCTAACCGAAATCCAAACGCCAACCCGACGTTTCCAAGGAGGCTTTCATGCCCAAGGTTCTCGTTCTCTACTATTCCGCCTACGGCCACATCGAGACCATGGCCAACGCCGTCGCCGAGGGCGCCCGCGCCGCCGGCGCCACCGTCGACATCAAGCGCGTGCCGGAACTGGTGCCCGAAGAGGTCGCGATCAAGTCCCATTACAAGATGGATCAGGCCGCCCCGATCGCCACGATCGCCGACCTGGAAAACTACGACGCGATCATCGTCGGCACGGGCACCCGCTTTGGCCGCATGGCCTCGCAGATGGCCAGCTTCCTCGATCAGGCCGGCGGCCTCTGGGCGCGCGGCGCGCTGAACGGCAAGGTCGGCGCGGCCTTCACCTCGTCGGCCACCCAGCACGGCGGTAACGAGACTACGCTGTTCTCGATCATCACCAACCTGCTGCACTTCGGGATGACCATCGTCGGCTTGCCCTATAGCCACCAAGGCCAGATGACCCTGGAGGAAATCGCCGGCGGCGCGCCCTACGGCGCCACCACCATCGCCGGCGCCGACGGCTCGCGTCAGCCCAGCCAGATCGAGCTGGACGGCGCCCGCCACCAGGGCGAGCTGGTCGCCAAGACCGCAGCGAAACTGTTCAGCTAAGCCAAGCCAAGCGCGGATCGTTCAAGAAAGGCGATCCGCGCCAGGGTCTGGAGCATTTTTCGAGCGAAGTGGTTGCGGTTCGCGTGAAGAAAAATGCGTTAAAACAGAAGATTAGAGCTCACGGCCTGGCGCAGTCAGGTCGGGAAATGCTCTAGCCCTCCCCCGCAACCGATCGCCAAGGCCGGCTGGCTCTCCCCCAGGAGCCAGCCGGTTTTTCCTTCACCGCCCATCTCCATCCCTCAACCCAAAGGAGTAGGCCCATGCGTCGTCGCCAAGACAGCCTGCTGGAAAACCTCTGGAAGCTGGCGATATTGCTGTTCACCGTTCGTCTGCTGGCCCGCCGCTACCGCCGCGCCTGAGGCGCGCCCCGAACCCGCCCTAGACTTCGAAGGTGACGCCCTGCGCCAGTGGCAGGGTGGTCCCATAGCTCACGGTGTTGGTGGCGCGGCGCATGTAGGCCTTCCAACTGTCGGAGCCAGCCTCGCGGTCGCCGCCGGTCTCCTTTTCGCCGCCGAACGCCCCGCCGACCCGTCCACCCAGGTCCGAAAACCGCCAGAAAAAAAGCGGCCGCCAGAGCGACAGAAAACGGCCAATGAGCAGACCTCATGTCCTCCGGGACATTTTCAGCCTCGCGCTAGAGTAACGACGGTGTACGGCTCGGGTCGCATCGAGAGCGACGCAACGGAAGTCTATCTCGGGCGGTGAATATTCGTCCATTTGCGGAAGCTCGGGACTGTCGCGTTTTTTCGTTAGAATCAAAGAATTAACCACTCCATCTGTCGCATAGGGTCCCTGAATTCAGGGTGCGGCGCCGGCCGCGCTTGCGACTCCGTGACAGATGCGTCATAAGGCGGCTCACAAGTAGGATTTCGGCCACCATCGTGAACCGGCCGAGCCTCCGCTTTTAGAGCCGCCCGACAGTAATTTTCCGGGTTTCTAGGGGCGTTTTTGTCGGGGGGCGGTTCGCCCTCGCCGCGCAGGACACGAGTTTTGTTTACCAAGTCGCAGACGTGCGCGGATACGCGCGCGCTGGTCGGCGCCGTATTGGTCGGATCCGCCACGGGTCTGGCGCTCGGCGGCGTTTACCTCGCGGGGGGCATGGCCCAAGCCGCGAGCCAGCACGCTCAAGTCTCTCGCCTGGCCGACGGCGCCGAGGGGAATTTCTCCGACGCGGCGCTGTACCAGGCTGCGTCTCGGATGGATGCCGGCGCGCTCGCCATCGCCCGCCGTCACGATCCCTACACCGTTTCCGGCGGCGCCCAGCGCGACCGCCAGTCGGCCCTGCTGGTCGAGCGCCTGGAGCAGCGCCGAGCCAGTGACGACGATCGTCAGCCCCTGTTGCTGCGCGCCAGCTTCGGCGGCCCGTTCAACCCGGCCGTCACGCCGTTTCGCCTGACCAACGCCTTGGAAAGCTCGCGTGAACTCGAGTGCCTTTCCGAGGCGGTCTATTACGAGGCCCGCGGCGAGACTCCCAGCGGCCAGGCGGCCGTGGCCCAGGTGGTGCTCAACCGCGTGCGCCACCCCTCGTTCCCCAAGTCGATCTGCGGCGTGGTGTTCCAGGGCGCCTACACCCACACCGGCTGCCAGTTCAGCTTCGCCTGCGACGGCTCGATGCGCCGGGGCCGCGAAGTCGGCGCCTGGAACCGCGCCCAGAAGATCGCCGCGCGGGCCTTGTCGGGCGCCGTGATGAGCGAAGTCGGCGCGGCCACCCACTTCCACACCACCGGCGTCGCGCCGGGCTGGGGTCCGCGCCTGCTGCGCGTCGCCCAGGTGGGCATGCACGTGTTCTACCGCTTCGGCGGTCGGGCCGGCGCGCCGGACGCCTTCAGCCGCACGCCGCGTCCGTCGACGGCCGACGATCTGCCGAGCGTCACCCTGGCCAGTCTGGCCACCACCACGACCGCTGACGGCAAGTCGTCGGCGCCGGCCATCCAGATGGCCAGCGCCCTCGTGCTGCCCTCCGTCCAAGCTCCGGCCACCGCGCCGGGCGGCATGGGCGGACCCCTGGGTCCGGTGTCCGAGCCCGCCTCGGCCCCCGCCATGCACCCGACCAAGACCTCGTCGGCGACGGCGGGCGACGCAGTCAAGGTGTCATCGGCGGCCGCGACCGGAGCTGCTTCCTAAGCGCGCCGGGCATGTGGCTGCTGGCGAAGCGCATCTGCTTGGCCCGCTTGCCGACGAAATAATGCAGGTCCCTGCCGTGAACGGCGCGCCAGATCACCTCGGCGGCGTCCTCCACGGGATAGACCGGCAGGCCGCCGGCCTTCAGCACGTCCGACATGTTGGCGTTGCTGCCAGGCTGGCTGGCGTTGAGGATCGGTGTCTCGACGAACCACGGCATGACGCAGGCCACGCCAACGCCGTGGGCCTTCCATTCGATGTCCAACGCCTCCGACAGGCCTCGAACCGCGAACTTGGTGGCCGAATAGACCGCCAGGCTGGGCGAGCCGTACAGGCCCGCGCAGGACGAGATGTTGATCAGACGCGAGCCCGGCGTGGCTTTCAGGAACGGCAGGGCGGCGCGGGCGCCGTTGACCACGCCCTTGATGTTGATGTCCAACTGCAGGTCGATATCGGCGTCGTCGTGACTCTCGAATGGGCCAAAGCGCGCGACGCCGGCATTGTTGAGCAGAACATCTACCCGGTTTTCGGTCAGGGCGGCGAAGTTCGTGAGGGCGGTGGTCCAGGCGGCGCGGTCGCGGACGTCCAGCTTGAAAATCGCGCCATGGGCCGGGCCGATTGCGACCAGGGCGGCTTTCAACCCGACCGCGTCGATATCCGACAGCCCGACGAACCAGCCCTCGGCGACGAAGCGCTTGGCGCAGGCCAGGCCGATGCCGCTGGCGGCGCCGGTGATAAAGACGGCCTTGCGGCCTTCCGCTATGGCGCTCACGTGTTCCCCTCCCTTTTCTTTGTTATCACTGATCAGACGCCCGGGAGGGCAGTTTGGTCAAGTCGGGGATGGCAGTGGGGACATGCACTTGTGCGTGTCCCCAAACGTCAGCCCGCCAAGGTCTCGTCCACCACCTCGGCTGTAGGGCCGTTCTTGAGAATGGACTCGATCGCGTTCTTGGCCGAGGCCTTAGAGGCGTAGCCCTCGGTCGAGAACATCGTCTCGCCGTTGGAAGCGACGAAATTCACGCGGAACTCGTCCTTCTTGTCCTTCTTGATCACGAACTTGTAAGCCATGGGGGGCGCTCCACTGGTACCGTGCCTTGTCGATGAACCGACGCGGCAACCTCGCCTTGGTGGCGAGAGGCGTCAATCTCCGGCGCTTGCGTCCGGCGCCGGGAGGCGCAACTTTTAGAAATCCTCACCCCGCGAGCGCCCATGACCCCCAACGACCGCCTCGACCAGCTGTCCCGCGACCTGCTGGCCACGCCCTATGTCGATCTGAAGGACGTCCAGAAAAGCGTTATCGACCTGATCGCGGCTGAGGCGCCGACGGGGCTGAACCAGGCCCTGCTGGCCGACGACCGCAGCTTCTGGGACCGTCTGGCCGACAAGGTCGCGGCGATCGGCGGCTCCTGGGCCTTCATCGGCGGCTTCTGCGCCGCCTTGCTGCTGTGGATCGGGCTGAACGTGGGGCTGAGGCCCTTCCACCTGTCATTCGACCCCTATCCCTTCATCTTCCTCAACCTGATCCTGTCGACCGTGGCGGCGATCCAGGCGCCGGTGATCATGATGAGCCAGAACCGCCAGGCCACGAAGGACAGGCTGAACGCCGAGCACGACTATGTGGTCAATCTGCGCGCCGAGCTGGAGATCATGCGTCTGAACGGCAAGCTGGACGCCCTGCGCGAACAGGAGATGGTCGAGATCCTGCGCGGCAACACCGAGGCGCTGGATATCCTAAAGGCCCAGGTGGCCAAGATGACGGAAGACCGTGGCTGATCGGATTGGGGACATGCACATGTGCATGTCCCCACCTTCATCAGGCGCTCTTCGCCGTCCGCCGCAACGCCTGAGGCGGCTGGCGGAAGGCGCGCACGAAGGCGCGCCTTCCCGTCCTAGAAGCCGAAGCGGACGCCGACCAGGGCGCTGGGACCCGACATGTCGATCGACGACTTGGTCTTGGTCGCGCCGGCGGTGACCTCGACCTTCATCGAGCCGACGCGTTCGTAACGGCCTTCGGCGAACAGCGACATGGCCGGCGTGATCGCGACGCTGGCGCCGGCCATGGCGCGCAGGGCCAGGCCGGAGCCCCTGTCATCCAGCAGGCCGTCGTCGAACTTGACCGACGCCGCGCCGAACCCGACGCCCACATAGGGCTTCACCGGACCTTTGACCGGCAAGTCGTAATAGGCGTTCATGTCTAGGGTCAGGGTCTTGACCGAGCCGGTCGATTTCACGTTGATGTTCGGCACGACCACGGCCTCGACGTCCTGGCTGTGATAGCCGAGCGCCAATTCAACGCGCCAGTTGCCCTCAAGCTGGGTTCCCCAGGCCAAGACGCCCTGGGCGGCAGTGTCGGCATCGGCCTTGAGCTTGTAGCCCGGCAGCAGGGTGTAGTCGTAGTCGCTCTTGCCGACAAAGCCGCCGGCCACCGAGATGTACTGACCCTTCGCGGCCGAAGCCTTGGCGGGCTTAGCGTCCTGCGCCGAGGCTGCGCCGGCGATCGCCAGGGCAGCGACGGTGGTGGTGATGAACAAACGCATGGAAAAAATTATCCCCCGATATTGACGCGTCCGATAGCGGACGGGACGTCCGGTAGGCGGTCGCGGCAAGCGAGTAAATCTTCGGTTGCTCAAGCTTGACCTTTTGTTGCGAACTATGGCGTCGATGCAACATTCGGTTGCGTCGCGCGCGTCAGCCGCCTCATCGCCTGAGGCGGGTGGCCGAACGCCCTGACGAAAGCTCGGCGCATGCGTTCGGAGTCGCCAAAGCCGGTTTCGAGGGCCACGTCCTCGATCTGTAGCGGCTGGCTGTCGAGCAGGGCGCGGGCGGCCTCGACGCGCAGGCGTTCGACCGCCTTGGCGGGCGTGGCGCCGGTCTCGCTGGTGAACAGCCGCGCGAAGTTGCGGGGGCTCATGGAGGCTTGGGCGGCCAGCTGATCGACGGTCAGCGGCTGGGCCAGGTTCTCGCGGGCCCAGGCCAACAAGCCGTCGAACCGGCCGCCCTGCATCTCCAGCAGGGCCGAGAACTGCGACTGGCCGCCGGGGCGCCGGTGATAGACCACCAACTGCTGGGCGGTCTTTCGCGCGATGTCCTCGCCGAGATCGGCGCCGATCATCGCCAGGGCCATGTCGATGCCGGCGGTGATGCCGGCCGAGCTCCACAGCGAACCGTCCTGGACGAAGATCCGGTCCGGCTCCAACCGCACGGCGGGATAGCGGCGCTGGAAGTCCTGCGATCTTTGCCAGTGGGTGGTGGCGCGTCGACTGTCCAGCAGGCCGGCGGCGGCCAGGACGTAGGTTCCCGAGCAGACGCTGGCGGTGCGGCGGGCCTTGGCGGCCACGTCGCGCACGAAGGCCAGGGTGGTCTCGCAGATGGCCGGCGTGCGCGTGCCCTCACCGCCGGAGACGATCAGGGTGTCCAGGGCGGGCGCGTCCGCGAAGGCGGATGCGGTCATCGCCAACCCCGAAGAGCTGGCCACCGGGCCAGCGTCTCGGGCCAACAGCGCCAGACGGTAGGCGCCCGGCGCGAGACGTCCGGCGATCTCGAACGCCGCGATCGGCCCAGCAGCGTCCAGCAGTTGGAAGTCTTTGAAGATCAAGAAGCCAATTGTGCGGAGCATGGCTGTTTCCGAGGGAATTATGTCATTTAAGCCAGACGCTAGGCCTGCGATGTTGCGGCGTCAATCGGAGGTCTCACCCATGCCCCAGAACGCGCCAAAGAAGCCCGCGCCGTTTCACATCGTATTCGCCCTGTTTCCGGACGTCACCCACCTGGACTTCACCGGGCCGCACCAGATCCTCAGCCGCCTGCCCGGCGCACAGGTCGTGATCGCCAGCGAGGCGGGCGGCGACGTCGAGGCGGAGGGCTTGGTGTTCGCCCGCGTGGCCAGGCTGGCCGACATCGAGCACTGCGACCTGCTTTGCGTGCCCGGCGGGTTCGGCACGACCCAGGCCATGGCCGACGCGGCTTTCCTGACCCAGTTGCGCCGGCTGGCGGCCGGGGCGCGCTACGTGACCTCGGTCTGCACCGGGTCGCTGTTGCTGGGCGCGGCTGGTCTTCTAGTGGGCAGGCGCGCGGCCTGCCACTGGGCCTGGCGCGACCAGCTGACCCTGTTCGGCGCGATCCCCGACCCGGCTCGGGTGGTTCGCGACGGCAATGTGTTCACCGGCGGCGGGGTGACGGCCGGCATCGACTTCGCCCTGACTATCGCCGCCGAGATCGCCGGAGACGACGTGGCTCAGGCGATCCAGCTGGCCGTCGAATACGCCCCCGCCCCACCGTTCAACGCCGGCCGCCCCGAGACCGCCCCTCCGGCGGTTCTGGAGCGCATCCAGGCGGTCTATGGCAAGGGCATGGACGAGCGGTGGGCGGCGGCGCGGCTGGCGGGCGCGAAGCTGGGGCGGATGGCTTAGGGCGGCAAGAGGCGGCGGAGGTTAGGCGGCGTTGGCCTGCCCTAGCTCCGAGCCACCGGCTGCGGCGCATCGCCCCGCTCGATCTCCTGCATCAAGGCACGGATCATTCGGGCGTGGCCCTCGGCCAGGTCGTCGGCGAACACCGCGCGGGGGGCGTCCGGCGAGATGCCCACGGCCTCATACCGCGCGCCTTGCGGGTCGCGGTAGATTTCGGCTGGCAGGGTCAGCATCCAGCCGTTCGGCAGGGGCTTGTTGAGCTGGTCCGACAGGCCGCCACGGGTGCGCTCGCCCACCTGGACCACGTTGGCCAGGGCGCGCATGGCCAGGGTGAAGGTTTCGCCGGCGCTGACCGTGACATCGCTGGTCACCAGATAGACCGGCCCCAGATAGCGACGCGCCCGCGACGGCTGGACGTGAAAAGCCTGGGGCGTCACATCGCGCGCGCCGACGGCAAACTTGCTCCAGGCCAGGCGCGAGTGGTCGGCGAAGCGTCCGGCGATCCGCAGGCCGATGGCGTCATAGCCGCCGCGATTGTTGCTGACATCGACGATCACCGCCTTGGCGCCGTCAAAGGCTTGCAGCGCGTCGTCCAGCGCGGCGTCGAGCGCGGCGGGGTCGCCCGGCGCGGCCTCCTTGTCGAAGCCGCCCATGGTGACGATGTTCAGATAGCCGACCTCGCCAACCCGGCCCCAGATCACCCGGTTATTGGCGGCCTGGTGGCCACGCCCTTTCAGAACGTCGTCCAGGACGCCGCGCTTGTAGGTCTGGAGCCAAGCCTTCTCGGAGGCGGCGGGATCGGCCTGCCGGGAGTTCGAGCGCACGCGGATCAGGGTGGCGGCCTCGCCGCTCTCGAAGTCGCGGGCCTCGTCGCCCAGGGTGGCCTGCAAGCCGACATGCGGATCGTCAAGACCGACCATCAAGCCGTTCAGCGCGTCGAATAGCGCAGCGCCATTGGTGGCCTTGGCGGCGGCCTTGTCGGCGATGCGGGCCCTCGCGGTCCAATCGACATGGCGCTGGCTGGTCGAGGGATAGAAGGCCGCGAAGGTGTCGGCCGCCAGGGCGGTGATCTTGCGCGGCGTCCAGGCTGTCTTGGCCAGGCAGGCCGCGGGCAGGGCCGGCAAGCGGTCGAACAGATAGCTGGTGTCGGCAGGGCCGGATGACGTCGCCAGGACGTTTGGGCCGGCCAGGTGGCGCACCGCCAGCACACCATCGGGATCGGCCTCAGGGCGCGGATCGGCGTAGCAGGCCGCGCCGACGGCGTGGAACAGCTTGGTCTCGCTGGCGTCGATCCGCACGATGTAGCCATAGCCGCGCGAACGCCAGACGCCCTGGGTCGGGTCAACGGCCTGGGCGTTGGCGGCCGCGCCGGTGACGGCGACCAGGATGGCGAGGACGGCGCTGCGGCGCTTCATGGACAATCCCCTGCGTTGCATGGGCGGACCTTCGACGGTGTCGGGCGGCGATGGCAAGCGGGAGTGTGGGTTTTGACGGTGGCCGACGCCCCCTCCGTCACGATGCGTATTCGCATCGCGCCTCCTCCCGCGCTTCGCGGGTGAGGAGGAGACGGCGAAGCCGACGGAGGGGGCGGTCGGCCCCTTCACCCCACACGAACACTCGTCATCGAGATCGCCGCGAACAGGTCATCGGTGAAGAACGACACCTCATCCCCGGCCTGCTGGGCGCCCAGCACATAGAGCAGGGGCAGGTAGTGCTCGGCGCTGTTGATCGAGGCCTCGGCGTCGGGGCCCAGGCCGCGCCAGTCGATCAGCGGGTCGTGATCGCCGGCCGCGATCAACGCCTTGGCGGTGTCGTTGAAGCGCGGCGCCCAGTCGGGGATCTCGCCGGTGCGAAAGTTCACGGCGCGCAGGTTGTGGACGATGTCGCCGCTGCCGATGATCAGCACGCCCTCGTCGCGCAGGGCGGCCAAGCGTCGGCCGGCCTCATAGTGCCAGCGGTCGGAGCGGCCGCGATCCAGGCTCAGCTGCACCACCGGCACATCGGCGTGCGGATACATCGGACGCAGCACGCCCCAGGCGCCGTGGTCCAGGCCTCGGGTCGGATGCTGCACGACGGGATCGGGCGAAAGTAGCTCCGCTACCCGCGACGCCAGGGCCGGATCGCCCGGCGCGTCGTAGCGCACGTCAAACAGCGCCTGGGGGAAGCCGCCAAAGTCGTGGATGGTCTCGGGGCGCTCGGACGCACCGACCGCGCTGGCCCCCATCGTCTCCCAGTGCGCGCTGATCATCAGCACCGCCTTGGGGCGGGGCAGGGCGGCGCCCAGGGCGGCCCAGGCCTGGCTCCAGGCGTTGTCAGCGATGGCGTTCATCGGCGAGCCGTGGCCGAGGAACAGGACGGGCAGGCGGGCGGTCATGGGCGCGAGGTCCGATCAGCTACTCTATGAGTTACAGATAGGTCGCCGCCGGCGTCTTTCAATACGCACCCGGGAAGGCGCGAGGGCGACCATTTGGCCACATCGTGGCCGTCGCGGGGCCGCTTTTGCGACGCGTGCTTTCCCGGCGCGCCCGGCTTTGTTAAGGCGGAGGCGTTGTGAACGTACCCGTCCTTCCCCCCACGGCTTCCGGCGATGCGACGCCGCCTTCGGACCCGCCGGCCACCCCGGTCGCCGCGCGCCCACTGCGGGCCTCAACCCGGGGCGGCGCGCTGGACCTGCTGCGGCTCGTGGCCTCGTTGCTGATCGTGCTCTATCACTACGGGGCCGAGGGGCCGATGCGCATCGAGCGCTTCTCCCAAATGTTCTCGCGCGGCTTCCTGGCCACCGATTTCTTCCTGATGCTGTCGGGCTATGTGCTGGGCCGGGCCTATGGAGCCTCGACCCTGACGGGGCGCATCAGCCATGGCCGGTTCTGGGTGCGCCGGGTGGGCAGGGTCTGGCCGGGGCACCTGATCGTGCTGGCGACGATGGCGGTCTTGGTGCTGGTGCTCAACAGCCTGGGCACCGACGCCCACAAGCCCTCGCGCTTTGCCTGGGACCAACTGCCGGTCCAGGCCCTGCTGGTCCATGCCTGGGGGTTCAACAGCGACGGCTGGAACCTGCCCAGTTGGTCGCTGTCGGCGCTGGTAGTCTGTTATGCGGTGTTTCCCTGGCTGTGGCGGGCCGCCGACAAGGTGCGCCATCCGTGGCTGCTGCCTTTGGCCGGGGCCCTGGCCTTCGCGCTGTGCGAGGTCGTCGCCCGTCAGGCCTTTCACCACGCCCTGTCGGACCTGCAGTTCCGCTATGGCGTGCTACGGGCCTTGCCGTTGTTCATCCTGGGCGTCTGCCTGGCGCGGGCGGTCGAGATGGACTGGCCGTCGGAAAAGGCCGCCAAGGCCCTGCTGGTCGGCGGTTGCGGGCTGCTGGCGGCGATGCAGCCGCTGGACCGCTACGCCCTCCCCGACGAGCTGATTTTCGACATCCCCTGCCTGATCGCCATCGCCGCGATCGTGCTGGGGGCGGGTCGCCTGCCGGTGCGCCATCCCAAGGCCTGGATTGAGGAAGGCGCCAAGCTGTCCTTCGCCCTGTTCATCACCCACATTCTCGTGGGGGTGATCTATTGGAGCGCGGTGCACGAGTTGATTGAGACCGTGCCGATCGGCATCGCCTGGCAGTGGCTGATGTGGCTGGCCTCGTTCCCGATCGCCCTTGGCGCGGCCTTCCTGTTCCACACCTATCTCGATCAGCCGCTGCAAAATCGCATGGCACCATGGCTACGGGGGCGGCGGTAAGCCCCCTTAAGCCGCGGAGTTCTTCTCGGCGGTTTCGCCGCGCTGCTTTTCCAGCACGCTGGCCAGGCCCTGCAGGATGATGTCTTGCATGGCGGAATTGGCGTCGGCGCGGTGCAGCAGCTTGATCGAGGCGACGTGCACCTTGACGCCGGCCTGCACCGTGGGCGTCAGCGCGCCGGCCTCGTCCAGCAGGTCGCACAGCGAGCGGGCGGCGATCTCGACAGCCTCGTTGCGCTCAGCTCCGCACAAGCTGACGATGTCGGCGGCGCGGGCATAGAGCCCCTCGATCCGCGCGGGCCCGTCGGCGCTGGAGGCCAGCATGGCCTCCAGCGCCGCGATGTGGTGGCCGATGCCGACCAAAGACGGCTCGCGCAGGGTTTCCAAGGTGGCGTCGGCGCGTTTCAGCGCTTCGCCAACGTATATGCCGCCCTTTTGCGCCATCAGCTGGCCGAGACGCGGCCGCATGCGGCTCTTTTTGACTTCGCTCATGCCAAGGATCTTTGTGGTTTGATGAGCAGGTCCAACTCGTCCTGGCTCATGTTCTGGCCTGAGCCGTCGCTCAATTCAGTGGACTGATCGTCGCGGCGCCGGCCGTCGGGGAATTCGACCGGCGGGCCAGCGTTGCGCCAGCGGCGGTCGGGGCCGATGTAGGTGTCGCACTCTATGAACATGCGATCGCCTTTGGCGACCCAGAGGATTCGCTCCAGCATCACGGTCGGTGAAATCGGCTTGGTGACGATGAAGTTGGCGCCGCAGTCGCGGGCCTTCTCGACGTGGGCGCGACGGGTGTGGGCGGTGACGATGATGGCGGGGGTCATGCGGTTGGCTTCGTCGGACTCGCGGCGCAGCCAGCGGATCAGGTCGTAGCCGTCCATCTCCGGCAGCAGGGCGTTGGTCAGGATCAGATCGACCTGATGATATTTCAGCTCGTTCTGGGCTTCCTGGGCGGTGGTTTTGCGCACGACATTGCGCAGGCCAAAGCTCATCAGCACCCCGACCAGGATGTCGAGCGACTGCGGATTGTCATCAACAATCAGCGCCCGAGCCTTGTCCAGATTGATGTGCTGACTTGGTTGCAACCCAGAGCGCCCCGGTCATCCCGACGAACTGCTGGGACCGTTACTCAATGCGCCCATACGGTTAAGAAACCGCTGTCGCCACGCTGATGGGGCGGATTGTCGCGGAGCAGCTTCACCAGGCTCGCCATGCCCTCGTTCCGCTCCTCCAGGCATTCGCCGGGATGAGCGGCAAGAGGAGTGGGTCTCACACGGCGTCCAGGCCAATATCCATCACCAGGGCCGAGTGGGTCAGGGCGCCGACGCTGATCACGTCCACGCCGGCCTCGGCGATGGCCCGGACGGTGGTCAGGTTGACGCCGCCGGAGGCTTCCAGCACTGCACGGCCCTTGGCCAGGGCGACGGCGGTCTTCAGGTCTTCGAGGCTGAAATTGTCGAGCATGACCACGTCGGGGCGGTGCTTCAGCGCGTCTTCCAACTGGTCAAGTCCATCCACCTCGACCTCGACCTTGACCAGGTGGCCGGCGAAGGCGCGGGCCCGGCGGACGGCCTCGCCCACGCCGCCGCAGGCCGCGACGTGGTTGTCCTTGATCAGGATCGCGTCATCCAGGCCAAAGCGGTGGTTGACGCCGCCGCCGCAGCGCACGGCGTATTTCTCCAGGGCCCGCAGGCCGGGCGTGGTCTTGCGGGTGTCGACGATGACGGCGCCCGTGCCCTCGACCAGGCGCACATAGGCCCGCGTCAGGGTGGCGATGCCCGACAGCTTGCCCAGCAAATTCAGCCCTGTGCGCTCGGCGGCCAGCACCGCGCGGGCGTTGCCCTCGGCCCGGGCCAGGACGGCGCCGGGCGCGGCGTCGGCGCCGTCCTGCGTCAAGACCTCGAACGACGCGGTCGAATCCAGGGCGGCCAGGGACAGGCGTGCGCAGGACAGGCCGGCGATCCGGCCCTCCTGCCGCGCGGCCCACACCACCGACAGCCGAGCGTCGGCGTCGATACAGGCCTGGGCGGTGATGTCGCCGGCCCGGCCAAGGTCCTCGGCAAGGGCCAGGTCGATGATGGGGCGGATCAGCAGGTCGGGGAGGGGGGACGGAACGCTCAAAACAACTCCGACAGCGCGATGCTGATCTGCGGGGCGAACAGGGGCGAGACGGTTGCGGCGTTGCCTTCAAAAACGGCAGTCGAAGCCCAGGTCCCGTCGGCTTGCGGTTCGCGGCAGACGCTGACCTTGCGAGCGTTGGGCTCGACCACCCAGTATTCCGGCACGCCGGCCCGCGCGTAGAGGCGGCTCTTGACCGTCAGGTCGTTGCCGCGTGTCGAGATCGAAATCTCCACCACTAAGACGGCTTGCTCGGCCTGGGCGTATTTTTCGCCCTCGGCCCTTCGCATGACAAAGACGTCTGGCAGCGGTGCGCTGCGTTGGCCAATCTGCAAGGTCGCGTTGACGATGACCTTCAAGGCTGGTCGGGGCGAGAGCGCGCGCAAGGCGCTTTCGATCGCGAATACGACGTCGGCGTTGGCGCCGCCATGATCGGTCGAAGCGGGCGCCATCTGGATGATCTTCCCTTCGATCAGTTCGACGCGCCCCTGGACGCCGGAGAACACGCCCGCCTGGTCCATCAGTTCAAACTGATCGAAGTCGAACAGGAACTCGCTGTCGCCGCGCTCTTCGAAACCCGCATCCGTCGCCGTCATGGCAGAGCCTCCGTTCCTGAAACGTACTCCTATTCCGCCGCGTATCGCAAGCCGGCGGCGGCGCTGTCCAGGGTGATGAAAGTGCGCTCGGCCAAGGTTGCGGCGGGGAAATCGCGGCGGAAATGGCCGCCTCGGCTTTCCTCGCGGGCCAGGGCGGCGCGAGCGATCAGGCCGGCGGCGACCAGGGTTGGGGCCAGGCCGTGCGCCGTTTGCGAGGCGTCGATCACGGTCACGAGGCGGGAAAGGCCCTCGGCGTCGCGGATCACGCCGGCGTCGCGGCTCATCGCCCGGCGCAGGATCTGGAGAGCGGCGTCGGGCAGGTCGGGCGTGGGCTCGGCCGGCAGAGGTTCGCCGCCCATCGCCAGGTCGCGCGCCACGCGCCCGGCCCGGGCGCCGAACACGGCCGCCTCCAGCAGGCTGTTGGAGGCCAGGCGGTTGGCGCCGTGCACGCCCGTGCTGGCGCACTCGCCGGCCGCCAGCAGGCCCGGCAGGCTGGCGCGGCCGTCGAGGTCCGTCGCCACGCCGCCCATGTGATAGTGCACCGCCGGGGTCACCGGGATCGGCTGGATGCGCGGGTCGATCCCCGCGCTCATGCAGGCGGCGAACACGGCCGGGAACTCCTGCGGGAAGTGGGCGCCCACCGCCGTGGTGGCGTCCAGGAGAGCGCCGCGTCCGGCCGAGCGCTCGGCGTGGATGGCGCGGGCCACCACGTCGCGCGGCGCCAGCTCGCGAGCCGTGTGATAGTCGGCCATGAAGGCGCGGCCATCCGTATTGCGCAGGATGGCCCCTTCGCCGCGCAGGGCCTCGGTGGCCAGGGGCGCGGGGTCGCGGCCGATGTCGATGGCCGTGGGATGGAACTGCACGAACTCCGGATCGGCGATTTCTGCCCCGGCCAAGGCGGCCAGGCCCAGGCCCTCGCCGCGCACTTCGGCCGGGGTGGTTGTGACCGCGTAGAGGCCGCCGACCCCGCCGGTCGCCAGGATGACGCTGGCGGCGTGGATCTCGACAAGCTCGCCGCCGACTTCGGCCAACACGCCGACCACGCGACCGGTCGCGTCCTGGAGCAACCGGCGGGCGCGAGCGTTCTCACGGACCTCGATGGAGGGCGCGGCGCGGACAGCGGCGATGACGGCCGCCATGATCGCCGCGCCGGCCCCGTCGCCGCCGACCCGGGCAACCCGGGCCTTGGCGTGAGCGGCTTCCAGGCTGAGCACGAAGTCGCCATTGGCTTGCCGGTCGAACGGGGCTCCGAGGGCGGCGAGGGCGCGAACCGCGTCCGGGCCTTCGGTGGTCAATAGCGCGACGGCCGCCGGATCGCATAGACCCGCGCCGGCCGCCATGGTGTCTGCGGCATGCAGGGCGGGAGCGTCCTCGTCCGACAGGGCCGCAGCCATGCCGCCCTGCGCCCAGGCGCTGGAGCAGCCGGTCGCCAGCGGCGTCGGCGACAGCACGAGCGCCCGGCGCGGCGCGGCCGCAAGGGCGGCTGTGAGACCCGCCAGGCCCGCCCCGAGGATCACGGGGCCATCGAAGGTAATGCGGTGCTCAATCATCTCAAGCTCACTCCGAAGCCCCTCCCCCTTGCGGGGAGGGATTGGGGTGGGGGTGTCGGCGCTGATTTGGACGTCTGCGCCGACACCCCCCATCCGACCGCTTCGCGGCCACCTTCCCCCGCAAGGGGCGAAGGGAAGGGTTTTCTAGATCATCTCCACATCCACATGATGCTTGGCCTTCACCAGGTCATACCGCGCCGGAACCAGCGGCGGCGGCAGGTCGATCATCCGCTGCACGGCCAGGCGGGCGCGGACGGCGATGGCCGGATCGACGGTCACTTCGTAGCGGTCGTGGACCAGCGCGTCGTGGATGTTCTGGAGGCTAATCCGCTTCATGTGCGGACACAGGTTGCAGGGGCCGATGAACTGGGTGCCGGGCGACTCCGCCTGGACGTTGGAGGCCATCGAGCACTCGGTGATCAGCACCACCTGCCTGGGCTTGCGCACAGCGACATAGTCGTTCATCGCCGCCGTCGAGCCGGCGAAATCGACGGCTTCCAGGATCTCGGTCGGGCATTCGGGGTGAGCCAGGATCTCGGCCCCCGGATAAGCTGCGCGCATGTCGGCGATGTCCTGGGCGTTGAAGCGCTCGTGCACCTCGCAGCGGCCGGCCCAGGCGATGATCTTCACCGAGGTCTGGCGCGCCACGTTGCGGGCCAGGAACTCGTCGGGGATCAGGATCACCTTGTCGACGCCCCATTCGCGGGCCGCCCACTCCACCACCTGCACGGCGTTGGCGCTGGTGCAGCAGATGTCGGTCTCGGCCTTCACGTCGGCGGTGGTGTTGACATAGGTGACGACTGGGACGCCCGGATGACGCGCCTTGATCAGCCGAACATCGGCGCCCGTGATCGAGGAGGCCAGAGAGCAGCCGGCCCGCAGGTCGGGGATCAGCACGCGCTTGTCGGGCGCCAGCACCTTGCTGGTCTCGGCCATGAAGTGGACGCCGGCCTGGACGATGACGGCCGCGTCGCACTGGGCGGCCTCGCGGGCCAGGGCCAGGCTGTCGCCGACGAAGTCGCCCACGCCGTGGAAGATCTCTGGCGTCATGTAGTTATGGGCCAGGATGACGGCGTTTTTCTCGCGCTTCAACCGGTTGATCTCGCTGATCAAGGGCGCGTGAATCTGCCATTCCAGCGGCGTGACATGGTGCTTGACCTTGTTCCATGCGGCGGCGGTTTCGGCTTCGACATCGGCATTGAAAGCGAGGGGCGCAAAACCGTCGGCCATCTGATCCTCTCTTATGCTCAAACTGAGCATTTCCAGGGTCTCAAAAAACGCCGGAGGACGGAGAGCCCATCGGCGTCACGGCTTTTGCTGAAATTGAGCAAAACCCACGGATCAGATATAGACCTTCCGTCGCCGATTGCAAATCGTCCTGTAAGATTCGCCCGACCGCCCTGCCGGTGATGCGTTGTGACCGTCTCTGACTTTCAGGCGGTTTCGAGCCGAGCAACACCAGGCGACAGTCGTTCGACCGAGGATCCTAGGGCGGCGTCTACAGCGGCCCTATGGGCGGTTCACGGGTGGGCGCGGCGCGCGGCGGTGGCCGACGCCAGCGCAGAGCTGCGGCGAACCCGTTGGAGCCGTGTCGAGGGCATCGCGGGCGCTCGACCGCCCTTTCGAACCCCCAAGGCCCGCGACGGGGTGGCCTGGACGGGCTGGCCAGGATAACACCCGTACATGGCACGAACCAAGCAAAGCCCTGACCTTGAGATCGAAGTTGGCGGACAGCCTTTTGTCTGGCGACTTCACCGCCTGCCCGGATGGTCCAGCGACACCGCGTCACGGCATGGCATGGCGATCGCCGCACGTCACAAGGAAGGGCAGCGCGAAGCCGTGATGGAGTTTCCGCCTGGCCCCGAGCCTCGGTACGGGGCGCCCGTTCTCAAGGCCTCTCAAATCGCTCCGGACCTCGTTGCGAAGGCCATCGCATCCGCCATCGAGGCGGGGTGGGACCCGCTTTCTCGAGGCAAGACGGTGGCTATCGTCGTGGACGCCACCGGCGCCTGATGCGCGCCGGGCAAGCCGGCGAACGGCTGACCTGGGCTGACCCTCACCCCACCGCCTGGTTCGGTGGGCGCCTGTCCCAGGCGTCGGCCATGGCCCGGGCGAGGGCGTCGAGGGCATAGGGCTTGCGTAGCAGGGGCCAGGAAGTCTCGTGGGCGCGGACCAATTCCTGGCCGGCATAGCCCGAACTGAGCAGGATCGGCAGATCCGGACGCTCGTGCGACAGGGCGATGGCCAGATCGACCCCGCTCTTGCCCCCAGGCATCATCACGTCGGTGATCACCAGGGCCAGGGTGGGATCGGCGCGCGTGATGGCCAGGGCCTGATCGGCGCTGGCCGCCCGGCTGACCATGTGGCCCAGCTCGTCGAGCATGGCCTCGATCAGGTCGCCGACCTCGACGTCGTCCTCGACCAGCAGCACATGGGCGGTGGCGCGGGTGGCCGGCGGCGCCACGCTCAGGACCTCAACGCTCGAGAAGGCCTCGCGCACCGGCAGCGTCATGGCCACGGTCGTACCTTCGCCGACAGTGGAGTCGATCGTCACCTCGCCGCCGCTCTGCCGGGCGAAGCCATAGACCTGCGACAGGCCCAGCCCCGTGCCCTTGCCGACCGGCTTGGTAGTGTAGAACGGCTCGAAGGCCCGCTCCATGGTTTTGGCGTCCATGCCGGCTCCGGTGTCGCGCACGGCGACGCGCAGATAGCGGCCGGCCGGCAGCTCACCCCGGGGCTCGGCCAGGTCCACCGCTTCGGACAGGATGGTGATTGCGCCGCCAGGCGGTGTGGCGTCGCGGGCGTTGACCACCATGTTCAGCAGGGCGGCCTCGAACTGGCCGGAATCGGTCAGGGTCGTGCGCTCGCCCGCCTGAAGGTCGAGGCTGAGCGTCAGGCCCTCGCCGATGGCGCGGCGCAGCAGGCTCTCGCTATCGACGATCATCGCGTCGATGCGGCAGATTTCGGGATGTAACGGCTGGCGGCGAGCGAAGGCGAGCAGATGCTGGGTCAGCTTTTCGCCGCGCCGCGCTGCGGCCTGGGCGGCGCTCACCATCCGCTCACGCCGCGTTTCATCTTGCGGATTGCGCTGCAGCACGTCCAGCGCGCCGATGATCACCGTCAGCAGGTTGTTGAAGTCATGAGCCACCCCGCCGGTCAGCTGGCCGATGGCCTCCAGCTTCTGGGATTGGGTCAGGGCGGCCTGGGCGACATCGCGCTCGGACAGGGCTTCCTGCACGCGGTCGGCCAGCAGCTCATTGAGGTTGGTCAGCTTGGCCTCGGCCTCCTTGGTGTCCGTGAAGTCGAAGGCGATGCCGATGAAGCCGTTGAACACCTGGCCTGGCCCGTGGCGCGGCTGGGAGAACGATTTCAGCCAGCGCATCTCGCCGTCGAACCGCCGGTAGCGACCCTCCAGGCTGAAGGGCTTGCGCGACGCCTCGCCGGAAATCTGGGCCTTGAGAATGACCTGCAGGTCGTCGGCGTGCAGCCGCGAGCGCCAGTCCAGGATCAAGGCGTCTTCAAAGGTCACTCCGGCGAAGTCCACATAGGCGGCGTTGACAAAGATCCGCACGCCATCCTCGCCGCTGATCCACATCAAGGCCGGGGCGCTGTCGGCCAGGGAGCGGAAACGCGCTTCGCTCTCGCGCAGGCTCTCCTCGGCCTGGCGGCGCGTGGTGACGTCGAAATTGACGCCGAGAACCTTAGTGGCGCGGCCTTCCGCGTCGCGATACACCTCGCCGCGTCCGTGGATCCAGCGCTCGCCGCCGGGCGCGCCGATCAGCCGATATTCGACCTCATAGAGCGGCCCGGTCTTCACGGCTTCGCGGATACGGGCCGCCATCATGACGCGATCGTCGGGATGGACCAAATCCAGCAGGCCGGCCAGGTCGAGCGGACTCGCCGTGGTGACGCCCAGGTTCTTGCGCGCGGCGGGCGACAGCTGCAGCTCGTTGTTCAGCAAGTCCCATTCCCAGGGACCGACGCCGGCTGCGGTCTGTGTCATCTCTAGGCGAAGCTCGGCCTTGATCTGGAGGCGGCGGGCCAGGGCGAGGCTGACGAGGGCGATGCGCAGCCCCTCGGCCACGACGATGGTGATCGCCCCCGAAACCACGAACAGCATCAGGGTGGCGATCTCGCTCTCGTCAAGGCCCTCGCCTTGCCCTCCGCCCCACAGCCACCAGGCAAAAACCGCCCCGGCGACCAGTGGCGCGACGCCCCAACGCCAGCCGGTATAGAGCGTGACCAGAATCATCGCCGGGAAAAAGGCCTGGGTGACGCCGATACTGCCGCTCAGGCCCAGCAAGGCGATGCGCAGCCCCATCGCGACGGCGATGGCGGCCACCGTGGCCAGGGTCGCCCGCCAAAGGGGCGGCGGCGCCTTGGGCACCAACCACGCGCTCAGCACATCAGGCGAAAAGCGCCCTTGCTGCGTTGCGAGTGGTTCTTGTGACTTCATGGGGCCCTGGCGCACGTACGTCTTGCCAAGAGCATGGACACGCTTACCTAAGACACGCAACACGCAACACGGGAGATGACGATGGCTGCGAACCTGAACACCGGCTTCACGACGAAACAACGCAGCGACATTGTCGCCGGCCTGAACAAGGTCCTGGCTGACAGCTATGCTTTGTATCTCAAGACCCACGGCTATCACTGGAACGTGCGCGGCCCCAATTTCCAGGCGCTGCACGTGCTGCTCGAAGGCCAATACACCGAGGAATGGACGGCGCTTGACGCGATCGCCGAGCGCATTCGCGCGCTGGGCGAACTGGCCCCCATGGGCTACGGCGCGTTCGGAAACCTCTCGAGCATCAAGGATGGCGACGCCGAGAAGGAGTGGGAAGGCATGTTCAAGGAACTCCAGGCCGACAACGAGACCGTGATCGCCACCCTGCGCGACGCTTTCGGAGCGGCCGAGGAAGCTGGCGACGAGGCCACCGCCGATCTCTATACCCAGCGCCTGGCCGCCCACGAAAAGCATGCCTGGATGATCCGCTCCACGCTGGGCGGGAAATAGTCTGCCAAGCTCTAGTCAAACCCATGCCGTCAAGGCCGCCGCGGCGCTCGTCGCCTCCGGCGGCCTTTCCGCGTGCGCGACAACCTATTATCTCCCGGCCGGATCCGGCCGGCCCAAGGCCATCGTCACCATCGCCGGCTCTCTGTCCGACGCCGGCCTGGCCCGCTACACCGCCAATATGGATCTGGCGATGCTGGCCTTGGCCCGGCGGCACGACCCGCAGCCGCACAAGAACTATTGGGGCCGCGTCGCGGGCTGGGAGAAGCTGGATATCCACCTGATCCCCCGCCTGGGCGACCGCGATGCGGATTTCGAGGAAGCCCGGCTGATCAACAGCTTCAAGCAGGCGTCGCCCCTGACGATGGAGGCGGCCAGGCCCTTCAAGATCAGCGGGCCGCCGCTGGAGCGGGACAAGGCCCTGCGTTGCCTGACCCAGGCGGTCTATTTCGAGGCCGGGTTCGAGCCGGTGGACGGTCAGCAGGCCGTGGCCCAGACCGTGCTCAACCGGATGCGCCATCCGGGCTATCCCAAGTCGGTCTGCGGCGTGGTCTACGAGGGCGCGGCGCGGGGCACGGGCTGCCAGTTCAGCTTCACCTGCGACGGCTCGCTGGAGCGGGCGATCAGCCCGACCGTGTGGGACAACGCCCAGATCATCGCCAAGCGGGCCCTGGCGGGCTTCGTGATGAAGGGCGTCGGCACCGCCACCCACTACCACGCCAACTACGTCTATCCGTATTGGGCGCCGACCCTGGTCAAACTGCGCACCGTGGGCGCTCATATCTTCTACCGCTGGACCGGACCGTCGGGCCAGGTGACGGCGTTCCGCAGCAAGTATTCGGCTCATGAGGACGTTTCGGCCGAGATCATGATGGGCGCCGATCCGCGCACCCTGGAGGCCGCGCCGCCTGAGATTCTGGCGCAGGAACAGGCCGAAACCCGGGCGGCGACGTTCGCCGCCGCCCAGGCCTCCGGCGCCGCGCCAATGCCGTCCGGCGACCCGGCCACGATCGTTGGTCATGATGGCGTGGTCGAAACCCTCGCGCCCCTGGCGGGCGATCCGGCCATGGCCATGCGCGGCGGTCGCCGCGTGCCGACCGCCGAAGAGGTGGCCAAGATCAACAAGTCACTCGAAGGCCTGTCGGAGTCCGCCGCCGAACCCGCCAAGCCGGCCGAACCTCCGCCGCCTCCGCCGCCTAAGAAAAAGCCCAGCTATTTTGGCTCGGACAAACCCAGGCCGGACCTGCCGATGTAGTCCCTGTTCCCGTCGTCACCCGCAGGGGGTGTCAGCGAGAGCCAAGGAAAGAATATGACCTCGACGCTAAGCAAGGATCAATCCCAGCTGCCCTGACCTACCCGTCACGCCTGGCCGGCGGATGGTGAAACAAGTTGGCGGGCAGTTCGCTCACCGACTTGAGACCGGCGATCGGCATGAATCGGCGCCAAGGACGGCGACGGGACGCAGGGTCCAGGCGTCTTGCAGGGGGAGCGAGGCGGGCATGGCGGGCCAGCCTAGGCGCGAGGTGTGGACGGGCCATCGGGCAAAACCCACCGTGCGCGAGGGGTTTTCACCGGGTGAGGCGAAGGTTCAAGCTCGACAAGCTCGACAAGCTCGGAGCCGTTCAGCAAGGTTCAGCCTCAGGGCGTGCAGTGGAGAGCGGCTGGGTCCCGCCTCGCCCTTAAGTCGCCGCTTTCCACCCTCCGCCCAGGGCTTGGATCAGGGTCACAGCCGTGGTCTGGCGCTGGACGGCCGCAGTCAGCAGCGCGCGCCGGGCCGAGAGGGCCGAAGCTTTGGCCTGGACGACGTCGGTATAGGCGACCTGGCCGGCCTTGTACTGGTTGAGGATCATCTGCTCGGCCTGGTCGGCGGCGCTGGAGCTGGTCTGCAGCAGAGCGTAGCGGCGCGCGAGTACGCGGGTGTCGGTGAGCTGGTTCTCGACATCCTCGAAGGCGGTCAGCACGGTCTGGCGATAGTCGGCGACCGAGGCGTCGTAAGCGACGCGAGCCTGCTCAACCCGAGCCTTGCGGGCCCCGGCGTCGAACAGGGTCTGGGCGGCGGAGAGGCCCAGCGACCAGGTGTTGGCCGAGGCGCTGAACAGGTTCCCCAGGCTTGAACTGCTGGAATTGCCCGAGCCCGAAAGGTTCAGGGTTGGGAAGAAGGCGGCGCGGGCCACGCCGATGTCGGCGTTGGCGGCGGCCACCCTGCGCTCGGCGCCGGCGATGTCGGGGCGACGTTCCAGTAGCTCGGAGGGCACGCCGGTTGGGACGTCGGTCAGATGCGTGGTCCAGGCGGGATCGGCGGCCAGCTTGAAGGCGCTGGCCGGTTCGCCGACCAGGGTGGCGATGGCGTTTTCGTAGGTGGCGCGGTTCTGAGTTAGGCTTTCCAGATCAGCCTGGGCGTTGGCCAGCTGGGTCTGGGCCTGTAGCACGTCGGACTTGGGCGCGATGCCGGCGGCGTAGCGGTTCTGGGTGATGGTCAGGCCGCGCTGGGAGCCCTCGACCGTGCGATGCACCAAGGCGATCTCGGCGTCGGCCTGGCGCAGGCCCAGATAGTTCACCGCCAGCTCGCCCTGCATCGACAGCCGCGCGCCGGCCAGGTCGGCGGCGCTGGCCTGCTCGCTGGCACGGGCGCCGGTGACGCCGTTGCGGATGCGACCCCAGAGGTCGGGCTCCCAGCCCGCGCCGAGGCCGACTTGGTAGCGCGTACCGCTGGACGAACCATTCGTCGCCGAGCCCAAGCCGCCCCCGCCGCTCCGCCCGACAGGTCGATGGTCGGGAACAGGCTGGCGCGCTGCTCGCGGACGATGGCGCGGGCCTGGCGGTAGCTGGGCTCGGCGGCGGCGATCGTCTGGTTCGAGACATTGACCCGGGCGATCAGCATGCCGAGTTGCGGATCGCCCAGCAGGGTCCACCAGTCGCCGCGATCGGCCAGGTCGCCCGGCGTGGCGACCTTCCAGCCATCCAGCGCCTTGAAACCCCCGGGCAGAGGCGTGGCGGTGGCCAGGCCCGGCGTTTGATAGGCCGGGCCGACCGTGCAGGCCGACAGCAGCGCCAGGGCGGAAACGGCCAGGAGGGTGCGGGGAAACATCAGGCGGGCTCCGGATCGGACGGCCTGTGGGCCAGATGGCGCTCGTCGCGCTTCCGGGACCTACGTCGATCGGGGACATGACCAAGGGCATGTCCCCGCGCCTAAGCCGCCTCGATGTCCGGCAGGGCCGGCCGAACCGCTTTAGACCAGTTTCCCGCCCATGATCACCAGCCGCCCTGGATTGAAGAACGGCAGGCTCAGGGTCACGGCGATCATCACCTCGAAGGCCAGGCTGCCGAAATTGACGCGGGTGCGGGCCCGGTCGACCAGGGCCGAGACGGCCCGGCCGAGCGCGGCGCCGAACCAGGCCATGGCCAGGGCGAAGGCCATGGCCGCGCCGACGCTGGGCTGGTAGCCGAGGAAGAGCGCCGTCGTGGCGTGCGACAGGATCAGCAGGCCGCCGAACGCCCGGCCCTGGGTCAGGGCGTCGACCGACGGAGCCGCGCCCTCGGCCAGGTCGAGACTGGCCCATCCCGCCAAGCCTCGCGCGGCGCCAGGGCGGGTCAGGGTCAGCCCTCCCAGCACGCCGCCGATCACGCAGGCGATCACCGCCAGGACCAGCGAAAGACCGTAACTCGACATCATGACTCCAAGTCCGTCACGCGGGCGCCCGGCAGGCTGCCTCGCGGTTTGAACGCCGTCGAGCGCGCGAAGTCGCTGATCTCTAAGGCGATGTGATCGATCATCAGCGCACCTTGATGTGGAACACGACCTTGCGGTCGCTCGGGCTGTCTGGCCGCCACGGCTGCTTGAGGGTGAAGGCCAGGTCGGCCTTGCCCATGCCCACCGCCTGGTAGCGGTAGATCGTCTGGACCGGCGCGCCGGGCATCTTGGCGTCGGTGATCTGGCTGGAGCCGCCGCCGAGGATCAGGATCGGCGCCTCCTCATCCAGCCGCCAGGCGTAGCCCGTGCCGGAATTCAGCGGCAGGGCGATCTCCAGCCCCTGGCCGCGCGCCAGGGTGATCGCGCCCGCATCGGCGTCGGTGACCGTGCGTACGGGCGGCGGCGGGGCGCTGGCGCAACCGGCGACGAGGAGGGCGGTGGCCAGGGCCAGGGCGGGAAGCGTCTTCATGGCGTCTTTTTCTGTCCCTATGATCTTTCATCGAACCGGCTTTGGCGCGCTTTGCCCACAGCTAATCGGCGGCCCTCGTCCTTGACTTGCGCCACCCCCAGCCTTAACTCCTGCCCGGCGTTGGCACTCGGTGGGAGTGACTGCTAACAGCACCGCTCCCCGCCTGCCTTCGAACCGTAATTCTAACCGTCCCGACGGAGAAGACCCTATGAAGTTTCGTCCTCTTGGCGACCGCGTCCTCGTGAAGCGAGTCGAAGAAGAAACCAAAACCAAGGGCGGGATCATCATCCCCGACACCGCCAAGGAAAAGCCGCAAGAAGGCGAAGTCGTCGCTGTCGGCCCCGGCGCCCGCAATGACAAGGGCGACGTCGTCGCTCTCGACCTGAAGGCCGGCGACAAGATCCTGTTCGGCAAGTGGTCGGGCAGCGAAGTGAAGGTCGACGGTGAAGACCTGCTGATCATGAAGGAAAGCGACGTCCTGGGCGTGATCGAGGCCTAACGGCTTCTCTCGTTCGAACCGCTCTCCACTCCAGTTTCTCATTTAGAAGGGCTCATACACATGGCCGCTAAAGACGTTTATTTCTCCTCGGACGCTCGCGACAAGATGCTGCGCGGCGTCAACATCCTCGCCAATGCGGTGAAGGTGACCCTCGGCCCCAAGGGCCGCAATGTCGTGATCGAAAAGTCCTTCGGCGCCCCGCGCTCGACCAAGGACGGCGTCTCGGTCGCCAAGGAAATCGAACTGGCTGACCGCTTCGAGAACCTCGGCGCGCAGATGATCCGCGAAGTCGCTTCGAAGACCAATGACAAGGCCGGCGACGGCACCACCACCGCGACCGTCCTGGCCCAGGCCATCGTGCAGGAAGGCCTCAAGTCGGTCGCCGCCGGCATGAACCCGATGGACCTGAAGCGCGGCATCGACAAGGCCGTCGCCATCGTCGTCGCCGACATCAAGGCGTCGTCGAAGAAGGTCACGACCAACACCGAAATCGCTCAGGTCGGCACCATCTCGGCCAATGGCGACAAGGACGTCGGCGAGATGATCGCCAAGGCCATGGACAAGGTCGGCAACGAAGGCGTCATCACCGTCGAGGAAGCCAAGACCGCCGAGACCGAACTCGACGTCGTCGAGGGCATGCAGTTCGACCGCGGCTATCTGTCGCCCTACTTCATCACCAACGCCGACAAGATGGAAGTTCAGCTCGAAGAGCCGCTCATCCTGCTGTTCGAAAAGAAGCTCTCGTCGCTGCAGCCGCTGCTGCCGGTGCTGGAAGCCGTCGTCCAGTCGGGCCGTCCCTTGGTGATCATCGCCGAAGACGTCGAGGGCGAAGCCCTGGCCACCCTGGTGGTCAACAAGCTGCGGGGCGGCCTGCGCGTCGCCGCCGTCAAGGCCCCGGGCTTTGGTGATCGTCGCAAGGCGATGCTGGAAGACCTGGCCATCCTGACCGGCGCTCAAGTCGTGTCGGAAGACCTGGGCATCAAGCTCGAGAACGTGTCGCTCGACATGCTCGGCAAGGCCAAGAAGGTCACCATCACCAAGGACGACACCACCATCGTGGACGGCGTCGGCGAGAAGACCGCGATCGAAGCGCGCATCACCCAGATCAAGCGCCAGATCGAAGACACCACGTCGGACTACGACAAGGAAAAGCTGCAAGAACGTCTGGCCAAGCTGGCCGGCGGCGTTGCCGTGATCCGCGTCGGCGGCTCGACCGAAGTCGAGGTGAAGGAAAAGAAGGACCGCGTCGACGACGCCCTCAACGCCACCCGCGCGGCCGTTGAAGAAGGCATCGTCCCCGGCGGCGGCGTCGCCCTGCTGAAGGCCTCCAAGGCCCTGGCCGGCCTGACCGGCGAAAACGCCGACCAGACCGCCGGCATCGCGATCATCCGTCGCGCCCTGCAGGCCCCGATCCGCCAGATCGCCGAAAACGCCGGCGTTGAAGGGTCGATCGTGGTCGGCAAGGTTCTGGAAAGCGACTCGCCGACCTTCGGCTTCAACGCCCAGACCGAAATGTATGTCGACCTGATCGTGGACGGCGTCATCGACCCGGCCAAGGTTGTCCGCACCGCTCTGCAGGACGCCGCCTCGGTGGCCGGCCTGCTGATCACCACGGAAGCCGCGATCGTCGAGTCACCCAAGAAGGGCGGCGCCGGCGGCGCTCCCGGCGGCGGCATGGGCGGCATGGGCGACATGGACTTCTAGTCCACGCGCTCAGCTGCTTGCTGAATGTTAAGGAATGGGGCGGGGCCGAAAGGTCCCGCCCTTTTTCTTTTTGGGGTGATGGAGGGGTGCTGGTCGCGGATAGGCCGCGTGTCCTTCGGGTAATCCGACCCTCGCTTTCTAGCTTCTGACTCATTGCGGCCGCTAGGAACGGAGCCAATTATCTTGGGAGAAGCGTACCCTTACGGACCTGTTTCTCACAGTCCCAAGCAAGCATTCCGTTGTCGGTAGACCATTGCGCACTGAGCACTTGGCCATTGGCAACGACCGCCGACACCCAAACATCTCGCCGCTCAACCTTTTTGTTAAGCGTATCGACCAAACCACAAGTGTAATAGCCGTCACGCCCAGCAACCAGTTGATATGGCCATTTGAACGTCACAGAGTTCGGGTCTTTCATTTTGCTCGCGAGCGCCGCATCGGCCATCGCGCTAAATTCCTCCAAATTCGGCTGAGGGCCAATGCTGCCCGACGCGGGTGAAGTAGCGACCAATAAAATAATCGCTGCGGACGCAATCATCGACACGGTCCCTCCTTTTTGTCGGGTTGTAAATATCAGACTCGGACACAGCTTAAGCTGCATCGCGCGTGGCGTAACTAGCATCTACGACCGCAAACCACGCTTCTCCGTGGTTCCAAACGTCCGCTCCCCGGCGAACGCCCGCATCCGCCCCGGATGCGGCCACGCCTTAAAGCCTTGGTGGATCGGAGCTCTGGCGTCTGGCCGAGTCAAGGACGACGCGCTCGCGTCGCCGCGCCGCGGCGGCCCTTCGGGCCGTCCTTGACTCGGCCAGACGCCAGAGCAAGCTCGCCATCAAGGTTTCAAGGCGCGGCCTCGCCGTTGCGGGCGGGTCGGGAAGGGGCTGGGCGTGATAACATTTAACACCGTCATTCCCGCCACAAGGGCGGGAATGACGGTGGAAATAAAAAGGGCGGGCTGCGTCGGAGCCATCTGTTAACAAATGATCACGACGTCGTTAACACGTGCAGCCAAATCGCGGCGAAGCCCGTTGCTAATTCCGTGAACGCACAATGCGTTCGTGGAGAGCTGGCCATGGCGCGACACGAAATACAGGGCTTCCGCGACCGCCGCCGGCCGCGCATGGCCTTCGTGGCGCTCGGCGTCGGCGTCTGGGTGCTGCTGGGCCTGGTCAGCCAGGCGGCGTTCCAGGTTCTGGGCTGATACTTAACGCGCCGCCGTGACGGCGCGAGGAAACCTGCTACATCGGCGCTCATGTTCCGCCAGCGCCCCGACTCCGATCTGCTCGTCGAAGGCTGGGTTGTCGCCGTGATGGTCGAGATCGTCGGCGAGCGCCTGCCGGTCCGGCACTATTTCGCGGTGGGCAAGGCCGATCGCGCCCAGGCCGAGTGGGCCGCCGTGGACTTGGCCATGCAGGCCGGCCCCGTGGCCTCCAGCCCCTCCGGTGGCCGCGAACCGGTCGAGGCCTTGCGCGAGATCGTGGCCTTCAAGATGCGCGAGCTGGGCCTGAAGGCCGGCGAGGCGCGGGCGCTTGGGGACAAGTTCCCACGGCGGTGGTTGCCGGCTTAACGCGTCGCCGCCTCTTCCCTTTCACCGCATCCCAAGCCATCCTCCGCTCCAAACAAGCGTTGGAGGGGGTTGAGATGTCACGCAAGCTTTGGACGGCCTTGGGCCTGATCGCGGGCCTGGGCCTGGGCACGGCGGCCTGCGCCCAGCCGGCGCCCGCTGCGCCGGCGACGCCGAACGACTACACGAAGGAGGACGCCTGGCTGTGCCGGCCCGGCCGCCAGGACGCCTGCGCCGCCGATCAGACGGCCACGGTCATCCAGGCCGATGGCAAGACCAGCGTCGAGACCTTCAACGCTGATCCCAACGCGCCGATCGACTGTTTCTACGTCTATCCGACGGTGTCCAGCGACCCGGGCGGCAACAGCGACATGACGCCGGACCTGCCGGAAAAGGCCGTGGCCGACCAGCAGTTCGCGCGCTTTGGCCAGGTCTGCAAACTCTACGCCCCCAACTACCGCCAGGTGACCATCGCCGCCTTGCGCCGCGTGATGATGGGCCAGGCTTCGACCGGCGACAGCGCCCTGGCCTATAACGACGTCCGCGACGCCTGGAACGACTACCTCGCCCGCGACAACCACGGTCGGGGCGTGGTGCTGATCGGCCATTCCCAGGGTTCGCGCATCCTGCTGTCGCTGATCGCCAAGGAAATTGACGGCAAGCCAGTGCAGAAGCGACTCGTTTCGGCCCTGATCCTGGGCATGAACACGCCCGTGGATCCGGCCAAGGACAGCTATGGCTCGCTGCCGCTGTGCCGCAAGGCCGGCCAGATCGGCTGCCTGATCTCCTATGTGTCGTTCCGCGCCGACAGCCCGCCGCCGGCCGGCAGCAAGTTCTTTGGCAAGGTCGCCGAACCCGGCATGAAGGCCGCCTGCGTCAATCCCGCAGCCCTGGCGGGAGGCTCGGCCGATCTGAAGAGCTATTTCAGCGACCGCACGATCATGGGCACGGCCATGCGCCCGGCCACCGCCTGGGCCAAGGGCCTTGATGCGAAGACGCCCTATGTGGAACTGCCGGGCCTGGTCTCGGCGCAGTGCGTCAGCCAGGGGGGCTTCGACTATCTGGCGGTGACTGTGCATCCGGACAAGGCCGACCCTCGGGCCGACAACATTCCCGGCGACCTGCTGGTGTTGGGCCAGCCGTTGAAGGACTGGGGCCTGCACCTGGTGGACGTCAACCTGACCATGGGCAATCTGGTCGAGGTGGTCGGGGCGCAGGCCAAGGTCTATTCTGCGGTGAAGTAGCGACCGCTGGGCGCGATTGGGGACAGGCGCATGCGCCTGTCCCCAATCGTAGCCTGGCTATTTCGAGACGGTCTTGAACACCGTCACGCCCAGTACGGCGAAGATGATGAAGCCGATCAGGAACAGGAAGAACAGGATCTTGGCGATGCCGGCGGCCGCGCCGGCGATGCCGGTGAAGCCCAGGGCGCCGGCGATCAGGGCGATGACCGCCAGGATGATGGCCCACTTCAACATGGTCGTTTCCTCAAGCGCTGGCCCGCCCATCGCGAGCTTGGATCACGCAAACGCGGCTTTGGCGCTCATGTTCCCTTTTGGCCGTCTTGTGTTCGCCGCGTTCGCTCGGTAACCCATTCCCATGGCCTCCAAGCCCGAAAGCCCGACCGAACCGTTCAAGCGCGCCCTGGCCCACGCCGCGCGCTCGCTCTCCCAGACGCCCGACCTCGAGGTGGTGTTCTCCGGCGAGGGTCCCAGCCTGGTCGGCAACCGGGCGGTGCTGCCTCATCCGCCGCGCGACCTGAATCCCAAGGAGGCCAGCCGCATCCGCGGCCTGGCCGACCAGATGGCCTTGCGCCTGGCCCACCATGACGCCGTCGCCCACGCCCGCGCCCGCCCCAGCTCGCCTGACGGCCAGGCGGCCTTCGAGGCCATCGAGCAGGCGCGGCTGGAAGCGATCGGCAGCAACGCCCTGGGCGGGGTCCGCCTCAACCTGACCGCCGCGCTGGAGGCTCGCCTCGAAAAGCAGGGCCTGACCCGCGCCGTCGCCACCGACCGCCAGTCGGCGCCCATGGCCGAGATCCTGTCGCTGCTGGTCCGCGAGCGCCTGACCGGCGACGCCCCGCCCGATGGCGCCAAGGCCCTGGTCGACATCCTGCGCGCCAATATCGAGAACCGGGCAGGCAAGGACCTGGACCGCCTGGCCGCCGCCATCGACGACCAGGCCGCTTTCGCCCGCGTCACCCGCGAGATCCTCCGCGATCTCGATCTCGGCGAGGAGATGTCCGACGTCAGCGAGAGCCCGGACGAGGACGCCGGCGACGAGGACCAGAACACCGAGACCTCCGAGAACGACCAGGGCGAAGGCGAGGGCGAGCAGTCCGACGGCGCCGCGCCCGAGGAGACCGAGAGCTCCGACCGCGAGAGCGAGGCCGGCGAGGAGGAGATGGTCCAGTCCGAACAGGACGGCGAGGCCGAGGACACCGAGGAAGCGCCCGAGATGGGCGACGGCGCCAAGCCGTCGCGGCCTGACACGGGTCAAGGCGGGGCTTTCGAGCCGCCCTACAAGGTGTTCACTACGCAATATGACGAGGTCGTGCCGGCCGAGGAGCTGTGCGACGCCGACGAGCTGACACGCCTTAGGGCCTATCTGGACCAGCAGCTGGCGGCCTTTTCCAGCGTGGTCTCTCGTCTGGCCAACAAGCTGCAGCGCCGGCTGCTGGCCCAGCAGAACCGCTCCTGGACCTTCGACCTGGAGGAGGGGATGCTCGACGTCTCCCGCCTCACCCGGGTGATCATCGATCCCACCGCCCCGCTGTCGTTCAAGCAGGAGACGGATGTCGAGTTTCGCGACACCGTCGTCACCCTGCTGATCGACAACAGCGGCTCGATGCGCGGCCGGCCGATCATGGTGGCGGCGGTCTGCGCCGATATCTTGGCCCGCACCTTGGAGCGCTGCGCGGTCAAGGTTGAGGTGCTGGGCTTCACCACCCGCGCCTGGAAGGGCGGCACGGCGCGCGACGAGTGGATCAAGGCGGGCAAGCCGCCGGCGCCCGGCCGCCTCAACGACCTTCGCCACATCATCTACAAGAGCGCCGACGCCCCCTGGCGCCGGGCCCGCAAGAATCTCGGCCTGATGATGCGCGAGGGCCTGCTGAAGGAAAACATCGACGGCGAAGCCCTGATGTGGGCCCACCAGCGGCTGATCGGCCGCTCGGAGGCGCGCCGCATCCTGATGGTGATCTCGGATGGCGCGCCGGTGGACGACAGCACCCTCAGCGTCAATTCGGGCCACTATCTGGAGCGCCACCTGCGCCAGGTGATCGCCGAGATCGAGACCAAGAGCCCGATCGAGCTGATCGCCGTCGGCATCGGCCATGACGTCACCCGCTACTATCGCCGCGCCGTGACCATCGTCGATGTGGAGCAACTGGGCGGAGCGCTGGTCGATCAGCTGGCCGACCTGTTCGACGAGGAGCCCAAGGCCGTGAAGCGGGCCCGGGGCCTGCTGGCCGCCCCGCCCACCGTCCAGCCGTCCGCGCCCAAGCCGGCCCGCAAGGTTCCGGTGTGATCGGGCTTCGGGCGCTTTTGGTGCTGGGCTTCGTCGCCGTGCTGGCCGGTCAGTGCGCCAAGGCCCCACCGCAGCCCGCCATCCTGCCGGTCGCGCCGGTCAAGGCGGGGGCGGGGATCAGCCTGGTCACCACGCCCGTGCCGCTCAGCTCGGCCAAGCCACCGCCGGTCTCGATTGGCCGCTTCGTCTATGCCGGCGGGATCGACATCACCAGCCCCGACACCACGCGCCTGCACGGCCTGTCGGACCTGAAGATCGGCGCCAATGGCGCGCTGCTGGCGATCAGCGACGACGGCGACCTGTTCGAGGCGCGGCTGAAGCTGGACGAGGCGGGACGCTTGGTCGGCCTGACCGACGGCAAGCTGTCGGGACTCAAGGGCCTCGACGGCCAGCCCCTGCCGAGCAAGGACTGGGCCGACGCCGAGGGGCTGGCGGTGCTGACCAATGGCGACTGGCTGGTCAGCTTCGAGCGCAATCACCGCGTCTGGCTCTATCCGGCCCTGCCGAACGGGGGCCTTGGCCTGCCGCGCGCGGTCAACAAGCCGGCCACGACCTTCCCTGACAACGAGGGCATGGAAGCCCTGACCGCCTATCCGATCGCCGGCCCCGACGCCTATCTGGTGGGCGGCGAGGAGGGCGAGGTGTGGCTGTGCAAGGTCTCGGCGCCCTGTGTGGGCCTGGCCCCGCAATCGCCGCCAGACTTCACCTGGGGCCTGACCGGTTTCGCATCCTTCGACGGCCAGGCGATCGCCGCCCTCTACCGCAGTTTCGACCCGGTGCGCGGCTGGCGGGGCCAGGTGCGTTTCGTGGTCGATCCGCGCGCCCCGTCTGCCAAGCAGGTGGTCGCCGCCAACCTGACCCTGGACAGGGCGACGACGCGCGACAACTTCGAGGGGGTGGCCCTGGCCAAGACGCCGTCCGGGGCGACGCGGGTCTATCTGCTGTCGGACGACAACGACTTCTCGCTGGAGCGCACCCTGCTGCTGGCCTTCGACTGGACCCCGCCACCGCCGGCCCCGCCGGCGCCGGCGGTGGTGAAGAAGCGGCGGCGCTAGAGCATCGCGCGGAAAAGTGGCTACCGGTTTTCCGCAAAAGCGATGCGAAAACAAAAGCCTAGAGCAAGCCGTGCGATTCCTACATCGCGCAACTTGCTCTAGGCGCTGCAGTTCTGGACGGGGACAGCCACATGTGGCTGTCCCCAATCCAATCCTGGTTTCCTTTGAAACTCGATATTTTACTTGACTGACAACGTTGTCATGTTACCGCTATCTCCGAGGTTTGAGCGGGCGAGATTCCAACGGCCTCAGAGGAACGCGTCGGGAGGTGGTTGAACCCCAACCCCCTTCGGATTTGAAATCATGAAATCGATGTTTGTCCTGGCCGCCTCGGCCATGGTTCTGATGACCACCACCTCGGCCTTCGCCGCCGAGCAACATGTCAAGGTCCGCGGTCGCACCGACGCCGCCATCCATGCCGACATCGTGGCCGCCGCCAATTCGGTCTGCCGCGAAGAACTGGGGATCCACGCCGGCGACCTGATGATCTTCTGCGTGCAGGACGTCACCTATGACGCCATCAAGCGGGTCGGCAGCCCCGCCCTGACCGCCTATTCCAAGGCCCAGCGCCGCACCTTGTTGGTCAAGGCGAGCTACTAGAGCATTTTTCGAGCGAAGTGGTTCCGGTTCGCGTGAAGAAAAGTGCGTCAAAACAAAAGATTAGAGCTCACGGCCTGACGCAGTCAGGTCGGGAAATGCTCTAAGGTCTCTCTTCCGGCGCGCTCTCGCGACGTTTCGGCGGCGCGGGAGCGACTCCTGCCAGCACATTTCATGTCAACGGGAATTTATCCTGCACTGCAACATAACCATTGATAAGTAACCACCGGAAAGCTATAAATTTTGAAGAGCGACAGAGCGGGCGAGATCCTGGACCAGTCGCTGGGGGAAACGGATCGGGATGGGGTTGAAATTCAACCGCTGACCAGGAAATTCGTCCCATGATCCGCTCCTTCGTCCTGGCCGCTTCGGCCATCGCCCTGTTCGCCGCTGCGCCCGCCGGCGCCGCCGAAATCCGCATCAAGACCGCTGGCAAAGTCCCGGCCGAGCTGCGCGCCGAGATCGTCAAGGCCGCCTCGACCGTCTGCTGGCAGTCCGTGCGCGGCGAGTCGCTGGCCACCTACCTGTACCCGTCGTGCGTGCGCGCCTCGGTCAATGACGCGGTCGGCAAGATGAACAACCCGGAACTGGTCGCCTACAACGCCGCCAACCCGGCCGTCTATTCGCGCTAAGGCCCATTCTCTACGGCCTGTAGAGGGGGCGGCGTACCGGCCCTCTCCGCCTGATCGTCGAATGCAGAAAGCCCTTCCCGGAAACGGGGAGGGCTTTTTCGTGGGCGCTGGGAGGCGATAGATCAGAACGGGTGTGGTCGGCGGTTTTGGAGCTCGACCCGAGCGATTTCCCCATTGAAGCCCATCACGACTTGGACCTCGCACACGATCCGCCCAGGTCCTTCCGGAAGGATCTCAAGCCGATAGGATTTCCAGCTCGAGTTTTGTTGCGGAAACCTGACGAGTTGACCCGTTGGTGGCCGGCGGCGAGGCGACGAGGCGGGGAGGGCGCGGAGCGCGGCGGGGGAGGCTTGCAAGGCCCTGGCGAGGGCGAGCGCAAACATGAGTCAAACTAGACCCTACAACCGCCGTCTACGACAGTTGAGCGGGACACCAGGCTCCAGACGCGAAAAGGCCCGCGAGGCGAACCACGCGGGCCTTTTCTTCAGCCGCGAGGCCGAGAATGTCTTAGGCGGCGACGGCGGTCAGGGCGGCGGCCTTGGCCTTGGCCTTGACCTGGGTCTTGATCTTCAGGGCGCGCGGCGACAGCTGCTCGTCCTTCGCGCCCAGCAGGAACACGTCCAGGCCACCGCGGAAGTCCAGGGTGCGCAGGGCGGCGTTGCTGATCCGCAGCTTGAAGGTCTGGCCCAGCGAGTCGGACTGCAGGGAGGCGGGCGACAGGGCCGGCAGGAAGCGGCGCTTGGTCTTGATGTTCGAGTGGCTCACATTGTGGCCGACCATCGGACCGATCCCGGTGAGTTCGCAACGGCGCGACATGGCGGATACCTTGGGCTTGGGCGAAGCCAAAAGGCTCCGCAACATGAATTCGGGCGCGCCGTGGACGGACCACCGCGCGAGAGCGGGCGATATAGGCGAAGGGGCCTTCCCGAGTCAAGCCGCCCGAACCGATCCAAGCTGCGAACACCGCCCAAAGATCGCCTTCAAACGTGGTTCATCTGCGCCCCTATATATAGACGGCGTTGATGGAGACCGACCGCATGCGCTTGCTGGCCCCGTTCGTGAAGATTTCCGGCCTTGCCGTCGCCGCTCTGACCTTAGGGGGCGTGGTCGCCTTGGCCGCGCCGCAGAACGCCTCCCATGCGGGAGCCAAGACCACGATCCTCACCGGACAGTGGGAATACAACACGCGCATTGGCCCGATTCCCGTCGGTTCCGATCAGCACTGCCTCAAGCCGTCCGATGTCGAGAACTTCAATCGCGGCATCTGCCTGAAGCGCTACACCTGCAATTACGACACGCGGGTGGTCCAGGATGGCCGGATCGAACTGAAGGGCGCCTGGACCGACAAGAAGGGCCGTGTGGCCCCGGTCACCGCCAAAGGCTCCTACACCCCCGAGAGCTTCCGCCTGAACGTCAACGGCAAGACCGTCAACGGCATCCCGATGACCGCCACCCTCAACGCCAAGCGGCTCAGCGCCACCTGCACGGCCGGCTAGGCGTTTTGGTGTCGCCGCGAGGCTAGAAGGCCTCGAGCGCGTTGAGTGTTGGCGTCGCAGTCACACCGGGAGAAGATCATGAGCCACAGCGCTTTGGTAGTGGGCGCGACAGGGATTGTCGGCCAGGCCACGGTCGAGGTCCTGACGGGGGCCGGATGGCCGGTGTCGGCGCTGTCGCGTAACCCCAAGGCCGCGCCCGGCGTCACGGCAATGGCCGCCGACCTGCATGACCCGGCGGCCCTGGCCGAGGCCTTGAAGGACGCCAGACCCAGCCACGTCTTCATCACCACATGGTCACGCCAGGACAGCGAGGCGGAGAACATCCGTGTCAACGCCGCCATGGTCCGCAACCTGCTCGACGCCTTACGTCCCGGTGGTTCGGTGCGGCACGTGGCCCTGGTCACCGGCCTCAAACACTATCTTGGCCCGTTCGAGGCCTATGGGCAGGGCGTGCTGCCCCAGACCCCCTTCCGCGAGGAGCAGGGCCGGCTGGACGTGGCCAATTTCTACTATGCCCAGGAGGACGAGGTGTTCGCAGCAGCCGCGCGCGACGGTTTCGCCTGGAGCGTCCATCGGCCCCACACCGTGATCGGCCACGCGGTCGGCAACGCCATGAACATGGGCCAGACCTTGGCGGTTTATGCCAGCCTGTGCCGCGAGACCGGCCGGCCCTTTCGCTTCCCGGGTTCGGCCGCTCAATGGCACGGCCTCACCGACATGACCGATGCGGGGCAACTGGCGCGTCACCTGCTGTGGGCCTCGACGACGCCGGCCGCCGCCAACCAGGCCTTCAATGTGGTCAATGGTGACGTCTTTCGATGGAGCTGGATGTGGGGACGGATCGCCGACTGGTTCGGCCTTGAGCCCGCGCCGTTCGACGGGGAAGTGATGCCGCTGGAGGTTCAGATGGCGGCTGACGCCCCACTATGGCGGGACGTCGCCCTGCGCGACGGCCTGGCCGAGCCCGACCTGGATCGCCTGGCTTCGCCCTGGCACACCGACGCCGACCTAGGTCGCCCCATCGAGGTCATCGCCGATATGTCCAAGAGCCGCCGCCTGGGCTTCACCGCCTACCAACAGACCGACGAGGCCTTCTTCGCGCTGTTCGAGCGGCTCCGCGCGGACAGGTTCATTCCATAGGACTGTTTGTGGTTAATGCAGCTTAAGCTACAATGGGTAGTAGGGAACAAACACTGAATCCGGCCAAGTCGCTGATTCGGTCATGATTCGTTTCGCTCATGTTCGGCGAATGGTGAAGCGGCGTTAACCCGTCCTAACGACGCCACGGCGCCACCGAGAAGGCCATGTCGAACAGTGTCGGAGCGCTGCTGACGCGCGCCCGCTCGATCGTCCGCTGCACGGCTGGCGGCGGGGGCGAGGCCTCGACGGCGTCCGGATAGCGGCGGCGCAGACGGGTCCAGTTTACGCCGGGCGCGGCCTCCGGAAGTTGCGCGCCGATAAGGCCCCGATCGTTCCAGGTCAGGCCGCACAGCCCGATCGGCGTTTCGAAGAGGGTGAAGCCCTGTTCCATGCGTCAAACATAGCATCGCTGTTGCGCGGATCGAGCGGCGCCCTACGATTTCCGCTTCTTGCTATTCCGGAGATCGCCGTGCGCCGCATCCTCACCCTCGCCGCCCTGTTGGCGACCTCCAGTCTCGGCCAGGCGCTCGCCGGCGACATGCTGATCCATGGCGGTCCGATCCACACCGGCGTCGCGGCGACGCCCAGCGCCGAGGCGGTGTTGATCCGCGGCGACCGCATCCTGTTCGTCGGCGACCTGGCCGCCGCCAAGGCCAAGGCCGCCAAGGGCGCGCGCGACATCGACCTGAAGGGGGCCGCCGCCTTTCCCGGCTTCGTGGACGCCCACGCCCACCTGACCGGCGTCGGCCTGCGTGAGCTGACCCTTAATCTCGACCGGACCGACTCGGTCGAGAGCCTGGTCTCCGCAGTGAAAGCCTATGCCGCCGCCCATCCCGACGGCCCGATCTTCGGCCGGGGTTGGATCGAGACCCACTGGCCCGAGAAGCGTTTCCCCAGCCGCGTTGATCTCGACCGCGCCGCGCCCGGCCGCGTCGTGGTGCTGGAGCGGGCCGACGGCCACGCCGTGGTCGCCAGCAGCGCCGCCCTGGCCAAGGCCGGCGTGACGAGGGACACCGCCGCGCCGACGGGCGGCCAGATCCTCAAGGGCGACGACGGCGCGCCCAGCGGCATGCTGATCGACCACGCCCAGAGCCTGGTCGAGGGGGTGATCCCGCCGCCGTCCGACGCCCTCAAGCGCCTGGCCCTGGAAAAGGCCGGCGCCCTCTACGCCTCGCGCGGCTGGACGGGCCTGGGAAACATGAGCGTCGCGGGACCCGACCTGACGATCCTGCGGTCCCTGGCCGCCGAGCGGAAGTTCAGCCTGCGGGTCGACAACTACATGGACCCCAGCGGCGCCGCCGAGGTGCTGGCCAAGGGTCCGACAAGCGACCCCACCGGCCTGATCCGGGTGCGGGGGATCAAGCTGTACATGGACGGCGCCCTGGGCTCGCGTGGCGCGGCCCTGTTGGCGCCCTATAGCGACGCCGAGGGGCTGGGCCTGCAACTGACCCCCTACGACAAGGGTCTGGCGCTGATGAAGGCCGCCAAGGCGGTGAAGGCCCAGGTCGCCATGCACGCCATCGGCGATCGCGGCAACCGCATGGCCCTGGACTGGTTCGGCGAGGCGCTGTCCGGCGACACAACGGCCCGCTGGCGGATCGAGCACGCCCAGATCGTCGCCGACGAGGACGTGCCGCGCTTCGCGAAGATGGGCGTCATCGCCTCGATGCAGCCCAGCCACGCGATCGGCGACCTCTATTTCGCGCCGGCCCGCCTCGGCAAGGACCGCTTGCACGAGGGCTATCGCTGGAAGGACTTCCTGGACAGCGGCACGATCGTCGCCGCCGGCTCGGACGCCCCGGTCGAGGTCGGCGACCCGCGCATCGAGTTCTACGCCGCCGTCTATCGCCACAGCCTGGACGGCTTCGCCAATGCCGACTGGCATCTGGACGAGGCGGTCAGCCGCGACCAGGCCCTGCGCATGCTGACCTGGGCCCCGGCCTACGCCGCCTTCGCCGAAAAGGACCGCGGCACACTGGAGGCCGGCAAGAAGGCTGACGTGACGGTGTTTTCCAAGGACCTGATGACCGTCGAGCCGGCGCAGATCCTGAAGGCGCAGACGGTGCTGACCGTGGTGGACGGCAAGCTGGTGTTCGAGAAGTAGGAGCGGCTGTCCTCCCCCTGTCCAGGGGGCGCCGCCACGGGCGCGGTCTCGGTAGGGTTGGTTATCTCAATAGGAACGACCCATGGAAAAGCCAGCCTATTCGCTCGTCGTCGGCTTCTCGTCGGCCGAGTTGCTCGAACGCTTCCAAGCCTACGCTGCCGAGTTCTGGAGCGATTTGGACGCCGAGGAACCCGAGCGCCATCGCGACTGCTACGACTCCGGCGACACCCTGATGGACAGCAGTTCGGAAGCCCGAATGGTTAAGACCGACCATTTCGGCAACGAGTACTGGGAAGTAACCATCACCGAGATCTGGGGCCGCACGGTCATCTGTCCGCCGCAGGCGCCTGTGGATAAGCGCTGGACCCGCCGTTACAAGGGCGACAGCTATTGGACGGCGCCCTGACCAAGGGCCGGCCGCACGAGGGCTGTCGCTGGAAGGACTTCCTCGGCAGCGGCGCGGTGTTCGCCGCCCCCTATGCGTTACCTCATTTCGTCAAGCCGTCCACGGTCTGGCCCTCATAGGCCGTCGCCGACATGGACGGCCGCCGCGTAAAGCCGTCCAGCCAGTCCGCCAGCCTTGGCCGGCCGCTGCGGAAGTCGGGCAGGGCGCGGAAGGCCAGCCAGTCCAGGGCGGTGGCGACCGCGATACGGCCCAGGTCCGGCGGGCCGGTCAGGTCGCTCTCGCGCTCCAGGACATCATAGGCGGCCAGCAGCTTGGCGGCCTGGCCCTCGGCCAGGGGCGGGTAGCGCAGGGCGGCGAGCCGGCGCTCAGTCTCCCAGCGCAGGGCGATCCCGGCGTCGCACAGGCCCTGGGCCAAGGCTTGCAGCCGCAGGACCTTCCAGCGTTCGGAGCCCTCGGCGGGGATCAACGCCGGACCGCCGTGCAGGCCGTCCAGATACTCGCAGATCACGCTGGAATCGAACAAGGCCAGGCCGTCGTCGGTGATCAGCACCGGCGCCTTGCCCAGCGGGTTGGCGGCGAACACCATGTCATTGCGCTGGGTCGGACTGGTCTCGTGGTGGCTCACCTCCACGCGGCCAGCCAGCCCCATCTCGTGGGCCGCGACCAGCACCTTGCGGGCGTAGGGCGAGTGAGTCTGGTAGAGCAGCTTCATGATCCGCCTTCGACGTAGACTGGGTCGCGAAGCAATATTGCTTGACGCGCGAAAAAAGGGGCTTGGGTTCGCGCCTTTGAACGCAAGTTTGTTTCGTTATGACCCTCGAAAGCTTCGATCTCGCGATCCTCGGCCTCCTGCAACGCGACAACACCACGTCGCAGCGGGTGATCGGCGAGGCGATGAACCTGTCCGCCCCGGCCGTCCAACAGCGGATCAAGAAGCCGGAGGCGGCCGGCGTCATCGCCGCCCATGTCGCGGTCATCGATCCGGCCAAGGTCGGCCTGCCATCACCCTGCTGGTCGAGGTCCACGTCGAAAGCGAGCGCATCGACCTGCTGGACGCGGTCAAGGCCCGGCTGGCGGCTGGACCAGAGGTGCAGCAGTGCTACTACGTCACAGGCGAGGCCGATTTCATGCTGGTGATCATCGTGCAGACCATGGCCGATTACGAGGCCCTGACCCTGCGCCTGTTCTTCGACGCAGGCAATGTGAAGCGGTTCCGGACCCTGGTGGTGATGGACCGCGTCAAGGTGGGACTGGGCGTGCCGCTCCTCTAGGTCCTCCCCCTATGGGCCCCCTATGGGCCCCTTTTGGGGGAGGTGTCGGCGAACCCGACGGAGGGGGAGTATCTGACCGCGACCCTGTTCAGGACTTGCCATCCCACCACTCCCCCCCACCGGCCTTCGGCCGCCTCCCCCAAAGGGGTCCAAAGGGGGAGGATTTAAGGCCACACCCCCGCTTGCTTCCCCCCGATTCCCATCCCACCTTGAATCCATGAGCGACCGTTCCGCCGGATTGGCCCCTTCCAAGCTGACGGCCGTGCTGGGCCCGACCAACACCGGCAAGACCCACCTGGCCGTGGAGCGGATGCTCGGCCATGCCTCGGGGATGATCGGCCTGCCGCTGCGGCTGCTGGCCCGCGAGATCTACGACCGGATCGTCAAGCTGCGCGGCAAGGCCTCGGTGGCCCTGATCACCGGCGAGGAAAAGATCGTCCCGCCGCGCGCCGCCTATTTCGTCTGCACCGTCGAGGCCATGCCCCTGACCCGCGAGGTCGAGTTCCTGGCCATCGACGAGATCCAGCTGTGCGCCGATCCCGAGCGCGGCCATATCTTCACCCACCGGCTGCTGCACGCCCGGGGCAAGTACGAGACCATGCTGCTGGGGGCAGGGACCATGGCCCCGCTGATCCGCCGGCTGCTGCCCGACGCCGAGATCGTCAGCCGCGAACGCTTTTCGAACCTGACCTATGCCGGCTCCAAGAAGCTGACCCGCCTGCCGCGCCGCTCGGCGGTGGTGGCCTTCTCCACCGACGCCGTCTACGCCATCGCCGAGCTGATCCGCCGCCAGCGCGGCGGGGCGGCGGTGGTGATGGGCTCCTTGAGCCCCCGCACTCGCAACGCCCAGGTCGCGCTCTACCAGTCTGGCGAGGTCGATTTTCTGGTGGCCACCGACGCCATCGGCATGGGGCTGAACATGGACGTAGACCATGTGGCCTTCGCCGGCCTGCGCAAGTTCGACGGCACGCGCACCCGCTGGCTGCACCCTCAAGAGGTGGCTCAGATCGCCGGCCGGGCAGGGCGCCATACCCGCGACGGCACGTTCGGGGTGACCGGCGACTGCGAGGAGATGGACGAGGACCTGGTCGAGAGCGTCGTCAATCACCAGTTCGAGCCGGTGATGGGGGCCGAGTGGCGAAATGCTCGGCTGGACTTCGGCAACCTGCCCAGCCTGTTGCGGTCGCTGGCCGAGCCGCCGCACCGCAACGGCCTGTCGCTGTCGGCCGAGGCCCTGGACGAGCGCACGCTGCGCAAGCTGGCCCAGCAGGAGGACGTGGTCGCCCGCTGCAAGGCCGACCGCTCGGCTTTGCTGCGGCTGTGGGACGTGTGCCAGACGCCGGATTTCCGCAAGACCACCGACGACGATCACCAGCGCATGGTCCGCACCCTGTTCGACGACCTGACCACCGGCCGCAAGCGTCTGCCGGAAGACTGGATCGCCGGCCAGTTCAAGGCCTTGGACCGAAACGACGGCGAGATCGACAGCCTGGCCGCCCGCCTCTCGGGGGTCCGCACCCTGAGCTACATCGCCAACCGTGGCGACTGGCTGCACAATCCGCAGCACTGGCAGGGCGTGACGCGGCAGCTGGAGGACCGGCTGTCCGACACCTTGCACGAGAAGCTGATGGCCCGGTTCATCGACCGGCGCACCAGCGTCCTGATGCGCTCGCTGGGCGATCGCGAGACCATGCTGGCCGGGGTCGGCGCCGATGGGGCGGTGACCGTCGAGGGCCATGTGGTCGGGCGACTGACCGGCGTGACGTTCGTCCAGGAAAAGGGCGGCAGCGCGCTCGAGGAAAAGGCGCTGCGCAACACGGCTCAGCGCGCCGTGACGCCGGAGATCGCCCGGCGCCTGGGCAAGCTGGCCAGCGAGCCGGACGAGGCCTTCACCCTGACGCCCGACGGCGCGGTGTTGTGGAACGGCGAGGCGGCCGGGGCGGTGCGCGGTGGAGGCCCGCTGTTGTCCCCCCGCGCGAGACTGCTGGGCGAGCTGGGCGAGGCCTCGGCCCGCGAACGCGCCGAGCGGCGACTGGACGCTTTCCTGGCCGTCGAGATCGACCGCAAGCTGCCGGGCCTGCGCAAGCTGCAACGGGCCCTGTCGGGCGGCGCGCTTCGTGGCCTGCCGCGCGGTCTGGCCCATCGGCTGCTGGAGGCGGGCGGCGTGCTCGACAAGCAAGCCGTCGAGACCGACTTGAAAGCCTTGAGCCAGGCCGAGCGCCGGACCTTGAAGGCGTTGGGCGCGCGGATCGGGGCGTTCAGCCTGTTCCTGCCCTCGGTGCTGCGTCCCGAGGCCGCCGCCTGCGCGCGCGCCCTGACGCCGGGCGTGTGGCAAGGGCAGAGCGAGCGGCTGGCCCTGGCGCCGTCCCCGACGCCGGACGCCCGCGCCCTGGCCGCCAACGGTCTGAGGCTGGTGGGCAAGTTCGTGGTCCCCGTCGAGATGCTGGAGCGGCTCGACGCCCTGCTGCGCGAGGGCCAGAAGCCCGGCGGCGTGGTGCTGACCGACACGGCCCGCGATACCCTGGGCTGGGCGCCCGCCGAGGCCGCCGCCGTGCTGCGGTTCCTGGACTACACGCCCGCCCTGCGCCCCAAGGACGGCGACCCGATCCTGTGGAAACGGCGCGGCGCCGTGCGGCGACCCGAGCCCACGGTTGCGGCTCGTCCGGACTCGCCCTTCGCCGCCCTGGCCAAGCTCACGGAGCCGCCGCCGCGCCGCAAGAAGCCGCGCCGTCGCACGCCCGCCCCGAAAGCCGTCGCCTCGTGATCGAGGAAGACGCCGGCTGCTGCCGCGCCGACCTCTGGCTGTGGCACGCCCGGTTCTTCAAGACCCGCTCGATGGCCGGCCGCTTCGTCGAGGAAGGCCGCATCCGCCTGACGCGGGCCGGCGCGGAGAGCCGCATAGACAAGCCCTCGCGGGGCTTGCGGGTCGGCGACGTGCTGGTGTTCGCGATCGGTGGCCGGCTGATCAACATCCGCGTCATCGGCTTCGGCGAACGACGCGGACCGACGACCGAGGCGCGGGCGCTGTATGAAGTGGTGGAAGGATAGAGATCCTCACCCGGTGGGGGGAGTTTTAGGGTCGGTCGTGGGATGGGCTGGCGGCTAGAGCATTTTTCGAGCGAAGTGGCTCCGGTTCGCGTGAAGAAAAATGCGTCAAAACAGAAAATTAGAGCTCATGGCCTGACGCAGTCAGGTCGGGAAATGCTCTAGTCACCCCCCTCCGTCGGCTCCGCCGACACCTCCCCCACGGGCCCCCACGGGGGGAGGATTTACGTCCCAAACCGCTCCAGATAGCCCGGCGCCATCTCCGCCGGCATCGGCCGCGAGAAGTGGTAGCCCTGGATCTGGTCGCAGCCGTAGCCGGCCAAGGCGTCCAGTTGGGCCTGATCCTCGACGCCCTCGGCGACCACCTTCATGCCCATGCTGGAGCCCAGGGTGATCACCGCCTTGACGATCGCGGCGTCCTCGATGTTCTGGACGAAGGACTTGTCGATCTTCAGCCGATCGATCGGGAAGTGGCGCAGGTTGGCCAGACTGGCGTAGCCGGTGCCGAAATCGTCGAGCGCGATCATCACGCCGGCCTTGTGCAGGGCGCGAACGGTGTCGGCGACCATCTCCGCGCCCCAGCCCATATAGACGTTCTCGGTCACCTCGATGGTCAGGCGACTGCAGGGCACGTTCCAGCGGGCCAGGCGCTCCTGCACCTCCTCGGCCAGCCGGCCGGAGCGGAACTGGGCGGCCGAGATATTGACCGCCACCCGGCCAAATTCGACGCCTTGGTCCATCCAGTCGCGCATCTGCTTCAGCGCGCTTTCAAACGCCAGGTCGCCCAGCTTCAGCGACAGGTCCTGGTCCTCGAAGGCGGCCATGAAGCGGTCGGGCGTGAGAATGCCTTGCTCGGGATGGTCCCAACGCATCAGGGCCTCAAAGCCGGCCACGCTGTTGGAGGCGAGGTCGATCACCGGTTGGTAATAGAGCACGAACTCCTTGGCGGTGATCGCCGCGCGCACGTCGCGCAACAGCTCGATCCGCTGTTCGAGCGACGAGCGCATGGCCGGGGTGAAGACCACGCTGCGGTTGCGGCCCTCGTCCTTGGCCCGGTAGAGCGCGATGTCGGCGTTCTTGATCATGTGGCTGGGGTCGGCGTCGAGGTCGCCGTGCAGGGCCGCCCCGATGCTGGCGCTGACCGAGAAGCTGCGGCCCGCGTGCTCGATGGGCCGACGCAGCAGTTCCTGCAGGGCCGCCACCGGCCGCATCATGTCGGCCTCGGAATGCAGGCCGCGCAGGATCACCGCGAACTCGTCGCCGCCCAACCGGGCCACGGTGTCGCCGGCCCGGAAGGCCGCGTGCAGCATTTCTGACAATCGCTTGAGCAGGGCGTCGCCGGCGTCGTGGCCGAGGGTGTCGTTGATGTCCTTGAAGTGATCGACGTCGATCATGATCAGGCCGAACAACTCGCCCACCAGCTCCGAGGCGTCGACGGCCTCCTGGAACTTACGCTGGAAATACGCTCTATTCGGCAGGCCGGTCAGCGGGTCCTTGAAGGCCAGGGTCTCGACCGCCTCGGTCGCGCGGCGGCGGTCGGTGATGTCCTTGAACAGATTGACCAGTCGCTCGGGCTTGCCGTCGGCGCCGAGGAACTTCTTCCCCACCGACCGGACCCAGGTCTCGACCCCGTCGTCGCGATTGAGGCGGAACTCGAAGACCTGCGCCTCGCCGTCCTTGCGATTGCGCACCAACTCGGCGACCCGCTCGAGGTCATCGGGGTGAACGATCTCCAGGGGGTCGATCTTGAAGGTGCACCACCTCTCCAGCTCGGGAGAGGTGTTGGAGCAATAGACCTCGCCGGTCTTCAGGTCGTATTCGCGGACCATCAGGTCGTCCAGCTCCAGCGCCATCTTCAGGCGTTGCTGATCGCGTTCGGCCTTGAGGGCAGTTGCGGCGAAGCCGCTGACGTCGCGCGCTGTGATCACTACAGCCTGGGTGCGACCGCCCTCCAGCCGGGTGGCGGCGAATTCGGTACGCCAGATGCGCGGTTCGCCGCCGTTCACCGCGATGGAGCGATAGCGCGAGAACGGCTCGCCGAACGCCACGCAGCGCTCCAGGCTCCCGACATCCTCGGGGCTGAGCAGGGCGCGGCGGAAGTCGTCACCGATGCCCATGTCCTGCGGCGTCAGGGCGTGGTCTGTCCAGCCGGCGCTGACGGCGGTCAGGCGAAAGGCGTCATCGAGCAGCGCCGCGGCGAAGGGCGCGTGGCGGACGAAGGTCTCGAAGGCCTCCATCTGGAAGCCGGGGCTTTGGTCGCCGCGTCCGGCCGAAACCGGATGGCGAACCGCTGTGCTCGTCATGTGTCGGGTTCCCGACTTATTGTTTATTTTCCTCTGCTTGGTTGTGACAGAGCTTCGATAATAAAGGGTAACGTAACAGCGATATGCGGCGATCCATCGCGCTCGAAAGGCTCGGGTATGAGATTTCCTCGCCTCGCCAGCAGCCAAGCCGCATTGACAAGCGCCCCCGCGACTTCGAAAACGCGGCCTCCGCGCCCAAGCCGCCCAAGCCGCCCAAGCCGCCCGAGAAACTCCGAGCCCTCGATGACCTACATCGTTACCGACGCCTGCATCAAATGTAAGTTCATGGACTGCGTCGAGGTGTGCCCGGTCGATTGCTTCTATGAGGGCGAGAATTTCCTGGCCATCAACCCGGACGAATGCATCGACTGCGGCGTCTGCGAGCCCGAATGTCCGATCGACGCTATCAAGCCCGACACCGAGGACGACCCCGACGGCAAGTGGCTGCGGATCAATTCTGACTACGCCAAGATCTGGCCGAACATCACCGTCAAGGGCACGCCGCCGGCCGACCGCGAGGACTTCGAGCGCGAGACTGGCAAGTTTGAAAAGTACTTCAGCGAAAAACCCGGCAAGGGCTCCTAGGCGCGCTGGCGTCCCTGGCGCCTAGAGCTTAACCATTTTCCCCTCGCGGCTCGGCTCACTCCCCGCCGAACCAGCGCGGGCGGCTAAACAGGCCGCAAGCCTTTCATCAAGCTGAATTTTATGATATTGTAGGTTTCGACGTAAAGGTCGCGATGACTCGCGCCTGCCCGTCTTGTGAACGATGTCAGCCGGGAAACCGGCGCGCCCGATCGAAGGCGAAGGGTGACTTAAGAACTATTCCAAATCCCAACCGGTCTTGGCCCCGCATCCCTTTCGCGGTCGGGTCCCTATCGGCGTTCGGACACTTGATTTGGAAACCCTGTAAGCCCGAGTGGAACGGCGTTTTGGGCCTGGCCCGAACTTATTGAGGACGAACGAATGAGCAAGAGCGGTCTGGAATTCTCGGTCGGCGATCACGTCGTTTATCCCGCGCATGGCGTGGGCACCATCCGGGGTGTCGAGACCCAGGAAGTGGCCGGGATGTCGCTCGAGGTCTATATCATCACCTTCGACCACGAAAAAATGACCCTGCGCGTGCCGACCAAGAAGGCCAAGACCGCCGGTTTGCGCCCGCTGGCCGAAGGCAACACCGTCAGCCAGGCCCTGACCACCCTGAAGGGCCGCGCCCGCGTCAAGCGCACCATGTGGTCGCGTCGCGCCCAGGAATACGAAGCCAAGATCAATTCGGGCGACCTGATCTCGATCGCCGAAGTGGTGCGTGACCTGCACCGCGCCGAGAACCAGCCGGAACAGTCCTATTCGGAGCGCCAGCTGTACGAATCGGCGCTGGACCGCATGGCCCGCGAAGTGGCCGCGATCGAGCGCATCGACCGTGAAGCCGCCATCGGCATCCTGACCAAGTCGCTGGTCAAGGCCCCGGTGGCCGCCGCAGCGGCCTGAGTCTGATCTGCTGAACTCCAGGAAACGCCCTCGGACCCTGGTCCGGGGGCGTTTCCATGTCACCTTGCGGACGGACCCGGGCGCGCTGTCGGCACGCCCGCTTTGGGCTCTGTCTTCAAGCAAGGCTTACCGAGGAAGCTCAGGTCGCCGGCAGTTCCTCTGGGAGCTCGTCGATGGGCGCATTGGGTCCCCGGGCCAGCTCGCGCTCCAGCCGGTCGCGGTCGAGCGCGCCCTCCCAGCGCGCCACCACCAGGGTGGCCACGCCGTTGCCGACCAGATTGGTCAGGGCCCGGCACTCGCTCATGAACCGGTCGACCCCGACCAGCACCGCCAGGGCGGCGATGGGGATATCGGGCACGACGGCCAGGGTGGCGGCCAGGGTGATGAAGCCCGCGCCGGTCACGCCGCTGGCTCCCTTGGAGGTCAGCATGGCCACGCCCAGCAGGGCGCCCATCTGGTAGACGCTCAGATGGGTGTTGGTCGCCTGGGCCAGGAACAGGGTGGCCAGGGTCATGTAGATGTTGGTGCCGTCGAGATTGAAACTGTAGCCGGTGGGGATCACCAGCCCGACCACCGACTTGCGGGCCCCCAGCCGCTCCAGCTTCTCGATCATCTGGGGCAGCACCGATTCCGAGGAACTGGTGCCCAGCACGATCAGCAGCTCCTCGCGGATATAGGCCAGGAACTTGAGGATCGAAAAACCACTCAGCCAGGCGATGGTCCCCAGCACAACCAGCACGAACAGGATGGCCGTGACGTAGAAGGTCGCCACCAGCGCGCCCAACTGCACCAGGCTGCCGATCCCGTACTTGCCGATCGTGAAGCCCATGGCCCCGAACGCCCCCAGGGGCGCCAGCTTGACCACCACGTGGATGATGCCGAAGAACAGCTTGGCCAGATCCTCCATGACCCCGGCCGCCCGGTCGCCGAACTCACCCAGGCGCGTGCAGGCAAAGCCCGTCAGGATCGCCACGACCAGCACCTGTAGCAGGTTGCCGTCGGCGAAGGCTCCGAAGAAGGTGTCGGGGATCAGGTGCAGCAGATAATCGACCAGCCCCTCGCCGTGATGGGCCTTTTCCAGATAGCCGGCGGCGATCTTCGGATCGAGGTCAGCGGGGTTGATGTTGAAGCCCGCGCCGGGATGCAGCAGGTGGCCGACCATCAGGCCGATCGCCAGGGCCAGGGTCGAGACCACCTCGAAATAGAGCAGGGCCTTTACGCCCACCCGCCCGAACGCCTTGATGTCGCCCATCCGGGCGATGCCGCCGGCCACGGTCAGGAAGATCACCGGGGCGATCACCAGCTTGATCAGCTTGATGAAGCCGTCGCCCAGCGGCTTCAGCTCGATCCCGACCTTGGGCCAGATCGCCCCGACCAACACCCCCAGGGCGATGGCGATCAGAACCTGCACGTACAGTGTCTTCAACGGCCGAAACACGCCCATGCCAGTCCCTCTGCCGCGCTTTTCAACCCCGGGGTTCGCACGCCCGGAAACTTGCGCTATTGACCCGGACGTCGCGCGACGCGGCCCGGTAGCTCAGCAGGATAGAGCAGCGCTTTCCTAAAGCGAAGGTCAGGGGTTCGAGTCCCTTCCGGGCCGCCATGCGACCCCGCCAAGCCAGGCTCTCCACCGCCAGGAGCCGGCAAGCCCCCGAAGCGCGGGACTATTCCCCAGGCAAACCGGCAGGCTTGAGCCCGGAATCCGTCAGCTGAGCCGCTTTCGACGGCAGGTAGGCGCGCCATTCTCCGCAGCGCTAAACGCCACTCCTGTTTCCCTGTTTAACAGGGAATAAGAGGGAATTTTTTGATTGGCTGATCCGGTCAGCACGCGGCTGTCGCGGGATTTCTGCTGTAGCGACGATGACTTATGCGTGGAAGACAATCACTCGCCCGCAAGAGACCGACACGGAACTGGGAATTTTCAAACCTATATCAGGGAAAGAAATGGAGCGACGCGTGCGCCCGCTTAGAGCGCAAAAAGCTGTCGCTGATCGGCCCAGGCCAACGGGATGTGCTGGTCGGCCAAAGCCCGCGCCGTAAGCCCGGCGGGTTGGCGGCCATCCAAGATCGCCCTCTGGATGTCCGGCGCCAGGAAGGCCAGGCGTGCAAGCCGACGCATATAGGAATCGCGCAGACCTTCGGTTTGACGCCAGTGCTCAGGCGACTGCGTCGGCCCCGCGTTGATCTTGGTCAGCCCATTATGGGCCTGAGCCAAGGCTTTGGGAAGCTGCTTGTCCGGCCGCCCGACAGCCGCCGCACCCGCCGGCTTCACCATCCAAGTCCGCCCGCCGCGAAACACCGGCCGCACGCCGATGATGAGCTCGATTGTCTGTCCACTTCGTTTGCCCACGGCAATTTGATCATCGGCCTCCAGACGGGCGGCGATGCGGCTGACTGCGGCAGCGGCGTCACCGTCGCCCAGGACCGCCTGGCGATCGAGCGTCAACCGCACGCTGTTGGCCTCGACATCAACGCGGCGAAGGATCGGCAAGAGGGCTTCAAGCGCGGTGTCGGTGGCCGGTTGATCCAAACAGCGGCTCACCCGATCGAGCACCAGAGCCTCCATCGGTAAAGCGGAGATCCGGCCGATGACACCCGCGGGCAGGGCCTCGCCGCGCTGGAGGGGCACGGAGACATAATAACAATGGCGGCCGCCGTTTTTGCCATAGGCGAAGCTTGGACCCATCCGATTGCCCAGCGCGTCGAACACCAAACCCTTGAGGGGCAGCGAACCAGCCAAGGTGCCTTTGACTCGGCGCTTAGCGGCGTTGACCGCTAGCTGCTGTTGGACGGCCTTGAAGAGCTCGGCGGGGACAATGGCGGGATGAGCCCCCGGATGGATCCGATCGCCATGCACGATTTGACCCAGATAAACTCGGCTTTGCAGCAGGTGGAACAGCGAGCCTCGCGAGAGGGGTTGCCTCCCCTTGTCAACGCCGGCTTTGGTTTTCCAGCCTTTGGACAGCACGCCTGAGCGGGCCAGCTCGTCACGCAACGCGTTGACGGATTTGAGCTCCAGGTAGCGCGTGAAGGCTCTGTCAGAGCAAATTGCCGTCGCCGCCTGCGCCCGTTAGCCTGCCGGAATGAAGAACCCGTTCCGCTACTTCAACAGCTCGCCCGAGGTGATCCGCCTCGTGGTGATGATGTACGTCAAATACCCGCTGTCTCTGCGCAACGTCGAGGATCTGCTGGCCGAGCGTGGGATCGACATTTGCCATGAGACGGTGCGGTTTTGGTGGAACAGGTTCGGGCCGATGTTCGCGGCCGAGATCAGGAGCAAGCGTGTCCAGCGGATGAAGGCCTTCACTCACTGGCGGTGGCATCTCGACGAGATCTACGTGAAGATCAACGGCGAGATGCACTACCTTTGGTGTGCGGTTGACCACGAAGGCGAGGTGCTGGAGTCCTTCGCCAGCAAGACACGTGACAAGCCTGCGGCTCTGAAGTTCATGAAGAAACTCATGAAGCGACACGGCTCCGCCAGAGTAGTCACGACCGATGGGCTGCGCTCCTACAAGGCGTCGATGAAGGAGATCGGCAACGCCCAGAAGCAGCAGATCGGCCGCTGGGCCAACAACCGATGTGAGAACTCACACCTGCCATTCCGACGACGAGAGCGCGCCATGCTGCGGTTTCGACAGATGAAGACCCTGCAGAAATTCAGTTCGGTCCACGCCGCCTTCCATAACCATTTTAACCAGGAGCGCCATCTCGGTAGCCGGGGGATTTACAAGGAAAGACGCTCGGCCGCCTTGGCCGAGTGGCGCTCGGTCATGGCGTAAAGGCTGGCTTGGGTTGGGCTTCGTGCGCCTACCGGAGACAAGTTGTCGTTAGACTGACAGCACCGTCCTGGCCTATCTGGCCCGCTACACCCACCGCGTCGCCATCTCCAGCAGCCGCCTGGCCGCCCTGGACGACAGGGGGCACCTTTCGCTGGAAGGACTACCGCCAGAACGGTCAGGCCCGGCGCAAGGAGATGACCCTGGCGCCCGGCGAGTTCATCCGCCGCTTCCTGATCCACGTCCCGCCCAGCGGATTCCATCGCATCCGCCACTACGGCCTTTTCGCCAACACCGGCCGCGCCGCCAACCTGGCCAAGGCCCGCGCCTTGCTCCAGACGCCGCCGCCATCTCCGGTCGCCTCCAACCCCGAGCCCCAGACCGACGCCAAGCCGCCGATCGCCTGCCCTTGCTGCGGCGGACGCATGATCCTCGTCGAGATCTTCGAGCGCGCAGGCCCGCCACGCAGCGCGCCGCCAAGACCCGTGTTCAGGATCGACTCGTCATGAGGCTCACAGACAACGCCACCCAAAATCGCAGCGCTACAGCAACGGCCAAGGGCCGCGTGAGCGGCCTTGCGCACCAACGCCAAAAAGCGGCCCTGAGCGCCCAAGAACACCCCGACCCGCACATCATCAGGGGCATCGTAACGGACCAAACCGGCCGCCTTGCAGCAGCGACAACGGCCAACAGCGCATCGCCCGCGACCCCATGGGACCAGCGCGCCCCTCAAATCCCCATAGGCTGCTACCGCCATCCCGCGGGTCAGACTTCGAGCTTTCTCAAACACCCGCTCTCGGGGTCAGCCCCGTCGCCGCGCCTGGCGGGCGTCCAAGAAACCTAAACAGATGCTGACGTTGAGGTGGCTCCAGCAAGTGGACTTTCGCGGCGCCGCTCAACGGCTTAGTGACCACCTCCACGCCAGGCGCTCCGGCAGCTCTAAACGCGTCGGCGAGGGCTGGCTCGAGCTCCAAGGACTCCCACTGTCGCATGGAATTGAGGTGCTCGGTCAGGTCGGGGACCAGCCGTACGCCAAACCGTTTGGCCGCGCCGCTAGCCCTGTAGCCGTTCTTGTGCTGATCAAAGCGCAGGTCGGGGTCGCGCGAAGTCTGGCCGACGTACACCCCCCATGGATCGGCCTTCCGAGCATCGTGGAGCAAAATCACATAGACCGAGTGTCGCGCCTTGCTGGCACCCCGGCTTATCGCCTTCAGCGAGCGAGAAGCGCGCTCAGCTCTGGGCCACCACGAAGGTCCGCTGACCTGAACCATCCGAGAAGCCTAGCCGGTGGCGGCAACCAACGCCATCAGCGGGCTGCAGCTAAGCGATGACGAAGCTCAACGTGTTGACGGCGCCGACCGCCAACGCAAGCCTGGCGGCGATCGGCACCCGCCTGATCGGCGCGCTAATCTTGGCGCTGATGCTGGCGTACGGTCTGGCCACTACCTCAGCTGCCTAGCGTCAGGTGGCTTCGGGGCCGGTTTCGCCATCGCGCAATTCATCAGCTCCAACGAAGGATGCACCCTCTTCGTCCAAGACCCAGGCCCCGAGGAAAGCGGTGTGGGACGGATCGATGTCCTCGTCGATCAGGTCGCCGTCGTAGAGGCCCACGGTGCTAAAATCGAAATCCAGAGCCAGTTGGTGGGCCATGCCCACCATTTCTTCGGCCATGCGGCGCGAATAGCCCAAGGCTTCGCTGTCGTTGGTGAAATCGTCGCTCAGTGTGCTCACCTCCACCGCATCGCTGCCGTGGGTCGCGCTGGTGGTGACGATTGTGAAGGCGGGCATGGGAGTCTCTCGCAGGTGGGGCGCTCACCTAGCCCCGTTCGTTCAAGAACGGGGCTAGATTCTGCAAAAGCCCCTAGCGACCGAGGTGAGCCCGCCGCACCTCTCTGCGCCAGAAGCGGGCTCGGAAATCGCTCCTTAAACCGGACACCTGGCCGACCTACGCGGCGGTCAGGTGAGACCATAAACGGCAAGGTCCGGGCTGAATGCCAGAACACCGGCTGGTTCATGCCGTTCGATGAAGCCCGGGAACATACGGGGCTTGGAGCAAGGACTCAAATGCATCCCCAAAACGCGATCGGCGACAAGTGTCCGGTTCAGCTGATGAACTGCGCCAAGCCATATGGTGCGCCGGGCGCATAACCGGCGAGAAATCCCGGCCCGCGATGGTCCAAGTTTTGGGGGCAAGGTCACGAGATAAACGGCCGCCCGGACATCTTTATCCGGCAGACTTCCCGACATCTCCGACCGACCTACGCAGCAATTAAGGCTATGAATTCATTGAACTATATTTGATACGATATGCCTGTCGTACTGCAATGGGGCTCCGATAGAAGCGACAAGGACAAGATTTGGGCCTGGCATTAAACGGGTGTAAGAGAGTTCTGCATCTGGCATGGTCTTCTGGATGGACAGTGCAGGCACTGATATTGCGATAGACGCCACTGTCTGTAACGCTGAAGCCCGCCATCTGCGGCTTGTGACGGATAGCCCGATCCCTTCGGTGATCAGCGATCCGCGATTGCCCGACAATCCGATCATTGCCTGCAACGATGCCTTTTGCGAGCTCACGGGCTATCCGCCCGAGGAGGTGGTGGGGCGCAACTGCCGTTTCCTGTCGGGACCGGCTACCGAGCCGTGGCTGACTGAGGAAATCCGTCGCGGGGTGCGTGAACATCGTCCCGTGCTCGTCGAGATCCTGAACTACAAGCGCAATGGCCAACCCTTTCGCAACGCCGTCCTTGTCGCGCCGATCTACGACGAGGAAGACGCATTGCTGTATTTCCTCGGCTCTCAGGTCGAAATCGATGCCGATGCGGCGGCGCCCTCGAGCATGCGCCGGATCCGGGCTGCGGAAATGGTGAAGTCGCTGTCGCTGCGCCAAGGTCAGGTGCTCAAGCTGGTCGCCAACGGGCTCTTGAACAAGCAGATCGCGGCGCACCTGAATCTGGCCGAGAAGACCGTCAAGATGCACCGCGCCATCCTGATGAACCGGCTTGGGCTGCATACGACAGCCGACCTGATCCGCCTCGCCGTCGAGGCCGGCCTGTAACCCGTCGTTGTTTCGGATACGGCAGAAGGTCCGTATCGTCGAAAACTTGACCGCAGCCTACGCCGGTTAGGTTGTCACGGCTGCATGGCTGCGCGCTCCAAATGGTCGGTGCGCAGTCGGTTATTCACCTACCTAGTAATGCCGCTGTGGTGACGCTTCGGGGGCCCGAAGATCGTCTCACTATGATCGTGCGACCTCCGCAACACCCCTGCCCAGCGCACTCGCGCTGCGGACAACTGCGACGGAGACTTAGATGGACACCGTTACACCGTTCCAATACCAGCTGATCTATAATGCGTTCTCATTCACTTTTGCGGCGATGTCCGCCGCGTCGATTTTCTTGTGGCTTAGTCGGTCGCAAGTCGCGCCGGCCTACCGCACGGCCCTGACAATATCGGGCATCGTCACCGCCATCGCGGCCTATCACTATTTCCGCATCTTTGAGAGCTGGCACGAAGCCTACACGTTCAAGGACAGCTTGGTGACGGCGACTGGCGTCGCCTTCAACGACGCCTATCGCTATGTCGACTGGCTTCTGACGGTCCCCCTGCTGCTCATCGAACTGATCCTTGTCATGCGCTTGTCGCGGGCGGAAACGACGTCGAAGTCGGTCACCCTCGGGCTGGCCGCAGCGCTGATGATCGTGCTGGGCTATCCTGGTGAAATCGCCACCGATCTGGCGACACGCGCCCTGTGGGGCTCGTTGTCCATGGTGCCGTTCCTCTACATCATCTTCGAGCTGTTCGTTGGGCTGGGCAAGTCGATCAAGGAGCAACCTGTCGCCGCCCAAGGTCTGGTACGTACGGCACGCTTAGTGACTGTCGCGTCCTGGGGCTTTTACCCGATCGTCTTTTTCACCCCGTTCTTCGGCCTGACCGGCGGCGCAGTCGAGACGACCATCCAGGTCGGCTACACGATCGCTGACCTGGTCGCCAAGGCCGGCATCGGCATCCTCGTCTTCCTGATCGCGGTCCGGAAGTCGGAGTCCGACGCCGATGGCCGCAAGGGCTACGCCGCGTGATCCCATGAAAGGGATTGGGCTAGCCCCAACTGCACCCGGTTGCCTCGCGCCCTTGGGACGTTGCAACCGGGTGCTTCCGGCATTCTGGCCAGTAGCAATCGCACTGCTGCTGGCCACATTGCTGGGCGCTCCGATGGGACAGTCGATGGCGGTTACAGCCGCCACAGTCCTGTTTCTCGGGGGCGGCCTGCCACACGGCGCCTATGATATCGCTCTGCTGCGCAGAGCCGTCGCACCGGGTCGGGGGGTACTAGTCCTCGTGATCGGCGGCTACGTCGCGATCGCCGTCGCAATGGCACTGCTGTGGATGACGCTTCCCCTGTTGGCGCTCGTCCTGTTCCTGTCGATCGCGGCTGTGCATTTCGGCGAGGATTGGCAGATGCTCGAAGAACCGCTGCTGCGCATCGCGGCAGGGGCAGCGGTCATCACCGTGCCGACCATCAGCCATCCGACGGAGGTGGCGGCGCTGTTTGCCGCGATGAGCGATGATCGATCGACGCTATTGGTCCGCATCATTTCCGCAGCCGCGCCCATGACATTGCTTGTCACCGCCGTCGGCATCGCGGCAGCCTGGCTAAATGGGAGCCGGACGTGGGCTGCAGCGATGACGCTCTGCCTCGTTGTTCTGTTGGTTGTCCCCCCCGTGATCGGATTCGCCCTGTTTTTTGTCCTCCTGCATTCGCCGCTACACCTTGATCGGGCGAATAGTGTGCTGCGCGAAATGTCGCGGCCGCGCTGGATCGCGACGGGCGGTTTGCTGTCGGGCGCTACGATCCTGGGGTGGATGGCGCTGCAGGTGCTGTTCCCGTTTCGGATCAACGCTAACTTCACGTCGCAAGCCTTTCAGTTGCTCGCCGCAGTCGCCGTTCCGCACCTGCTATTGTCGCATTGGCTGGAGCGAAGGGTGCATGCTGCGGCCGGGCGCTGATCAAGACAGGCGTAGGGCCTAAGGAGTGGCAGGCAGGTGCTGCTCCAATCGTCCCGTCAATCAGCGTAACTGCGCAAAGATCGTGACGGACCAAGCCGCGAAGACGGCGATACAGGCGACAATCATCACGAGCGAGGGGCTGACGTCGAACGTGGCCTTTGCCTGTTCTGTCAGTCGTCCCAATAGTTCTGGCCAAGTGTAGCTGACGAAGTCGCCCTGGCTCATCATACTGATGATCACGCCCTCGTCGTCGACCACCGGCAGGTGGCGAAATCTCTCGTTGGACATAATGCGCAGCCAATCGAGAAGGTCGTCGTCGGCCCTGGCCACTTTCAGATCCGTCGTCATGATCTGAGAGAGCGTCGTCTCGTCCGGATTCATCCGCTTGTTGAGCAGACGTCTCATGAAATCGCGTTCCGTCACGATGCCAAGCGGTTTGCGGTCGGGGCCGACAATGACAGCGGCCCCGTAATTCCGCTCGCTCATCACAGAGACCGCTTCGGTGACCAGCACACCGGGTCCGAAAGTCAGTACGGCGGCTTTGCTTCGAAACTCCGGCCTGTCCTTGATCTTCACGACAATCTCTCCTTGGCGATGACGGGGTCAGGACGACTAAAGCTACCAAGCGCCGGCCCCATCGCATCTGGCGCTGGCCGGTTTGCCCACGGGGCGAGATGGTTCACATCTTCGTAAGAGGCTACTTCTTGGAGGCGGATTGCCGCGGATACCAGATGACCCAAAGCCCGTATGTGCTGCTGCGGGGATCTGTGGGACACGCGCTCTGCGGTGGCGACAGGCTCGCACCGCATCGATGCACGCGCTTCCCTACCCCCGATCTGTGGCGCGCGTCGTGTCGATGAAGATCTTTTCTGCCTCCCCAATGTCGATCGTTCCAAAGGAACCAAACATGACTGATCAGACGCACGATATCGTCGATACCGCCGTGGCTGCCGGCGCCTTCACGACGCTGGTCGCCGCGGTCACGGCCGCCGGTCTGGTCGATACGCTGAAGGGCGCGGGCCCGTTCACGGTCTTCGCCCCGTCGGATGAGGCGTTTGCTGCGCTGCCGGCCGGCACTGTCGAAGACCTCGTCAAGCCCGAGAACAAGGAAAAGCTGACGGCGATCCTGCTGCTCCACGTCGTGCCGGGCAAGGTGATGGCTGCGGACGTCACGGGCAAGGTGATGGATGCGGCAACCGCCGGCGGCGCAACCGTGCACGTCGACGGCACCCACGGCGTGACCGTCGATGGCGCCAAGGTGGTGACGGCAGATATCGCCTGCACCAATGGCGTCATCCACGTGATCGACGCCGTGCTCTTGCCCAAGGCCTAATGGTCCTGCCGCGGCAATCGGGGGTCCTCCCCTCGGTTGCCGTGAGCACCACGGATGATCTCAGAAATGGCGCGAACACGCGGAGGAGATGTGGCTTGTGGAAAACTCCGCCTTCTTCTTGCTCCAGGCTCCAAACTCATTGCGCCCATCAAGTGATGATGGCGGCGAGCTTGTCGTATCGTGTCGCTAGGCGTAGCGAGGTCGATGCGCTCTTTGTGATCGAGCGCGAGGTCAACTGACAGCTCCCTGAGGCGCGCCGCGCCGTCCGTCAGGTGTTGAGCAGGCCGATCGTCGAGACGCTGCGAGCCTATCTCGGGAGGATCATCTGGACTTCTCCCGGATCCACGACCTCTGCAAAGCGCTGAGATCCATGCTCAAGCGCTGGGCAGATTGTTCAGAGCCGCGCCGTTGTCGCCCTGCACCTCCGTGACGTGGTTGTTGGTCCCGGAATTGACGGCGAACTGCTAGGCCACCACCCCGCCGGTGTCGGTGCGGAAGTCGGTCCGGTTAGGGCCGCCGCCCACAAGCAGACCTTCGCAAGGTCAGAGAACTCGCACCGATCACCTCAGCACTGTCAACTTGATGCCGTCGGCTGAAGCTTTCTCTGGCCGAGGTCTCGTCAGGCGGCGGCGCTCGCCTCGCGCCAGGCGTCGTGAGCCGCGGCGCGAAAGGCGCGCAGAGTTGACCGGCCGATGAGGTGACGTTGGGTGTAAGGTGTTGTAGACGCTGGCGTGGGTGGTGAGAAAACGTTGAGCTGAAGGCTGAGACTTGAAGAGCTGCATCTTGCGCTCCCGTCGGCGGATCGGCAGGTGAGAGTTCTCTGCTCTGTTGTTTTCCCGAAGGCGGCCGGGCCGGTGAAGGCCCTCTAGGCCCAGTTCCTTGAGCGCCGCGCCGTAGGACCTCAGTCCGTCCGTGGTGATCGCTTCTGGCTCCACGGGCTGGTTGCGCAGCAGGCGTCTTAGAAGTTTCAGCGCGGCCTCGGTGTCGCGCCGCTTCTGAACGACCACGTCGAGCACCTCGCCCTCGTCATCGACGGCGCGCCAGACATACATCCGCTTGCCCCCGATGGAGCAGACGGCCTCGTCCAGATGCCATCGTGGCGACGGGGCAGGGCGTTCGCGCTTGAGATTCCTGGCGATCTGCGGACCAAACTTGATCGTCCAGCAGCGGATGGTCTCATAGCTGACGTCGACGCCCCGCTGGGCCATCATCTCCTCGACGTCGCGAAAGCTCAGGGTGGAGCGGAAATACAGCCAAACGGCGTGTCTTATGATCTCCGCTGGAAACCGGTGGCGCTTGAATGATAGCTGCACGAATCATCTCCGAACTGGAGCCCCTTTAGACCGGAAGCGGAGACAAGTTAGCGTTAGACTGACAGCACCGCCAAAAAATTGATGCAACCAGCCACCGCCAACTTCGAGTTCTTGCGCCCGCACGGGCCGCAAGCGGTTCGATTGGCGGCCCAGGCGGAGCACTACTTCCGCACCGACCCCAAATACCTCGCTGATCAAGCTGCGCCAGTTCGCCGAACTGCTGGCCAAGGAGGTCGCGGCGCGAACGGGCTTCGCTGAAGTCGCCCGGCGAATCCTTCTCCGATGTCCTCGGCGTGCTTGGCCGCGCCAACTACGCCTCCCGACAGGCGCTCGACCTGTTCCACTACCTGCGCAAGGCCGGCAATGACGCCGTTCACGGCGACCTCGACGACTTCGCCGCCGACCTCGCTGGCCTGAAGATGGCGCGAGAGCTCGGCGCGTGGTTTGTTCGCAGCTACGGCGGAACGCCCAAGCTCGCCTTGGGCCCGTTCGTGCCACCGCCCGCGCCAGCGGACCCTACCGCCAGCCTGAGGGTCGAGCTGGATCAGCTCAGGGCCGAGGTCGAAGGTCACCGCAGCGCCGCCGAGATCGCCCAGGCTCGCGCCGAGGCGCTTGCCCTCGACAACCTCGAAGCCGCCGAACGCCTGCGCCAGGAAGCGGAGGAACGCCAAGTCTGGCAGAAGCTGGCGGAAGACGCCGGGGCGGCGGGGGAGGTCAGAGCCGCTTTGGAGGCCACCCAGCGGCAGGCCGAGAAGGCCGCCCCGGCCGAGCTTGCCAAGCTCGAAAAGGCCGCCGAAGCCGCCGACAACGCCATCAACTTGGGCGAGGCAGCGACCAGGGCCATCATCGACCAACAGCTTCCGAACGCCGGCTGGGAAGCCGACACTCGCGAGTTGCGCTACGCCAAGGGCGCGCGGCCGACCAAGGGGCGTGATCTGGCCATCGCCGAGTGGCCCACCGCCAGCGGCCCGGCTGACTGCGCCCTGTTCGCGGGCCTGACCCTGGTCGGTGTCGTCGAGGCCAAGCGCCGCAATCGCAACGTGATGAGCGTCCTGCCCCACACCGAGCGCTATGCCGCCGGGATCGACCCAGGCGCGCATCTGCATGGGCGAGGGCCGTGGGGCGAGTTCAAGGCCCCTCTGCCTTCTCGACCAAGGGCCGACCCTACCTCAAGCAGTTGGAGACCGCTTCCGGCATCTGGCGTCGGGACCTGCGGCGGCCGACCAAAGCGGGGAGGGGTGGATCTGTACCCGCCGCCACAGCACGGCGGCGGTTGTTACGGCGAGCGCCAGGAGGGCCACCCTGGACTGTCCGGCCGTAAGGGCTCCATTCGCGAAGTTCGGGACGTCATAAGCGTCACATAAGCGGGCGCCATTACGCGACGCTTATGAAGATCAAGGTCAAAGGCCGCTTTTGCGTACGGAGCGCTTATGGCCTTTGGAGGGATGCTGCGGTCGGGACCTCGCGTCGGCCGAGGTTCGACGTCTGAGACGGTGCCGGGAGACCGGCGACGGACACCGCCTGCTGACCAAGGTGCGCTGGCTGGCCGCCCATCCCGCACCGCGCGTCGCCCTCGGAGGCTGAGGCGCACGGCGCGGATCAAGGCGTGGCCGGGGTCTGGGCGCATGCCGATCACCACCGCCGATCCTTATACAGCGCTTATATCGGCCCTCGACTTCGGAATGGAGCCCTTACGCCCGTCCGTGGTCCTGTCCCCCCACTGAACAGGAGGGCTAGAGATGGCCGATGTTGCTTTTCTCGCGCTGGGGGCGGGGCTGTTTGTGGCCTTCGCCGCCTTTGCCACTGCATTGAGGCGCCTATGACCATGCTGGTGAGCGCGCTTTGGGGAGCCGGGGCGATCGTCGTCGCGGCCTATATGGTCGTCGCCTTGCTGCGACCCGACAAGTTCTGACGGATCACATTCCATGAATTGGCAAGGTTGGGCGGAAATCGCCCTGACGCTGGGCTTGGCGGTCGCGATCGGCTGGCCGCTCGGCACGTACATGTCGCGGGTCTGGAACGGCGAGCGCACCTGGCTTGACCCGGTGCTGCGCCCGGTCGAGACCCTGTTCTACAAGGCCGGCGGCATCGACGCCCAGAAGAGCCAGAGCTGGTTCGGCTATGCCAGCGCCCTGCTGGCCTTCAACTTCATCGGCTTCTTGCTGGTGTATGGCGTCCTGCGCCTGCAGGGCGTGCTGCCGATGAACCCGCAGGGCTTTGCGGGCCTGTCGGGTCACCTGTCGTTCAACACCGCCATCAGCTTCGTGACCAACACCAACTGGCAGAGCTATGCGGGCGAGACGACGATGTCGACGCTTAGCCAGATGCTGGTGCTGACCACCCAGAACTTCGTCTCGGCCGCCACCGGCGCGACCATCGCCGCCGCCCTGTCCAGGGCGTTCATCGCCAATCGCGGTGAAAGCGTCGGCAATTTCTGGGCCGACCTGGTGCGCACCACCCTCTATGTGCTGCTGCCGCTGTCGCTCATTGTCGCCATCGTGCTGGTCGCCCTGGGCATCCCCCAGACCCTGGCCGCCGGCGTCACCGCCCACACGTTGGAAGGCGCCGACCAGAAGATCTCGCTCTATGCCGTGGCCTCGCAGGAAGCCATCAAGATGCTGGGCATCAACGGCGGCGGCGTCTTCAACGCTAACTCGGCCCACCCGTTTGAAAACCCCACCCCCCTGACCAACCTGATCACGGCCGTTTCTATCAACGTGCTGGGCTGGGCCGCCTTCTTCGCCTTCGGCCGCAGCGTCCTGGCCAAGAAGGACATCCGCGCCCTGGTCATGGCCGCCAGCATCCTGCTGACGGCCGGCGCGGGCATTGTCTACTTTACCGAGACCCAGGTTCCGCCCGCCCAGATGGCGGCCGGCGTCGACACCTCGGTCAATATGGAAGGCAAGGAGACCCGCTTCGGCGCCCCGGCCACCGCGGCCTGGGTGGCGATGACCACGGGCGCCTCCAACGGCTCGGTCAACGGCATGCATTCCAGCCTCATGCCCCTGGGCGGCGGCGTGGCGATGTTCCTGATGCACCTGGGCGAGATCCTGCCCGGCGGCATCGGCTCGGGCATCGCGATCATGGTCGTCATGGCCATGCTGTCGGTGTTCGTCGCCGGCCTGATGGTGGGCCGCACCCCGGAATATCTCGGCAAGAAGATCGAGGCCCGCGAGGTGCAGTTGTCGATCCTAGCGGTGTTGGCCATTCCGGTGGCCACCCTGGGCTTCTCGGCCACCGCCGCGATCCTGCCCCAGGCGCTCGCCGGACTGATGCACAGCGGACCGCACGGGCTGTCGGAGATCCTCTATGCCTACACCTCGGCGACGGCCAACAATGGTTCGGCCTTCGCCGGCCTGACCGCCAACGCGCCCTGGTGGGACGCCACGCTCGGCGTCGCCATGGCCCTGGGCCGCTTCCTGCCCATCGTGGCGGTGCTGGCCATGGCCGGCTCCCTGGCCGCCAAGCCCAAGCTGGCGCCCTCGGCCGGCACGCTGCCGACCGACAGCGGCCAGTTCGTCGGCCTGGTCGTCGGGGTGATCCTGATCCTGGCTGGCCTGCAATTCTTCCCCGCATTGGCGCTGGGGCCGATCGTCGAGCACTTCCAGGTGCTCAACGTCGTCGCCCAAGCCCATTGATCCCACGACTGATCGCAAAGGCGATTTGAGATGACGACCATTGAAACCCCCTTGGGGAGCCCGCAGGGCGGGGAGGGCCGGCGCAAGGCCGGCGCCCTGGGCGGCGGGATGTCTCCCGCCATCCTGACACGGGCGACCAAGGACGCCTTCGTCAAGCTGGATCCGCGCAAGCTGGCCGGCAACCCGGTGATCTTCGCCACCTGGATCGTGGCCCTGCTGTCGACGGTCTCGGCCGTCGCGGCGGTGGCCAGCCACCAGCCCGCCGGCTTCGCGATCCAGATCGCCGGCTGGCTGTGGGCCACGGTGCTGTTCGCCAACCTGGCCGAGAGCGTGGCCGAAGGCCGCGGCAAGGCCGCCGCCGACAGCCTGCGCGCCACCCGCGTCACCACCAACGCCAAGCTGCTCGACGAGCAGACCGGGGCGGTGGTGATGACTGCGGCCCACAAGCTGGTCGTTGGGTCGCTGATCCTGGTCGAGGCCGGCGACGTGGTGCCGACCGACGGCGAGATCGTCGAGGGCATGGCCAGCGTCAACGAGGCGGCCATCACCGGTGAGAGCGCGCCCGTCATCCGGGAAAGCGGCGGCGACCGCTCGGCCGTCACCGGCGGCACCACGGTCGTTTCCGACTGGCTCAAAGTGCGGGTCACCTCGTCGCCGGGCTCGACCTTCCTGGACCGCATGATCGCCATGGTCGAGGGCGCCAACCGCCGCAAGACCCCCAACGAGGTCGCCCTGGCCGTGCTGCTGGCTGGCCTGACCCTGATCTTCCTGATCGCGGTCGTGACCCTGCTGGGGCTTGGCAAGTTCTCGGGCATCGCCCTGGATCCGCTGGTGCTGGGCGCGCTGTTCATCACGCTCATTCCGACGACCATCGGCGGGCTGCTGTCGGCTGTCGGCATCGCCGGCATGGACCGGCTGATGAAGCACAATGTGCTGGCCACCTCGGGCCGCGCCGTGGAAGCGGCGGGCGACGTCGACACCCTGCTTCTGGACAAGACCGGCACCATCACCTTTGGCAACCGCATGGCCACCGAGGTGATCGCCGCCCCCGGCGTGCGCCCCGAAGCCGCGATGCGCGCGGCGATCAACGCCTCGCTGGCCGACGAGACCCCGGAAGGCCGTTCGATCATCGAGCTGGGCCGCAGCCAGGGCATCGTCATCGACGCCCCGGCCGGCGCCACCTCGATCGCCTTCAGCGCCACGACCCGTCAATCGGGCCTGGACGCTGGCGGCATGTCCTGGCGCAAGGGCGCCGTCGACGCGGTCTACAAGTCGCTCGCCCTGGATCCGAAGATGATCCCGGCCGAGGTCAGCGCTGCGGTTGACCGGATCGCCCGCTCGGGCGGCACGCCCCTGGCGGTCAGCGAGAACGGCGTCCTGGTCGGGGTGATCCACCTCAAGGACGTGGTCAAACCCAACGTCAAGGAGCGCTTCGCCGACCTGCGCCGCATGGGCATCCGCACCGTGATGATCACCGGCGACAACCCGGTGACCGCCGCCGCCATCGCCTCGGAGGCCGGTGTCGACGACTTCCTGGCCGAGGCTACGCCGGAGGACAAGCTGCGGCTGATCCGCGCCGAACAGGCCAAGGGCCGCCTGGTCGCCATGTGCGGCGACGGCGCCAACGACGCCCCCGCCCTGGCTCAAGCCGACGTCGGGGTGGCCATGCAGACCGGCGCCCAGGCCGCCCGTGAGGCCGGCAACATGGTCGATCTCGACAGCGACCCGACCAAGGTCATCGAGATCGTCGAGGTCGGCAAGCAGATGCTGATCACCCGCGGCGCCCTGACCACCTTCTCGATCGCCAACGACGTGGCCAAGTATTTCGCCATCATCCCGGCGATGTTCGTGGTCGCCCTGCCGGCCTTGGGCGCCCTGAACGTCATGCGCCTGCACAGCCCGCAGAGCGCCATCCTGTCGGCGGTGATCTTCAACGCCCTGGTGATCGTGGCGCTGATCCCGCTGGCGCTGAAGGGCGTCAAGTACCAGGCCATTGGGGCCGGCAAGCTGCTGTCGCGCAACCTGCTGATCTATGGCCTGGGCGGCCTGATCGCCCCGTTCATCGGCATCAAGCTGATCGACCTGATCGTCTCCGGCCTGGGTTGGGCCTGATGCTCGGCCCGATCGCCAGGAACCTGATCTTTGGCTTCCTGGCGATCGGGTTCGTCTTCCTGGTGGCTTACGCCGCCCACCTCTGAAACCACGACTTCCTGTTCTGAAAGAACGACCGTCATGACCAAGGTTGCTTTCCCCGCCCTGATCGCCGCCGCCAGCGCCCTGGCCCTCACGGCCGGCGCCGCCTCGGCCCAGGGCGCCGCCGCCAAGCCCTTTACCCTCAGCTACAATGTCGGCGTCGCCTCCGACTGCGCCTTCCGGGGCGTCAGTCAGACCGACGAGAACCCGCAGGTGTTCGGCGGCGTCGATCTGTCCGCTGGCAAGTTCTACGCCGGGACCTGGGCCTCGAACGTCAACTTCGGCGACGACACCGACGCCGAGATCGATCTCCATACCGGCATCAAGCCGACCCTGGGCCCGGCGACCCTGGACCCGGGCGTGATCTATTACGGCTATGTCAACGCGCCCTCGGGCGCCGACCACGCCAATACCGAGTTCAAGGTCGCCACCTCGATCCCGGCCGGCAAGGGTTCGCTGGGCGGCGCGGTGTTCTACAGCCCCGACAGCTTCGGCGCCGCCGACAAGGCGACCCATTACGAGGTCAACGGCAGTTACCCCGTGGCCGAGAAATGGAGCGTCTCAGGCGCGCTGGGTCGCCAGAGCTACAAGGGCTCGGGAGACTACACGACCTGGAATCTAGGCGCGGCCTACGCCATAAACGACAAGCTCGCCCTCGACCTGCGTTACATCGACACCGACCAGCACGACTTCGGCAAGCTCTATGACAGCCGCGCCGTCGCCACGCCCAAAGCCGCCTCGTAGGAAGGAAGACCGTCATGCTTTCGCATCTTCGTCCGGCCATCGTCTCGTCGATTCTGTTCCTTGGCCTCTTGGGCCTGGCCTATCCGCTGGCGGTGACAGGGGTCGCCCAAGCAGCGTTTCCCGCCCAGGCCAACGGCAGCCTGGTCAAGGACGCCAAGGGAACCGTGGTGGGCTCGTGCCTGATCGCCCAGGCCTTCACCAAGCCTGAATACCTGCACCCCCGCCCGTCGGCCGCCGGCTATGACGCCTCGGCCTCCAGCGGCTCGAACATGGGTCCGCTGAACGACAAGCTGATCGCGCGCGAGAAAACCGACGCCGACGCCCTGCGCGCCGAAAACCCCGGCGTGGCCATTCCCGCCGACGCGGTGACCACCTCGGGTTCGGGCCTGGATCCGGACATTTCACCGGCCAATGCCCGCTTCCAGGCCCCGCGCGTGGCCAAGGCGCGGGGCCTGAGCGTCGCCCAGGTCCAGGCCGTGATCGACGGTCACACCCAGGGCCGGCTGCTGGGCTTTGTCGGCCAGCCACGGGTCAATGTCCTGGCGGTCAATCGGGCGCTCGACGCGAAAGGCGGCTAGTCCTTGCCGACTGAGGATCCTAGACACGCCGAGGATAACCGGCCCGATCCAGAGGCGCTCCTGGCCGCCGCCAACAAGGCGAGCCGGGGGCGCCTCAAGGTGTTTCTTGGCATGGCCCCCGGCGTGGGCAAGACCTACGAAATGCTCAAGGCGGCCCGCCGCCGCAAGGCCGAGGGCCAGGACGTACTGATCGGCCTGGTCGAAACCCATGGCCGCCGTGAGACCGAAAGCCTGCTGCGTGGCATGGAGGTCATGGCGAGGCGCCCCCTGGAGCACAAGGGGCGGACCCATCTAGAGTTCGATCTCGACACGGCCCTGGCGCGCAAGCCCAAGCTGCTGTTGGTCGATGAATACGCCCACTCCAACGCGCCGGGATCGCGCCATCCCAAGCGTTGGCAGGATGTCGAGGAGCTGCTGGCCGCCGGCATCGATATCTGGACCACCCTGAACGTCCAGCACCTGGAAAGCCTGGTCGATGTCGTCCAGCGCATCACCGGCGTGCGCCAGCGCGAGACGGTGCCCGACAGCGCCCTGTCGCGGGCCGACGATATCGAGGTTGTCGACATCACCCCCGACGAACTGCGCGAGCGGATGGGGGCGGGCAAGGTCTATGTGCCAGAGACCGCGCGCCTGGCCTCGGAGAACTTCTTCAAGGTCGAGAACCTGACGGCCCTGCGTGAGTTGGCGCTGCGGCGCGCGGCCCAGACGGTGGACGATCAGCTGGTCGCCGCCATGCGCGAGAAGGGCGTCGAGGGCCCCTGGGCGGCGGGCGAGCGGATCCTGGTCCTGGTCGGCGGCGACGCCATGTCCAGCGCGCTGGTCAGGGCCGGCCGGCGGCTGTCGGACATGATGATGGACGCCCCGTGGACCGTCACCCACGTCGAGCGCAGCGACCGTTCCGGTCCCTCGCCCCTGGCGGTCACCCGCCTACGCGACGCCCTGAAGCTGGCCGAGCAACTGGGCGGATCGACCGTCGTCATGACCGGCGTCGACATCGTCTCCACGGTGATGGCCTATGCTCGCCGCAACAACGTCACCCAGATCGTCATCGGCAAGTCGGTCGGCAGTCGGCTGAGCGAGCTGCTCGGCCGGTCCTTGGCGGCGGCTCTGCTGCGCGAGGCGCGCGGCGCGGCGATCCATGTCGTCACCGAGGCGGCCCATGGCCATGGCGAAGCCGCCGTCGAGAGACCGGCCAAGCGCCGGCTCGACGCGATGGCCTATCTGACCGGCGCGGGTTTCGTCGGCCTCGCGACGCTCGTGGCCTGGGGTCTGGACACCGCTTTTGACCGCGTAGATCTGGGCATGATCTTCCTGGCCGCGGTCCTGGCCGCCGGCGTCATGCACGGCTTGCGGCCTGCCCTGGCGGCGGCCACGGTCGCCTTCCTAGTCTACAACTATCTTTTCCTGGCCCCCCGCTACAGCCTGACCATCGGCTCGCCGACGGATTTCCTGACCCTGGTGGTGTTTTGGGCAGTGGCCCTGGCGACCGGTGGCCTGGCGGGCCGGGTGCGCGACCAGGCGCGCGGCTCCCAACGCCGTGCCGCCGCCATAGCCACCCTGCTGGCGGCGGCCCGGACCCTGTCTGGCGCGACGGGACGTCAGCTCGTCGCCCAGGCCATCGCCGACCAGGTGGCGGCCACGGCCGGCGCCAAGGCCGTCGTGTTCTATCCCAAGGATGGCGACCTGTTCCCCGCCGCCGGCGCGCCGTCCTTGGAGCCACTGGGCGCCGCCCCGATGGCGGCGGCGCGCTGGGCCTGGGAGCGTGGCGAGGTCGCGGGTTTTGGCACCTCGACCCTGCCGCACGCCGAATGGACCTTCTGGGCGCTGGACGGAATGCGCGGCCGCGCGGGCGTGGCCGGTGTGGAGGCCGGGGCCATGGCCTTGGGGTCCGATGACGAGCGCCTGCTGCTGGGCCTGCTGGACCAAGGCGCGGTCGCGCTTGAGCGTGCGGATCTCGCCGCCGAAGCCGTGGAGGCCGAGACCCTGCGGCGCGCCGATCGTTTTCGCTCAGCCCTGCTCAATTCCATCAGCCACGATCTGCGAACGCCGTTGTCGACGGTGCTGGGCGCTTCGAGCACCCTGACCGACTATGGCGACAAGCTGGAGCCTGAGGTCCGCGCCGACCTGATGATCAGCATTCGCGAAGAGGCCGAGCGGCTCAACCGCTATGTCGCCAACCTGCTGGACATGACCCGGCTGGAGGGCGGCGCGCTTCGCCTGCGCAACGACTGGATCGACGTGCGCGACGTTCTGGGCGCGGCGGCCGAGCGGGTTACCCGCCGCCTGGGCGGCCGGCCCCTGACCCGCGACTTTCCGGCCGAGCTCAGCCTGGTCCGCGCCGACGCCAGCCTGCTCGAACAGGTCGTGGTCAACATCCTCGAGAACGCCATCGCCTATAGCCCGGCCGGAGCTCAGATCGAGATGGCTGCTTACGAGGACCGAGGCAATGTCGTCATCAGCATCGAAGACGAGGGCCGCGGAATTCCGCCGGGCGAGCTGGAGCGGGTGTTCGAGAAGTTCCGCCGCATGGAGGAGCCGACCGATCGAACCGGCGGGGTCGGTCTGGGCCTGTCGATCGCCAAGGGCTTCGTTGACGCCATGAATGGGCGTATCGCCGCGGCCAGTCCCATCCACGACGGCAAGGGCACGCGTATCCTGATCAGCCTGCCCAAGGCGATCCATACGCCCAAGGACCTTCTGTAAACCATGCGCCAACGCATCCTGGTCATCGACGACGAACCCCAGATTCACCGCTTCCTCGGACCCGCCCTGATGGCGGCCGGCTATGACCCTTTGCGCGCCGACGACGGCAATTCCGGCCTGCGCGCCATCGCCGTGCTGTCGCCCGACGCCGTGGTGCTCGATCTTGGCCTGCCCGACATGGATGGCAAGGAGGTCTTGCTGCGCGCGCGGGCCTTTTATGAGGGGCCGATCCTGATCCTGTCGGCCCGGGACCGCGAGATCGAGAAGATCGCCGCCCTTGACGGCGGGGCCAATGACTATGTCGAAAAGCCGTTCGGCATCGGCGAGTTCCTGGCCCGCCTGCGCGTGGCGCTGCGCCAACGCGGCTCGGCCGGGCACGGCGGCCTCTATCGAGCCGGAGATGTCGAGATCGACCTCGACAAGCGGCTGGTCAAGAAGGCGGGCGACGTGGTCAAGCTGTCACCGCGAGAGTACGAGGTCCTGGCCCGCCTGGCCCAGGGACAGGGCAAGGTCTTGACCCACAAGGAACTGCTGGTCTCGGTGTGGGGGCCGGCCCACATGCATGACACCCAGTACCTGCGGGTCTTCGTCGGCCAGGTCCGCCAGAAGCTGGAGGCCGATCCCGCCCACCCCCGGATCATCCTCACCGAGGCCGGCATCGGCTACCGGTTCATGGGCGAATAGCTGTTCGTCGAAGGCTGGAGCGCCGCTCGCCCGCCGCTCCAGATGCGGATCATGACTGCAGCGGTCCGAGCTAGAGCATTTCCCGACCTGACTGCGTCAGGCCGTGAGCTCTAATCTTCTGTTTTGACGCATTTTCCTTCACGCGAACCGGAAGCACTTCGCTCGAAAAATGCTCCAGGGCGCAGGATTTGAGACGTCCTGGCGTCGCCACCGGGCGGGTGTCGTGTCGAGCACCGCGCGGAAGGCGCGTGGCATGTGGGATTGGTCGCAGAAGCTGCTGGCCAAGGCGATCTCGCACAATGGACAGCGGGTCCGGCGCACAAGGGTCTTGGCGTATTCCAGGCGACTTGGCATCACGTACTCTCGCGGCCCCACGCCGAAGCTGGCCCGGAAGCGACGCGAAAAATGCCCGACGCTGAGGCCGGTTAGTCCCGCCAGGGCTCGATTGCTGATCGGCCTGCCAAGCTGGGCGCCTACATGATGCAGGACCTTGCGTTCCTGCCAAGGCGAAAGCCCTGCCATGCCCGCTCCCAGCGCCTTTGCTGGCGGCTGGCTGGCCCATGGAGGCGTGGGGCCTGGCCGAGCGAGGCGCGCGCCGGTCGTGGGTTGGCGCCGATCGCGGCATCGGCGCGGCTCAGCACGGTGAGCCGCTCGGCGGCGGAGTAGGAAGCGGACAGCATCACATCCGTGCGCCCATGGTCGGGCGTGAAGCCCAGACGGGCTTCGAGGCGCGTGTGGCCGTGGATGCCGCCGGCCGTTGCGGTCAGGGTCTCGATCTACTCGAGCGCGCCGAGCGGGATGGCGTTGACGTCGCTCTGTTCCAATCCGGTCATCTGGGTCGGCAGGTTGGGCAGGCGACGCCCGTCGACCAGCACCAGGGTTCTCTGCAGGCCGACGCCGCGCAGGTCGATCGCCGAGTTTGGCGCACCGGTGTTGTTCACCATCTGACCCGGCGAAAACACCCGGCCGTTGGCCGGCAGCCGCTCGCGCAGGTACTGGTCGACATTGTCCTGCGCCGCGACCGCCAGTTCGCGCGGTCCCGCGACCGTGTACGGTTGAATGTCATTCTGGGTGCGCCGGATGTCGGCGTTCTGGCTGCGTCGGCCAAGCACCAGCACTTCCGAGATCGCGCCGTCGCCCGGGTCTGCGATGTCTCGCCTGGGCAGTTCGAAAAGCACGAAGACGCCGTCTGCGGCGCCCCGGTAGCCGACGCCAGACCCCTTGAGCAGGAGCGCGACCGCCTGTTTGGTGGAGAGCCGCCCCTTGACGGCCGGGGCTCGCCGGCCTCGGACCAGATCCGCCGAGTAGAGGATATCCGAGCGGTTCTCGCGCGCCACCTTCAGGTTGGATCGGCCATCACGGGCCGGTCTCAAGGTGGGCGCCCACCTTCGCAAAATGCGCGGTCGAGGGATTTCAGCGCCCTAACTCGTCCGCGTGGAATTGGCCCCCCCCAGCGACTACGAGCGCCTTGGCATGACATTGTGCGACGCTGGGCTTTGCCGCGCCAAAGATCTATGGGTGCTCGATGAACTCGCTCGCCGATCTCCAGAACCCGGGCTGGCGCGAAGCCGATCGCCTCGCGGCGCTCGCCAGCTACGCGATCATGGACACCCCCGCCGAGGGGGAGTTCGATGACTTGATCAAGGTCGCGGCTCAGATCTGCGATGTCCCTATGGCCTTGATCAGCCTGGTCGATGATCGCCGCCAGTGGTTTAAGTCGGCCATCGGGCTCGACGCCGCCGAGATCCCCCGTGAGGTCGCCTTCTGCGCCCACGCCATCGAACAGCGTGAGGTGTTCGTCGTTGAAGACGCCACGTCAGATCAGCGGTTCGCCAACAACCCCTTGGTGACCGGCGCGCCCAACCTGCGCTTCTATGCCGGCGCGCCCCTGGAGACGCCCGAGGGCCTGCCGTTGGGCACGCTCTGCGTTCTGGACGACCAGCCGCGCCAGCTCGACGACAAGCAGATTTTCGCCCTGAAAACCCTGGCGCGCCAAGTCATGGCCCAATTGGAACTGCGCAAGGCGCTGGCCCAGAAGCGGTTGAGCGACGAACGTCACAGGCAGATCCTGGAAAGCGCGCTCGACTACGGCATCATCACCATGGACCTCCAGGGCTGGGTAACGAGCTGGAACGCCGGCGCCGCCAACATTCTCGGTTGGAGCGAAGAGGAGATGTGCGGGCGGCCGTGCGATGACTTCTTCACGCCCGAGGACCGCGCGGCGCATGTCCCCGAGCGCGAGATGGGCGACGCGCTAGCCCATGGTCGAGGGTCCGACGAGCGTTGGCACCTGCGCAAGGACGGCTCGAGGTTCTTTGCCAGCGGCGAAATGATGCCGCTGCGCGGAGACGCGGACGTCGCCGTTGGATTTCTCAAGATCCTGCGGGACCGGACAGAATACCGCTTGGCCCAGGAGGCGTTGGAAATCAGCGAGACCTCCGCCGAACACGATCGCCAAATGTTGACCCGTGAGCTTGAGCATCGCGTCAAGAACACGCTTTCGCTGGTACAGGCCATCGTTCGCCAGTCCTTGCGCACCGTAACAACGCCGCTCGAAGCCCAGCGCACAATCGAGGACCGGCTGGTGTCGTTGGGCCGCGCGCACAACATCCTGACCAGCAGCAATTGGGCGGCCGCGCCGATCTCCGCGATCGTGGAGGCCGCGACCTGCGTGCATGACTCGGCGGAGGGGCAAATCCATGCAGGGGGCCCCGACATGCTCATCTCGGCGCGGGCTGCGGTGGGGCTTTCGATGGCGCTCCACGAGCTTTGCACCAATGCGGCCAAGTACGGGGCGCTGTCCACCGCGACGGGATATGTCGATATTGTTTGGTCGATCATGGGCGAGGGGACGGAGGCGCAGTTCGTTCTGAAATGGAAGGAGCACGGCGGGCCGCCCGTTCAGGCGCCGACCCGACGCGGCTTTGGTTCGCGACTGATCGAGACAAGCATCTCTGGCGCCGCGTCCGTCGGCAACACGACACGTTTTGAACCTGATGGCTTGGCTTGGGTGACGACCTCTCGGCTGGCCGCGATCCAGGAGTAGTCCTCGCCACGAAGCGCCACGACGGCAGCGAGCCATTAACCTTGAGACGTTAGGCTCCGGGTCATGCAGAGCACCAGCGGCCCCGGTTTCAGCGACCAGCGCGGCTATCCGCGCAGTCCCACGACGCGGAAGGTTTACCTTGCCGACGGCAAGGCGGCTTGGAAGTGCAATCTCATCGACGTGGCGGCAGGCGGCGCCCGGGTAGCGCTGGCGAGCGGCGTGCCCAGCCAGGATGGGCTGTTCATGGTGGATCCCGGCACGCGCCTGGCCCATCTGACGCGGCAGGTCTGGCGGTCGGACCGCGAGATCGGTCTGCAGTTCATCGAGAGCACTGGTTTTCGCCCGCCCCTGGGCGGTCCGATGGGCGCGGTCGGGGTCATCGACGGGTTTATCCGGCAGCTCACGCGAGCCGGCAAGCTGCAGCGGGCGGGCGACTAGAGCATTTCCCGACCTGACTGCGTCAGGCCGTGAGCTCTAATCTTTTGTTTTGACGCATTTTTCTTCACGCGAACCGGAACCATTTTTCTCGAAAAATGCTCTACAGGCCCTTTGGGGACGAGGCGGCGAGGCCCAGGCGCTGAAATGTCCGGGCGTGGACGATCAATGGCCGCCCCGGCGTCGATCGGACGGCGATCGCCGACACGATGAACACCGTATGGGTTCCGGTCTCGATCCTGTGGTCGATGACGCAGGCCGTCGTCGACAGCCCGCCCTGGTAGGCGGGCGCCGCGTCGGGCGTGAGGTCCCAGCGGCCCGGCTCAAACCGCTCCTGGCTCAGGCCTGGCGTCGAGAAGCGCAGGGCCTCGGCCTCGTCGTCTTCCGCCAGCACCGCCACGCCGCAGCATCTCGCCCGGAGCAGGGCGTCGTGGCTGGAGGCTTGCTTGCGCAGGCAGAACAGAAAGCGCGGCGGATCCACCGACAGGCCGGTGATCGAGCTGACCAGCAGGCCGCGCGGGGCGCTTCCATCCCAGCACGAGACGATCGCGACGCCGCTGGCCAGTTGGGCCAAGGCGTCCTTGAACGCCGCCGGGCAAACCGGCGGCGCGTGAAGGCTGTAAGGCGGTTCCGCGCCGGGCGATGCATCAATCGGCCAAGCGTGAGCCGGCCAAGCGGCGTCGCCCAGCCAGCGCGGATCCGCGTCGAACGCCATCGTCCTAGCCCGCCGCGGCGGCCGGCTGGGCGTCACGCTCGGCGACCAGCCCGCGGACCAGAGGGATCAGGTCGCGGCCATAGGCGACGGCGTCGTTCAGAGGATCGAAGCCGCGGATCAGGAAGGTGGTGACCCCCAGGTCGTAATAGTCGAGCAGGGCCTCGGCCACTTGCTCGGGCGTTCCGACCAGGCCGGTGGAGTTGCCGGCCGCGCCTGTGACGGCGGCGACTCCGGTCCACAGGCGCTTGTCCAGGCGCGTGCCCTGCTTGGCGGCGTCGAGCAGGCGTTGGGAGCCGGCGTTGGGCGGCGTATGGCCCGAGGTTGGCAGGCCGGCCTTTTCGCGCAGGGCCTTGGCCTGGGCGGCGATGTCGTCGGCCTTGGCCCAGGCGGCCTCTTCCGTCTCGGCGATCACCGGGCGCAGCGACAGCGAGAACTTCACCTGGCGGCCATGCTTGGCGGCGGCGTGGCGCACGCGGGCGATGGTCTCGGCGACCTGGGCTTGCGTTTCGCCCCACAGGGCGAAGATGTCGGCGTGCTTGCCGGCCACCGGGATGGCGGCGTCGGACGAGCCGCCGAAATAGACCGGGATGTGCGGCTTTTGCAGCGGCTTCACCGCGCCGAACGCCTGGACGACATTGTAGTAGTCGCCCTTGTAGTCGAACGGCTTTTCGCTGGTCCATTCCTGGCGGACGATGTCGAGATATTCGCTGGTGCGGGCGTAGCGCTCGTCCTTGGTCAGGTGGTCGCCGTCCTTGGCCAGCTCGTCGTCCGAGCCACCGGTGATGATGTGCACGGCGACGCGACCGCCGGTGAACTGGTCCAGGGTGGCCAACTGGCGGGCGGCGACGGTGGGGGCGGTGAAACCGGGGCGGTGGGCGATCATGAAGCCCAGCGCTTGGTGACCGAGGCGGCGTGGGCGACAACCAGCTGGCTTTCCGGCGAGGTGGAACCGAAGGCGACCAGGGCGCGGTCAAAGCCGCCTTCGTCATGGGCGCGGGCGACGGCCTCGACATAGTCGCGGTCGATGACCGGGCCGCTGGCCGGGTGGATCTCGGACTGATGCTGGGTGCCGATATAGCCGATGAATTCGACGGGCATGGGGAGGCTCCGGTTTTGTGTGGTGAAACTGTAGGGAAGGGCGTGGGCTAGAAAAGCGAGGCTTTCTCAAGGGTTGGATCAGGGGTGCTCATCAGGCGGCGACCTTGGCGGCGGCTTCGCGCTGCAGGGCGCGCTTGACCGACGGGCGGGCCAGGGCGCGGGCGGCCTTGGCGCTCCAGGCGGGATAGGCGGACGTGTCGATCGACCGCCGCTGGGCCCAGCGCCAGATCACCAGGGCGTAGGCGTCGACGGCGCTGAAGCTGTCGCCCAGCAGCCACGGGCCGGGGCCCTGGGCCAGACGCTCGATATCGCTCAGGGTGCGGTGGAAGCGGGCCTCGCCGGGGGTGGCCAGGGCGGCCTTGACGGTCTCGTCGTCGGCAAAGCGCTCGGGGCGGGTCGTCTGGGCGAAGGCGACGTGCACGGTGCTGGCGAACCAGCTCATCACCTCATAGGCGTGGGCCAGTTTCAGCGGGTCGGCCAGGGGCAGCAGCTCGCTGTGGGGATAGGCCTGGGCCAGGTAGGTGAGGATGGCCAGCACTTCGGTGACCGGCTCGCCATCGACCGCCAGGGTCGGCACCCGGCCGCGCGGATTGACCTTCAGATAGGCCGGCTGGCGCTGTTCGCCGGTCGCCAGATCGACGCGATGGGCGTGATAGGCGACGCCGATCTCCTCCAGCGCGATCAGCGGCGCGAAGGCCGAGGAGCCAGGGGCGAAATAGAGCTTGAGGGAGGTCTTGGAGGGCATGGGATCTCGGCCTCAGATCACGAAGAAGCCGTGCGAGCCGTCGCGGGCCAGCTGATCGACCAGGCCATATTCCCAGTCGAGATAGGCCTGCATGGCTTCGAGAGCATGATCGGCGCCCTCATAGGGGCGCTTGTAGACGTCCTCCGGATCCGAGGCGGCGCGCACCAGGCCGGTGTCGAGGCGGCGGCCAGAGGCGGCCCAGGCCTGGGTTCCGCCCTCCAGCACCCGCACCGGGCGGTCGGAGATCTCCTCGACCTCGGCCGCCGCCAGGGTCGCCAGGCGGCCGTCGGGCGAGGTCAGGACGATGGGCAGGCCCTCCGGGATACGCTCGAAGGCCTCGGCCAGCCGGGCGCGGATGGCGAACCAGGCGCCAGGCACGTGGCCCTTGCGATGCAGGGGGCTAGGCGCGAGGTCCAGCACCACGACAGCGGCGTCGCCCAGCGCCACGGCCAGGTCGTCGGGGCTGAGGGTCTCGACGATCGGCAGGGTCGGCGAGGTCGGCGCCCAAACTCCGGTCTCCAGCGCGCCGTCGAAACCGCCGTCCAGCACATAGACGTCCCAGCCCAGCTGAGAGAGCCAGGAAGCGCTCATGTCGGCGCGGGGGCCCAGGTCGTCGGCCAGCACGATGCGGGCGCCTCGGACGGGCGCGAAGACGTCGGTCTCCTGCACCAGCTGACCGCCTGGCGCGCTGCGGTATCCGGGCAGGTGGCCTGCGGCATATTCCTCGGGCGTGCGGACGTCGAAGCGGTAAAGGGTGCGCTTGCGTTCGGTGGCCAAATCGATCAGCCCCTCGGCGTCGATGCGGCGCACGCCGGCCCGGTAGGCGACGTCGCGGGCCTTGGCGCGGGCCTCGTCCAGGGTCTGATCAGTGACGGGCGGGAACTTGCGGCTCTGGCCGTGCTCCAGGGTCTGCTGGGCCACGGTCCAGCCGATGGTGCCGTTGCGCAGGGCGAAGACCGGGTTGGGCACGCCGGCGTTGACCAGAGACTGGGCGCCGATCAGGCTGCGGGTGCGGCCCGCGCAATTGACGATGATGGTGGTGGCGGGATCCGGCGCGATCTGCCGGGCGCGCAGCACCAGCTCGGCGCCGGGCGTGCTGATCCCGCCGGGGATGCTCATGGTGGCGTATTCCTCGAAGCGGCGGCTATCGAGGATCACGTGGTCGGCCTTGGCGTCGATCAGCTTCTGGACGTCGGGGGCGGGCAGGGACGGGGTGTGCCGCCGCGCCTCGACCAGTTCGCCGAACGCCTTGCTGTAGGAATTGACGTCCTGGAACAGCTCGTAGCCGGCCGCCTTCCAGCCTTCGAGCCCACCCGCCAGCGCGCGAACCTGGGTGTAGCCCAGCGCCGCCAGTCGCTTGCCAGCCGGCGAGACCAGGCCTTTGCCATTGTCGTAGAGGACGATCTTGGTGTCCTTCCTCGGCACGCGGTCGAGGATCTCCAGCTCCAGCCGGCTCAAGGGCAGCTGCGAGGCGAACAGCGGATGGCTGCGGGCGAAGGGGTCTTCCTCGCGCAGATCCAGCAGGGCGATCTCGCGGCGGGCGATCCAGTCCTGGCGGACCTCGCGCGGGGTGACGGTGGGCAGGGTCATGACGCGGCCTCGGTCAGCAGCTTGGAGCGGTCCCAGAGGTTGGGCAGGGTGTCGTTGGCGTAGCCGGAGACGAACCGCTTGGGTCGCCCGTCGGTGTCGTAGGTGGCGCGCTGCACGGCGCCGATATTGGCCCCATAGACGTGGATGCTGATCGACACCCGGTCGTCAAAGGCGTTGGTCACCTGGTGGACGTCGCCCACCTTCGGCGACACGGCCTCGACCTCGCCGCGCCCCAGGCGGTGGACCGGTCCGGTCGACGCGAAGGCCCCGCCCCGGTGCTCAAAGCGCTGCGACAGCTCGGCCCCGCGCAGCACCCCGACCAGGCCCCAGACGGTGTGGTCGTGGACCGGCGTGGCCTGGCCCGGACCCCAGACGAAGCTGACCACGCTGAACCGCTCGCGGCTGTCGCAATGCAGTAGATACTGCTGGTAGCGGGCCGGATGCGGCTGCGCATAGGCGTCGGGCAGCCAGTCGTCGCGAGCGATCAGCCCCGCCAGCAGCCGTCCGCCCCCGGCGACGATCAGCTCTTCGTCCGTGGTCTGATCGACCAGGGTTCCCAGGGCGCCGATGAAGTCAGCAAGACGGTGCAGGCGGGGCGCGCTCATCGGATCACAGCGCGTATTTCAGCGTGATCAGGAAGGTCCGCGGGTCGGGATAGTTCTTGTAGAAGACGCCCGTCGAGGGCGTGTAGGTGACGCTGACCGGCTCGTCGGTATCCAGCAGGTTGCGGCCCGACAGCTGCAGGCTCCAGCGCGGGTCGGGCGACTGCCAGGTCACCGTGCCGTTCAGGAAGGTCTGGGCCGGGGCCTCGTCCTGTGGGCGCTGCAGGGCGCTGAAATAGGTCTTGGTCTGGTACTGGGCGTTGAGGCCGACGCGGATGCTGCCGGGAATCGAGCCCAAGGCTTTTGGCGGCACGTCATAGGTCAGGCCGCCCGAAAGGCTCCAGCGCGGCGAGTTCAGCAGGCGGTGACCATCGGCGTTGACGCCCAGGCCGCCGGCGTTCTTGTAGGTGTCATAGACCCCGAACAGGTAGCCGGCCGAGGCCTGGACCCCGAGGCGCTCGGTGACCCGGACGTCGCTTTCCAGCTCGACGCCATAGGTGTGGGCCTTGCCAGCGTTGCCGCGCACCGAATTGCCTGGATAGGCCGGATCGCTGTAGCTGACCTGCAAGTCCTTGTAGTCGTTATAGAACACCGCGAGGTTGACCCGCGCGCGGTGTTCGAACAACTGGGTCTTCAGCCCGGTCTCGTAGGTGTTGACGTTCTCCGGGGCGAAGGGCCGGCTGGCCAGGTCCAGGCGGGTGGCGCGGTTGTCGAAACCGCCCGACTTGAAGCCCTTGGAATAGGTCACGTACTGCAGGACGTCTGGCGTCCACTGGAACTGGGCCGACAGCTTGGGCGTCACGGCCGAGAAGATCTTGTCGGCCTGACCGGCGATCGACTGGCCCGTCACCTGGCCGGCCAGGTTCAGCACCTGGTTGTCGAAGGTGAATTGCTTTTCCTCATTGGTCCAGCGCAGGCCGCCGGTGAGGCTGAGGCGGTCGCTCAGGGCGTAGGTCGCCTCGCCGAAGATCGCATAGGCGTCGGTGTTGGTGATGTTGTGGGCGCGGGCGAAGTTGTAATTGCCTGGGGTGACCACCGGGTCGGTCGGCAGGACGTTGCGGCGGCTATAGCCATCGCGCTGCACGAAGAACCGCTCATGCAGATAAAAAAGCCCGCTGGTGAAGGTTAGCTTGCCGTAGTCGCCGTTCAGCTGGAGTTCCTGGGTGGCGTACTGGTCGTTGTAGTGGATCAGGTTCTTCTGGATCAGCGCTGCCTGGCCGTCATTATCATAGGCGACGGGATTGAGGTTGAAGCCGCCGTAGGAACTGATCGACTTCAGTTTCAGGTGGTCATTGATCTCGTACTGCACCCGCAGGGCGCCGCTGATCTGGTCCAGGTCCTGCTTGGGCTCGACCTCGGAATAGGAACGGTCGTTGCGGAACAGGGTCGGCTGGACGACCGGCACATAGCTGCGGGTGTCGCTGCGGTCGCGGGTGGCGTTGACCGTCAGCTGCACGTCCAGCCGGTCAGTGGGGGTCCACCGCAGCTTGGCGCGGTAGGCGTCCAGCTTGATGCGGTTGACGTCGTGATTGAGGGTCGGGTCGAAGGTGACGCCGTCGCGTTCGTGATGGATATAGGACAGGCTGCCAGCCAGCTTGCCGGCCACCAGCGGGCCCTCGATCAGGGCGCGCACATCGACCGCGCCGTAGTTGCCCAGGCCGACATCGGCCTTGGCGCGGAAGGCGTCGCCGGGGTCGCGGGTGATGACCCGCAGGGCGCCGGCGCTGGAATTGCGGCCGTACAGCGTGCCTTGCGGGCCGCGCAGCACCTCGATCCGCTCCAGGTCGTTGAACTCGATCATCGAGCCGATCTGGCGCGGGATGTAGACGTCGTCGACATAGACCGCCAGCACCGGCTCCTGGATCGGATCGCTCTCGCCCACCCCGCGCAGGGCGTAGGTCTGGGTGGTGTGGCTGATGGTGACGCGGCTGATGCTGAAATTGGGGATCTGGCCCGACAGGTCGCGGATATTGTCGATCTTGCGGTCGGCCAGCACCTGCGGGCTGAAGGCCGTGATGGCGATGGCGGTCTTCTGCAGGTCGGTGGCCCGCCGTTCGGCGGTGACCACCACCTGTTCCACGGCGATGGCGGCGTCGGCGTCGACGCCAACCAGGGCAGGGGCCGGCGCGGCGGGCGTCGCGGCCTGGGCGGCGGTGGTCAAGGCCAGGGCCGAAGCCCCGGCCAGAAAGTAGAGCGAAGTCGAGTGTAGCGACATGATTATCCCCGTTATTGTTAAGCGGGATATGCCGTGACGAACAGTAACGCCTCAATGCATATAAAATCTATCGATGCGCAGCTTAGCTCATATCGTGAAAACGAATATGACCTATGACTATTCTCAAGCATCGGGAAGGGCGTTGTTCAAGCGATGATCCCAGAGCGGACGCACGTCGATCTTTCCGGGAATGAGGCCAGCGGTCGCGAAGGCGTCGGCGACACCTTGTTGCGAGGCGATGGCGGCGTCGGTGATCTTGTGGAGGCGGAACGGGCTGCTGCGTTCCTGGAAGTCGCGCAGATAGAGGGCGGCCGGCACGCCGGTGGCCGCGGCGCGGACCTGGGCCCAGCGTGGGCCGTCGGCGTTGATCCAGTCGGCGATCTTGGCGTAGCGCCGCAGATAGTCGCCCAAGGCCTGGCGCTTGAGGTCGTCGTCCAGGGCCGATTTGGCGGCGGCGACCAGATAATTGCCCGACAAGATGCCCAGCGCCGTGCGCAACACCCGCGCCCCGGCCTGCCGGGCCTGCTGGACCATGACGCCATAGATCACCCAGGCGTCGATCGCGCCGCTGGAGAAGGCGGCCAGACCGTCCTGCGGCGACAGGGCCACGGGCTTGATGTCGGTCCATTTCAGGCCGGCTTCCTCGAGCAAGCGCAAGAGGATGTAGTGCGAGGTGGTGGCCTTCACATAGCCAATGCGCTGGCCCTTCAGGTCGGCGAAGGCCTGGGCCTTGTTGCCTGAGGGCACCAGCACGACCTGGTTGTTCACGTCGCCCTGCAGCACAGCGACGATGCGGACCTGATTGCCGGGCGCGCCAGCGATGAAGATCGGCGGGATCTCGCTCATGCCGCCGATGTCGAGCGCCCCGGCGTTGATTGCCTCGACGATCAGGTTGCCGCTGGCGAACTCGGAGCGGGCGATCTTGTAGGGCGCATCGGCGACGCCTGCCTCCTTGAAGAAGGCCTCCGGATTGCCGCGATAGGTGGCGGCGCGCAGGGTCAGGTCGCTCAGCGACCGGGGGCCGGCCGGCTTGGCGGGCGAGCAGGCGGCGAGCGTGGAGAGGCCGGCGACGGCCAAACCAGCGACGGCCAAACCAGCGACGGGGAGGCCGCCCGCCAACAGGTGACGACGAGACAGGATCATCAGTCGAACAGGTCCGGTTCTTCTTCGGTGATCACGTCCCAATAGGGCTGGAAGGCCCAAAAGCCCCCGGCCTCGCTGCCGACCTGGCCGGCGGTGTGACGGGCGACCTCGGGCGACATGGGCTTGGTCTGGCCGGCGGCCTCGGCCAGCAGCTGGGTCTGGCAGGCGTTTTCCAGAGCCAGATAGCGCCAGACGGCCGCCTCGACCGACTGGCCGACGGTCAAAATGCCGTGGTTCTGCAGGATCACCGCCTTGCGAGGACCCAAGGCGCGGGCGATCTTCTGGCCTTCGCTGGCGTCGAGCACCACGCCGGAAAATTCCTCGAACAGGGCGTGGTCGTCATAGAAGGCCGCCGAGTCCTGGGTCAGGGGATCGAGCAGTCGCCCGAGCGCCGACCAGGCCTTGCCGTATAGCGAGTGCGAATGGGCGGCGGCGACCACGTCGGGCCGGGCCTCGTGCAACTGGGAATGGATGGCGAAGGCGGCGCGGTTCAGGCGGGGCGGGACCTTGGCGGGCGGCTGCACGACCTCGCCGGCATGGCTGACCAGCATCAGGTCCGAGACCTTGATCCGCGAGAAGTGCACGCCGAACGGATTGACCCAGAAATGGTCGGTCAGTTCGGGGTCGCGGGCGGTGATGTGGCCGGCCCCGCCCATGTCGAAGCCCTGGCGGCCGAACAGCCGGTAAGAGGCGGCCAGGCGCTGCTTGCGATAGAGCCGCTCCTGCTCGTGGGTGGGCTGGACCGGCAGGATCTTGGAGCCGAACTCCGGCAGCACGGTCTCGATCTTGGCGGGGTGGGGACCCTCGGTCCGGAAGGCCCGGGCGGGGCTGACGGCGGTCATGACAATTGTCCTTCAGTAGCCGCGCGACAGGTCGACGACGTCGGCCAGGGGCGCGCCGGACCGGAAGCGGGCCAGGTTCTCGGCGAACCGGGTCGCCAGGTTGATGCGGGTGTCGGGAGTGTGGACCGAGGTGTGCGGCGACAGCCGGACCTTGGGATGGCTGTAGAAGGGATGGCCCTCGCCCAGCGGTTCGGGATGGGTGACATCCAGGCTGGCGCGGGTCACGCGGCCGTCGTCCAGGGCTTCCAGCAGGGCGTCGTCGTCGATCAGGGCGCCGCGGGCGATGTTGATCAGGTGCAGGCCCGGCTTGGCGGCGGCCAGCACGTCGCGACCTATCAGCTTGCGGGTCTCGGGCGTGGCGGGGGCGGCCAGCACCACGTGGTCGCTGCGGGCGAACAGGGTCTTCAAGTCCGCCACCCGCTCGACGCCGGGGGTCGGGATCGGCTTGTCCGAGCGGCGGGTGGCGATGATGTTCAGGCCCAGGGCCTGGGCGCGCGGCCCCAAGGCCTCGCCGATCGCCCCGAAACCGACGAGGCCCAGGGTGGCGCCCGAGATCAGCTTCAGCGGCTGGGGCGCCCAGCGCTCGGCCTTGTCGATCCAGATTTCCGGCAAGCGCTTGGCCTCGGCCAGGATGGCGGCCAGGGCGAACTCGGCAAGCGCGACGGCGGAAGAGCCGCGCGCCGAGGTGACCACCGGGCCGTCGAACAGCCAGTCGGGATAGAAGTCGATGCCGACCGAGACCAGCTGCACCCACTCGACGTCGAACGGCCAGCCCTTGGGGGGCTCGGCCGGCAAGACCCCTCCGGCCTTTCGGAACGGCGCGGCGACCAGGACCTTGGCGTCGTTTGGCAAGGGCGCGTGCAGGCCGGGCGGCACGGCGATGATCTCGGCGTCGACGACATGCTGGGCGAAGACGCTGTTGAACAGCTCGGGCAGTTGGCTGGCGACGACCAGGCGGCTCATCGCGCGGCCTCGTACGTCGCGAAGGCCGCCTTGCCGGCGCTGGTCAGCACGACGTCGGACTGTGGGGTGTGGACCCGGCCGCACAGCACGTCGCGGTGATGGCGTTCGAGGTCGTTGTGGCGGGTCAGGCCCGGATTGCCGGTCAGCTTGAGGGCCTTCTCGACCACGGCGATGGCGTTCTCGGTGACGAGGTGCTTGACCAGCCCGGCCTCGACCCCGCCGACCTCGCCCCGTGCGGCCGTGTCGAGCAGCACGCGGTTGGACAGCAGCAGGCCGTCGATATCACCGACCGCCTCCTGGAAGCGCGGCAGGGTGGAGAGCGCCGCGCCCAGGTTGGCGGGCTTGCGGTTGGCCAGGAACGCGACCAGCCAGTCGCGGGCGGCGCGGGCCTGGGCGTCATAGATCGCGGCGGTCAGCACCGCCGACCAGGTCGCGAAACTGGCGGGATACTGCGACGGCGATCCGACCGGCCGCGGGTCCAGGGCGTGGTCGAGGGGCACGAGCACGTTCTCGAAGATCACGTCATGGCTGGCGCTGGCCCGCAGGCCCAGGTGATCCCAGGTCGCCTCGATGACCACGCCAGGCGTGTCGGTGCGGACCAGCCAGCCGCCGACCAGGGGATCCGCGTCGTCCGAGCGCGCCCAGACCACGAACCAGGTCAGGGCGGTGGAGCCGGTGGAATAGATCTTGCGGCCGCTGATCCGCCAGCCCTCGGGCGTGCGACGAGCGATCGTACCGGGCAGTCCGCCGCGCGCCGGGGTGCCCAGGTCAGGCTCGACCCGCAAGGCGTTGATCAGGGCGCCCTTGTCGATAGCCTCGCCGATTACCCGCTGCTTGAGGTGCTCGGGCCAGCCGGAGCGGCCCTCGACCGAGGCGTGGAACAGGTACTGCATGACCAGAACCAGCGCCGTGGCCGGCTCGCCCCGGGCGACGGCTGAGACCACTTTCAGGGCGATGGGCAGGTCGGCCTCCAGGCCGCCCAGGCGGGCCGGAGCGGTCAGGGCCAGCAGGCCCGCGTCGCGCAGGGCCGCGAAATTGGCGAACGGGAAGCTGGCCTCGCGGTCGTGCTGGCCGGCGGTGGCGGCGAAGGCGGCGGTCAGGCCGGGCAGGATCGCGTCGAGGTCGGGCAGGCGCGGGGCCGGCTCCCGACGCAGGGCGGAAGCGGTCATAGCACCACCTCACCGGTCGGGAAGGCCACTAGGGCCGGAGCCGGCTGCGGAGCCGGCGCATCGACGCCCAGGTGTCCCAGCAGTCGGCGACGAATGGCGTGGAAGCGGGCGTCGGGCTGGCGCGGGCGCTCCAGGCCAATGCGCTCTTCGGCGGCGATCCGGCCCTTGTCCAGCACCAGCACCCGATCGGCCAAGGCGATGGCCTCATCGACATCGTGGGTGACCAGCAGCACCGACGGCCTGTGCTCGCGCCACAGCGTCAGCACCAGGTCATGCATCTTCAGTCGCGTCAGGGCGTCCAGCGAGGCGAAGGGCTCGTCAAGCAACAGCAGGGCCGGCTCGCGGACGAGGGCGCGGGCCAGGGAGGCGCGCTGGGCCTCGCCGCCGGACAGGGTCGAGGGCCAGACGTCGAGGCGATGGCCAAGGCCGACCTCTGTCAGGGCGGCCTCGGCGCGAGCCCGGACACTTTGCTCATTGGGGGCGCCCTTCAGGCCCAGGGCTATGTTGCGCCAGACGCGCTTCCACGGCAGCAGGCGGGCGTCCTGGAACACCACGGCGCGCGCGGCGGGTGTGGTGACGTCCTGACCGCCGACCGGGTCGAGGCCGGCCAGGGTGCGCAGCAGGGTGGTCTTGCCCGAGCCGCTGGCCCCGAGCAGGGCGACGAACTCACCGGGGGCGATGGTCAGGTCCAGGCCGTCGATCACCACATTGTCGCCGAACCGGCGGGTGAAACCTTTCAGGCGGACGGTGGGAGGCGTGGCGACATCGACGGGCGTGAACGTGTGGTTGCGAGCGCGAGGCTGGGCCATGGTCATTGCTCCACGAGGCTGGGACGCCACGCCAGCGCCTTGCGCTCCAGCGTGCGGACGAGGGCGTCGGCGGAGAGGCCGAGCAGGGCGTAGACGACCAGGCAGACGACGATGATGTCGGTGCGCATGAAGTCGCGGGCGTTATTGATCAGGTGGCCCAGGCCCGCCTGGGCGTTGATCTGCTCGGCGATGACCAGCATGATCACGCTGATGCTCAGAGAATAGCGCAGGCCGATGAAGAACGACGGCAGGGCGCCGGGCAGGATGACCTCGAGGATCAGCGCCCGGCCGCGCAGGCCGAAACTGCGGGCCGCCTCGACCAGCCGCACATCGACGCCGCGGATGCCGGCGAACAGGTTCAGATAGAGCGGGAATACCGCCGCCGTGGCGATCAGGGCGATCTTCGGCGTCTCGCCGATCCCGAACCAGACGATGAACAGCGGGGTCAGGGCGACGACCGGCAGGGTGCGCTTGATCTGCATCAGCGGATCGACCAGCGTCTCGCCCCAGCGTGACAGGCCCGACACCAGGCCCAGGGCCACGGCGATGACCAGGGCGATGACCAGGCCAGTGGCGGCCCGCCCCAGTGAGACCGCCAGATTGCCCAGAAGCTCGCCCGAGACGGTCATCGACCAGAAGGTCTTGGCCACAATAGAGGGCGCCGCCAGGATGCGTTGCGGGATCACCCCGCCGCGCGAACCCGCTTCCCACAGCAGCAGCAGCGCCACCGGCGACAGCCAGCGGGCGCTGGACCAGCGCGGCCGAACCCATGGCGACGCTTGAGAAATTCTAGGGGTGACCGCCAAAGACATTGAGGATGCGCTGTCCCGTGAACCGTTGCGGCGCAAGCGCCTTTGCCTCACAGAGAAAGGCGTTTAATCCCTACTGGATCAATAGACTTATCCTCAGGGGCCATATCAGAGTTTCTCATAGACCGCTCAGAAGGGGCGCTGCCGATGCCCACCAACCTGCCCACCGAATTGCTGCGCAGCTTCGTCGCGATCGTCGACTCCGGCTCGATGCTGAAGGCCACCGAGCGGGTGTTCGTCACCCAGTCGGCCCTCAGCCTGCAGATGAAGCGGCTGGAGGAGACGGTGCTGACCCCGCTGTTCCACCGCGACGGCCGCCGCCTGGTCCTCACGCCGGCCGGCCACGCCCTGCTGGTCCACGCTCGCGAGATCCTCGACCTCAATGACAAGGCCGTGGTGGCCCTGACCGGCGACGCTCTGATCGGGCCGGTGCGGGTGGGGTTGGTGCAGGACTTCGCCGAGACCCTGCTATCGGGCGTGCTGGCCCGCTTCACCCAGCTCAATCCCGAGGTTCAGCTCCACGTGCGGGTGGCCGGCTCGCCCGACCTGCTGGACCTGCTGAGCGGCGACCGGCTGGACGTGGTGCTGTGCATGGGCGCGCCGGACGACAACGCCGCTGTCCGGGTGGCGCCCATGGTCTGGCACGGCGATGCGGCGTTGCTTGAGCGACCGATACTGCCTCTGGCGATCCTGGAGCCGCCGTGCCGGTTTCGCGACGCGGCCTTGGCGGCGCTGGAGCGCGACGGCCGGCCCTATCGCGTCGCCCTGGAGACACCCAGCCTGTCGGCCCTGCGCGCGGCGGTCGAGGCGGGTCTGGCCGTCACCTGCCGCACGGCGCTGTTTCGGCCGCGCACGCCGCCCATCGAGGCCGGCCTGCCCGCTGTGCCGCAGGTGGCCTATGTCCGCAGGGTCGGACCCGCGCCGCATCCGTCGATCGCCAGGCTGTCAGACCTGATGCACGCTGCGGCCCTGGAGCTCTGAGTCGTCACCCGCCCGGAACCTGACCGCTCCCGGCGCGACGTCTGCCCTAGCTCTCCCCCGTCAGCTCCCGCCGCGCCTTGTCCAGCTCCTCGGCATAGCGCCGCGTGGCATGGGCCTCGGACAGGATGCCGATCACCGCGTGGTCGGCGTCGACCACGGCCAGTTCGTCGGCCTGGGTGTGGTCGAAGGCGCGCATGACGTCCTTGATCGACTGGCCGGGCAGTAGGGCGGTGTCGGCATAGTCGGCCAGGGAGGCGACGGCCTGGTCGCCATCGTCGGGGTTGGCATAGGCCAGGGCGGTGCGGATGATGCCGGCATAGGCGCCGGCCTCGTCGAGGATCACCACCCGCTTGGTCGAGCCCAGCGGATAGCGGCGGCGAAACTCGGCCAGGGTGGCGCTGGCGGCGATGGTCTTGGCGTCCTTGCGCATCATCCGACCAGCGGTCAGGGGCTGCATCCAGCTGACGTCGTGAGCGCTGCGGATGGTCTCGCCGCGCAGGTGCAGACGCCAGGTCGAGAACGAGTAGCCGAAGGTCTCGCGCACCAGGGCGCTGGCGATCAGCGAGGCCACCAGGGCGGCGGCGGCCACGGTGAAGTCGCCGGTCGCCTCCAGCACCAGGAAAGACATGGTGAAGGGCCCGCCGACCACGGCCACGCCCAGGGCGCCAAGGCCGACCAGCGCCGCCACCGTCGGGTCCAGCGAGGGCAGCCAGGGCACGAACACCGTCAGGGCCGCGAAGACCTGGCCGATCAGCGTGCCCAGGAACAGCGAGGCGAAGAATAGCCCGCCCCGGAAGCCGAAGCTCAGCGACACCACCGAGGCCAGGGCCTTCATGATCAGCAACAGGACCAGCATCTTCAGGCCCAGGGCGGCGGTGAGGTTGACGTGCAGCGCGCCGTGGCCGGCCGACAGGATCTGCGGCGTGACCAGGGCCATGGCGGCCAGGGCCAGGCCGCCGACCGCCGGGCGGAAGGTCTTGGGGATCGGCGAGCGGGCCACCAGCTTGTCGGCCGAGGCCACCAGCCGCATCAGCCCGATGCCGGCGGCGGCGCAGACCACGCCCAGCAGGGCGTAGAGGCCGTAGTCGAACCACGATTGCACGGCCGGGGTGGTGGTCTTCAGCAGATAGGGCAGGCCGCCCATCCGCTCCGCGACCAGGGTCGCGGCCAAGGTGGCGGCGACGACGGGCGCCAGGTTGGCGACGGTATAGGCGCCGATGACGATCTCGAAGGCGTAGAAGGCTCCGGTGAGCGGGGCCCCGAAGGCGGCGGCGATGGCCGCGCCGGCCCCGGCCCCGACCAGGGTGCGCATGTCGGCCCGGCGCAGGTTGAGCCTCTGGCCAACGAACGAGGCAATGGCCGCGCCCGCCTGGGCGTAGGCGGCCTCCAGCCCGACCGAGGCGCCCACGCCGTTCGACAGCATCGTCTGTCCGCAGATGAAGGCGCTATCCTTGATCGATAGCCGCCCGCCGTGCAGGGCGTTGGCCTCCACCGGGTCAACGGCCGGGCGGGGTCGGTATTTCAGCCAGGCCCAGGTGGCGAGGCCCAACACCAGGCCGCCAAACGGCAGGGCCAGGGTCCGCCAAGGGGCGATGACGCTCTGGGCGCTGAGCCGCTCGTCGATATTGATCGCGAACAGCATGACCTGTAGGCCGTGAGCGACCCTGGCCTGCAGCACGGCCAGCGCCCCCGCCCCGGCCCCGATCAGGGTGGCCACCGCGATCAGCCACAACTCGCTGGACCGTATCCGTCGCCGCAGCCAGCTTAGCCCGCGCACGGAGGTGGAGGTCGGCAGCGAAAGCGGCATGGGGGTCCTGGGGGGCGAGCAGCGAGGACATCTTAGGGGGGTTGCGCGGTTGGGGACAGGCCCATGGGCCTGTCCCCATCAGAGCGCGCGGCAAGGTCGTCGCGGGATCGGTCAGCGCATCCTGCGCGCCAGCGGCCGGACCGGCGGCGCGCTTTGATCGGCGAGCGAGGCCCACAGGTGCAGGGCGGCATAGGCCCGCCAAGGCCGCCAGGCCTCGGCCCGGGCCAGCAGCTGTTCCGCCGTCGGACGAACGCCGTCGGCGCCTGTCAGGGCGCGCATCAAGGCCACGTCGGCGGCGGGGAAGGCGTCTGGCTCGCGAAGCTGGCGCATGGCGATGTACTGCGCCGTCCATTCGCCGATGCCGGGCAGGGCGCGCAGCCGCTTGACCGTTTCCTCCAGGCCCGCAGTCGGCGACAGCAGATTGGGGTCCTCGACGATCGCCTGGGCCATGGCCGACAGGCAGCGGATGCGGGCGCCGGGCATCTTCATGCCGGACAGGTCGGCAGTCGCGAGCAGAGCGGCCGACGGGAAGGTGTGGGTCAGGCCGGGCTCGGCCCAGGGCGCGGCCAAGGGGGCGCCGTGGGCCGCCACCAGGTCTCCCGCCAGCTTTCGCGCGGCGACGACGGTGATCTGCTGACCGAGGATGGCGCGGACCGCCAGCTCGAACCCGTCCCAGGCCCCAGGCACCCGCAGGCCGGGCCGGGCGGCGACCATCGGGGCCAGGCCGGGATCCTGCGACAGCGCCTCGCCGATCCCCACCGGGTCGGCCGACAGGTCGAACACCCCGCGGACCCGCGCCAGGATGCGGGGCAGGGCCGAGGGCTTGGGAAACCGCACCGCCACGCTCAGCCGGTCGTCGCCGATCGGCCGCACGGCGATGGTCCCGGCGGCCCCGTCCAGGGCGATGGCCCGGCGATAGACGCCGTCGCGCACGATCTCGACCCCTGGGATGGCCCGCATCGCCAGGAAGGCCAGCATGGCGTCCCAGTCATAGGGCGGCCGATAGCGCAGGCTCAGGACGATGGCGTCATTGGCCGGTCCATGTCCTGGGGAAGAGGGCAGGGCCTTGCGACGGCGCAGGGCGGCGGGCGGACAGTCATAGAGCTGCTGGAAGGTCTCGTTGAAGCGGCGCACGCTGCCAAAGCCGGCGGCCAGGGCCACTTCGCCCATCGGCAGGTCGGTCTCGTGGATCAGCTGCTTGGCCAGCAGCACCCTCCGGGTCTGGGCCACGCCGACCGGCGTCGCGCCCAGGTGCTGCAGAAACAGCCGCCGCAGTTGCCGGCCGCCGACGCCGACCCGTCCGGCCAAGGTCTCGACGCCGGCCCCATCCTCACGGGGGGCGTCGAGCGCTCCAGCCTCGATCAGCGCCAGCGCGCGCGACACGGTGTTGGACGCCCCGTTCCACGCCCCCAACTGCGGCGAGGTCTCGGGCCGGCAGCGCAGGCAGGCGCGATAGCCGGCCTCCTGTGCCGAGGCGGCGGTGGCGTGGAAGCTGACGTTCTCGCGCTTGGGGCAACGGGCCGGGCACACCGGCCGGCAATAGACGCCCGTCGTCCGCACCGCCACGAACAGTCGGCCGTCGAAACCGGCGTCGCGGGTCTGGATGGCGCGGTAACAGGCGTCGGGGTCGAGATCCATGGCGACGATCATAGACCGTGGCGCCGCGCGGTCTCGCGGTTTTCGGACGAGGTCGTCAGGCGCTCGACCTGCCGCCCCGGTTGTGGGAGGACTGGCCGGCGGGCAAGACCCCCTCAGTCGCTTCGCGACAGCTCCCCCTGAGGAGCAGCACCTGCTCGGCCTAGACCCTCGCCCTCTGGGGGAGGTGGTCCGGAGGGCTTTAGGGGGTCTTGCACCGCGGAAAGAAAAAGGCCTCCCGGTTTGCGCCGGGAGGCCTTCGTCGTTCAGCGCTCGGCGCTCAGATCAGCGAATCCCCGGCACCTGCCGCGCGGCTTCCCGCTCGACCTTCTGCTGGTAGGCGAGATCCCCGTACTTGCCGTATTCCATCCGGGCGATGGTGCGTTCGTGGACCTCGTCCGGGCCGTCGGCCAGGCGCAGGGTGCGGATGCCGGCATAGGCCTTGGCCAGGCCGAAGTCGGTGGTGACCCCGCCGCCGCCGTGGGCCTGGATGGCGTCGTCGATGATCTTCAGGGCCAGGCGCGGCGCCGCGACCTTGATCATCGCGATCTCCAGACGCGCCGACTTGTTGCCGGCCTTGTCCATCATGTCGGCGGCCTTCAGGCACAGCAGGCGGCACATCTCGATATTGATGCGGGCCTCGGCGATGCGCTCTTCCCAGACCGACTGATCGGAGATGTACTTGCCGAACGCCTTGCGGCTCATCAGGCGCTTGCACATCTTCTCCAGCGCCACCTCGGCCGTGCCGATGGTGCGCATGCAGTGGTGGATGCGGCCGGGGCCAAGGCGGCCTTGCGCGATCTCGAAGCCGCGGCCCTCGCCCAGCAACAGGCCGTCGATGACCGGCACCCGCACGTTCTTGAGGATCACCTCGGCGTGGCCGTGCGGGGCGTCGTCATAGCCGAACACCGGCAGCATACGGACGATCTCGATGCCGGGGCTGTCCATCGGCACCAGGATCTGGCTCTGCTGCTGGTGGCGGCTGGCGTTGTCGGGGTCGGTCTTGCCCATGACGATCGCGACCTTGCAGCGCGGATCGCCGACGCCCGAGCTCCACCACTTGCGGCCGTTGATCACATAGTCGTCGCCGTCGCGCTCGATGCGGGTCTCGATATTGGTGGCGTCGGAGCTGGCGACTTCCGGCTCGGTCATCAGGAAGGCGCTGCGGATCTCGCCGTTCATCAGCGGGCGCAGCCAGCGCTCCTTCTGCTCCAGCGTGCCATAGCGCATCAGCACTTCCATATTGCCGGTGTCGGGCGCCGAGCAGTTGAACACCTCGGAGGCGAAACCGATCTTGCCCAGCTGTTCGGCGATCAGGCTGTATTCGAGGTTGGTCAGTTGGACGCCCTCGAACTGGAACGTGTCGTCCACATGCACCTGGCCGCTGTGGGGCGGCATGAAGAAGTTCCACAGGCCGGCGGCCTTGGCCTTGGCCTTCAGTTCCTCGACGACCTGCACCACCTTCCAGCGCTCGGCCCCGAGCACGTTCATCTCCGACTCGTAGACCGGGACGGCCGGCTTAATGTGCTCGTCCATGAACGCGGTGACGCGGTCGAGGAAACCGCGCTGGGTGGCGGAGATTTCGAAATCCATGGCGTTCCCGATCCCGTTCTTATGGCCGTCAAACAGTTGTTTGAACGATTTCTAGCTTGAACGGAGGCCGACGGCAAGCGGAGTGGCGGCCAGGGTTGCTGATCGTCGCGCGGCCCCGCAAAGTCATGACCATGAACATCCAGATTCGTCCCCTCGAAGGCCGCTACGTTCGGCTGGAACCGATCACCCCCCAACTGCCTGGCGAACTGCGGTCCGAGCTGAAGGGGGCGATCGACTGCGATCCCGACAGCTGGGAGATCATGTCGACCAACGGCTGCGGCGAGGGCTTCGCCGACTGGTGGGGCGCGTTGAAGGGCGAGACCGAGCGCGGCGAGCGGATCGGCTTCGCCATCCGCCGGCTGAGCGACAACAAGGTGGTCGGCACATCGAGCTATCTGAACATCCGCAAGCTGCACAAGGGCCTGGAGGTCGGCTCGACCTTCCTGCATCCCGACGCCCGCTCGGGGCCGATCAATCCGGAGTCCAAGCGGCTGCTGCTGGGCCACGCCTTTGACGCCGGGGCGATCCGGGTGGAGTTCATGATCGACGTTCGCAATTCGCGCAGCCAGGCGGCGGTCGAGAAGCTGGGCGCCGACAAGGACGGCGTGCTGCGCAACCACAAGATCACCTGGACCGGCCACGTGCGCGACACCGCCGTGTTCTCGATCACCGACGCCGACTGGCCGGGGGTCAAGCAGCGGCTGGATTACCGGCTGCAGGAGAGTTTTGTTTAGGGGGTTAAAGCGGCAGCACCAGCTCCGTCCGCGCTCCGGTCGCGGCGCCTTCGAACACCAGCGTCCCGCCGATCCGCTCCAACCGGAAACGGATGTTCTTCAACCCGTGCCCTCCGCCGGTGGCGTGCGCCGCATCGGCGACAGCGCAGCCGTCGTCGGACAACACGACCCGCAGCGCGCTGACCTCCTCGCGGACCTCGACTGACAACCGCGTGGCGCGGGCGTGCTTGATGGTGTTGGTGACAATCTCGCGGATCGCCGAGATCAGGGTCTTGTAGAGGGCGTAGTCCAGCACCCGGCGCTCGACGCCCGTCAAGGTGATGGGCCACACCAAGGCGATGCCCGCCACCTTCAGCCGCTCGGCGGTTTCGTGGCGCAGATCGGCGAGGATCTGGTTCAGCTCGACCTGGTCGCCCGACAGGCCACTGAGGATGACGCGGATGTCGGCCATGGCGTCGCGGACGTCGCGTCGCACTTCGCGAACGTCCTCGCGGTGCAGGCTGGTCAGCAGGCGGGCGCTGACGTCGTCGTGCAGGTCGCGGGCGATCCGCTCGCGCTCCTCCAGCACGCCGCGCGCATAGGAGTCGCGGGCGGTCTCGGCCTTGCCCATCAACAGGACCAACTGGGCGACCAGCCGGGTGTCGGTGGTGGTGAACAGCCGCCGACCCTGGAACGGATAGCGCAGGGTGGTCGCCGCCTCGCCCGCTGCGGCCGGCACCACCAGGGCCAGCCCGTCCTCCAGCAAAGCCGGGGCGCTCGGCGAGAGGTCGCTGAAGCTGACCTCCAGCGGATCGAACATCCGTCGCAGCAGGGCGGTCCAGTCGGCGCGACGCTCGGCGGCGTCGGGCTTGAAGGCCACCGAGGCGGCCAGTTCGAACAGGGCGTCATCGCTGATCGCCGCCCGTCCGGCCAACCGCTTCCACACCCAGGCCCGTAGCGGCAGATAGACCAAGGCCACCACCACGATCGACACGCCCAGCGCCGCGCCGCCCTCGACATGCAGGGCCATGACGAGCAGGGCGTCCAGGGCCAACAGGGCCAGGGCGGTCAGGGCGCCGATGACGATGCGATAGGCCCAGAGGTCGAGGTCGAACAGGCGGTAGCGCCCCACCGCCAGGGCCATGCCGCCATAGACGAAGATCAGCGGCACGAAGGCGAAGCCGTCGCTGGCCGCCGAGGGGCCGCCCAGCAGCTTGGGCGCGGCCATCATCACCACCAGCAGGCCAGAGCCGCACAGGGTGATAAGTCCGATCCAGCGCAGGGCCCCGCGATCCAGCGGGCGGTGCTCCACCCGCCGCCATTGCAGGGCCAGCAGGGCGGCCAGCACCGGCAGGTGCGCCAGCAGGCCGGCGTAATAGACGCTGGCCGGAAGCCACCCCAGTCCCCCGGCCAGGCCCCAGGCGATGGCGGCTAGGCCAGCCGGAACCAGCCAGAACGGTCGGGCCAACCGGGTCGGAAAGAACAGGAACTGCGCCACCGTCGCCGCCGAGCACAGGCTGCTGCCGATCAGGTTCAGGGCGTTCAGCGTCAACAGCAGGCGGCCGTCGGCGGTCAGTTCCTTGGCGTCGAACAGCGCGCCGCTGAAGGCCGTGACCAGGATGCCGAACGCGGCCACGGCCAGCATCCTGGGCGCCCAGTCGCGCGGCCGCAGGGCCCAGATCCACACCCCGACCACGAACACCGCCAGCCCGCCGCCCAGCAGCATCCAGACGTCGAGAGACAGGTCCGACAGCGCGCGGGGACGGGCCGACAGGCTCAGGGTCTGGACGCGGCCTTCGGCGGCATAGCGGGCCCGAACCGGTCCCTCGGCGATCATCGCGGTCAGCCGCGTGCGGTCGGCGTACCAGCGGGCGATCGCGGCCGGATCGCCGACCGGCGCATAGTCCTGCAGGAAGCCCTCGGCCCGATCGGTGACGACGCCCCTCGACCCGGTCAGGGTGATCGTCGCGCCGGGCGACAGCACGGCCAGCACCTGGCGGTCCGGTCCGATCAGGGCGACCTGGTCGCGGGCGGGGACCACCCTCAGGCCGGCGGCGGGCATCTGCAATGCGGACCAGACGACGAGCAGCGCCAGCAGCGCCGCCACATGACCCAGCAGCAGGATCCGGCTGGCCGGCGCCCGCACGCCGCGCACGGCGTTCGGCCGCGCGAGCCCCTGGGACGGAGACTTGGCCTGGGGGGCTGAGGTGTCGATCATGGGGTTAGGGTGAGCACGGGGACTGAACTCGAAGCCGACGGGGACTCCCGCCAGTTTCCACGTCACGGCGGCTTTGTCGAAGGAAAGCATGGCCTTGGCGTTCATCTGCGTCGATCCGGGCGTTCGGCGAGCGTCGCGGCGCCCCCGCGCGGCGCGGCCTGGAGCGGTCATCCCCCTGAAGAGGGGGTCGCGGCCCACGCCCCGATCTTCAACAACCACGGGCAGGAACGGCGTCGGGACGCCGTGGGGAGAATGTTTCAATGACCAAGCCCATCACCACGCCCTTGACGGCGATACTCGCGGGCCTCGCCTTGGCCGCCGCCGCGCAGGGCTCGGCCCAAGCCCAGGCGCTGCAGGTCAGCCAGGCCGGCGACGCCCAGCTAAGCTGCGAGCAACTGCAGGCCGAGGTCGCCCGCATGGACCAGATGATGGGCGCCTCCAACACCGCCATCTCCGGCGCCGAGGGTCAGTCCCGCATGGCGCAGAGCGGCGCCGCCCTGGGCCTCAACGCCGCGATGCGCAGCGGAGCCCTGGCCCGCATGCCGGGCCTCGGAATGTTCGCCAACGCCGCGGTCAGCGCCGCCCGGGCCAGCGCCGAGGCCAAGGTCGCCCGCGAAGGCGAACAGATCGCCATCGCCCAGCAGCGCCGCGCGATCATGAACGGCGTCTATCAGGGCAAGGCTTGTGGGACCCAGGCCACGGTCACGACGGTCTCGACGCGGACCGTCCCGGCCGCCGCGCCGTCCAGCCTGAGCTTGAAGGGCGATGTCGGCTTGAAGGCTACCGCCTCGCCCAGCGCGGCCGTTGTGCGGGCCATGACCGCCGGAACCGCCGTCTATCCGACCGGCCAGCGCAACGGCGTGTGGATCGAGGTCGATGACGAGCAGGGCAATCGCGGTTGGATTTCCTCGGCGATGGCCGTCCAGCGCTAGCGGGACGTCTTTCGACGCAGGGAAATGCGCGGCGAACTTCGGTTCGCCGCGCTTTTTTGTGTTTGATGGGAGGTCCCCGTTCTTGGATCTTCCCCCCTTTAATTCTCTTCATCCCGACGAAAGTCGGGACCCAAGCGCTCTATCCGGATTGAGGCTTGCGAACGGGACAGCCGTGAACCCTTGAGCCGACTCGGCTTGGGTCCCGACTTGCGTCGGGATCAATGGAAGTGGGGGGAAGGTGCTAGGTGACGCCCAGTCGCCCGGCGGCCTGACGCGGCCGCCGTCAGTCCTTCAACAGAGCGTGGATCACCATCACGAAACACGCCACCAGCACCAGCAGGCCGGACAGATAGGCTAGTTCGTTCATGACCGGATTCCCCTGAGCGACGCCCCTCCGACATCGTCCCGGCAGGATGGGCGCGGTGGGGGCCGGCCCCTACCCCCCAAACAGGGGGCCGTCCGCCGTCTGGCGTCGCGGCGGCGATGGGTTAGGTTGGGGACGTGGAAGCTCAAGCTACCCTTGGCGGCGTCGCGTCGCTCTATGATCAGGTGCTCATCGTCGAGGACCTGCCCGACACCTGCGCCTGGCTGCGCGAGGTGGTGCTCCAGGCGTTCGGCGAAGTCGAGATCGTCACCGCCGCCACGCTCGCCGGCGCGCGCGGCCATGTCGCCGCCCTGGCGCGGCCGGGGCTGCGCTCGCTGGCCCTGGTCGATCTGGGCCTGCCGGACGGCTCCGGCGCCGACTTCATCCGTGAACTGCTGCGGGCGGCGCCGGGCGTCACCGTGGTGGTCGCCACCATCTATGACGACGACGACAACCTGATGCGAGCCATGGCGGCGGGCGCCCAGGGCTATCTGCTGAAGGACAGGGACGCCCACAGCCTGGTTGAGCGGCTGCGCGGCCTGGCGGTGGACGAGCCGCCGATCTCGCCGGCCATGGCCCGCAAGATCCTTGAGCACTTCCGGCTGCGCGCCGCCTTCATGACCGCCGACCAGGGCGAGGCCGTCGTCCTGACCCCGCGCGAGACCGACGTGCTGCGCCTGGTCGGCCGGGGCCTGACCGTCAACGAGGCCGCGGAGGTTCTGGGTCTCAGCCCCTCGACCCTGTCGGGCTATGTGAAGACCATCTATCGCCGGCTGGGCATCAATTCGCGGGCCGAGGCGGCGCTGGAGGCCGCGCGGCGTCAACTGACCTGACCCACGGCGGGCCGCGTCCAATGGTCACGGTTGACGGATAACGTCGATTTTTGAGGTTGAGATGGCGTTATCCAAGTTCTTGTAAAGAATTCGCCAAGCCTTCGTATGTATGTTGCGGTGCCATGACGGCTATTGCTTGCTTGAGAATTCTGGTCGCCATTGGGGACCCCGAGACGGGTCGCCCGACGCCGGCCCCCCAGGTGCAGGCCGCCGCGGACCTGTATCTGAAGCACTGCTGGAAGGCCCCACGCCGCTATGGCGCCGTGGCGCCCCTGGCCTTCGTGCTGGCCGACAGCCGGGCCGAGCGCCTGGATCCGGTCGAGATGCAGGCCCTCGCCGTCGAACTGGAAGCGGGCCTTTTCCCCCGCCAACCCCATTCCGAAAAGGGGGCGGGCCAGGTGTGCCTGCTGACCTTCGAGGGTGACGAGAGCGCCGTCCTGCAGTTCGCCAGCCTGTCCCAGGCCGCGCTGGCGGGGCTGATCGCCGGCCGCGGCTATGCCGGCCCGCCCGGCCACGTGCAGGTAATTACCGCCGAAGAGATCCGCGCCGTGCCCAGCGCCCCGGCCGCGACCGAGGCCGAGGTCGCCGCGACCGCCGGGCCGATCCCGCCCGCCTTTGGGGCGACCAGCCCCGCGCCCGCCGTCGAGAACGCCGCCAAGCCCCCGGCGCCCCCCATCGCTCCGGCCGTAAAGCCGCCGCCGCCCGCCGCCACCGGCTGGTGGGGGGTCTATCATCCGCCGTCGGAGTCGTTCGTCGGGGCCGCGATCGGCCTGCGTGTCGATCTGAACCGAGCGCGTCCCGCCGACGACGCCGCCCTGCTGGCCCGCGACCTGACCTGCCTGAACGACGCCCACGCCGCCTTCGCCCGCCTGTCCACCGGTCAGGGCGGTGACGAGGCGGCGGTGCTGTTCCTGCCCTTCAGCTTCTGGAACCTGACCAATCCCTCGTCGCTGGAAGCCTACAAGCGCCGGCTGTCGCGTTTCCCGTTGGCCATGCAGGGCCGTCTGGGGGCGACGATCTATGACACCCCGCGCGAGCCGTCGCTGGGCACGCTGGGCCAGATCAAGACCTTCCTGCAGTCGACCTTCAGCTTCATCGACCTAAACATCACCGAGCCCAACTTCCCCGTCGCCACCCTGCCGGGCGAGCTGGCCACCAGCATCACCCTGTCTCTGCTGGACGAAGAGCTGCGCGTGCGCATCGAGGCCATCGCCAAGTTCGCCGCGATCCAGGGCTCGTGCCGCGCCAAGGGCGTGCGCCAGGCGATCACCGGCCTGCGCGACGCAAAGGAGCTGGACGCCTGTCGCGCGGCGGGCCTGCGCTTCGTCTCCGGCCCCGCGATCACCGACCTGATGGCCAGCCCCGTTGGCGCCAGTCAAGCGCGTGACCTGCCACTGAAAGTCGCCTAGCCAAGCTTTTCGCGTCGCTCGCCGAGCGTTGATTTGTCAAACGCCGCAAATCACCCTGCAAGAGGGGGTGAAAAGCGGCGGGGCGACGACATGGCGATCGGCGGACATCGGTTTCGGGCATGGGCGATCTATGCCGGCGCGCTGCTCGCCTTGCTCGGCGGACCGGCCGGCGCGGCGACCTCGTCCGTCACGCCCGAGGCTCGCACGGCCGCCCGGTTCGACGCCATCGTCCACGACCGCGCCAAGCTGCGACTGTTCCTGCGGGCCATGCCCAAGGGCGGCGACCTGCACAATCACCTGGCGGGCGCGATCTATGCTGAGGACTTCCTGGCCTGGGCGGCCGCCGACGGCCTGTGCGTCACCACCGGCTCCCTGCCGGCCATCGTCGCCGGCCCCTGCGACGCGCCGGGCAAGGCGGCGGCCCAGGGCCTGACCACCCGCGATCCGGCGCTGTACGGCCGGGCGATCAACGCCCTGTCGATGCGCAACTACCAACCCGGCGCGGACGGGGCCCTGCCCTCGGGCCACGACCAGTTCTTTTCGACCTTCGCCCGGTTCAGCGCCGTGACCGACGGCCACCTGCCGGCCATGCTGGCGGCGGTGCGCGAACAGGCCGCCGACGACCATGTCTCCTATGTCGAGACCTCGGTGAACCCGGTGGCCATGTACGCCTTCGTCAAGGGTTCGCGCGACCGGCCCTGGGACGGCGACTTTGCCAAGGCCCTGGCCGGCCTCGAGCCCGGCATCCCCGCCTTCACCGCCCGGACGCGCCGCGAAATGGACACCGCCGAAGCCGAGGCCGATCGCCAGCAGGGCTGCGCCGCCAAGCCCGTCCGGACGGGCCCCTGCGCCGTGGTGCTGGGCTATCAGGCGTTCGGCGTGCGGGTGCTGCCGCCGCCCGTCGTCTTCGCCCAGCTGGTGGCGGCCTTCGCCTTGGCCGACGTTGATCCGCGCTTCGTAGGGGTCAATATCGTCGCCCCCGAGGACGATCCGACGGCGCTGAGTGATTATGCCCTGCACATGCGGATGCTGGCCTTCCTGCACGCCCGCTATCCGAAGGTGAAGCTGTCGCTGCACGCCGGCGAGCTGGCCCTGGGCCTAGTCCCGCCGCGCGACCTGCGTTTCCACATCCGCGAGGCGGTCGAGGTGGCCGGCGCCAGCCGCATCGGCCACGGCGTCGACATCGTCCACGAGGACGGCGCCCAGGCCCTGCTGGACCGGATGGCCAACGACGGGATCGCCGTCGAGATCAACCTGACCAGCAACGACGTCATCCTGGGCGTCAAGGGCGCCGACCACCCGCTGACCCTCTATCGCCAGGCCGGGGTGCCGGTGGTGCTGTCGACCGACGACGAGGGCGTCTCGCGCATCGACATGACCAATGAATATCTGCGCGCCGCCGTCGAGCACGGCCTGCGCTATGCCGACCTCAAGGCCATGGCCCGCACCAGCCTGGATGTCGCCTTCCTGCCCGGAGAGCCCTTGCGGGGCTGGGCGGGCGGGCGGGCGCCCGCCTGCATCAAGGCGGGCAAGGCCTGCGACGCCTTCCTGGCCAAGAGCCCCAAGGCCGCCCTGCAGTGGAAGCTCGACCGCGATTTCGAGGCGTTCGAAAAAGCCCAATCATAAACCAATGCGTCAGTCAGTCGCGCATCCGGAGCACGACTTCGCTAACCGTTCCGGCGCACCGTCCCGCGCATGACAGCGATCGCATGCCTCAAGGTCTTCGTGGGCGACGAACTGCGGTTCGCCGACAATGACACCATGGCCGCCCTGGTCGGCAAGGTGGCCGGGGCCTATCTGGAGACCACCTGGCTGTGGCCGCGCCGCTATGGCCTGGTCGCGCCGTTTTCCTTCGTTCTGGCCGACCCCCGCGCCACCCAGCTGGACGCGCGTGAGCTGCAGGCCCTGGCGCGTGATCTGCAGTTCAAGCTGTTTGGGGAGAAGGGCGAGGGCGACATCGCCCTGCTGATGTTCGAGGGCGACCAGACCGACGTCATGAAGTTCGCCGGCATTGGCGGGGCGCAGCTCAAGGCCTTGCTGAACGGCGAGGACGACGGCTCGCTGGTTGGCCGGATCTGTCGCATCACCCCCACCGAGGTCAGTTCGGTCGTGCCCCAGGGCGGACCGGTGTGCGGAACGCCTCCGATGGAGGAACTGGCCGCCTTGGACCCGGTCGCCCAGGACGCGGGTCCCCCCGCCCGAACGGTGTATCGCGGCGTCTACCACACCGGCCGCGAGGTGTTCATTGGCAGCGGCGCCACCTGGCGCGCGGCCAATGTGCCGTCGGCCTTCGGCTTCACCGCCTCGCATGCCGACATCGACCATCCGGAGAATGACATCGCCACCCTGGGCGGCGTCGCGGCGGCGCTGGCGAGCGTGCCGGTCGGGGTGATGTTCTTCCCGATCAGCTTCTCCACCCTGGTCAAGCCCGGCGCCCGCGCCGCGTTGCTGCCGCACCTGGAGGCCCTGCCCCGCGCCTCGCGTGGGCGGCTGGCCGCCTCGATCTATGACACGCCCCGGGCGCCGTCCTTTTCGGCCCTGTCGCAGGCGCGGCGCTTCCTGGAGCCGTTCTTCTGCCGCCTGGACCTGAGGGTCACCGACCCCGCCTTCCAGGTCGACGAACTGCCCGTCGACCTCGCCAGCAGCGTCACCCTGGTGCTGCCGGCGGGCGAGGAAAAGGCCCGGCTGGCGGCGGTCACGCGCTTCATCCGCGAGGCCGACGCCTATCGCCGCAAGAAGGTCTGGCAAGGCCTCAACGACGTGCGCACCCGGCGCGAGCTGAACCACTGCCTCGACCTCGGCGCGCCGTTTCTGACCGGAGCGGCGGTCACCGACCTGCTGGAGGCCCCGGTCGGTGCCACCAGCCTGTCGTCGCTGAGCCTGCCGATGCACGAATGGTCGTCGGGTCCGGAGCAGAAGGCGGTGGTGACGGCGGCTTAGCGGCTTTACCCACCATCCGTCTTCCCGGCGAAGGCCGAGACCCAGATCCCCAGACGCCCAGGCTGAATCTGGGCCCCGGGCTTCGCCGGGGAGACGGAATTTGGGACCCTCCGAGCCCACTCCCGACCGCCGCCCGCAGCGGCGAGGCCGCGCCTTGAACCCTGGCGGGCGAGCTTGCTCTAACGTCCGACCGCGTCAAGGACGACCCAAAGGGCCGCCGCGCCGCCGGGCCGCCGCGCCGCAGCTGGCCGGCGGCCGGTCCTTGCCTCGGCCAGCCGCCAGAGCTCCCATCCTGCAAGGGTTTAACGCGTAGCCGCATCCGGCTTGGCGGGTGGTTCAGAATGGCAGTCTCGCAGTGGTGAACTACTGCTCTGCTGGCTAAAAAGTGGTCCACCCAAAGCATTCGCAGGGGTGAGCACGTTAATGGCCTTTCCGTCTCGGCGAAAAAAGACGCCGTGACGCGTTAGGATATCTGGATCCCTTGTGATGAGGTGATCCACGTTGTGTTCAAGGGCGCAAGCCAAGTGGATTGCGTCCGGCGTCTTCAGTCCCGTCTGGCGACGGATGCTGCGAGCGCGCTCGCCAACAAGGCGATCCACTTGTACGGCGATGAGCTGTTCGCTGTCGAAAATGAGGTCGAAGTCGTTGGGATCAGGCCACGGTTTTGGCGGTTCTACACCCTCGGGCTTGATGAGCACTTCAGCCAAGGTCACCGCGGAAAAGAGTAGCTCCACCGCTCCGCGTTCGACCGCGAGCCAAAGAGTACGCATTGGCCCCACAGGCCCGATCTGGGGTTCTTTGTGGAGGTCGATCCAGCACGTGGTGTCCCAGTAGTGGCGCTCCGTCAATGCGCTTCACCCCAGTCCTCGGCAGTCGCCTCGCCTTTCCATTCAGATTCCGCGAACGACCTTTGCACTCCACCGATCGTTCGAAGCGATTGAGCCTGGACTGTCGCGGGTCTTCCAGAAGCGTCGTAAGAGATTTTACCACCAACAACTACTCGGCGGCCATTCCACACTTCAGCAAGAGTGTGCTCAGCACCGATGAGCCCGATAGCTTCTTTGCTAAACACGCACACAACCTCGTCCTTGGTCAAGAAGGTGCGCACCCTTAGAGCAGGGCTGCCGTAGTGTGTGGTAGCTGCAAGGATCTGCCCCTCGATGGAGCCGAGCTCGGGGCGTCGGCGCTTAGCGACAGCTGAAATCGCATTATAGGTCTTTTGGGCGCGATCTCCGGTGATAACGCGGTCTGGCTGGTCTCCAACTTGGATCCTAACCAGCCCTCCACGTTCTTTGATCGGCGTAATGAACGCTCGCAAGCGCTTTCGATTTTCGTCGCTTAAGCCCTGGACAACGGCTTCGCGCTCATTGTCATTAGTGGCATCAAGGACGCGAAAAGCTGCAGACGCCGCCTGCGCTGCCTCATTGTTTGATACTGGGGCGCCTTGTCTATCAAAGGCTTCTACCTGGGCTCGCAGCGGTGAATTGGTAGAAATCGAAACTAAGCGCCAGTCGAGCTTGGCGTCTTGATCCTGTAGTCCATCGAGAAGCGCAAGTAGCTGTCGCACGCTGTCAACCGCTGGTGGAGCACCGGCAGCGTCCAGGTCAACAACAAATGTCACCGTACCGGCCATGGAGCGAGTTCCCTACACAACTCCTACCATATGGATAGCCCGTCGAGCGAGACCCGTTTCCCAACGGCAATTTCACTTCCCCTACCTTCGCCCAAACAACCGCTCAATATCCGCCAGCTTCAGTTCCACATAGGTCGGCCGGCCGTGGTTGCACTGGCCGGAGTGCGGCGTGGCCTCCATCTCGCGCAGCAGGGCGTTCATCTCCGCGCCGTTGAGCCGCCGCCCGGCGCGGACGCTGCCGTGGCAGGCCATGGTGGAGCAGACCTCTTCCAGGCGCTCCTTGAGGGCCAGGGCCTGGCCGTTCTCGGCCAGGTCGTCGGCGATGTCGCGGACCAGGCCGGCGGCGTCGGTCTTGCCCAGCAGGGCGGGGGTCTCGCGGACCAGGACGGCGCCGGGGCCGAAGCTCTCGATCACCAAGCCCAGGGCCGCCAGTTCGTCTGAGCGAGCGACGACGCGCTCGGCCTCGGCGGGGTCCAGCTCCACCACCTCGGGCAGCAGCAGGGCCTGGCGGGCGACGCCGCCTGCGCTGAGTTCGCCCTTCATGCGCTCATAGACCAGGCGCTCGTGGGCGGCGTGCTGGTCGACGATGACCACGCCGTCGCGGGTCTGGGCGACGATATAGGTCTCGTGCACCTGCGCCCGGGCCGCGCCCAGCGGGAAATCGACGGGGTCGAAGGGCGCGGCGCGGCCGTCTCCGAAGCCGGGATAGGCCACATTGGGCGCGGCGTCATAGTCGCCATAGGCCGTGTCGCGCACCGCCTCGGCGACGCCGTAGCCGCCGCCATGATCGGGGCTTGCCTCGACCCGCGCCGAGACGTCCGACAGTCCCGGCAGGTCCTGCGGCGAAGGCCGCGTCCAGCCGCCGGCCCGCCAGGCCGAGAAGCCGGCCGCCGACGGGCCGGGCTGGTAGTGTGGGTAGCCGCCCCCCGACAGGGACTGCGCCCGGAAGCCCTCCAGCGCGCTCGCCGCCGTGGTGGTCGAGGCCCGGTGTCCCGCCCCCGCCAGCGCATGGCGCAGCGCCCCGACGATCAGACCGCGCACCAGGGCGGGGTCGCGGAACCGCACCTCGGCCTTGGCCGGGTGGACATTGACGTCCACCTCCGAGGTGTCGAGGGAGATGTAGAGCGCCGCCGTCGGGTGGCGGTCCCTCGCGAGAAAGTCCGCATAGGCGGCGCGCAGGGCGCCCTGCAGCAGCCGGTCGCGCACCGGCCGGCCGTTGACGAACAGGTACTGGTGGGCGGCGTTGCCGCGGTTGTAGGTCGGCAGGCCGGCGAAACCGGTCAGCCGAACGCCGTCGCGGGTCTGGTCGATCTCGATGGCGTTGTCCTGGAAGTCGCGGCCCAGCACGGCCGACAACCGAGCCAGGCGGCCCTGCGGTCCGGGATGCTCGGGCGCCAGGCGGATGACCCGGCGGCCGTCGATGTCCAGGCTGAAGCCGACGGACTCGTTGGCCATGGCCTGGCGCTTGATCTCCTCGGTGATCGCCAGGGCCTCGGCGCGCTCGGACTTCATGAACTTCAGCCGGGCGGGGGTGGCGTAGAACAGGTCGCGCACCTCGATCCGCGCCCCGTGGTCGCCGGCGAAGGGGGCGGGGGCCACGTCGCCGACGCTGCCGCCCTCGACCAGGATGGCGAAGGCGTCGCGCGCGCCCTTTGCTCGCGAAGCGATCGACAGCCGCGCCACCGAGCCGATCGACGGCAGGGCCTCGCCCCGAAAGCCCAGGGTGTGGATGGCCAGCAGGTCCCAAAGGCCCTGGGCGTCTGGCGCGAGCTTGCTGGTGGCGTGGCGCTCGATGGCCACCGGCAGCTCCTCGGCAGAGAGGCCGCAGCCGTCGTCGGCGACGAGAATGCGGGTCAGGCCGCCGCCATGGGCCTCGACTTCGATCCGCGTGGCGCCGGCGTCGATGGCGTTGTCGACCAGCTCCTTGATGGCGCTCGCAGGTCGTTCGACCACCTCGCCGGCGGCGATGCGGTTGACGGTCTCGGGCGGCAGGCGGCGGATCGGCATCGGGAGTGGGCTTTCGGGCGCGGAAGGACCGCATTGCGTCTTCGTAATTTGACCGGCCAAGCTCGGGGCCGTCCAAGTGCGGGAAGACCGATCATCCTAGATCGATTCCGCCGCCCTTCGAGGATCACAGATAGTGATGATTGGACGTCTCGCCGCCAGCCTGGCCGGGTTGCTGTTGATCTCCACCCCCGCCTTGGCCCAGCAGGCGGTCGACGCCTCGGGCCCGATCGAACTTCACCGCGTCGACCCCGAGGCCAATCTGGTCGAGGCCCTGGTGGTCAATGCCCGCCTGCCGGGTCCGGCCTGGTGGAAGGTCAGCGACGCCGACACCGTGGTCTATGTGCTGGGCGTGCCGGCCTTGACGCCTTCGAAACTGGACGTCGACAGCTCTGTGCTGAAGCGGCGGCTGGACGGGGCCAATGTGCTGATCATGGGCCAGGAGGCCGATGTCAGCCTGGTGCGGATCGTCGCCCTGGCCCTGGGCGGCAAACGCTATTTCATCAGCTCGACGCCGATGCGCCAGACCCTGCCGCCCGAGCTGCGGGCCCGGCTGGAGGCGCGGCTGCTGGCCAGCAAACAGAAGCTGGACAGCCTGGATGAGGTCAAGCCCGCGTTCGCCGGCTTCGTGGTCGCCAATTCGCAGGACGGCAATCTGTCGATCAGCGTGGGCGGAGTGACCGACACGATCCGCGAGATCGCCAGGAGCAAGGACATCGCCGACCGGCCGCGCATCCAGACCCTGCCGGGCTACAGCCTGGTCGAGGCGGTCAAGACCCTGGGGACCGCGCCCCAGCCGCTGCAGGAACTGTGTCTCGACGCGGGCCTGCGCCAGGCCGAGAGCGGCGAGGGCGGGATCAAGCTGCTGTCAGAGCGCTGGGCGCGAGGCGAGGTGCGGGCCGTGGTCTTGGCCGATCGCGGCTTCTCGCGCTGCCTGGCCTCGACCCCCTCGATCGCCCGCGAGCTGCGGTCGGGGCGCGACGACGCGGTGGCGGCCATCGCCGCAGCGCTGGGCAAGCCCGGCAAGGCGGTGGCGGTGATCGAACTGCGGTCGCTGCTGGCGCAGGATGGGGTGCTGGACCAACTGCGCGGGCGGGGGTTCGTGGTGACGACTCCGGGGGAGTGATGGATGGCTTTTCCCTCCCCGCTCTGGGGAGGGTGGCCCCGAAGGGGGGCGGGTGGGGCTTGATGAGGCAGGCGGCGTAGCCCCACCCGTCGGCTTCGCCGCCACCCTCCCATAAAGGGCCAAAAAGGGGAGGGAAGGGATGACCGGATGACGGTTGAACAAAAGGGGCAGGTGGGGCGCTCATGCAGCAACAACTTCCTCCGGAGACCCGACATGCGGCGATCATGGCCCTGGATGCTGGCGAGCCTCGCCCTGGTCGCTGGAACGGCCCACGCCCAGGTGATCGACGATCCCGAGGCCAATGTCGTCGAGGCCCTGGTGGTCAACGCCAAGCTGCCGGGGCCGGCCTGGTGGCGGATCTCCGACGGCGACACCACGCTCTATCTGCTCGGCACCCTGCACTCGCTGCCCAACAACCAGCCGTGGGACAAGTCGGTGCTGGAGCGGCGGATGGACGGCGCCTTCGCCCTGATCCTGCCGCCCGAGGGTAAGGCGGGCGTCACTGACATCCCCGCCCTGCTGGCCTTGCGCGGCAAGTTGAAGTCTCGCCAGCCCCTGGACGCCGCCGTGCCCGACCTGGCGCCCAAGCTGGCCCAGGTCCGCGCCCAGCTGCGCAAGAGGCCCGACGCCTACAGCGTCTGGAGCCCGCTGGGGGCCGGGATCGAGATCGCCGGCGACTATCGCAAGAGCGCCAAGCTCGACCCGTTCGAGCCCGAGCGCACGGTGGGGCGGCTGGCGCGCAAGCATGGCGTCAAGGCGCGGCCGGTGGCGTCCTACAAGTTGATGCCCCTGGCAAAGGCGGCGGTGCGCGGACATTCCGAGGCCGCCGGCCGGGTGTGCCTGGAGGGCGTGCTCGACGAGGTCGCCGCCGGGGCCGGCGCGTCGCGGACCGCCGCGGCGGCCTGGGCCCGAGGCGACGTGCGCGGCGCGATCAACGGCCCCCGCAACTTCCAGCGCTGCATGCTCAGCCTGCCGGGCATGGCCGAGCTGGAGCGACGCGGCAACCAGGCCGAGATCGACGCCCTGGTCGCGGCCATGCGCACGCCGGGCCACGCGGTGGCCCTGTTCCCCATCCGGGGACTGGTGGCCCAAGGCGGCGTGCTGGACCAGATCCGGGCGCGGGGGTTTGCGGTGTCGACGCCGGGGGAATAGGAGGCTTGAGAAACCCTCTCCCTCTGGTAGATGGCCAAAAAAAGCCCGGAAGCTTTCGCCGCCGGGCTTTTCCTGGAACTCACAAACGACCGAAGCCTACAGCCCCGGAAGCTTGATCCTGCTCTGCTTTTCGCGGGTGATGACGATCGTGCCGGCGCCGGTCAGGGCTTTCAGGCGGGCCTCTTCGGTGGCGGCGTCGACCGTCACGGATTCGGTGGCGCCGGTTTCCGAGGCGGTGGGGGCGGCGGTCCTGTCGCCCTTCTTCCAGAACATAACCTTGCTGGCGAAGCTCTCGTCCTTGTGGGCCAGGTCGCCGTTCTCGTCATCAACGACGAAGCGGATCAGCGGGTCGGCCTTGTCGACGCCGGCCTTGGCGACCAGCAGCTTCTCGCCGTCGGAGCGGCCGGCGGCGTTGCTCTGGCCAATCAGGGCCTGGCGTGCGGCGCTTTCCGGCTGCAGTTCCTGCGGGCGCGGCTCGCCGGGGGCCGGCGGGCGCAGGCTGTAATCCGGCGGCACGACCAGCGGCGCCTTGGTGACGACGCGGAACTCATCCGGCACCACCTTGGCCATGCCGAGGGCCTTGGAGGTCGATTGGCAGCCGGCCAGGCCTGCAGCGGCCACTGCGGCCAGGACGCCAAGGGTCGCGACCCGATTGAAACTCATGAAAACCGTGCTCCAGCGGCCCGCCCCCGGGTAGGCCAAATTTCGGACGCCCTCGATACGACATCCGGGGCCGGGCGCCAATCTTCCTTGGAAACGTGGCGCCGTTAAGGCTTCAGAGGCCGTGCCCGTCGGGATGAGCCAGCTTTTTTTCTTCCGACAGGAAGCTGTCCAGCAGCAGCAGGGCCACGCCGAGGTTGATCGCCGCGTCGGCGACATTGAACACCCAGGGGAAATGCAGGCGCGAGACGTCGATGAAGTCGATCACATGGCCATAGCGGATGCGGTCGATCAGGTTGTTGCCGATCGCCCCGCCCATGATGAAGCCCAGGCCCGAGGCCATCAGCGGCCGGATCGCCTTGCGCGCCCAGATCCCCAGGCCGATGACCACGGCGGCCGAGAACAGGGTCAGCAGCCAGCGATATTCCGGCCCGCGAAACAGGCCAAAGCTCATGCCCTGGTTGTGGACCAGGGTCAGGTACAGCGGGCCAACCACCGGCAGGCTGGCGCCTTGCTCGGTCCCCAATGTGGCCAGGATCCAACCCTTGCTGAGCTGGTCCAGCACGACGGTGATCGCGGCGATGGCGTAGGCGGTCAAGCCGAGGCGGGTGATCGATTTCATAGTTCGTCGCTCTTCCTTTGATCCTCTCCCAGAGGGAGAGGAAGGGGCCTGCCGCGTAGCGGCGGGAAGGTGAGGGGTTACGCTGTTTGCCGGCGTGCCGGCACGCCGTCTAGCATCTTAACCCCTCACCCTCCCACGCCTGGCGGCGCGGGCCCCTCCCTCTCCCTCTGGGAGAGGGAGATCTTAAACCGCCTGCCGGCTATCCCACCACGCCACCGCTTCGGCGTCGCGGAGGCTAAGCTCGGGATAGCGCGGATCGGTTCCCACCTCCGGCAGGATGCGCCAGGAGCGCGCGCACTTCTTGCCGTCGGCGAGTTTTGGCTCCACGGCCACGCCCTTGACCTCGTCCAGCGCGAACGCGCCGGTGGCCTCGCCGGCCACCAGCGTCGCGGCGCTGGTGCGGAACACCTCGGCGGCGTCCAAATCGTCGAAGGCTGCCAGTAGGGCGGCGTCGTTGATGTGCACCACCGGCGCGCTTTCCAAGGCCGAGCCGAGTCGCTTTTCACGACGTTCGACTTCCAAGGCCGAGGTCACCACCGAGGTCACGGTCTCGACCTTGGCCCACCGCGCGGCCTCGGCGTCATTGCGCCAGGCGGCCGGCGTCTCCGGCATCACCCGCAGCACGTTGCTGCCCGCCTCGGGGAAGCGCGTCGTCCAGGCTTCTTCCATGGTGAAGCTGGTCAGGGGCGACAGCCACACCGTCAGGCGCTCGAACACATGGTCCAGCACCGTGCGATAGGCCCGGCGGCGCAGGGCCGTGGGGATGTCGCAATAGAGGCAGTCCTTGCGGATGTCGAAGAACAGGCTGGACAAATCCCCTTGGCAGAAGTCGATCAGCGGCCGGATGACGTCGCTGAACCGGTAGGCCTCGTAGGCGGCCTTGACCTGGCCATCGAGCTCCCACAGCCGGTGCAGGATGTACTTCTCGAGCGGCGGGAAGTCGGCATAGTCCGTCACCCGCTCGGCCTCGTCGAAGCCGGCCAGGGCGCCCAGCAGGTAGCGGGTGGTGTTGCGCAGCTTCCGATAGGCGTCGGTGGTGGTGGCCAGGATCGTCTTGCCGATCCGCTGGTCCTCGGAATAGTCGACCATCGCCGCCCACAGCCGCAGGATCTCGGCGCCGCTCTCCTTGGTGATGGTCTGGGGCTCGACGGTGTTGCCCTTGGACTTGCTCATCTTCTCGCCGTTCTCGTCCTGGGTGAACCCGTGGGTGAGAACCGCCTTGTAGGGCGCGCGGCCGCGCGTGCCGCAGCTTTCGAGCAAGCTGGACTGGAACCAGCCGCGATGCTGGTCAGAGCCTTCCAGATAGAGGTCGGCCGGCGACGCGCTGTCGTTGCGGCCTTCCAGGGTGAAGGCGTGAGTGCTGCCGCTGTCGAACCAGACGTCGAGGATGTCGACGACCTTTTCGTACTGGACGGGATCGAGCGGACCCAGGAAATCTTCGTCGGGACGCTCGAACCAGGCGTCGCTGCCGCCCTCGCGGATGATCGCCAGGATACGGTCGTTGACGGCCGGGTCGATCAGCGGCCGGCCGGTTTCCTTGTCGACGAACATGGCCAGCGGCGTGCCCCAGGCGCGCTGTCGGCTGATCAGCCAGTCGGGACGCGACTCGACCATCGAACCGATGCGGTTGCGCCCGGCCTCGGGGTGGAAGGCGGTGTCGGCGATGGCCTTGACGGCCACCTCGCGCAGGGTCTGGCCGCCCAGGGTCGGCACGGCCTGATCCATGCGGATGAACCACTGCGGGGTGTTGCGGAAGATCACCGGGGCTTTGGAGCGCCAGCTGTGTGGATAGCTGTGCTCGACCCGGCCGCGCGCCAGCAGGTTTCCGGCCTCGATCAGCCTGTCCATCACCGCGCCATTGGCGGCCCCGAACTTGCCGGTCTTCTTGCCCTCGGTCTCGATGACTTTGAGGCCCGCGAACAACGGCACGTGCGGGAAATAGGCTCCGTCGGGGTCGACGGTGTCGGGGATGGAGTCCAGGGCGTAGCCGCTCTTCAGCCAGACCAGATAGTCGTCGGCGCCGTGGCCTGGGGCGGTGTGGACAAAGCCGGTGCCGGCGTCGTCGGTCACATGATCGCCGGCCAGCAGTGGCACGTCGAAGCCGTAGCCCCCATCGGGATTAGGGTCGAAGGTCGCCAAGGGGTGGGCGCAGATCAGGCCCGTCGGATCGACCGGCTCGGCCCGGCGCCAGGACGCGACCTTGGCGGCCTTGCGGACCTCCTCGGCCAGCTTGTCGGCGACGATCAGCCGGTCGCCGACCTTGGACCACGGGGCGAACTCCAGGTTCTCCTCGAGGGCCTCGACCTCGTAGAGGCCGTACTCGACCTTGGGGTTGAAGCTGATCGCCCGGTTGGCCGGGATGGTCCACGGGGTGGTGGTCCAGATCACGACGCTGGCGTCGTTCGGCTGCAGGCGGAAGACGTTGTCACCGTCCTTGTTGCCGGACAGCGAGAAGTGCTCCTCGTCATAGGCCCTGACCGGGAACTTCACCCACACCGTCGGCGAGACGTGGTTGTGGTACTCGATCTCGGCGTCGGCCAGCGCCGTGCGCTCGACGGGGCTCCACATCACCGGCTTGGAGCCGCGATAGAGCTGGCCGCTGGTGGCGAACTTGTGGAACTCGGCGACGATGGTGGCTTCGCTGCTGTAGTCCATGGTGGCGTAGCGGTTCCACCAATCGCCCAGCACGCCCAGGCGCTGGAACTCGACCTTCTGGGCCTCGATCCAGCCGGCGGCGTATTCGCGGCAGCGCTTGCGGAACTCGGCGGCCGGCACCTCGTCCTTGCGGCGGCCCTTGGCGCGGAATTCTTCCTCGATCTTCCACTCGATCGGCAGGCCGTGGCAGTCCCAGCCGGGCACGTAGTCGACGTCGTAGCCCAGGGCGAAGCGCGAGCGGACCACGAAGTCCTTCAGCGTCTTGTTCAGGGCATGACCGATGTGGATCGCGCCATTGGCGTAGGGCGGGCCGTCATGCAGCACGAACAGCGGGGCGCCGGCCGCCTGGCGCGCGGCGCGCACCGCGCCGTACAGGCCCTTGTCGGACAGCGCCGCCCAGCCCTCCAGGATCTCGGGCTCCTTCTTGGGCAGGCCGCCACGCATCGGGAACGGGGTGTCGGGGAGGAAGACGGTCTCGCGGTAGTCGCGAGCGGGCGTGGCGTCGTCGGCCATGGCAAAGCTATCCAGCGTAGGGGTTCGGAAGAGGGGTGCGGGTCTGATCCCGGCGCGCGCAGCGGCAAGCGTCCAGCGGCGTCACGCCGGGCGGCTAATTCGCGAGGTTTTCCGAACGAGAGACATGGGCGGGGGATAGCAGAGGTGGGGGAGGGGGGCAAACCTCCGCTCACCAACCAAGCCTGTCATCCCGGACAAGGCCCGCAAGGCCGCAGATCCGGGACCGCCGGAAACGCTGGCCCTCACGCGTCGGTCCCGGATCTTCGCGCTGCGCGCTCGTCCGGGATGACAATCATTTTCGCCCCTACCGCCGCGCCGCGCCGTTCATCGCCCACAGCGCCGCGTAGGTGCCAAACAGCACCGCGGCCATCGAGAGCAGAAACATCAGCAGGCTCTGGCTCAGGGCGACGCCCAGGGTGATCAGGGCGGCCAGGGTCCAGAGCGCGGCCAACAGGCGGCCTTCGCGGGAAGGAGGCGTCAGGCGGGGCGGTATCAGGCGCTTGGCGGCGCTAAGCGTTCGTCTCCAAAACCCACGCCCCGCGAAATCATAGGTCAAGATCGCGCCCCTTCTACACTGCCGTGAAAAGTGTAGGCGCGTCAAAGGGTCGCGTCCACGGAGAAAACCGGCGTTCTGTCGATTTCGGCGATCTGGCCGCCTCAGCCGCGTTTTCGGGCTTTCGGGGTGATGGTCACGGTCATCAGTCGGCCTTCGCGGATCAGGACGAAGGCGGTGGCCTTTTCGATGCTGTGGTGGTCTAGGGCGCGCAGCAGGTCATCCAGGCCGGTCAGGGGCCGGCCGGCGGCGCTGACCAGCAGGTCGCCCTCGCGCACCCCGGCCTTGGCGGCCAGACCGCCGGCGTCGATCTGGGCGACGAACACCGCATAGCCCTGGTTGACGCCGGTGGCGCGGGCCAAGCCGGGGGGGATCGGGGCCTGCTGGGCGACGAGACCGATTGAGCCGCGCCGCACATGGCCATGGGCGATCAACTCGGCGATCACGAAGGTCGCGGTATTGGAGGCCACGGCAAAGCACAGGCCCTGGTAGCCGGCGATCACGGCGGTGGCGATGCCGACAACCTCGCCGTTGGAACTGACCAGCGGCCCGCCGCTATTGCCGGGATTGAGGGCGGCGTCGGTCTGGATCAGGTCCTCGATCAGCCGGCCGCGCTCGCCGCGCAGGCTGCGGCCCAGGGCGGAAACCACGCCGGTGGTCACCGTCGCCTCGAAGCCCAGCGGCGCGCCGATGGCGATCACCAGCTGGCCGCGCCGCAGGGCCTTGGAATTGCCCAGGCGGGCCACCGGCAGATCGGCGCGCTGGTCAAGCTGCAGCAAGGCCAGGTCGGTGTCGGGATCGTCGCCGACGCAGCGGGCGGTCAGGCTGCGGCCCTCGGCGGTGATGACGATGAACCGCGCCGCGCCCTGCACCACGTGACTGTTGGTCAGGATCAGGCCATTGGCGGCGATGGCGAAGCCCGAGCCCACGCCCTGGATGCGCGGGTCCTCCAGCATCGGATGGATGCGCACGACGCTGGGCCCCACCGCCTCGACGGCCCGGACCACGGCGTTGGAATAGGCGTCCAGGATCGTGTCGTCGGCGGCCGCCCCGCCGGTCTGGGGCAGTTCGCCGGGATCGAAGACGAAGAGGGCCTCGTCGGGATAGGCTAGAATTTCGTGACGGCGCGGGCTTGCGGGCTTTCGCGCCTGGGCGAACCGTTCGTACTTGCGCGCTTTCATCCCGGCCCCCGCCTCGTGTGCAGCAAAGGTTAACGGCAAGAACCGCGGTTGGCGAGTCGGCTGTCTAGAGCATTTTCGAGCGAAGTGGATCCCGGTTCGCGTGAAGAAAACGCGTAAAACAAAAACCTAGAGCCCCGGCCTGATGCAATCAGGTCGGCAAACGCTCTAGGCGTCGTCGCGGGCGTCCAGCACACCCTGCATGTGGTCGCGGAAGGCCGGCTCCTCGCGGGTCATCTGGGTGAAGGCCTCGGCCAACTCGGCACGAGCGGTTTCGAGGTTGTAGACGCCTTCGGCGTGCCGCAGCAGCACGCAGTCGAGATAGCGGTCCAGGAGCAGATGATCGGCTTCGGTCAGGTGGATTTTCATGCGCCACGATAGACCCGGCCGGACTGTGACGCCATGCGCTTGATGACTCGATTGTCTTGAAGTCGTCGTCCCTACCTTCTCCCACAAGGGGAGAAGGATTCTAAAACCCCGGCGCGACGATCGCCCTGGCCGCCTGCTCGTCGCGCAGGATCTGTTCCACCATCAGCGCGATGCTGGCGAACTTCAGCTCGGGCCGCAGGAAGGCGATCAGGTCGGTCTCGATGACCTGGCCGTAGAGATCCTCGTCGAAGTCGAACAGCCAGGTCTCAAGCCGGGTCTCGACCTCGCCGGTGGTCGGGTTGTTGCCCAGATTGGCCACGCCGGGCACTTCGCGGCCGTCAGGCAGGCGGGTACGGGTGGCGTAGACGCCGAGTTTCGGCACCACATAGTCCTCGACCTCGACATTGGCCGTCGGGAAGCCCAGCGTCCGGCCCAGCTGCTGACCGCGACGCACCACGCCCTCGATGGCGAAGGGTCTTCCCAGGATCCGCGCGGCCCGTTCGGGATGACCATCGCGCAGGGCGTCGCGCACGGCGGTGGACGAGAACTTGTCGCCGTCGCGGCTGGCCACCGGCTCGGCCACCGAGACGGAGAAGCCGTCCTGCGCGCCATAGGTCTCCATCAGCGCGGCGCTGCCACTGCGGCCGCGTCCGAACGAGATGTCGAAGCCGACGGCCACGTGCCGGACCCCCAGACCCTTCACCAGCACTTGATCGACGAAATCCCGGTCGCCGAAACTGGCCATCTCGAAGTCGAACGGCAGCAGGTAGAGGATGTCCACGCCAAGGGCCTGCAGCGCGCGGGCCTGCTGGTCGTGGGTCATCAGCTTGAAGGCCGGCTCGCTAGGCCGGAACAGTCGGCGCGGGTGGGGGTCGAAGGTGACCACCCCCAGCGGCGCCTTGGCCGCCAGCGCGGCCTTGGCGGCCTGGGCGATCACCTGCTGGTGGCCACGATGCACGCCGTCGAAATTGCCCAGGGCAACGGCCGCGCCCCGCGCCTCGACCGGCAGGTCCTTCCAGCCATGAACGATCTTCAAGCGCATGCGAACCTTCCTACGCGGCCCTTCGCGGGACCATGACCACGGCCTCGCCATCGACCACCGGCTTGCCATTGACCAGGCAGACGGTGGCGAAGGTCACCCGGGCCTTGGCTTCATCGATCTCGGTGACGGTGGCGCGGGCGGTGACCGCGTCGCCGATCTTCACCGGCCGCTTGAACTTCAGGCTCTGCGACAGATAGATCGCGCCGGGGCCCGGCAAGGTCGTGCCCAGCACGGCCGAGATGTAGCCGGCCGACAACATGCCGTGGGCGATGCGCTCGCCAAAGCTGGTGGTGGCGGCGTAGGCGGCGTCCAGATGAACCGGGTTGTTGTCGCCGGTGACGGCGGCGAAGGCGACGATGTCGGCCTCGGCCACGGTGCGGACCAGTTCGGCCGACTGGCCGACGCTCAGATCCTCCAGAAACAGTCCCTGCATCCCGCGCCCCTCGTTTTTAGTGTGCGTGGCGCCCAATCTAGCGGTCAGGACAGGCTTCACCAGACCAGATCGCCCATGGCGTGCGTGGCGCCGAGGTTTTCAGCCGCCAGCAGGCCCGCCACCTTGGCCGGATCCAGCTTGCCGTCGGCGCCGATCGCCGCCTCGCCATGGATGCCCTTGGCGATGAACAGGCAGGCCAGGCCCTGGTCGTGGGCGCCCTTGACGTCGGTGATCACCCCGTCGCCGATGCACAGCACGCGCGTGCGATCGACCGGTCCGCCCTTCAGGGCTGCGGCTTGCGCCAGGGCCAGGTCGTAGATCGGTGCGAAGGGCTTGCCGGCCATCAGCACTTGCCCGCCCAGGCTCTCATAGAGGTCGGCCAGAGACCCGCCGCAATAGATCAGGCGGTCGCCGCGCTGCACCACCCGGTCGGGATTGGCGCAAATCAGGGTCAGGCCGCGCTCGGCGGCGATCGCCAGGCGGTCCGTATAGTCGCTGGGCGCTTCGTTCTCGTCATCGACCATGCCCGTGACGGCGACGAAGGCGGCGGCCTCGGGGCCGGCGGTCTCCAGGCCCAGGCCTTCATAGAGCGTGGAGTCGCGCTCGGGGCCCACGATCCAGGCCGGGCCAGGGGCGCGTTCGGCCAGCAAGGTCCGCGTCGCATCTCCCGAGGTGACGAAGGCGCTCCAGGCCTCGCGCGGCACGCCCAGGGCGTCCAACTGCTCGACCACGGCGGCCGAGGGCCGAGGCGAGTTGGAGATAAGGATCACCGGCCCGTGGTGGGCGCGCCACTCGACCAAGGCCTTACAGGCCTCGGGATAGCTTTCGACGCCGTTGTGGATCACCCCCCAGACGTCGCACAGCAGCACGTCATAACGGTCGGCGAGTGTGGAGAGGCCAGTGGGCAGATCGGTCATGGACAGGGGCGGTACCGGGCGGGGACAGGTGCGTCAACGGTTGCGGATGTAGGGACGCGGCGGCCCCAAGGCCAGCAGGCCTTCGCCGAAAGGCCAGCCAAGCTTTCCGCGCCGGGTCGAACGGGTCGGCGCGCGCGACAGGATCGTGCATCAGATGGACGGGATCGGCCTAACGCGCAACGGCGAAAGCGTGCAAGACCTTGGTCTGCGATCGCTCCCCAGATCGTGCTCCCGAAAATCGAGGAACTTCCGATGGCCACCGCTAAGGGCTATGCGGCCCAAGCCGCGTCCGACAAGCTTTCCCCCTTCACCTTCGAACGTCGCGAGCCCAACGCCGACGACGTCGTCATCGCCATCAAGCATTGCGGCGTGTGCCACTCCGACATCCACATGGTCGACAACGGCTGGGGCATGAGCGTCTATCCGCTGGTGCCGGGCCACGAGATCACCGGCGTGGTCACCGCCGTCGGCTCCAGCGTCAGCCGGTTCAAGGAAGGCGACCGGGTGGGCGTCGGCTGTTTCGTCGACAGCTGCACCACCTGCGCCCAGCGCGACCTGGACCTGGAGCAGTATATGCCGGGCCTGGTCCAGACCTACAGCAGCCCGCAGCCCGGCAGCGACCTGCCCACCTATGGCGGCTATTCCGATCACATGGTGGTCAAGGAAGGCTATGTCCTGTCGATCCCCGACAACCTGGCGCTCGACGCGGCCGCGCCCCTGCTGTGCGCTGGCATCACGCTCTATTCGCCGCTGCGCCACTGGAACGCCGGCCCCGGCAAGAAGGTCGCCATCCTCGGTCTCGGCGGCTTGGGCCACATGGGCGTCAAGATCGCCCACGCCATGGGGGCCGAGGTGACGGTGCTGAGCCAGACCCTCTCCAAGCAGGACGACGGCCTGAAGATGGGCGCCGATCATTACTACGCGACCAGCGACGCGGCGACCTTCGAAACCCTGGCCGGAACCTTTGACCTGATCATCTGCACGGTCTCGGCGGCGCTGGACTGGGGCGCGTACCTCAACCTGCTGAAGATCGACGGCGCCATGGTGCTGGTCGGCGCGCCGGAAGAACCGGCCCAGCTCAACGCCTTCGCCCTGATCCCCGGACGCCGCACCTTGGCCGGTTCGATGATCGGCTCGATCAAGGAGACCCAGGAGATGCTCGACTTCTGCGGCCAGCACGACATCGTCGCCGACATCGAGACCATCTCGATCGACCAGATCAACGACGCCTATGTCCGCATGCAGAAGAGCGACGTGCGGTATCGGTTCGTGATCGACATGGCGACGCTTTAGGGGCGCGGGTTAGGCATGAGGCTGGGGACAGGCGCATGCGCCTGTCCCCACTCGCAGTCACGTCGCGTCGTGGAAGATCACCCCCAACACCCGCCGGCGGCCGGACCGCACCGTGCTGACGCCGTGGCGCAACACCCGGCGGTGGACGCCGCGTGACCCCTCGGCCGGGCGCTCGCGAACGGCGAAGATCACGCCCTCGCCTTGGCCCAGCGGCACGACCTGGGGCCGGGACTGCTGCCGCGGACGCTGCTCGACCAGCACGAACTCGCCGCCCTCGAAGTCGCGGCCGGGCTCGTCCAGCAGGAAGGCGGCCTGCAGCGGGAAGACGTGTTCTCCATAGAGGTCCTGGTGCAGGCAGTTGTAGTCGCCGGGGCCGTAGGTCAGCAGCAGGGGCGTCGGCCTAGCCTGGCCCGCCGCGTGGCAGCGGGCCAGCATGTCGTCGAGGCTGTCTGGGAAGGTTCGGTCCTCGCCCAGCCGCTGGGCCCAACGGTTGGCGACGGCGGCGAGGGGGCCGTACAGCGCCTGGCGGATCCGCTGCACGGGCGCGGGCAAGGGATAGGAAAAGTACCGATACTCGCCCTGGCCATAGCCGTGGCGCGCCATGACCACCCGGTTGCGAAAGCCGGCCTCCTGATCATAGAGGCCGGCGATCCCGTAGCAGGTTTCCGGTGGCAGCAGCGGGCCGGTCAGGGCCCAGCCCTGGGCGTCCAGATCGGTCGCGATCCGCGTCCAGTCCAGGCTCATGCGGCCTCGCGGGCCAACAGCGCCGCCTTGCGCTCCACCCCCCAGCGATAGCCCGACAGCCCGCCGTCGGCCCGCACCACCCGGTGGCACGGGGTGATCACCGCCAGCGGATTGGCGCCGCAGGCCTGGGCCACGGCCCGGGCGGCGGCCGGCCGGCCGATGCTCCGCGCCACCTGCCCGTAGGACGCCGTGATTCCGGCGGGAATCACCCTCAACGCCGCCCAGACGGCCTGTTGAAGCGGCGTGCCCCGGGCGTCCAGGGTCAGGTCGAGCGCCGGCGCCTTGCCGTCGATCTCGGCGGCGATGGCCGCCAGCTCTGGGCGCAGGCCGTCGGGATCGTGGGTCAGCCTTGCATGGCGGAAGCGGCGATCCAGGTCCGTTGCCAGCAGGTCCGCGTCGTCGCCCAGCGTCACCAGCCGCAGGCCGGCTTCGGAGCAAGCCACCAGGGCCAGGCCCAGGTCGGTGGAAACCGTGGCCCAACGCAAAGTCTCGCGCGGCAGGTCGGGCTTGCAGCGCAGGCAGGCGCGGAAGCCAGCGGCGCGGGCGCTCTCGCGGGTGTCGTGGAATTCGACGTTCTTGCGCAGCGGCCGTCCGGCGCAACTGGCGAGGCAATAGACGCCCGTTGTGCGCACGGCGATGAAGAAGGCGCCTTCCAGGCTGCGGTCGCGGCGGCGCAGGGCCTCCCAGCGCCGATCGTCAGCGGTGGGGTCGGTCGTGGGGATGGAAGCGATCATGTCGAGGTCTCCTTTCGTTGAACAGGAGCATGCGCCTCGACTATCCCGCCGTCATTCCGATGCTTGCGGTCCGCAGATCAGGTCCAGGGTGGCCTTGATCGTGGCGTCCAACTGGGCTCGCGTCTCGCCGGCCCGGGCGCGGACCGACAGGGCGTTGAGCATGCCGCTGGCCACCCGCGCCAGGGCGGCGGCGTCGGCGCCGGGCGGAAGCTCGCCCTTGGCCTCGGCGCGGGCCAGCAACTGTTCGAAGCCGCGATCCAGCTCGTGCAGGCCGTCGGCGACGATCGTCCGCACCGCAGGATCGACCACCGCCTGGCCCAGGCCGGCGCTGATCATGAAGCAGCCGCGCCCACCGACATCGCCCGACAGGTAGCGGCCCAGGGCGGCGTGATAGATTCGCTCCAGGGTCTGGCGCAGCGTGCCGCCGGCTCGGAAGGCCTGCGTCATCGCCGCCCGCGACTGGGCGATATAGGCGTCCATGGCGGCGTGGAACAGCGCCTGCTTGTCGCCGAACGCCCCGTACAGGCTGGGCCGGTTCATGCCGGTGGCGGCGCTCAGATCGTCCAGCGAGGCGCCGGCGAAGCCCTGGTTCCAGAAGGTCGCGGTCGCCTGGCCCAAGGCGACCTCGGGGTCGTAGCCGCGCGGCCGGCCCCGGCCCCGGCGCTTGGCGGGCTCAGCAGGTCCTGATTTTTGTACCATTTCGAATAAAAACCTTGCGTCAATTATTTTTATGCGAAATGGTATGGAAATGCAAATGGAGGATCCGATGGATCTCTACTTCTCTCCGATGTCCTGTTCGATGGCCACCCGGATCGCCGCCTATGAGGCGGGCGCGGAGATTCGATTCCTCAGGGTCGACAACAAGGCGACGCCCAAGCGGGTCGAGGATGGGACGGCGTTTCTGGACATCAACCCGGTGGGCCAGGTGCCGGTGTTGCGCACCGACGACGGCGAACTGATCGTCGAGAACGCGGTCATCCTGCAATATGTCGCCGATCAATTTCCGGCCGCCGGCCTGATCCCCGCCGAAGGCGCCGATCGCCGCAAGGTGCAGAGCTGGCTGAGCTTCATCAGCTCTCAGCTTCACGCCGGGGCGTTTACCGTCCTGCTCCGGCCGACGTCGCCGGACGGCGCCAAGGCCTTCGCCCACGATCGGCTGGCCGACCGCCTGGCGTATCTCGACGCCCACCTGGGCGGCCGAGAGTTCCTGCACGGCAAGTTCAGCGTCGCCGACGCCTATCTGTTCGTGATCCTGAACTGGGCCCAGGCCATTGCGCTGGACCTGGCGCCCTGGCCAGCCCTGGCCGCCTATCGCGGCCGCCTGCAGGCCCGCCCCTCGGTGGCCAAGGCCCTGAGCGACGAGTTGGCCCTCTACAAGGCCGCCGCCTAGGCAAGAGTGGGGACAGGCGCATGCGCCTGTCCCCAGCCGCGTCCCCAACCCCTTCTTTCCACCACCGGAGCTGACGGGGACACACACTCATTCCAGGGACTGAGCCGGGCTGGCCAGGCCTTGGAGTGAGTGTGTGTCCCCAACCGAACCCACCCCCAACCCCATCACCGGAGCTAACCCCATGCGCAGCCTCATCATCGCCGTCGCGGCCCTGGCCGCGACGGGCGGCCCCGCCATGTCTGAAATAAAGCCCCAGAACGCCTGGCTGACCCTCCAGACCCCCACCACCCAGGACCACATCGTGTTCGACGGCGCGGTCTGGCGCTGCAAGGCCGACATCTGCCGCTCGCCCCAGGTCAAGGCCATGCCGCCCATGCGCAGCTGCCGCCGCCTGGTCCGTGAACTGGGACCGATCAGCAGCTTCGGCTTCCGGGGCGTGACGTTCTCGGAGGCGGACTTGGCGGCGTGCAATGGGGTGCTGGTCGCCGGCCGGTGAGCTCAAAAATATCCGCTCATCCCGGCGAATGCCGGGACCCAGATCCCATGCCGATGGGATGATTGGAAGGTCGCGGCGCTCCTGGCGTCAGCCTCAAAACTATTCCATCTGGGTCCCGGCATTCGCCGGGATGAGCGGAATTATTGGTGGCCCTAAACGCTTGCCCGCCAGCAGAACAGCGGACCGTCATCCTCATCCTCCCGTTCGCCTGACCGCGCGAAGCCGTTGGCCTCCAGCACCCGCTGCGACGGCGCGTTGTGGATCGAGGTCTCGGCCGTGACCTCGCTGACGCGGTAGTCGCCCCGCGACCAGTCCAGCAGATCGGCCACCGCACGCCCGGCGATCCCGCGCCGCCGCCGCGAGGCCGCCACGCCATAGCCGATCATCACCGCGCCGCCGACATAGGGCAGGCGCACCATCGAGCACAGGCCGACCACCTCGCCGCCCTCGACGATCAGCCAGGCATTGGGCTCGAAGTTCTCGCCGACCTCGGCCGACAGGCCGCGCAGCATGGCCAATACCTCCGGCGCCTCGACCCCGCCCTCGGCGAGCGTCAGGCCGTCCGGCGCACGGCCAGCGATCAGGGCGGCGAAATGGGCGTCGGTGGCTTCGATGAGCATGGGGGTCCGTAGCTTTGAGCGGCTCGACTTGGGCGAGCTCTAACCTCTAGGTAAGCGCTGCGCATAGCGGGGCGATGATTATGAAGAAATGCCTGGGCATTTTGGCAACGGCCGTCCTGGCCAGCTTGGCTAGTGGGGCGGCCGCTCAGGAAGGTACGGGCGCGCCCAAGCTGAGAGTGCGGATCGACGAGATCCAGTTGTTCTATCCCCCATCCGCCAAGGCTAAGGGCTTGCAAGGCAAAGCGGTTATCGCGTGCACAACGAGTGAACAGGTCATCTGGGCATGTAAGTTAGATTCGGAAGAGCCGACGGGAGAAGGATTCGGAGCTGCCGCACTGGCCTTGGCCAAGCACTATGAGGGCTCGCCTACCGCCAGGGACCAAAGCTCCTCCTATGCCGCCGAGCAAGAGTTTGTCTTCGCCTTGCCCAAGCCAAAGACCGCGCACGTCCGCGGGACGGCGTATCAGCTGCCCCTGCAAGCCGCGGGACCGTCTTTGGACGCTCTCTATGACGCCTGGCCGCGCGCCGCACGATTTGGTGGGACCGAGGGCTCGGCGAAACTATGGTGCACAGTGACACGCGAGGGCCTTCTGCAGGCCTGCACAATTGCCGAGGAGAGCGCGCCGGGTTTAGGTTTCGGCGAGGCGGCTTTGAAGTTGGCCCCGTTGTTTAGGTTTGCGCCGGCCCTTAAGGGCGGGACGCCTGTGGCTATGTCGTTTCCGACCAACATTGTCTTCGAGTGCGACATCCGCTGCCGGCGTTTCGACGAGACGGTGGGGCCGCCACCCCAATGGCTCTCCGCGCCGACGACGGCGGATGTGCGGGCAGCATATCCGCCCGCCGCTCTGGCTCAAGGCCATCAAGGCTATGCTCGACTCGATTGCGCGGTGAGCCGAGCGGGCGGATTGACCGACTGTCGAGCGGTCGCCGAGACCTCGCCGAGCGAAGGATTCGGACGAGCCGCGCTCGGCTTAACCAGCCTTTTTCGCGTGGCGCCGCAAAATTGGGACATTCGCCAAGCTTTCACTGTCGCCTTCGATGGCCTGGTGGGGCGGCCGCGCCGGGTTGGTCAGGTGGCATCGGCTTCGCCCGGAGCCTCAATCAAACCCGCCGGCGTTGCTCAAGGGCAAGCACATTTGCGATGTCGCGTGGCCGTGGCCGGCAAACTTGAGGCCTGTGACCTGATAAAGTCTGTGCCGGCCGATCCTGAAGTCGCGCGCCTAGCCTTGGCGAACCTCCGCCTCATCGCGGTGCAGCCTTGGACGGATGAAGGGCGTTCGACGGTTGGCTCCACCGTTGAACTCCTTCTTTCGACGGGTCCGTTTCCCGCGCCTTCTATCGCCCCGGCCCCGATTGTCTCGCCCACAGTCCCCGCGAAAGTGATTGATTATCGGCCGCTTACCCCGCTGCCGACGAAGGTCGATATCAGCCAATACTATCCCGCTCGCGCTCAGCGCATGGAGGTGGATGGCCGGGTCGTTCTGACGTGTTTAGGTGTGAAGGAGGAGCATCTGGACGGTTGCCAAGTGACCGAGGAGACCCCTGCCGACTATGGCTTCGGCGATGCCGCTATGAAGATGAGCGTAGCTCTTCTCTATAGCCCCGAAGTCATTGACGGCATCCAGGTCGATGCTCCGTTGGTGATGCCGATCAACTTCGACATCCCAGATTAGCCGCTTAACCTAGCGCCCGGCCCGGCGCCTCAGGGCGCCGCGCATGAAGTCTTGCGGCGGGTCGGCCTCGGCCAGGACGGCGTCGCGGATGGCGCGGGGTTCGCCGAACAGGTGGCCTTGGCCATAGCCGATGTCGAGTTCCAGTACGTCAACGACCTGGCGCTCGTGCTCGACCTTCTCGGCGATGATCTCGATGCCATAGCGGCGGGTCAGGCCGGCGAAGTCCTGGGCGTTGAGGTCGGGCAGGGAGGCGATCACCAGCTTGCCGTCCTGCTCTTCCAATTGATCTAGAAGTAGCTGGGCGCCGATCTTCAGGAACTTGACGTCGGCGCGGGCCAGGTCCTGGAAGTCCAGGTCCAGGTCGGTGACCTTGTCGAGGCTGAAGCGGAACCCAAGACTGGCCAGGCGGGCCATGTGGCGGGCCTCGACCGAGCCGCGCTCGTTGAAGGCGGCCTGGCCCAGTTCGAAGATCAGGGCGCCGTGCAGGTCCTTGTTGACCTGGAGGAACTCCAGGAACTGGGCAAAGAAGGCCTCGTCGGCCAGGCTGGGCAGCGAGATGTTGCAGAAAATCCCGACCTTGCGATCCTGCTTGGCCAGGCGGCGGACGATCTGCACGCAGCGGAACAGCAGCAGGTTGTCGATGGCGGCGGTCAGGCCCTCGGGCTCGGCCACGGCCAGATATTCGGCCGGCATCATGATGCGGCCGGTCTCGTCGCGCAGGCGCGAAAAGCTTTCGTAGAAGACCGTGCGGCGCTGGGGCAGGCTGACGACCGGCTGCAGATAGAGGTCGACGCGGTTCTCGGCCAGGGCGTCCTGGACCACTTCGAGCAGGGCGTTGGACTGGGGCGAGCGGCGCTGCGGCTCGGCGCGGGCGACCTCGACCTGATAGGTCAGCTGGTGCTCCAGCCGGTCGCTCATCTGGGCGACGAGGTCTTCCAGCTGGTGGACCTCGCTGGTCAGTTCGGCCGAGCGGCGCTGGGCGTCGTCGACGACGGTTTCCAGCAGGCCGGTGATGCGGGCGTCGATCTTCTCGACCTGTTCCAGCACGATGCCGTGGGCCTCGCGGATGGTCTCGATGTCGACACGCAGCGACGCGCCTTGCAGGGCGCTGGCGATCACGGCGTGAACGGCGAAGCACAGGCCCATGGCGCCGATGAAGGCGGCCAGGCCGACAGACGGCGCCGCGCCCATGCGCCAAAGGGCCAGGGACGTCACCAGAGCCAGACAGAGATAGGCGCCGGTCAGCAGCGCCAGCATCAGCCTTCGCATTCGAAATCCCTACGAATCGTCGCGCTCAGTATGCGAGTCGCGCTGGCCGTGAGTCGAACAGATTAACGCCTTTGGGCCATTACGCCGCGCCTTAACCACAGGGCGCTGTCGTGGATGCGTCGCACATGGTCGTCATCCTTGGAAATGCGCCTGGATCGTCGGGGAAGGCCCTCGCGAGGCGAATTCAGGCGTTAGGGAACGGGGGCGGAGCCAGGTTGCGGGTCCGCCATGGGTGGTTAGCAGGCCTTCGGTCGTGATAAGACCCCCGCCCCCATGACAGGCGGCTATGCTGCCAGAGGTTATTCGGCGTTAGGAGAGGCCCAGATGAGCAGGGTTCTGGTAATCGGTGCAGGCGGCGTGGGTTCTGTCGCCGTCCACAAGATGGCGATGAACGCCGAGATTTTCTCGCACATCACGCTGGCGAGCCGCACCAAGTCCAAGTGCGACGCGATCGCTGAGTCCGTGAAACAGCGCACCGGCGTGGCCATCGACACCGCAGCGCTGGACGCCGACGACGTCGCCGCGACCACGGCGATGATCCAGGCGGTAAAGCCCGCCCTGGTGGTCAATCTGGCCCTGCCCTATCAGGACCTGAACATCATGGACGCCTGCCTGGCGGCCGGGGTGAGCTATCTCGACACCGCCAATTACGAGACGCGCGAAGAGGCCAAGTTCGAATATAGCTGGCAGTGGGCCTATCAAGACCGCTTCAAGGACGCCGGCCTGATGGCCCTGCTGGGCAGCGGCTTCGACCCCGGCGTGACCTCGGTGTTCACCACCTACACCAAGAAGCACCTGCTGGACCGGATCGACACGCTCGACATTCTCGATTGCAACGGCGGCGACACCGGCCTGCCGTTCGCCACCAACTTCAATCCGGAAATCAACATCCGTGAAGTGACCGCGCCCTCGCGCCACTGGGAAAACGGCCAGTGGGTCGAGGGGCCCGCCCTGTCGCACAAGCAGGTCTTCGACTTCGACCAGGTCGGTCCGAAGAACATGTACCTGATGTACCACGAGGAACTGGAGTCGCTGGCCAAGTTCTATCCGGAGATCAGCCGCATCCGCTTCTGGATGACCTTCGGCGACTCCTACCTCAAGCACCTGGACGTGCTGCAGAACGTGGGCATGACGCGGATCGACCCGGTGATGTTCCAGGGCCGCGAGATCATCCCGATCGAGTTCCTGAAAGCCCTGCTGCCCGAGCCCGCCTCGCTGGGCCCGATCACCAAGGGCAAGACCAATATCGGCACCATCGCCACGGGCCAGAAGGACGGCCAGGCCCGCACGGTCTATGTCAACAATGTCTGCGATCACGAGGCAGCCTATGCCGAGACCGGCAACCAAGCGGTCAGCTACACGACCGGCGTACCGGCGATGATCGGCGCGGCCCTGATGCTGACCGGCCAGTGGCAGGGCGCGGGGGTGTTCAACATGGAGCAGCTGGATCCCGACCCGTTCATGGACATGCTGAACCGGCATGGCCTGCCCTGGAAGGTCCAGGACCTGGACGCGCCTCTGGCCTTCTGATCGATCATGGCCATGCAAACCCAAGCCGCCGGTCCAGGAACCTTCGCGCGCTTTGATCTGAGCCGCGTTCCGTCGCCCTGTTTCGTGGTCGACGAGGTGGCGGTGGCGCGCAATCTCGCCACGCTCAAGGATGTCGGGGACAGGTCCGGCGCCAAGGTGCTGCTGGCGCTCAAGGCGTTCTCGATGTGGTCGCTGGCCGATCTGGTGGGCCAATATCTGGACGGCGTCTGCGCCTCGGGCCTGTGGGAGGCGCGGCTGGCGCGGGAGTTCTATTCCGGCCACCTGACCACCTATTCGCCGGCCTACAAGCGCGAGGACCTGCCCGAGATCCTGCGACTGTCGGACTCGGTGATCTTCAACTCGCCCGACCAGATCGTCCGGTTCGCAGACCTGATCGCGGCGGCTCGCGAGCAGGACCAGGTGTTCGACATCGGCCTGCGGCTTAACCCCGAGCACAGCGAGGCGGAGGTCGCCAAGTACGACCCCTGCCAACGGGGCTCGCGGCTGGGCTTTCCGGTGTCGAAGTTGCGCCCGGAACATCTGCAGGGCGTCGACGGCCTGCACATCCACGCTCTGTGCGAGCAGGGTTTCGAGCCGCTGCAGCGGATCTGGGCGTCGCTGGAGCCGAAGCTGGCGGGAGTGCTGGGCGGTCTGAAATGGTTGAACCTGGGCGGCGGCCACCACGTCACGCGCGCCGACTACCGAATCGACGATCTGGTCGGCCTGCTTCGCCAGATCGCCGAACGCCACGGGCTGCAGGTCTATATCGAGCCCGGCGAGGCCATCGCCCTCGACACCGGTATCTTGGTGGGCGAGATCCTCGACGTCTTCGACAACGCCATGCCCGTCGCCATCACCGACATCTCGGCCACCTGCCACATGCCAGACGTCATCGAGGCGCCCTACCGGCCAGCAATGTTGGACGAGCAAGACGACGGGGTCACCGTTCGGCTGGGTGGCCCCTCCTGCCTGGCCGGCGACATCATCGGCGACTATGGCTTCGCCGCGCGGCCGACGCCGGGAACGCGCATCGCCTTCCTCGACCAGGCCCACTATTCGATGGTCAAGACCAACACCTTCAACGGCGTCCCCCTGCCGGCTATCGCGCTGTGGAACAGCGAGACCGACGGCCTGAAACTGGTCCGCCAGTTCGACTATAGCGACTTCCGCGACCGCCTCTCCTGATCGGCGACAATCCGCCGCTCTAATCGGGACATGACAGCGTGACCTAGGACTGATAATCGTTCGCAAGTTTTTGCGGTGCGACCATGTCCGACGTCCTTCACCTCTCTCCCGAAACCTTGGACCGTCCCGCCGCGAGCGGCGCGTCGGCGCTGGGCATGGAGAGGCCGCTCAGCACGGCGTCCAAGGGCCAGGCGGGCGTCATCACCAAGGTCAGCGGCCAGACCGGCGCCCACGAGGCCGTCGATTCGGCCGAGCTGGAACGCCGGCTGCTGGAGATGGGCTTCGTCGAGGGCGCCCTGATCGAGGTACTGCATGAGGGCCTGTTCGGCCGCGACCCCATCGCCGTCCGCATCGACGACATGCGCGTGGCCCTGCGCCGCCGCGAGGCCGCCGCCGTCACCGTCCAGTTCCACGAGGCCTGAGACCTTGCCCGACACCCTCGTCGCTCCTTCGGCGACCCCATCGCCCCCTTCGTCCGCCGCTTCACGGCCCGTTCGCCTGGCGCTGGTCGGCAATCCCAATTCCGGCAAGACCGCCTTGTTCAACGCCCTGACCGGCAGCCGCCAGAAGGTCGCCAACTATGCCGGCGTCACCGTCGAGCGGAAGGAAGGCGTGCTGACCCTGGCCAGCGGCCGCGGCGCCCACGTGCTCGACCTGCCCGGCACCTATTCCTTGCGGGCCCGCAGCCCCGACGAGGTGGTGACCCGCGACGCCGTGCTGGGCAAGCTGGCTGGTGAAACCGCCCCCGACGTGGTGATCTGCGTGGCCGACGCCACCAACCTGCGGCTGGTGCTGCGCCTCGTGCTGGAGCTCAAGCAGGTGGGCCGGCCGTTCGTGCTGGCGCTCAACATGTACGACATCGCCCAGCGCCAGGGCCTGCGCATCGACCTGGAGCGGCTGTCGGCCGAGATCGGCGCGCCGATCATCCCCACCGTCGCCACCCGCAAACGGGGACTGCAAGAGTTGGTCGCCGCGGCCGACGCCCTGGTGCTGAGCCATGCCGGCGAGCAGGACAATGTCTGGCGCGAGCCCGACGCCGCCGAGATCCGCGCCGCCCACCGCGAGGCCCAGCGCATCGTCAAGGCCTGCGTCCGCCCGGCCGAGCGCCCCGACACCGTCACCGGCAAGGTCGATGCGGTGCTGCTCAACCCGGTCGGCGGCCTGCTGATCCTGTTTGCTTTGCTGTTCGTGATGTTCCAGGCGGTGTTCACCTGGGCCCAGCCGGTCATGGACCTGATCGGGCTGGGCTTCGAGCAGGTCGGGGTGCTGATCGGCGCCGTCCTGCCGGAGGGCCTGCTGCGCAGCTTCCTGACCGACGGCCTGATCGCCGGGGTGGGCAGCGTGCTGGTCTTCCTGCCGCAGATCCTGATCCTTTTCCTCTTCATCCTGATCCTGGAAGACAGCGGCTACATGACCCGCGCGGCCTTCCTGATGGACAAGATCATGGGCGGGGCGGGCCTGCACGGCCGGGCGTTCATCCCGCTGCTGTCCAGCTTCGCCTGCGCCATCCCCGGGATCATGGCCACCCGGGTGATCGACAACAAGCATGATCGGCTGACCACCATATTGGTCGCCCCGCTGATGACCTGCTCGGCGCGGATTCCGGTCTACACCCTGATCATCGCAGCCTTCATCCCCCACACCCAAGTCTGGGGTGTCTTCAGCCTGCAGGGGTTGGTGATGTTTGGCCTCTACGCCGCCGGCATCGTCAGCGCCCTGGTCGTGTCGTTCGTGATCCGCAAGATCTTTTGGCGCGGCACGGTCGAGCCGTTCATGATGGAATTGCCGACCTATCGCTGGCCCGAGCCGCGCAACGTGCTGATGAACCTGTGGACCCGGGCCCAAATCTTCCTCAACCGCGCCGGACGCATCATCCTGCCGTTGATGATCGTGGTCTGGGTGCTGTCGACCTTCCCCTATCCCCCTGCGGGCGCGACGGGCCCGGCCATCGACTACAGCCTGGCTGGCCGACTGGGGCATCTGATCGCGCCCGTGATGCAGCCCATCGGTTTCAACTGGCAGATGACCGTCGCCTTGATCCCCGGCTTCGCGGCGCGAGAAGTGGCCGTGGCGGCCCTGGGAACGGTCTATGCCGTGGGCGGCGACGCCGACTCCCACGTGGCCCTGAGCACCCTGCTTTCGCACCAGTGGTCCTTGGCGACAGCCCTGTCGTTCCTCGCCTGGTACATCTTCGCCCCGCAGTGCATGGCGACCCTGGGCGTGGTCAAGCGCGAGACCAATGGCTGGACCTGGCCGGCGGTGATGGTCCTCTACATGACCACCCTGGCCTATCTGGCCTCGTTCGCCACCTACCATATCGCCGTGGCGATGGGCGGCGGCTAGGGCTCTAACCCGGCGGCAGGCCGATCAGGCGCGTGAACGCCGCGGAGGCAGACCAGGAACATCGTGCGGCGATAGGCCGGCCAATCAGTCAGCTCTGGACCACCAGCAGGATCATCCAGGCGACGGCCAGTGCGCCATGCACCTCCCGCATCGGATCCCGCGGCCCTGCCGCCCCCATGAAGCTGGGTCCAAAACCCGCAAGCAAGACGACAAAGGCCAGCACGATGGCGAGATACAGATTGCGCAAGACTGGCTCCCCCGAGGCAGGAGCCTTGCGTAATACGGGTTTGTAGGTTGGGCGAGAGGGTGAGGTGATATTGGCCGCCAACCACGTCTTGTGCTAATTTTGGCGCATGACTATCCGCGTCAACGTCAGCGACCTGGCCGACTTGGCCGAATTCCTCGCGCACATCGATGCGGGCGAGGACTTCGAACTGCTGCGTGACGGCGAGACTGTCGCAACGATCAACAGTGCGAAGAAGGCGGCGAGCACGCCACGAAAACGGGTTCCTGGGGTCTGGGCTCATTACGGGAAGCTGCAGGATCCGAACCTTTTCCTGCGTCCCGATCCCGATTTGGAAGAGGCGGCCGACGGGCCGATCTTTCCGGAAAAATGAAACTGCTGATCGACACGCACGTGTTGATCTGGTGGCTCACCGATCCGTCTCGACTCTCGTCTCGCGGTTTCGACCTGGTCAACGCCGATGACGTTGAGGTGCTGGTGAGCGCCGTAAGCGCTTATGAAATCGAGCTCAAGCGCCCTGTTGATCCCTTACTTCAGCGGCTTCCAATCGATCTTGTCGATGCGGTTTTCGCCGAAGGGTTTGACTGGTTAGCCGTTACCCCTGAAGACGCGGTGGCGGCCGCAAGGTTGCCCCGTCACCATCGCGACCCCTGGGACAGGCTGCTCATCGCTCAGGCTGCGCGGAGCCAGATCCCGATCATGACCAAGGACGATGCCTTCTCGGCCTACGGCGTCCCGACCCTCTGGTGACCGCCGCCTACCGCGTCGGGACCGGAACATCCCCGCGGTAGTCGTAGAAGCCGCGCCCGGCTTTCTTGCCCAGCCAGCCGGCCTCGACATACTTCACCAGCAGCGGGCAGGGGCGATACTTGCTGTCGGCCAGGCCCTCGTGCAGCACGTTCATGATGCTCAGCACGGTGTCCAGGCCGATGAAGTCGCCCAGCTCCAGTGGGCCCATCGGATGGTTGGCGCCTAGCTTCATGGCGGTGTCGATAGCGTCGACCGTGCCCACGCCCTCGTACAGGGTGTAGATCGCCTCGTTGATCATCGGCACCAGCACGCGGTTGACGATGAAGGCCGGGAAGTCCTCGGCGTTGGACGTGATCTTGCCCAGCGACTTGGCGAAGGCCACGGCGCGCTCGTAGGTTGGCACGTCGGTGGCGATGCCGCGGATGATCTCGACCAGCTTCATCAGCGGGACGGGGTTCATGAAGTGCAGGCCGATGAACCGCTCGGGGCGGTCGGTGGCGCTGGCCAGGCGGGTGATCGAGATCGACGAGGTGTTGGAGGCCAGCAGGGTGTCGGCGCCCAGGTGGGGCTGCAGGCTGCGGAAGATCGCCTTCTTGAGCTCTTCGTTCTCGGTGGCGGCCTCGATGGCCAGGTCGGTCGCGCCGATGTCGGCGATGGCCTCGGCGGCGGTGATGCGGGCCAGGCCGGCGGCCATGGCGGCCTCGTCGATGATCCCGCGGCTCACCTGGCGGGCCATGTTCTTCTCGATCAGGGCCAGGCCGGCGTCGATGCGCTCGCGCGAGATGTCGTGCAGCCTGACCTCGTAGCCGGCCAGGGCGACGACATGGGCTATGCCCGACCCCATCTGGCCCGCGCCGATCACGCCGACCGTCTTGATATCCGTCATTCAGACTAGCCTTGTCAGAGGGCCGTGTTCGAGGCGGAGCGGGGCCTTGCGCGTCCCGCCCAATTTCATGCCTGCTTTTCTAGCACGAGCACCCCCACCGTCGCCAAGACTTTGCTGCGCTGCGGCGGCAAGGGCGGGGACCCACGCATTCGAGCCTGTTCCAAGGTCAAGTGGCTCCATGGTCGCGTCTCTCCTTTCCAAGCTCGCCCCTTGCCCCGGATCACCGCCGCCGCTGCGGGAACGACCCTCTCCCACGCCTGATTGGGCTCAGGACTGGGGAACGCTGTTGTCAATGTCCACGATGGGTTCCCGTGAACCTGGCGCGGCGGCCGCTATTGTCGAGGGTGGGGCAAAGCGCTACCTTAGGTCGAACGAAGCGGGGCGGCCAGGATGTCGAACTCTCCAAGCACGCTGACCCGGCGGGACCTGACGGCGGTGACGGCCGGTATGCTGGCCCTTGGCGCGGCGCGCGGCTCCGGCGCCGGCGCGCCACTTCCCGGACCCCGGCTCAACCAACTGGGCTTCCTGCCCAAGGCCGCCAAGCGCTTCGTCCTACCGGTCCCGCCCGGCGATAAGGGGGCTCGGCCGTTCACGGTCGAGACCCTGGCGGGCCAACGGGTCTTCAGCGGTCGGCTGGACCCGGAGGTTCACGACGCGACCGCCACGGCAGGCGAACATGTGCGGACCGGCGACTTCTCGGCCTTGAGCCGGGCGGGCCGCTACCGGGTGCGGATCGCCAGGCTCGCCTCGGCGCCGTTCGAGGTCGGGCCGGCGATCTACGCCCCGCTGGTCCGCGACGCCGCCCGCGCCTTCTTTCTGATCCGGGCCAATGTCGCGCTCGATGACCCCGTGACCGGGATCCAGCACGCGGCGGGCCATCTCAGCGAGGCCGCCCTGCTCGTCGATGGCGCATCGCGTGACCTGACGGGTGGCTGGTACAATGCTGGTGACTACGGCAAGTGGTCCCACATGGCGGCGATCAGCGTCAGTCAGATGCTGTGGCTGCACACCCTGCGACCGGATGCCGCCCAGGCCCTGACCCTTGGCGTTCCCCAAACCTGGCCGGGCTTGGACGACCTGCTGCAACAGGCGCGCTGGGGCCTGGAGTGGCTGCTGAAGATGCAGAACCCTGACGGTTCGGTGCTGCACAAGGTCGATTCCAGCGGCCAATACGCCTGGGGCCAGCCGCCCGAGCGCGATCCGCATCCGCGCGCCGCCCAGGGCGCGTCCAGCCTCGACGCGGGGGTGTTCGTTGGGGTTATGCTGCAGGCCGCGCGCGTGTTCGCGCCGCTCGACCCTGAGTTCGCGGCCCGCTGCAAGGCCGCTGCCCTGCGCGCCTGGGACTGGCTTGAGGCCCACCCCAAGGTCCTGCACGGCGACTATGCCTATACCGACCCCGATCCGCGCCAGGAGATCTTCTGGGCGACGTGCGAGATGGCCGTCCTGACCGGCGCGCCTCAGCTCGCCGCGCGCGCGACCGCCGGCGTAAAGGACCTGGGCGTCTTCCCGTTCTTCTGGCCGGGACCTCAGTTGCTGGGCGTGATGAGCTTGGCGCGAACGACGGGCGAGGCCGGGGCCGCGGCGCGGGCGGCGATCCTGGAAGCCGCCAAGGTCGTCGCGGGCTCTGCCGCCGAAGATCCCTACGGATTCACGGTTCGGCCCGAGGCCTACATCTGGGGCTCGGTCGAGCTGGCGCTGAACACCGCCGTGCTGTGCCTGTTCGCCAGCGAGCTGGGCGGCGAGGGCGCGCGCGAGACAGCCCAGCGCCTGCTCGACTATGTCCTGGGCTGCAACGCCCTGGACCATGGCTTCGTCACCGGCCACGGCGCGCGCGCCACGCGGCGTCCGTATCACTGGACCTGCCGGGTCTGGGGGATCGTCATGCCGGGCTGGGCCAGTGGCGGCCCCAATGGCGGGCTGACCGGGGCCGACCCGCGGCTGAAGGCGGTTATCGAGGCCGGAACCCCGCCCGCCAAGTGCTTCGTGGACGCCTGCGAGGCCGACGGCTCCTGGGCCTCCAACGAAGGCCAGACCAGCGAGAACGCGGCCCTGCTGCTGGCGGCGGGCCTGTTCGGTCTAGCCCGGGGAAGCTAGCCGGCCGTCGTTTCCGCTCGGGCCGTTGCGGTTTCGGCCAGGAACCAGTCGCGCAGCTTGAGGATGCGAGCCAGCTTGGGGCTGTCGGCGCGCCAGACGAAGTGGTTGCCGGTCTCGACGCTGACCTCGCCGGAGAACGGCCGCACCAGCCGGCCCTCGCTGAGGTCGCGTTCCGCCAGCCCGCTGCGGGCCAGGGCCACGCCTACCCCATGGGCGGCCGTGTCGAGCATCAGGGCGGTGTCCTCGAAGGCCAGGCCCTGCTGGCGCGGCGCCTCTTCCACCCCCATGGCGGTCAGCCAGATCGACCAGGGCAGGCCGACATGGCGCAGCAGCGGCACGTCCAGCAAATCCCGCGTCTCGCGGATCGGGTGCTTTGCCAGGAAGTCGGGGCTGCAGACCGGAAACACCCGCTCGATCATCAGGGTGGCGACCTCGACGCCGGGCCACACGCCGCAGCCGAACCGCAGGGCGATGTCGACGCCGTCGGCGGTCAGGTCGGCGACGCGGTCCTCGGCGCGGACGATCAGGTCCGGCTCGCCGGTGTCGGCCGCCAGCCGGGCCAGGCGAGTGACCAGCCAGCGGCTGGCGAAGGCGGCGCTGCTGCTGATCACCAGAGGACCGCGCGTCGCCTCGCGGGCGTCATCGACCCCGGCGCGCAGAGTGGCCAGCGCCGCTGTGACCTGATCGGCCAGGCGCTGGCCGGTGGCGGTGGGGATCATGGCGTTGCCCCGGCGGACGAACAACTTTGTTCCCAGCTCGTCCTCCAGCTTACGGATCTGCTGGCTGACCGCGCCGTGGGTGACGAACAACTCCCGCGCCGCGCGGCTATAGCTGCGGTGCCGGGCGGCGGCCTCCAAGGCGGTCAAGGTCAGGAACGGCGGCAGGCGCATCGCGGCTCAGGCTTGTTAGTCGGGCTGACAAGTTCGCCCAGATACCGTCGTTCGTAAACCCCGCTTTGTCGGAGCATCTTAGCGGCACAGGCCGACGAGGCTGACATTCTTGCTCACAGGTGCTCCGATGAAACTCCTCCTGATCGCCGCCGTCGCCGTTCTGTCGCTGCTGGTTGCCGCCGGCGACAAGGTCGGCCCGCCGCTGCGGGACGGCGACGCGGTGTGGTCGGCCACCATGCCGATCCACAGCCCGAAGTGAGGGGCCCCGCCTTCATCGCAGCGCCCAAAGAAAAAGGCCCGGGATCGCTCCCGGGCCTTCTCTATTCCGCTATCCGCGAAAGCCTTACTTACCAGCCGCCGTCAGGGCGTCCATCAGTTCGGGTACGACGGTCTTGTAGTCGCCCACCAGGCCGTAGTCGGCGACCTGGAAGATCGGGGCGTCGCTGTCCTTGTTGATGGCGACGATGATCTTGCTGTCCTTCATGCCAGCCAGGTGCTGGATGGCTCCCGAGATGCCGATGGCGATGTACAGCGCCGGGGCGACGACCTTGCCGGTCTGGCCGACCTGGTAGTCGTTCGGCGCATAGCCCGCATCGACTGCCGCACGCGAGGCGCCGACGGCGGCGCCCAGCTTGTCGGCCAGCGGCTCGATGACCTTGGAGAACTCCTCTGCCGACCCCATGGCGCGACCCCCGGAGACCACGATCTTGGCGGCCGCCAGTTCCGGACGGTCGGACTTGACCATCTTTTCGCTGACGAACCGGGCCTGGCCGGCTTCCGCGCCGCCGACGGTTTCCACGGGGGCCGAGCCGCCTTCTTCCGCCGCCGCGAAGGCGGTGGGGCGCACGGTGATCACCTTCTTGGCGTCCGAGGTCTGGACGGTCTCGAGGGCGTTGCCGGCATAGATCGGGCGGGTGAAGGTGTCGGCCGAGACGACCTCGACGATCTCGCTGATCGGGGCAACATCCAGCTTTGCGGCGACGCGCGGCGCGAAGTTCTTGCCGCCCGAGGTGGCGGGCACGAGGATCGCGTCGTAGTTACCCGCCAGGGCCAGCACGGCGTCGGCCTGCGCCTCGGCCAGACCGTGGCCGAGAGCGTCGCTCTGGGCCAGCAGCACCTTGCGCACCCCGGTGATCTTGGCCGCTTGGGCGGCCACGGCGTCGGCGCCCGACCCCAGAACCAGCACGTCCACCTCGGACGACAGTTTCAGGGCGGCGGTGACCGTCTTGTGGGTGCCATCGCGCAGGTGCGCGTTGTCGTTATCGGCGACGACGAGAACGGCCATCAGAGCACCCCCGCGGTTTTCAGCTTGGAAACGAGATCGGCGGCGGTTTCGAGCTTGACGCCCGCCGAACGCTTGGCGGGCTCGGCGACCTTGACCACCTTGAGACGCGGCGCGACATCGACGCCGTAGTCGGCGACGGTCTTGCTGGCGATCTCTTTCTTCTTGGCCTTCATGATGTTGGGCAAGGAGGCGTAGCGCGGCTCGTTGAGGCGCAGGTCGGCGGTGATCACGGCCGGCAGATCGACGTCCAGCACCTGCAGGCCGCCATCGACCTCGCGGGTGACCTTGGCGGTCGAACCGGAAACCTCGACGGCCGAGGCATAGGTGGCTTGCGGCCAGCCCAGCAGGGCCGACAGCATCTGGCCGACGGCGTTGTTGTCGCCGTCGATGGCCTGCTTGCCCATCAGGATCAGGTTCGGCTGTTCCTCGGCGGCGACGGCGGCCAGCAGCTTGGCGACGGCCAGCGGCTCGGGATCGGCGTCGGTGACGATCAGGATGCCGCGATCGCCGCCCATGGCCAGGGCGGTGCGAATGGTTTCCTGCGCCTGTTGCGGACCAATGCTGACAACCACGATCTCGGTGGCGACGCCCTTTTCCTTGAGACGCACGGCTTCCTCGACCGCGATCTCACAGAAGGGGTTCATCGACATCTTGACGTTCGCAAGGTCGACGCCGGTCTGATCGGGCTTCACCCGGACCTTCACATTGTAATCGATAACCCGTTTGACCGGGACCAGAACCTTCATCGGTCTACGCCGCCTCCTGGCTAGTTTTTCCTGCCTGCGCCGACGGAATTAGCGCGTTGCGGCAGGTTTGCAAGTTTCCCCTGACGTAAGCGTAATGCATTATCGGCCGAGGCGTTCAAACAATCGTAGGCCACTTGCGCGGCCGCGTCTGCTGCGCTGCACACCGAAGCTGAGGATTGGCGTGGCGCCGCGCTGGCGCGGGTGTGCGTAGAACCCTCTGGCCACTGGCTCGGCGGGCGATTATGAGGCGTTCATGAAGAGCAACATCATCCAGCTGCAGAAGATCTTCTTCGGCATCTTCCTGGTCTCGTGCGCCAGCGTCTTCGCCTACCACTATTTTTATGTGTGGCCGAAGGAGCGCTGCGGCGAGCGCGGCGGCGCCTGGGCGGAGAAGTGGATGAAGTGCGGCACGGTCTACCCGATCGAGCGCCTGACCATGCGGCCGTCGAACCTTCCGCCGATCAATACCGACCCGCAGAAGATGGAAGGTCCGTCGGTGTCTCGGCCGGCGAAGTAGATAAGACCCTTTCCCTCTGGGAGAGGGTTTCTCGAACGCCCCCTACCGCGTCGCCCCCGGCTTCCACAGCACGTCTGCCGCGCCGTCGTCATTGGCCCGGCGCGAGGCCACGAACAGCAGGTCCGAAAGGCGGTTCAGGTACTTGAGCGCCGGCTCGCTGACGATTTCGCCCTCCACGCTCATCAGCTCCACGACCGAGCGTTCGGCTCGCCGGCAGACAGTGCGGGCCACGTGCAGGGCGGCCGAGGCGGGCGAGCCGGCCGGCAGCACGAACGAGGTCAGGGGCGAGAGTCTGGCGTTGATCATGTCGATCTCGCGCTCCAGCCGCTCGACCTGGCTGTCGACCACCCTAAGCGGCTCCCATTCCGGCTTTTCGTTCTGCTCGGGGGTGGCCAGGTCCGCGCCCAGGTCGAACAGGTCGTTCTGGATGCGCTCAAGCAGGGCGTCGAGTTCGGCGTCTGCCTTCGTGTGCTGGCGCGCCACGCCGATACAGGCGTTGGTCTCGTCGACTCCGCCATAGGCCTCGACCCGTATCGACGCCTTGCTGACCGGCTGTCCGGTCGAAAGCCGGGTCAGACCCTTGTCGCCGGTGCGGGTGTAGATGCAGTTGAGCGTCACCATGGGTCGAAGGTTCCGTGTTGGCCGCGCCAGTGGCAAGGCGCCCTGGGGCAAGATGTCCTAGCGCGAATGGCGCAACCCTCTGGCTTACTCGACCATTAGGGGAGTCTGGTTTAGCGACCGCGCCACCAGAAGGCGGCCATCAAAACCACCACCGCCAGGAACTGCAGCGCCACGCGCAGGCGCATCAGCTTGTTGGAATGGGAACGTCCGAAGTCGCCGCCCTTGAACAGGGCGAAGATGCCGAAGCAGAGCGTGATCAACACGGCGCCAAGGGTGACGGGGACGAGAAGGTCGAACAGTTTGTCCATGGCGGCAAACTAGGCGCTCGCTCCAGGCTTGGCCAGAGCGTCTCGCAGCGCACCGAGAAGGGGAGGGTCCCCGACCGCCGTTTGATCCGGCGTACCGATCCGACACTGCGTTCGTCGACTCTGTTCGTTGAGTGCATTTGTCGCAGTGACGCAGATCTACCGGTACCATACACAGCTCAAACGCTGCTGTTCGGCGATTTTAGTTCAGTTCCGAGTTGCAACCCCTTGAAGCTGAGGGTACACGCGCCAACTTCGAATTTCCGTACGCGTTCGCTGAACATGATCAATTCCTCACCGCAGGTCATGTCAGCGCCATTTCCCAGCGGCGAGGCAGGAGAGACCCGATGGCTCAGAGCGCCCGCAGCGCCGACGCCGCCGCCGATTTTTCCGCGTCCGAGCGCGATGAAGCCATGGTGGAAGTCCGCCAATTGATCACCGACCTGCGCGACGCCGCTCAGGATGGCCGCGCCCTGGCGCTCCGATACGCCGAGGTTCTTCAGAACGTCGTCGATGAATATTGCATTGAATTCGAGAAGCGCGCGGAAGCCGCGCTTGCTCGCCTGGAGTCCGTCGCATGAGTTTTGTTGCTTTGAATCCCGGGTACAACACCGAAACCCCGATCAAGATGACCCGCCGGGCGCTGGCCAAGCAGCACACCCGCGAGCGCGTCCTGTCGGCCGCCCGCCGCCTGTTCACCGAGCGTGGCTATGAGGGGGCGACCATCCGCGATATCGCCCAGGCCGCCGGCATGTCGACGGGCGCCGTCTTCGCCAGCTTCGCCGACAAGAGCGAGTTGTTCGACGAGATCCTGACCGCCGACTACGAGGTCATCTACGCTCAGATGAAGCAGGCTGGCGCCAATGCCGTCAGCGTCGAGGAAGGCGTGATCGGCATGTTCGCCGTCGCCTACGGCTTCCATGTTGAGCAACTGCCCCTGTTGCAGGCCAGCATCGCCGTGTCCTGGACCCGGTCGGAAACCGCCGAGCGCCGTAACCGCGGCCACCTGAAGCACATCTTCACTTTGCTGAGTGACGTGCTGATCCGCGGCGTCGAACGCGGCGAGCTTAAAGCCGCCGCCGACACTAAGCTGCTCGCCGAGATCATCTGGGACGTGTATGTCGCCAACTATCGCCGGGCGATCTTCGACGCCTGGACGGTTGAGGCACTGCTGTCGCGACTTTCGGATCAACTGAAGGTCATTCTGGCGGGCGCGCGCGCTTAAGAACCGACCGGGGGCGGCCGCCCCTTGCCGGAGAGGCCGCTCCCAGATGCATTTGTGACGCAGGCTATCCGGGGGGACGGTGCTTGGGCGTACGGGAAGAGCAGAAACAGGCGACGCGTGAGAAGGTCCTCGAGGCCGCGCGAGACCTGTTCAACGACACGGGCTACGACGAGACGACGATCCGCGCGATCGCCGAACGGGCGGGCGTTTCGGTCGGCAGCGTCTTCACAACCTTCGCCTCCAAGGCCGAGGTGCTGAGCCACGTCATGGAGACGCGACTGGCCGACCTCTACGCCGAGTTCGACCGGGTGGTGCCGTTCCTGCGCGGTGCGACCGCCGACCGTCTGTCCTCGATCTTCGCCATCCACTACGCGTTCGAGACGCGCCGGGTGAAGCTGTTCCTGGCCCACATCGCCGCGTCCTACAGCCCCTCCAACGACCCTGGCGTCACCCCTTACGGCCGCAATGTAAGGCTCAATTCCATGCTCCGCGAGGTGCTGGACGACGGAAAGACGCGCGGCGACGTACGGCTCGATCTTGACTCCGACCTGACCATCAATGTGCTCAAGGCCGCCTATGCCTGGAACTATCGCCTGGCTGCGGCCAACGGGGCCCAGGCCAACGAGCTAGCGGCCGCCATGGACCAGCAGATCGTGTTCATCGCCGAAGGCTGGCGGCCGCGTTAAGACAGCGCGCGGATCAGGGTGTCAAAGGCTTGCCGCGTGGGCTGGACCAGCTTCACGACCCCGGTCCCCTTGAACGCGTAGACCATCACCGCCGTCAGGCTGAGCAACAGTGCGTTTTCCACGGCCGAAGCGGCCCTGGTGTCTTGGGCGAAAGCGCGCAGACGTCGATATGGGCGGGGCATCAGTGTCCTTTTTCGGGATCGAGAATCCTCCAGCCGGCAAGTGTGAGGCCGCACGTCGTGAACCCTCTCCCGCTGGGAGAGGGTTTCAAATTGCAGGCTAAACCTTTGTCAGCCGCAGATCCTGATAGTCATACGAGAAGTCCGCCAGCGGCGAGACCGCCCGCATCGTGGCCCCCACAACCACCCCGGCCTTGACCTCGAACACCATGAACGCGTCCTCTTGCGAGCGGTCCTCGAACCGCGTGCGGAACGTATCCCCATCGAAGGTTTCCAGCGTGCCGCGCAGAGCGGGGGTCTTGTCGAAGGCGATCTTGAGCCCCTTCTTCACCACGCTGACCGTGATCGTGCCGTACCAGGGATCGCGGTAGGTCCCGACATAGGCGGCCAGCGGTAGGCTTGGCTTGACGCCGCCGCCCTTGGGGGTGACGGCCTCGGCGGCGTCCTTGATGGTCTTGGCGTCGGTGGTGGCCTGGACTCGCTTGGACGAGCCGATCCAGTCGAAGTCGGCGCGGCCCTGCAGCCGATCGGGGCCGCCATAGCGCAACGCCCGGAAGAGCGGGGCCTCCTCCGCGTTGGTCATCACCATGATCCCCGACTTCCGGCCCGGCAGCAGACCCGTATAGGAGATGAAGCCGGCCAGACCGCCGGTGTGCGACAGCAGCCGCTCGCCGCGATGGTCCTGGATGAACCAGCCCAGGCCATAGGCCTGCATCGTCGGGCGCACGGGGTTGTCGGCGGTAGGGCCGTCGGCCCAGGCGGTGATGGTGTGGGGCTTCCACATCTCGCGCGACGAGGCCTCGGTCCACAGCTTTAGCCCGCCGGGCGTCGCGCCCAGCCCCAGCTGGACCTGCAGCCACTTGCCGATGTCGCGCGCGGAGGTGTTGAGACCGCCCGCCGCTCCAGCGGCGCCGAAACTGCCGTCGAACGGCAGCACGGTCTGCGGTCCCAGGCCCCGCACCGGCGGACCCATCCGCGCATGCGGCTCGGCCCGCGATCGATCGCCGATCATTGAGGGCAGGGGCACGCTGTCGCTCATGCCCAGGGGATCCAGGATCCGCGTCTGGATGAAGTCTTCCCAGGGCTTGCCGGTGACGGCGGCGATCACCTCGCCGGCCACCACATAGAGCACGTTGTCATAGGCGTAGCCGGTGCGGAAACCCTCGCCCAGCGGCAGGTGCTTCATGCCGGCCACGATGTCGGCGCGGCTGTGGGTGGGGTTGGGCCAGATCATCAGGTCGCCGGCCCCCAGGGTCAGGCCGCTGCGGTGGCACAGCAGGTCGCGCACCGTCATCAGCTTGGTGACCACCGGGTCGCTCATCTCGAAACTGGGCAGATAACGCGTGACCGGCGCATCCCACTCGACCTTGCCGGCCTCGACCAGCATGGCCAAGGCGGCGGCGGTGAAGGCCTTGGTGTTGGACGCCACGCCAAACAGGGTGGAGTCGGTGACCCTGTCGGTCCCGCCCATTCGCTTGACGCCATAGCCCTTGGCCAGGGTGATCTGGCCGTCCTCGACCACGCAGATCCCCAGGCCCGGCTCGTCTGGGAACGCGGCCATCACCTGCTGGGCGTAGAGGTCGATCGCGGCGGCGGCCTGGCCGGTCTCGGCGGCCCGCGCCGAACGCGGCGTGGCGACCAGGGCGCCGGCCCCGACGGTGGCGAAGGCCGACAACAGGGCGGCGCGGCGGGTGGTGGCGATCATGCGGGGTCCTCGTATAGAGGCCGCAGCTAAGCCTGCGTCGGTGTTTGGGGCAAGGCGCGCGGCGCGCGACGGCCATCGACGCGGCGCGGGATCAATGCATAGTCCGAGGAAGATGCAGGAAACGGAAATGCTTGACCTCACGCGACGCGGCCTTGTCGGGGCCATTGGCCTCGGCGCAGTGACCTTGCCCGGCGTCGGCCTGGCCGCCGCCCAGCCGTTCTTCGCCCGCACCGGCCTGCCGATTGGGTTGCAGCTCTACACCCTTGCCGACCAGGCCAAGGCCGATCTGGAGGGCACGCTGCGCGCCGTCGCCGCGATCGGCTTCAAGACCATCGAACTGGCGGGCTATCAGGGCCGCACCCCGGCTCAGCTGCGCGCTGCGATGGACGCCGTGGGGCTGAGCACGCCCAGCGCCCACGTCCAGGTCCAGGCCCAAGGCGGCGAGTCCAGCCTCGACGGCGACCTGTCGCGGCTGGCCGACGAGGCCCACATCCTGGGGGTCAAGCGGATCGTCATGCCGATCTTCTACACGCCCGCGCGCTTCGACCTGAAGCCCCGCTCGGGCGAGGCGTTCGGCCAGGTCCTGGGCCGGATCGGCGGCGCCATGACCGCCGACGACTGGAGCTTCAACGCCGACTTCCTCAACGCCAAGGGCGCGGTGCTGGCCAAGTCCGGGCTGAGGCTGGCCTATCACAATCACAATCCCGAGTTCCGGCTCCTAGCGGACGGCAAGCCCGGCGCACGCACCGGCTACGAGATCCTGCTGGCCCGCACCGATCCGACCCTGGTCGAGTTCGAGATGGACGCCGGCTGGGTCGCCGCGGCGGGCCAGGACCCCTTCGCTCTGCTGAAGGCCCACCCGGGCCGGTTCACGGCCATGCACGTCAAGGACATCAAGGCGACGACCAAGCCCAACTTCGTGTTCGTCCAGGACCCGACCGAGGTGGGCTCCGGCATGATCGACTGGACGCGGTTGCTGCCGGCCGCCTACGCCGCCGGGGTGCGCGACTTCTTCGTCGAGCAGGAACCGCCGTTCGCGCACTCGCGGCTGGAGTCGGTGGGGGTTAGCTATGGGTATCTGGCGGGGTTGAGGGCGTAGGGTCGAGGCACTGTGAATGGGTGTCGGGTTTTGGCGCCCCAGCCTTGGCCCGCTTTCGACCCCATAGCGGACATTTGATCGCAACGGGGTCCTCGCGCTTGAGCCGACGACTAGCTGGGTCAATCGGCAAAGCAGCTCCGTTCAATGAAGCTCTGTGCGGCGGCCGAGGCTTCAGACGGATTATGCCCACCGTCGAACTCGAGGGCCGTAAACGGCGCCTTGGCTGCGCGAAGAGCCTCCACCAGCGGTACATAGTGGTCGGCGAACGGGGCTGCGGGATCGTGACGACCGCCTGCGACGAAGATCGGACGATCCGCCAGATCAGCGGCGCGCTGGGCCAAGCCTGATGTGCCGGACTCCAGGGTAATCGCGTTCATAAAGCCGTCGACGCCATCCGGTCCGAAGCGGGTCGAGGCGGGATCGGCAGCGACGGCGTCCAGATCAGTCTTCCAGGCCGTCCGATAGCTTGCGTCGGAGCCCCAACGCGCACCGATCACGCCCATGTCGGCGGGAACGAGAACCACAGCGCACCGTACGCTGTGGTCTGCCGCCGCCGTCTGCAACGCGACCCAGCCGCCATAGCTAACGCCGAGCACGCCGATCTCAGTCGGATCCACCCCGCTGGCGGCGTCCTGCTTGAGCCAGTTTACGGCGGCGGCCCCGTCCTCGCGCGAGTGTCGCAGGCTGATGGCCCCGCCCGATGACCCCGTGCCCCGATATTGGGGTAGCAACACGGTATAGCCGGCGGCTTGCAGGTCGGTCGCTATGCGAGGGATATTTGGCCCCGCAGGAAAGCCGTTAAACAGGACGATGGCCGGACGCGGCCCTTCACCGACGCCACCCAGAATGCGGGCTGAGAGCGTGGTGTCGCCGGATGAAATCGTCACCTCCCTTACGGGCTGTTGTGCAAAGGCAAGCCCGGGGAGCGCCAGTAGGGCGATGGCGGCGACGAACGATTTCAAGGGATGCCTCGGGCTCAGGAACGCCAGTGCAGATCGCGCCGACCAAGCGTGACCTTAATAGCGGGACCCGCACCATCGCAACTTAAGCTTTTGTCATGACACAGCGTTCATCGACATGTGGCGAGGGATCCGGTGGCTTGGCGACGTCCGCTAACCACCCTTCCCAGTCCTTCGAAAGGTCCGCTTTCTGGCCCCAGCCAGCATCCGCCCCGGATGCGGCCCGCCGTGGCCGGCGGGTGGGAAGGGGCTGGACATGTCCTGCTTGAGGCAGCCAAAAGCAGCTGCCACCCCGGACGAACGCGTAGCGCGCTGATCCGGGACCGGGGCGTGAACGGAGGCGCTTCCGGCGGTCCCGGATCGGCGGCCCCTCGGGCCTTGTCCGGGATGACAGGATGGGAGCGGCGGGGCTAGTTCCCCTCCTCCAGCAGCCGTCTCGCGATCACCTGCGCCTGGATCTCGCCGGCGCCTTCGAAGATGTTGAGAATCCGCGCGTCCGCCAACAACCGGCTCGCCACGTACTCGACGGCGAAGCCGTTGCCGCCGTGGATCTGCAGGGCGTTGTCGGCGGCGGCCCAGGCGACGCGGGCGGCGATCAGCTTGGCCATGCCGGCCTCGAGGTCGCAGCGCTTGCCCTCGTCCTTCTGGCGGGCGGCGAAATAGGTCAGCTGGCGCACGCCCATGATCTCGGCGGCCATCATCGCCAGCTTGTTGTGGACGCGGGGGAACTCGAAGATCGCCTGGCCGAACTGCTGGCGGTCCAGGGCGTAGGCCAGGCCGGTTTCCAGCGCCGCCTGGGCCACGCCGACGGCGCGGGCGGCGGTCTGGATGCGGGCGCTCTCGAAGGTGGCCATCAGCTGCTTGAAGCCCTGGCCGGGCACGCCGCCCAGCAGGTTCTCGGCCTTCACCGTGAAGCCGTCGAAGGCCAGCTCATATTCCTTCATGCCGCGATAGCCGATCACCCCGATCTCGCCGCCGCTCATGCCGTCGGCGGGGAAGGGCGCCTCATCCGTGCCGCGCGGCTTCTCGGCCAGCAGCATTGACAGGCCGCGATAGTCGCTGGTGTCGGCTTCGGTGCGGACCAGCAGGGTCATGACGTCGGCGCGGGCGGCGTGGGTGATCCAGGTCTTGTTCCCGGTCACTAGATAGGCGTCGCCGGTCAGGGTCGCACGGGTGCGCAGGCTGCCCAGGTCCGACCCGGTGTTGGGCTCGGTAAAGACGGCGGTCGGCAGGATCGAGGCGTCGGCGATCTTCGGCAGCCAGTAGTGCTTCTGCGCCTCGGTGCCGCCGGTCAGGATCAGCTCACCGGCGATCTCCGAGCGGGTAGCCAGCGAGCCGACGCCGATCCAGGCTCGCGACAGCTCCTCGGAGACCACGCACATGGCCATCTTGCCCATGCCGGCCCCGCCATATTCCTCGGGGATGGTCAGGCCAAACACCCCCAGGGCGCCCAGTTCCTCGACCAGTTCGATGGGGATCAGCTCGTCCTTCAGGTGCCATTGGTGGGCGAAGGGCGTGACCTTCTCCTCGGCGAAGGCGTGGAACTGGTCGCGGATCATCTCGAAGGTTTCGTCGAGGCCGGTGTTTTCCAGCGTAGGGCGACCTCGGGCCTCGGCCAGTCGCCGGGCGATGCGGGTCTTCACCGCCTGGGTGCCGCCCTCGACCATCAGCTTCATCAGGCCGTTGGAATAGAGCCGGTTCAACACGGCCCGGTCGGTGACCAGATGAGCGGGACGGACGATCTCGCCCTGGTTCATCGGCACGCCGCCGACCAGCTGGGCGCAGTATTCGGAAAACAGCAGTTGGGCCAGCAGGGCCTCGATCTCGCCGAACCGGCCCTCGGCCTCCAGCCGCTCGGCCCAGCCGGCGACCTGGTTCAGCAGCTCGGCATAGGCGGCGTACCAGCCATAGCCGTGCACCTGGTGCTGCTTGTCGTCGGCCAGCTTGCGGTCGATCTTGCCGCCTGCGCCCGTGATCGCGGCCTTCACCGCCGGCTTGGCCTCGGCGACGAACAGCTGGGCGGCGCTGGCGGCTTCGCGCAACAGCACGGTCAGACCCGGCAGGATCAAGCTTTCCGAAGTTTCCTGAACGACCGTATCGGTCATGGCTTGCTCCCGTGCGCCAAACAGTTGTTTTCTTTTACTCTGGAGCCTTTCGCACCTGCGAGCAATGCCGCAGTGCAACATAATGAGGGGCCAAAGGCTAAAAAGGCAGGGAACAAGCATGCTCGTCGTCCATCACCTCAACGAATCGCGCTCGCAGCGGATCCTCTGGCTGCTGGAGGAGCTCTCCCTGCCCTACGAGATCCGGTTCTACGAACGCGACAAGCAGACCCGCTTGGCGCCGCAAGCCCTGCTGCACGTGCACCCGCTGGGCAAGTCGCCGGTGCTGACCGACGGCGACGCCACGATCATCGAGAGCGGGGCGATCACCGACTATGTCATCCGCCGCCACGCCGGCGGCAAGCTGGCGCCCGATCCGGCCTCGGCCGACTACGACGCCTATCAGCAGTGGCTGCACTATGCCGAGGGCTCGGCCATGCTGCCGATGCTGCTGCGGATGTATGTCGGCCGGCTGGGCGAGGCCGGCGCGCCGCTGCACCCGCGCATCGAGAGCGAGATCGCCAATCATCTGGCCTATGTCGAGGGGGCGCTGGAGGGCCGCGACTTCTTCGTCGGCGACGGCTTGACCGGCGCCGACATCCAGATGAGCTTCATCGCCGAGGTCGCCAAGGCGCACGGCAAGCTCGCCGACTATCCGAACCTGGCCGCCTGGATCGAGCGCATGCATACGCGTCCGGCCTGGCAGGCGGCGCTGGAAAAGAGCGGGCCGTACAAGCTGGGGGAATAGGACGCTCTGAAACCCTTTCCCGGACGGAGAGGGTTTCGCAAGTCCTCAACCCACCTGGAAGTAAGCCGTGTCGCTGCCCTCGGAGTGGGCGACCACCATCACATCCATCTCGACCCCGTCGTCGAGGGTCAGGCGGGCGCGGCCGGCGCGGAAGGCTTCGCGCATGGCGTCGGGGTCGCCGGTGACGGCCCCCTTGCCGCCCCGCGAGCCGTTCAGTTCATTGACGAGATGGACGGCGAATTCGACGGGGCGGCTTTCGCGGGCCACGAGGAGCGCGCCGGTACCGATGCGCGCGGGCTTTGAAGGTTTAGGCATGAATGGTGAACGGCCGAGGCGGCGTTTAGCTGCACCACGCCCAACGCGGAAAATTCTTAGATGAACGAAATCTGTCGGCGCCCCGCCCGACGCCGTTCAGCTTCACCTTGTCATGGTGTGTCTCAAGGGGCCGGGACGCTCCGCACCATTCGCAAGGGACCACGACCATGAGCATCATCATCCTGACCAAGAAGATCGGCCTCAAGCAAGTTGGGATGGGCCTGGCCATGACCGCCACCGCCCTGACCCTGGCTGTTGCTCCCACCACCGCCAGCGCCATGTCGCAGAAGCTGGGCGGCGTCATCGGCTGCAACGCCTCGGGCGGCAAGCAGGAAGTCGGCGCCGTGATCGGCGGCCTGCTGGGCGCCGTCGCTGGCAACAGGCTGGCCAAGCATGACCGCAGCACGGGCACCGCCATCGGCGCCGTGGTCGGCGCGGGCGCGGGCTCCTATGCCGGCTGCCAGATGCAGAAGACCCGCGCCGCGGAAAATGCCGGCGGGGCCTACACCAGCGACGGCATCCGCCTCGCCGACTCGGTCGAGGCCGCGCCGATGACCGCGATCAAGGGCAAGTATGTCGCCCGCTCGACCCTGAACCTGCGCGGCGCGGCCTCGACCCGCAGCGCCAAGATCGGCTCGGTCCAGGCCGGCGAAGTGTTCCAGGCCCTGGGCCGCACCGGCGACGGCAAGTGGATCCTGGTCGGCCAGGACGGCGTCGGCGTCGGCTATGTCAGCAGCGCCTACGTCTATCGCGCCTAGGCCCCAACCGGTTCTGGCGGGCCGCGTAGCCTAGAGGCCCGCCCGTGCGGCAAGCCCGTCTGTCCCCCGGCAGGCGGGCTTGTTGGTGCCCTCAGATTCCACTCATCCCGACGAAAGTCGGGACCCAAGCCGAGATTGGGGTTTCGCTCGGACAGGACGGCCCGCGCCGCTTGGGTCCCGACTTTCGTCGGGATGAGCGGAGAGAGGGGGCCTGGTGAGCGATGAAGACCCTACAGCCGCACGCCGCCCAACCAAGTCTGCCACACTATCACGAACCCGCCGTGCAGGATCACCGCCGGCCATAGCGAGCCGGTCCGCCAGCGCATCACGGCGCAGGCCAAGCCCAGGATCGCCGTACAAACGAGGAAATCCGCTCGCAGGAACATCGTCGCCCGGGGCAGGAAGGTCAGCGCCTCCAGCGGGTGCCAAGCGACATAGAGCGCAGTCGAGATCGTGATCGCCGGCCAAGGCCGCTTGGCCTCCGGTCCGGGGACCAGCAACCCGCGAAACGGGATCTCCTCTCCCAGGGCGGGCACGAACAGCACGGTCAGCAGCCGCAGCGGCAGGCCGGGAACGGCGGGGGTCAGGGTGTAGAGGCCGGTGGTGAAGCCGATGGCGGCCATCAGGGCGGCGGTCGCCAGGCCGATCAGCCCGCACAGCGCCCAGCCGCGCGCGGTGGGCAGGGTGGTTAGGGATCGAAGAACACCACGGATGGTCATCGACCGCCGCGCGGCGTCCCCGTAGGGCGCGACACGACAAAGATGACTAGCGCGATTAGCGCGCCCGCTCCCGTGATCCAAGGCCAGGTGAAGGTCATCCTGCCGGATGTAAAGGCGATAGCGAACCCTATGATTCCGATGAAGGCGGCAAGGTTCGGCAGCCGTTTCGTCCATGGCTGACGCTCGCGCGGCGGCGCCACGATCGGCCTACGATCGGCCCCGCGATTGACGCGCTGGACCAGCCGGATGAGTGGGAGCAGGCCAAAGACAAGCAGAGCCACGAACAGGCCCACTGGCGCCAACAGCACGGAGGCGATGATTACGTTATTGCGCAGGGGGCTGGCGGGCCAGATTCCGAGGGCGGCATTTATCAGGACGAACTCAACGAGCGCGATGGCTAGGATTCCGACCACCGTCAAAAGAAAAATTTGCCATAGTACAGGCTTGGCCTTGCGATGGGCCGCCACATAGGCATCGCGTTCCTCGGTCGAGAAGAGCGCCCCGCCCCGCCGCGTGAAGACGATGTAACCGCCCGGATGAGGTTCAAACCTAGCACCGAACGCTCGGTGCTGATCGTCTTGTGCCCGCATGCGGATCCTCACAGCCAAGCCATGAAACTAGCCGCTTGCCCCTAGGTCCGCCACCGCAGCGTCGTCTCTTCCACCGGGTTCTGGAACGGCCGGCGCTCGCGGTGGGCCGCGGCCCATTCGCGTTTGAGCTGGTGGTACCAGCGGCCCTGCTGGTCGGCGTCGCCGACCCACATCAGGGCGGGGTTGTCGCGCAGGCCGCGGGTCTGGGCGGCGACGATCTTGCCGTCCTGGCGCAGGAAGGTCCGGGCCGCCAGGCGGATCACCGGATAGAGCAGGGTGAAGGCCGGGTGGTCGGACCAGATGATCTGGTTCATCCGGGTCTTGCCAGCGTTGATCGGGGTCATGGCCGACAGGGCCAGCACCTGCTTGTCGCCGACCTTCACATGCTCCCAGCGCAGGCCCGGGAGGCGGAAGGTGATCTCGGTCAGGGGCTCGCCGCCGAGGATGGCATAGGCCTTGGAGTTCTTGCTTGGCTCGTGGCGCACCATGGTGAAGCCGGCCTCGCTGGGGGCGAACGTCTTGTGCTTCTCGTGTTGGCTGGCGGCGGTGCGCCACCACCACTGCTGGTGCACGAACGGGCCGTGGGCCGGGTCGATCAGGCCCAGCACCGCGTGGTCGATATGGATGTCGTAGTCCAGGTGATCGACCAGCTTGGGCTTGCCGCCGACGATCCCGGGGATCACCGGGGGCGAGCAGGGCGGCTGGCCGTCGAAATGGACGTCGCCCGACATCCAGATCCACACCAGGCCCTGGCTCTCGACCAGCGGATATTTCCGCACCCGCACCTTGCTGATGTCGAGCGGGTTGTCGGCGGTCAGCGACGGGATCTTGGCGCAGCCGCCATCGGTGTGGAACCGCCAGCCGTGATAGGGGCATTCGACCGTCTCGCGGCCGTCATCCTCGGTCCGCACCTTGCCGGCCGACAGCTTGGCGGCGCGGTGCGGGCAGACATCGCGCAGGGCGTAGACCTCGCCGCCCTTGGTGCGGCCAATGACCACCGGCTCGCCGAGATATTCGCGGCTTTCCATCTTGCCGGGCTTCAGCTCGGGCGACAGGGCCGCGACGTACCAGGCGTCCATCACGAAGCCTTCGCCGAACTTCACGGCTTTCGAAGTTGGCCGCGCGGCCTGCATTTGCGCATCGTCAGCCATGTGTAGCGTCGTCCGACTGTGCAGCCTGTTCACGCAAAATCCGACCCCGCGCGAGGCGGTCCCCGGATCAGATCTCACGGCAAGCTATTCCCAAGGGCGCAATAGGCCCCATCACGACGCTGGCGTCCAGAGCGGCGCGGTATCGCTGCGCGTGAACAATTGGCGACAGTTGCGACCCTCTCCCCTCCGGGGGATGGCTATTTTTCACTTCGCCGCCGTCTCGACCAGCCGCTGATAGAACCGCACCATCCGCTCCACATTGGCCAGGGTCATGTGCTCGTTGGTGCCGTGGATCATCTCGGTGTCCTTCACCGATAGCAGCAGCGGCTGGAAGCGGTAGATGTCGTCGGCGATGGGGCCCATGTAGCGGCTGTCGCTGGCGGCGGTCATCAGGGCCGGCGCGACGGGAGCCTTGCTCTCGTCGCCGGCCAGGGCCGACAGGGTCTTCCAGCCTTCGGACGACGTGGACGACACCTTGCTCGGCTCGTCCGGCGTCTTGACCCAGGCCAGCTTGACCGGCAGGTCGCCGACCGCGCGCTTGGCCCGCGCCATCACGTCGGCCGAGGTGTCGCCGGGGGCGATGCGGTAATTGATCCAGGCCTCGGCGTCCTGCGGCAGAACGTTTTCCTTGGGCGAGCCCTTAAGCATGGTCGGGGCGATGGTGGTGTGCAGCATGGCCGCGCCGGCGGGTGTACGAGACGTCTCTTTCACCAGAAGAGGCGAGAACAGCCAGGTGTTGGCGGCCGCCATCTTGACGGTCGGCGAGGCGTGCGGGGCCAGGCTTTTGAGCATGTCGGCGCCGGGGCCGGAGAACCTCATCGGGAAAGGCTTGTCGGCGATGGCCAGCACCGCCTTGGCCAGGGTGGCGACCCCGGTCTGGGGCGGCGGGGCCGAGGAGTGGCCGCCGACGGCGGGCGCGGTGACGGTCAGGGTCGCGTAGCCCTTCTCGGCCAGGGCGATCAGGGCCACCGGGGCGTGGGTGACCGGGTGGTCGGCGACCACCACCATGCCCTCGTCGAGCACGAACTGCGCCTTGACGCCGCGCGCCTTGAGCAGGGCCGCCGCCGCGCGGGCGCCGCCGCCGCGCACCTCCTCGTCATGGCCGCTGACCAGGATCACCGTTCTACGCGGCGTGAAGCCGGCCTTGGCCAGGCCGTCCAGGGCCTCGAACAGGGTGACCAGCGAGCCCTTGTCATCGATCGAGCCCCGGCCCCAGACCGCGCCGTCGGCGACCGCGCCGTCGAACGGCGGATGGGTCCAGGCGCCCTCGCTGCCCGGCGTCACCGGCACCACGTCCTGGTGGGCCATCAGCACGATCGGCGGCAGGGCCGGGTCGGTTCCTTTCCAGGTGTAGACCAGGGCGTGGCCGTCCACGACCTCGCGGGTCATCACCCGGTGGGCGTCGGGATAGGTCGCCTGCAGCCAGGCGTGCAGCCTGTCCCATTCGGCCGGTTGGTCTTCCGCCTTGTCCTGGTGGCTGACGGTCTGGAAGCGCACGGCCTCACCCAGATGCTGGGCGGCCATGGCCACGTCGACCGGGCGGGGGGGCGCCAGGCGGACGCTCGACAGATCGACCGCCGCCGGGGCCTTGAAGGTGGCGGTGCGCACGGCCACCACCCCGGCCACGACCAGCACCGCGCCCACGGCGGTCAACGCCGCCTTGCTCTTCCAGCCCATGTTTCACTCCCCCGAACACTTGTTGGGGCTGACTGTGCGACGGGTTCCAGCGGTTGCCAATCACCGAATGGGATTGGGGACATGCCCATGGGCATGTCCCCAGCCGGATCCGCCCACGCTCATCCGGAACAGGCTTCAAGACGCCGGCGCAAGCGGCGGCCGATTTGCCTTGAACCCGTGGCTCGCGCATAGGCTGGCGGCGCTGGCAGAGGAGTTCGCGATTGGCATGAGCGTCCTGGTCCTGGGGGGAACAGGTTTCATCGGCGGGCCGCTGGTCGCGCGGCTGCTGGCCGACGGCGTCGAGACCGTGGTGGTTCATCACGGGCGCCGCGCCGTATCGGCCGGCGCGCGCTCGCTGGTGCTCGATCGCGGCGACACGGCCGCCGTGCTGGCGGCCGTGCGCGAGATCGGCGCGACCACGGTCATCGACCTGCTGGCCTACACGGCCGCCGACACCTTGCCGCTGCTCGACGCCCTGGTCGGCCAGGTCGAGCGCTACGTGATGGCCAGCTCGATCGACGTCTACGCCAACTACGAAGGCCTGCACCGCAAGGGTCGGCCGAGCCCGATCTGGGACCGTTTGACCGAGGACGGGGCCTTGCGCGCCTCGCGCCACCCCTACCGCCTGGCCAAGCCCCGCCCGGCCAGCGACCCCCAGGCCTGGATGGACGACTACGACAAGATCCCTCTTGAAGAGGCGGCTCGCGCCGCTGCGGGGCTCGAAGCGACCATCCTGCGCCTGCCGATGGTGTTTGGACCCGGCGACCGCCAGCGGCGGTTTTCCTGGGCGATCCGGCCGATGGTCCAGGGCCGGGCGCGGTTCAACATCACCCACCCCTGGGCGGCGTGGCGGGCGACCTTCGGCTATGTCGACGACGTGGCGGCGGGCATCGCCCTGGCCGCCGTCCACCCGAGGGCCGGCGGCCAGACCTACAATCTGGGCCGCGCCAACACCCCGACCAACCTGGCCTGGGCCGCGACCTTCGCCGAACATCTGGGCTGGCCAGGCGAGGTGGAGCTGGTCCATCCCGACGTCGCGCGCGGCGCCCTGGCGGCGGCCGTGGCGGGGCTGGACCTGAGCTACCCGCTGTTCATCGACAACGCCAAGATCCGGCGACGGCTGGGATTTTCGGAGGTCACCGAACTGGACGACGCGCTGGCGCGAACGGTGGCCGACGAGTTGGGGCGGTAGGGGGGTCAGTCCGCCCGGGGACATGCACTTGTGCGTGTCCCCAAACGCCGCTGGGCCTGTGGGGACACGCACAAGTGCATGTCCCCGACCCTTGCCCTCACAGCCCCTCGCTGATCTCCACCACTTCCTCGAACGTCCGCAGGCCCGGCCGCTGGGCGCAGACCAGCACCGCCATGTTGCCGGGCAGGTGCTGGTTGGCCAGCATCTTCTCGTGGGCGGCGGGGATGTCTTCCCAGGGGAAGACTTCCGACAGGCAGGGATCGACCCGGCGGTCGATGACCAGCTGGTTGGCGGCGCTGGCCTGCATCAGATTGGCGAAGTGGCTGCCCTGGACGCGTTTCTGGCGCATCCACAGGAAGCGGGCGTCCATGGTCAGGTTGAAGCCGCTGGTGCCGGCGCAGATGGCGACCATGCCGCCGCGCTTGACCACGAACACCGAGACCGGGAAGGTCGACTCGCCTGGGTGTTCGAACACCAGGTCGACGTCCTTCTTGCCGGTGATCTGCCACAGCGCCTTACCGAACTTGCGGCTCTCGGCCATGTAGTCGTTGAACTCGGGGCCGTTGACGGTGGGCAGCTGGCCCCAGCAGTTGAATTCCTTGCGGTTCAGCACCGCCTTGGCGCCCATCGACAACACGAAGTCGCGCTTTTCGTCGTCGCTGACCACGCCGATGGCGTTGGCGCCGACGACGGCGGCCAACTGCACGGCGAACACCCCCAGCCCGCCAGAAGCGCCCCAGACCAGCACGTTCTGGCCGGGCTTCAGCTCATGCGGCGTGTGACCAAACAGCATGCGATAGGCGGTGGCCAGGGTCAGGGTGTAGCAGGCGGCCTCCTCCCAGGTCAGGTGCTTGGGGCGCGGCATCAACTGGCGCGACTGCACCCGGCAGAACTGGGCGAAGCTGCCGTCCGGGGTCTCGTAGCCCCAGATGCGCTGGCTGGTCGAGAACATCGGGTCACCGCCGTTGCACTCCTCGTCGTCGCCGTCGTCCTGGTTACAATGGACGACCACCTCGTCGCCGAGCTTCCAGCGCTTGACCTTCTTGCCCACCGCCCAGACGATGCCCGAGGCGTCGGAGCCGGCGATGTGGTAGGGCTGCTTGTGGCCGTCCAGCGGGCTGATCGGCTCGCCAAGGGCGGCCCACACGCCGTTGTAATTGACGCCGGCCGCCATCACCAGAACCAGCACCTCGTCCTCGCCGATCTCCCAGGTGGGCACGACCTCGACCTGCATGGCCTGGGTCGGCTTGCCATGGCGCTCCTTGCGGATGCTCCAGGCGTACATGGTTTTCGGCACATGGTAGGCCGGCGGGATCTCGCCGATCTCGTACAGGTCTTTCAGCGCGGTCTTTTCACCGGCCTCGTCTAGCGTCGCGGTCGTCATGTCACTCCCCGTTCTTCGGCGCTGCAACACAACGCTCAACTAGCTCTCTGCGCTCCGTGGATCGTTCCGCGCGGGTCATTCGCTGCGTCGATCCCTCGTTTTGGGCTCCGTAGCGGAGGTTTCCACCCGGCAGGGCCCTAAGCTGTGACAACTGTTTAAATCTGGCAAGCGGAAAGTTGTTGCGATGCAGCATGGTTGCGCGTGAAACGATAGGTTCTTGTCCCGCCTCTCCCAAACGGCTGTCATCCCGGATCTTCGCGCTGCGCGCTCGTCAAAGATGACAAACCGACTTGAAGGGTTGGGAAGGGAGCGAGGCGCTTTCCAAACCCGCCCCCGTCCGCCACGGTCGCGCCCATGAGCGCCACGATCCACGTCAGCCGCCCCACCGGCTCCATCCTGCTGGTCGAGCTGGACGCCCCGCCAGCCAACGCCCTGGGCCTGCGGGTCCGAGCCGAACTGGTTAGAATCCTCGATGAGATCGCCGCCGCCGACGACGTCCGCGCGGTGGTGCTGACCGGCCGGGGCGGGGTGTTCTGCGCCGGTGATGATCTGCGCGAGGCCTCGGCGCGCCAGGGTCCCGAGGCGCTGGAGGCGGTGCAGGACTTCAACCGGCTGATGGACAGGGTCGAGGCCGTGCGCGCGCCGGTGATCGCCGCCATCGACGGTTGGTGTTTCGGCGGCGGGCTGGAACTGGCCCTGGCCTGCGACATCCGCCTGGCCAGCGACCGGGCGGTGTTCGCGGCGTCTGGCGTCAATATCGGGCTGATGGCCTCGGTCGTGCGCCTGCCCCGGCTGATCGGCGTGGCGCGAGCCAAGGTCCACCTGCTCACGGGCGCCCAGTTCGGCCCCGAGCGGGCCCTGACCGACGGCCTGGTCAACGCCGTCCACGCCCCCGACCGCCTGCTGCCCGAAGCCTTCCGCCTGGCCGAATGGATCGCCTCGCGCGCGCCCCTGGCGGTGGAGGCGACCAAGCGGGTGGTCGACGGCCGGTCCTATGTCGAGGAGGAGCTGCCGGCTCTGGTGGCCAGCGCCGACCACCGAGAAGCGGTGGCGGCGTTCATGGCCAAGCGCGCGGCGGAGTTTCGGCGGGGGTAGGGGCGAACGCGCGCTACAATTATACTCGCCGCAGACTTGCATGGAGCCCGAACGCCACGCACATTGGGCTCATGGCCGCCAAGATCGCATCGTCATCCGCGACGTTCTCCAAGCAGAGCGATACCGTGTTGGGTCGCAGCGCGGCGACGGGTCGTTTTGTGCTCAAGCCAGCTTCGAAGTCGGGGACTATTTCGCTGAAACAGGCCAAGGCGGCGGTGGCCAACGTTCGAAACAATAAAAAGACATAGAGCTTGGCTGGGCGCGACCGCACATCAGCCGACGATGTTTTTATCAACTGTCCCTTTGACGACGACTATGCGCCAACGTTTCGCGGACTGATTTTCACGATCTATGCCTGTGGCTTCAGACCCCGTTCGGCGCGCGAACTAGATGACGCTGGGCAGACACGTATCGATAAACTCTACGCCTTGATCGAGGAATGCCGATACGGGGTTCACGACCTGTCACGAACTGAGCTTGACCCGATTAATCAGCTTCCCAGATTCAACATGCCTCTTGAACTTGGCATTTTCATGGGAGCGAAGCGTTACGGTAGGACCGGGCAAAAGGCCAAGCGCGTGCTTGTCCTTGATACCGAGCAATACCGGTATCAGCGGTTCATCTCCGATTTGGCCGGCATGGATATCCATGAGCATCACGCTGATCCCGTGCGGGCGCTGCGCGTGACACGTGACTGGCTAGCAAACGTCTCTCGTAGGGTACTTCCGAGTGCGGATCGGCTCGCTCGCCTTCACGAAGGCTTTCTCGCTGAGCTACCGGCGGTGGCCACTGCGCTGGAATTTGATCCTGATCAGATCCCGTATGTCGACTACGAGCGGATAGTCGTCGAGTGGCTGCTGCAGGCCGCGCCGCCTTAAGGATCGGCTCGCCAGCAGCCTCATGCGGGTCCAGGACGTCATGCTGAACTCGGCCTAAGCCGCCGCCTCGGCCGTCGCTCCCTCGTCCTCGCCGCCGAGCAGCTTGCTGAGCACCACGGCCAGCCGCTCCGGCTTGATCGGCTTTTCCACCACGTCCTGCATGCCGGCGGCGATGTAGGTGGCGACGTCGGAGGGGTCGGCGTTGGCGGTCAGGGCGACGATCGGGGCGCTGCCGGCCCGGCCCGGCAGGTCGCGGATGGCGCGGGTGGCGGCGACGCCGTCCATGCGCGGCATCTTGATGTCCATCAGGATCAGGTCGAACCGACCGCTGCGCGCGGCCTCGACGGCCTCGACCCCATCGACCACCTGTTCTGAAGTGCAGTCGAACATCTCGCACAGGGCCTCGGCGACCATGCGGTTGGTGGCGTTGTCGTCAACGATCAGGATGTGGGCCGAGCGTGCGTCCATCGTCGGCTCGTCGTGGGTGTCGAGCGCCAGCCAGGCTTCGGGAACGACGATCGCGAAGTGCAGGGTCAGGCCACAGCCGGTGTTGGCCTCGGTCTTCAGCGAGCCGCCCATGGTGCGGGTCAGGCCATGGGCCAGGGCCATCCCCACGCCCAAGGCCAGTTCGCTGCGGTCCTCGATGCGGTCTGCGCCCAATGGGTCGAACACCCGGGCCAGGCGCTCCTGGGGCGAGCCGCTGGTGTTGTCGCGCACACGGCCTTCCAGCCGCAGGCCACCCTCGACGGGGCGGGCCTTGAGGCTGGCCTCGATGACGCCGCGGCCGCTGGCCAGGGCGCTGTCGATCAGGGCGTCAAAGATCTGCAGCACCCGGTCGGCGTCGATCAGGGCGGTGGTTTCGGGGGCGCCGTCATAGGAGAACAGCAGGGTGCTACCGCACTGCGACGCGCGGGCGCTCCAGCGGGCCCCGACGGCGTCCGACAGGTCGCGCAGCAGGGTCGGGGCGGGATTGAGCACCAGGCCGCCGACATTGGCGCGGCGCAGATCCATGGCCCGGCTCAGCACGCCGCTCATATCGCGGCTGGTTTCGCCGATGGCGCGGACATAGGCGCTGGCGTCGGGCGTCAGGCGCGTTTGCTCAAGCCGCTCGGTGAAGGCCATCACGCCTTCCAGATGATGGCTGATATCGGCGGCCATGCGCTCGACCAGGGCCATGGCCTCGCCGGCTTCGCGGTCCTTGCGGCGGTGCGAGGCGACCAACGAGGTCAGGCCGCCGACGCCGATATAGCCCCCGGCCTGATCGACGCCGATATAGGCGCTGCGGAACACGGGGATGGCGCTCTGGGCGATGCGCTCGACGAAGGCGCTGGCCTCGATGGACGCCTCGACCAGGCGCGGTTCGCGGTCCATCACCTCACGCACCGGACGGGCGTTGAGGGCGTCGGCGGCGACGGACATCTGACCCAGCAGCACGTCGCGATAGACCAGGCCCACGGGCCTGCCTCCTTCGACGACGGCCAGGGCGGCGGCGTGCGACTCGGCGAGGAAGATCGCCAGGACGTCCGCGCACGGGGTCTGGGGAGCGATCGGAGCTCGGCGGTCAATAAAGCGAGCGAGCGTGTCCATGCAGCCGTTCGGGCAGGCGTCTATCGGGGATCGCATCATCACCCGCTGGGCGTTGCGGAGTCGTGAATGGACCAAGATTTGATATGGCGGGCCATGCCAAAAGGGCGGCGGATCACTCCGCCGCCCTCCTGGTCGATGTTGCAGCCCCGCGAGGGGCCGCTTTTTTGACGCGCTTGACTAGAACGACTTCTGGATGCTGACGCCGTAGGTGCGCGGCTCCAGGGTGATCAGGTTGGTGAACAGGCCCGAGCTGTCGTCGGTGGTGTAGGCGTCGGTGATCGGGGTGTCGTCCATCAGGTTCTTGACGTAGGCGTCAAACTGCAGACCCCATTCAGGCTTCTCGACCTTGAGGGTGATGTTGGCGTTCTCCCACGACTTCAGACCGTCATAGGCGGTGTTGTAGACGCGGGTGAACTGCTTGCTCTGGCGGTAATAGTCGCCGCGCAGGGTGGCCGACCAGCCGCCCGAGAAGTCCCAGGTATATTGAGCGCCGACCGAGGTGGTCCAGTGCGGCGAGTTGGGCAGATCGTTGCCGCTCAGGTTGGCCGTCGTGCCTTCGATCGAATAGCCCGCGCCGTAGTTGTAGAGGCCGGTGGCGTTGGCCAGGAAGGCCGCCGTGCCCGCCGGCAGGCCCGCGCCGCCCGCAGCGGCGGGGGTCGCCAGGAAGCCCTGGAAGACCGCCGCGCCGCCGCAAGCGAACGGAACGGTCGCCCCGGCCCCGGCGGCGATCAGGGTCGCCACGCCAGCGGTGGTGAGCACGCAGTTGGATCCGACGGCGGCGTTCGGCAGGCCGGGGCCCGCCTTGACCAGGGTGTAGGCCGGGTTGCTCTGGGTGCGGTTCATGGTGTCGATCGACGACACGCCGTCGGCGATCTTGGTGTGCAGATAGCCGATATTGGCGTTGAGCTTCAGATTGTGGATCGGCGACCAGACCGATTCCAGTTCCAGTCCGTAGACCGTGGCGTCGATGTTCTCGTTGACCGAGGTGCGGTTGACGATCTTGGAGATCTGGTAGCCCTTGTAGTCGTAGTAGAAGCCCGTGGCGTTCAGCATCACGCTGCCGCCGGCCAGGGTGTTCTTCGACCCGATTTCGTAGGCGTTGACGAATTCAGGATCGAACTGCGCCTTGACGCTGGCCGAGCCGGTGGCCGCCGGCGGGTTGGAGCCGCCGCCCTTGTAGCCCTTGGAATAGAAGGCGTAGAGCAGGTTATCGTCGGTGAGCTTGTAGTCGAAACCGAAGCGGCCGGTCAGCTCGTCGAAGACCGACTTTGCCGTCGGGGTCGTCGTGCTCTGCTTGAGGCCGATGCCCGGCGACAGCAGCACGGTGTCGAACACGTCCAGGCGCTTGTCGTCGTGGGTGCGGCGCAGGCCCAGGGTGAACTTCAGCTTCTCGTTGGCCTGCCAATACAGTTCGCCGAACAGGGCGTTCGACTTCAGGTGATAGGGCGAGCGGTTGTCATAATAGTTGTGGCCGCTGCCGTCCGGCGTGGCGTTCGGGTCGATGCCGATACAGTTGGTCGGCAGGGTCACGGGGTTGCAGTTGGGATTACCGGTCCTCTGGAAGTTCAGCGCCAGGGCCGACAGGGTCAGCGAGTTGCCGATCACATAGTAGTCGGTGGTGGTCTTATAGTCGAAATAGATGCCGCCGATGTTGAAGTTCAGCGGACCGTCAAATGCCGACTGCAGCCGGAATTCCTGGCTGAACTGCTTGGAGTCGCCCGAGGACACGTCCAAGGTGGTGAACTTGTTGGTCGTGCCGACCTGCGGGTCGGCGAAGACGCCGCCCGGCGTCAACGGCGTGTTGTTGAACGGCACCGTCGACACGTTCCGGTTGTAGTCCAGCTTCGTATAGACATTGCCCTTGCTGTACGAGGTCATGGCCGTGAAGGTCAGCTTGTCGCTCAGGTCATAGGCTAAATTGAATTGGTAGATGTCCGACTTTGATTGGTAGATCGGGTCGAACAGCGTCTCGATTTCGCGAAGGCTTCGGCTGGCGGTGTCGCCGGCGTTGGTGTCGCCGCTGGTGAAGCCGAAGATATTGCCCAGCTCACCGGTCAGGGTGCCCGAGGTGTTGACCGTGCCATAGGCGCTGTTGCCGTACAGCGAGGCGGGCAGGCAGCCCTGGGTCAGGAAGGCGCGGGCCGCGCCGGTGGGCACGCCGCCGACCGTGGCCGGGCCGTTGTCCTTGGTGCAGAGCTGCTTGCCGACGCGGGCGCGGCTGTCGTCCTCGTTGAAGTGCTCCCACATGAAGTTGGTGCGCAGGCTGTCGACCGGGTTGAACATCACCGAGACCCGGGTCGAATACAGATCCCGGTCATCGACCTTGTGGTTGTTGAAGGTGTTGGTGACGAAACCGTCGCGCTTGAGGTAGGCGCCGGCCGCCCGGATCGCCAGCTTGTCGCCGAAGATCGGCAGGTTGATCATGCCGCGCACCTTCTGGGTGCCGAAATTGCCGACCTCGGCCCGGATATTGGCCTCGAATTCGTCGGTGGGCTTGGCTGTGATGATGTTGACCACGCCGCCGGTGGCGTTGCGGCCATACAGCGTGCCCTGCGGGCCGCGCAGCACTTCGACGCGCTCCACGTCGAAGAACTCGGCGTCGAACAGGTTGCCCGACTGCAGGGGGGCGTTGTTCTCGTGAACGCCGACGCCGCCGTCGGTCGAGACGCCGACCGCCTTGTTGCCGATGCCGCGGATGGCGAAGTTGAAGGTGTTGGTGAAGTTGCCCTTGGCGAAGGTGACGTTGGGGATCGCCTGCTGAAGGTTGGGCCCGCCGTCGATCTTCTGCGCTTCGAGGCTGTCCTGGCTGAAGGCGGACACCGCGATCGGCACGTCCTGCAGGGCCTCCTCCTTCTTCTGGGCGGTGACGACCAGCTCTTCCAGCACGTTGCCGCCGGCTTGCGGCGCGGTCTGAGCGAAGGCTGGGGCGGCGGTGGCGACGGCGGCCAGCACGGTCATGGATGCGCCCATGGCCAACAGGCTCCGTATACGCAGAGATTGCGACATTCTAATTCCCTCCCTGGACGTCGCGGATCCTTATGGCGGACCCTGCTGACATCTCGTTGTTTCCTCGGCGCCGCACTTTCATCGACTACGCGGGCGTACGGCCGACCCCTCGCAGCATAAGGGGATTGCATACTTGGGAACTTGGGCTGTCAACCGGTCTTGGCGTAAGTAATCAGCGATAGGTTACACCTTTTCACTTTACCTAGGGTCACATTCACCTGACAGGGGTAAGTTTTCACCGGATTTAGAAAAACCGGTCCGGCGCGTGACGTAGCGTCAAGCGTGGTTTCAGGTCGGGAAACCTTGATCGCCTCTGGGGGCGTGCTTTGAGCATAGTGTCCTATTCGCGCCGAAGGTACAGCTAGAATGTCGTTGTTCCTGAAGATGCCAGCCGGTTGTGGCGTGCGGGACCGGTCTGGACCGTTTCGGGCTGCTCCCGCCTCGTGCTACAGACGGCCGATGTCCACCATCTCCTACTCCACCATCGCGGGCGATCCCGCGCGCGCCAAGACCGCCCTGGTGCTGTTCTCGGGCGGCCAGGACAGCAGCGTCTGCCTGGCCTGGGCGCTGGGACGCTACGACCGCGTCGAGACCGTCGGCTTCGACTATGGCCAGCGCCATGTCATCGAGATGGAGGCGCGCGTCGACGTGCGTCACCAGATCGCCACGCGCTTCCCCCAGTGGGCCGATCGCCTGGGCGAGGACCATGTGCTGGACCTCAAGGGCTTTGGCGCGGTGGCCCAAAGCGCCTTGACCGCTGATGTCGCCATCGAGATGACCGAGCGCGGCCTGCCGTCGACCTTCGTGCCCGGCCGCAATCTGGTGTTCCTGATCTACGCCGCCGCCCTGGCCGACCGCCGGGGCCTGGGCGCCTTGGTGGGCGGCATGTGCGAGACCGACTTCTCCGGCTATCCCGACTGTCGCCGCGACACGCTGGACGCCATGCAACTGGCGCTGAATCTGGGCATGGACCGCGACTTCAGCGTCGAGACACCGCTGATGAAGCTGACCAAGGCGCAGACCTGGGCCCTGGCCAAGACCCTGGGTGGCGAGGCGCTTGTCGACCTGATCGTGGTCGAGAGCCATACCTGCTACCAGGGCGAACGCGGCGAACTGCATGCCTGGGGTCATGGGTGCGGCGAATGCCCGGCCTGCGACCTTCGCCAGAAGGGCTATGAAGAATGGGACGCGGGCGGGCGGATCCCTCTTCCTTCTCCCCTTGCGGGAGAAGATGGCGGCGAAGCCGTCGGATGAGGGGTCTCTCAAACCTCTCCGCCCCGTCGTTCAGCATTTCGCGACTGAACCGACCTTCAACCCCTCACCCGACCCGCTTCGCGGACCACCCTCTCCCGCAAGGCCCAACCCGCTTCGCGGGCCACCCTCTCCCGCAAGGCCCAACCCGCTTCGCGGGCCACCCTCTCCCGCAAGGGGAGAGGGAAGGGCGTTCGTCATGACCTACAGCGTCAAGGAAATCTTCCTCACCTTGCAGGGCGAGGGCGGCCAAGCGGGCAAGGCGGCGGTGTTTTGCCGGTTCGCCGGCTGCAACCTGTGGACCGGCCGTGAACAGGACCGCCACAAGGCCATCTGCACCTTTTGTGACACCGACTTCGTCGGCACGGATGGCGAGGGAGGCGGCAAGTTCGCCACGCCCGAAGCTCTGGTCGCGGCGGTGGAAGCCGCCTGGACCGGCGGCCCCGACGACCGCCTGGTGGTCTGCACGGGCGGCGAGCCTCTGCTGCAGCTGGACAGCCGGCTGATCGACGCCTTCCATGCCCGCAGCTTCATGATCGCCGTCGAGACCAATGGCACTGTCGAGGCGCCCACGGGGATCGATTGGGTGTGTGTCAGCCCCAAGGCCGACGCGCCGGTCGTCCAGACCTCGGGCCAGGAACTGAAGCTGGTCTACCCCCAGGACAAAGCGCTTCCCGAGCGCTTCGCGGCCCTGAATTTCGAGCGCTTCTACCTGCAGCCGATGGACGGCCCCGACCGCGAGCGGAACACGCACTTGGCCGTCGCCTATTGCCTTTCCCACCCTCAATGGCGTTTAAGCGTCCAGACACACAAATATCTCGGCCTGCCCTGACGGATAAGGCGCTCGACCTGGTGACAGGGTCGGGTCGCTAGAGCCTCCCAGGCCTTGTCAAAAGAAGTACCTGTATGAGCCCCGTCTTCGAGATCACGAAGGCCGCGCATTTTGATGCGGCCCACTATATCGAGCAAGGTCCCGCCGACCATCGCTACCGCAAGCTGCACGGCCATTCGTTCAAGGTCGAGGCCAGCGTGCGTGGCGCGATGCAGGAGGCAGGCTGGGTGGCTGACTTGGACGGCCTGGACGGCGCCCTGAAGGCGGTGGCCGCCGAGTTGGACCACGGCCTGCTCAACGATCGCCCGGGGCTGGAAAGTCCGACGCTTGAGCGCCTGTGCCTCTATTTCGCCGAGCGCCTGACGCCGCGGTTTCCCGGCCTGTCGCGCGTGGTGATCTCGCGCCCGACGATCGGCGAGAGCTGCGCGCTGGTGCTGTAAAAGTGTTGGTTTGAAGCTGTTTGAGAACGCCGGTCTTCCAACGCGCGGCGCCTTGCCCTATCCCTGGCGTCCCATGACGCTAGGGAATGGTCGCGAATGCTCTACATGCTGCTGTGCTACAACAACGAAGCAGAGGTCATGGGCTGGACGCCGCAGGAGGACGCCGCCGTGATGGGCCGCCTCACCGTCGTCCACGACAGGCTGGTGGCCGAGGGCAAGCTGGGTCCTTCCGGCCGCCTGCAGGCCACGGGCACGGCCAAGACCCTGATGAAGGGCGACGCGCCCTTCGTGGTCGACGGCCCGTTCGCCGAGACCAAGGAGCAGTTCCTGGGCTTCTACGTCATCGACGTCGCCGACATGGACGCCGCCCTGGACGTGGCCGGTCAGCTGGGCGAGGCCAATCCCAACGGCGCCTACGAGGTGCGGCCGATGCGGCTGTTCCTGCCAGGCGGAGCGGTGGGGGTGTGAGCTCGGCCGTGACGACGGCCTCCCACTGCGGCGCTCAAGCCTCGACGGGATCGCTTAAAGACGATCCCGCTGGGGTCCATATTGCGTCTCACGTGAGATCGGCTGCGGAGAGTCATCGTGACGACCAATCTTGACCCGGTTTCGAAGGTGCTCGGCATCACCGCGCCGGGTCCCTTCAGGCTCAGGCTGATGTCGGCGGTGGAAAAAGGGCTGCCGCTCACCTCGCTGGATCGTGTCGCTCATTTCCTGGCGCCGTCCGACAACAAGTTCGCCTTCCGGATCATTGCCCGGGCGACCCTGGCGCGCCGCCGAAGGGCCTTCGCCACAGCCAAGGATCGCGCCGAGAGCCGGCTGTCGGTCGAAGAGGGCGCGCGCCTGGCCCGGCTGGCCGGCGTCTGGGCGATGGCGGTCGAGGTCTGGGGTGGGGAGGAGGAGGCGCGCCGGTTCATGTTCGAGGCGCACCCGCTCATGCACGGGCGGCGGCCGATTGATGTCGTGCTCGAAAGCGAACTGGGCCGGCCGATCGTGGAAGGCGTCCTGGGCCGTCTGCAGTACGTATCGGCTGTGTGAGCGGGCAGGTCCTGGACCGCGTCCTCACGGCCTATCGGATTGGCGACCCGGCGGGCGATTATCCGATCTTCGACTCGACGGGTTCCAAGCTTTGGCCGGGGCGCTGGAACACCAGTCTCAGCCCGATGATCTATACAAGCGAACACTACAGCGCCGCGATGCTGGAAAAACTCGTCCATGGCGCCGGGCGCATGCCCCCCAACCAGCACTGGATCAGCATCACGATCCCGTCGGGGGTGTCCTACGAGATGTTTTCAACCGCTCACCACCCTGGCTGGGAGGCCGAGGACTGCATCGTTTCCAAGACCTATGGCGAAGCATGGTGGCGGTCGAAACGGTCTCTGTTGCTGATCGTGCCGAGCGTCGTCGCCCGGATGGAGCGGAATATCCTGATCAACGACAACCATCCCGAGGCGCATCGAATCGTCCATGACCTGCACCAGCCGATCTGGTGGGGCGGCCGCCTTTTTTCGCCGCTCGCCGGCGTTTCGCCACCACCAACCGCGTCCCCGAAACGGCGCGCCAAGCCATAGCTGAAACGTCCATCCTGGGCTTTGGCCAGCTTAGCGCCGCGCCTTCTTCCATTCCTTGTATTCCCGCTTCTCCCGATCCTTCTTGCTCTCACCGGGGATGACGGCCTTGCCGGTCCCGACCACGACCTTGCCGGCTGTTCCGACCACGGCCCCGGTTGCCCCCACCACCGCGCCGCCGGCCGCGGCGACCAGGCAGCCCTGGGCGCTCAGGGCGATGGCGGTCAGGGACAGGGCGAGGAGAAAGGGACGCGGGGTCATGAGAGCGCTCACAGGGAAATTGAGGGCCGCCTTCTAGCGCGGCGCGCTCGCACCGTCGCCGTGTCGGATGGCCGCTATGTGTCCATCATCGTCGGAGGCGCTAATATTGACCGTCCACGGCCCCCGGTTCGCCAGAACGCCGATACGGCCCCTTGAACCCGGCTCGGGGCGACGCCGGCGGTCCGGACCGAAATAGTTCTCGCAGCGGATCAACGGGCGGGGATGCTCGATGATCAGGTTGATGGGGTCGATCACCCCGCGCGCCGTCACCGGCTTGGCTAGCAACTCGTTGACCCCCGCGTCGCGCGCCTCGGCCACCCGGCGCATCGTGGAGTGGCCGGTGATCATGATCACCGGGGCAGAGGCCGGCCTGGTGTCTGACGGCAGACGTGAAATGGCTGATCTAGCGCTCACAAGAGTCCGGCGCGCCGGCTTCGCGAGGTTATACTTAACGACAATTTGCCTTGATTACTTTTTGTCAACGAAAAAATAGGAACGAGTCGCGCCACCGAATAGTTGTGTGGGAGAAGGAATTTGTATCGACATGACTTCTCGGGACGATCTCATCAAGCGCGAAGCTCTGGAGCTGTGGAGCCAGATTCACGATGCGCCGGCTCCCGACCTCAGTGGCGCTGAACTGCTTGAGCTGCTCTGCCGAGATCTTGACTTGCAGGCTTATGACCGCGTCCAGTCGCCCTTCCTGCGGCGGACCATGATGATCCGGCCCGAGGAATGGCCGGAAGCGCGCAAGGGAGAGCGCTAGAGCATTTCGCGACCCGACTGCGTCAGGCCGTGAGCTCTAATCTTTTGTTTTGACGCATTTTTCTTCACACGAACCGGAACCACTTCGCTCGAAAAATGCTCTAGACCCGTCCTTCGCCGCCGGGAACAAACGCCCCGCCGCCCGTCTGGGCCCGATGGCGCAGGAAGGCGTCGGCCAGCACGCAAGCCGTCATCGCCTCGACCACCGGTACGCCTCGGATGCCCACACAGGGGTCGTGGCGGCCCTTGGTGCGCAGATCCACCTCGTTGCCGTTCTCGTCAAGGCTCTGGCGAAGGGTCAGGATCGACGAGGTTGGCTTGAAGGCCACGCGCGCCACCACGGGCTGGCCCGTCGACAGGCCGCCCAACACGCCGCCGGCGTGGTTGGACAGGAACATCGGGCCGTCATGGCCCATCCGCATCTCGTCGGCGTTTTCCTCGCCCGACAAGGCGGCCGAGGCGAAGCCCTCGCCGATCTCCACGCCCTTGGCGGCGTTGATCGACATCAGGGCTGCGGCCATCTCGGCGTCCAGCTTGCCGTACAGCGGCGCGCCCCAGCCGGCCGGCACGCCCGTGGCCTCGACCTCGACGACGGCGCCGGTCGAGGACCCAGCCTTGCGGATGGCCTCCAGATGCTCTTCCCAGACGGGGATGATGGCGGCGTCGGGCGCCCAATAGGGGTTCTCGTCGGTCTGGTTCCAGTCCCAGTTGGCGCGGTCGACCTTGTGAGGCCCGATCTGCACCAGGGCGGCGCGCACCGTGACGCCGGGGATCACCAGCCGGGCGATCGCGCCGGCCGCCACCCTTGCGGCGGTCTCTCGGGCCGAGCTGCGCCCGCCGCCGCGATAGTCGCGCACGCCGTACTTGGCGAAATAGGGATAGTCGGCATGACCCGGCCGGAAGGCCTGGGCGATCTCGCCATAGTCCTTGGAGCGCTGGTCGGTGTTGTCGATCATCAGGCTGATCGGCGTGCCGGTGGTGCGCTGGCCGTCGGTGCGGGCGTCCTCGAACACCCCCGACAGGATGCGCACGGCGTCCGGCTCCTGGCGCTGGGTGACGAACTTGCCATTGCCGGGCCGGCGCTTGTCGAGGAAGGCCTGGATCTGCTCGGCGCTGATCGCGATGCCGGGCGGCACGCCATCGACCACGCAGCCCAGGGCCGGGCCGTGGCTTTCGCCCCAGGTGGTGACGCGGAACAGGTGGCCGAAGGTGTTGTGCGACATGGGCGGGGGTTTAGCGGAAAGCGGGCAGGGGGGCAAAGCCAAGCGGAATCCGCTCGTGTCACCTTGGAGTAGAGTGAATGAAAAAAACCCTTTGGAATTGCACGAAGCTTGACCCGAAGATACTGTCGCTGGGCGTCGATCAAGGTGACCGGGCGGGGGCCCGGCCCCAATAGGGATGGAACCAAGATGAGCAGCGGCATAGCAAACTTCAGCGGCGAATGCGGCGAGTGCACCAGCGGCTACTTCACCGCAACCTGCACCGGCGGCATGCAGGTGGGCCAGTCGGCCACCGTGAACGGCAATTCGCCCCAGGCCTGCGTCGTGGCCAATGATGGGGGAACGGTCTTCGCCATCGACCTTCAGACCATCGCCGGCATCTACGACTATCAGGTGCGGGTGGACGCCCAGGGTCCGAGCGGCGCTTTCAGCGGCTCGATGTATCTGGCGTTCGAGGACCAGACGGGCGACATCTACTATCTCAGCGTCTTCTCCTCGACCCGCGAATGGCACGAGGTGTCGTACAACAGCAGCTCGCCGGCCCTCGTGAAAATCTATTGGAGCGACTATTCCTTCACCGTGGGCAGCGGCGACGCCGCCAAGGCCAAGCCGGCCTACAAGGTCGAGAGCGCCATCGCCTAGTTCAGGTTCGCGTCTGACCGGTGGGGGGCGCGCCCTCCACCGGTTTTCGCCGCGCGAGGATCAGGGCGGCGAGACGGCGCCCCGGCGGGCCGCCGCGTCGGCCATGTAGAGCTCGAGGTTGGTCCAGCCCGACCCGGTCTTGGCCAGAGCCGCCCCGTCGGCCTGGGTCGGATTGAGGCCATGGGCCTTCTCCCAGGCGTCCGGCATGCCATCGCCATCGGTGTCGACCGCCGCGACGCCGGTCGGCAGCGCCGGCCAGCCGCCGACCTGGGCCTGGCTGTCGATCTGCTTGCCGGTCTTGTCGCGCACGCCCGCCACGACCCGGGCGTCGACGCTGTCGCGATAGACCGAGGCGCCCGCGTCCTTCAGCACCCGCGCGTAGGCGCTCGCAGCCGGATCGGCCGTCACCGGCGCGACCTCGATCGGTCCCGCCTGGCGATAGCCCGGGGCCTGCAGTCCATCGACCAGGCTCCACGGATCGGCGGGGACCACGCCGTTCATGCTGTTGCCGGCGAACCAGGCCTTGGCCAGGCTGTTGCTCTCGTTGAAGGCGATGGGTTTCCCACTGTCGGGCCCCATCACATAGCTGTTGTCGATGAAGCTGTAGGCCGCCAGGGCAGCCTTGTCGGCGTCGTAGCCGGCATGGCCCTTGCCCCAGTTGTAAAAGACGTTGGAACGGAACTCGAAGAACGCGCCGACCGGATCCTTGTCCGGCCCCTCGTAGTTGCCGGGACGCGGCATGCGGGCCAGGTGGTTGGCCCACAGATTATGGTGGAAGCTGATCTTGGCGCCGGCGCCGCCCCGGATCAGGCTGCCATAGCCGTGGTCGCCCTTGACGTGGATCGAGTGGCGGAGGCTTTCAGCGATGATCGACCACTGGACGGTCAGGTCATAAAAGCCCTGGCCCTCTTCGTCGTAACGGGCGCTGGCCGACAGGGTCTCATCGACCGACCAACTGGCGGAAACGTGGTCGAGGATGATCCTGCGGCCCTTGTTGATCCAGATGGCGTCACCTTCCGTCTTGCTCTCGTCGCCCAGGCGCGAGCGGAGGAAGCGGATCACCACGTCGTCGGCGGCGACGATCAGGGTCTGGTCGCGCAGGGTGATCCCGCCGCCCGGCGCGGTCTGGCCGGCGATCGTGATGTTGGGCTGGCTGATCTTCAGCGGAGTCCTGAGCGCGATCGTGCCGGCCACCTCGAACACCACGGTGCGCGGGCCCTTGGCCTCGATCGCGGCGCGCAGGGATCCAGGTCCGGTGTCGTCCAGATTGGTGACCTTGATCACCGCCCCGCCCCGTCCGCCGACCGACAGCCGTCCGGCCCCCTCGGCGCCAGGGAAGGCAAGGATTTCGCGGGGGGCGGCCTGCGCGGCGGTGACGGCGGCGGCTAGGGCCATGGCGGCTAGGGCGGCGGCCAGTGCGGTGCGGATCATCGTGGTTTCCCCTCCTTCAATTCCGCTCATCCTGACGAAAGTCGGGACCCAAGCCGAGCTTGAAGGGTCTCTCGAGCCACCCCAATGGCGCCGCTTGGGTCCCGACCTTCGTCAGGATGAGCGGAGAGAGAGGGGGCTTGAATGCCTCCATTATCGCGTGTCCCCGAAATCCTGTCCACCGGTGTCATCGCCAACACCCAACGCTTTTCGCGGGTTTTCATGACAGCGTTCGCCACAATCTTGGTTATCGCCTAGGCGGACACGGACAGGCCCTGCCGCGAAGTCGGGCATTCCCGGGTGATCCTGACGGTCGCGGGCCGAAAACGCGCGACCCATCGTCCGGCCCCATCCCCTGAACCTGACCCTGGTGTCATCCTCGCTTGTCTGGCGAGCGATTCGGCTATTCCGGGTCCCGCCGCCGGTTTCGGGGGAAGCTCATCCATGTCAGGTGAAGACGCCAGCCTCCGCCCGGAACGCATCCTGGAACTGTCCGAGCGCCTCAGCGCCGTGGCGGGCGAGAAGATCGGCGAGATCGCCTATGTCAACCGTTCGGCCAAGATGCTGGCGATCAACGCCCTGATCGTCGCCGCCCGCGCCGGCGAGGCTGGTCGCGGCTTCGCGATCGTGGCCGAAGAGTTCAAGACCATCTCCACCCAGATCGACGTGGTGGCCGCCGCCCTGGAAAGCCAGGTGCGCGCCGACCTCAACGAGTTGACCAAGATCGGCGGGGCGATCCTGGGCCGTCTGCGCGGCCAGCGCCTGGCCGATCTGGCCCTCAACGCCATCGAGATCATCGACCGCAACCTCTATGAGCGCACCTGCGACGTGCGCTGGTGGGCCACCGACAGCGCCGTGGTCGATTGCGTCGCCGCCCCGTCGCGCGAAGCCTCCAGCTATGCCAGCCAGCGGCTGAAGGTGATCCTCGACGCCTACACGGTCTATCTCGACCTGTGGGTCGCCGACGCGACCGGCAAGGTCGTGGCCAGCGGCCGCCCCGACAGGTACCCGGCCGCCAAGACCCTGTCGGTGGCCGACGCCGCCTGGTTCAAGGACGCCCTGCGCACCCAGTCGGGCGATGACTTCACCGTCTGCGACATCGCGCGGGTCAGGGCGCTGAACGACGCCCCTGTCGCCACCTACGCCACCGCCATCCGGGCCGGCGGCCAGGCCAATGGCAAGGTGATCGGCGTGCTCGGCGTGCATTTCGACTGGAAGCCCCAGGCCCAGGCCATCGTCGACGGCGTGCGCCTGACCGACGACGAACGCGCTCGCTCAAGGGTCATGCTGCTGGACCAGAACCACCGGGTGCTGGCCTCCTCCGACGGCAAGGGCGTGCTGGAGGAAACCTTCAAGCTCGACACCACCAGCGGCGACATGGGCAGCTATGCCGAGGGCGCCCGCACGGTCGGTTACGCCCTGACGCCAGGGTATGAGACCTATAGGGGCATGGGTTGGTACGGCTGCCTGGTCCAGACCGCGCAAGCCGATAAGCCGGCGGCGACGTTTCGTAGCCCCGTGATCCCAGGCAAGGCGGCTTAGGTCAAAGACCCTGCTCCCACCAGGGAAAGCGGGGGATGCTGCCTGTTGATCTTCCACGCCAAACCGTCTATACGCCGCCCCTTCTCCGTCGGGCTCGCCCGGCGAAGACCTGTTTGTGAACAGCGGGGCGTGGGGTCACCAGCGCCATAATCGAGGAAGAGCCCTTCCTCGCCGTCGGGAGACAGGGATGGACAAGACCACGCCATGCTCGCCTTCGGGATGAGACGCGCGGCTGACTTTCCTTGGAACAGGCTGATGCAACTCGCGTGCGGGAGCGATCCCTCATGCGTCGAGCATTCGGCTGCCGGAATAGTCCGGCCGCTGTCATTGAGTAGGAGACCGCAATGGACCGCGCTCAAAAGCAGGAGTCGATCGAATCGCTGAAAAGCGTTTTCGAAGGCGCCGGCGCTGTCGTCGTGACCCACTACATGGGCATGACCGTTGCGGAAATGACTGAACTGCGTAGCCGCCTCCGCAAGGAATCGGCCACGTTCCAGGTGGTGAAGAACACCCTCGTCCAGAAGGCCCTGAACGGCTCGATCGGTGAAGAGGGCGCCGCCCTGTTCACGGGTCCGGTCGCCATCGCCTTCGGCAAGGATCCTGTCTCCGCCGCCAAGATCGTCACCCAGTACGCCAAGGAAAACGAGAAGCTCAAGCTTGTCGGCGGCATTCTGGGCCAGACGACGGTTCTGGACGAAACGGCCGTGCGCGCTCTCGCCACGCTGCCGTCGCTCGACCAGATCCGTGGCAAGCTTATCGGCCTCATCCAGGCTCCGGCGACCAAGATCGCTGGCGTCCTGCAGGCTCCGGCTGGCCAACTGGCGCGCGTCTTCAACGCCTATGCGACCAAAGACGCCGCGTAACGGTCATCTCCGCACAAATCCCCTCATTCTCTAAGGAAATTGAACATGTCGAAGCTCGAAAAGCTGGTTGAAGAACTGTCCACCCTGTCGGTCCTCGAAGCCGCTGATCTGTCGAAGCTGCTGGAAGAAAAGTGGGGCGTCTCGGCCGCCGCTCCGGTCGCCGCCGCTGGCCCCGCCGCCGCCGCTGGCCCGGTCGAAGAAGCCGAAGTGCAAACCGAGTTCACCGTTGTCCTGACCGCCGGTGGCGAGAAGAAGATCAACGTGATCAAGGAAGTCCGCGGCGTCCGTCCGGACCTCGGCCTGAAGGAAGCCAAGGATCTGGTCGAAGGCGCTCCGCAGAACATCGTCGAAAACGTCTCCAAGCAAGTCGCCGACGAAGTCGCCAAGAAGCTGACCGAAGCCGGCGCCACCGTCGTCGTGAAGTAATTCACGATCCGCGCCTCGGCGCGGGTGGCCGGTGTCAGTTCTCTGACTCCAAGTGAACGGCCCCGGAGGGAAACCTCCGGGGCCGTTTTCTATTGGGGATCAGTCTTGGTGAAAGGGTAGGGGCGCAGGTCAGCCGGCCTTGGCGCGGACGGCTTCCCGGCCAGGCCAGACCGGTGTCGCCAAGGCGTCGAGCGCGGGCTTGGCCAGCAAGTAGCCCTGCATGAGGTCGACGCCGAGCTCGCGCAGCACCTGATACTCGGCGATGGTTTCGACGCCTTCGCAGATCGGCGTGACACCCAGGTCGCGCAGCATGTCCAGGGTCGAACGGACAATGGTCTGCTTGACCGTGCTGGTGTCGATGTCGCGGATCAGGTCCATGTCCAGCTTGACCAGGTCAGGCTGAAATTTCGACAACAGCCCCAGTCCCGCGTAGCCCGCCCCGAAATCGTCGATCGCGGTCTGGAAACCCATGGCGCGGTAGCTGCGCAGGATGTGGAGGATGTGGTCGGTGTCGAGCCGCTCCACCTCGGTGAACTCGAAGATGATCCGGTTCAGCGGAAAGCCCGTGCGCATCGCCGCCGCGAGGGTCAGGCGGATACAGGCCCGGGGCTCATAGACGGCGTTGGGCAGGAAATTGATCGACAGGCTGGCCCCGTCGGCGGCCATGTTGAGGGCGGCGGCCTGCTCGATCGCCGTGACCCGGCAGAGCTGGTCGAAGGCGTAGCGATTGGTTTCCGAGACCTGGGACAGGATGAAGCCCGCGCCTTCGCCCGCAGCCCCGCGCACCAGGGCCTCATGGGCGAACACCGTGCCGGCGTTGGCGTCGACGACCGGCTGGAAGGCCATGATGATCGGCAGGTCGAAACCGGCGCCGTCGCGACAACCGTCGCAGTTGGACTTGGCGGTCATGCGGGAAACTTTCATAACGCGATGAAAATCGAGCATGGCTGCGGAAGCTGAATAATCGGTGTTCATTCGCCTCGCGATTTGCGAGGCTATCGCGGGCCCTGCAACCTTGTGGGCCGAGCGACGTTTCCGACCCATGCTCAAGCTCGCCGCCCTGCTGCTCGTTCTGATGATCGTCTTCGGTCTGCTCAGCTTCGTGTTCCACATCGCCGTTGCCCTGACCAAGATCGCCTTCTTCATCTGCCTGATCGGGCTGGGGATCTCGTTGGTCGGCAGGGTGTTCAAGAAGGTCTGACGCGCGAGCCGGGCCGCGAGAAGATGAGGCGCGACCGGTTCCCGGCGCGCCGTTAGGGTTTTGTGGATAAAGCCCCTTCCCATCCCCACCCGCCTGTCCTATATCCGCCAGTCCACGAAGACATTCGGCGGAACGCGCACGCGCGTGTCTGCATCTAACGCCCCGAGGCGCGGTCAGCTGCCCTCCGACCCGCGCGAAGGGGCGCCCATCAAGCTTCCGGTCCCGGTCGCTCGATAGGGGAATTGCAGCGTCCAGCGTTCTCTCGAGAAGGGAACGGCGAGGGTGGACGCTAAGACAATCGAATTCACGCGCGGACTCCAAGTTCCGCGTCGCAGGGAAAAAACATGGCGCAATCCTTCACCGGCAAGAAGCGGATCCGGAAGTCTTTCGGCCGCATCCCCGAAGCTGTGCAGATGCCGAACCTGATCGAGGTTCAGCGCTCCTCCTACGAACAGTTCCTGCAGCGCGAAGTCCGTCCGGGCGTGCGCAAGGACGAGGGTATCGAGGCGGTCTTCAAGTCGGTGTTCCCGATCAAGGACTTCAACGAGCGCGCGGTGCTCGAATACGTCTCGTACGAATTCGAAGAGCCCAAGTACGACGTTGAGGAATGCATCCAGCGCGACATGACCTTCGCGGCGCCGCTGAAGGTCAAGCTGCGGCTGATCGTCTTTGAAACGGAAGAAGAGACGGGGGCCCGGTCCGTCAAGGACATCAAGGAGCAGGACGTCTACATGGGCGACATCCCGCTCATGACGGAAAAAGGCACCTTCATCGTCAACGGCACCGAGCGGGTCATCGTCTCGCAGATGCACCGCTCGCCCGGCGTGTTCTTCGACCACGACAAGGGCAAGACCCACGCCTCGGGCAAGCTGCTGTTCGCCGCCCGCGTCATCCCCTATCGCGGCTCGTGGCTCGACTTCGAGTTCGACGCCAAGGACGTGGTCTATGTCCGCATCGACCGTCGCCGCAAACTGCCCGCCACCACCTTCCTCTATGCCCTGGGGATGGACGGCGAAGAGATCCTGACGACCTTCTATGACGTGGTGCCCTTCGAGAAGCGCACCACGGCCGGCGCCGAAGGCTGGGCTACCCCGTACAAGGCCGAGCGCTGGCGCGGCGTGAAGCCGGAATTCGCCCTGATCGACGCCGACACCGGCGAGGAAGTGGCCCCGGGCGGTATCAAGATCACCGCCCGCCAAGCCAAGAAGCTGGCCGACGGCGGCTTGAAGACCTTGCTGCTGGCCCCCGAAGCCCTGACCGGCCGCTACCTGGCCCGCGACGCCGTCAACTATGAGAACGGCGAGATCTACGCCGAAGCCGGCGACGAGCTGGACGTCGCCTCGATCGAGGCCCTGGCCGCCCAAGGCTTCAGCACCATCGACGTGCTGGACATCGACCACGTCACGGTCGGCGCCTACATGCGCAACACCCTGCGCGTCGACAAGAACGCCGTCCGCGAGGACGCGCTGTTCGACATCTATCGCGTGATGCGTCCGGGCGAGCCGCCGACCGTGGAAGCGGCCGAAGCGATGTTCAAGTCGCTGTTCTTCGACGCCGAACGCTACGACCTGTCGGCCGTCGGCCGGGTCAAGATGAACATGCGGCTGGAGCTGGACGCTTCGGACGAGATGCGCGTGCTTCGCAAGGAAGACGTGCTGGCGGTCCTCAAGCTGCTGGTCGGCCTGCGCGACGGTCGCGGCGAAATCGACGACATCGACAACCTCGGCAACCGCCGGGTGCGTTCGGTCGGCGAACTGCTGGAAAACCAGTACCGCGTCGGTCTGCTGCGCATGGAGCGCGCCATCAAGGAACGCATGTCGTCCGTCGACATCGACACCGTGATGCCGCACGACCTGATCAACGCCAAGCCGGCCGCGGCCTCGGTGCGTGAATTCTTCGGCTCCTCGCAGCTGTCGCAGTTCATGGACCAGACCAACCCGCTGTCGGAGATCACCCACAAGCGCCGCCTCTCGGCGCTTGGCCCGGGCGGTCTGACCCGCGAGCGCGCCGGCTTCGAAGTCCGCGACGTTCACCCGACCCACTACGGCCGCATCTGCCCGATCGAAACGCCGGAAGGCCCGAACATCGGCCTGATCAACTCGCTGGCCACCCACGCCCGGGTCAACAAGTACGGCTTCATCGAGAGCCCCTACCGTCGCGTCGCCGACGGCAAGCCGCTCGACGAGGTCGTCTACATGTCGGCCATGGAAGAGTCGAAGCACGTCATCGCCCAGTCCAACATCAAGGTGTTGAACGGCGAGATCGTCGACGACCTGGTGCCCGGCCGGATCAATGGCGAACCCACGCTCCTGCAAAAGGAGATGGTCGACCTGATGGACGTGTCGCCGCGCCAAGTGGTTTCGGTGGCCGCGGCCCTGATCCCCTTCCTGGAAAACGATGACGCCAACCGCGCCCTGATGGGCTCGAACATGCAGCGTCAGGCCGTGCCCCTCGTGCAATCCGATGCTCCCCTTGTCGGGACCGGCATGGAAGCCGTGGTCGCCCGTGACTCGGGCGCCGTGGTCATCGCCAAGCGCACCGGCGTGGTGGAGCAGATCGACGGTACGCGTATCGTCGTCCGCGCCACGGAAGAAACCGACGCCGCCCGTTCGGGCGTCGACATCTACCGCCTCAGCAAGTTCCAGCGCTCGAACCAGTCGACCTGCATCAACCAGCGTCCGCTGGTGAAGGTGGGCGACCGGATCAATAGCGGCGACATCATCGCCGACGGTCCCTCGACCGAGCTGGGTGAACTGGCCCTGGGCCGCAACGCGCTCGTCGCGTTCATGCCCTGGAATGGCTACAACTTCGAAGACTCGATCCTGATCTCCGAACGCATCGTCCGCGACGACGTCTTCACCTCGATCCACATCGAGGAATTCGAAGTCATGGCCCGCGATACGAAGCTCGGCCCGGAAGAGATCACCCGCGACATTCCCAATGTCGGCGAGGAAGCCCTGCGCAACCTCGACGAAGCGGGCATCGTGGCGATCGGCGCCGAAGTCCAGCCGGGCGACATCCTGGTCGGCAAGGTCACCCCGAAAGGGGAGTCGCCCATGACGCCGGAAGAAAAGCTCCTGCGCGCCATCTTCGGTGAAAAGGCCTCGGACGTCCGCGACACCAGCCTGCGCCTGCCCCCGGGCGTCGCCGGCACGATCGTCGATGTTCGCGTGTTCAACCGTCACGGCGTCGACAAGGACGAACGCGCCCTGGCCATCGAACGCTCGGAAATCGACCGGCTGGGCAAGGACCGCGACGACGAATTCGCGATTCTGAACCGCAACATCTCGGGCCGTCTGCGCGAGCTGCTGATCGGCAATGTCGCGCTGTCGGGCCCCAAGGGCCTGTCGCGCGGCCAGATCTCGGCCGAGAACCTGTCGGAAGTCCAACCCGGCCTCTGGTGGCAGATCGCCCTGGAAGACGAGAAGGCGATGGGCGAACTGGAAAGCCTGCGCAAGCTGTTCGACGAGAACCGCAAGCGTCTGGACCGCCGCTTCGAGGACAAGGTCGACAAGCTGCAGCGCGGCGACGAACTGCCTCCGGGCGTGATGAAGATGGTCAAGGTCTTCGTGGCCGTGAAGCGCAAGCTTCAGCCCGGCGACAAGATGGCCGGCCGTCACGGCAACAAGGGCGTCATCTCGCGCATCCTGCCGATCGAGGACATGCCGTTCCTCGCCGACGGGACGCATGTGGACGTCGTTCTGAACCCGCTGGGCGTGCCTTCGCGCATGAACGTCGGCCAGATCTTCGAAACCCACCTGGGTTGGGCCTGCGCCGGTCTCGGCAAGCAGATCACCACCCTGCTCGAGGACTGGCAGGCCGGTGGCCAGAAGCAGGCCCTGATCGATCGTCTGACCGAGATCTATGGTCCTGACGAGGAACTGCCGGAAACCGAGGAAGAGCTGGTCGAACTGGCCCGCAACCTCGGAAAGGGCGTTCCGATCGCCACGCCCGTCTTTGACGGCGCGCGGATCGGCGATATCGAGGACCACCTGCGCATGGCGGGTCTCGACCCCTCGGGCCAGTCGATCCTGTTCGACGGCCAGACGGGCGACCAGTTCAAACGTCCGGTCACGGTCGGCTACATCTACATGCTGAAGCTGCACCACTTGGTCGACGACAAGATCCACGCCCGTTCGATCGGTCCGTACTCGCTCGTCACGCAACAGCCGCTGGGGGGTAAGGCCCAGTTCGGCGGTCAGCGCTTCGGGGAAATGGAAGTGTGGGCTCTGGAAGCCTACGGCGCGGCCTACACCCTGCAGGAAATGCTGACGGTGAAGTCTGACGACGTGGCCGGCCGGACCAAGGTCTACGAGTCGATCGTCCGCGGCGACGACACGTTCGAAGCCGGTATCCCGGAAAGCTTCAACGTGCTGGTCAAGGAAATGCGCTCGCTCGGCCTGAACGTCGAGCTGGAGAACAGCTGATCCGAAGAACTTCCCTCTTCGCCCGAAAGGGCGGGGAGGGGTCTTCGATCGCCGCTCTCCGACTTTGAATTTTCGCGGGTAATCCCGCAGAAGGAACCAAGATGAACCAGGAAATCCTGAACATCTTCAATCCGGTCCAGGCCGCTCCGACCTTCGACCAGATCCGCATTTCGCTGGCCTCGCCGGAAAAGATCCGCTCGTGGTCGTTCGGCGAGATCAAGAAGCCCGAAACCATCAACTATCGCACGTTCAAGCCCGAGCGTGACGGCCTGTTCTGCGCCCGTATCTTTGGCCCGACCAAGGACTACGAATGCCTGTGCGGCAAGTACAAGCGCATGAAGTACAAGGGCATCATCTGCGAAAAGTGCGGCGTTGAAGTCACCCTGGCCCGCGTCCGTCGCGAGCGCATGGGTCACATCGAGCTGGCCTCGCCGGTCGCCCACATCTGGTTCCTGAAGAGCTTGCCCTCGCGCATCGCCATGATGCTGGACATGCCTCTGAAGGACATCGAACGCGTCCTGTACTTCGAATATTACATCATCACCGAGCCGGGCCTGACCCCGCTGAAGCAGCACCAGCTGCTCAGCGAGGACGATTTCATGCGCGCCCAGGACGAGTATGGCGATGACAGCTTCACCGCCGAGATCGGCGCCGAAGCCATCCAGAACCTGCTGAAGGCGATCGACCTCGACAAGGAAGCCGAACGCCTGCGCGAAGAGCTGGCCGGCACCGTGTCGGACATGAAGCAAAAGAAGTTCAGCAAGCGCCTGAAGATTCTCGAAGCCTTCTCAGAGTCGGGCAACCGCCCCGAATGGATGGTTCTGACGGTCGTGCCGGTCATTCCGCCGGAACTGCGCCCGCTGGTGCCGCTGGACGGCGGCCGCTTCGCCACCTCCGACCTGAACGACCTCTATCGCCGGGTCATCAACCGCAACAACCGCCTCAAGCGCCTGATCGAACTGCGCGCCCCCGACATCATCATCCGCAACGAAAAGCGGATGCTGCAGGAATCGGTGGATGCGTTGTTCGACAACGGCCGTCGTGGTCGCGTCATCACGGGCGCCAACAAGCGTCCCCTGAAGTCGCTGGCCGACATGCTGAAGGGCAAGCAAGGCCGCTTCCGCCAGAACCTGCTGGGCAAGCGCGTCGACTATTCGGGCCGTTCGGTGATCGTGGTCGGTCCCGACCTGAAACTGCACGAGTGCGGCCTGCCCAAGAAGATGGCGCTCGAGCTGTTCAAGCCGTTCATCTATGCGCGCCTGGACGCCAAGGGCCTTTCGGGCACCGTCAAGCAGTCCAAGCGCATGGTCGAACGCGAACAGCCCCAGGTGTGGGACATCCTCGAAGAGGTGATCCGCGAGCACCCGGTGATGCTGAACCGCGCGCCGACGCTTCACCGCCTGGGCATCCAGGCGTTCGAGCCCAAGCTGATCGAGGGCAAGGCCATCCAGCTGCACCCGCTGGTCTGCGCCGCGTTTAACGCCGACTTCGACGGCGACCAGATGGCTGTCCACGTCCCGCTGAGCCTCGAGGCTCAGCTGGAAGCGCGCGTCCTGATGATGTCGACCAACAACATCCTGTCGCCCGCCAACGGCCGACCGATCATCGTGCCGTCGCAGGACATCGTCCTGGGCCTGTACTATCTGTCGGTCGCTCGCGAGGGTGAACCGGGTGAAGGCAAGATCTTCGCCGACCTGGGCGAGATCGAAGCCGCCATGGACGCCGGCGTCGTCAGCCTGCACGCCAAGATCAAGTCGCGCTTTACCGAAATGGACGCCGACGGCGTCGTGCGTCGCCGGGTGATCGACACTACGCCGGGCCGGATGAAGATCGCCGCCCTTCTGCCGCAGCACACTGCGATCGGTCACCGACTGATCGAGAAAGCGCTGACCAAGAAGGAAATCGGCAATCTGATCGACATCGTCTACCGCCACTGCGGTCAGAAGGCGACGGTGATCTTCGCCGACCAGATCATGGGTCTGGGCTTCAAGGAAGCGGCCAAGGCCGGCATCTCCTTCGGCAAGGACGACATCATCATCCCGAAGCGGAAAGAGGCGATCGTCGCCGAAACCCGCACCCTGGCCGAGGAGTACGAGCAACAGTACGCCGACGGCCTGATCACCAAGGGCGAGAAGTACAACAAGGTCGTCGACGCCTGGGCCAAGGCCACCGATCGCGTCGCCGACGAGATGATGGCCGAGCTTCAGATGAAGCATAAGGACGAGAACGGCCGCGAGAAGGAGATCAACGCTATCTACATGATGGCCCACTCCGGCGCCCGGGGCTCGCAAGCCCAGATGAAGCAACTCGGCGGCATGCGCGGCCTGATGGCCAAGCCCTCCGGCGAGATCATCGAGACCCCGATCGTCTCGAACTTCAAGGAAGGCCTGACCGTTCAGGAATACTTCAACTCGACCCACGGCGCCCGCAAGGGCCTGGCGGACACCGCGCTGAAGACCGCCAACTCCGGCTATCTGACCCGTCGTCTGGTCGACGTGGCGCAGGACTGCATCATCGTCGAGGAAGACTGCGGCACCACGCGGGGCATCACCCTGCGCGCCGTGGTCGAGGGCGGCGACGTCCTCGTCTCGCTGGGCATGCGCGTCCTGGGCCGCTTCTCGGCCGAGGACATCAAGGACCCGGCGACCGGCGAGATCGTCATCCCGGCCGACACTTACCTGACCGAGAACATGGCCGACGCCATCGAGACGGCTGCGGTTCAGTCGGTGAAGGTGCGTTCGGTCCTGACCTGCGAAGCCAAGGTCGGCGTCTGCGGCGCCTGTTACGGCCGTGACCTGGCCCGCGGGACCCCGGTGAACATCGGTGAAGCGGTTGGCGTCATCGCCGCCCAATCCATCGGCGAGCCCGGCACCCAGCTGACGATGCGGACCTTCCACATCGGCGGCACCGCCCAGGTGGCCGAGCAGTCGTTCTTCGAAAGCAGCAACGACGGTACGGTCCGCGTGACCGGCGCCACCGTTGTCGGCACCGAAGGCTTCCTGGTGGTCATGAGCCGCAATACGGCCGTGAGCGTCCTGGTCGACGGCAAGGAACGCGAGAATTACAAGCCGCCGTACGGCGCGCGCCTGAAGATCAAGAACGGCGACAAGGTGAAGCGTGGCCAGCGTCTGGCCGATTGGGACCCCTACACCACCCCGATCATCACCGAAGTGGCCGGCAAGATCCGTGCGGAAGACCTGGTGGACGGCTTCTCCGTCCGCGAGGAAACCGACGAAGCCACCGGCATCGCGCAACGCGTGATCGCCGACTGGCGGACCTCGGCCCGCGCCTCGGACCTGCGTCCGGCCATGGGCGTGCTGGCCGAGGACGGCTCCTATGTTCGCCTGGCCAATGGCGGCGAGGCTCGCTACCTGATGTCGGTCGGCGCCATTCTCTCCGTTGGTGACGGCGACATGGTCAAGCCGGGCGAGGTCATCGCGCGGATCCCCACCGAAGGCGCCAAGACCCGCGACATCACCGGCGGTCTGCCGCGTGTCGCCGAACTCTTCGAAGCCCGCCGTCCCAAGGACTGCGCGGTCATCGCGGAAATGGATGGTCGTGTCGAATTCGGCAAGGATTACAAGAACAAGCGCCGTATCAAGATCACCCCGGAAGTCGACGCAGACGGCAACCAGGGCGAAGCGGTCGAGTTCCTGATCCCCAAGGGCAAGCATATCGCGGTGCACGATGGCGACTTCATCGCGCGCGGCGAGTACATCATCGACGGCAACCCGGATCCGCACGACATCCTGCGCATCCTGGGCGTCGAGGCCCTGGCCAACTTCCTCGTGGACGAAATCCAGGAGGTCTACCGACTGCAGGGCGTGCCGATCAACGACAAGCACATCGAGACGATCGTTCGTCAGATGCTGCAAAAGGTCGAGATCCTCGATCCCGGCGACACCGGCCTGATCAAGGGCGACCACCTCGACAAGCCCGAGTTCTATGTCGAGCAGGACCGTGCGACCGCCCGTGGCGGCCGTGGGGCGACCACTCAGCCGGTTCTGCTGGGCATCACCAAGGCGAGCTTGCAAACCAAGAGCTTCATCTCGGCCGCGTCGTTCCAGGAAACGACCCGCGTCCTGACCGAAGCCTCGGTGCACGGCAAGACCGACACCCTGGAAGGCCTGAAGGAAAACGTCATCGTGGGTCGCCTGATCCCCGCCGGTACGGGTTCCTACCTGCGCAGCCTGCAGCGCGTCGCCGCCAGGCGCGACGAGCAACTGGCCCAGCAGCGCGAAGACGCGATGGAGCCGCTGCCCGCGGTCATCGCCAACGCCGACGCCTAAGCGTCGACCACGGACTGAAGCGGAACGGCCCGGGAGCAATCCCGGGCCGTTTTTTTATTGGGTCACCCATCGGTACGCCACGATCTTCAAATACCGCGACTAAAGCTCTAGGCGGAGTTTGTGTCGTAGCGTTACGAAAGGTTGTGTCGCGGCCCGCCGTTGATGGCAGGCGCGGGGCGGGGCGGGGGCGCCCATGGACAAGGAAATCGTCGATCGCGCCCTGGACGCGCTGGATCGCCTGATGCGGATGTTCCAGGTCGAGCGCTTCGTCTACATGATCCGCGCGATCGTCTCGTTCCTGCTGTTGATCTACGCCGCCTACATCATGTTCGAGACCAAGGGCGTCTCGGTCGCCGAGTTGGGCCTGATCTTCGGGGCCACCGGGCTGACCACGGTGCCCGCCGGGCGGATCACCTACTTCCTCAACAAGTCCTTCAGTCTGATCGAAGCCATCGTGCGCAAGCTTTCCGGGTTGGAGGAGCGTTAGGTGCGGCTCGATCACGACGATCTGGAAGCCCTGGCCCAACTCGAGCGCTTTAGTCGCAAGACCCGGCCATTCCTGCTGATCGGCCTGTTGGCGCCGGCAAGACGGGGAATTGGAGAGCTCACGGCCTGACTGCGTCAGGCCGTGAGCTCTAATCTTCTCTTTTGACGCATTTTTCTTCACGCGAACCAGGACCACTTCGCTCGAAAAATGCTCTCGCCAGCCAACGAAGGCCGTGACCCAGATTCATCCAGAGCGTCTCGTGGGTTTCACCGGGGCCCCGGCCTTCGTCGGGGAGACGGAATATTTGGATGCCGATTCAATCTGAACCAAAGGCGCTTTAGCGCTGCTCGGCGTCCCGCGCGGCCTTCTTCCGCAGCGCCTCGGCCTTGTCGGCGTCCTGCAGATGCTTAAGCCGCTGCTGGGTGGCCGACATCGGGCGGCCCAGGCCGTCCTGCTCGGCCCCGCCGACCCAGGGGATGTCCTTCATCGTGCCGGGACCCTCGCGGCTACGGTGATCGACCCCCACCCCCATCGGCGCGTCGCGCGCCACTTTCTCGGCCTTCTGACGCAAGGCCTGGGCTTCGAAGCCGCGCCGCTTTCCGGCGTCCATCGGCGCTTCATAGACGGGGGCGTTGCGGGCCGCCGCACCCAGGCGCTCGTCGCAGTGCTCGAGTTCACGCCGGTTGAGACCGACGGCCCGCTCATTGGCGCAACCGACGCTGCCGCCACGCAAGGCCGTGCGCAGATCGCCGCGCGGACCTTCGGGCAAGGGGGCGGGGTGGAGATTCTGCATCGTCGGCTTGGCCGGCCCGGCGCGGATCGGCGCAACCAGCGGCGACATGGCCGTGGGCGTGGTCCGTCGAGCGGGCCGAGGTTGGAGCGGCGAGGCGCGCGGCGCGATCTGGTCGGGCGACGGTTGGGGTGGCCAGAGCGTCCGCTCCAGCGTGATCGACAGCGCGTCGTCGTCGTTCGAGCGGTCGGCAAAGGGTATCTCCACAGGCCAGGCCAGGGCCGCCAGCATGGCCCCGTGCAACAGGAGCGAGCCGCCGAGGATCGCGCCGTTCTTCAACCGTTTTCGACGTGCAGCCAGCGAGACCAAGAGCAAACTCGACAAGGAAGAACCGGCGGCCAGACTTTCCACTGGGCGTGGCGAAACCGTGGCCGCTGAACGCGAGATGGGAGGCCTGTGGGTGCGCGCTAGAGCATTTTTCGCGTGAAGTGGTTCCGGTTCGCGTGAAGAAGAATGCGTCAAAACAGAAGATCAGAGCTCACGGCCTGACGCAGTCAGGTCGGGAAATGCTCTAGTATGGCTTGCGGATGTCGCCCTCCGGGGTCAGCGATCCGGTAGGCGCCTGGATGAAGCAAGGCCCGGCCCGCAGAGCGTTTGGCGGTCCCTTGGGCGCCTTGTCGGCGTTCGGACCGAATTTCACCGAGCACCCGACACGGGGGCCATGTCCGGAGTGCACGCTGCGTTCCTCGCCGAAGAGTCCGCCCGACCCGCGCGCGGTCAGCGGGACCATCTGGCCCGGGTCGCGGTAGGCCTCGGCGACGGCGTCGTAATAGGCCCGCTTGGCCGGATCGATCGGCGCGGGCAGGGGCTGGGCGTTTCGCGCCTGCGCGCCCAGTCGCTCGGCGCAACGCTCGCGTTCCTCGCGATTGAGGTCCAGGCCATGGCTGTTGGAACAGCCGAGGCCGCTGCCCCGCAACAACGCCCGCAGGTCGGTCCCGCCCTTGCCGGGGCTGGCCACGGGCCCCGGCGGCGCGGTGGCGACGGGGGCCAGGCCGAACGGATCGGCCTCGACAGGCGCGACAAGTGCGGGACGTGGTCGAGGGGCGGGCTGACCGGCTCCGGTGGTCGCGACTCCCAAGCGCCGGGGCCGTTGCAGCACCAGGTCGATGGCGTCCTCGTCGTTGGAGCGGTCCGGAAAGCTCTCGATCACCGACCAGGCCAGGGCTGTCAAAACCGCAGCGTGGGCCAGTAGCGACACAGCCAGGACGGCGCCGCGACGCATGGGCTTTGCGCGCGCCGCGGCCGTGGCCAGGGACCGGGATTGGGACAAGAGCAACTCGACTGTGACGAACGGCCAAGCCTTGCGACCGCGCATGGCGAAACCGTGGCGGCCAAAGGCCGAACGGGTGACTAGTAAGATTTGCGCAACGTGGTCTCAGGCGTTGGCGGGCCTGTCGCCGGCCGGACAAAGCAGGGTCCCGAGGACGGCGGCTCGGCGTTGGGCCCAAACTTCATGGAACAACCCACGCGCGGGCCGCGGCCAGCGCGAAGCCGATCGTCGGCGCCAAACAGGCCGCTGGCGCCGCGAGCCGCGAGGGGGACGATGGCGCGCCGTGGCGCCTGGGCGCGGGCGACGGCGTCGTAGTCGGCGCGCTTTTCCGGCGTGATCGACGTGAGGCGCAACGGGGTCTTGCGGGCGAGGGCGCCCAGCCGCTCCCGGCAGAGGTCGCGCTCGGCCGCCGACAGTAGGGCCTCGCGCGTGTCCAGGCAGGCCGGGTTGCTGGCGCGCAGAACCGCGCCAAGGTCGCCAAACGAGCGGGGCAGGGCGGTTTCGGCGATCGTGGCGGCCGGCGGGGCCGGCGGTTCGGTCGGCGCGGGCCTTGGTCTTACAACAGGCCTAGGGACGGGAGCGCTGCCGTCTTCGGGCTCGAGCCATGGCGCATCGCGCGCCACCCGCCTGATCTCGACGGCGCTCCGATCGCTTGAACGCTCGCTAAAGCGCGTCACGGTGGGCCGCGCCAGGATCAGCAGGACCAGCCCGCTCAGCCCGAGCAGGCCGGCCAGGACCACGCCGAGTCGCGGCCAATCGCGTTGGGATTCCGGTGAGCTCTAGAGAGGCCTCGTGGCAGAACGAACGGGCCGACAATTGCCGCAAGACGTGACGCAAGCGTGACTGTTAGGGGGTCTTTAACCAACGCAAACGGGCCGATTGACGTACGAGGCGTTCGCGAGTAGTTTCCGCGCTCTTTTCGAGGCGGACCCTGTCCGTCCTGATGAGCGCCCGTCCCTTACCCCGACGGATAGCCCGCCGGAACGCCACTCGCGTCCCGGCGAGTTTCGTGTTTATCAGGTCCCCCTTGGGGGCCGAGAAAGCCGGACGAAAAACAACAAGGACCCGAAGCGCTTCGGCCGACAGGCACACGCTTCCATCAGAGCAGAGACTGAATGCCTACCGTCAACCAGCTCATCCGCAAGCCGCGCCAGCCCAAGCCGGTCCGGAACAAGGTGCCCGCCCTGAAGGGCTGCCCCCAACGTCGCGGTGTTTGCACCCGCGTCTACACGACCACCCCGAAGAAGCCGAACTCGGCGCTTCGTAAGGTCGCCAAGGTCCGTTTGACCACCGGCATCGAAGCCGTGTGCTACATCCCGGGCGAAGGCCACAACCTGCAGGAGCACTCTGTGGTGCTCATCCGCGGCGGCCGCGTCAAGGATTTGCCCGGCGTCCGCTACCACATCCTGCGCGGCGTCCTCGACACCCAAGGTGTCAAGGATCGTAAGCAGCGTCGTTCGCTCTACGGCGCCAAGCGTCCGAAGTAAGGAAAAAGAAGCATGTCACGCCGCCGTCGCGCCGAGAAACGTCAAGTTCTGCCGGACCCGAAGTTCGGAGACCTGATCGTCACGAAATTCATGAACTATGTGATGTACGAGGGCAAAAAAGCCGTCGCTGAAAACATCATCTATGGCGCCTTCGATATCATCGAGACCAAGCGCAAGGACCAGGGCCCCCTGGAAACCTTCCACTCCGCCCTGGACAACGTCGCCCCGGCGATCGAAGTCCGGTCGCGCCGCGTCGGCGGCGCCACCTATCAGGTGCCCGTGGAGGTCCGTCCGGAGCGTCGTCGCGCCCTGGCCATCCGCTGGCTGGTGACCGCCGCGCGCAAGCGTGGCGAAAACACCATGACCGAAAAGCTGGCCGGCGAACTGCTGGACGCTTCCAACAACCGCGGCACCGCGGTGAAGAAGCGTGAAGACACCCACAAGATGGCTGAAGCCAACCGGGCGTTCTCGCACTACCGCTGGTAACCTTTCTCACCAGCACTCTTTCAGGCGCGGGCGGTTTGCGATAAACCGCCCGCGCCGCACGTTTAAATGTCCCCGCTCCAGGTTGGCGCGAGGCAGTCACACAGAGCTAGATCCATGGCCCGCCAGCATAAAATCGAAGACTACCGTAACTTCGGCATCATGGCGCACATCGACGCCGGGAAGACGACGACGACGGAGCGGATCCTGTATTACACAGGTAAGTCGCACAAGATTGGCGAAGTCCACGACGGCGCCGCGACCATGGACTGGATGGACCAGGAACAAGAGCGCGGCATCACCATCACGTCGGCCGCGACGACCGCTTTCTGGAAAGAAAAGCGCCTCAACATCATCGACACCCCAGGCCACGTCGACTTCACGATTGAAGTCGAGCGTTCCTTGCGCGTCCTCGACGGCGCCGTCGCCGTGCTGGACGGTAACGCCGGTGTCGAGCCGCAGACCGAAACCGTCTGGCGCCAGGCCGACAAGTACAACGTGCCGCGTATCGTGTTCGTCAACAAGATGGACAAGATCGGCGCCGACTTCGACAAGTCGGTCGAGTCGATCCGCGACCGCCTGGGCGCCAAGGCCGTGCCGATCCAGTTCCCGATCGGTGCGGAAAACACCCTCAGCGGCCTGGTCGACCTGGTCCGCATGAAGGCCGTCATCTGGGATAATGACGCCTTGGGCGCCAATTTCCGCGACGAGGAAATCCCCGCCGACCTGCTGGCCAAGGCCATCGAAGCCCACGCCTATCTGGTGGAAGCCGCCGTCGAAATGGACGACGAGGCGATGGAAGCCTATCTGGGCGGCGAAGAGCCCTCGGAAGCCGTGCTGAAGAAGTGCATCCGCAAGGCCGTGCTGGAGGGCGCCTTCTATCCGATCCTCTGCGGCTCGGCCTTCAAGAACAAGGGCGTGCAGACGCTGCTGGACGCCGTCGTCGATTACCTGCCGTCGCCGCTGGACATCCCGCCGACCAAGGGCATCGACTTCAAGACCGAAGAAGATATCGTTCGCAAGGCCTCGGACGAAGAGCCGCTGTCGGTTCTGGCGTTCAAGATCATGGACGACCCCTTCGTCGGTTCGCTGACCTTCTGCCGGATCTATTCGGGCAAGCTGGAAACCGGCATGGGCCTGCTGAACTCGACGCGCGACAAGCGCGAGCGGGTGGGCCGGATGCTGCTGATGCACAGCAACAACCGCGAAGACATCAAGGAAGCCTTCGCCGGCGACATCGTCGCCCTGGCCGGCCTCAAGGACACCCGCACCGGAGACACCCTGTGCGATCCTCTGAAGTCGCCGGTCATCCTCGAGCGCATGATCTTCCCGGCTCCGGTCATCGAGATCGCCGTCGAGCCCAAGTCGAAGGCCGACCAGGAAAAGCTGGGCGTCGCCCTGGCCAAGCTGGCCGCCGAGGACCCGTCCTTCACCGTCTCGACCGACTTCGAAAGCGGCCAGACGATCCTGAAGGGCATGGGCGAACTGCACCTGGACATCAAGATCGACATCCTGAAGCGGACCTACAAGGTCGAAGCCAATATCGGCGCGCCGCAGGTGGCCTATCGCGAAAGCCTGGGCCGCAAGGTCGACATCGACTACACCCACAAGAAGCAGACCGGCGGTACGGGCCAGTTCGCCCGCGTCATGATCACGTTCGAACCCGGCGAGCCGGGCTCGGGCTTCGTGTTCGAGAATGACATCGTCGGCGGCGCGGTGCCGAAGGAATATATCCCCGGCGTCGAAAAGGGCCTGCTGTCGGTCAAGGACAACGGTCTGCTGGCCGGCTTCCCGCTGATCGACTTCAAGGCGACCCTGACGGACGGCAAGTACCACGACGTCGACTCCAGCGTGCTGGCGTTCGAAATCGCGTCGCGCGCCGCCTTTAAGGAACTGCGCGAGAAGGGCGCTCCCAAGCTGCTCGAGCCGATCATGGCCGTCGAGGTCGTGACCCCGGAAGAGTATCTGGGTTCGGTCATCGGCGACCTGAACGGTCGTCGCGGGATGATCCAGGGCCAGGACATGCGCGGCAACGCCACGGTGGTGAACGCCTTCGTGCCGCTGGCCAACATGTTCGGCTACGTGAACACCCTGCGCGGCATGAGCCAAGGTCGCGCCCAGTTCACCATGCAATACGATCACTACGAGCCGGTGCCGCAGCATGTCGCCGACGAAGTGATCAAGAAGTACGCCTAAAAGAACCCCAGCAATTCCCATTCAATTTGAGGCCCCCCCACTTTTCTGAGGGGAATGGGGTCCTAAGGTAGAGAAAAATGGCCAAGGAAAAGTTCGAACGTAACAAGCCGCACTGCAACATCGGCACCATCGGTCACGTTGACCATGGCAAGACGACGCTGACGGCCGCGATCACGATCACGCTGGCCAAGCAAGGCGGCGCCAAGGCGATGAACTACGCCGACATCGACGCCGCGCCGGAAGAAAAGGCCCGCGGCATCACGATCAACACCGCGCACGTGGAATATGAGACGAAGAACCGTCACTACGCCCACGTCGACTGCCCCGGCCACGCCGACTATGTGAAGAACATGATCACCGGCGCCGCCCAGATGGACGGCGCGATCCTGGTGGTCTCGGCCGCCGACGGCCCGATGCCCCAGACCCGCGAGCACATCCTGCTGGCCCGGCAGGTCGGCGTGCCGGCCCTGGTCGTCTACATGAACAAGGTCGACCTGGTCGATGACGAAGAGCTGCTCGAGCTGGTCGAGATGGAAGTGCGCGAGCTGCTTTCGTCCTATGACTTCCC